>NZ_JBIAFV010000002.1:204660-343246 GCF_042869435.1 Nocardia sp. NPDC006982 | reverse complement strand
GCGCGGATTTGGGTGCTGGTCTGGGCGGTGTGGTTGATGCGGGTGCGCATGCCGCGACGGACCTTGGTGGTGCTGTGGGTGCGGGTGGTCAGCTCGGCGCGGATTTGGGTGCTGGTCTGGGCGGTGTGGTTGATGCGGGTGCGCATGCCGCGACGGACCTTGGTGGTGCTGTGGGTGCGGGTGGTCAGCTCGGTACGGATCTCGGTGCCGGTCTCGGCGGCACGATTGGTGCAGGGGCACAAGCGATTTCGGGCTTCGAGACCGGGCTCGACGGGGGCGGCGATCTCGGTGGCAGCTTGGGGGGCGCGCTGGACGCCGGTGCCCAGGCATCGACCGGCTTCTCCAGCGCAATCGGCACCGCAGCCGACGCGAACGCTGATCTGTCCACAGGCCTGACAGGCGCGGTAAACGCCGGCGCGCAGGCGGGCTCCGATCTGGGTGGCAGTCTGTCGACCGGCTCGGGAGGCGCCGCGGGTGCTGGTGCCCAGGCGGGTGCCGACCTGTCCACGGGGCTGAGCGGTGCCGTTGGCGGCGGTGCGCAGGCGGGCTCCGATCTGGGTGGCAGCTTGTCCACCGGTCTGGGTGGTGCTGTTGATGCGGGCGCCCACGCGGCCGGTGGTCTGGAAACCGGCCTGTCCACCGGAATCGGTGGCGCGCTCGGCGGTGGTGCAGAGCTGGGATCGGATCTGGGCGGGAGTCTGTCGACCGGTCTGGTGGGCGCGGCAGGCGCTGGAGCCCAGGCAGGTGCTGATCTGTCCACAGACCTGAGTGGCGCGGTCGGTGGCGGCGCGGAACTGGGGACCGATCTCGGAGCCGGTCTGTCCAGTGGTCTCGGCGGTGCTGTCGATGCTGGTGCACACACGGGTGCCGATCTGGGCGGCAGCTTGTCCACCGGCCTGGGTGGCGCCGTTGATGCCGGAGCGCAGGCCGCCGGTGGCCTGGAGACAGGCTTGTCCACCGGAATTGGTGGCGCGCTCGATGGTGGTGCGCAGCTGGGTTCCGAGCTCGGCGGCAGTGTGTCGACTGGTCTGGTGGGCGCGGCAGGTGCCGGTGCCGGGCTCGGTGGCGGTTTGTCCACAGGTCTGGGCGGCGCTGTCAGCGCTGGTACGCAAGCTGGCGCTGATCTGGGTGGCAGTCTGTCGACCGGCTTGGGAGGCGCCGCGGGTGCTGGTGCCCAGGCGGGTGCCGACCTGTCCACAGGGCTGAGCGGTGCCGTTGATGCTGGTGCGCAGGCTGCCGGTGGTTTGGAATCCGGGTTGTCCACTGGAATTGGTGGTGGTGCTCAGTTGGGTTCTGAGCTGGGCGGCGGTTTGTCGACTGGTCTCGGTGGCGCGGCGGGTGCCGGTGCGCAGGCAGGTGCCGATCTGGGGGGCGGTTTGGCCACAGGTCTGGGTGGTGCTGTTGATGCAGGTGGTCAGGCGGCGAGCGGTCTGGAGGCGGGGTTGTCCACCGGGATCGGTGGGGCTGCGCAGGCCGGTGCGGGTGTCGGGGGTGGGTTGTCCACAGGGGCGAATGGGGTTGTTGATGCTGGGGCGCAGGCTACTTCGGGGATCGAGGGAGCTTTCGATGCGGGGGCGCATGCGGGAAGTGGGCTCGGGGGTGGGCTGGAGGCTGGGCTCGGCGGTGTGGTGGATGCCGGGGCCGGGCTCGGTGGCGGCGTGTCGAGCGGGGCTTCGTCCGCGATCGGCACCGGTGCTCAGGTGACGACGGGGCTGGAGTCGAGTTTGGCTACTGGTGCGGCGCTCGGTACGGGCGCTGAGCTCGGTGGCGGGTTGTCGAGCAGTCTCGGTGGTGCTCTCGGCGGCGGTGCGCAGGTCGGATCGGATCTCGGTGACGCTGGTGCGCACGCCACGTCCGGGTTCTCCAGTGCCATCGGTGGCGCGGCTGATCTGGGCGGCGGTTTGTCCACGGGTCTGGGCGGTGCGGTCGGCGCCGGGACGCAGGCCGGTGCGGGGCTGTCCACGGGGGTCGGCGCCGGCGCGCACGCAGGTTCGGAGCTCGGTGCGGGTGTGAGCGGTGCGGTCGGTGCCGGTGCCCACGCGGGTTCGGAGCTCGGTGCGGGCTTGTCTTCAGGTGTGAGCGGTGCGGTCGGTGCCGGGACGCAGGCCGGTGCAGGGCTGTCCACAGGTTTGGGCGGTGCAGTTGATGCCGGTGGCCATGCGGCTACCGGTCTGGAGACGGGACTGTCCACCGGAGTCGGTGCGGCCACCGGGCTCGGCGGCAGCGTGTCCACCGGAGCGCAGGGCGCCGTCGATGCCGGAACACATCTGGGGACGGGTCTGGAGACCGGTCTTTCCAGCGGAATCAGCAGTGGCATCCAAGCCGGCAGTGGCCTGGAAACCAGCCTCGGCGGCGGTGCGCACGCCGGAACCGGTTTGGCCACAGGCCTTTCCACCGGTGTGGGTGGCTCGGCGGATGCGGGCCTCGGCGGCGGACTCTCGTCGAGCGTCGACTCCACGGTGCATTCCGGTGCCGCGGCACATGGCGCCGCCAACGGCACCGCGGAACTGGGCGGTCACGCCGGTTCGGCACTGACCGGCGGCGCCGCCTCGACCGTCGGGTCCACCGCGAATACCTGGTCGTCGCTGGATGTTTCGAATGCCTTCGGTTCCGGACTCGACAGTTCGGCCGGATCGCATCTGGACACGTCGGTCACCGGACACAGCGATTCCAGCCTCTTCACCGATACTCATGCGGGTACCGATCTGGCCGGACATGCCGGCGGCGATCTGGGCGGCGACGCCTTCCTGCACTGAGCGGCAGCGGATATTCGTACGAAAGAGGTTCGATGGGGACACCCGCAGTCAATGCTCAACCGCCCGCGGTACCGCTGCTGACGGTATTGGGTGAAACCATCGCCGCGGCGCGCGCCGCGGGTCGCAATGATCTGGTCGGTCGCCTGGAAATGGCGGCCGACCGGGTCCGCGATCCGCGGCGCCGCATCGTGATCGTCGGACAACTCGGCCAGGGCAAGAGTTGTTTCGTCAATGCGCTGTTGAATCTGGAGATCTGCCCGGTCGGCGACGACGCGACCACCGCTGTCCCGACCTTGCTCGCGCACGGTCCCGAACCATATGCCGAACTGGTGCTGGCCGGGCCGAGCGGAACCGAGGAGGCGCGAGTTCCATTGCCGGTCGAGGAGATCGGCATGATCAATGTCCGCACACCGCAGGCACACGGCCGACGAGTGCTGCGCATCGAGATCCAGCTCCCGAATCCGCTGTTGGCCGACGGCATCGTGCTGGTGGACACACCGGGCGTCGGCGGCCACGGAAGTGGTTATGCGGCAGGCGTACTCGGCCTGGTCGCCACCGCCGACGCGGTGCTGGTGCTCTCGGATGCCTCCACCGAACTCACCGAGCCGGAATTGGCCTTCCTCCGGCAGGTCCGCGAACTGTGCCCGACCACCGCACTGTTACTCACCAAGATCGATCTGTATCCGCATTGGCGCCAAGTGCATCAGGCCGACGAGGGGCATCTGAGCCGAGCACGAGTCGAGGTGCCGATCATCCCGGTTTCCGCGGTACTGCGCAGGCACGCGATGATTCTGCAGGACCAACAGTTGGGTGCCGAATCCGGCTTCGGTGTGCTGTACCAGTTCCTCCGCGAACAGGTGGTAGCCCGCGATCAAGCCGCCACCCTGGTTGCGGTGGCCCACGATATCCAGTCCGCCGCAGAGCATTTGGCGCTCGCGCTCGGCAGTGAACTGGTCGCACTGCGCGATCCCCGCCAGGGCGCGATGGCGGTGCGTGAGCTGCAAATCGCGAAGACCACCGCCGAGGATCTGCACCGGCGCACCTCGGCCTGGCAGCTGACCCTCTCCGACGGCATCACCGATCTGGCCGGCGATGTCGATCACGATCTGCGCGAGCGCCTGCGCGAGATCGCCCGAACCGGTGAGGAGTGGATCGATAAGCACGATCCGGGCCGCCATTGGGACCGGATTGCCGAATGGCTCACCGGCGATATCGACATCGCCCTCGGCGACAACCTGCTCTGGACGCATACCCGCGCCGTGGAACTCGCCGAGCGGGTCGCCGAGCATTTCACCGAGATCGGCATGGTCGAACTGCCCGATGTCAGCTCCGGCTTGCACACCGAGGACAGCCGCGCCGGTGGGGGCACCCTCGCCGATCTCGAGCCCGATATCGGTTTCGGCAGCAAAATTCTGGTCGGCATGCGGGGTTCCTACGGCGGTGTGCTGATGGTCGGCCTCGCGACCACCTTCGCCGGGCTGGCGATGCTCAATCCGATCTCCATCGGTGCCGGTGTCCTGGTGGGCGGCAAGGCTTTCCGCGACGACAAGCAGGCCAGGCTGGCCCGGCGCCGCAATGAGGCCAAGGTCGCCATTCGACGCTTCATCGATGACGTCGCGTTCCAGGCGGGCAAGGAATCCAAGGACCGCCTGCACCGCATCCATCGGGCTCTGCGCGATCACTACACCGGCGTCGCCGAACGCAGCCTGCGCTCCATCGACGATTCGCTGCGGGCCGCGCAGGAGGCGGCGAATATGGAAACGGCCCGCCGGACCGAGCGCTGCGCGGTACTCGACCGGCAGCTGCACATGGTCGCCGAGCTGCGACGCTATGCGGATGCTATGCAACCTGCCATCGTCGCGCCGCGGAAAGGAGCCGCCGGTACGGTAACCCCGTGAGAAGAGACGTGACCCGGCATGATGCTCGGCGGGCGCCCGGCATCGTCGCCGAGGCGCATCAGCTGGTCGCCGCGGCCAGGCAGGCATTTCCCCGTGAGCCGCGACCGCGTGCGCTGCTGGCCGACTGTGCCCGCCGCCTGGATCAGCCGCTGCGGGTGGCGCTGGCGGGTTCGTTGAAGGCGGGCAAGTCGACTCTGCTCAACTCCCTGGTCGGCCAGGACATCGCCCCGACCGATGCGACCGAATGCACGCGCGTGGTCACCTGGTACCGCAACGGCTCGACTCCGAGCGTGACGGCCTACGCACCGGACGGCTCGACGGCGAATGTGGTGGTGCGCCGCGGCAGCGGCACGCACGGGCTCACCTTCGATCTGGAACGACTGAACTGGAATGCGCCGGGCCCGCGCGAGGTGGACCACCTGGAGGTCGAGTGGCCCGCTGCCGCACTGGCGAATACCACCATCATCGACACCCCTGGCACATCGTCGTTGTCGCGGGAAGTGTCATTGCGGACCGCGCGATTGCTCACGCCCGGTGACGCCGACGGCATGGCGGCCGTATCGATTCCGGGTGCGGACGCCGTGGTCTATCTGCTGCGTCGGCTCGATGACGCCGACGTCCGGTTCCTCGAACAGGTCGGTGCCGGAACCGCTGGTGCGCAGGGGATTTCGGGTCCGCTAGGTGTTATCGGAGTGGTCTCGCGTGCCGACGAGATCGGGGCGGGCCGAATCGACGCACTGCATTCCGCTCGCGATGTCGCGGCACGTTTCGCGGGCGAGTTGGAGCGAACGGGACTGTGCCAGGCCGTAATTCCGGTCGCCGGTCTGCTCGCATTCGCCGCGGCGACCCTGCGTCAGCAGGAATTCACCGCCTTCGAGGCGCTGGCCCGGGTGCCGGTCGACGAGCTGAGCGCCGCACTGCTCTCGGCAGATCGCTTCGCCCGCCCCGATATTCCGCTCCCGGTCCCGCCCGAACTCCGCGCTCAGCTAGCGGCCCGTTTCGGCCTGTTCGGAATTCGGATGGCGGTCACACTGATCCGCCTCGGTGTGCGCGACTCCGCCACGCTGGCAGCGGAATTGACCAACCGCAGCGGGGTGGACGAACTCCGCTCGGTACTCGACGTCCAATTCGGCCAGCGCGCCGACCAACTCAAGGCGCACTCGGCCCTCACCGCCCTGGCCCGCGTCCTCACCGCATACCCCGGCACCCCCGCCGACCAGCTGCTACCCCGAGTCCGCACGCTGCTGGCCGACGTGCACGGTTTCGCCGAACTCCGCCTACTCGGTCGCCTGCGCACCGATGAATTGGCGCTGCCCGCACCGGATCTCGCCGAACTGCACCGACTGATCGGCGGCTCCGGCGTCGCCCCACATCTGCGACTAGGCCTGCCCTTCGGCGCCGACCCCGCCATACAGCGCGCCGAGGCCATGGCCGCCGTGCGCAAATGGCGTGCCCGCGCCCGCCACCCCCTGGCCGACCAGTTCACGACCACCGCCTGCCTCACCGCAGCTCGCAGCGCCGAAGGAACTTTGAGCCTGTTGCCAGAGTAATTCTCGGCGTGGGCTGATCGGCGCGCGATTACGTGGGTAGCGGATCGACGGCGGTGTCGAACACCCGTTGATGCGGCCGCACATCGCGTGCGAGGCAGTTGGAGCGCCGGCAGTAGTGTGCGCGTGTCAGCCGGTGATCCGACGTAGGGCGGCGGCCAACTCCTTGCCCGACGGCGCGTGGTCCGGATCGATCAAAACCTGCGCGGCCAACCCCGTCAGCAGCGCCTGATAGAACGACCCGATGGCGCGTCCGCCTTCGGTATCGGATTCATCAATGCCCTCGAACAGGCGGGCCAGCCCACGGCGAGCTTCGTCGAGACTGCCCGCCAACTGCTCGCGGGTCGCCTCGTCCTGCCCGGACTGGGCGAGGATGTCGAAGGTCGCCGACCAGAGCCCGCGATGATCGGCAATCGAGTCGAGCACCGCGGTCCAGTTCGCTTCGAAACGTTGTAGCGCAGTCGAATTCGGCTCCGCCGCCGCGCTCAGGGTGCGTTCGAGTTCATCGCCCCACTCCCGATTCGCCTCGGCCAGTGCGGCATTGAGCAGCGCCTCCTTGGAGCCGAAGTGGTAGCCGATGGCGGCCATGCTGACCCCGCCCGCGGCATTCGAAATGTCGCGCACGGTGGTGCGCGTATAGCCCTTCTCGAACAGGCAGCGGCGCGCTCCCGCCAGCAGATCCTCGCGATTTCCCATGGTCGGCATGCTAGCGCAATTGCCTCAGGCGTTTGTATTGCGCAGTTGTCTAAGACAAATGTACAGTTCTCGGCATGAACAAGAACCGCACCGTCCTCATCTCCGGAGCGAGCATCGCCGGACCGGCACTGGCCTTCTGGCTGCACCGCTACGGATTCACGCCGACGATCGTCGAGCGCGCACCGCGGCTGCGCGAAGGCGGTCAGGCCATCGACGTACTCGGCACTGCGACCGGTGTTTTGCGTCGCATGGACTTGCTCGAGCGGGTGCACGAGCTGAGCACCGGCAAGCGCGGCACCTCCTATGTGGACGCCGCGGGCAAGGTGAAGGCCGACATCAGCAGCGAAGTCTTCAATGGCGTAGGAGCCAACGGCGACACCGAGATTCAGCGCGGTGACCTGTCCCGAGTGCTCTACCAGGCCACCAAGGACAACGTCGAGTACCTCTTCGGCGACTCGATAACCGAACTTGCCCAGGATGATTCGGGCGTGCACGTCACCTTCGTCAATGCCGAACCCCGCACCTTCGACCTGGTGATCGGCGCGGACGGCGTGCACTCCAACACCCGCAAACTGGTCTTCGGCCCGGAATCGGACTTCATCCGGCATATGGGCTACTACATCGCCATCTACACCACCCCCAACCTGCTCGAACTCGATCGCTGGGAGCTGGACTACAACACTCCCGGCACCATCGCGGGCAGCTACAGCGCACGCCGTAACACCGAAGCCAAGGCGGTTTTCGCGTTCGAATCCGAGCAACTCGACTACGACTACCGCGATATCGAACGGCAGAAGCAGATCCTCGCCGACCGATTCGCGGGTCAGGGCTGGGAGGTGCCGAAACTGCTCACCCACCTCGATGCCGCCGACGATTTCTACTTCGACGCCATGGCGCAGATCCACATGGACGACTGGTCCAACGGCCGCGTCGCACTCGTCGGCGATGCGGGCTATTGCGCGTCACCGCTATCCGGTCAGGGCGCGGACCTGTCGCTGGTCGGCGCCTACATCCTGGCCGGTGAGCTCGCCGCGGCGGGTGGTGATCACACCATCGCCTTCGCCCGCTATCGCGCGGAAATGCTGCCGATGGTGCGGGCCTGTCAGACCTTCGCCGAGGGCGTCGGCAAATGGTATGCGCCGCCGAGCAATTCGATGATCCGCATGCGCAATCTCAATGTCCGTCTGCTGCCGTATCTGCCGTGGCGGGGTCTGATCGGCGGTGCACCGCAGAAGGTCGCCCGCACGGTCGTCGCGAAAGATTACGCAGCGTAGTCCCGGGTGTGGACCGGCGACCCCTGGGTACGCCCCGGATATCGAACCCAGGAGCATGCGATGACTCAAAAAGATGTGGTGAACGCTTTGCTGGACCGGGCGGGCACCGGCTACGCGGCCGAGGCCGGCATCACCCTGGCCGATAAACCCGCTCCGCTGTTCCAACTGCTCATGCTCGCCGAATTGCTCAGCACCCGGATCTCCGCCGATATCGCCGTCGCCGCGACCAAGGAACTGGTGAGCACCGGATATCGCACCCCGAACCGGGTCGCGGACGCCGACTGGCAGGAACTGGTCGACGCACTCGGACGCGCCCATTACAAGCGCTACGACGAAAGTACGGCGTCCCGCTTGGGCGCCAACGCGTCTCGCGTGCTCGACCGCTACGGCGGCGATCTGCGCAAACTCGCCGACGAAGCCGACCACGAGCCGACCCGCGCCGCCGAACTGCTGCAACAGTTCCAGGGCATCGGCCCGACCGGCAGCGATATCTTCCTGCGCGAAGTCCAGGACATATGGACCTGGGCTCGACCGCATTTCGCCGAACGCGCCCTGCGCGGCGCCGAACGCGTCCGACTTCCGAAAGACCCGGACCGCTTGGCCGATCTGGCCCCCGAAAACCACACCGCCGACCTGGCCGCCGCATTGGTGCGTGTCGCACTGGACCGCGAGATCGCCGATCAGGTGCTCGCCGCCACCTGAGGATCAGGTGATCAGCACCTGCACCCGCAGACCGGCCGCGGCGATCATATTGACCAGCGCGTCCAGGCTGAACAGCTGCGTTCGGCCGCCGAGCAGATCGGAGATCCGCGCGGCGGTCACGTCTAGGTGCTCGGCGGCGGCGTCCGGACTCCAGCCCTCGGCCGCGATCCGGTCGGTCAGTTCGAACATCAACTGCGACCGCAGCCGCATGTTCTCGACGTCGCCTCGGATGTCGTCGATCGCATCCCACACGATGTCGAAGATCTTCTCGGCCATGCTTAGCCCACCTTCTCGAGTTGTTCGAGGACGTATGTGCGCTGCTGGTGTACAAGTGGAGAGACCGTGCCCATCGTCGCAGCAGGTGCGGTCAAACGGCGGCAACTCCGCCGAACCCGCGTATTTCCGGACCCGGCGAAGGAAGGTCGTGAGGTGATGTCGGACCGTGACGCGAAACCGTTCGCCCAGGTGAGACTGGCTGCGGGGGCTCTTTTCGTGCGCGGCGAGGACGTGCTGCTTGTCCATTCGGTCGACCGGGGCGGTTGGGACATTCCAGGCGGCATTGTCGGGCCCGGCGAATCACCGGCAGCGGCCTGTCGCCGCGCGATCGGCGAAGAACTCGGCCTCGACCGCCCGCCGCAGCGCCTGCTCGTGCACGACTGGGCACAGAACCCCGCGGGCGACAAGATCCTCTACATCTTCGACTGCGGCGAACTCGGCGACGAATCGGCCGTCCAACTGCCGGCGAGCGAACTGGACCGCTGGCAGTGGGTCCGCGTCGACACCGTGGACACCTTCGCCCGACCCGAACTGTGCCGCCGCGTCTGGCAGGCCTTCCGTGCCCGCATGGAGGGCCACGCCGTCTACCTCGAGCACGGCCAACCCGCGCTCAGCTACCCGGACACCGCGGCGCCCTCATGGCTCGATCGGCAGCCCGATCGCGACCGGCACCTCGGCTGAGCGTCATGGCGTCGTCGCCGTACTGGCCGGGTCGATCAGTATCTTCGCGTGCTGTTCCGGATCGGCGAGCGCGGTGAACGCATTATCGATACCCTCCAGCCCGACGGTTCCGGTGATCAAACGGGCCGGATCGACCTTCCCGTCGGCGATCATATGCAGCGTGTCGCGGAATTCGCCCGGGTCGTAGCCGAAGGCGAAGCGAAGTTCGATTTCCTTGTTGATGGCCATCGCGGGTTGGAAGCGGTCGGTTTCCATACAGACGCCGACCACGACAACGCGCGACAGCGGCGGCGCGGCCGCGAGGATCTGATCGATAATGCCCGGCACCCCGACGCATTCGAAGACGACCGGACCCGCCGGACCCGCATCGAGTGAGTGCACCAGTCGGAAGACGTACCACCACGGCAGATTCGGGACGCGGCGCAGCCGTTCCATGGTGTCGAAACCGAGGCTGAGAATATCGGTGACGCCATTGATCCGCCCGCGTTTCGGCGCTGCCTCCCAAGGGGATTCGGTCGCGGGATCGACGACGATATCGGCGCCACAGCCGACGGCGAGTTCGCGGCGGCGCGGCGAGAAATCACTGGCGACCACGGTGCGCACGCCCGACGCTTTCAGCATGCTGATAACAGCCAAACCGATTGGGCCACAGCCGATTACAAATGCGGTCTGCCCTTTGCCGACTCGCCCCTTGCGTACCGCGTGCCAGGCGACGGCCATCGGTTCGGTGAGTGCGGCATGTTCGGCCGAAAGTCCGTTCGGGATCGGCATTGTCATGGACTCCTGCACAACCACCTGCTCGGCATACGCGCCGGGCGCGGCCGCCGAGAGCCCGGTCAGCTGCGGTGCGCCGTCGTGGCGCACGATCGGCAGTGCTACCACGGGTGTACCCGTGCGCCAGCGTTTGCGGCAGCCCGGCCCGTAATCGACTATCTCGCCACTGAATTCGTGTCCGAGCACCACCCTCTGCTCCGCGCGCATGAATTGGTCGTATCCGGTGCGTGCGGCCAGCTCGGCCATCTCGTCGGCATGGGTGCGGGCATGTAGATCGGACCCGCAGATGCCGCACCGCGACACATTGATCAGCACCTGCCCGCGCCCGGGCGTCGGTGTCGGCAATTCCTCGACCGAAAACTTGGTATCGGTGACGACGGCGGCCCTCATAACGAACTCCTCGGATCGGCGGCGCGCGGTGAGGCAGCCGAAGCCTCCCCACGCCACCCTACTGCGCACATATAAGATGCAGCGGAAATGAGGGTCTGGCCTAGGACGGCGGTTCCCGCGGGGGTGCGGGAACCGCCGTTTGGCTACTACTGATGCTCCAGCGTCGGAATGACAACCTCGTTCAGATAATCCTCGATACCGCGACCGCCACGCTTGGCCTCGTGCACGGTGACATGCCGGTCGGCCGCTTTCCGCTTCAGTGCCGCACGCGAATTCGGTTCAACGCCACCACCGATGATCAGATCGGTGATCTCACCGGTATCGAGCACGCGCAGCGCCTCGGCGTCGGCGACGGTACCGACGGCGGTATAACCCTTGGCCCGCAGCAATTCGGTGGCGGTGTCGACGACGGCTTGTTCGCGTCCGACGGCAAGTACTTTCATCAGTGTTTCACAACCTGACTTGTTAATGTGTGAGGTACTGCGTGGTTCACCGAGCAGCGGCGGGTGAACTACCACGAGACTTCCGCGATGCTGACTGGGTGGAAGAAGACCGATGACCTGGAGTTTTTGGGTGAGGTGTCGTCGGTGCCATTGCAGCAGACGCTGGGACACCGTCGGTGAAGCAGGAAACCCGACCTGTGAAGGTTGGAATCCCCGACCGTTAGGTGTGGGGAGGAAGTCAACTCAGACTCCTGTCGATACCAGTTCCAGAGGATCGTCGATCTCGTGCCGCTCGAGCCGTGCATCCCTGGGGAGCACGAGGAAGCCGAGGCACATGACGGCCAGTAGGCCGATGCCGTACCACAGCGTGTAGCGGAAGGTGTTGGCGAAATTCACCGCATTGGCCCGTTCGCCCGCATCGGTGAGCACCTGTGCCACAGCGTAATTGCCCGCAGCGGAGCTCTGGCAACTGGCCGGGACCGCCGTCGGATCCACCTGTGCCGACCGATCATGAACGCAGGCAAGGAAATTCGCGATGATCTGGTCCTGTGCGGGTTCGGGAAGGCCGATCGTCGAGAGTTCGGTGCGCACCTGCGGCGTTACCGCCTCGACTCCGCGCGTCGAATCATGGTCCAGCTGACCGAAGAAGACCACGCCGACCAATGCGACACCGAGCGCGGTGCCGAGCTGCTGTCCGGTATTGAGGAGTCCGGACGCCGCCCCCGCCTCACGTGCGGGCACCTGACCGAGTAGCAGGTCGATGGTCGGCGCGACCACCATGCCGAATCCGACACCGGTGACGATCAGCGGAATCACCATCTGCCATGACGCGATCGACGCACCGTAATGGGCGGCCAGCCACCCGTACAGCGCGAATCCACCGGCATTCACCACACCACCGGCGACCAGCACGATGCGCCCGAACCGCGGCGCGAGCACACTCACCGAAACTCCGGCCCCGATGCCTGCGCCGACCGCGAAGAAGACTGCGGTGAGCCCGGCCCGCATTGCCGACCAGCCCAGCCCGGCTTGCATGAACAGCGTCCAGATCAGGAAGAACCCGCCGAGCCCGATCCAGAACAGCAGCCAGCTCGCGAGGCCGACGGTGAACGGGCGGGATCGGAACAGCTCCAGATCGATCAGCGGGGATCCGACGGTGCGCGCCCGCCGCCGCTCGAAGACGACGAATGCGCCGAAGACCACCGCGGCGCTCGCCATCATGACGAAAGTCCATGCGGGCCAACCCAATCGGCGGCCCTCGGTGAGCGGATAGGCCAGCAGCAGCACCGCGGAGATCGCCAGCGCCATGCCGATGGGATCCAGCCGCGGCGTAGCTGGCGAGCGGGAATCCCGCATGACGATGGTCGCGGCGATCAGCGCCGCGATCCCGACCGGGACATTGACCAGGAAAATCGGCCGCCAGTCCAGATCGAACAGATTCCATTGCACCAGCAGTCCGCCGAGTGACAGGCCGACCGCGGAGGCCGAGCCGCCGACACCGCTGTAGATCGCGATGGCCTTGGCGCGCTCTTCCTGCGGGAAGGTGGCCCGAATGATGGCGAGGATCTGCGGCACCATCAGCGCGGCCATCGCGCCCTGGACGAACCGGGAGGTGATCAGCATGGTCGGATCCGAGCTGAAGCCGCACGCGGCCGAGGCCAGCGTGAATCCGGTCATGCCGATCAGGAAGATCCGCTTGCGGCCGTAGATATCGCCGAGTCGGCCGCCGGTGATGAGCACCGCGGCGAAGGCGAGCACATACGCCGCGATGATCCATTCGATCTGCGAATACTGGGCGCCCAGATCGGTCTGGATGCTCGGTACCGCGACATTGACGATGGTGACGTCGAGTAGATCCATGAACCCCGCGGCAAGCACGACCGCGAAGGCGATCCAGCGGCGCGGGTCGAGTGGCACGTCTGCACCCGGAGAGATGTCGGTATCCACGAGAAGGCTCTTTTCGGATCGGTGGAGTAGGACGACACCTCAAACTATGCACATGAAGTGATTATCAATCAAGTGCGCAATCACTAAGAGTGCATTGACCGGGGTATGCTCGGTGCGTGACCGAACCGACCTTCGTGCCGCTGTCCGAGCGCTCCGCCTTCCTGCTCGGTCAGCTCGGGTTCCATGTCGCTGCGCGCTTCACCGACCTGCTCGCGCCGCTCGGCATCAGCCCGCGCCACTACGGCACGCTGCGAATATTGAGTGCCAACGATGGCCAATCGCAGCAGCAGCTGTGCGAGGCGCAGCGGATCCACCGCAATGTGATGGTCGGGCTGGTGGACGAACTGGAGAAGCGCGGACTCGTCGAGCGACGCAAACATCCGACCGACCGGCGCGCACACGCGGTGTATCTACTTCCGGCGGCCCATGAGCTGCTCACCCGGGCCGAGACGATCGTGACCGGATTGGATGCCGATGTCACGGCGGCGCTCGAACCCGGCGAGCGCGCTACCCTGGTCGGCCTTCTGCAGCGCACCGCGGCGGCGAACGGACTCATCCCGGGCATTCACCCGGGCCTGGCCGCCCGGCGGACAAGTGCTGAGCTCAGATCAGCACGCCGGGATTGAGGATTCCGGCCGGATCCAGCGCGGATTTGGCGGCCCGTAAGGCATTCGCGAACGGGTCGGGGCGCTGCCGGTCGTACCAGGGGCGGTGGTCCCGGCCCACCGCGTGATGGTGGGTGATGGTCCCGCCCGCAGCCGAGAGCGCCTCGGAGACAGCGGCTTTGATGTCATCCCACTGCGCGAGCGTACTGCCCCAGCGCCCCGCGGCGTAGATGCCGAAGTACGGTGCTGGACCGTCCGGATACACATGGGTGAAGCGGCAGGTCACCACGCCGGTGGCGCCGACGGATCGGATGGCCGCATTCGCGGCCTCGGTCACTGCTGCCTTCAGGTTTTCGAATTTGTCCCAGGTGCAGGCGGTTTCGAAAGTTTCGGTAATCATCGACCGGGCCGCGAGGGCGTCGCGTTGATAGGGCATACGCAGGAATGACGAACGCCAGGTGTCGGCCGCGCCCGAACCTGCTCGATGCTCGGTCGATTCGGTGTAGCACGCGGGTTCGGGGAGAGTGCCGCCGTGGTCGGCGACCAACTCGAGTGCGCGTTCCATCCAGGTGCGCGTCGGGTGATCGGCGGATTCGAATCCGAGCACCAGCACACCACCGCTCGTGGCGGCACCGGCATTGAGAAATGCCTCGGCCGGATCGAGCAGCCGGCAATTGGTCGGGTAGAGGCCGGACTGTGCGATGGCCCTGGTCGCGGCCACGGCCTGGGTGTAGTCGTCGAAGTGCACGGAAGCCGTTGCGCGCCAACGCGGCCGGTCCTGCAAGCGCATCCACGCCTCGGTGATTATTCCCAGTGTCCCCTCGGATCCGAGGAACATCCGATCCGGTGACGGCCCGGCCCCTGATCCGGGCAACCGCCTCGATTCGCTTGTGCCCGTCGGGGTTACCACTCGCATCGACTCGACCAGGTCATCGATATGGGTGTACAGCGTTGCGAAATGTCCACCGGCCCTGGTGGCCAGCCAGCCGCCGAGCGTCGAGAATTCGAACGACTGCGGAAAATGCCGCAGCGTCAGATTCGCGCCGCGCAGTTGATCCTCCAGCGCCGGACCGAAGACGCCGGCCTGAATTCGCGCCGCCCGGCTGGTGCGATCGATCTCGAGCACCCGATCGAGCCGACCGAGGTCCAGACTGATCGCCCCCGCGAATTCGGTCGATCGAGCGGGCAACCTCGGCTCGACCCCGCCGACCACGGAAGTTCCACCCCCGAACGGGATTACCGCGATATTTGCCCCGGCGGCCCAGTCGAGTACGTCGACGATCTCGCCTTCCGTGCGCGGCCGAACGATCAGATCCGGCACATTGCGCACGTCGCCGAGCAGATTGCGCACCACATCGCGAAATGCCTGACCGTGCGCGTGCGCCGCCCGATCGGCCGGATCGGTCGACACCAGTCCGGCGAGCGAATCCGGCGTGGTCACCCGCGGTTCGGGCAGTCCGAGCGATTCGACCGACGGCGGTTCGTGTGGCGCGAGATCCGCATCGGGCAGAATCGCCGCGACCCGCGCCGTCAGTGCTTCCCGCTCCGCGCCGACGACCGCGTCCTCGACATTGCCCCAGCCCCACCAGGACCGCGTCTTCGTCGGCACATCCACTCCTTTCGGCGGATCGACGCCGCCGTCACCGCCATCCTCGTGGACCACCGGATCGACGGGCAACCCGCTTCGGACACCCCGGGCGGACGGAATCGGGCCGGTTCGCCGTGGTCGTCGGTGGATCACAAGTGGTCGACGATTCGAGCTCGGGCCATCGGGCCTGACAAGAATTCGACGGCCCTTTCTTCCTGCATCGGGAATAGACATCGTGGGCCGTCGGTTGAGCTGATCGACAGTGTTGAGTGTGTTCGGCTCAAGTTTCAGTTGACGCCCGGTGTCGAATGGGTGCAGGATTGAGCCGACCACGCTCAGCGTTGCTGGGACCGTGCTCCGTGAGGTGCTTGGGGCGAGGTCTCGCGGCACCCGACCCGGTTGACCCGGGCGGATGCCGCAGAGCGGGTAGATCGCCCGAAGACCGCGATCACCCAGCACCGACACAAGAAGTTACGTCAACTAGGAGGAACCACCATGGCTCGTGCGGTCGGAATCGACCTCGGGACCACGAACTCGGTCGTCGCCGTTCTCGAAGGCGGCGAGCCGGTCGTCGTCGCGAACTCTGAAGGATCGCGCACCACCCCATCGATCGTCGCGTTCGCCAAGAACGGAGAGGTTCTGACGGGTCAGCCCGCCAAGAACCAGGCGGTCACCAATGTCGACCGCACCATCCGCTCGGTCAAGCGCCACATCGGCACCGATTGGTCGGTGGCCATCGACGACAAGAAGTACACCGCGCAGGAGATCAGCGCGCGCGTGCTGATGAAGCTGAAGCGTGACGCCGAGTCCTACCTGGGCGAGGAGATCACCGATGCGGTCATCACCGTGCCCGCGTACTTCGAGGACTCGCAGCGCCAGGCCACCAAGGAGGCCGGTCAGATCGCCGGTCTGAACGTGCTGCGCATCGTCAACGAGCCCACCGCGGCCGCACTCGCGTACGGCCTGGACAAGGGCGACAAGGAACAGACCATCCTGGTCTTCGACCTCGGTGGCGGCACCTTCGACGTCTCGCTGCTGGAAATCGGCGAGGGCGTCGTAGAGGTTCGCGCCACCTCCGGCGACAACCACCTCGGTGGTGACGACTGGGACGAGCGCGTCGTGAGCTGGCTGGTCGACAAGTTCAAGGCCAGTGCGGGCATCGACCTGACCAAGGACAAGATGGCCATGCAGCGCCTGCGTGAGGCGTCCGAGAAGGCCAAGATCGAGCTGAGCTCGAGCCAGAGCACCTCGATCAACCTGCCCTACATCACCGTCGACGCCGACAAGAACCCGCTGTTCCTCGACGAGCAGCTGACCCGCGCCGAATTCCAGAAGATCACCTCGGACCTGCTCGACCGCACCCGCGCGCCGTTCCAGTCCGTGATCAAGGACGCAGGCATCAATGTCGCCGATATCGACCACGTCGTGCTCGTCGGTGGCTCGACCCGTATGCCCGCCGTCTCGGACCTGGTCCGCGAGTTGACCGGCGGCAAGGAGCCCAACAAGGGCGTGAACCCGGACGAGGTCGTCGCCGTCGGCGCCGCCCTGCAGGCCGGTGTGCTCAAGGGTGAGGTCAAGGACGTCCTGCTGCTCGATGTCACCCCGCTGTCGCTGGGTATCGAGACCAAGGGCGGCGTGATGACCAAGCTCATCGAGCGCAACACCACCATCCCGACCAAGCGCTCGGAGACCTTCACCACGGCCGATGACAACCAGCCGTCGGTGCAGATCCAGGTGTTCCAGGGTGAGCGCGAGATCGCCTCGCACAACAAGCTGCTCGGTTCCTTCGAGCTGACCGGCATCCCGCCGGCCCCGCGTGGTGTGCCGCAGATCGAGGTCACCTTCGATATCGACGCCAACGGCATCGTGCACGTGACCGCGAAGGACAAGGGCACCGGCAAGGAGAACACGATCAAGATCCAGGACGGCTCCGGCCTGTCCAAGGAGGAGATCGACCGGATGGTCAAGGACGCCGAGGCGCACGCCGCCGAGGACAAGGCCCGCCGCGAGGAGGCCGAGACCCGCAACCAGGCCGAGTCGCTGGTGCACCAGACCGAGAAGTTCATCAAGGAGAACGAGGACAAGGTCCCCGCGGACGTCAAGACCAAGGTCGAGGCGGCCATCGCCGAGGCCAACGACGCGCTCAAGGGCACCGATATCGCGGCCGTGAAGTCCGCGGTGGAGAAGCTGGCGACCGAGTCGCAGGCGTTGGGTCAGGCGATCTACGAGGCATCGGCCGCCGACCAGGCCGCGTCCGGCAACGGCGCGTCGAGCTCCGCAAGCGATGACCAGGTCGTGGATGCCGAGGTCGTTGACGAGCCGGTCGACACGGAGAAGAAGTGAGCGACGGAAACTCCGAACAGGAGCCGATCACCTTCGTCGACAATCGCAAGATCGATCCGCAGGAGCGGAGCCCGCGGAGCGACCAGACGGCGCAGGCCGGTGAAATCCGGGAACCGGCGGCGGAACAGTCTGCCGCCGGGCCCGGTCCCGAAGCCGGGAACGGCACCGAACCCGTCATCGGTTCCGATGAGGGCGCCGAGATCCTGGCCGAGGCCATCACCAAGGAACTGGCCGAGCGCACCGCCGACTTGCAGCGGCTGACCGCCGAATACGCCAACTACCGGCGTCGGGTCGAGCGGGACCGCCAGGCCACCATCGATTCGGCCAAGGCGGCCGTGGTCTCCGAATTGCTCGGTGTACTCGACGATCTCGATCGTGCGCGGGCGCACGGCGATCTCGATGCCGGACCACTCAAGTCGGTCGCGGATAAGCTCGCCGACGCGCTGCACAAGCAGGGGCTGCAGGAATTCGGTACGGAGGGTGAGCCTTTCGACCCGACCCTGCACGAAGCCGTGCAGCACGAGGGCTCCGGACACGATCCGGTGATCGGCCTTGTCATGCGCAAGGGCTATCGGTTCGGCGATCGAGTGCTTCGGCACGCGCTCGTCGGGGTAACCGATGGCGTGGCCGATCTGGTCGAAGAAGAGGCATCGGATGCTGATGCCAATGCGAACAACCAATAGGAACCCGAGAGGAGGAGATGCCCGGTGAGCCAACGGGAGTGGATCGAAAAGGACTTCTACAAGGAGCTGGGTGTCTCCTCCAGCGCCTCGCAGGACGAGATCAAGAAGGCGTACCGCAAGCTCGCCCGTGACCTGCATCCGGATGCCAATCCCGGCGATACCAAGGCCGAGGAGCGGTTCAAATCCGTCAGCGAGGCGCATGCCGTGCTGTCGGATCCGGCCAAGCGCAAGGAATACGACGAGACCCGAAAGCTGTTCGCCGGTGGCGGATACGGGCGTGGTGGCTTCACTCCCGGTGCGGGCGGCGGCTTCTCGCAGGACTTCAATATCGGGGACATCTTCGGCCAGGCGAGTGCCGGCGACGGTGGCCTCGGTGACCTGCTCGGCGGCCTGTTCAACCGGGGCGGCGCGCGCACCGCGAGCCGTCCGCGCCGCGGCGCCGATGTGGAGACCGAGACGACCCTCGGCTTCCGCGAGGCCGCGCAGGGTGTCACGGTTCCACTGCGAATGACCAGTCCGTCGCCGTGTACCACCTGTCACGGCAGCGGCGCCAAGCCGGGGACCAGTCCGCGAGTCTGCCCTGTCTGCAATGGCAACGGTGTGATCAGCCGCAACCAGGGCGCGTTCGGCTTCAGCGAGCCGTGCGACGAATGCCGTGGTAGCGGTTCGATCATCGACGATCCGTGCGTCGATTGCCACGGCAGCGGCATCCAGAATCGGACCCGCACCATCACGGTGCGGATTCCCCCCGGTGTCAGCGATGGGCAGAAGATCCGGCTGGCCGGACAGGGCGAGGCTGGACTGCGTGGTGCGCCCTCGGGTGACCTCTATGTGACCGTGCACGTCAGCCAGGACAAGGTCTTCGGCCGCAACGGCGACGACCTGACCCTGGTGCTGCCGGTCAGTTACAGTGAATTGGTGCTGGGCACAACGGTTTCCGTGCCCACGCTGGAAGGGCGCGTCGGTGTCAAGGTGCCTGCGGGCACCGCGGACGGTCGCATCCTGCGGGTGCGCGGCCGTGGCGTGCCCAAGCGCGGCCCCGCCGGCGGGGCGGGCGATCTGCTCGTCACCGTCAAGGTGGCCGTGCCGCAGAAGCTGGACGACAATGCCGCCGAGGCGCTCAAGCGCTACGCGGAGGCGGAGAAGACCAGCGGGTTCGATCCACGTGCGGGATGGGCAGGTGCGTGATGTCCGATAATCCGAAGCAGGCGTCCGGCGGGGCGTCGCGGGCGGAGTTCTTCATGATCTCCGTGGCGGCCCAGCTGGCGGGTATGCACGCGCAGACACTGCGCACGTATGACCGCCTCGGACTGGTTACGCCGCAACGGACTTCGGGTGGCGGTCGACGTTATTCGGCACGGGACGTCGAACTGCTTCGCGAGGTGCAGCGGTTGTCCCAGGACGAGGGCGTCAACCTGGCGGGCATCAAGCGCATCATCGAACTCACCAATCAGGTCGAGGAACTGCAACAGCGCGTCGCCGAGATGTCGGCCGAGCTGGATCGGCTGCGCGCGGGGTATCGCCCCGATCTCATGCCGCCGCAACGCAGTACCGCACTGGTGGTGTGGAAGCCGCGCAATAGGCGCTGATAAGCGCGAAAAGGCTCCGGGATTCGGTTTCGGCCGAGCCCGGAGCCTTTTGTCATTTCGTGCCGATAAGTGAATGTGTGATTTCGCGACGCTGAATAGGGTTGCGGACCCGAATAACCGCGGGCAGCGCTCGAGCAACCTCCGGAATCGGGTTTCATTACCCGACAACCAGTTCAGCCTCTCGTGGGTGTCGGCATGTGGTTCGGCAGGATTGCCAACGGTGTGCCGAGCTGCGAAGTTTGCTGTGACCCTTGCTTCGGCAAACAATGTGCCGGATCGCGCCGCCGATTCCGTCGGTCGCCAGGTCGGCCGACGCCTGCGGTTTGCTCGAGCCGGATGGGTGGTCCCGGATCGCGGGTTGCCGCACGATCGCTCCGAGATACCGTATGGGATGAATCTTGCAAACCGGGCCATCCGAATTCGGTGAATATATGCCGGATTTCGCCGTCGTGTTCGTTCTTTCGGTTTGTTTTCAAGGGTTTTCGTAGTGCGGTTCCTCGTTTCGAGGGAATTACATACGTGATGTTTATGCGACTGATACCGCGGCTGGCAAACCTCGCCTACACTCGTTACGCATCGGCTGCTGTCGAGTGTCCCGCAGCACCTCACTCGCCGGCACGGGTTTGTGTTCGAGTGCAAAAGGGGTTGTGACACAAATGGACTCGCGGACCGTCGCTTTGATAAGAACAACGTTCAAGGCGGTTGCTGCAGAGGAGGGGGGTCCGGCCAAGCTAGCCAGTTCGTTCTACGCAATTCTGTTCACGGACTATCCCGCCGCCCGGGATTTCTTCCCCGCAGCGATGGATTCCCAGCGTGACAGATTGGTGAAGGCCATCTCCTACGCGCTGGATCGGCTCGAGGAGCCGAATAAGTTATTGCCATTCCTCGCCCAACTCGGGCGCGATCACCGCAAGTACGGGGTGCAGGCCGCGCATTACACCGCCGTGGCGACCTCGTTGAAGTCCGCCATGCGGATCTTCGCCGGCACCGAGATGTGGACCGACGAGGTCGACCGGGCCTGGGACGAGGGCCTGAAGATCATCGGCGACACCATGATCGGCGCGGCCGAACAGGAATCGGCGCCGCCGGTCTGGAGCGGGACCGTCGTCGAGCGCCGCGAGGTCCTGCGCAATCTCGCCGTGGTGCGGCTGCAATTGAATCAGCCGATGCAATATGCCGCCGGCCAGTACATCAGCGTGCAGATCCCGGCCCGGCCGCGCATGTGGCGCTATCTGTCCCCGGCGGTGCCCGCGAATGCGAACGGGGAGATCGAATTCCACATCCGCGGGGTGCTCGGCGGCTGGGTCAGTCCGGCCATTGTCGGCCACACGAATATCGGTGACCAGTGGCTACTCGGTTCACCACTCGGCGGACTCGGCGTGCCGCGCAATGTGAAACGCAAAATGCTGATGGTCGGCTGCGGTACCGGTATCGCACCCCTGCGCGCCCAGCTCATGGCGATGGCACAGCGGCGCGTCAATCCGCGGGTGCATCTGTTCGTCGGCGGCCACCACCCGTGTGACCTCTACGATCTGGAGATCCTGAGCCAACTGGCCACCGCCAATAAATGGCTCACCGTCACGCCGGTCACCGAGAGCGATGAAAACCCTTGGTGGTACCTGGATTCCGGCGAGCCGGAGCACACCTGGCCGGGGCTGGAAGCCCGGATGACCGGCCAGATCGGCAAGGTCGTCGCGAGCTACGGCTCCTGGTCCGACCGGGATGTGCAGATCGTCGGATCACCCTCGATGGTGCAGACCACCAAGTTCCGTCTCATGGCCGCCGGAACGCAGACCAAGAACATCCGCCACGATCCGCTCTTCTGAATTATTGGCCGCGCCTGCGGCGCATGCGCTTCGACGACTGGGACGCGAGACGGGCCGCGAACTCCTCGCTCGTAAGACTCGCTCCGGACGGGGGGACTAGTGCTTGAACAGCCCCTGACCGGGTGCCGCGTGCTGTGGCGTTGATTGCAGTGCCTTCGGTGCGGCAGGTTCGCGGGCTCTGTCTGATTGCGGCGCAGCGTGTTCGCGACCCCTGGCGAACATCGCTCGTGAGACTCGCTCCGTGGTGGTCGGGCCGTCGATCAAAGTCCCTCGAATTGTATTGCCGGAGCAGGAGTTCCGGTCTCGACAAGCCGATCCAGAGTTACGCGGACCATATTGGGTGAACCGCAGACCAGCACCTGATGGTGGTCGAATGCGCCGTGTGAACCGACGACATCGGCGAGCGTGCCGAAGAGCATATCGTCGAGCGGGAAGCCGATGTCCACGCGCGACTGCTCGTACCATTCGTCGACCCAGCCCGGATCCTCCGGCCCCTCGATCACGGGAATCACCGTGAGCCAAGGCAATTCGTTCGCCAGCAGGAACAGCATGTCATCGGCGTAGAGGTCGCGCGGGGAGCGCCCGCCGACGAACAGGTAGGTGGGCGGCGGATCCTCGTGGCGGGCCAGGTCGAGAATCTGGGAGCGCATCGGGGCCAGCCCGGTGCCGCCCGCGATCATCACCACCTCGTCGCCGTACGGATCGACGGCGAAAGTGCCCAGGGGAGCGCTGATCTGCCATTCGTCGCCCGGTTGGGTGTCGGCGACGATACTGCCGCTGCACCAGCCGCCCGGCACCGTGCGCACATGGAATTCCAGCTTGCCGTCCAGCGACGGCGGCAGCGCGGGGGAGAGTCGACGTCGCATCCCCGGATGCTGCGGCACCTGCACCTCGACGGATTGACCGGCGAGGAACGGGACGTACTCGCCGATCAAACGAATAACCGCGATGTCCTGACGCAGCCGATGGTGACCGACCACCGTCGCCTTCCACACCGGGGGCGCGCCATTGCCGACCGTGCTCGAATCTATTGTCATCGGGGTGTAGCGCGAATATTCCCTCGTTCAAGGGGAATGGAAGCGCCATCCTCCTTTCAGAGGTTGGGTTGCGGGGAAATGTCAGTGGTGCCGGTTAGGTTGTCTGCGTCCTAGTGTGCAGGCGGAGCGGGCGCTTGTTGCGGAGTGGAATCGGTGCCGCTTTCTGTGGAATGAAGCTGTGCATCAACAGAAGTCGGGTGCACGTCTGAGCTTTGGCAAGCTTGGAAAGTTGCTGACCGCAGCGCGCGGGCGGACGGGGTGATTGCGCGATGGGGCGCAGGTCGCTCAGCAGCAGATGCTGCGGACCTATGCGCAAGCCCTCGATGATTCTTTCAAGGTGAAAGGGCGTGGCCGGCCGAGGTTCAAATCGCGGAAGAAGACGTTGCTGTCGCTGCAATACATCTTGCGCGGGTTCAGCATCCGCGACGGCAGGCTGCTCCTGCCCAAGGGGGTGAGTATCCCGGTGGTGTGGTCGCGTGAACTGCCGTCGGACCCGAGTTCTGTGCGTATCACGCGGGATAATTTGGGGCATTGGTATGCGTCGTTCGTCGTGCGGCGGGAGCTGGAAAGTGCGCCGGTAGCCCACGGTGGTGTCGGAATCGATTGGGGGGTGCGTGTCACGGCTACGGCCACCGATACCCGGTTCGATTTGCCCTTTCTCGGGCGCCGGAAGCGGAGCGCCGCGGAATTGGCGAAAGCGCAACGCCGCATGGCCCGCCGGCACCGTGGAAAGCGTGGCCCGCAGTCTCGCGGATACCAGCGGGCCGCGCAGCAGGTGGCGAAGTTGCATAAGAAAGCGGCGCGGCAGACCCGGCACGATTCGCGGGTGTGGGCGAAACGCGTTGTCGCCGAACATGGGTTGATCGCGGTGGAGGATTTCAGGCCGAAATTCCTGGCAAAGTCGACGATGGCCCGTAAATCGGCGGACGCGGCGATCGGCGCGGCATTGCGGGAGTTGATCGAGCGTGGCATGCGGGCTGGCCGGAAGGTGGTGTTGGTTCAGCCCGCCTATACGTCGATGACGTGCAGTCACTGTTTCGCGAGAGCCAAGCGACTGGAACTGTGCGAGAGAATTTTCCGATGCCCCGACTGCGGCTTTACTGCGGGTCGGGATCGCAACGCTGCCAGAGTGATTCTGGTTGTGGCAGAACGCGGCCACAACAGTGTTGAGGATGTGAGACAAGCGGGTCATCTACCTCGGGTGGGTGGTTCGGTTGCGGTCTGAGCTGTGAATCTCCTGCCTCCAGGCAAGGGAAGCGTTAAACGGGATCTGAGCTGATTACCGACTCGGGTGTGCCTACCGCCATCAGGGCGCGGCGGGTGTCGGCGATCATGCGGGCCGAACCGGCGATCTGGATCTGCCGGTCGGACCATGAACCGAAGCTGGCGACGACCGCGCCCAGGTTTCCGATCAGGCGGCGGTGCATGCCGTAAGGCTCGTCCTGCGGTGGATGCGGATACCACCACGGGTTGGTCTTCTGCTCGCAGACCGGGACCACGGTGAGCCACGGATTGCTCTGCGAGAGCTGCCACATATTCTCCACGTCGTAGAGATCGCAGGGGTAGCGGCCGCCGATGAAGAAGTGCACGCGCGGATTGATGCCGCGCTGACCCATCTCGATCAGCTGCGCGCGCAGCGGGGCGATGCCGGTGCCCGCACCGATCAGCAGCACGTCACGGCCGCTGTCGCGATCGATGTGCAGACCACCGAGCGGACCCGCGATCATCCACCGATCGCCGACCTTGGTCTCGTTGACGATCGCCGGGCTGACCCAACCGCCGCGGATCTTGCGCACGTGGAATTCGATCTCGCCGTAAGGATTCGCCGGAATCGCCGGCGAGAGGTAGCGCCACATCTTGGGGCGCTGCGGCAGCGAGATCGGTACGTACTGCCCGGCCTGATACGGAATCGGGCTGTCGGTCTGCAGCCGCACGATGGCCAAGTCCTCGAGCACCCGACGATGGCCGACCACGGTCGCATCCCAGTACGGCTGCGATTTGTCGGAATTGGCGCCGATGGCCATGGAGGCGGAGATGAGGATGGTGATATCGCGCCAGCCCTCCTCGAGCGAGCGATTCCACATCGGACCGTTGAAGACCCGGAAGGCGGCCAGCAGCGCCCGCCCCGCGATGTCGTAGTGCGCGGCGATGACACCGTACTTGCGGTGATCGCGCGCCAACTGTTCCAGGAACCGCTGGGCCCGCTCCCAGTCCTCGAGATTGTCGAGCACGTAATGGATGGCGGTCACCACCCGCTTGGCCTGCATCTCCATCGCGGGCGGGAACAATTCCCGCAGCTGCGGCTTCTCCGCAAACAGGTGACCATAAAACGCACTGATCAACCGCTCGGGTCCGTTCGGTGACTCGATCACCGCTCGGAAGTTGGCGCGGACCAGCGCTGCCGAACGCGCATCCACGACGTGGAGCTTCCTTTCCCTCAAAATCTGCCCAGGGACATATCCGTAACCGGCGGTCCTCCGCCGACAAGTATCCCTGAAAATCACATGGTCGTGTGGGTATGGCCGATCACGCCCGCGCTCACGGGTAATCCGTGGGCAAATCGGGGCTGCTCTGGGCCGGATATGCAGGATATCGCGACCTCGCTCGCGCCGGGTTACCGCCGGGTCAACTCGTGACGTTCGCGCGCACCGCGGGCGCGACCAATTCGGCGTAGCGATGTACCTGGTCGACGGGGTCGCCCTCGGTCGGCCAGAAGATGAAGCCGTCGATGCGCTGGTCACGATGCAGTGTGGATAAATCGTCCACCCAGCGCTCGGGCGGGCCCTCCAGGAAGCCGTGGTTCGTACCGTCGGCGGTGATGGTGCCCGACAGGTTGTAGACCCGGCGGATGGTGCGCGGATCGCGGTGCGCCGCGGCGGCGGCATCGTCGATGCGCTTGCCCGCCTCGGTCAGGAATTCGGGCGGGGCCCAGGCCGCCGAGGGCAGCCAGCCGTCGGCACGCTGTCCGGTCAGGGCGAGCATGCGCGGTCCCTTCGCGCCGAGCCATATACCTGGATCGTGCTGCGGCTGTGGTCCGGGGTGGGCACCGGCGAGCAGGTGATAGGTGCCGGGCACCCGGACCGAACGTTCGTCGCTCCACATGGCCCGGATGACCGCGATGCCCTCGGCCAGCGCCTGGACCGATTCGCCCGCGCTCAGGTGGTAACCGCCCATGGCGGCGATGGCGGCCCAGAACGCGCCCGCGCCGAGTCCGAGATGGATCCGGCCGCCGGTCATGATGTCGAGGGAGGCAACGGATTTCGCGAGTACGGCGGGATTGCGCAGGGGCAGGTTGGCGACATCGGGGAAGAAGGTGAGTCGCTCGGTCCGCATGGCCAAGCCGGTGATCAGGGTCCAGGTGTCGAGGAAGCGTCGCTGGTAGGGATGGTCCTGGACGCCGATCAGGTCGAGTCCGGCGCTTTCGGCATATGTCGTCAGCTCGGTGAGCTGCTGGTAGTTGTCGGCCTCCGGAATCAGGAAGAGGCCGAATTCGGGTGGGCGCGAGCCCTTTTTGCGGGCGCTCACGCCTCCGCCTCGCTGGCGCTCGGCTTCGCTGTGCCAGCCAAGGCGGCTGTGTCTTCGGCTCGCTCGCTCACGCGCGACCTCACATGGCAAGCACGGTTTTGCCCCGCGCCCCCGTCGCGCCGATGACCGAGGGGCCCAGGTCCAGTGGGACGGTCGCGTCGATCGGCACGACCACATCGCCTGCCGCGACCCGATCGAGCAGGCGGGTCAGTTCCGGTCCGCGCCCGGAGGATTCGATATTTCCGCCTTTGATGCCTCGATCGCGCAGAGCGTCCGGATCGGCGGACCAGATGGTGGAGTAGACGGTGCCGCCGTCGCGGACCAGTGCGGTCAGTTCGGCCAGCACCTCGGGTGGACTCACCAGATCGAACAGTGCGTCGACGCCGTCGGGATGCGCGGCGGCGACCTGTTCGGCGACCGGACCGCGGGTGTAATCGATGGTCTCGGCAGCGCCGAGCCTGGTCATCTGATCGGCGACCGATCCGCGCGCCGTCGCGATGACGTGCGCTCCGGCGATATTCGCCAGCTGCACCAGGAAGGAGCCGACGCCGCCGGTGGCGCCGACGATCAATACCGTCTGGTCCGGTTCGATCTTGGTGGCGTCCACGATGTCCTGCGCCGTGATGCCCGCGGTCGGCAGGGCGGCCGCCGCGACGGTCGGCACCCGGTCGGGGATCGGGACCAGGGTGGCGTCCTGGGGCAGTACCGAGTACTCCGCGAAGCTGCCGTGGCCCGCGGGCGGGACCAGGAATTTGCCGACGACGCGGTCGCCGACGCCGAATTTGGTGACGCCGGGTCCGACCGAGGTCACCGTGCCCGCGCCGTCGACGCCGAGGATCATCGGGAAATCGTGCGGCAACTTGCCATCCAGAATGCCGCCTGCCATCTTCTGGTCGAAGGGGTTGACACCGGCCGCCTCGACCTGGATTCTGACCGCACCCGCGCCGGGTTCGGGGGTCGGCATTTCGGCCAGTTCGGGTGTTGCTCCGAAGCTTCGTACCACGATCGCGCGCATCCATCGCTCCTCGAGTCGGGCTGGATTTGATGCATCAACCAACGGCCAAGGCCATCGTAGGCATCGCGGTGTCGAAGGCCCGGTGATTGATGCCATTCGGCAGTGTCGCGGCGTAGCGTTCGAACCGAGACTGTTCGGGTGTCGAGCGATTCGCTCGAGAAATCAAAGTTGAGTGGAACAGACTCAACCTTTCGGGCGTTGGATAGTGCGAATCGACTAGTAGGAAGGTGACTTGTGGACTCGTTCAATCCCACCACCAAGACCCAGGCGGCCCTGACCGCCGCCCTGCAGGCCGCCTCGGCCGCGGGCAATCCGGAGATTCGTCCGGCGCACTTGCTGGTGGCGTTGCTGGATCAAACCGATGGCATCGCCGCCCCCTTGCTCAAGGCCGTCGCGGTAGATCCGGCGACCATTCGACGCGAGGCACAGGACATCGTGGATAAGCTGCCGCGAGCGACCGGTGCGACCACCACACCCCAACTCGGCCGCGAGGCATTGGCCGCGATCACCGCCGCACAGCGCCTGGCCACCGAACTCGGCGACGAATACGTCTCCACCGAACACGTCATGGTCGGCTTGGCCGAGGGCGATTCGGATGTGACCATGCTGCTGAAGAAGTACGGCGCGACCCCCGATGCGCTGCGCGAGGCATTCACCACCGTACGCGGCAGCGCGCGCGTCACCAGTGCCGATCCGGAGGGCAGTTATCAAGCGCTGGAGAAGTATTCGACCGATCTCACCGCGGCCGCCCGTGCAGGCAAACTCGACCCGGTCATCGGGCGTGATACCGAAATCCGCCGTGTCGTACAGGTTTTGAGCCGTCGCACCAAGAACAATCCGGTGCTGATCGGTGAACCAGGCGTCGGCAAGACCGCGATCGTCGAGGGCCTTGCCCAGCGCATCGTGGCCGGTGACGTGCCGGAGTCGTTGCGCGGCAAGTCCGTCGTCTCGCTCGATCTGGGCGCGATGGTGGCCGGCGCGAAGTACCGCGGTGAATTCGAGGAGCGGCTCAAGGCCGTACTCGAAGAGATCAAAAACAGTGCGGGACAGATCATCACGTTCATCGACGAGCTGCACACCATTGTCGGCGCGGGCGCGACCGGCGAATCGGCGATGGATGCGGGAAATATGATCAAGCCGATGCTCGCCCGGGGAGAGCTGCGCCTGGTCGGCGCCACCACGCTGGAGGAATACCGCAAGTTCATCGAGAAGGACGCCGCCCTGGAACGCCGCTTCCAGCAGGTGCTGGTCGGCGAGCCGTCGGTGGAGGACACCATCGGCATCCTGCGCGGTATCAAGGACCGCTACGAGGTGCACCACGGTGTGCGCATCACCGACTCCGCACTGGTCGCCGCCGCCACGCTCAGCGACCGCTACATCACCTCCCGGTTCCTACCGGATAAGGCGATCGACCTGGTCGACGAGTCGGCGTCGCGGCTGCGCATGGAAATCGACTCGCGCCCAGTGGAAATCGACGAGGTCGAGCGGGCGGTGCGCAGGCTGGAGATCGAAGAGGTCGCGCTGGAGAAGGAGACCGACGCGGCATCCAAGCAGCGCCTGGACAAGTTGCGCCAGGAACTCGCCGACGACCGCGAGAAGCTCAACCAGCTGATGACCCGCTGGCAGAACGAGAAGAGCGCCATCGACCAGGTCCGCGTCCTCAAGGAGGAATTGGAATCCCTGCGCGGTGAATCCGAACGCGCCGAGCGCGACGGTGATCTGGGCAAGGCCGCGGAACTGCGCTACGGACGCATTCCAGCGCTGGAGAAGCAGCTCGCCGAGGCCGAAAAGGCTTCCGCGACAGCCGCTGACGGCGAAGTGATGCTCAAGGAGGAGGTCGGCCCCGACGATATCGCCGAGGTGGTCTCGTCCTGGACCGGTATTCCGGTCGGCCGGATGATGGAGGGCGAAACCCAGAAGCTGCTGCGGATGGAGCAGGAGCTGGGCAAGCGCGTGGTCGGCCAGACCGAGGCGGTGCAGGCGGTTTCCGATGCGGTGCGCCGGGCGCGCGCAGGCGTCGCGGATCCGAACCGGCCGACGGGTTCGTTCATGTTCGTCGGCCCGACCGGTGTCGGCAAGACCGAGCTGGCAAAGGCGTTGGCGGACTTCCTGTTCGACGACGAACGCGCCATGGTCCGCATCGATATGAGCGAGTACAGCGAGAAGCACTCGGTCGCTCGGCTCGTCGGCGCCCCGCCCGGCTATGTCGGTTACGACCAGGGCGGTCAGCTGACCGAGGCGGTCCGGCGGCGGCCCTACACCGTCGTGCTCTTCGACGAGATCGAGAAGGCGCATCCGGATGTCTTCGACATCCTGCTCGCTGTGCTCGACGAGGGTCGCCTGACCGACGGCCAGGGCCGCACGGTCGACTTCCGCAACACCATCCTCATACTGACCTCGAATCTGGGTGCGGGTGGCGATCCGGAGTTCGTCATGAACGCGGTGCGCTCGGCCTTCAAACCGGAGTTCCTGAACCGCCTCGACGATGTGGTGATGTTCCACGCCCTCGATGAGGAGCAGCTGGAATCCATCGTCGATATCCAGCTCGACCAGCTGCAGAAGCGGCTGTCGCAGCGCAGGCTGAAGCTGGACGTCCGCGATTCGGCCCGGTTCTGGCTCGCCGTGCGCGGCTACGACCCGGTCTACGGTGCCCGCCCACTGCGCAGGCTGATCCAGCAGGCCATCGGCGATACCCTCGCCAAGGAACTGCTCGCCGGTGAGGTCACCGACGGCGACACCGTCGTCGTCAACGTGAGCCCGAACGGCGAAAGTCTCATCGTCGGACGGCCCTGACCGAGGTGGCCCAGCTTGCGATCAACCCGCAGCTGGGCGTCCCCGGTGACCGTAACGGAGCGAGTTTTACGAGCGACCGTTCGTGGCCCGTCTCGTGTTCGAGTCGTCGAAGCGCATGCGCCGCAGGTGACTGGGCGTCCGCGGTGACCGTAACGGAGCGAGTTTTACGAGCGACCGTTCGTGGCCCGTCTCGTGTTCGAGTCGTCGAAGCGCATGCGCCGCAGGCGCGAGTCTCGACGGCTCGGACGCGAGACACCAGGGGGCCGCGAACACGCCGCGCCGAAGGCGCGGCCAAAGACACAGAGCCTACGCTGGAGGCCATGAGTAGTCCCAACGATCCCTGGGCACAGCGACCGGAGGATGCGCCGACGGAACATATCGGGCCGTCGGGCAAGTCGGGATTTCAGCCTTCGTCGCCTACGACGGAATACACCGAGGCGTTCGGCCACGGCGATGCGACCTCGGTCTATCCATCGACCGAACAATACGAGCCGTGGGGGCCGCCGCCGGTCAATGCCACCAAGGAGTTCCCGCCGTACGAGAGCCAGGTCCAATGGGGCGGGCAGGAAAGTGGCGCGTGGCAGGAGCCGACCCAGGTCGGTGCATACGGCCAGCCCGGCGCGCAGTATCCGCCCGGCCCGCCGGGTGGATCCCTACCCCCGGATCAGCAACCGCCGCGCAAGCGGAATACCGGCCTGTGGATCGCCCTCGGAGTCGGTGTGATTCTGCTGATCGGCGCGGTCGGAGTGCTCGCGGGCGTGCTGACGGGCGGTAAGGACACCTCGTCGAGCTCCGCCGCGAGCACCTCGGCCTTCCCGACCGCGGGCCGATCCACCGGACCCTCGGGCGGTCCATCGTCCACCCAGGTCCTGCCGAGCATTCCGGGACTCGGCGGCATCGATAACCTCGGCGCGACCATGGGCACCATCAAAGCCAATGCCGGTGGCCAATTGACCCTCGACACCATCGGCGGATCCGCCGTGACGGTGCGCACCACCGACAAGACCCAGGTGATCTCGTTGACCGGGTCCAAGGCATCCGATCTTCCGGTCGGCGACATGGTCGTGGTGCAGGGCGATAAGGCCGCGGACGGTTCGATCGACGCGAAGATCATCATCAGTACCGCACTGCCCGGGGGCACGCGGTGAAATATCAGCGGGCAGTGATGCGCAATAGCCCTGTCGACTCTATAGGGTAGGCGACGATGACGGCAATGTGGTTCGGGTTGGCGGCGATCGCGCTCGTTGGTGCGATCGTGCTGCTGTATTTCGATCGGGTCCAGCGACAGCGGACCGGTCATGCGCGCCAGGTGTGGGCGAAGGCGCAGGGCTATACGTATGTGTCGGTGGAACCGGCGCTGGCGTCCACCTGGCGCCGCGGTGCGTTGGCCAAGCTCGGCTACCTGTCCGCGGTGGATGTGGTGTCCGGCATCCGCAAGGGCGAGAAATTCGTCCTCTTCGATCTGGAGGACGCGGCGACACTGGTCGCGGTGCGCAGGCAGATCGGCTCCGATATCGATGTGGATATGCGGCTCAAGACCGCGTCCCCGCCGAAGGACGCCGATCTGGAACTGCTCGGCGCGATCGGCGATCGGGTGGTATTCGCGACCAATCCGGAAATCGCCAGGCACGCGGTCGACCAGCGCATGGTCGCCTTCATCGAATCGCTGCCCGACAGCGTGCAGATGCTGTGGAGTGAGGGCAACTGGACCCTCGGCATGCTGAATGTCGGGACGGTGGCCAAGGATTGGGAGACCGCCATCGATGCGGTGCTTCGCCTGTCCGGTCTGTTGCATGTGCTGCCGCCGGTCAGCGATGCGCGCGGGGTGGATTCCGGTGGGCACGATCCGGGACGGCCGCACCCGCGCAAGCGGGCGGATGACCGGGAAGAGGCGGTCAGTCCGGTGGCCGCGCGGGTCGCGTCGGCGGATCTGCGCAAGGGCGAGGATTTCGACGACGACTACGAGGCCTCCGCCTACGACGAATCGTCTTATGACGAAGACGATTTCGACCGGCCGAAGTACCGCGAGTACTCCGACGACGACTATTACGACGACGAACCGGCCGCCGAACCGGTGACCCCTGAGCCGCCCCGCCGCCCCAGTCTCGCTGTCGTCCCCGACTCTCGCTCGCGGGCCCGCGACGAGCGCTGGGCAGCGGAACCGGAGGACGACTGGTCGCCGGAGGACCGCCCCGCCCAGCGCAAACCCGCCAAGTCCGAGCCCGCCCGGTCCGACCCGGATGCGGACGATTGGAAGTCGGCCGAGCACACACCGGAACCGCCAGGCGGTCCGTTCCACCCGGGATTCCGCCCGTATCAGGGACCCGTGCCGCAGTGAGCGGGCATGACGCCCTCTCGACACCGATTGTCCAACATGTGCGTCTGCCCGGTGCCACCCGCCCGGTCGCGCTGATCACCGGACCGACCTCCGGCATCGGGCGCGGATTCGCCGTGCGTTTGGCCACACTCGGTTATGACCTTGTGCTCGTCGCCCGCGACAAGGACCGACTGAACGCACTCGCCGCGGAATTCGAGCGGAAATTCGCGACCCGTTCGGAGGTGCTCGTCGCCGATCTGGCCAAGGCCGACGATCGGGATCGGGTGCTGGCCCGCGCCGCCGACGGTATCGAATTCCTGGTCAACAATGCCGGATTCGGTCAGTCGGGGGAGTTCTGGACGCAGCCGCCCGCCGAGGTTCAAGCCCAACTCGATGTCAATGTCACCGCGGTGGTGCAGCTCACCAGGGCCGCGCTGCCGTCGATGATCGCGGCCGCGAAGGGTTCGATCGTCAATGTGGCCAGCGTCGCGGGTCTGATCCCCGGACGCGGCTCGACCTATTCGGCTTCCAAGGCCTACGTCGTATCCTTCACGGAAGGGCTGGCGGGTGGACTGGCTGGAACGGGAGTCCGGGTCCAAGCCCTGTGCCCCGGATTCGTGCACACCGAATTCCACGAGCGGGCCGGTATCGAGATGTCCTCGCTGCCGAAAAAGCTGTGGCTGAGCGTCGACCAGGTGGTTGCCGGTTCGCTACGTGATCTGGAGAAGGACCGGGTGCTCAGCGTGCCCGGTGTGCAGTACAAAGTGCTCACCACCGCCGCCGGGATGATCCCGCGAGCCCTGGCGGCCCGACTGAATCGCGGCATGTTCAACGCACGCGGAAGGACTTGACAGACATGATCGACCAGGCGAACAAGGCCACCGTTTCGACAGACGACCGAGATAGATTGGCCGCACTCGTGCGCGAGCTCGCCGTCGTGCACGGCCGCGTCACGCTGTCCTCGGGCAAAGAGGCCGACTACTACGTCGACCTGCGCCGCGCCACCCTGCACCACGGTGCCGGACCGCTGATCGGCAAGCTGCTGCGCGAACTGGTGGCGGACTGGGATTTCGAGGCCGTCGGCGGGCTCACCATGGGCGCGGATCCGGTCGCGCTGGCCGTCATGCACGCACCCGGCCGTCCGATCGACGCCTTCGTGGTGCGTAAAGCCGCCAAGACCCACGGCATGCAGCGCCAGATCGAGGGCCCGGACATCGTAGGCAAGCGGGTGCTCGTCGTCGAGGACACCACGACCACCGGAAACTCGCCGCTGACCGCCGTGCGCGCACTGCGCGAGGCCGGTGCGACCGTCGTCGGCGTCGCGACCGTGGTGGACCGGGAGACCGGTGCCGATCAGGTAATCGCCGCCGAGGGCCTGGAGTACCGGTCCATCCTGGGATTGAAGGATCTGGCCCTCGGTTAAGCTGCGAATGCGGTCCTGGGTCGCAATCGCTGGTGATCGGCGCTTGGTCTTGCGCTGAAACGCCGACAGCGGTGCGACCCGATAACAGGACGTATACGTCGAGCGCGTCGAGGCGTTCGAGACAGTGAAGGGTCGTGGAGTTACCTGTGGTGAGCATTGCAGTCAATAAGAGCCGTGCGAATGTCGCGATGCTCGGCATCGGTGCTTACCGTCCGAAACGCCTGGTCAGCAATGAAGAGGTGTGCGAGGTTCTCGACTCGACCCCGGAGTGGATCTATGAGCGCACCGGTGTGCGCAACCGTCGGTGGATCAGCGGTGACGAAACGCTGCAGTCGATATCGGCGGCCGCCGGTGAGCGGGCGATCGTCAACAGCGGCATCGACCGCTCCAAGATCGGTGCGCTGATTCTGGCCACCTCGAGCTGGTTGACGCTGACCCCGCACGGCGCCCCCAAGGTCGCCAACGACCTGGGGATGAACGGGATCGCGGCCTTCGATCTAACCTCCGGCTGCGGCGGTTTCGGCTACGGCCTCGGCGTCGCCGCCGACCTGATCCGCTCCGGATCGGCCGAATATGTTCTGCTCATCGGTGCCGAGACGATGACGGTCGGACTCGATCCGACCGATCGCGGTACCGCGATGATATTCGGCGACGGTGCGGGTGCGGTGGTGGTCGGCCCGAGCGAGGAGAACGGCATCTCCCCGACGGTGTGGGGCAGCGACGGCGAGAATGCCTCGGCGATCGAGCAGGACGTCAACTTCCTCGAATACATGGAGAAGGCACAGCGGCTGCAGGGCATCGATCCGGCCGTCGAGCCCATCGGCCGGATGTCGCTGCGGATGGAGGGCCCGCGGGTATTCCGTTGGGCGGCGGTCACTTTGCCGCGCGCGCTGGCCTCGGCGCTCGAGGTCTCCGGTGTCTCCAAGGAAGATATCGAGGTCTTCATTCCGCATCAGGCCAATGCGCGCATCAACGAGCTGATGAAGAAGAACCTCGGGCTGGCCGATGACATCCCGGTGGCCAATGACATCGAGAACACCGGCAATACCTCCGCCGCCTCCATCCCGCTGGCGATGGAGGAAATGCTGGTGACCGGCAAGGCCAAGGGGGGCCAGGTGGCGCTGCTGCTCGGTTTCGGTGCGGGTCTGAGCTATGCGGGCCAGGTCGTCACGCTGCCGCCCGCCCCGAAAGAGCCGAGCTTTTGATGCGTCCGTTCCGAGCCGCATTTCTGGCGGCAGCGGCGGCGACCGTGTACGGCGCGGTCACCGGCCGTGAGAAGGTGCAGTGGGTGGCGAAGCCGCTGCTGATGCCGCTGTTGGCGGCGGATGTGGCGACCGATCAGGCGGTGTTGGAGCCGGTTGATCGGACGGTTCTGCTGGGTTCCCTCGGTGCCGCGACCATCGGTGATGTGCTGTTGATCGAGCCGGACAATGACCGGCGGCTGATCGCGGGCGCGTCTTCGTTCGCGGTGATGCAGACCGGATATTCGGTGCTGTGGTGGCGGCGCGGTGGGCGTCCGCGTCCGGAGATCGCGGTGCCACGGGTGCTGGCCTGGCTCGGTGCCGCACTGCTGATGCGGGCCAAGGCGCCTACCGTTGCGGCTCCGCTGACGGCCTACGGTGCGACACTGGGCAGTGCGGCGGTGCTCGCCTCCGATACCGGATTGGCTCCGGGCGCGAAAAATGTTGCCGGACTGAATATTCCGAGTGCCGATCCGCGTAGTCGGCTCGGCCTGGGTGCACTGCTGTTCACCGTTTCCGATGGTTTGATCGTGCTGCGCAGGCTGTTCGCGCGGAGCGAGCGTTCCCGGCGGGTCACCGAGGGCGTCATCCTGGCTACCTATGCGGCCGCGCAATATCTGCTCGCGGACCCGCGAGCGCACGCGCGGGACTGACCTCGCGCCCGTCGATCCGGGAGCGTGCAGTTGGTCGAGAGTTATTGCCCCAGAACGAGAATGATCCGATCGCGATTTTGCGGATCGACCCGGATGGAGATGGTCTCGCCGACCGCGAGCCGCGGCTTATCGGCCGGGGTGACATCGAAAACGATGGTGCCACGGTAACTTTCGGACCCCGGCACAACGAGCTCCAGATCGAGTTCGGTCAGTTCGGTGTGATGATCGGTGCGCTGCAGCGTATGCGCGCCCTCGATGGTCGCCCACCCCTCCAGCCCGTGCCGCCACAACTGCCGATCCGCGCGCGATGGCCGAGCCGCCAATAGCATTCCGACGCCCACGCATGATCCGAACAGCCCGACCAGCGCGACGATCTGAAATGGCTCGGTCCCCGGCGGCGTATGCGGTAGTAGCCAGCCCAGCCAGAATCCGAGCACGATCAAATACCCGGTGGTCACCCCGAGCACTGTGCGGAGAACGCGTGCGTGATCCATGCCAGCCTCCACCCGACTGCCCTGCACCTCCAGAATAGGACCGCTCACCCCACCGTGAACCCGCCTTGACCACAACCGTGACCTGCCCGTCCCACCGCGTCCCAACAGTGCATGCCGCATGATGGGCAACCGAATGGGTCGGCGAGCCCGGAATGCTTCTCGGTCGGTTCGGTCTCCCCTCGCAGTCTTGCGCGCAGCGGTGCCGTCGAACCCTCACGGTTGTGCCGAACACCCGGTACTGCCGCTGATCAATTGTCTGGCAATGCTTTTGATCATCTGATCGATACGGCAGGGGCAGGCTTATGCCTACAGCCCGGCGGCGCTGACCTGGTAGGCCGCCTCCATCAGCAGCCAACCCGACAGTTGCACCGACATATCGCGTTCGGGCACCCGTGAGGAGGTCACCGAACCGCCCGCGGTGAAATGTCCGGCACCGGACCGGCCGCCGGGTAACTGGGCGGGTTTGTTCCAGTCGTGCCCGAACAGCGGCTCGCCCTCGACCTGGAGCCGGTTCGCCCAGGCGGCCGCGGCGCTGGCGCGCACAATGGCCGCCGCGGTCCGCCGGTCGGCCACCTGTTCGCGCTCGTCGCCGGGCAGCATCAGCGCGACCACCGCGAGATAGCGGGCCAGGATTCCGTTGAACAGTCCGCCGTCGCCGCCACCGCCGCCATTGATCACCCCATCGGTGGTCATCTGCTCCTCGACCGCGGTGAGCAGCCGGTGCACCCGTTCACTGTGCCGCGGCTCGCCGGTGTGCACCGCGAGTTCGGCCTCCAGGCCGAGCACCACGCCCTGGCAATAGGTGAAGGTCGGGCTCTCGATCTCGCCGGAGGGCAGGTGGATGCCGTCCAGGATCAGGCCGGATTCCTTGTCGCACAACGTCGCGTCGATCCAGTCCGCCATTTCCTGTGCACGGACGTGGCGGCCGAGGCGCAGCAGCGCGATCGCGGCCGGTCCGTTGGCGGGAGCATTGAAATAGTCCGCGCCGACCCGCCACGGCACACCGCCGCCACGCGCCGGATCCCACGCGCCGTACAGCTCCTTCTCGAGTGCGATCAGACCGCCGCGCACCTCGGTGACGCCCTGGGTTCGCTCGGCACGCTCCAAAGCGATTGCCAGCCAAGCCATATCGTCGTAGTAGCTATTGGTCCAGCCGGTGATATTGCGCAGCCGATGCGCCCGCGCGATCGCGGCGATGCGGTTGCGTCGCGTCGGCGTCGGCACCCGGTTGGCGGCATCGACCGCACAGTCGATCAGATGGGCCTGCCACCAGTAGTGCCAGGATGCGAAGGCCCGCTCACGACGGGTCGCCGGCCAACCGACGACACCCAATTCGGTTCCCGGCACGGCCCATAGCGCGCGTAGGTGCCGAGAGACGATCGCGGATTCGGCCATATCCGCGCGCTCGGACCACAGCACGGGCGTGGGGGCAGCATCGCGCCCGGTTTCCGGGCTCCGCGAGGTCATGGGTCAATGGTGCCAGCTTCGAGCCGATCAATACCGATCTTTTCGTTACCAAGCTGACGTCAAATCGGCATGTTGCCGGATCCATGCGTGCATTGCGATGCCGGCCGCGACTCCGGCATTGATACTACGGGTCGAACCGAACTGCGCGATCGAAACCGTCAGTGCCGCCGCGCCCTTGGCATGTTCGGTGACACCCGGCCCTTCCTGCCCGAAAAGCAGCAGGCAGCGGCGCGGCAACTCGACGGTTTCCAGCGGAACCGACCCGGGCACGTTGTCCACGGCGACCACGGTCAGGTTTTCCCGTTCGGCGAAGGCGAGTAGCTCGCCGATATCGGTGTGATGTTCGATGTGCTGATAGCGGTCGGTGACCATGGCGCCGCGGCGATTCCAGCGCCGCCTGCCGACGATGTGCACGGCGGCCGCGGCGAAGGCGTTGGCGGTGCGCACCACGGTGCCGATATTCGCATCGTGGCCGAAGTTCTCGATGGCGACGTGGAACGGATGCCTGCGGCGGTCGATATCGGCGATGATCGCCTCGCGCTTCCAATAGCGGTAGGCATCGACGACATTGCGGCGGTCACCGCCGGCAAGCAGCTCCGGATCGTAATGCGGATCCTCCGGCGGGGCTTCCCCATGTTCCTGCGCCCATGGTCCGACACCGTGCGGGTGCTCGCCCCATTCGGTGGGTCCTGGCTGCTCGGCCGTATCCGGCGCGGGGTGGTTCACCCCGACGATGCTAATTCCGGCCGTTCCGACGGCACGATTCAGTACGTCGAGGACGAAGAGCCCAGGACGCCGACAGCGGCGAGGACCACCATCAGGATGACGAACAGAATGGTCAGGATCAGCAGTATCGAGGCGATCATGCCGCAGATATATCCGGCCTGGACGCTGCCGCGACCACCGATGGCGCCGCCGGACGCATCGATCTCGTTGAGCGCCTTCTTGCCCATCACCCACGCGACCGGGCCGAGGAACTGGCACAGCAGCAGGCCGAGAATGCCGAGGATCATGATCGTGATGGCTTGCGGATGATCCTGCGGCGGGCCATAGGCTGGGTAGCCGTACGGCGAACCGTACTGCGGTGGCGGCGGATAGTTCATGCGCAGGATGGTAGTTGGTGGTGTGGCTGGCCACACCTCCGTTTCGCCGGTCAGCTCGATCGAATGCCGCCGTGCCCGCGACAACCATGGAGTCCATGACCGAGACACAAACCCTCGTGCTCGACGCGCCCACCGGCAAGACCGGTCCGGACGCGCGAGAGGTGCTGCGCGCGGTACTGCGGGCGCCGATCCAGGCCCGGACCTGGAAGCAACTCGTCTATGTATTCACGGTTTTCGTGATCGGCATGCTCGCCGTCTGCTACCTGTTCTTCGGTTTCGGCGGCGGTTTGTACGCCTCGATCTTCCTGATCGGCATCCCGATCCTGGCACTGGTGATGCTGGGCGCGCGGCTGTGGGCGAAGGTGTATCGCGCGCTGGCCAGGGATCTGCTGGATACGCCTGTCGACGCGCCGCCGCCGTATGTTTCGCAGCGAGGCTTTTTCGGATTTCTGAAGAGCGCGTTCACCGATCGCGCGAGTTGGCGGGCCATTCTGTTCCTGTTCGCGCAGGCCGTACTCGGTGTGGTCGGCGGTTATCTCGTGCTGATCGTGGTGGCCGTGACGGTATTCACAGCACTCTCGCCCATCCCGTGGGTGCTGTTCAATCCGACGAATATCGACGACAACGGCGTAGAGCACCATTCGCTGGCCCAGTTCGGATCCTTCTATATCGACACTTGGCCAAGGGTTTTGCTGATGTCCGCGGTCGGCATCATCTGCTGCTTCGCACTGCCGTGGCTGCTGCGCGCGGTGTGCTGGGTGCACGAACTGCTCACCATCGCCTTGCTGTCGGCGACGGCGCGGGACCGGCAATTGGTCGAGTTGCGTGCGAGTCGGCGTGCGGCAGTTGAGGATTCGGCGGCGACGCTGCGTCGGGTGGAGCGCGATCTGCACGATGGCACGCAAGCGCGCTTGGTCACCATCGCCATGGCCCTTGGCCGGGCCGAGGAGCGGATATCTCACGGTGGTGACGCTCGCGACCTGATCGCCGACGCACACGCCAATGCCAAGGAGGCGCTGACCGAATTGCGGGAAATGGTGCGCGGAATCCACCCGCCCGCACTCGAATTGGGGCTCGAGCCGGCACTGGAAACACTGGCTTCGCGGTGTGCCGTTCCGGTGGAGCTGCGAGTCCATCTGCCGCAGCGGCCGAATCCCGCGATCGAGGCGATTGCCTACTTCTCGGTCGCCGAACTGCTCACCAATGTGGTCAAACATGCGAATGCCACCGGTGCGTGGGTGTCGGTCGTGCCGACCGATGCGCACACCATCGCGGTTTCCGTGCGCGACAACGGAATCGGTGGTGTACTGCAGCCGATGGACGGAGAACACGTCGCGGGCAGCGGACTTTCCGGACTGGCCGCGCGGGCGGGTGCGGTGGACGGCACGCTGACTGTACAGAGTCCGACCGGGGGGCCGACCGTGGTGACCATTCTGCTGCCGACGGCCGGGCCACGATGAGTACGCCGTTGCGGGTGGTCATCGCCGAGGACAATGCGATCCTGCGCGACGGACTGGCCGGGCTGCTGACCGAGCGCGGCCACGAGGTGGTCGCCATCGTCGGCGACGCCACCACCTTGAGCGATGTGGTCGGCACCCAATACCCCGACGTGGCCGTGGTCGATGTGCGGATGCCGCCGACCTTCACCGACGAGGGGCTGCTCGCGGCAATCGAGTTGCGCCGCAAATATCCGCTCACCGGCGTGCTGGTGTTCTCGCAGTGGATCGAAACTCGCTATGCCACCGAACTTCTCGCCGGTGGCGCGAACGGCGTCGGCTATCTGCTCAAGGATCGGGTGGCCGACGTCCGCGACTTCGTCGACGCCCTGGACCGCGTCGCCACCGGCGGTACCGCACTCGACCCGGAGGTGGTGAGTCAGTTGATGGGCGCCGCACGCCAACAGGATTCGCTCGCCCGGCTCACACCCCGCGAGCGTGAGGTCCTCGAACTGATGGCACAGGGACTGTCGAACAATGCGATCGCGACCGCACTCACGGTCACCGAGCGCGCGGTCGAAAAGCACATCGGCAATATCTTCACCAAACTGGATCTGCCACCCTCCGACACCCACCACCGCAGAGTCCTCGCAGTTCTGCGCCTGAAGGGCTGAACCGGCTCATCCGCGCTGATCGTAGATCGTCGGGCAGCGAGCGATGCTCTTGCGCGCGCAGACGTTAGGTGAACCGTGGTCTCGGAACCTCGGCGACGGCGTGCGGGAACTGCGATTCCACCTGCACCCACGGGAGATGCGCATCACCTACTGGCTTGCACCAGCCCGACGCTTCCCGGCTCGAGTCCGGCGGCGGCACACCCACCATCGGCATGCTGGACCGGTTGGCGCACGCACTCGAACTGCGGTTCGTCGCCCGGTTCGAGAAAACCGATGCCGCCTGATCCAGCACGGGGACGCGGGCAGTTGCGCCGGTCAGCGAGTCAAAGCGAGGCTGTTTTCGTATCGTCGCCAGCGGTTTCGAAATCGAAATCCTCGGCGGGTTTGGCGATCTCCTGGCGGTAGTGCCGGATGCCGATGGCGGTTCCGATGATCAGCCCGACCACCAGGGTGCCGATGACACCTGGCATCAGCCACGGCACCCGGTCCAGGAAACTGCCCGCGTAGTAGCCGATGAGCAGCAGCACCGGCGCCCAGATAATGGCGCCGACGGTGCTGGCGACGGTGTATTTGCGGTGATCCATCCGCGCCGCGCCCGCGACCATCGGGCACAGCGTGCGCACCCACGGGATCCAGCGCGAAATGAGTACCGCGAGGAAACCGTGCCGCTGTAGCAGTTCGGTGACCCGCTGCAGGTTGCGGGTGTTGATGTAGCGGCCGTTCTTCCTGGCCACCAGATGGTGGCCGGTGCGATGCCCGATGACATAGCCGACCTGGTTGCCCGCGATGGCCGCGACCATCGCGCCGATGGACAACGCCCAGACATGGGCTTCGCCCGCGGCGTTGGAGGCCATCACGATGCCCGCGGTGATGAGCATCGAATCCCCCGGCAGGAACAACCCGATGATCAACGCGCATTCGAGGAAGACGAAGGTCAGTACCACCGTCCAGACGAGCGCGGGCCCCGCCGAGGTCAGCGGATCGAAACTGCCCACTGCTAGGGGCAACTGCGCCGTGGACACCGGCTCAGTGGGTCGGCTCGTTCGTCGAGGCGGTCAGCGCGGCGTCGTCGTGCTGAGCGGCCTCGTCCGCACCGCGGTTGAGCACCTTCTTGGCCACCGCGATGATGCCGGGCAGGATCGAGATAAGGACGATGAGCAGGAAGATCGGCTCGATGTTCTTGCGAATGAATTCGATATTGCCGAGGAAGTAGCCGAGCACCGTGACACCGCCGCCCCACAGGACGGCGCCGACGATGTCGAAGGTGACGAATTTGCGGTAATCCATCTTGGACACACCCGCCAGCACCGGCATGAACGTGCGCACGATCGGCACGAATCGGGCCAGGATGATCGTCTTCGGTCCGTGCTTTTCGAAGAAGGCATGCGTCTGGGTGACGTAGTGCTTCTTGAACAACCGGGTGTCTTCCTTGTGGAACAGTGCGGGCCCGATGGCCCGGCCGATCCAATACGCGCATTGATCACCGGCGAAGGCGGTCACCATGACGGCGGGCAACAGGATCCAGATGGATACCGGCGGATTATCCGTCGCGGACAGCAGGCCGCCGGTGAACAGCAGCGAATCGCCCGGGAGGATCGGGAAGAGCAGACCGGTCTCGATGAAGACGATCACCAGGATCGCCGGGAGCACCGCGTTCTTGAGCCACGTCTCCGTAAGCAGGTGCATCGGGTCCAGCAACTGGGTCAATGCGACGTTGCTCGTCACCGATTCTGTCGCTGCCAGCAGAATCACGCGGCCTCCTGTCCCGGGTACGGCTGGCCTGCATTGCTTGCCACCGCATCGGAAGCTGCCAGCGCAATTACGCGGCCAACAGTACCTGTGTTTGATTTGCCGCGCCTGCGGCACGGCGAACGTCGCTCGTAAGACTCGCTCCGTGCGTGGCAGGTCGGGCACGGGCCTTGCGACTTAGTGCCTGGCCGTCAAACACGGCAAAAAGGCGCTGGCCTAGTCTGTGGACTGACAGAATTGTCTTTTGCCGCACAACACGGAGGTCTTCACAGTGCCCATCGCGACTCCGGAGGTCTACGCCGAGATGCTCGGTCGGGCCAAAGCGAACTCCTTTGCCTTCCCGGCCATCAACTGCACCTCCTCGGAAACCGTCAACGCGGCCATCAAAGGCTTCGCCGACGCGGGCAGCGACGGCATCATCCAGTTCTCCACCGGCGGCGCGGAGTTCGGTTCGGGCCAGGGTGTGAAGGATATGGTCGTCGGCGCGGTCGCACTGGCCGAATTCGCGCATGTGATCGCCGCGCGCTACGACGTGACCATCGCGCTGCACACCGACCACTGCCCCAAGGACAAGCTGGACACCTTCGTGCGTCCGCTGATCGCCGTCTCCCAGGAGCGGGTGAACGCGGGCAAGAACCCGCTGTTCCAGTCGCATATGTGGGACGGCTCGGCGATCCCGATCGACGAGAACCTGGAGATCGCCAAGGAGCTGCTCAAGGCGACCAACGCCGCGAACATCATCCTCGAGGTCGAGATCGGCGTCGTCGGCGGTGAAGAGGACGGTGTCGAGGCCGAGATCAACGAGAAGCTCTACACCTCGCCCGAGGACTTCCAGAAGACCATCGACGCGCTCGGCGCGGGCGAGAACGGCAAGTACCTGCTCGCCGCGACCTTCGGCAATGTGCACGGCGTGTACAAGCCGGGCAATGTGGTGCTCAAGCCCGAGGTGCTGGCCGAGGGGCAGCGCGTCGCCGCGGCCAAGCTGGGTCTGGCGGCGGACGCGCAGCCGTTCGATTTCGTCTTCCACGGCGGTTCGGGCTCGCTGAAGTCGGAGATCGAGGATTCGCTGCGCTTCGGTGTGGTGAAGATGAACGTCGACACCGACACCCAGTACGCGTTCACCCGGCCGGTGGCAGCGCACATGTTCAGCAACTACGACGGTGTGCTCAAGATCGACGGCGAGGTCGGCAACAAGAAGGCCTACGATCCGCGCAGCTACCTGAAGAAGGCCGAATCGGCCATGGCGGCACGTGTCGTCGAGGCGTGCAATGATCTGAAGTCCGCGGGTCGCTCGATCAGCGCCTGACCCTATTTACCCTTCGGGGGGCATTGAGCACATGGTTCTGGATGTGCGCGTGCTCGGGCCCGTTCGACTGCTCGTCGGTGGTGAACCGGTGGCGGTCGGCGGGCCCAAGCCGCGAGCGTTGCTCGCCGCGCTGACCGTCAATCGACGGCGTGCGGTGGCTTCGGCTGCGCTGGCCGATATGGTCTGGAACGAGGATCCGCCCGATTCCTACGCCGCCAGCCTGCAGGTATTCGTCTCGAATATCCGTAAGGCACTGCGTAACTCGGGTGTGGATCCGGCCATGGTGCTGCGCACCGAATCATCCGGTTATCGACTCGAGATCCCGGAGGATGCCTGCGATCTCGGCCGCTTCGAGGCGGCCAGGGATGCGGGCACGCGCGCCGCCGAGGTCGGCGACCATGTGGGCGCGTCGCAACTGTTCGGAACCGCGTTGCGCGAATGGAGCGGTCGGGCACTGGCTGATCTGGCCGGACTGCAGTTCGCCGACGGTTTCGCCACCGCGATGGACGAGGAGCGGCTGCAGGCCGCCTCGGCTCGTATCGATGCCGAAATCGCCTGTGGGCGTGCGTCATCGGTGATCGGCGAGTTGGTCTCGATGACCAATGAACATCCGCTGCGCGAACCGCTGTGGGGTCAGCTGATCACCGCGCTGTACCTATCCGGCCGACAGGCCGATGCGCTGGACGCGTGCCGTCGGGTGCGTACGGTGCTCGCGGACGAACTCGGTATCGATCCGGGCCCGGTCCTGGTCGATCTCGAACAGCGGGTGCTGCGGCAGGAACCGCTGAGCACGATGGAACTCAAGCGCACCGAGCGGCTGGCCGCGGCGATGACCGAGACGGTCACCGAGATGCCGCGTGCGGTCCGCAGTGGTCAACTGCGCATGCCGGACGGCCGGGTCACGGCAATCGCGCAGGGCGGCATGCGAATCGGCCGGATGACCGACAACGATCTGGTCCTCGACGATCCGAAGGCCAGTCGCTACCACGCGCACATCATGCCGAGCCGGGCCGGGTTGCTGATCAAGGATCTGCATTCGGCCAACGGCGTGTATGTCAACGACGAGGCGATCGAGAGCGGTGCGCTGCTCGCCGACGGCGACAATATCCGCATCGGCGCAACGGTTCTGGTGTTCCAGGCCGTGCAGTAATCGCTCAGTCGCAGGCGATGCCGTCCCCATCCGGATCCAGATACGGGTTGTACCCGGGCTGACCGCGATAGAGCGGCAACTTCCCCTCGGCCCGAACCTGATCGCAATCGGTGTAGTACCCAGGCGACTCCTCCTCCTTCGACTTCTCCGGCGGCGGCACATTCGACCCCTTCGGCCCCGGCCGATAGGACGGCACCGGAAGCGAACTATCGGGCCCGGCAACGAATTGGACGGCAGAGGAATCGGCGGTGGCGATCGGCGACGCGATCGCTATACCGCCGACCACCAGACAGGCGGCGCCGAACGCGGGTACAGCACGGCGATAGATCAGTGAAGCGTTCACATTCTCCATCCTGCTCCGCTTTCCACGCCGATGTCAGTGCGGTCGAATGAGAACCACCGGAGGCCCTTTGCTCCCCCGGTGGACGGCCACTCACCCCGACTCGAGTTGTCGTGTCGTGGACGCTAGCAGGCGGTTGGGCTGCGGTCCCGAAAATGGAGTAGGAGTTTCCTGTTAATTGTGGATGTCCGTGCGGCGCATGGGTTATTCGGTCGGTAAGTCGGGCGGGGCGAAGCGGGCAAAACGGGTAGGGTCGGGCGCTGGTGCACAACATCGCGCAGAGCATTGATGCGGCGGGTGTCCAATTTTGCGCGAGATATCAAGGGGTTGCGGATGGCTCGGCGGTGGGTTGCGGTGTTCGGTGTGGTCGTATATGCGGCCGGGGCGTTGACGTGCGCGGCACGAGCCGGTGCCGTGCCGGAGGAGGCGGGGCCGGTGGCCGGGCCGTGTGTGACGGATCCGCCCGCGACGCATGAAGGCTTGATACCCAAGACGCTCGACGTGCCGGTTCCGTATCCGGTGATCACCGTGCTGCCGCCGGATCGGCCCGAACCCGCGCCGGTTCGGACGCAGATGCAGTTGCCGCCGGATCCGTGCACGAATCCGTGCCCGGATCTGACCGACTTACCTTCGCTGCCGCCGAGTCCGGCGAGCCAACTCGGCATTCCGGAAATTCTGTTGAGCCCCAAGCCTTTCCACTTCGCGATTCCGGGACCGGGACCGGACCCCGGTCAGGTGCCACCGCCTCCGCCGCGGGTGGATCCATCGACCGAGCCCGCCCCTTTGGCCGCGGCTCGGCCGACGCCACGGGTCGGCGCGGTCACCGAGGTGGCCAAGCAGACCGGCGCGAATTCGGTCAATCGGACCGATAAGCGCTGGCAGGTCGATGGCACCGATCTCGGCATCATGTGGGAGAGCGCGCCGGGGGAGATCGCGACCGCCTTCGGTGACACCGTTGGACGCGGCTTCCACCCGCCGGGCGGAATGGGATCGGATTGGCGCAGCAATGTGCTCGCATTCAGCACCGATCGCGATCTCACCGACGGCATGACCTACGACCGGATGGTGACCGACGACCGCTGCCACGCGGCCGAGGTGCTTTCCAGCCGCAAACTCGACAATGTCGAGGTCACCACGATTCCGACCTCCGGATTCGCACTCGGTGCGCGGCAGTACCTGAGCTACATGTCGATTCGCACCTGGAACAGCATTCCGGGCACGTTCTTCACCAATTACGGCGGCATCGCCTATTCCGATGATCACGGTCAGACCTGGACCAAGGATCCCTACGCGCGTTGGGACAACATCTTCGGCCTCGCGAATTTCCAAGTGAGCGCGATGGTTCCGCATGACGACTACGTGTACATGTTCGGCACACCCAATACCCGCCTCGGCTCGGTCGGCCTTGCGCGAGTGCCGAAGGATCAGCTCCTCAACACCACCGCCTACCAGTACTGGCGAGACGGAAACTGGACTCCGGTAGGCGGATTCGGCTCCGCGAGCCCGATCGTCGACGCGCCCGTCGGTGAGTTGTCGGTGCGCTTCGACGCCTCCCGAAACGTCTGGCAGATGAGCTATTTGGATACCGCGAAAGCGGCACTGGTCGTCCGCGAAGCGAATTCACCGCAGGGCGTGTGGTCCGATGGCGCACCGACGGTGACGGTGCGCGAATATCCCGAGTTGTACGGCGGATTCATCCACCCCTGGTCCTCGGGTTCGGACCTGTACCTCAATATTTCGACCTGGAGCGACTACAACGTCTATCTCGTGCACGCGACCATCGAATGAGGTTGCGTCGCTAGGCGAAGCGAACCTCGGCGATGGCCCGGCCGAAGAGTTTGCGGCCCTCCGAATTACCCGCGAGCACAATGGTCGCGGTCCGTCGGCGCGGATCGAGCGATTTGATCTTCCCGCTGAATTCGACGGCGCTCGGCGCCTCGGCGGTCACCGGAACGAATCCGGCGAACCGCACGCTGAACTTTTCGATGGCCGTCGGATCACCGAGCCAGGAGGTCAGATAATCACCGGCCAGACTCATGGTCAGCATGCCGTGCGCCACCACTGTCGGCAGTCCGGCCAACTGGGCCGCGCGCTCGCTGAAGTGAATCGGGTTCGGATCGCCGGAAACGCCCGCATAGTTGGTCAGATCGCCGCGCGTCACATACGCGGTCTCGGCCGGGAGTTGATCGCCGACGGCCAGCCGGTCGAAGTCCGGGAGCGAGCGCACGGATGCGCTGCGCACCGCGGGCTGTCCGGGGGGCGGGGCATCCGCGGGTAAGGCGACCAGCGGGCCGCTGTCCGGCACCGTGATATCACCGACGGTGACCGGGCGCGCGTGCATCATGATGTTCTCGACGGCGGCCGCGATATTCGGATCCACTTCGACACCGCGGCGCGCCACGATGGTGGTCGAACCCGATACCACGATCTCGTCGTGCTGGTTGGTCAGCGAGAAGGTCACCAGGATGAAGTCGTTATCGCCGAACTGACGGATCGAGTCGATCACGATCTCGGTGCTGAGCCGGTCGCCCGCCAGGATCGGGCGGGTGAGCTCGAAGACCTGGTCGGTCTGCAGGATCTGGGACAGGTCGTATTCGGTGAGCACCGTGTCCAGTAGGACCCTGGTCGCATTGATGCCGATGACCGAGGCGAAGGTCGGCGGCGCGATGATCCCGTCGTAACCGAGCTCGAGCGCATCGGGTTCGGAGTAGTGCGCACCGTGGCGACTCTGCGTCGCGCGGGCGAACTCACGGACCTTCTCCCGGCCTACCGAATAGTGTTCGCGAACCCGGAACCGGCTTCCCGCCAGCGTGGCTGTCTGCTCGACCACTTCGACTTCCGGCTTTTCGATTGTCTGCTCCCTGACCATGATCCGGGCCATGCTACTGGCGAACCGGTCTGATGACCAGGTAAGTGTGACGTTCGCAACCGGTTAGAGGGCTTACCTTTTGGATATGCCCTGCTGGACTCGGCGTCACCGTTCGGCTAGGGCGTCCCGGCACTCGGCGGGTCACAGACCTTCCAGCCGTCGGCGGTCTGCTCCAGATCGAAAGTCCGCGCCGAGCGCTTCGTCGGATCGGCGTCGGTGTACACGGTGGCCTGCGCGATCGCCGTCTTGTCTGTGATCTTGATCGCATCGACGCTCGCCACCACGGGAATGTTCTTGCGATCCATCGACAGCTGGTGCACGCCCGCGAACTGGTCCGCCGCAATGCCCTGATAGAAGTCGTGCAACTGTCCGCAGGTGGTGTTGCGCAGCGCCGCGAGATCGCCGGATTTCAGCGCCTGGGTGTAATCGGTGATGGTGGCGCGCACTTTGGCCTCCGGGGAGTTGTCGCCCCGGCTCCCGATGAGCGCGACCGCGAGCGCGATCACCGCGATGAGCGCCACCGCGGCCGCACCGAGGAACAACCAGCGCTTCGAGCGCTCGGCCGGTGCCTCGCCGGCCGCCGGTTGCTGACCGGGCGGCGTGATCCGCTGCGGCTGGGCCATCGGTCGCGATCCGGTGACCGGCTGCGCGGGTCGAGTCAGCTGGGTGTCCGCAGGTGACGGGGCCGACGCGACCTGACGCGGCCGCCCTGGCCCGCGCGGCGCCGAGGGTGCGGTCTCCTCGACCCCCGGCCCACTTTGCGAAGGCCCTTGCGCCCCAGCCTGTTTCGGACCCGCCGCCGGACGTGGTGTGCTCGGCGGCTTGCTGATGGGACCGGGCCGCGCCGCGGGCGCAACGACGCGGTCGGTACCGGGCTTGGTCCCGGCATCGGTCCGCATTCGCTGCGTGGCGTCCTTGTCGGCCGGCTTCTGAATCGGCAGTGCGACGGTCTGCTCGGCATCCAGCTTCGAAACCACCGGCATGGCGACTGTCTTGTCGTCCGCGCCCGCCAAATCCGGCTCATCCTGCGCCGGAGCAGCAGTCGCTGCCTCGGCGGTCGACTTCGCCTTCGGATCGATCCGGCGCATCACCATGGTCGCCGCATCCGCACCCGCGGTATCGTCGACCTTGTCGGCCGCTGTCGCAGACTTGGCCGCAGCCGAATCCCGCTGAATTACAGCGGTTTCGGCAGCGGATCCCGTCGCCGATACTGGGGCGTCACCTGGTGACGGGGTTTCAGACGGTGGCTCAGCTCCCGTCGGAGTGGTCGATTTGGCGGCACTTGATGCGGTCGCCCCCGCGGTGGATGCCGCGGGCTCGTCTCCTACCGCGGCCTCAGCATCGGATCCTGCGGTGGCCGCAGCGGCAGTTCCACCGGCCGCAGCAGCAGCCGCGGCGGACCTCGCCGCACCACCAGCGGACTGAGCGGCGGGACCACCTCGTTTGATCACGACGGTCGGCGCATTCGGCCCGGAGCCAGTATCGGTTGCTCCCCCGGAGCCGCCAACCGGCGTCGCCGCACCCGGCGCCTTCGTGGAAGCCGTCTTGCCCTCGACGCCACTACGCGAGATCTCCGTGGTCTTCACCTCGGAGTTCGCGGCGTCACCGCCGGACCGTGTGGAATCGGCAGCTGCGCCCGGTTCCGCGGAACCGGGCGCAGACGACGCCGCGCCGCGATCTCGTTGACCCGCGCCACCCGGGTTGGTTCCGCCGCCCGGCGCTGCCGGTGAGGCTGTGCCGCTGTCTCGTCGGCCGACACCACCCGGCCCGGTTGCGCCGCCCTGCGCAGGTCCAGATGGAGCCGCGCCGCGCTCTCGCTGGCTTGTGCTGCCGGGCGCGGGAGCCGGTGAGGTGCCACCTTGCTGGGCCGCGCCGCCGGGGTTGGCGCTGCCGGGCGTTGGAGCTGGTGGGACTGTGCCGTTATCTCGTTGGCCTGCGCCGCCGGGCGTTGGAGCATGTGAGGCGTTGCCGCTATCTCGCTGGCCTGTGCTGCCGGGCGCGGGAGCCGGTGAGCTGCCACCTCGCTGGGCCGCGCCGCCGGGGTTGGCGCTGCCGGGCGTTGGAGCATGTGAGGCTGTGCCGCTGTCTCGCTGGCCTGCACCGCCTGGCTTGGTTGCGTTACCCGGTGTGGGAGCAAAAGGGGTAGCGCCGCCACTGCGTTGGCCTGCGCCGCCGGAGTTGGCTGCGCCGCCCAGCCTGGTTGTGTCGCCCAGCCTGGTTGTGTCGCCCAGCCTGGTTGTGTCGCCCAGCCTGGTTGTGTCGCCCAGCCTGGTTGTGTCGCCCAGCCTGGTTGTGTCGCCTGGCCTGGTTGCGTTGCCCGGCGTGGGAGCAGATGGGCTGCCGCCACCTCGCTGGGCCGTGCTGCCGAGGTTGGCAGCGCCGCCCGGCGCGGGAGTCGACGAGGCTGTGCCGCTATCTCGCCGGCTTGCGCCGCCCGGCCTCGATACGCCGCTCGGTGTTTGAACGGATGGTGTTGCGCTGCCACCTTGTTGGTCCCCGCCGCCCGGCTTGGCTGTGTTTTCCGGCGCAGAGGCAGGGGAGGCGCTGCCGCTGTCTCGTCGGCCCGCGCCGCCTGCGGCGGTTGCGTTGCCTGGCCTGGTTGCGTTACCCCGCGCGGGAGGCGAGGCTGCACCGGCATCGCGCTGGCCCGCGTTGCCCGACCGTGTTACGCCGGTCGGCGTCTGAGCGGATGGGGTTGCGCCGCCAGCCCGTTGACCTGCGCCACCTGAGGCGGAAGTTGATGACGGCGCATTGGCTGCTCCGCCCGACTGGCTGGGTGCCGCTGGCTTCCCGAGAGCGGCGATATCCCCGGTCGCCGCGCCCGACTGCCCGGCACCGGGCGACGGCTGCTTCGACGACGAACCTGCGGGAACTGGCCGCGTCGGTGCGCTGGCAGCCTCTTCTTTCGCAGCCGAACCGCTTCCCGATGGCGCACCGGATCCCCGGGATACGCTCGGCCCCGACGAGGCGGGGACCGGTCGAGTTGGAGCAGTGGCCGAGCCGGCGCCGCCTCCCGAAGCACCAGGCCCCGAGGGGGTGCCGGAGCCTGTGGCTGGACCAGGGCGTGTGGGGGCGTTGGATCCCGACGAGCTGGGTCCTGACGATGAGGGGAACGGACGGGTCGCGTCGGCCGCGCCTTCCTTCGCGCCGGTCCCGGCTCCCGACGAGCTGCCCGTTCCCGACGGGGAGTCTGTGGCCGGACCGGGGCGCGAGGGCGCACCCCGGTCGGAGGGGTTGTGCGATGTGGGTGTCCGGTCAGCGGGCGTGGCTGGCCGCGGGTCAGCTGCCGCTTCGGTGGGGCGGCCGGGATTTTGTGCCGGGCTCTTCTCGTCGTTCGGGTCGGACACCTATAACCCCTCGGTCGGGCGGAACAGTTGAACTCGACGGCCAGCCTAGCCAGCAATGCGGTCGACTGTGATGATTCCCCTGCGCCGTACGCCGCCTGGTCCGGCTCGACAGCGGCGGGTGGGCAGGAGAGGTGGGCTGGGCACTGCTCAGCCAGGGGAACGCCGTGTCGGCGCGACCCGCGCAGGCAGTGCACAATGAACCGCATGACCTCGTTCGGTGACTTGCTCGGACCGCAACCGGTACTCCTGCCCGAAGACTCCGATGCGGAGGAGGCGCTGCTGAACAATGCCGATCCGGTGCAGGTCGCGGCCGCGCATCCGTCGGCTTCGATCGCCTGGGCCCATCTCGCCGAGGCCGCGTTGGAGCGTGGCGGGGCCGAGGGCGATACGCAGGTGGTCAATCACGACATCGTCGCCGCGTACGCGTTCGCGCGCACCGGCTACCACCGCGGCCTGGACCTGTTGCGGCGCAATGGCTGGAAGGGTTTCGGGCCGGTGCCGTGGAGCCACGAACCCAATCGCGGTTTCCTGCGCAGTGTCGCCGCGCTGGCGAGGGCGGCCAGGGCGGTCGGCGAGACCGAAGAGTACGCACGCTGCCTCGATCTGCTGGAAGACTGCGACCCGCGCGCCGCGGGTGAGCTCGGCCTCGACTAACAGTTGATCGACCCGAATTCCCCGGTGGGTGTCGCCCGCGACAGCAGCATGGAGAAGCTGCGCAGCTCGTGGGCGCGGTTGCGATTGTCCGCGCTGCCGATTCTGCAATGCGCGGTCGGCGCGGCGCTGGCCTGGTTTATCGCGCACAAGATAGTCGGGCACACCCAGCCCTTTTTCGCACCGACCGCGGCCGTGGTCTCGATCGGCATTTCGTTCGGCGCCCGGCTGCGCAGGTCGGTGGAGTTGGTGGTCGGTGTGGCGGTCGGCATCGGCATCGGCGACCTGTTCATCACCCGCGCGGGCACCGGCGTCTGGCAGATCGCCCTCGTCGTCGCGGTGGCCATGGCGCTGGCGGTATTCCTGGACGGCGGTTCGATCATCACCATGCAGGCCGCCGGTTCGGCGGTGTTGGTCGCGACGCTGCTGCCGCCGTCGGCGGGCGGCGGCTTCTCGCGCATGATCGACGCGCTCGTCGGCGGGTTGGTCGGCGTGGTCGTGGTCGCATCGATACCACTGCATCCGGTGCGTCGGGCCCGCGAGCAAGCCGCGGAAGTCCTTGCGGTACTGGCGAAGTCGCTGCACGACTGCGCCGACGGTCTGCTCGAACAGGATCCGGAGAAGATCCGCACGTCCTTGACCGCGGCCCGCGCGACCCAGCCCCAGATCGATGGACTGCGCTCCACCCTGGAGGGCGGCCGCGAGATCAGTCGGATCTCCCCGCTCTATTGGAATTCCCGCCAGCGCCTCGACCGCATCCGCGCCACCGCCGACCCGCTCGACAATGCCGTCCGCAATACGAGGGTGCTGCTGCGCCGCTCCCTCACCCTGGTCCAGGACGACGAAATCCTCGACCCGCGACTGATCGAGGGACTGGAGCGCCTGGCCCAAGCCGTCGAGGTGGTGCGCCGGATGATGCTCGCCGATCCCGGCCAGCAGCCCGATCAGGCCGAGGCCGCCCGGGTGCTGCGCGGCATAGCGAAAGCCGCGCGACCGGAACTCGTTGAGGGCGCGGGACTTTCGGCCCATGTGGTCTTCGCGCAGATGCGCTCCATGCTGGTCGATCTCATGCAGGTCTGCGGCATGCAGCGCATCTCGGCGATGGCTCTGCTGCCCCCGACGGTCCCGAATCCACACGTGCCGCCCGAGGAATGAGCCGACTACTCAGCGGATTTCGGACATATTCCCGCCGCTGCGGAACCGCATGCTCCGCCCCGGCACCCGAATCATGATCTTCACGTAGTCCGCTACTCGTGTTCGCAGCTGCCTGCGGTCATAGCCTCGAGAGGCAACCGCGGTTACGAGGGGTAGCGCGGTTGGGACGCTTCGCCCGACGGCGAACCGCCCTACCGGCCATATGGTGTGGTGGCCGGGCGGTACGGGCGCGTAGCGGTCGTGCGAAGAGGTCGCCCGGTCCGGGAGGTCGGATCGGGCGGCCGGGACATCGGCTAGGTCCAGAACCGGGTCAGCCAGCTGCCGTACCGCGACCAGTCCGCATCGACCCCGGACAACTCGTAGAGCGAGTACACCGCATCGAAGAACACCTTGTTGATCGACGGCGTGAACAGCAGCGCGAAAAGGATCAGCATCCCGAACGGCTTGAACTGATCGAGCGCCCGCCGGGTCTGATAACTCAGCGACGGCTCGACCACGCCGTATCCGTCCAACCCGGGCAACGGCAGAATGTTCAAAAGCGTTGCGGTGATCTGCAGAAACGCCAGAAAGCTCAGGCCGTACCAGAACGCGCGATGCGAACTGTCACTGCCGAAAAACCGCACGACCACCAGCAGCAGCACCGCGCATACCGCATTCACCGCGGGCCCGGCGCCGCTGATGATCCGCTGCATGCGCGCGCTCACGTTATGCGTGTGCACGTACACCGCACCGCCCGGCAAGCCGATCCCGCCGAGTGCGATGAACACCATCGGCAACACGATCGACAGCAGCGGATGGCTGTATTTCAGCGGATTCAGCGTGAGATAACCCCGCAACTCCACCTCGCGATCGCCCGCCCGCCACGCCGTGTACGCATGCGCGAATTCGTGCAGACACAGCGTCACGATCCAGCCGAATACGACGAGCAGAAATACCCCGAACTTCGCCCGCGTCGACTGCATGTCGGCGTCCCATGCGAGCACGCCACCGGTCACCGCGATCGCGATCACCAGCAGGAATATCGGGCTCGGCCGCCGCGAAACACCCGATGCGGGGCGGCCTTCTCTCGGGAAACGCATCGTCAACGCACCAGCAGCCAGTTTTCGTGATGCCGATAGAACGACGAGCGCGGCAGCACCCGATCGTTGGCGATGCCGTCCCTGGTCACCACGGCTCCCGGTGTGCCGAGCTGCGCGGCCCGCCCTTCCAGCCAGCGGCGCCTGCGGATGATGTTCTTCTGCACGCTCGCCCGCACTCCCGGCATATCCAGCATGGGGGAGACGATCATCGCGTCGACCTTGCCGGAGAACAACTGGGCGTCGTCCACATAGGCTTCGCCCTCTAGCTTCTCGCCACCGGGCCCGGTGATCTCGGCCCGTCCGACCAGCACGGTTCCGGTGTCGTCGCGAATCAGCGGGGTTTCGACGGGCCGACCCTTCACCGCTCGTTTGGCGGCCGCATTGCCGGTGCCGGTCTGGTAGACACGCGAGCCGTAGGTCTTGTCGACGGGCACGTACCCGATCTCCACATGCAGTCGCTCGGTCCGCATCAGATGGGTCAGCACGGAGGCCAGGGCGGCATCGTCGCCGAGCACGATCAGCCGGGGCAGGCTGTCGGCGGCGAGGACGGGCAATAGCTCATCGATGACGCGTTTTTCCGGGATGGGGGTCGTCTGCGAGAGCGGCAGCGACGCGAGGGCGATGGGTACCGGTGCGCCGTCGCAACGGAGAACGTGGGTACTCAAACTGCCGTACACCCTCCTCGGTTCGGCCGACAACCCGTCGGTCACCCTCGCCACCTGTCGACGGACCCCTGGTCCGCCAGTGCCTCGCAACCATAGCTGTGTTTTTGGCCGCGCGGGCGCGGCGAACGGGTCGCTCGTAAGACTCGCTCCGTTGTGGGGACGTAGGTCGCGACGGTTGCCCGCGATCCGGTTCGATGCCGCCCCGAAGGACTTGGGTAGACTGTGCTTCCGGCCACCGCCTCGATACGGCAGGTAGCTGCAACAGATGGCTGTTGCGCGTCGAACCGTAGGAGACACGACCATGCCGGCAATCGTCCTGATCGGCGCCCAGTGGGGCGACGAGGGTAAGGGCAAAGCAACCGATCTGCTCGGTGGCAGGTTGCAGTGGGTGGTCCGGTACCAAGGCGGTAATAACGCCGGTCACACGGTCGTGCTGCCCAATGGCGACAAGTTCGCGCTGCATCTGATTCCGTCCGGCATTCTCACGCCGGGCGTGACGAACGTCATCGGCAATGGTGTCGTGGTCGATCCCGGTGTCCTGCTCGCCGAGCTGGCCGGACTGGAGGAGCGCGGCGTCGACACCTCCGGGCTGCTGCTCTCGGCCGATGCGCATCTGATCATGCCGTACCACGTGGCCATCGATAAGGTCACTGAACGCTTCCTCGGCAATAAGAAGATCGGCACCACCGGTCGCGGCATCGGTCCGTGCTACCAGGACAAGGTCGCCCGCGTCGGTGTGCGCGTCGCCGATGTGCTCGACGAGAAGATCTTGACCCAGAAGGTCGAGGCGGCCCTGGAGTTCAAGAACCAGGTCCTGGTGAAGATCTACAACCGTCGCGCCTTGGACCCGCAGCAGGTGGTGGATGAGGTTCTCGGACAGGCGGAGAGCTTCAAGCACCGCATCGCCGACACCCGCCTGGAACTGAATCTGGCGCTCGAGCGCGGCGAGACCGTGCTGCTGGAGGGTTCGCAGGGCACCCTGCTCGATGTGGATCACGGCACCTACCCGTATGTCACCTCGTCCAACCCGACCTCGGGTGGTGCGGCGGTCGGCGCGGGCGTCGGACCCAACAAGATCTCGACGGTGCTCGGCATCCTGAAGTGCTACACCACCCGCGTCGGCTCGGGTCCGTTCCCGACCGAACTATTCGACAATTTCGGTGAATTCCTGGCCAAGCAGGGCGGCGAGGTCGGCGTGACCACCGGCCGGGCCCGCCGCTGCGGCTGGTTCGACGCGGTCATCGCGCGCTATGCGACCCGGGTCAACGGCGTCACCGACTTCTTCCTCACCAAACTGGACGTCCTGTCGAGCCTCGAGCGGGTGCCGATCTGCGTCGCCTACGAAATCGATGGCAAGCGGGTCGAGCAGATGCCGACCACACAGACCGAATTCCACCACGCCAAGCCGATTTACGAAGAGATGCCCGGTTGGTGGGAAGACATTTCACATGTCGAGACGTTCGAGGAATTGCCCGCCAACGCCCAGGCCTATGTCTTGCGCCTGGAGGAGTTGTCCGGCGCCCGCATCTCCTGTATCGGCGTCGGACCGGGGCGCGACCAGACCATTGTGCGCCACGACGTGCTCGGTTAGGGGCTGAAACAGCGGAGCCGGTGCGCCCGTTCATGGTTCGTTGTCATCGATCATGATCCGTGACGAACTACAGTAAGAGCTATGGCTCGGAACTGGCCGATGATCGAGCGCGAGACCGAGTTCGAAGCGATCCGCGCAGCACTCACCGGAACCGAATACGTCGGTGCGGTATTGACGGGCGACGCCGGAGTCGGGAAGACGACGCTGGCGAGACAGGCGACGGCTGCGGTAGGCGGCAATGTCCGGTGGGTGGCGGGTACGGAATCGGCCCGCAGCATTCCGCTGGGCGTATTCGCCCATATGGTCGGCGTTTATACCGCACACGATCCGGTGACATTCATGTCGGCCGCGCGCGAGGCGCTGCTCGTCGACGGGCACGCGATCATCGGTGTCGATGATGCGCACCTGCTCGATCAGCTTTCGGCCACACTGCTGTTGCAGCTGGCCATCGATAAGGCCGCGCATATCGTCGCGACCGTGCGCAGCGGGGTGCAGGTGCCAGATGCGGTGACCTCGTTATGGAAAGACGGCCATCTGCTGCGCATCGACCTCACTCCGTTCACGCAGCAGCAGAGCGTCGATCTGGTCGAGTCGATGCTCGGTGGGCAGTTGGAAGGCTTCACCGCGAACCTGATGTGGGAGTCCTCCGGCGGAAACGCCCTGTTTCTGCGGCATTTGGTGGAGGGTGCGCTGGAGGCGGGCGCGCTGCGGCAGGTGAACGGCGTCTGGCAGCTGCGCGGCCGGGCCGCGGTGACCTCGGAATTGGCTGCGCTACTGGAGGATCGGGTCGAGCAGCTGCCGGAACCGGTGCTGCGGGTGCTCGAACTGCTCACCTTCTGCGAGCCCATCGATCTCGACGTGCTCTCCGAACTGGCGGGGGAGGAAGCCGTGGAGGCCGCCGAAACCCGCGGTCTCATCAGGGTTGTCGAGAACACCCACCAGTTGATCGTGCGCTACAACCATCCGCTGTTCGGTGAGGTCATCCGGCGCAGGCTCGGCATCGCCTCGGCCCGGCGGCTGCGTGGTCGGCTGTACTCCTCGCTCAAGGAACGCGCGATCAATTCCGCGCCCGACCGCATCCGGCTGGCCGAATTGGCCTTGGACAGTGATAAATCCGCCGATCTCGAACTCTTCGAGGCGGCCGCGGCCGATGCGATCGGGCTGGCCAATTTGCCGCTCGGTGAGCGTTTCGCCAGGGCCGCGGTGGAACGTCGCGGCGGGGTGGAGGCCGCGGATCTGCTGGCTCGGGCGCTGCTGTGGCAGGGCCACCGCATCGAGGCCGAACGCACCCTCGCCAGCTTCGATCCGGATCAGATGAACGAGGTGCAACTGGGCCGCTGGGGCAGCACCCGGGTCTCGAATCTGTTCTGGGCCATGGGCGATGCCGAGCGTGCCGACGAGGTGCTCGCGATGCTGCGCGGCAAGGTGCAGCATCCGAAGACCATCGCCACCTTCGAGGGCCTGGCCGCGGCGTGCGCGGTCCACGAAAATCTGCTCGAGGAAGCGTTTTCCGGGGCCGAATCGGTGATGGAGACCGAAGGCGCACCGCCGTGGGCGGTTTGGTGGGCTGCCTTCGGCGGCGGTCTGGCGCTGGCGCTGATGGGTAAGGGCGATGCAGCGCGGCAGTACGCGGCCCGAGGGCATCAGGTGGAGTCGCATATCGACGGACTCAACCGGTTCATCTCGACCCATGCCGAAGTGCTCGCGCTGATCTGCACCGGTGATCTCGAGGCCGCACGCCGGCGCGCCTCGGGGTATTTCGGCTACTCGGCACCGGGCCAGTACCTCGCGTGGGGCATGTCGAAAATCTTGCAGGGCACCGTCGACGTGGCGCAGGGCCGCTTCCTGGACGGGATCGAACATCTCGAACAGGCACTGGCCGCGCTCACCGCCGAGGGTGCCGCCGCTTGGCATATTCCGGCGAGAATCCGTCTGGCCGAGGCATATTCGGCACTCGGGCGCGCTCCGGAGGCGGCCGAATCCATTGCCGAGGCGGCCGCTCGCGGCGGCAGGCACAGCGCGGTCTACGACCCGCAGTTGGAGATCGCGCGCGCCTGCGCGGCCGCCGCGGAGGGCACCGTCACGCCCGCCATCCGACTTGCCATGGGCGCCGCCGACGCGGCGGCGCGCGCCCATCAGCACGCCATCGAGGCCATGGCACTGCATACGGCCGCCCGCTTCGGCGACCATTCGGTGGCAGGCCGACTCGCCGACCTGGCCGCCCGGGTCGACGGCGAACTGGTGCAGGTCCAGGCCCGCCATGCGGTGGCACTCGCGGCTCACGACGGACCCGGACTCGACGCGGCCGCAGCCGAATTCGAGCGCATCGGCGCCATGCTCTCCGCCGCCGATGCCGCCGCCCAAGCCGCATCCGCCCACGAACGCGCCGGTGACCGCCGCCGGCTCCTCGAATCCGCGGCCACCGCGAACCGTCTCGCCGCGGCCTGCGGCGGTGCAGGCACGCCCGCTTTGCGCCAGGCAGCCCAGCCCTTGCCACTGACCTCCCGCGAACGTGAAATCGCGAATCTCGTTGCGGCAGGTCTGTCCAACCGTCAGATCGCCGATCGCCTCACGGTTTCCGTCCGCACGGTCGAGGGTCACCTTTACCGCGCCTGCATCAAGATGGACGTGACCGACCGCGAGTCCCTCGGGGCGCTGATGCGTGGTGAGTCCTCCGGCGGGGGCGCGAGCTGACTTCCGTCGGTCTTCGGTGCGGGCTTTGGCATCGCGGCGGCATTATTCGGTGATGCGCCAGGTGATGGCGAAGTGGGCGAGGGCATCGAGGAGTTCTTCGGCATCGAAGGCTTCGGCGACGGACAAGGTGCCGGGCTTAGTGGTTCCCTCGGTCAGGCGGACCGCGATTTCTACCGCTTCCAATGCTGAATCGCGGTAGGAGTCGACGCCGCTGACGACGCCGCGGACCGAATGTCCGTTGGTGTCGTAGGCATCCACGACAACGTCGTAGCGGAGGTCGGAACTCGGCTCGTCCGGCAGCGATTCGATGATCTCTTCGGTGAAAGAGCCGAGGAGATCGAGGATGGCAGTGTCCAGGACGCCTTCCACATACGACACATCAGTGTGTCTGGGAATCGTAATCACCGGTGGCTGTGCGAATTTAGCGACCGTCGTAGCCGCGGTGTGGCCGGGGAAGGTCATCTCGGTGTGACGGGCGGTGCCGGTGCGTAGTTCGCCGTCCCGGAAGTGCCAGCCGCCGCTGCGGAACCAGTCGAGGCTGGCGAAGACCGTTTTCGCGCTGCCTTTGGAACCGTTGCCGCCGCTCTTGCTGAGGTGGCTCAGCACGATCTCGACCGGCCCGGTCAGGTGGCGCGCGGTGAGGTGGGCGAGCAGGTCGCCCGCCACATTGTTGTCGGTGACGCCGGGGATTACCGTGACTCCCGCGGCCTCGGCCTTCGCGCCGTACTCGTCGAAAACCCGCTTCAGGAAAAGCTGTTCACCGGACAGATCGGTGTAATGTGCCCCAGCCGCGATGGCTGCCGCCAGTACCGGCTCGCCATTGCGCACATACGCCGACAGGCTGCTGATGACGGCGTCCGCACCGGTGAAGGCGGCGACCAGGGCGTGGTGATCGGTGAGTGTGGCGACTCGGATATCGGCGTCCGGGATCCCCGCTGCCTCGGCTGCCGCCCGCATCCGAGATGCACTGCGGCCCACCAGGATCGGGGTAATCCCGCGCCTCTGTAATTCGGTGAGCAGGTAGCTGCCGGTGTGGCCGGTCGCGCCGTAGACGGCAATCTTCGTCGTGGTCATGAGTACGACACTATGGATAACGCATGAGTAAATGAATGGTCAATCAGCGCACGGTAATGTCTGAAACGCTCATTGAAGACGGTATGGTGCACGGGTGGATATCCTCAGTGAAACCCTCACCGCCATCCGCACCGGCAATCCGACCTCGGGCCTGTTCATCCGGCACGCGCCGTGGGGCCGCGCCTATCCGGTCGTCCCGGGCGCGGGTTTCCATGTGGTGCTACAGGGTTCGTGCGTGGCGGTGCCGTCCGGCGGCGAACCCATCGCCCTCGGCGCCGGTGACGTGCTGTTCATGCCGCGCGGCGCCGACCACGATCTGCTCGACCGGCTCGACAGCACGGTCACCGAGAAGGCGCAACCCGGCGAGCCGCGCGAGATCACCGGACCAGGTGCGCGTACCGCCCTGCTCTGCGGCGCATACGAACTCGGCAGGCAGCGCAGCCACCCGCTGCTCGATGAACTCCCCGAATTCATCCATCTCCCAGCACGTCCCGGGCGACATCCGTCCTTGCGCGCCGCCGTCGACCTGCTCGCCGCCGAGGTCGCCGAACCGAAACAGGGCAGCGATGCCGCCGTGCCCGCCATCCTGGAGACTCTGCTCCTGTTCATGCTGCGTGCCTGGTTCGACGAGCAGGCCGTAGACGAACCCGCCACTGGGTGGGCGGGCGCCTTCGCCGATCCGGCGGTCGCGGCAGCACTGCGCGCCGTACACGAAGCACCCGCCCGTACCTGGACGGTTCCCGACCTCAGCGATATCGCCGGCGTCTCTCGAGCCACCCTGGCCCGCCGCTTCGCCGCCACCGTCGGTGAACCACCCCTGGCCTACGTCACCCGCTGGCGCATGCTCACCGCCGCCCGCCTGCTCCGCGACACCGACAGCCCACTCGGCGCCATCGCCCGAAAGGTCGGCTACACCTCCGAATTCGCCTTCGCCAAGGCCTTCAAACGCGAATACGGCCAGGCCCCAGGCCAATACCGCCGCGCGAACGACCAGTCCGCTGCGGAGCTCGTGGAACGGCATCGCAAACTGCCGCGAGTAGATCATGCCCGGATGCGGCGGGAGGCCGACGAGTTCTTCGATACCGAGGACCGCATCGGCGGCGACGAAACATGGGAGTCTTGTCGATGACGAACCGGCACGTTTCCGGCGTCCTCGATACCTGCGCGTATCTCGATTTCGATGTCCTGGATCCGTGGGCTCGAGAGCGTGCTCGAGATCGTTCCGGTCTGATGAGGCCCAGGTAGAGTGGTCATGTCCCGCATCGATCGCATCACCTCGGACCCCGCCGTCTGCCACGGCAAGCCGGTGGTGCGCGGATTGCGGTGTCCCGTTGAGATGCTGCTAGAGCTGCTGGCGGCGGGCATGACTATCGATGAGATCCTGACCGACTACCCGGATCTGGAGACCGACGACATCCTCGCGGTGCTCGAATATGCTGCGATCGTGACTGCCCGTAGCACTACGATCCCGTTCAACGCGGCGTGAAATTCCTGACGCCCAGCTTCCTCGGAAGCTGGCGGTCCTTCTGAAGAATGCTGGGCACGATGTCGTGCACACGTCCACGATCGCCCAGGGAAATCGGACAACGGACGATGAGATCGCGGCGATCGCGGACCGCGAAGGCCGAGTCGTCGTCACCAAAGATCGGGACTTCTGGATTGGGCACATACTCGACCGGTCGCCCCGGTCACTGCTGATTGTGTCGACCGGCAATATCGCCAATGCTGTTCTGCTTCAACTGTTCACCGATCATCTCGTCGAGATTGTGCGATTGCTCGACGAGTGTGCGGTGGTTGAGGTCGGCCACGATCGGCTGGTCGCGCACAGCGACCCCCAGTGAGCGGACCAACGGCTGCGTCGTGCGTCAGCTGAACGGGGTGTTCGGGCGGTCCTGGAGTTCGCCGTCGAGATAGATATCGACCTTCTCGTTGTAGAAGCAGGCCAGGCCCGCGATCTTCTGGCTTTCCGGGAGCGGGGTGCGGTAGCCCCAGACGATGTCCGGGTATTCCTTGCCGTCGATGTGGACGGTCCAGTAGTCGGCGGTGCCCTTGTACGGGCAGCTGGTGTGGGTTGCCGAGGGCTTCAGCAGGTCCTGTCGGACATCGGTCAGGGGGAGGTAATACCTTGCGGGGAGGCCGGTTTCGAAGAGGATGCGGGGGGAGTGCGAGTCGGCGACGGTGGTGCCGTCGATTTCGACGCGGATATGCCGGGAACTCGCGAGGATGTCGACGCGGGTGTACGGATCGCGCGGGTGGACGTAGACCGGCTCGTCCTCTTCGAACCATTCGTCCATGGCGTTCCAGTCCAGGCGCACCAGCTCGTTCAGTTCGGTGAACGGGGAGTCGTGATAGCGCACCGCGGCTCCGGACGCGGTGGTGCCGTCGACGACCACGTCGTATCCGGTCGCGGTGCCGCGGCTCGGGGATTTCGCGCTGGTGCCGTTCGGCTCGAGTTTCGCGTGCAGATCCGCGACGGGCAGATAGTAGGTCGGGTAGTGCGGACTCTCCCAGACCAGGACCGGTCGGGCGGTATCGGCGACCAACTGGCCGCCGAGGTAGACCCGGACTCGCTTCTGGCTGGTCGCTACCTTGACTCGGCCACGCTTCTCATCGGTCATACTCTCCGACCGTACTCCGGTCCGACCAGCCGAGTCGGCTATCGCGACCTGGACAGATGCTGCGGCACCGACTTCTTCAGCGCGTCCAGCAGTTCCTTCATATCGCTTTCCATGCGGGCCAAACGTTCGATATCGAAACCGGTGAGCCCCGCCGCCATCGCCTCGCCGAAGGCGCCGCGGGCACGCCTCAAGCGACTGCGTCCGGCCGGGGTGAGCTCGACGACGACGGCCCGGGAATCATCCGGATCCTTGCATCGGGAGGCGTATCCGTCCGCAACGAGCTTGCCGATCAGCGCCGTTGCCGCCGGCTGTGAACATCTATCGATACGAGCGAATTCACTGACGCGCACCGCGCCGTGTTCGTCGAGCACCGCCAGTGCGCGCATCACGGCTCGCGGCAGATCGTCGCCGCTGATCACCCCGGCCAGCCGGGTCAGCCGGCCCGCGGTGACGAGGAGGTCGACCACGATGTCATCTGCTGTTGCCACCTGAGCCTGCTGCATAGAATATTATTACATACGCTAACTATGTATGGCGAGGGCGTGTACCAGATCTGTCCGAACGATAGCGCCCCGGCGACTCCGCCGGGGCGCGACCGTCAGGCGGTTGGTGTGAGCGGCCTGCGCGGCTGCCCGAACAACTCCGCATCACCATGTGCGCGCTTGAAGAACAAATGCGCGTCATGTTCCCAGGTGATGGCGATGCCGCCGTGCAACTGCACCATCTCGGCCACGATGGTCGTGAACGTCTCCGAACAGTGCGTCCGCGCCACCCAGACATCCTCGGCCGCGGACGGGCTGTGCTCCGCCACCGCGACCGTCGCCGCACAGGACGCGGATTTGGCCGACTCCACCAGCACATACATATCCGCCATGCGGTGCTTGAGCGCCTGGAAGCTGCCGATCGCCCGCCCGAACTGCACCCGGGACTTGGCGTATTCGACCGTCATCTCCAGGCACCGTTCGGCCGCACCGACCTGCTCGGCAGCCACTGCGGTCCAAGCGATTTCGTGCAGCCGTGCGATGAGCGCCGGATCCGCCGAAGCGAGCCGCCGCGCCGGAACCGCCGCAAACGTGATTTCGGCGAGCTTGCGAGTGGGATCCATAGTCGGGACGGCACGTCGGGTGACGCCCGCCGCTCCCGACTCGACCTCGAACAGTCCGTCAGGTGTCACCACGATGAGAGTGTCCGCATGCAACCCGTCGAGCACGTAATGCGCTGTGCCGGACAGTGTTCCGTCTTCCGAATGCACACCAGGCTCATCCCAGCCGCCGGTGCCCGCCCAGCACACCGCGATCGTGCGGGCGCCTTCGGCAACCTCGGGCAGCAGCCGCTCACACGCCGCACTGTCACCGGACAACAGCACCGCCTGCACACCGAGCACGGCCGAACCCAGCATCGGCACCCCGGCCAGCGTGCGCCCCAATTCGGTTACCACCAGCAGGGATTCGACCAGGCTGGCACCGAATCCGCCGTATTCCTCCGGAATCGCCAGCGCCGCGACACCGACCTGCTCGCACAGCAGCCGCCACAGCGTCTCGTCATAGCCGAGTTCGGTATCCATTGCCGCGCGCACGGCGGCGGATCCGGCGTGCTTGGTGAGCAGCGCCCGGACCGAGGCGATGAATTCTTGATGTTCGGTGCTGGGCCCACCCGTCGCCCGACCACCACCCCTCATCGAATCGCCACGCGATGCAGTCATTTCATACCTCGCAAAGCTCGGTCGCGGACAGCCTCGTCGCGCAGTGCGCGGGAAATCCGGGAACGATGCAGATCCGGTGTACCCCAGGCCGACCGCAGCGCGGTCACCCTGGTCAACCAGAGCGACAGGTCGTACTCGGCGGTGTAGCCGATCGCGCCGTGCACCTGCAGCGCCGCGCGCGCTGCCCGATAGGCCGCATCGCCGCAGGCGATCACCGCGGCCGAAACGTCGCGCCCGCGCGTGGTTTCACCCATCGTCAATGCCGCCCGATAGAGCAGCGGCTCGGCCAGATCCAGCCCGATCAGCACATCGGCCAACTTCTGCTTCACGGCCTGGAATTCGCCGATCGGCTTACCGAACTGCTTGCGCTGCTTGGCATATTCGGTGGCCGCGGCCAGCAATGCCCGTCCCGCACCGAGCAACTGCGCCGCATTGGCCAGCGCACCGGAATCGAAGGCCGCCCCAACCGCCTCGAGCACCTGCTCACCTTCGGCGACAACGGCATCGGATTCGATGACGAACAGTCGCCGCGCCGGATCGACCGATCGCACCAGACCCGCGCGATGTCCGGTGCGGAGCTGATTACCGTCGGCGATGAGCACGACGTCGGCGGTATCGGCATCCAATGCGACCGTGCCGTGTTCGGCCGAGGTGAATGCCAGCGTGCCGAGCGCCGCACCGTCCGCGAACTCGGGCAGCCAGCGCGCGGCCGGTGCGGTATCCGGAAGGGCTTGCAGCAGTGCGGGTATCGCGGCCGCCGTCTCGACCAGCGGGCCGGGCGCGGCGGCGCGGCCGATCTCCTGGAATGCGACGACGAGATCGATCGGCTCCGCACCGACACCGCCGTGCTGCTCCTCGACGGCAAGACCGAGCGCACCCGCACCGGCCAGGTGCCGAATGAGCGCGCGTCCGGGCCGGGGATCGCCCGCGGCCCAGCTGCGCACCGCGGCTGGTGTCCGTCCGGCGTCGAGCAGCTTGCGCAGGCTGGTGCCGAAGTCGAGTTGTTCCGGGCTGAGCGCGAATCTCATCGGCTGCTCCCTCTCGGTAGTCCGAGCAGCCGCTCGGCGATGATATTGCGCTGAATCTCATTGGTGCCTGCGTAGATCGGGCCGGACAGCGAGAACAGATAGCCGTCGGTCCACGACCCGGACCGCTCGGCCGCACCGCCGAGTACCTCCAGCGCGGTCTCGTGCATGGCGATATCCAATTCGGACCAGAACACCTTGGTGATCGAGGATTCCGCGCCCAGCTTGCCGCCCTCGTTCAACCGGGTGACCGTGCCGAAGGTGTGCAGCCGATAGGCCTCGCTGCCGATCCAGGCGTCCACCACCGCATCGCGCTGCGCGGTATTGGTGCGGTCGCCGGTGTCGAGCCAGAGATCGATGAGCCGCTGCGCGGTGGCGCTGAAGCGGCCCGGGGACCGCAGCGACAGTCCGCGCTCATTGCTCGACGTACTCATCGCGACCCGCCAGCCGTCGCCGGGCTCGCCGATCACATCGCGATCCGGCACGAAGACATCGTCGAGGAAGATCTCCGCGAAGCCGGGTTCCCCGTCCAACTGCGGAATCGGCCGTACCGAAACACCATCCGCGGAGAGCGGGAACATCACATAGGTGAGTCCGCGATGCCGCCCCCGGCGGCTGCGGTCAGGCCCGGAGGCGGCAGCCTGCGTAACCACGGAGGGCCCCGCATCCGCCGCATCGGACACAGCCTCGGGATCGCTGCGGAACAGCCCGAAGGCCCAGTCCGCGAATGTTGCTCGCGAACTCCAGGTCTTCTGACCGCTCAATAGCCAGCCGCCGGTGGTGCGTCGCGCGGTCGAGCGGATACCGGCCAGATCGCTGCCCGCCTCCGGCTCGGACCAGGCCTGCGCCCAGATATCGTCACCGCGTGCCATTCGCGGCATGATCCGTTCCAACTGCTCCGGCGTGCCGTGTTCGAAAAGTGTCGGCGCCAGCAGGAATATGCCGTTCTGGCTGACCCGCCCCGGTGCACCGGCGGCGTAGTACTCCTGCTCGAACAGCACCCACTCCAGCAGCGAGGCATCGCGCCCGCCGTACTCCTGCGGCCAGGCGACGACCGACAGCCGCGCCTCGGCGAGCGTGCGCTCCCACTCGCGATGCGCCTCGAACCCGGCCTTGGTATCCATCGAAGGCAGCGGCTTCGCGGGTTTGGCGGCGGCGAGGAATTCGCGGACTTCCCGCTGGAATTCCTGCGTCGCCTGATCGAGATCCAGATCCACTACGTTGTCCCGTTCTGCTCGGACGTCGAGGCCGTCGTCGCGTTGGCCTTCATCGACTTGGCGTTCATACCGCCGAGCGAATCCGCGCCGACCTCGGCATTGTGCGCATGTGCGAAGTGATGCAGGCCGAATACCGAATCCATGCCCGCCCGCATGCCCATCAGATCCTCGGCCTGGTTGACCGCCTTCTTGGTCAGCGCGAGCCCGAATTGCGGCATGGTGGCGATCTTTTCGGCCAGTTCGAGGGTTTCGGTCTCGAGCTGGTCGCGCGGCACGACGCGATTGACCATGCCCCACTCCTTGGCCTGCGCCGCATCGAAGCGGTCACCGGTGAACAGGAACTCCTTGGCCGCGCGCGGACCCATCACCCACGGATGGGCGAAGTACTCCACACCCGGAATGCCCATGCGCACAACGGGATCGGAGAAGAAGGCGTCATCGGAAGCGATGATCAGATCGCAGACCCAGGCCAGCATGAGCCCGCCCGCGATGCAGGCGCCCTGCACCATGGCAATGGTCGGCTTCGGAATTTCCCGCCAGCGTCGGCACATGCCGAGGTACACCTCGAGCTCGCGCGCGAAACGCTGGTCACCGCCGACCTTGTCGACGTGATCCCACCAGAGCGCGGCCTTGTTCTGGTAGCGCACATGGTGATCACGGCCGGGAGTGCCGATATCGTGCCCGGCGCTGAAGTGTTTTCCATTGCCCGCCAGGACGATCACGCCGACCTCGGGATCCTCGACCGCGCGCTCGAAGGCGGCGTCGAGAGCGTAGGTCATCACCGAGTTCTGCGCATTGCGGTAGTCGGGCCGGTTGAGCGTCACGATGGCGACCCGCCCGCGCCGTTCGTACGTGACGACGTCCGGCTCATAGGGGATCTCGGACATTACGACTTCTCCTCACGTAGTTCACGTTTCAGCACTTTCCCGGCCGCGCTATAGGGCAATTGGTCCCGGAATTCGATGAACCGCGGCACCTTGAAATTCGCCAGCACCGTGCTCGCATGTGCGCGCACCTGCTCCTCGGTGAGTCCCGCGCCGGGCTTGCGCACCACAAACGCCTTGCCCACCTCGCCCATTCGGGTATCCGGCACCCCGATGACCGCGGATTCGGCCACCCCGTCGAGCCGGGCCAGCGCCTGTTCCACCTCCGCCGGATACACATTGAATCCGCCGGAGATGTACATATCCTTGAGTCGATCGGTGATCTTCAGATAGCCGCGCTCGTCGATCGTGCCGATATCGCCGGTGTGCAGCCAGCCCTCGGTGTCGATGGTTTCTGCGGTGCTTTCCGGATCGTCGAGGTAGCCGACCATGACATTCGGGCCGCGCAGCAGCACCTCACCTTCCGGACTCAGCCGCAGTTCGAAATCGGCGATCGGCCGGCCACAGGTGCCCGCGATGGTCGCGGCATCGTCGTCCGCGCGGCACATCGTGCCGAATCCGGCGGCCTCGGACAGCCCGTAGCCGGTGATGACAACGTCGAAGTCGAGTTCCGAACGCATGCGCTCGACCAGCACCACCGGTACGGTCGCGGCGCCGGTGACGGCGACCCGCAGGGTGCTCAGGTCGAAGTTGTCCCGGTCCGGGAAGTCCAGGATGGTCTGGTAGATGGTCGGCGGTCCGGGCAATACCGTGATCTTCTCTTCGCCGACCAGTCGCATGGTCACCGGCACATCGAAGGTCGCCTGCGGAATGATCGTCGCGCCGGTCACCAGGCACGCGAGAATGCCTGCCTTGTAACCGAAGTTGTGGAAGAACGGGCTGACCACCAGATAGCGATCGGAGCTGTCGAGGGTGGTGCATTCGGCCCAGGCCCGCACCACCGACAGCGCCTGGCGATGCGCGACCAATGTGCCCTTGCTGCGTCCGGTGGTGCCGGAGGTGAACAGGATGTCGGAAATATCCTCGGGGTCGACATCTTCGGCACGCTTCACGGCATCGGCCGGCGGGACGGATTCGGCTACTTCCGCCAGCTGCGACCAGTTCAGCGCGGTGGGATCGTCGGTATCCGACTCGACCGGAATGACCACCACCGTATCGATGTGCAATTCCGGTGCTGCGGCACGCAATTCGGCCAACCGATCCCTGCCGAGGAAGGTCCCGGCAATGAACAGTGCCTTGGCCTCGACCCGCTCCAGCACATCGGCGGCCTCGTCCGCGACGTAGCGGGTGTTCAACGGCACCAAGGCGGCGCCCGCGTAGTGCGCGGCCAGGGCGGCGATCACCCAGTGGTAGGTATTCGGCGCCCACATGGCGACCCGATCGCCCGGCTGCACGCCACGGGCGATCAGCGCCCGCGCCACCTGCTGCACCGCCGCCAGCAACTGCGCCCAGTCCAGCCGTACGTCGCCGTCGCCGAGGGCGGGCGCGGTGCCGAAGGTGCGCGCGGCATCGTGCAGTGCCATGGGTGTCGTTTGTGCAGGGGTTGTCACGGGTGTCCTCACCGTCGGCGGGGTCTTTTGCTGCCTTTGCTCGATAAAAGCGGTCCGGCTCTAACAAAGCAAGTGCTTGGTAGGTTATCCTACCGGCGTGGTTGCTATCCAGGCGTCAGATTCCGACAAGGGGGGCGGGCCCGAAGGGCAGGGGGGTGGGAACAATACTGCCGCACAGGACGCGCGGTTTTCCGCAGAAGTGCGCGAGTGGTTGGCCGAGAACCTCGACGGCGAGTTCCGTGCGCTGCGCGGACTCGGCGGGCCCGGCCGCGAACACGAGGCCTTCGAAGAACGCCTCGCCTGGGACCGGCATCTGGCCGCCGCAGGCTGGACCTGCCTCGGCTGGCCCAAGGAGTGGGGCGGGCGCGAGGCCTCGGTGCGCCAGCAGGTGATCTTCCATGAGGAATACGCCAAGGCGAACGCGCCCGCGCGGGTTTCCCACGTCGGTGAGGAACTGCTCGGTCCGACGGTATTGGCCTTCGGCACCCAGGTGCAGAAGCAGCGGTTCCTGCCGGGGGTCCGGAATGTGACCGAGCTGTGGTGCCAGGGCTACTCCGAACCCGGCGCGGGCTCGGACCTGGCGGCCATCACCACCAGCGCCCAGCTCGACGGCGACGAATGGTCGATCAACGGCCAGAAGATCTGGACTTCGCTGGCCCATGTGGCCGACTGGTGCTTCGTCGTCGCGCGCACCGAAAAGGGTTCGACCCGGCACAAGGGCCTTTCCTACCTGCTGGTTCCGATGCATCAGCCCGGTATCGAGGTCCGCCCGATCATCCAGCTGACCGGCACCTCGGAATTCAACGAGGTCTTCTTCGATGACGCCCGCACCGCCGCGGACCTGGTCGTCGGCGAACCCGGTGACGGTTGGCGCATCGCCATGGGCACGCTCACCTTCGAGCGCGGCATCTCCACCCTCGGCCAGCAGATCCGATTCGCTCGCGAACTGGCCGATATCGAGGCATTGGCCCGCCGCACCGGCGCGGCCGACGACCCGTTGATCGCAGACCGTATCGATAAGGCATGGGTCGGCCTGCGTGTGCTGCGCGCGCACGCGCTGCGCACCATGCAGGACAGCACCGCCGACGACGGCGGCCAGGCCTCGGTTTCGAAGCTGTTGTGGGCCAACTGGCATCGCGGCCTCGGCGAATTGGCCATGGCCGTGCTCGGTCCCGCCGGTCTGGTGGCCGATGAGCACGATCTCAACGAATGGCAGCGGCTGTATCTGTTCACCCGCGCCGACACGATCTACGGAGGTTCGAACGAAGTGCAGCGCAATATCATCTCCGAGCGCGTGCTCGGACTGCCGCGGGAGGCTCGCCCATGAATGGACCGCTTTCCATTGCGCCGCAGCCCATTCCGGGGCACGGTCTGCTGACCGGACGCAATGCCGTGATCACCGCCGCGGCGGGCACCGGCATCGGCTCCGCGACCGCGCGCAGGTTGCTCTCCGAGGGTGCCGATGTCGTCGTATCCGACTGGCACGAGCGACGTCTCGCCGAAACCGAGGTCGAGCTGAAGGCCGAATTCCCGGAGCACCGGGTCGCCTCGATCGTGTGCGATGTGCAGAGCAGCGAACAGGTCAACGAGTTGATTCGCGGTGCCGCAACCGCATTGGGCCGCATCGACATCATGGTCAACAATGCCGGACTCGGCGGCGAGACACCGGTCGTCGATATGACCGACGAGCAGTGGGACCGAGTCCTGGACATCACCCTCAACGGCACCTTCCGCTGCACCCGCGCCGCCCTCGGCTACTTCCGCGATGCGGGCCACGGCGGTGTCATCGTCAATAACGCCAGCGTGCTCGGCTGGCGCGCGCAATACGGCCAGGCGCACTACGCCGCCGCCAAGGCCGGCGTCATGGCCCTGACCCGTTGCAGCGCCGTCGAGGCCGCCGAACTCGGCGTCCGCATCAATGCCGTCGCCCCGAGCATCGCCAGGCACGCCTTCCTCGACAAGGTCAGCTCGACCGAACTCCTCGACCGCCTCTCCGAACGCGAAGCCTTCGGCCGCGCGGCGGAGCCATGGGAGGTTGCCGCCACCATCGCCATGCTGGCCAGTGACTACACCACCTACCTCACTGGCGAAGTGGTCTCGGTAAGCAGCCAGCGCGCCTGATCTACGCTTTCGTGCCGCGCAGTGATGCGACGCCATTGGGCAACCGCATCTTGGGATTAGCGGTGCGAGCCAGCCGCAAGGCGAGATACCCGCTCTATCGACCCCAACGGAGCGAGTTTTACGAGTGACACCAGGGGGCCGCGAACACGCCGCGCCGCAGGCGCGGCAAATCAGACAGAGCCGTCTGATCAGGTAAAAAAGGCCGGGACGCGGGCCGTGCACCTGTGCAATGCTGGGAGTGGTCGAATCCCGCACTCCCCTAAGGGGCGATGGCTATGGGGCAGGATCGCCCACCGGCCCGCGAACAACTGGAACTCGAATTGGTGCGCGAAGTCGTGCTGGCCAGGCGACGTCTGGACAGCATGGTGCTCGCGGCACTCACCCTCGGTGCCGAACTCATGGACCACACGTCCGAGCGCGCGACCGCGACCCGGACCGCCCAGATTCTCGAGCGGTATGCGATCGATGAATCCGAGGTCGCCCGTGATCCGCGCGGTGCGTTGCGTGCCGATATGACACGCGATTATGAGCGCGCCTGCCGCGTCGGACTCAGCGCCGCATCGCTCGGATCCGAACAGGACCGCAGACGGCGGCGGCAGACGGCACTGTTGTGTGAGGTGCGAGCTGATCTGCTCGACGTCATTCGCAAATGCCGCAAATTCCGTTTCGATCGCGAGGCATTCGCCGACGAGATCGCCCAAGGTCTGTGTGCCGCGACGGACAAGCTGGTGGTCGGCGCGGATATGGATACCTATCGTGCCTGGCAGCGCGGCATGATCCTCAAACTGATCGAGGAGCCGGTCCCATTCGGCCCACCGCGCGTCATGGCTACCGTGGACGCGGGCCCGGACCGCAGCCCGCTGACTGTCGAATGGGACAGCTGTGAGCGCAGGCTCGCGCTGGTCGCCCGGATGGCGCGCGCGGGCGTCTCACCGGTCGTGATCTGCGACCGACTCCTTGCCGACCTGTCGGTGTCGTCACCACTGCGCTATTCGATGCGCTGACCAATCGAGGCACGCGGCTGGCCCAAGCAAATGCTTGGTTGTATTATGAGCCGTGTGACCGCACCAGACGCCTCGAAATCAGCTCGGCGCAATGAATTGCTCGCACTCGCGGCCCAACTGTTCGCTGAGCGTGGGCTGCGTGCGACCACCGTGCGGGATATCGCCGATGCGGCCGGGATTCTATCGGGGAGCCTCTATCACCACTTCGATTCCAAGGAGTCGATGGTCGACGAGATTCTGCGCGGCTTCCTCGACGATCTGTTCGGCCGGTACCGGGAGATCGTGGCCTCCGGGCTCAGTTCGCGAGATACCTTGGAAGCCTTGGTAATCGCGTCCTACGAATCCTTCGACCGCTCACACGCCGCAGTGGCGATCTACCAGGCCGAGGCCAAGCGCCTGCGCGATTCGGAGCGGTTCACCTATATCGCGGACTACAACCGCGAATTCCGCGAGCTGTGGCACCGGGTGTTGATCAATGGCGTCGAGGACGGCAGCTTCCGGCCGGAACTCGACGTCGAATTGGCCTACCGGTTCCTCCGGGACACGGTTTGGGTTGCGGTGCGGTGGTACGAGCCCGGCGGCTCGATCACCGTCGAGAATCTCGCCAAGCAGTACCTGACCATCGTGCTCGACGGCCTGACCGTGCCGTAGTCGATTTCGGCGGTCGCGTGGCCCAGCGTGGGCTACGCGAGCTACCGCCTCCAGGCCCGTCGCTCCCGCCGGGCAACACCAAGTAGGAGTTCTCCATGTCAGCACCATCCGCTCGCCGCCCGTACACCCCGCTGCGGGACGCCTATGTGATCGACGCGGTGCGTACGCCGGTCGGCAAGCGCAATGGCGCGCTGGCCGCGGTGCATCCGGCCGATCTCGGTGCGGCCGCATTGCGTGGGCTGCTGGATCGCAACCCCGTTGATCCGGCGGTGGTCGACGATGTGATCGTCGGCTGCGTCGACAATATCGGTCCGCAAGCGGGCAATATCGGTCGCACCATGTGGCTGGCCGCCGGCTATCCGGAGGAAGTTCCTGGCGTCACCGTCGACCGGCAGTGCGGATCTTCCCAACAGGCCATCAATTTCGGCGCGCAGGCGATTATGAGCGGCACGGCTGAGGTGATCGTCGCGGGTGGTGTGCAGAATATGAGCGCTATTCCGATCTCGGCGGCCATGTTGGCGGGCAAGGAATATGGTTTCGACGCACCCTTCGTCGGTGCGCAGGGCTGGGACCATCGCTATGGCACCGCGGAGGTTTCGCAGTTCAACGGTGCGCAGATGATCGCCGACAAGTGGAATATCAGCCGGGAAGAGATGGAGCGCTGGGCATTGCGCAGCCATGAGCGCGCCCGCGATGCCATCAAGAACGGCCGCTTCGACGGCGAGATCGTGCCCGTCGGTGATTTCTGGATCGACCAGGGACCGCGCGAGACCTCGCTGGAGAAGATGGCGTCGCTGCCGGTGCTCGCCGAGGGCAGCACGCTGACCGCCGCGGTCGCCAGCCAGATCTCCGACGGCGCGAGCGCGACCCTGCTCGCCTCCGAATGGGCCGTCGCGGAATACGGACTGCGCCCGCGCGCCCGCATCCACCATGTGAGCGCCCGCGGCGCCGATCCGATCATGATGCTCAGCGGCCCGATTCCGGCCACCAAGTGGGCGCTGGAGAAGACCGGTCTGACCATCGAGGATATCGATGTCGTAGAGATCAACGAGGCCTTCGCCCCGGTCGTGCTCGCCTGGCTGCGCGAGACCGGCGCCGATCCGGAGAAGGTGAACGTCAACGGCGGCGCGATCGCCCTCGGCCACCCCCTCGGCGCCACCGGCGCAAAGCTTTTCGCAACGCTTCTCAATGAACTGGAACGCCGCAACGGCCGCTACGGCCTGCTCACCATCTGCGAGGGTGGTGGCACCGCCAACGCCACCATCATCGAACGCCTCAGCTAGCCCAATCCCCATCGAGGGTAGGCAAATGGCGGCTGGCACCCCGGCCCGCAACCACCATTTGACTACCCTCGGCAAAGGAACGCTCGAGAATGCAACCACAGCTGGTGGACTGGGCTGGAAGCTGTGGGCCTGCCCGCCTTACTGCGGGAGGTAAGCCGGGTACGGCACACGACGTACCCAGCATGGCCCGGTAAACCACGGGACGGCAAGCCGTCCCAGGACAGCTGAACCCTGGAATGTCGGTGCAGAACAACAGCCCCACCGCAGCCTGATCAACCCAAACATGCCCACCGCAACCAAACCGTCATCGAGCGTAGTCATATGGCGGCTCAACCAATCGATCCCAACCGTCATATGACTACCGTCGACGGAATCCGGGGTGTCAGTGCGCAGTCAGCGCGGCGATGGTGTCGATCCGCGTGACGGCGTCGGCGACGATGCGGTCGATGAGTTCCTTACAGGTGGGGAGGTCGTCGATGATGCCGGTGGCCTGGCCTGCGGCGAGCACGCCGGCGTGGGTATTGCCCTCGACGAGTCCGGCGCGCAGCAGCATCGGGGTATTGGCGGCCATCACGACCTGAGACCAGCTGAGGTCCTTGGCCTTTCGCATGGCCAGACCGTCACGGACCATGGTCGACCACTTCATGCCGGTCATGCCCTTGAACTTCGCCGCATTGGAGACCGCGGCGGCCAACCCCCGCCAGCGTCCCGAATGTTCCAGGCGATCAACGAGTTCGGTATTCAGCACCCGGTGCGGCATACCGTCGACCTTGAGCGAGACCACGGTGTCCTGCAGCTGTCGCTTCAGGTATTCCTGCTTGACCGCGTCGGGCACGGTGCTCTCCTTGGTCAGCAGGAAACGCGTACCCATCGCGACACCCGCGGCGCCGTAGGCCAATGCGGCCGCCAGACCACGGCCGTCGAAGAATCCGCCTGCCGCGACAACCGGAATATCGACCGCGTCCAGCACCGACGGCAATAGCAGCGTGGTCGCGACCGGACCGGTATGTCCACCGCCCTCGCCGCCCTGCACGATCACCGCATCGGCGCCCCAGGACGCGACCTTCACCGCGTGCTTGGCCGCGCCGATCGATGGAATCACCACCACACCGGCATCTTTCAGCTTGGCGATGAGTTCCTGCTTCGGTGCCAACGCGAATGACGCGACGGCCACCTTCTCTCGGATCAACAGATCGATCCGCTCGGGCGCATCCGTGGCGTCGGCGCGGATATTCACGCCGAAGGGCTTGTCGGTATGCGCCTTGGTCTTCGCGATCGCGGCTTCCAATTCGGCGAATGTCATGGTGGCCGAGGCCAGAATCCCGAGCCCACCCGCCTCGGCCGTCGCCGACACCAGGCTCGGCCCGGCCACCCAACCCATACCGGTCTGCACGATCGGATGCTCGATGCCGACCAATTCGGTCAGCGGTGTCCGTAGCGAACTCATGACGGCACCTCCGATTCCCGAACCTTTTTGGGATCGAGCACATCCCGGATCAACCGCAGCTCTTCCGAGGTCGGCAGCCGGGTCTGGCCGGCCTCGGCCAGTCCGGCGATCTCGAACGAGGTGTTCTCGGCGACCTCGTCGGCGGTGACGCCCGGATGCAGACTGCGCGCCCGCATCGTATGGTCTGGTCCCTCGAAATCGAAGACGCCGAGATTGGTGACCACCCGGTGCAGGTGATGGAACCGATACGCCGGATTGGCCGGATCGACCTTGTCGTAGCCGACGCCCGAGACGATATCGACCTGATCCACGAACACCCGGCGGGTGTGCCGCGAAACCCAGTAGCTGGTCGGATGATTGATGGTGTTGCCCGGCGCGCCGCGCGAACCGAACATCTGCCGGGTCGGCTGCTGCAACGGACCGAATGCCGACAGATTCTGATTGCCGAACCGATCGAGCTGATTGGCCCCCATCACCACATGGCGCCGCCCGGAGGCGACCACATCGAACACCTTGCGGAACGGAATCCACCCCTCGATCGGCGCTTTGGCGCCCAGCGGGGGAGTGTCGGCGAAGAACAGCGCCTCGCCATCGGAGAGCAGCAGATCCGGTTCGGTGGTCAACTTGGCCAGCCGCGCGCCGATGATCGTCATCGGCGACATCGGCGAGGCCATGATTTCCCCTGCGCCGCTGAAGATCTCGGCGCAGGCAATGGCGCAGATCTCGGCCCTGGTGACAGTTTCGGTAGTAGGCCCGCTTGTCACCTGGCCACCACCCGTCACGGAATCGCTTCGCGATGCTGTCATTTCTGCGCCTCCTGTGCGAACTCGCGAACAGCGGCCTGATATTCGTCCTCGGAGACCGCCAGATACTTGTCGACGAACTGCTGCCAGGACTCCGGCGTCTTGGCCGACTCCACATAGTGCTTCTGGAACTTCTCGTCCCGGCCGTAGCTGTCGGCGGCCAGGGTGAAGTGCGCGCCGCCGGGCGCCTCGACCACACCGTCGACCAGCATCCGATTGAGCAATAACGACTGCAGCGGAACGGCTTTCACCAGTTCCTCGGTCTCCACCACCTGCTCCACCGACACATAGCGACGTTCGGCGGCCAGGCAGTACAGGTCGTCGAAGTACGGATCGACACCGGTGTAGGCGGCATTGCCGTGCTTATCGCCGATATTCAAATGCACGAGCGCCGCATCGAGATTCAGCGCGGGCATCGCGATCAGCGTCTCGGTTCGTCCGTCGCTGTCCGGATACGGTGACGCGACGGTCTTCAGCTCACCATCCCAAAAATTCACCACATCGGATCCGAGACCGGCGCGGATCGGCAGGAACGGCAGCCGCGCGGCCGCCGCCTCCAGCCCGCATTTCAACATGCCCTCGTCCATCTCCCGCGCCACCAGCGCGCCGGACGTCCGTGCCTTGGCGAACCACGGATCGTAGAACGGCGGCGAATCCAGCGAGACGAAGCCGTAGTACGCCTTGCGCACCTTGCCCGCCGAACACAGCAGACCGAGATCGGGTCCGCCGTAGCTGACCACGGTCAGATCGGTGATATCCGAGCGCAGGATGGCCCGCACCAGCGCCATCGGCTTGCGCCGCGAGCCCCAGCCGCCGATGCCGATGGTCATACCGCTGCGTAGTTCGCCGACGACCTCGTCGAGCGACATTCGCTTGTCCCGCATCAGTTTTCCTTGCTCTCTTCCTTGCGTGCGGCCAGATCGTCGTCGAACCGCGCACGGATCTCATCCGCGACACCGGCGAGATTCAGTTCGAAGGTGAAGCCCTGTTCGTAGCGGTAGCTGCGGTGCACGTCCTGCACATCGATGCCGTTGAGCGCCCGCTTGGCCGCCCGGATGACCCGGCTGTCCTTGGTCGCGATGTTCTTGGCGACCTCCAGCGCTGCGGCATCGAGTTCGGCGCGCGGCACCACCTGGTACACCGAGCCGAAGTGCTGCAACTGCTGTGCGGTGATGGTGCTCGCCGTATAGAACAGTGCGCGCATCAGATGCTGCGGCACCAACCGGGACAGATGCGTGGCCGCGCCGAGTGCACCGCGGTCGACCTCGGGCAGCCCGAAAGTCGCGTCATCCGAGGCGATTACGACATCGGCATTGCCGACCAGACCGATGCCGCCGCCGAGGCAGAAGCCCTGCACCGCCGCGATCACCGGCACCGGGCAGTCGTAGACGGCCGCGAACGCCTCGAAACAGCCGTGGTTCGCGTCGATCAGCGCCTGATGGCCGGGGGTGCGCTGCATCTCCTTGATATCGACACCGGCGTTGAAGCCGCGGTTCTCGGCGCGCAACACCACCACTTTGGTTTCCGGATCGCGCCCGGCCGCGCGGATCTCATCCGCCAGCGTGAACCAGCCGTCGGACGGTATGGCGTTGACCGGCGGGTAGTCGACCGTGACCACGGTGATGCCGGTTGATTCGGAGTGACGGTTGATCCCCATCGCAAGTCCCATCGTGTGTACGAGGTGGCAAAGCAAGCAGTTGCTTGGTAGGTTAGCACGGTGGCACTCGAAATAGACCTCACCGGCAACGTCGTCCTTGTCACCGGCGGTGTACGCGGGGTGGGCGCGGGCGTCAGCAGGGCTTTCCTGGCTGCCGGAGCGACCGTCGTGGCCTGCGCACGACGACCCGGTGAAGAGCTGGTGGAGCATGAGGGCCGGGAGATCGAATACCTGCCCTGCGATGTGCGCGATGCCGATGCCGTGCAGGGTTTGGTCGACGCGATCGTCGCGCGGCACGGCCGCCTCGATCACCTGGTCAACAATGCGGGCGGCGCTCCGTTCGCCCTCGCCGCCGAGGCCAGCAAGAACTTCCACAGCAAGATCGTCGAGCTGAATCTGCTTGCGCCCCTGCTGGTCTCGCAGGCCGCCAATGCGGTTATGCAGCAGCAGCCGGGCGGCGGCTCCATTGTGATGGTGTCGAGTGTGAGCGGGCATCGACCGTCGCCGGGTACCGCTGCCTACGGCGCGGCCAAGGCGGGCGTCGACAGCCTGACCTCCTCGCTCGCCGTCGAATGGGCGCCGAAGGTTCGGGTGAATTCGCTGGTCGTGGGCCCGGTTGTCACCGAACTGAGCGAATTGCACTACGGCGATCAAGACGGTATCGACGCTGTCGGCGCGACCATCCCGCTCGGTCGGATGGCCCGCCCCGAGGACATCGGCCGCTGCGCCGCCTTCCTGACCTCATCCCTGGCCGCCTTCGTCAGCGGCGCGACGCTGCTGGTGCACGGCGGCGGTGAGCGTCCGGCATTCCTCGCGGCGTCGAATGCGAAAGTCGGCGAGCAGACCGCTAAGGCCTGAACAATCGAACCTGAAAACGAAGAGGACACAACAGGTATGGACACCGAGCAGATCTGCGCGGGGCGCATTGTCATCGTCACCGGCGCCGGCCGCGGTATCGGCCGGGCGCACGCGCTCGCCTTCGCCGCCGCCGGAGCCCGCGTGGTCGTCAACGACCTCGGCTCCGCGCTGAACGGCGCGGCGACCGGTGAGACGCCCGCCGAACAGGTTGTCGCCGAGATCAAAGCACTCGGCGGCGAGGCCGTGGCCAATGGTGACGACGTCGCGGACTGGGACGGCGCTCGCAATCTCATCCGCCAGGCCGTCGACACCTTCGGCGGCCTGGACGTGCTGGTCAACAATGCCGGTTTCGTGCGCGACCGCATGTTGGTGAACCTGGGCGAGGACGAGTGGGATGCGGTGGTCCGGGTCCACCTCAAGGGCCACTTCGCGACTATGCGCCATGCGATCGAGTACTGGCGGGGCGAGTCCAAGGCGGGTCGGCCGGTCGATGCCCGCATCATCAACACCAGCTCCGGTGCGGGCCTGCAGGGCAGTGTCGGCCAGAGCAATTACGGTGCCGCCAAGGCTGGTATCGCGGGCCTGACCCTCACCGCTTCGGCCGAATTCGCGCGCTATGGCGTCACTGTCAATGCCATCGCCCCCTCGGCCCGCACGCGCATGACCGAAACCGTCTTCGCCGAGACCATGGCCGCCCCCGAGGACGGCTTCGACGCCATGGCACCCGAGAATGTCTCGCCGATCGTGGTTTGGCTCGGCAGTGCGCAATCCGCGGCCGTCACGGGCCGGATGTTCGAGGTCGAGGGCGGCAAGGTCGCGCTCGCCGACGGCTGGCGCCACGGCACCGCCGTGGACCGCGGCGCCCGCTGGAATCCGGCCGAACTCGGCCCGGTGGTCGCCGACCTGATCGCCAAGTCCGTTCCGCCGGAGGCGGTGTACGGCGCCTGAGCGCCGAATAGTTCCGGCGGCGCCGAAAGCTGGACGGTTGCTTCACCCGACATAGATCGGTACGGCCGTACTATTTGTCTCTCCGGTTCGGTGGGGTCGTGTCGGCGCGTCCCTCGATTCGTGTTCCGGCCCTAGGGGTGCGCGGATGCGGTCCGCAGCGGGTCTGTCGCCGGGCGAACGGACCGACCCGGGTTCTACTGTGGGCACGTCCGATTCGCCGCTGCGCGGCATCGACATACGTACTGGTCTGCCCGGTTAGTCCAGCGCGCGTTGGGGATCGACGCGGAAATGTGTTCGGGATTGCAGCCGAACTCCGATGGCATGATCTGGGCGGTCGACCGAGAACCGGCGTATGGCGGGTCGGGCGTGTCGAATACCCGGCGTGGCCCGAGCCACAGCGCGGATCTGGGCTGGGGTTTACTATGGGCTCCCGTTCGTTGAAGTCCCGGAACTGAAGTGTTGCGACCGGGCAAGAGATCTGCGCTATTTCGGATGAGGGGAAGGCTGGCGCATGGCCGTTGGTCGCACGTCGCGTGTGGTCGCAGTACTTGCGACTGTCGCCGGCTTTGCGCTACTCGGGGGTGTTTCGGCCGAGGCGCAGCCCGACGGCGCCTGCTCGCAGTGCACGGACCCGAATAATCCGACGCCGGATTCGAACGGCGATGTCTGGATGCCGCTGACGATTCCGGGCCAGTCGAGTGTCGGTTCGCCGATCGATCCGACCGACGCCGCAGCCGGTGTGCACCCCGCCGCCGGTCCCGGCTCGGCCGCCGCCAGTTCAGCCGCAGCTGGTTCAGCCGCGACGGGTCTGCTCGGCGCACTGCTCGGCGGTGGCTCGGTAGGCGTGGGCACCATCATCGGCACCGGCTCCGCGGGCGTCGGTGCGATCATCGGCACCGGCTCGGCCGGTGTCGCCACCATTCTCGGTACCGGATCCGCTGCCGTCGGCTCGGCGGCCGCCGGTACGGGTTCGGCTGTGCTCGGAACTGGTTCCGCCGCAGTCGGTTCCGCCGGCTCGGCGCTGGCGGGTACGGGTTCAGCCGCGGTCGGCTCGGCCGGTGTCGGTTCCGCGGGCGTCGGCTCGGCCGGAACCGGTTCTGCCGCTGTGGGTTCGGCAGCCGTCGGTTCCGCTGCGGTCGGTTCGGCTTCGCCGCTGCTGCTGCTCTTGATCCCGCTGCCGACACCGCCCGCGCCCGCGGTACCGTCCGGTCCGATCATTGTTCCGCCCGCACCGGGTGCACCACACCTCGCCCCGGTCCCGGTGGCCGCGCCACCCGCCCCTGCTCTCGAGCAGGCACCTCCGCCACCAGCGCCTCCGGGATCGCCTGCCGCGCCGCCGGCGGTGTCGGCCAAGCCGAATCCGGACGTCCGGCCGACCAGCGCAGACGACGGCCTGCCGAAGCCCAACGTACTGGGTGTCGTCGGCGGCCTGATCGCGCTCGCACTGGCCGGAACCGGCTCCGGCGCAGTGAGTTTCCAGAGCGCGTCGGCCGCGCAGGCCCGCATCGATGCCGCTCGTGCCGAATTCTTCGGACCGAGAACGTAAGGGGGCGTTCGATGACCGAAAGCAGGACCCAAAGCGGACTCCGGGCCTACCGCCGGGTCGCGGCCGCGGTCGACGCGGTATGCGCCGTCGCCGCGGATTCCGATGCGACCACCCTGGAGGAGGTCGTCGCCTCCATTGCCAGCGAGCGGCGTCGCGAAATCGAAATCGCCAGTGCCGAACTGGGTCCCGGTGTCTGCGGCCAGCGCCGGTTCTATCCGGACCGCGATGTCATCGTGCTCGCCACGGCACTGCCGAGCCGCGACCACACGCTCGCACACGAATTGGGCCATATCGTCTTCGATCACGAGGGTGCGCCCGCGCCGGAGGTGACGCTCGAGGCCAGCGACGATCTGATCGCCTACATGCTCAGTCAGCGGGCGCATCAGCAGATCGTCGACGACGGTGCGGACGAACTCGCCGAATGGGAGGCCGAAACCTTCGCCGCCATGTTGATGACCCGACTCCGCGTATTCAACAGCCGGGGCGCAGGCGTCTCGGTCCTTCGATTCGATGAGGCGCTGGGATGACCCTCTGGTTGACGGCCATGCTGGTCTGGGTTGCCGCCGGTGCGCGTGTGGGGCGCGTGCTGGTGAAGCCCGCGACGACCGCCCGGGTGGCGATCGTCGTCGCGGTCGCGGCGGTCGCACTCGCGGCCACCGTCGCGGTTCCGGAAATCGCGCTGGCGCTGGACAACCTGCTACCGCGCGGCCTGCGTTCGGGCATGCTCTCCGACGGCATCATCGCCTCGGCCTGGATCCTCTTCGCGGCCGCGACCTCGGTGGTCGCCTCGGCCGCGTGGCCGGTCGTGTCCCGCAGCAATCTGCGCCAGATCGCCTTGGCCATCTATGGCGTCGGTGTGCTCGTAGTGGCGGTGAATCTGTTCTGGTCCACCACCTTCGGCTGGATAGTCGTCGCACTCGGCTGTGTATTCGTCGTTGTCACCGGTGTGCGCAATCTGGACTGGACCACCCTCGGTCGCGGTATCGCGATCTATACCGCGGGCACCGCGGTCGTCGCGGTACTGGCCGCGCTGCAGGTCCGCCGGGCCTACATCGATGCGCCGGCCGCGCGGGCCGGCGAACCGGACTGGGCCTGGCCGATCTGGGCGGCGGGCGCGCTGCTCATCGCGTTCGGTGCGGTCTGGATCGTGGTGGAGTTGTGGGTGCGTGCGCGAATCCTGTTGCGGCAGATCAAGGTTCTGCACCGCATCATGGTCGGCCGGTTTCCGGAGGTGGTCGCCCACGAGCAGACCGGTACCTCGACGCAGCTCAAGGCATCCGATCAGGTCGCGCAGATCATGGACGCGCTGTATCTGCAATCCGGCGGCGGCGTCGAAATTGTCACCGCGGGCCCGCCGCCGCCACTGGTATCGGCGCGTGCGGACCGAGTTGCGCAGTGGGCGCGAAACCCATTGGGCGATGTAGTAGTAGACGCACGGTGGATTGCTCCGCCCGAGGGCATTAGTCCTCGCGGTTGGGTCCAGACAATCGCGCGCGCCTACGAAGCGGGTACCGGAGCCGCTGCCCGAAATTGATCGTGTGCAATCAAAACCGATCAGTCCGAAGCATTCCGAGGACTCGCTCCGGGTATTCAATACGGTTGACATAGCAAGGAATCCGGCAAGGCTCTGATGGCCTGCCGGATTCCATGTGTCTACCGACGTATCCGCACAACTGATTTCGTCACAACGCGGTCACTCGAGGCGCGCGCTTTTATCGCAACCCTGCACTTGTTGCCAAGCCCATAATTCATGGGTGGTGCAAGTCGAGAAGCATCCATACCCATGACGCAGTACGGTGCGACCCTGTGGGTCGCACCGTACTGCGCTGTGGGAGAACCTATTCGGTACCGTCCGGAGGGATTTCGGGCAGACCTTCGCTTGCCCGCAATTTCTCCGCCATGGAGGTGAGGAGGTTCTGTGATTCTTCGGACAGATCGAACGCCCTACTCGACAGCCGTCGCAGTCCGTAGCCCTGCAGCTGGGACAGCAACTCCAGATCGTGATCGATCTTGGCGGCATAGATGTCGTTGAAGAAGTAGTCCGGCTTGACCTTGAAGAACTTGGCCAGTGCAGCCACCGTTTCGTCCGACGGGTTGGTCCGCTGTCCCGACCGCAACTGCGAGAGGTACGGTTTCGAGATCGGATGCCCGGAGGCCGTCAGCGCAGCCGCAACCTCCGCGTTGGTGTGCGGCTTGCGCCCCGGGGGATGCACGGTTTCGAACAGCTTGTTCAGCCGCGCCGCGAAATCAGCCATTGTGAGCCGCCCAATTCCCTTCGCTGTACTAACAGTCGTTATCTCGGATACGTATCATTGATATTAGCGGCTCAGTAACTGAAAACCTACGCCTGATTCAGGATTTCCTTGAAGCTTCTAGGTACCGCTCCGGTGAAGTCACTGCGACGGTTGCGTTTGCGGGTCACGCCAACGGCTCTTGAGAAGGGGTGGTGTGAACCGGTTCTGGCCCGTCGCGAGGGTCTTCCCCGATAGGTCTATGATAGCGAAAAGATAGCTGATAGGTCATCTACGTGCCTGTACTGGAGTTTGTGTGGCGTACGACACGTTTTGGGCTCATTGGGATGAACGTTCAACTTTGGAGCAGAATTGGTTGAAACTGCTACAAGCGCTCGATGATGGTGCCTGTCGCCAATGCGCCACCTGCGCACATGAGCACCATCGCGGTGCTGCCGCCGGAACGCTCCAGTTCGTGCAAAGCCGTTGTGATGAGCCGAGATCCGGTTGAACCGACGGGATGTCCGAGGGCAATCGCGCCGCCGTTTACATTCACCCGGTCCATGTCTGGTTTGTGTACAGAAGCCCATGAAAGTGCCACTGCCGCAAAGGCTTCATTGATCTCGAAAAGGTCGATGTCGCCGATATTCATTCCGGAGCGCTCGAGCAGCCGGGTGCAGGCCTGCACCGGACCGTCGAGATGGAACTCGGGCTCCGCGCCGACGAGCACCTGGCTCACGATCCGCGCGCGCGGGCGCAAACCCGCTCGCTGCGCGGCCTTTTCGTCCATCAGCAGTACGGCGGCCGCGCCGTCGGAGATCTGCGAGGAGGTGCCCGCGGTGTGGATTCCGCCCTCGAGTACCGGCTTCAGCTTGGCCAGCCCCTCGGGCGAGGTCTCGCGCAAGCCCTGATCCCTTGTCACGTCCAGCTTTTCGCCGGTGAGCTTGCCTTCCTTGTCGACACCGGGCGCGGTCACGGTGAGCACCTCGCGATCGAAGCGTCCCTCGGCCCAGGCCTGGGCGGCCAACCGCTGCGAGCGGACGCCTAGTTCATCGAGATCGTCGCGAGTGAAGCCGCGCCGCTTGGCAATACGCTCGGCGGCCTCGAACTGATTCGGCAGATCGATATTCCAGGAGGCCGGGCGACGCGGGCCCGCGTTTTCGCCGACGTTGGCGCCCAACGGAACTCGGCTCATCGCCTCCACACCGCATGCCATGCCGATATCGATGGCGCCGGTCGCGATCAGTCCGGCGATCAGATGGTTGGCCTGCTGCGCCGATCCGCACTGCGCGTCGATGGTGGTTGCGCCGACCTGCCACGGCAGTCCGGCGTGCAGCCAGGCCACGCGGGTCACGTTGTTGGACTGTTCGCCTGCCTGGGTGACGCAGCCGCCGATGACCTGTTCCACCGCTGCGGGATCCAGGTGCGCCCGCTCGAGCAGTCCGCGCTGGGCCACGCCGAGCAGTTCGGCGGCGTGCAGACCGGCGAGCCAGCCGCCGCGCTTGCCGATGGGGGTGCGAGCGGCCTCGACGATGACGGGTGTGCCCATGTCCAACCTTTCTTTCGGGACAGAAACTGAAACGTGTGTTTACGCGCGATACGGCGGAATCTGTCCTGTTCTTCCCTCATTATGCAGCCTATGCTTCAATGATTGTAGAACGTGTTTCAGTTTGTCGAAGGAGACATCTGGTGGTAGACCAGCGCAATGCCCGGCCGAACCTGCCGGATGGGTTCGATGTCACGGACCCGGACATTTATGCCGAGCGTGTTCCGGTCGAGGAGTACGCCGAACTGCGCCGTACCGCACCGATCTGGTGGAATCCACAGCCCCCCGAGGTCGGCGGCTTCCACGACGACGGCTTCTGGGTGGTGAGCAAGCATGCGGACGTCAAGGAGGTGTCGCGTCGCAGCGAGGTGTTCTCCACCTTCGAAAACACCGCGATCCCGCGCTTCAACGACGACATCACCCGCGAGCAGATCGAACTGCAGCGCTTCGTCCTGTTGAACATGGACGCACCGCAGCACACCAAACTGCGCAAGATCATCTCCCGTGGCTTCACCCCGCGCGTGATCAACGGCCTGCGTGCCGAACTGAAGACCAGGGCCGAGGCCATCGTGAAGGAAGCGATGGAGAACGGCGCGGGCGACTTCGTCACCCAGGTCGCCTCCGAACTGCCGCTGCAGGCGATCGCCGAGCTGATCGGCATCCCGCAGGAGGACCGCAGGAAGGTCTTCACCTGGTCCAACGATATGACCGGCTACGACGATCCGGAGAGCACAGCCGATCCGGTCGCCGCCTCCGCCGAGGTGCTCGGCTACGCGTACCAAATGGCCGCGGCGCGTAAGGAATGCCCGGCCGACGATATCGTTACCAAGCTGATCGAGGCGGATGTCGACGGCGATGAGCTGACGCCGGAGGAGTTCGGCTTCTTCGTGATCATGCTGGCCGTCGCGGGCAATGAGACCACCCGCAATGCGATCACCCACGGCATGGCGGCCTTCCTGGAACATCCGGACCAGTGGGAGCTGTTCAAGAAGGAGCGTCCGGCCACCGCCGCCGACGAGATCATTCGCTGGGCCACCCCGGTCACCTCGTTCCAGCGGACCGCGCTGGAGGACACCGAACTCGGCGGCGTGCAGATCAAGAAGGGCCAGCGGGTGGTCATGCTCTACCGCTCGGCCAACTTCGACGAAGAGGTCTTCGAGAACGCGGAGAAGTTCGACATCATGCGAAAGGACAACCAGCACTTGTCCTTCGGCGGTACCGGCGCGCACTTCTGCATCGGCGCGAATCTGGCGCGGATGGAGGTCGATCTGATCTTCAACGCCATTGCCGACGCCATGCCCGATATCACCAAGCTCGGTGACCCCAAGCGGCTGCGGTCCGGCTGGCTCAACGGGGTCAAGGAATTCCAGGTCGACTACAAAGCCTCGGGCTGCCCGGTCGCGCACTGAATCGCCGGGGATCCAGGCTTGTGTCGGCAGCCTGGGTCCCCGGCCCTCGGTGACAGAAAAGGGCCCCCGCACCGGTTTGCCCAATAGCCGGTGCGGGGGCCCTTGTTGTGCTGCCCCCGAGGGGAGGGGCAGCGCGCTCAGGTGATCGGCTTGGCCGTAGCCATGGCGCGGTCGACCTCCCAGAAGGCCCGCAGCGCGGCGATTTTGCCTGATCCGTCGACCTTGTAGGTGAACACACCCTCGGCATCGATCTGGTGCCCGCCCATCTTGGTGCGGATCAGACCGGTGAAGGCGATCTCGTTACCGCAGGCGAAGGAGTCCTCGAACAGGAACTCGATCGAATCGGTCTTCGCGATCGCCATATCCCAGAAGGCCGCGATGGCCTCCTTACCGCGATGGCCCTTGCCCTCCGGATCGAAACCCGAAGGGCCGATGGGATCTTCGACAATGCCGTCGGTTGCGAACAGATCGACCCAGGCCTGCTTGTCCCTGGCCCGCACCGCGGCCTGCGAGGCGAGGCCGGCGGTCCTTGCTGGATGTTCGGAAGTACTCATACGCGTGCCTTCGCGACGATGGGGTCCTCGATATTCTTCGCGGCGAAGCGGCGCAGCGAATCCTGCTTTGCCGCCAGCTCACCGTCGAAGCCGATGCCGTCGGCCAGCCACGGGACCACGATCGCGTCGGTCACCCCAGCATCGGCCAGATCCTGATATCCGGAGCGCCCGAACTTGTCGATGCACACCGCTTGGATTTCGAAAGGCACACTCTCCCGGCCGAATTCGGTGCGCAGCGCGCCGAGCTTGCCGATGGTGACGCACAGTTCGTCGTAGGTCATCATCGCCGAGGTCCAGCCGTCGCCGACCTTGGCGGCCCGGCGCAGTGCGGGCGCCGTGTGGCCGCCGATGTAGAACGGCACCGGCTCGCTCGGCGCCGGGCTGATCTGCAGCGGCTCGAAGTCGAAGAACTTCCCGTGGTACTCGACCATGCCACCGCCGAGTACCAGCTTGATGACCTCGATCATCTCGTCGACCCGTGCGCCACGGTCGGCGTAGGGCACGCCGCACCATTCGAATTCCTCAGGTGCCCAGCCGATTCCGACTCCGAACCCGAACCGGTTACCGGACAGGTTGGCGACCGAGCCCACCTGGCGCGCAAGCAGCAGCGGATTGCGTGAGCCGAGCTTGAGCACGTTGGTGTAGAAGCGAATCCGGCTGGTCACCGCCGCCATGGCGGTCGCACCGATGAGCGGGTCGACCCATGGCGTGTCCGGGCCCCAGAAGCGGCTGCCGTCGGCGGTGTAGGGATACTTCGCCGCCGCCGACTTCATATAGAACAGCGAATCCGGTAGGGCGATCGACGAAAATCCGTACTCCTCAGCGGTTTTCGCCAATTCCGGCAGCTGCTCCAGCGGACTCAGCGCGATACCGACGGTGAACTTCAGCGGGGTCATCAGTTCGGCTGCTCCGAGCCGACCACCCACATCGAGAAGTACTGCGACCCACCGCCGTACGCGTGTCCGAGCGCCTTCTTGGCATTCGCGACCTGGTAGTCCCCGGCCCGGCCCATGACCTGCTTGGCGGCCTCGGCGAATCGGATGAGTCCGGAGGCACCGATCGGATTCGAGGAGAGCACGCCGCCGGACGGATTGACCGGCAGGGTCCCGCCGATCTCGGTCTCGCCCTTATCGGTGAGCTTCCAGCCGTCGCCCTGCGGGACGAAGCCCAGGTTCTCCAGCCACATCGGCTCGAACCAGGAGAACGGCACGTAGATCTCGGCGACATCGATTTCGTTGAGCGGGTCGGTGATTCCGGCGGCCTGCCACAGTGCGGCCGCCGCATCCTGTCCGGCCTGTGGATTGACCTGATCGCGTCCGGCGAAGGTGGTCGGCTCGGTGCGCATGGCGGTGCCGTGCACCCACGCGACCTTCTTGCCGGTGGCCTCGACGGCCTTCGCGGCATCCTCGTCACCGATCACCACGGCGCACGCACCGTCCGAGGACGGGCAGGTCTCGTCGAATCGGATGGGATCCCACAGCATTTGGGAGGAGAGCACCTTCTCCAGCGTGATATCGGGCTGGTGCAGATGTGCCAGCGGATTCTTCGCGCCGTTGCGGCGATCCTTCACCGCCACCATCGCGCCGATATGGCCCGGGGCATTCGAGCGACGGATGTAGGAACGCACGTGCGGTGCGAAGTAGCCGCCCGCACCCGCGCCGACCGGCATGGTGAAGGGCACCGGAAACGACAACGCCCACATGGCATTCGATTCCGACTGCTTCTCCCAGGCGATCGCGAGTACGCGCTTGTGCACCCCCGCCTGCACCAGATTGGCGGCGACGATACCGGTGGAGCCGCCGACGGATCCGGCGGTGTGCACGCGCAGCAGCGGTTTTCCGGTGGCGCCCAACGCATCCGCCATATACAGCTCGGGCATCATGACGCCCTCGAAGAAGTCCGGCGCCTTACCGACCACCACCGCATCGATATCGGCGATGGTGAGTCCGGCGTCGACGAGTGCACGATCGATCGCCTCGCGGCACATGCCCGCCATGGACACATCGGTTCGTTTCGTCACGTGATGGGTTTGTCCGGTGCCGAGCACCGCAGCAGGGAAACTCATCGGCTCGCCTCCGAATCCAAAACGGCTACCAGGTTCTGTTGCAGCGCCGGACCGCTGCTGGCATGGGCGAGCGCGCGATTCGCGGTACCCGCGATAATCGCCTCGGCCGCGAAGCCGATGCGCTCCAGACCCGCCGCGAACATCGGATTGGCGGCGAGTGCGCCGCCCGACGGATTCACCTTGGTCTCGGACCGCAGGCCGATGGCCTCGGCGAGAATCAGCTGCTGATGGCTGAACTGCGCATGCAGTTCGGCGATATCGAAGCCGCTGGTATCGCCGCCGGTAACCGACTGTGCCGCCGCGGAAGTCGACGCAGAGACGGTCAGATCGCGGGCGCCGAGATTGGGGGTGTCCACCCGATGCGCCATGCCGGTGATCCAGGCCGGACGTTCGCACAGTTCGCGCGCCCGGTCGCCGACCGCGAGCACGATGGCGGCCGCGCCGTCGGTGATCGGTGCGACATCGTGCGCGCGCAGCGGATCGGCGACATACGGTGCGGCGAGCAGAGTTTCGACATCGCCGGAATCACCGGCGGCCACCGCCGCCATATCGCGCTCGGTCCAGCGTCCCGCATCCAGTCCGGCCTGCGCCTGCAGACCCGCGATGGACAGTGCGTCCGGCCACAACGGAGTGACCAGATACGGATCGAGTTGCATGGTCAGAACCTGGCGCAGCGTACCTGCCGAGGACTTGCCGAACCCGTACACCAGCGCCGTCTGCGCTTGGCCGGAGCGGAGTTTCACGAATGCCTCGTAAAGCGCCCACGCGGCATCCATTTCGACATGCGATTCGTTGATCGGCGGCACCGCGCCGATGGCATCGACCGCCGAGATGAACGAGAAGGCTCGGCCGGCAAGGTAATCCGAGGAACCCGAGCACCAGAAGTCGATATCGGACTTGGTAATGCCGAGTCGGGCGTAGAGTTGCTGGAAGATCGGCACCAGCATCTCGACACCATTGGTGGTGCCGAAGGTCTCCGGCACATGCGGTGCGTGAGCGAAGCCCACAACCGCGATGTCGCAAGGGGGACGGTAGCCGTCGGAGCGTGCGGAGACGGCGGGGTGGGTAGGCAGAGCGTTGTTTGTCAACGTGGCCTCTCAGAGATGGTGCTTATAGGTCTCGTAGTCGGCATCCGGCTCGCCGGTGGGTCGGAAGTGGTCCACATTGCTGAGCCCGAAGCCCCACTCCTCGCGCGGTTTCCACACCGCCTCCACCCGCATGCCCATCCGCACCTCGCTCGCGTCGCATCCGAGCACCAGGTGCAGCACCGGGATATCCGCGCCGTCGAGCAGCACATATGCCGCCACGTACGGCGGCTTGATCCGCTGGCCCATGAACGGCACATTCACGATGCAGAAGGTGGTGACGATGCCGCGGTCGGGCAGTTCGACGATTTCGTCGGTCGGCCTGCCGTCGGTCGGATTGGCGCCGCGCGGCGGGAAGTACACCTTGCCCGCGGCGTCCGTGCGCCCGCCGAGCAGCTTGCCCTCGGCCAGACCGCGCAGGTAGATGGTCTCCTGCGGCGACGCACTGTGCATGTACTGCAGGTCGACCGGGGTGATGAGCACCTCGATCGGCTCGCCGTCCGCGCTGGATTCCGCCGGTGCGGTGGACGTCTCGCCCGGTTCGAAGCAGGCGATGTCCTTGATGCTGCCGACGGTCTCGTCGGCCCAGCGTGCGACCACGCGCAGTCCGGTGTGGATGTCCTCGGGTGTGGAAACATCGACGGCGTGCAGCAGCGTGGTGTCCGCGCCGTCGAGCTTGATCAGTGCCCAGGCGAACGGGCGGTCGAACGGCTGACCGGGCAGCGGATCGCGCACGAAGCTCCACGACTGGACGGTGCCGGTATCGGCCACATCGACGAATTCGGTCAGCGGCGCGGAGGTGACCGGATCGTATTCCGGCGGCGGCACCAATACCCGCCCGTCCGAGCCGCGCACACCGACGATCCGGCGGGCGCGCAGCTTGGCCAGGAAGGTGCCGATGGTCGGTCCGACCGATCGCGTGTAGTCGAATTGCACCCGAAGGGGTGCACTGAGTACGTCGGGCGCGGCAGTGTTCAATTCCGACCCTCTCTCATCCGCGATTGTCCCGGATGCGGTATGCCCACCCGTCGCCCGACCACCACCCCTCACGGAGTCGCTCCGCGACGCAGTATTTTCTTCAGCCACGAAATCGAGTAGAACAGGTTCTTATTCTGGTGGCAAGAAGTTGGCTGGAAAGAGGTCTCCCATGAAGTTCGGATTGCAACTCGGGTACTGGATGGCGCAGCCGCCACAGAATGCCGGTGAGATGGTGGTCGCCGCCGAAGCGGCCGGTTTCGACGCGGTCTTCGCGGCCGAATCCTGGGGATCGGATGCCTTCGGGCCGCTGATGTGGTGGGGCTCGTCGACGAATCGGGTGCGGCTGGGCACCTCGGTGGTGCAGCTGTCGGCGCGCACGCCCGCCGCGACGGCCATGCACGCACTGACGTTGGATCATCTCAGTGGTGGCCGGGCCATCCTCGGGCTCGGCGTTTCGGGGCCGCAGGTAGTGGAGGGCTGGTACGGCCAGCCGTTCGCCAAGCCGTTGCAGCGCACCAGGGAGTACGTCGGCATCATTCGCCGCATCCTGGAGCGGCAGGCGCCGGTCACCAATGACGGGCCGCAGTACCCGCTGCCCTACACCGGACCAGGCGCCACCGGACTCGGCAAGCCGCTCAAGCCGATTGTGCATCCGCTACGAGCGGATTTGCCGATCTGGCTGGGTGCGGAGGGGCCGAAGAATGTGGCGCTGACGGCCGAGATCGCCGACGGCTGGCTGGCGATCTACTACGCGCCGCGGCTGGCCGGCATGTACAACGACTGGCTGGACGAGGGCTTCGCCAGGGCCGGCGCACGGCGTTCGCGCGCGGATTTCGAAATCGCCGCGAGCTGTCAGGTGGTGATCACCGACGATCCCAAGAGCGAGTTGGAGCGGATGCGCTGGATCATGGCGCTCTACATCGGCGGCATGGGCGCACCCGAACTGAATTTCCATGCCCAGGTCTACCGCCGGATGGGCTATGAGCGCGAGGTCGACGAGATCGGCAGGCTTTTCCAATCCGGAAAGAAGGCCGAGGCCGCCGCCATGGTGCCGGATGAGCTGATTCTGGATACATCGATCATCGGCGACGAGGAGCATGTGCGTAAGCAACTCGGCGTGTGGGAAGCCGCAGGCGTCACCGAGATGCTGGTGTCGGTTCCAGATATCGAGCAATTGCATCGGCTCGCACCCCTTGTACAGATGTAGAACACGTTCTAGATTCGTAGGGGTGACTGATTCACCCACCCCGTCGGCTCCGCCTCCTCACCATCCCCCGCGGGAGTCAGTAGAAATTCTCGGTCTCTGGAACATCGCGAACGCGGAACCCGATCGGATCGCACTGGTGGATCCATCCGGCCGCGAGGTGAGTTATCGCGAATTGGCCACGCTCGCAAACCGCTACGGCACCGGACTGCGGGCGCTCGGCCTGCAGCCCGGCGACGTGCTGGTCAGCATGGTGCACAACTGCGTCGAGGCGGTAGCCGCCTACTTCGCGGCCTATCAGGCCGGGCTGTACATCGTCGCGGTGAACTGGCATCTGACCGGCCCCGAGGTCGCCTACATCCTCGGCGACAGCGAGGCCAAGGCCTTCATCGCCAGCGACCGGTTCGCCGCCGCCGCGATCGCCGCCGCGGATGAGGCGGGGCTGCCCGCCACCGCGCGCTTCGCGGTCGGCGAGATCGAAGGCTTCAAGTCGGTGTCGTGGCTGGGTGCCGCCGATACCGGTCGCCCCGATAACCGGACCACCGGCGCGCCGATGCTCTACACCTCCGGAACTACGGGGCGGCCCAAGGGCGTTCGGCGTCCGCTCACCGGTACCGACCCCGATGTCGTACCGCCGCATTCGCCCGCCTTCTTCGGCCTGTTCGGGCTGAAGCCCTACGACGATCACGTGCACATCTGCGGTTCGCCGCTGTACCACACCGCCGTGCTGAACTTCGCGACGATCTCGATCCAGTTGGGGCACAAGGTCGTTCTGATGGATCGCTGGGACGCCGAGGAAATGCTGCGGCTCATCGACAAGCACCGGGTCACCCACAGCCATATGGTGCCGACCCAATTCCACCGCCTGCTCGCGCTGCCCGCGGATGTGCGCGCCAAATATGACGTTTCGTCGCTGCGCAGCATGGTGCACGGTGCGGCGCCGTGTCCGGCCGAGACCAAGCGGCAGATGCTGGAGTGGTGGGGCCCGACGGTCACCGAGTACTACGCGGCCACCGAGGGCGGCGGCACGGTGATCAGCGGGACCGAATGGCTCGCGAAGCCCGGCTCGGTCGGCAAGGCTTGGCCCTGGTCGGTGATCAAGGTGCTGAGCGAGGAAGACGGCTCCGAAGTTCCCGCGGGCGAGACCGGTCTGGTCTATATGCGCATGGGCGCGTCCAGCTTCGAATACCACCACGCCAAGGAGAAGACCGAAGAGGCAAGGGTCGGCGACCTTTTCACGGTCGGCGATATCGGCCACCTCGACGAGGACGGCTATCTCTACCTGCACGACCGCCGCTCCGATCTGATCCTGTCCGGCGGTGTGAACATCTACCCGGCCGAGATCGAGAACGTGCTGACCACCCACCCGAAGGTCGAGGATGTCGCGGTCTTCGGTCTGCCCCATCCGGATTGGGGCCAGGAGGTCAAAGCCGTCGTCCAGCCGGTCGCGGGCGTCGAGGGCAACGACGAACTCACCGCCGAACTTTTGGCCTACGCCGCAACCCAATTGGCGAAGTACAAAATGCCCCGCTCCATCGACTACCTGGACGAACTCCCTCGCGACCCCAACGGCAAGCTCTACAAGCGCAAACTCCGCGACCGCTACATTCCGGCTTAGAGCGCTGTCGCATACTCAGCGACTATCGCGCAGAACGTATAGCTTCTGCGCGATAGTCACCGGTTATGCGGGAAGCTCGCAGGCTGTGCGGGACGGCTGCGCGGGTTCGGCCCACCTGTCCCTCCGGCAACCTCCCGCCCGACCCCCGGCTCTTCCCCCGCCTAGCCCTTCCTCCGAACATTCCCCTCCCGGACCCCAACCCCCTCAGGCAGTTTCGCGCAACTCCGGCGCCAAACCGAAGAGCGGGAACAGCTTTTCGGTGTCGAGGAAGAAGTTGAGTCCGGCGATCGAGTCGCCGTCCAACTCCAGCACGGTGATGGACCACGGCACCCAGACGCCCGGCGAGGTCTCGCTCGGCTTGTAGTGGCCGAATGCGGGCAACCCGTTGGCGCCTGCCAACCGGATCATGCGGGAATCGCGGCAGCCCTTGCCGTGGCCGAGCATGAACGCGGCCACATTCTCGGGGCCCGAGACCCAGAGTTCGATCGGCGGCATGGACAGCGCCACATCGGTTTTCAGCAGGGTAGTCAGAGTGTCCATATCGTAGGCCTCGAAGGCCTTGACGAAATCGTCGACGAGTTTGCGCTGATCGTCATCGGTTTCGTCATAGGTGTCGGTGGCGGTCGGCTGCACCTTCGACATGGTGGCCCTGGCGCGCTGTAGTGCGCTGTTCACCGAGGCGGGGGACATGGTGAGTGCCTCGGCCGTCTCGCTGGCCGAGAACCGCAGCACCTCACGCATGATCAGGATGGCGCGCTGGGTAGCGGGCAGATGCTGACAGGCCGCGACGAACGCCAGCCGCAATGTGTCCTTGGCCGAGGCGTGCTCGGCCGGATCCGATCCGAAGGCCAGTGCGTTCGGGATCGGTTCGATCCAGACGTAATCCGGTTGCGGCATCGGCATCGGCGAATCCGGCCGCGACGGACCGGACAGATCCATCGGCCTGGCCCGGCGCTGCGGGCCGTCGAGCATATCGAGGCAGACATTGGTGGTGATCTTGTACAGCCAGGACCTCAGGCTGGCGCGACCCTCGAACGAGTCGTAGGACTTCCACGCGCGAGTGAAGGTCTCCTGCACCGCGTCCTCCGCTTCGAAGGAGGAGCCGAGCATGCGATAGGCGTAGGCGCACAGTTCCCGCCGGTGTCCTTCGAAGGATTCGAGCACGTTCGGGGTGAGGCCGACGGAGTCGTTCATGGGTGTCACCCTGCCACAGCCCACCGACACATTCGAGACCTGAATTGCCTCTACCAGCGGTTTCAAGATCATCGCTGCGGTGTGGCAGATGTGTTCGGCCACGCAGTGCCTGGGAGCGATGAGTTTCGCGCGCTCGATCCGTCTCTACATAGAGACCGCCGAAGCCGACGTAAGGGATCCCGCATGCCCAGCAAGATGATCTTCATCAACCTTCCAGTCGCGGACCTGGGCCGGTCCAGAAACTTCTACGAGGCGATCGGCTGGAAGGTGAATCAGGACTTCACCGATGAGAATGCCGCGTGCATCGTCATCGACGACAACATCTGCGCCATGCTGCTGACCAAGGACTTCTATTCGAACTTCAGCAAGCGCCCGATCGCCGACACGATCGCGACCAGCGGCGGCGCTTACGCGTTATCCCTGGCCAGCGCACAGGAGGTCGACGCACTCACCAATGCCGCCCTGGCCGCAGGCGCCACCGAGGAAATCAACGACGATCGCCGCGCCCAGGAAGCCCAGGTCGGCATGTTCGGCCGCACGTTCATCGATCCGGACGGCCACCAGTGGGAGCCCTTCTGGATGGACTACCCCGGCAACTGATCGACGCCGATGCCGGTCGAATGGTGGCCCGAGTGATCCGGGTGGCACCACTCGACCTGCCTCGGCGCGAACGTAGTTCAGCTGCCGGTGAAGGTGGGCTTGCGCTTCTCGGCGAAGGCCTTCGGGCCCTCCTTGGCATCGGCCGAACGGAAGACCGACATGCCGAGTTTCGCCTCGATCTGGAAGGCATCCTCTTCCGGCATGGCCTCGGTCTCCCGAATGGTGCGCAGAATCGCCTGCACCGCGAGGGGACCGTTGGCCGCGATCTGCGCGGCGAGTTCGAGCGCCTTGTCCAAGGCGGTGCCGTCCGGGACCACATGCCCGATCAGCCCGATTTCCTTGGCCTCGCCGGCGGTGATGTGCCTACCGGTCAGCAAAATGTCGGCGGCGACGGTGTAGGGAATCTGGCGGACCAGCCGCACGGCCGAGCCGCCGAGCGGGAACAGTCCCCAACGCGCTTCGGATACACCGAATTTCGCGCTTTCGGCGGCCACCCGGATATCGGTGCCCTGCAGGATTTCGGTGCCACCGGCGATGGCCGGACCCTCCACCGCCGCGATCAGCGGTTTGGTGAGTCGGCGGCCCTTGAGCAGCGCCTCCAATTTGGTCGGATCGAAGCTGCTCGCGTTGTCGCCGGGGTGCCGCGCGGTCATCGCCTTGAGGTCCATGCCCGCACAGAACGCACCGCCCGCACCGGTCAGGATCGCGACACGGATGTCGGGATCGCTGTCCACCTGGTCCCAGGCGTCGCGCATGATCGCCATCATCTCGGCCGAAAGAGCATTGCGGGCCTCGGGCCGATTCATGGTGACGATGAGGACGTGATCGCGCTTCTCGACGAGGCAATCTGGCATTGGGAGATCTCCTGACTTTCCAGGGGGCCGGGGTGAGTCAAATTCAGCCTTGTCAGAAACAGTAACACGTTCTATTTTTAGCTCTGTGAGCTACAACATAGCGGACCTAGTCGAACACGCCATCGATCTGATGCCCGACCGCGTAGCGCTGGCCGACGACGGCCGCGAGGTGACTTACGCGCAGCTGGAGGAGCGGGCCAACAAACTCGCGAACTACCTGCTGCAACAGGGTGTCCAACCGGGTGACAAGGTGGGCATCTATTCACGGAATACAGTCGAGGCCGTCGAGGCCATGGTCGCGGTCTTCAAGGCGCGCGCCGTGATGATCAACGTGAACTTCCGTTACGTCGAGAACGAGTTGCAGTACATTTTCGACAATTCGGATATGGTCGCGCTGATCCACGAGCGCCGCTACAGCGACCGGGTGGCCGGGGTTCGCCCGAATACGCCCCTGCTGAAGACGGTCATCGTCGTGGACGACGATACGACCGGCACCATTGCGACGGCAGCCGATTCGGTGGAATACGAGACGGTGCTGGCCGAGTCCTCCGGTGAGCGCGACTTCGGCGAGCGCTCGGCCGATGACATCTTCATGCTCTACACCGGCGGCACCACCGGCCTGCCCAAGGGCGTCATGTGGCGGCACGAGGACTGGTGGCGCGTGCTCGGCGGCGGCATCAACTTCCTCACCGGCGAATACGTCGAGGACGAATGGCATCAGGCGAAGACCGGTGCGGGCAATCCGCAGATGGTGCGGTTCCCGATTCCGCCGATGATCCACGGCGGCTCGCAGACCGCGACCTTCCACAGCCTGTTCGACGGCGGTAAGGCCGTGATGATTCCGGAGTTCACCGGACACGGCGTGTGGCAGCACATCGACCGGCACAAGATCAACCTCATTTTCATCACCGGTGACGCCATGGCCCGGCCGATGATGGATGCGCTCGCCGAAGGCAATCCGGAAACCGGTGAGCCGTACGACCTTTCGAGCCTCTACCTGATCGCCAGCAGTGCGGCGCTGTTCTCGCCGACGCTCAAAGACCAGTTCCTGGAACGCCTGCCGAACCGGATGATCACCGACTCCATCGGCTCCTCCGAGACCGGCTTCGGCGGTCTCGCCGTTGTCGCCAAGGGCGCCAACCACACCGGCGGTCCGCGGGTGAAGATCGATGCCGCCACCCAGGTGCTCGACGATCAGGGCAATCCGGTGGCGCCGGGCTCCGGGCAGGTCGGGTTCCTCGCGCGCAGCGGCCACATTCCGGTCGGCTACTACAAGGACGAGGCCAAGACCAAGGCAACGTTCAAGGAGTTCAACGGAATTCGCTACTCCATCCCCGGCGACTACGCCCGGGTCGAGGAGGACGGCACCGTCACCATGCTCGGCCGCGGTTCGGTGAGCATCAATAGCGGCGGCGAGAAGATCTATCCGGAGGAGGTCGAGGGCGCGCTCAAGATCCACCCCGAGATCTTCGACGCGCTCGTGGTCGGCGTTCCGGACGAGCGGTGGGGACAGCGGGTGGCAGCGGTCGTGCAGTGTCGTGGCGACAAGCGTCCCACCCTTGACGAACTGCGTCCGGTGCTCACCCAGGAGATCGCGCCCTACAAGCTGCCGCGCAGCGTGTGGTTCGTCGATCAGATCAAGCGCAATCCGGCGGGCAAGCCCGATTACCGTTGGGCCAAGGCGCAAACCGAGGAGCGTCCGGCCGACGAGCATATCGAGGCGAGCAGCAAGTAAATTGGCTATTCGCCTGGGGTTTTTCGAGGAGACCGCACTCGGCTTCGAGCCGTTGCCGTTCGCCGCAAGTGCCTGGTCGCCGGATATGATCAACGGTCCTGCCATCTGTGGGCTGCTGGCGCAGGCGCTCGAACGTGAACACGGTCAGGATGGATTCGTGCCCGCCAGGCTTACCGTCGACCTGTTCCGGCCGACGCGCAGGCAGCCGGTCCAGGTGGTCACCGAATCGGTGCGCGACGGGCGGCGGATCCGGGTCGCGGATGCCGCGCTGATGCAGGACGGTGTCGATGTGGCCAGGGCGACGGCGGTCTTCTTGAAGAAGTCGGTACAGCCGCCGGGAGAGTTGTGGAACCGACCGGACCAACCCGCGCCGCCGCCGGTCGAGATCTCGCCGCCGACGGATCTGCCCCGTGCTCCGATGTGGGGCAGCGATGCCCATGCCGACGGCTGGTCGACGCGGATCGGTGAACACCAGAACGGCAGTCGCAAACGGACCTGGCAGGTGCCGATGCCGTTGATCGAGGGGCAGACGCCGTCCGCATTCGTCGGTGCGACCGTGATCGGCGAGGGGACCAGCATGATGACCAATTGGGGCAGCGCCGGAATCGGATTCATCAACACCGATCTGACACTGGCACTGGCGCGGCCCGCCGTCGGCACGGAAATCGGACTCGAGGCCGATATGCACATCAGTGCGGAGGGCGTCGCGGTGGGCACCGCGACACTGTTCGATCGGCACGGATCCTTTGGGACCTGCGTGGTGACCGCGCTGTCGAATGCCGAACGTCAGGTCGATTTTTCCAGCGGAACGAGTCACATCGAGGCCGCGAATAGGTAAGGCCCGCCGGGCACTTGCCGGGCGGGCCGCTTGTGCAGGGACTATCGGTTGGCGAGTTCCGCGAGGCGGAATGCCAGCTTGTTCCGGACCGCGGGGATGCTGGTCGCCACCGTCATAACGGTATTGCGGACGATGCGTGCCGGGAGCGGGCGCAAGGTGGCCATCTTCGTCATCCGATCGGTGAAGGCGACGACGTCGAGAGCCACTGGGCGACGGGTGGTTTCGTAGGCGTCGAGCACGCTGTCGGGCTCGCCGCTGACGACCCGGGCCAGCAGCGGACCGAGGAAGGCCGCATCCTGGATGCCGGTGTTCATGCCTTGTCCACCTGCCGGGCTGTGCACATGTGCGGCGTCGCCGGCCAGCAGCAGACGACCCGCGCGGTAGTGATCCGCGACGCGGTGGTGCACCCGGAAGCGCGAGCTCCACAGCACCTCACGTACTTTCACGGTGCCGCCGGGGCCGCGAGTGTCCAGGATGGCCTGAATTTCCTCGATGGTCGGGTGCTCGGGGGCCTCGTCGACGGTCGCGACGACCCGATACCGATTCGGATCGCTCTCGTCCGGCAGCGGCGCGACAACCGTCACGCCCTCCGGCGAAAGGTGCAGTGCCACTTCGTCACGCGCGATCGGCCAATCCATCCGTACATCGGCGAGGACGAAGGATTCCGGGTAGGTGTCGCCGGTGAAGCCGATACCCGCCTGCTCCCGGACGACGCTGTGCATACCGTCCGCGCCGACCACATAGCCCGCGCGGATCGTGCCGGTCGCGCCCGCGCTGTCGATGTATTCGACTGTGGCGCCGTCATTTTCATCGACGACCTCGGTGATCCGATAGGGCCGGTGCACATCCCCGCCCGCCTTGCGCAACCGTGCGAGCAGTACGGCCTCGGTGGTGTCCTGCGGAACCATCAGCGTGTACGGGTACTCGGTGGGCAGTCCACCGAACGGCACTGTCGCCAGTGTGCGGTTGCCGTCCAGCACTCGGAAGGTCGGCACCACGATGCCGCGGTCCACGAGTTCCTCGGCGATGCCCAGTTCCCGCAGCACCTCCAGGGTCCTGGCGTGAACCACCGCGGCGCGCGAGGTGTTCGCACCCTCGGCGAGCCGGTCCAGCAGAACGAAGTCGATACCGGCGTCGGCCAGGGTGATCGCGGTGGTCAGTCCGGCCGGACCGGCCCCGACGATGACGACGGAAGTGGTCTCCGGCAGCGGGGTGGTGTTCATTGGAACTCCTAGGTCAACACCTGTAGGCCAACGCTTGTTGGCATAACCGTAGCGCGAACGGCTTGCGGAAGTCAACAGTTGTTGGCCTACACTTGTTGGCATGAACATCGAGCCTGATCAACCACCTGCACGTCGCTCCGATGCCACCCGCGCGGCCATCCTGGCGGCGGCGCGCACCCGCTTCGCCGCCGAGGGGTTTCGCAAGGCGACCATCCGCGCCATCGCCGCCGATGCCGCGATCGATCCGTCGATGGTGATGCGTTACTTCGGCAGTAAGGACGGCCTTTTCGCCGCGGCCGTCGATGTGCGCCTCGACCTGCCGGATCTCGCCGCGGCCGAGCCAGATGCCCTCGGGGAGTTACTGGTTCGCCGATTCTTGGCGATCTGGGAGGACCAGGCCGATGACAAGGTGCTGGTGATCTTGCTGCGCTCGTCCATCACCGATGAGGGGGTGAGCCAACGCTTTCGGCAGATCTTCGCCGAACAGGTGCTGCCCGCGGTGCTGCGCTTCGGCGATCCGGCCGATGCGCAGCGCCGCGGGGGTTTGATCGTCACCCAGCTGCTCGGGCTCGCGCTGTGCCGCTATGTGCTCGAGCTGCCGCCGGTGGTCGGCCTGACGCGCGAGCAGATCATCGCCGATATCGCACCGACCCTCCAGCGCTACCTGACATCGGAGCCGATCAGTGCCTAGACGTGCGCGCCACCGTCGACGTGAATCGTTGTGCCCGTGATGAATTCGCCGTCCTTGGAAGCGACCATCGCGACCACGCCGGCGACCATCTCGGGTGCGCCGAGCAGCGGCCCGATGGCCGGAGCCATCTTGCTCATCAGGCCCGGATCGATATCCGGTGGCACATCGAGCAGGCTGTAGGTCATGGCCGTCTCGATGCCGCCGGGCGAGACGCAGACCGCGCGCAGATTCTGCTTGCTGTACTCCAGCGCCAGCACCCGCGTGAAGGCCTCCAGTCCGCCCTTGCTAGCCGCGTACGCCGCGCGATACGGCGCGGCATAGGACGCGGCATTAGAGCTGATATTGACCACCACCCCGCGCCCGGACTCCAGTAGTGCGGGCAGGGCGGTCCGGGTCACCAGGAACGTTCCGGTCAGATTGGTGCCGAGGACGGTATTCCACAGCTCGGTGGTGGTCTCGTGGGTATGCGACATGCGCACGATCCCGGCGGCATTCACCAGCACATCCAGGCCACCGGCTAGCAGTCCGGGCACCGTCTGCTCGACGGCCGCTTCGTCCGCGATATCCAGCGACGCGACGGTGATCCGGTCGCTCGACCCCTGATCCATGGCGAGCTGAGCGGTCTTGGCGAGGCCATCGCCGGTTCTGCTCACGCCGACCACCTCCGCCCCCTCGTCGAGCAGCCGCAAGACGATGGCCCGGCCGATGCCGGAACCCGCGCCCGTCACCAGCACTCGGCGTTGCGTGAAACGCTTCATACGCTCTGTACATCCCGCTCGGCCAGCACCTGCGCTATCTCGGGCAGCCGGTCGAGATCGATCGGCTCGGCAACCAATTCGACCGGAAAGGGCCGATCTGCGGGCTGTGGCAGGCCGGGGCCGAGGATGAGGCCACCGCGGATGCCGATGCGATCCATTTCCTGGATCAACGGCTCGTAGCGGGCGGACTGTAAGTTGTTGTGCAGCACGAAATCCCGGACATCTTCGGCGGTGGTCAAACTGCGCTGCCGCACCGGTGAGCAGACCGGGAATTTCGGATCGCGGAAGGTCATATCGTCGACGAATCCGCGCATGAAATCCGCTGCATGCTGTTGCAACGGAGAATGGAACGCGCCCTTGTACGCGTCCAGTACGAACATTTGGCGGGTGTCCGATGACGCCTCGATTTCGGCCAGGATCTCTTGCAGTGCCGTGAGATAACCCGAGATCACGAATGATCGGTGCACGTCATCGATCGGGCCGGTGTCGACGGCCAGATGCACACCGGGGCGGCGTGCACCGTAATAGTTCGCCGGATCGTCCTCGATCGGCGTGTACATCAGCCCCATCCCTTGTGCGGCAACACCTTCCGGCAATTCCGGCACCAGCCGGCGGTGATGCAGCATGCCGAACAATTCGTGCCGCTCCACGGCTCCGGCCACACAGGTGCTGATCAGCGCGCCCAGGCTGAGCCCACCAGCGGCCTCCGGCTCGAAACCGCGTGCGGCCAGGTCCTCGGCGAGACCGAGTGCGAATGCGGCCTGACGCAATGCGCCGAGGCTGTGCCGATCCTCCGGTTCGCTCGCCATTTCCGCGGCGGATTCCCGCGCGCGCAGTCGGTCCACCGATAATCCGGTCACCGCGGCGGCTTCGTCGTAGGCGAGTGCGATGGACGGGCACCGCTCGCAGAACTCATCGATGACTTCGGCGGTCAGACTGACCTGTCCACCGAACAGAAAAGAAACCCTCATTGCATGTCCTACCCGCGCCGGGGGCGCACCATGGCGACACCCACTGCGTATCTGTGAATCACGTTCGACCGGAACGGAATTGGCGGCGCCGCCGTATCGAATACATCAAGCGGGCGCCCCTGTGGGCAAGAGTTTCCCCGGACCAGGCATCGGCCACCCCCTGGCCGGTAGTACCCCCGGTCGGTAGTACTACCGGCCGAGTCGCCCGAGGAATTGCAGCATCAGCTGATCGATTTCACACGCGTGCGTGAGATTCGGTGTGTGCGCGGCGCCCTCGATGGTGTGGAATTCCGCGGGACCACCGAGTCCCTTTGTCAGTAAATCGATGGCGTCGTGATCGAAGGCCGGATCGGAGGCGCCGCGCACCAATAGCGCGGGGCAGGTGATATCGCCGATGAGATCGGAGATGTCGTCCACATTGATCAGACAGTCGGCCGCCGCGGCGACCCGTCCCCGGTCACCACTCAACCATTTGGCCAGCCACGGTTGATGATCGGACCGATCACCGCCGATGATCAAGCCCGCCACCATCTTCGCGATCACCGTCAGCGGACCGGTGCCGATCCAGGCATCGGTGACCTGGCGATAGCCGACCCGCTGCACGTCGCTGTAGGCCTGCGCCGAACAGCCGAGCAGGATCAGGCCATCCACTCGCGGCGGGCACAGCAGGGCCATGCGCAGCGCGGTGAACCCACCCTGCCCGACACCACCGACGACCACCCGGTCGATGCCGAGCTGGTCGACCACCGACCAGGCATCGCGGGCCAGATCCCAGAAACTGTATGCGCCGTGGTCGTGTTCGGTCAGTCCGTGGCCGCGCGCATCGATCGAGATCACGCGGTATTCCGGGGCAAGTGCGGCAATCTGGTTCGCGAACATTTCGTGATCCATGAAGAAGGCGTGCCCGAGGACCACCGCGGGCCCGGATCCTCCGCTGTCGACGAAGTGCACTTTCGCGCCGGCGGAGGTTACGAAGGGCATAACCGTGCTCCTGTCAGACTGCGTCCCCCGAAATAGAGCAGCCTAACAAGAACCGGTTATACCAACGGTTTTCACCACAGCACGGGCAACTCCTCGACACCGCCGGTGAAGCTGCTGGTGCGCATCGGCACCGCGGTAGGGTCGACGGCCAGGCGCATGGTCGGGAACCGGGTCACCAATTGGGTGAATACGGTGTGCAATTCGATGCGGGCCAGCGGTGCGCCGATGCAGTGCCGCGCACCGTAGCCGAAGGTCACATGGGAGCCGTCCTTTCGGGTCACGTCGACGCGGTCGGGATCGGTGAAGACCGTCGGATCGTGGTTTGCCGCGGTCAGATCCAGCAGGACGAGATCGCCGGTGTGCACCTCGTTTCCGTCGATCTCCATATCGGTGCGCGCATAGCGGGGCATCTGGGTGGCATCCGCCGTCCGCAGGAGTTCTTCGATCGCGGTCGGCACCAGTTCGGGGTTGTCGACCAGGGTCTGCCATTGGTCGAGGTTTTCCAGTAGCCGTTTAGCGCCGACCCCGATCTGGACCACCGTGGTCTCGTGGCCGCCGAACAATAGACCGAGGCCGAGCGTGGCAATGCCCTGATCGGACAGATCGTCTCGGGCGCACAGATGCGACAGCACATCATCGGTCTGGTCGTGCCGTTTGCGTTGGACCAATGCCATGAAGTACTCGAACAATCCGGCGACACCCTGCTGCACCTTCGCGGCGTCCTGCTGCTCGCCGAGGGCCTCGGTCCAGGCGCGGAACCGATCGCGGTCGGCGTAGGGCACACCGAGCAGTTCGCAGATGACCAATAGCGGCAGCGGCAGCGCCACGGCGGTGTGCAGGTCGGCGGGGGAGCCCTGCGCGGACATCTCGTCGAACAACCGCGTGGTGAGTTCTTCCACCCTGGGCCGCAAATCGCGCATCCGGCGCGGCGAGAAGAACGGCACCACCAATTCGCGCAGTCGGGCCTGATCGGCGGGTTCGGTCTCGAAATTGCCGAGCGGGCCGCCGAAGAACATCGAATCCGAGGCCCGCGCAGCGGTTTCCGGCGTTGGATGCGCGCGGCCTAGGCGCGGATCGGCGAATAATGTCCGCACCTGCGCGTAGCTGGTGGCCAACCAGCCTTCATGGCCGAGCGCGGTGCGCGTCCGTTGGATGGTGTCACCCGTGACGGGGCAGCCCATGTCCACGGTCACTCCTTACGTAGTTCTCGGTTCGGACTCATTCGGGCAAGCGCACCCGCAGCAGATTGCCGCTGGCGGTGCCGACCAGGAATTCCCTTTCGGTGCTTCGGGATACGGCGATCGAGGTCATCGGCTCACCCGTCAGGACGGTGCACGTCGAGTGATCCGCCGGATTGATGCGCACGAGCCGGCCCGAGGTGGTGGCGTCGTAGAGCATGCCGTCCGGACCGATGGCGAGATCGTCGGGCAGCGGTGGCGCGCCGGGTCCGGCGGCCAGATCCGCGATGACGGTGGCATGCGAGGGATCGTCGAGCGGGATGCGCAGGATGCGGCCGTTCGGGCTGAGATACAGCGTGACGTAGAGCGCGTCACCGTCGACCAGAATGCCGTCGACACCGAAATGCTTTGCTCGGTCGGACCATTCGGTGTCGACGCTGCCGTCCGGCCGGATCCGGACAACGCCGGTCGAGGTGTCGGCGACGAAAAGGTTTCCCGCGGTATCGAATGCGGCGCCATTGGCCATGCCCAGACCGGAGGCGAAGATATCGGCCTGCGGCATCTCGGCTGTGGGATCAATGCGGACAACGCCGCCACCCTTTGCACCGGGTACCAGATTGGTCGGGAAGTTCCCGTACGTCACGTAGATCAGCTGGTCTGGGCCGAGTTTCACCGCACCGGGATAGGCGACCGCGACCCTGGCGGTAACGCGGCCGGACGGGTCATAACGAACCACTTCGTTGCGTCGCACCCGCGAGACCCACAGGTCACCGCGCGCGTCATAGGCCAGACCCTCGGCCCAGTCCTCATCCCGAACGACCGCGGCCGCCGCGATCGTCGCGGTGGCTGTTTTGCACGAAACCGATTCGGCCGCTGCCGAAACCGGAATCAAGCCGACGAACGCGCAGGCGATCGCGGTGCCGACCACTATCGCGTTCACCATGCGACGGGCAACGAGGTCAGGCCCTTGGTGACAACGTTCTCGCGCACCTGCAACTCGTCCGGGTCGACGGTCAGATGCAGTGTCGGGAAGCGAGATATCAGCTGACCGAAGGCGACCTGCAATTCGATGCGAGCCAGCGGCGCACCGGTGCAGTAGTGCAGGCCGTAGCCGAACGCCAGATGCTGCCCCTCCGCCCGGGTCACGTCGAGTTGGCGCGCATTGGTGAAAATCTCCGGATCGTGGTTGGCCGAATCGACGTCCAGCAGCACCAGATCGCCCGTTCGGACGGTGACGCCGTCGATCTCCATATCGGTGCGCGCATAGCGGGCGAAGGCGGTGGAATCGTGTACGCGCAGCAGTTCCTCGATCGCGGCGGGCACCAGCTCCGGCTGGTCGACCAGCTGCTGCCACTGCGCCGGATTCCGCAGCAATTGCACGGTGCACAGGCCGATTTCGACGACAGTGGTCTCGTGCCCCGCCAAGAGCAAGCCCATGGCCAGCGTCGCGATGGCATCGTCGGCCAGGTCCGGCACCTCGCACAGCTTGGCGATCACGCCCTCGCCCGGTTCCCGGCGCAGCCGTTCGACCAGCGACTTGCAGTACAGGAACCATTCGGCTCCGGCCTGTCCCGACTTCGCGCCGTCGCTGGTGTCGAACAGCGCCTCGCTCCAGATCCGGAACTGCGCGCGATCCTCGTAGGGGACACCGAGTAGTTCGCTGATGACCAGCAGCGGCAGCGGTTCGGCGAAGGCCTTGTGCAGGTCGGCGGGCGAGCCCTTTTCGGCCATATCGTCGAGCAGCTGCGTGGTGAACGCGGCCACCCGCGGCGTGAGCTCGCGCATCCGCTTGGCCGAGAACAGCGGATTCAACAGTCCGCGCATGCGCGCGTTATCGGCGGGTTCGGTCTCGAAGTTCCCGAACGGGCGGCCGAAGAACACCGACTCCGACGACCGTGCCGCCGTCTCCGGCGTCGGATGGGAACGGCCCAGACGTACATCGGTGAACAGCTCTTTCACCTTGTGATAGCCGCAGACCTTCCAGGCCTCGTCGCCCGTCGCCGTGCGGACGCGGCTGATCGAGCTGGGTGCGGCGTCGGTTCCGGTGAAGGGGCATGCGAGTTCCGATGAGTCGGTGGTCATGGCTCACTCCTTGCTAACAAGCTCTTGTACAAGCAAGCTTAAACATAATTGCTTGTACTATTCCACTTGAACAAGGAGGTGATGTCGTGCCCGAAAGCCCAACGCCCGCCGAGACTTCGGCGCAACCCGTCCGGCGCATGCCGCGTGCCCAGCGGCGCGAGCAGATCCTCGCCGCGGCCACCCGCGCGGTGGCCCGCAACGGATTCACCGGGACTGGCCTGCCCGATATCGCTGCCGAGGCCGGCATTACGCACGTCATCCTCTACCGGCACTTCGCCTCGAAAGCCGATCTGTACCGGGCCGTGCTGGAACGGGCATACACCAGGCTCGGCGACGCCGTCGGCACCGAAAAGCTGGACGGCACAAGCATTTCCGCGCTACTGCGGGCAGCCGCCGCGGATCCCGACGCCTTTCGGCTGCTGTTCCGGCACGCCGTGCGTGAGCCCGAATTCCGCGATGTCATCGATATGGTCCGCAGCTATTCGACGATGATCGCGCAGCGGTATCTCACCGATGCCGTGCCTGCGGGGCCGTGGCAGGACTGGGCCGCGCAGGTCATCCCCACCTTCATCCTGGATGCGGTGATCGCCTGGCTCGATGCCGGACAGCCGGATCTCGACGATGCCGCCGAGCGGATCAATCGCGCGGCCCGCGCGCTCATCGAGGTCGCTGGTGGCGAATTGGTCCAGAAGGATTGAGCGGCAAGGCATAACGTCATCCATGGGCGGCGACCCGAAGGAGGAACATGGATGAACTACAGGTGCCGACGCTCGCCGAATTCGTGCGGATGCGGCGGCAGCGGCCGACCGCGGCACATCCGGGCGGCCTGAGCCGACAGCAGCTGGCCGAGGCGATCCACTCCAGCGTCGGCTATCTCGCCAAGATCGAGCAGGGCGGTGCGTTCAATCCGAGCCCATCGATTCTCGATGCGCTCGCCGAGGTCTTCGCACTGGATCCGGACGAGCGCATCCATCTGTATCACCTTGCGCAGCAAAGGTTAACCGACCGTGGATCGCAACATTCCGGTCCGCCCATCCGCGAGACGCTCGACGCCTTGACGCCGCATCTGGCGGCCGCCCTGGACGACGGCTGGCGCGTCCTCGAATGCAATGCGGCCTTCGACGCGGCATTTCCCGGCCTGCACCCCAACGGAAATGTGCTGCGGTGGATGTTCACCGATCCGCGGGCGCGGCTGGTGATCGAGGAGTGGGAACGCGAGGCCGATCTGATGGTCGGTCGCTTCCGCGGCTACGCAGGCCGGGCGGGCGACCGAGCCGATGTAAAGCTGCTCCTGCGAGAGTTGGGCGCACACCCCGACTTCCACCGTCTGTGGAACACCGGCCGGGTTTACGTCGGCCGCCGGGACCCAACCATTCGGCTCCGGAATCGCAAGACGGGCAAGCCGTTCGAGGTTCACGTTCAACGATTCCGCACCACATTGCCCGAGGCGACGCGTCAACTGTTCGTCGGACTGGTCGAGGACCTCGCGGCCGGGTAGCGGCATCCGCTCACTCCGGTCAACCACTGCGACAACGGCTCTCAGTGCAGGGGTGAAAAGGCTAATTACTTGGCGAGCGATTCAATCCGTCGGACTCAGCGTGCGTGCAAAGCATGGGCGAAGCGACCTGCATAAAGTAGATCGGGGATCGACAACAGGTGAGGCATCGGGGGAGCGCTTCTCGCCGCACTCGACGCTGTGACGAGCATTCGGCCCAGTTCGCATCGTTGGTCATGACGTCGAGTAGTACGCATGAATCGATCAGGACGACCGGTTCATTGATGGGCGTGGGCTACTCGCCACGGAGCAGGTGCATGATCTCGTCGGTGGTCATACCGTCGACATCCCGGCTAAGTGCGGTGCCATGCAGCCGACGAACGAGGCACTGCCCCTTGGTCGACGCGCCTTCGGCGCTCACGACCTCCACGTCATCGCCTTCACACAGATTGTGCTCAGCGCGTAGATTCGCCGGGATGGTCACCTGCCCCTTGCTGTTGAGCAGCATGTCGGCCTCCTTGTCACGACGCATACGTAATGTGGGTACTACGTACTGCTACCTCGAATGATGAGTAGAAGCTGCACAAGGGGGACGGTCGAGAGCGTGACAGCTCCAACATTCCCCATTCCCCACTCCCAACGTATCTCGAAGGCCGGTGAATGCCATAAGGCCACGCAGACCCAAGAACGGCAGCGGGACGGGCCACTGATTCGACTGACGCTTCCGTTCTTCCATGATTTTATTGCTTACCGAACGCTTCGAACCGTTGGACACAGCGTTCATATAAAGCGTGGAGAGAAAAGATCAGCGCTAAGTAGATCGGGATTGCCAAGATTTCCCCGTTCTCGTCTAGGAAAATGAGAACCGCTGCTGCCGCCACTGCGGCATATACGGTGAAGAACGCGCTGCGAACTACGACTAGGAGTCGCCCCTCAGGTGGCTCTCGTCGGCTGATTGCGATCGCAATCAGCATCACTGCCAATGCTGACCCGATCGCAACTCGCTGGACGATACCGACTCCCGCCCAATCGCCGACGAACGTGAACATGAGTCCGCACCCGATCAGGGTGGGCGGGGCAGCTACAGCAACGAGCCCGAAGAGGCGAACTCGTCGTTCCCATTTAGTCCTGCTCTGGGTCTCTTCATCGGACACGATTAGGTGATCTTCCAACCAGATTTGTTGTCCCCGTCAACCGATGCATCACTAAAACTCGATGCCTGGGAGTCGGGCCACTTCCCGTCAGGGAAGCCCCTATCGAGCTCACCAAATGCTTTTGCCTGTGTTCCGGCAAAGGTAGTCACCAGGGTGACTGCAGACCAAATCGCTGCTGTGGAGATACCGGCCGTCGCGGCAATATCGGCGATGCTGATACCTGCGCCAACGCCGGAGAGTAGCTCGCCGATCGCCCTGGCGAGACCGAGCAGGAATTCAGCACATATCGCCAGTATCCCGGCATAGAAAGCGAGGCCTCCCACTGCGGAATCCATCATCGCACTCCTCGCTTTCTCGGCGATGTCGGAAAATGTTCCTGCGGCGGTACTCTGGCTAGTGCACGTCTGCATATACGACAGCCGCGCAGCACCTTCCCAGTTTCGAAGTGCTTGCACATTGTTGGGGTCGAGCCCCTGCTTGACCGCAGTTGCGACATCCCGCACGTCTGCCCAGTCCTTGCTTCGCAGGTACATTTCGTACGGTGCGCGTACTCCATGGTATATTTCTTTAATCTTTTCCCATATCCATTTGCAAATCTCGATGATTTTGTCTGCGCAAGCCTTGATAACCCGCTGAAGTGAGGGAAGTAGTCTCACGTAAGGGAGATCGAGGGCATCGTCCTTCGCGTTCGGGACATCGCTTCTAATTGCGTTGTCAACCTTGTCGAAAAACTTGTCCAACCCATCGAGAACCGAATTGTATTGAGAAACGTCAAAACTCATTGTCAGCTTCCTGGTTTACCAGATATTGTCGATGCGATGCTTGCCAGCTGCGTCCTCGGCCTCATAAGTATCAGCGCAAACACGCAGCACGTTGGCCACCTCCGTGAAGCGTTGGGAAGCTTCGTCTGATCGGCTGGACAAGTCGGTGACGAGTTTGTCGTTCGCGCTGACGATTACCTGGAACAATCCCGCTTCAAGGTGGGTGAACGTCAGAGTCTGTATCTTTGTCTTGAGATCCGACATGGCCGTTGACTTGCCGTCCCAAACACCTGCGTCGGTACGCAATGAGCCAGTGGCAACCTTGAGTTTCTGCGGATCAGCACCCACTGGGTCCCCCTGTCGATTGATTTTGCATGTTCAGTAGAGTCCCATCACTGATGATGTAGCTAGTTATCGTCGAGTTGGCTTGCCTGCCGGAACATCTGAGTCGGCTCGCGGGGCATTGGGCAACCTTGAACTCCTGTGCAGTGGTGCTCACCATTTCTCCTCAGGTGATCGAATCTGCATGTTGGCAAGGGTTTGGATCGCGTCGTTGGCCATCGTGCCGAAGGTGCTTGCGGCACTGTCATTTCCAGTTGCGAGCCGCCGACGATGGGCCTGGTCATATGATTCCTGGACTGCCCACGCAATCGAGCCGCCTCCGGCCTCCATTCCCCATGGAATGCGGATGATGCAGTCGACAATACTGTTTTTGCTCAACGTGATCGACGCATAGAGTTCGTCCTCTGAACCGATCGTGCCCACGAATTCGCCGGACTTCGCTTCGTTGGGATTGCTGTTCAGCATTCGAAGTGCTGCCTCCAGCAGTTGCTCGGTGCCGACTGCCGAGGAGGGGGTAGGTTCTGGTGGGGTGAACTTGGTCGGTACGACATCGTTCATACTTAATGTTTCGAGTCTGTCGATAGTGCCGTTTTCGACGGCGGTGGTGCAGGTCGATTCGAAGCGCTTCTGTTCGGCGTCCTGGACAGCGTTGACAACGGCTGTGCCGATACCACTTGGATCGAGGTATCGTTGCCAGTTGTCCGATACGATAATTCGAGCGAGTTCTCCTGTGCCCGTGAGAATGACCTCCACTGCCCCCGTGGTATCGCGACCTGTGACGTGGGTCGGCCCGGCGGTGAAGACCTCTTGCATCAGACCTGATATTGCCTGCGTATACCCGTGGAACTGGGCAAGGTCGTTAAGTAGCTTGTCGAGTCCTCCTGAATCTGGTGTTCGCGGAGGCGTGGTATCGGAGGTTGAAACAGGCGACCCGCGCAAACTCGATGTCTGCGAAAGATCGGGATCTCCGGGAGCAGCAAGAGGAGGCGGGTTGAATGGGTGAGGTGGGGTGTCGGGACGAGCGGGCGTTGCCGGTGGAGCCGGACTTAGCGAAGGAGGCGGGCTCAGAGGATGGTGTGGAGTTGGCACCGCAGGAGAGGTTTTGGGCTTCGGTTCAAGGGGTTCTTCGTCCCAGAATTCGTCGGGGTCGTCGTAGTGGTTGTAAAACCCTCCGGCCATCATCGCACCTCGCGGTAACCGCTGGCCGTCAACGCGGACAGCGTTGTCTTCTCTGGAATCTGCATCAAACCCCCATTTGCGCTAGCTCCGCCATGAGGCGGACGCCACCACACTGTCTGGCATAGTTCGCATTGTCAAACGGAGCAGCTGGCGTGCTTTAGCAGGTGAAAGCCCTTGTGGACGAACACGCTTCATGCCGGATGCCGTTGGTTTGTGTCCGGCAGGTGAAACTCGTGGCAGAGTGTCCACGTCCATCGACAGCCCCTCCTCTCTGCTCGTTCGCCCAAAGTACTGGACGCATGAATCGGATGATCGGTTCCATTAGGACGCACAAACACTACGAATGGGATCGATCCTGGGGGTTCGAGTCGTGTGGTGCCGTGACGGGTGATAGTCGCCACAGCCCGACGTCAAGCTCGGCCGAGCGAGTCGGCACGCGGTGCACGGCGAACGTGATTGCGTGGGGCGAGTCGGGTTGTGAATCGCTGTGGGATGCAACACTTCCTGGGGTTATGCGCTGATTGCATGAGAATTCGTCATGTTGGGTCCAGGTGGGATTGCGGCGTGGTGTGCTGGGCCGTACAACGCGAAACCTGCAGGGAGGCGGGCATGTCGGAGGACGGATCGATGGACGGGTCGACGCTGGCGCGGCGGCAGCTGGGGAAGTATCTGCGCGATGGGAGGCAAGGGTGCGGGCTCTCGCTTCAGCAGGCGGCAGGGTTATTGGAGCGCAGCGCCAGCACGTTGCAGCGCATCGAGAAGGGGGTGGTTGCGAATCTGCGCGAGGTGGACCTCGACGCGCTGTGCAAGATCTACGAGTTCGACGCGATCCATACTGCTGCGATGAAAGGTCTTGCGGCACAAGGCAATGAACTGAGCTGGTGGTGTGAGTACGATGATCTGATACCGGCGAACTTCGACTACTTCGTCGGGCTGGAGGCGTCGGCGCAGCGCCTGACAACTTACGAGCCCGAACTTGTACACGGTTTGTTGCAGACCCCTGCCTATGCGAGCGTGCTGATCCGGTCCGTGTACCCGGATGACGGTCCGGAAGAGCACGCGCGCAGGGTGCAGTTGCGAATGCGCCGACAAGCCAGAATCACGCGCAAGTATCAGCCAGCGAAGCTCGATGTCATCCTGAAAGAGTCGGTTCTGCGGTGCATGGTCGGCGGGCCGAAAGTGATGGCAACTCAGATGAGGTACCTGGCAGAGATGGGGTGACGCCCCAATGTGAACGTGCAGATCCTCCCGTTCAGTGCGGGAATCCCGTTGGGTGTCGCGGTCGGCCCGTTCATCATCCTCGAATTCGGTGAGGATCGCCGGGGGCAGGTGATCGAGCCGCCGGTTGTCTATACGGAATCGGTTACCGGGGATTTGTATCTTGCAAAACCAAGCGCTCTTCAGCGATACCATGAGGCGTACGAGGGTCTGCGGCGCAGTGCGATGGATGTACCCGCCAGCCGAGCTCTCTTGAGGCAGATGGCGAAGGAGTACGGGTCCTGATGGTCGATCTTTCGAACGCGAAGTGGTTCAAGAGCAGCCGCAGTGGCGGTGACAAGGCTTGTGTCGAAGTCGCGTTCCTCTCGAACGACCGTGTCGGCGTTCGCGATTCGAAGAACCCATCCGGTCCGGCACTGACGTTCTCCTCGGCCGAGTGGTCGGCCTTCATGGCTGCTGCAACTCGTGGCGAGTTCAACGCCTGATTGATACCTCGTTGCTCCCGCCTCACGCGGGCGTCCCTGTCCAACGTTTCCGCACCGAGTCGTGTACCAGCGGCTGGCCTGAGCTTTCACAGCCGGTGAGCATGTCAGCGCACAATCGGCCCGCCGGTGGCAGGTCCGGCGGGCCGATTCGAGGCGCGGATTCCTGGGTCAGGCAGGAGTTTCCGCGAGCAGAGAGCCGATGGCCCGCAGGTGATCGGTGGCCCCGCCCAGTGCGAATTCATTGTGCTTCGCGGCGGTGAAGTAGTTGTGCACGATGTGGTCGCGGTCGATGCCGACGCCGCCGTGCACGTGAACCACGGTGTGCGCCACTCGGTGTCCGGCATCGGCGGCCCAGAACTTGGCTGTGTGTACGGCTTCCGCGCTGGCAAGATCCTCGGAAACCCGCCAGGCCGCCTGGGTGACCGCCAGCCGCAGCCCCTGAACGTCGATGTAGGCATCGGCGAGGCGCTGCGCTACGGCCTGGAAGCTGCCGACCGCCTTGCCGAATTGCTCACGCTCGCGGGCATATTCGGCGACCAGCTCGAGTGCGCGCTCCAGGGTGCCCAATTGCTGTGCGCTCAGGCCGAGCCAGGCGCGGGTCAGGATCCAGTCCAGGATTTCCGCACCGGAGTCGACCGTCGCGACCAATTCGGCCGGGGTGTCATGGAATTCGACGCCGAACTCGGCGCTGAAGTCGACCACGCGCTGTGCGGTCAGGTTCACCGTCGCATCGGTGGGATCCACCAGGAACAGTGCGGGAGCTCCGGAAACCGTGGCGGGGACCAGGATTCGGGCCGCACGATCGGCGTAGGGCACCGTGGTCTTCGCGCCGGTGAGTCGCCAGGTGCCGTCGGCCTCGTGCGCAACGGTGGTCGGTTTGGTCGGCTCCCAGTTGTGCTCCTCGGCGAGCCCGGCGGTGAGGATGATGCTGCCCTCGCCCGCCTGGCGTGCCCAATCCTGTTGAGCGTCCGAGCCGAAACGCGCGAGCGCACCCGCGCCAACCACGATCGACCACAGGTACGGGACCGCGGCGACGTGCTTGCCGAGTTCACGCAGCACGGAACTCTGCTCGAGCGCGCCGAAATCGCCGCCGCCCACCGACTCCGGCAGTGCGGCGGCCAAAACGCCGGTCTCCGCGAGCGACTGCCACAGTGGGCCGTCGAAGCGGCCCTCGGCATCGAGTTCGCGGATCCGGTCCGCGGTGACCAATTTGGCGCAGACCTCGGCGGTCAGGCGGGTCAGATCGAGCTGAGCTTCGGTGGGTGTGAAATCCATGGTGTCTACCTGCTTTCTGCGGTGCGAGCGACGGGCCCGGAGGCGGTAGCTTGCGTGACCACGTGGGGCCCCGGGAGCGCCGCGATCGAATACAGCTCAGCGCGCGGCGGCGGGTTGCTTCAGCGCGGTCATGGCGATGATGTCGCGCTGGACCTCGTTGGTGCCGCCACCGAAGGTGAGGATCAGCGCGGCGCGGTGGAACCGCTCCAACCGTCCGCGCAGCTCGGCGCCGGGCGAATCCTGACGCAGATAGGCCTGCGGGCCGAGGATTTCCATCAGCAGCCGGTAGGCCTCGGTGGACAGTTCGGTGCCGTAGACCTTGCAGGTCGAGGCGTCCCACGGCCGCGGTGCGGCATCCCCGCCCGCATCGGCGCGGCTGGCGATCTCCCAGTTCAGCAGCTTCAGATATTCGACCTTGGCCTGCACCCTGGCCAGATTGAGCCGCACCCATTCCTGATCGATGACCCGGGAACCGTCGCCTGCCTTGGTGTTGCGTGCCCATTCGGTGGTCTGGTTCAGCGCGACCATGAGCGGTCCGGCCGAGGTGAGCGCGACGCGTTCGTGGTTGAGTTGATTGGTGATCAGCGCCCAGCCGCCGTTCTCCTGGCCGACCAGCGAACTGGTCGGCACCCGGACGTCCTGGTAGTAGGTGGCGCTGGTATCCGGTCCGGCCATGGTGTGCACCGGGGTCCAGGAGAAGCCCTCGGCAGTGGTCGGCACGATGAGCATGCTGATGCCCTTGTGCTTCTTGGCAGTCGGATCGGTGCGGACCGCGAGCCAGACATAGTCGGCGTACGCGATCAGGCTGGTCCACATCTTCTGGCCGTTGATCACGTAGTCGTCGCCGTCGCGCACGGCGGTGGTGCGCAGGCTGGCCAGGTCGGTGCCCGCGCCCGGTTCCGAATAGCCGATGGAGAAGTGCAGTTCGCCCGCGGCGATCTTGGGCAGGAAGAACTTCTTCTGCTCCTCGCTGCCGTAGTGCATGATCGTCGGCGCCACCGAATTGATGGTGAGGAAGGGCACCGGCGCACCGGCGATGGCCGCCTCATCGGTGAAGATCAGCTGGTCCATGGTCGGGCGGTCCTGGCCGCCGAACTCCTTGGGCCAGGCCAGGGTGAGCCAGCCGTCGCGGCCCATTTCCTGGACCACCTCGCGGTAGACGTTGCCGTGGCCGTACTCGCCGGTGGTCGCGCTCAGCGCGGCTCGGCGCTCCGGGGTGATCAGCCGCGCGAAGTAGTCGCGCAGCTCCGCGCGGAGCTCTTCCTGCTGCGGCGTGTACGCAATGCGCATGGCAATACCTCTTGGGGGATGGTCAGCCGACGGAGCTTGCGGAGTCGGCGGGGTGGGAATAGTTCAGCCTTCGTTCGGTGTCGGTCAACCGATCATTGCATACGAACTGAAACATGTTCCAGTATTGCTACCGAATCCGCACAATGGCGGTACCCGATATGACCTGGTGTTGTTAGGCTTCGACCAGAGTCGCGTTTAAGGAGTTCCCATGAAGGTCACGGTCGATCTGGATCAGTGTGAGGCCAACGGAATCTGTGTCGGAATCGCCCCCGACGTGTTCGAACTCGATGACGAGGATGTGCTGCACATCGTGGAAGCCGACGTACCTGAGGATCGGCTCGCCGATGTCGAAGACGCGGTGGCCCAGTGTCCGAAGGCGGCGCTGAAGTTGCAGTAGCCGGCGCTTGCCGTCAGATAGGAACACGTTCTAGAGTCGGCCCGTGAGTGAGCGCAGCGAACGAACCGAAGACACAGCGTGTATCACACACGGCGGAACCGAGCGCAGCGAGGTGCAGCCGTGAGTGATGTAGACAACACGGATGTGAGCCTTGCTGGGCGGGTGGCCATCGTTACCGGTGGCGGCGCCGGACTGGGGCGCGCCGAGGCGCTGGCCTTGGCGGGGGCGGGCGCGTCGGTGGTGGTCAACGACCTGACGGAGTCGGATGCGGTGGCCGAGACCCTCGCCGATATCCGTGCGCTCGGCGCCAAGGCCGAGTTCGTCGCGGGCAGCATTGCCGAGCGGTCGACCGCCGATGCGCTCATCAGCACCGCCGAGGAAGCTTTCGGCAGCGTCGACATCGTGGTGAACAATGCGGGCATCACCCGCGACCGCATGCTGTTCAACATGTCCGACGAGGATTTCGACGCGGTGGTCGCGGTGCATCTGCGCGGCCATTTCCTATTGACTCGTAATGCGGGCGCCTACTGGCGGGCCAAGTCCAAGGCGGCGGGCGCGCCGATCTACGGCAGGCTCGTCAACACCTCTTCCGAGGCGGGCCTGCTCGGCCCGGAGGGGCAGGCCAACTACGGTGCGGCCAAGGCGGGTATCACCGCGCTGACGCTCTCCGCCGCGCGCGGTCTGTCCCGATTCGGCGTGCGCGCCAATGCGATTGCGCCGCGGGCGCGCACCGCGATGACCGAGGCGGTCTTCAGCGCGGCGCCGGAGGGCGGCATCGATCCGCTCTCGCCGGATCATGTGGCGCGCTTGGTCGCATATCTCGCTTCGCCCGCCGCCGACGCGGTCAACGGCCAACTGTTCGTGGTGTACGGGCCGATGGTCGCCTTGATGGCCGCGCCGGTCGTCGAGGAGCGCTTCGATGCCGCCGATGATCACTGGTCGGTAAATGATCTCGCCGCCACGCTCGGCGGTTACTTCGCGCAGCGGCCCACAGGGCGTACGTTTTCAGCGTCTTCTTTGATCGATCTGGACAACTGACACTGTGATGGCGGGTGCCATCGAAAACCAGCTGATCGCTCGTCCAGTTGTTGATCACCGGTGCGGCACTTGGTAGACATGGGAGTCGACGGTGCGTAACGCCTCACGAAGGTTAGGCCACCCTCAAATGACACCTGTTACAAATTCATGGGCCGAATTTGAGAAAAATGGCAGTTCAAATATGCCAAAAAGCTTCCTACAGCAATGTGAACATGTTCTAATCGTTGCGGCGATGTGGCCAGGGCGGGCCATCGTGCGATGAGCAGAATCAGCAGGATGAGCAAGGAGGATCGTGCATGAACGAGGTCCTTGCTGTGCCATTGCGGGCAGTCGGCGGATTCTTCGAACTCGTTGCCGACGTCGCGCGGGCCAGCATTCGACGTCCGTTCCAAGGGCGCGAGTTCATTGATCAGGCCTGGTTCATCGCACGCGTTTCGATCATTCCGACACTGCTGGTGGCGATTCCGTTCACCGTGCTGGTGAGCTTCACGCTCAACATTCTGCTGCGCGAGATCGGCGCCGCGGATCTCAGCGGCGCCGGTGCGGCATTCGGTGCGGTCACCCAGGTCGGGCCGATTGTCACCGTATTGATCGTGGCGGGCGCAGGCGCCACCGCGATCTGCGCGGATCTCGGGGCTCGAACCATTCGCGAAGAGATCGATGCGATGCGCGTACTCGGTATCGACCCGGTGCAGCGGCTGGTGGTGCCGCGCGTGCTGGCCTCGATGTTCGTGGCATTGATGTTGAACGGCCTGGTGTGCACCATCGGCATCGTCGGCGGCTTCCTGTTCTCGGTGCTGCTGCAGGACGTGAATCCCGGCGCTTTCGTCAATGGCATCACGCTGCTCACCCATCTGCCCGAGCTGGTCATCTCCGAAGTGAAGGCCGGATTGTTCGGGCTGATCGCCGGACTGGTGGCCTGTTATCTCGGCCTGAATGTCAAAGGTGGTCCCAAGAGTGTCGGTGATGCGGTGAATCAGACCGTCGTCTTCGCCTTTATGGCCTTGTTCGTGGTGAATGTTGTGGTCACCGCCGTCGGTATCAAGTTCGCGGCGCGGTGAGGCGATGGCATTCGTAATCCAATCCCGCTTCCCGCGTACCGTGCGACGAGTGCGTCGCTTTTCGAACTCGCTCGATTCGCTGGGTAAACATGCGGTGTTCTATGCGCAGACAATCGGTTCCATCCCACGCGCACTGATCTACTATCGCACCGAGACCATTCGTTTGATCGCCGAAATCAGCATGGGCACAGGCGCTTTGGCGGTTATCGGCGGCACGGTGGTCATCGTCGGATTTCTCACGCTGTTCACCGGTGGCACCATCGCGGTGCAGGGTTACAGTTCGCTCGGCAATATCGGCGTCGAGGCGCTGACGGGCTTCTTCGCGGCATTCATCAATGTGCGCATCGCGGCGCCGGTGATCTCCGGAATCGGTTTGGCCGCAACCATCGGCGCGGGTTCGACCGCGCAGCTGGGCGCCATGCGGGTGGCCGAGGAGATCGACGCGCTCGAATCCATGGCGATCCGGCCGGTGCCGTATCTGGTGGGCACCCGGGTGCTCGCGGGCATGATCGCGATCGTGCCGCTGTACGCGCTCGCGGTGATCTGTTCGTTCATCGCCAGCCGATTCGCCACCGTGGTCATCTACGGGCAGTCGGCGGGCGTCTACGACCACTACTTCTCCACCTTCCTGATCCCCAGCGACATCCTCTGGTCCTTCGCCCAGGCGATCTTCATGGCCTTGGCGGTCATGATGATTCACACCTACTACGGCTACAACGCCGCGGGCGGACCGGTCGGCGTCGGGATCGCGGTCGGCAATGCGGTGCGGGCCTCCCTGGTCGCGGTGGTCACGGTGACACTGCTGATCTCGCTGGCCATCTACGGCACCTCCGGCAACTTCCATCTCTCCGGGTAGAGCGGTATGGCAACGAAGCAATCGGGAAGCGGCCCAAACACTTCAGCCTGGGCCGTGGCACTGCGCGGCGGGCTCGGGCTCAAGCTCGCCGGGCTCGGCATGGTGATCGCGCTGGTCGCGGTCGTGTCCATCGCGATGGTCATGTTCTTCGGCGGATTCACCAAGACGGTGACCGTCACGGTGGACGCGCCGCGCAGCGGCCTGGTGCTCGATCCCGACGCCAAGGTGAAGATCCGCGGTGTGGAGATCGGTCGGGTCTCGGAGATCGAGCAGACCGCCGACGGTGCGAAGCTGACGCTGGCGATGGATCCCGAACTGCTGAAGATGGTTCCGTCCAATGCGACCGTGGATATCAAGTCCACCACCGTATTCGGCGCCAAGTACATCAATTTCACTGCGCCGGACCAGGCTTCGTCGGCCCCGCTGAAGCCGGGATCGACCGTGACGGCCGAATCGGTGACCGTCGAATTCAATACGCTGTTCCAGCATCTGACCGATGTGCTGCAGAAGATCGAGCCCGAAAAGCTCAATGCCACACTGTCGGCGCTGGGCACCGCGCTACAGGGGCGCGGTGAGAAGCTCGGTGATCTGCTCGCCCGCAGCGATGCCTACCTGCGCGATATCAATCCGAGTCTGCCCGCGCTGCAACGGGATCTGGTCTCTTCGACCGGTGTCACCAATCTGTATGCCGACACCGTGCCGGATCTGCTGCGCACCACCGATAACGCGACGGTGACGGCCAAAACGCTCGTCGAGGAGCAGGAGAACGTCGATGCGATGCTGGCCAACCTCATCGGATTGGCCGATACCACCGGCTCGGTGCTGCACGAGAACGAACAGCCGCTGGTGACGGCGCTGGACCTGCTGCGTCCGACCACCCAGCTGCTCAACGACTACAAGCCCGCGCTGTACTGCCTGGTCGTCGGCCTGGCCAATGTGCTCCCGATCGGTGAGGACATCTTCGGCGGACGGTTCGACGCGGTGCCGCTGAACGCGAGTTTCATGCCGGGCGCCGACGCCTACCAGTACCCGCAGGATCTGCCGAAGGTGAATGCCACCGGTGGGCCGCACTGCGAGGGCGTGCTGGACCGGGTGCCGGACAGCCACGCGAACTTCGTGGTCACCGATACCTCCGAGGGGCACGTGTGGACGCCGTCGACGACGGCGCATCTGAACGGGCCCAAGGTGTTCCAGCTGCTGTTCGCCGGATTGCCGGGGGTGGGGCAGCTGTGAGCATCAAACCCCGTGCGACAACGGTCAAGCTGACGATCTTCACGCTGGTGATGGCCCTGGTATTGGCCGGACTGGTGGTGGTGTTCAGCCAGATGCGCTTCGCCAGAGAGACCGGCTATCACGCGGTCTTCACCAACTCCTCCGGCATGTTGGACGGTGCGAAGGTTCGAATCGCCGGTGTGCCGGTGGGTTCGGTGACCGGTGTGCATGTCGGCAAGGACAATCTCGCCCACGTCGATTTCGATGTGGACAGCAGGTACCGGATCTACACCAGCACCAAGGCGACCATCCGCTACGAAAACCTGGTCGGGGACCGGTATCTCGAACTGCTGGAGGGGCCTGGCTCCGCGAAGGTGATGTCCAAGGGCAGCACCATCGGCCTCGATCGGACCTCGCCCGCACTCGATCTGGATATGTTGCTCGGTGGCTTCAAACCGCTGCTGCGCGGCCTCGATCCGGCTCAGGTCAACGATCTGACCGAGGCGCTGCTCCAGGTTTTCCAGGGCCAGGGCGGCACGCTCGTCGCGCTGCTGAACAGTTCCGGATCGTTCGCCAAAACCCTCGCCGATCGAGATGCGTTGATCGGCAGCGTGATCGAGAATCTGAAGACCGTGCTCGCCACGATCGATGACCGCGATCAGCAGTTCGCCACCACACTCGAGGAACTGCAGCGGCTGGTCAGCGGTTTGGCCGCCGACAAGGATCCGATCGGCGCCGCCCTGCCACGGATCGCCGGCGCGACAGGGGATCTGACCGATCTGCTGCAGCAGGCCCGGCCGGATCTGAAGACCACCATCGAGCAGACCGGCACCGTCGCCGCCACCCTCGACGACGGGTCCGACACCGTCCAGTGGGTGCTGGACCGACTGCCCGAAACCTACAAGAAGCTGGTCCGGATCGGTTCCTACGGTTCGTTCCTGAATATGTACGTGTGCGGCACGAACTTCATCGTCGACGGGCCGGACGGCAAGCCGATGCACATCACCCTGCCCGGTATGCAGACGACGGGAAGGTGTGCGAAGAGCCGATGAAGGAAACTCGATCACGCGCGGTCTCGCTCGGCATCATCGGCATTGTCGTCGCGACCACGGTCTCGCTGTCCGCACTGCAGGTCGACCGGCTGCCGTTCATCCGCTCCGGCGCGACCTACACCGCGTACTTCGCCGATGCGGGCGGACTGGTTCCCGGTGACAATGTGCAGGTCGCCGGTGTGAAGTCGGGACGCGTCGAGCAGGTGAAGCTGGACGGTGCGAAGGTCTACGTCCGGTTCACGCTGGACGAGGGAATTGTGCTGGGCAATAAGACGAGTGCCGCCATCAAGACCAATACGGTGCTCGGCCGCAAATCGCTCGAAGTGACCCCGTCGGGCAGCGGCTCGACCCGGACGAACGACACGATTCCGCTGGACCGCACCACCTCGCCGTATTCGCTCACCGACGCGCTCGGCGATCTGACGAATACCGTCAAGGGCCTGGACATGGACCAGGTCAACCGGACGCTGGACGCGCTGTCCACGACCTTCGCCGACACTCCGGCCCCGCTGCGGTCGGCACTCGACGGCGTCACCCAGCTCTCGCGCAGCCTGAATGCCAGGGACAAGGCGTTGACCGAGTTGCTCGGCCGGGCGCAGAACGTCACGAAGGTGCTCGCCGATCGCAGCAATCAGATCAACGCGCTACTGGTCGACGGCAATGACCTGCTCGGCGAATTGGATCGGCGGCGCGGCGCGCTGAGTCAGTTGATCGTGTACATCAACGGGCTGGCCCAGCAGCTGACCGGCCTCGTCAACGACAACGAGGCGCAGCTGAAACCCACACTGGACCGGCTGAATTCGGTGCTCGCACTGCTGCAATCCAATAAAGACAACCTGTCGAAGGCGCTCGATGGACTCGGTCCGTTCTCGGCCGCGCTCGGTGAGCAGGTCGGCAGTGGTCCGTACTTCCAGGCGTATGTCTCGAACGCGACCACGCGCGGCCTGCAGATCCTGGTCGACGCGCTGGTCTGGCCGCAGCATGTGCCGGACTCCTTCCGCGCCTATCTGACCGACCCCGCGTTGCCGTCGATCGAGCCCGCGATTCAGGAGCCGCCGCGATGAATGCATTGCGCACTGTTCGTTCGGCACCGCAATGGGTGCGGGTGCTCGCACTGGTCGTCATCGCCGCGCTGGTGATCGCCGGCGGGTGGGCACTGATATCGCGGATCGGAAAGACCTCGATCACCGCGTATTTCCCGTCCACGAACGGCCTGTACGCCGGTGACGAGGTGCGCGTGCTCGGGGTCAAGGTCGGCCGGATCGACTCCATCGATCCCGGTAAGGACCAGGTCCGGGTCGCGATGACACTCGATCGCGGCATCGAGATCCCCGCGGACGCCAAGGCGGTCATCATTTCGCCGTCGCTGGTGTCGGCGCGATTCATCCAATTGGCCCCGGCCTACACCGGCGGGCCGAAAATGCACGACGGCAGCGTGATTCCGATCGAGCACACCGCGGTTCCGGTCGAATGGGATGACATCAAGGCCGAATTGTCCAAACTGGCAACGACATTGGGGCCGGTCGGCGACGATAAGCAGGGCTCGTTCGGGCGGTTCGTGAATACCGCCGCCGACAATCTCGGCAATGGCAATGCGGAGGCGTTGCGCGATACCCTGCGCGAGCTGTCGCACACGCTGAGTACGTTGTCGGACGGGCGCACCGATCTGTTCGGCACCATCCGCAATCTGCAGCAGTTCGTGGATGTGCTGTCCAAGAGCAACGATCAGATCGTGCAATTCGGCGGTCGGCTCGCCTCGGTCTCGTCGGTGCTCGCGAATGTTTCCGGTGATCTCGGTGCCGGACTGGACAATCTCGACATCGCCGTCGGTGATGTGCAGCGGTTCATCCAAGAGCGCGGCGGTGCGCTGACCGAGGGTGTGCAGCGGCTGGCCGAGGTCACCCAGATCCTCGCGGATAAGCGGCCCCAGCTCGAGCAGGTATTGCATGCCGGGCCGACGTCGCTGGCGAACTTCTATCAGATCTACGACCCGGCGCAGGGCAGTCTCACCGGTGCCGTCGTCGCGCCGAACTTCGCCAATCCGTTCGCCTTCCTCTGCGGCGCGGTCGAGGCGAACGACGCGAACGGTTCCGATCAGAGCGCCGCCCTGTGCCGCCAGTATCTGGCACCGGTCATCCAGCAGCTCATGATGAATTACCCACCGCTGCTCGCGAATCCGGCCTCCAACCAGACCGCGTTCCCGCACCAGCTCGTCTACAGTCCGCCGAGTCTGGCCGCGCGCGGGCCGAGTGATTCGGTGCCGCAATCGGATCCGGTCACGGTGCCGAACGGTATCGCCGGGCTGGCCATTCCGGGAGGAGGGCGATGATGCGCATGCGAATGGCCGGTGCGGCAATCGGATTGGCCGTCGTGCTCGGAGTCAGCGGCTGCGAGTGGGACGGGCTCAATTCGCTGCCCATGCCCGGTACGGCCGGAAGTGACAACGCCTACGAAGTCAAGATCCAGATGCCCAATGTCACCACGCTGACCCGCAATTCACCGGTCCGCGTGAACGACGTGACGGTCGGCACGGTATCGAAGATCGAGGTCGAGGGCTGGCACGCGCTGGTCACCGTCTCGTTGAACAACGATGTGAAGCTGCCCGCCAATGCAACCGCCCGAATCGGGCAGACCAGTCTGCTCGGCAGCAATCATCTCGAACTCGCCGCGCCGAAAGATGTTCCGGCACAGGGTGAGCTGAAGAACGGCGATCTGATCCCGCTGGATCGGGCCGGTGTCTATCCGACCACCGAGCAGACCCTGTCATCGCTGTCGGTGGTGCTCAACGGCGGCGGCATCAGTCAGCTCGAAACCATTACCCACGAACTCAATGCCGCATTCAACGGTCGCGAGGATGCGATCCGGGATCTGCTGCCACAGTTGACCGAGCTGACCACCACACTGGATTCCCAGACCAAAGACATCATCGATGCGATGGGCGGACTGGACCGGTTCGCAGGCACACTGGCCAAGCAGAAGGATCGGGTGGCCGCGGCGATCGAACAGATCCATCCGGCGCTCACCGTGCTCGCCGATCGGCGCGAGGACATCACGCATACCCTGACCGCCCTGGGTGATCTGAGCGATGTGGTGCAGCGGATCATCGCGCAGGGTGGGGACAATCTCAAGGCGAATCTGGCGAATCTGGCACCCGTGCTGGAGACGCTGGCCAGCACCGGGAACAGCCTGGTCGAGGTCCTGAAGATACTCTTCACCTTCCCGTTCCCGATGAAGAATCTCGATCACGCGGTCAAGGGCGATTACATGAACCTGATCATGACCGTCGATATCACGGGCAAGCGATTGGATTCGAACTTCCTCACCGGCACTCCGCTCGGCGGTCGGTTCGGTGGGGTCGAGGGTGCACTCGGCGGTCTGGCCGGGACGGCGGAGGGCAACAGCAATCCGGCGACGGCACCGCTGCAGTCACCTGGCGCGACTCCGGCTCCGACACCGAGTATCCCTGGGCTGCCGCTGATTCCGGGTCTGCCCGCGATTCCCGGCCTCACCGTTCCGCCCGCCGGGCAGGAAGGTGCGGGCCGATGAAACTCACGCGATTCGTCAAGATCCAATTGGCCATCTTCTCGGTGCTGACGGTGATCGGCTTGGTGGTGATGGGCGGTACCTATGTGGGACTGCCCGCCATGTTCGGTATCGGCCGCTACGAGGTGACCGTCAAACTGTTGGCCACCGGCGGGCTGTATCCGACGGCCAATGTCGCCTACCGCGGCACGAATGTCGGCAAGGTGGAAGAGGTTCGGCTCACTCCGACGGGTGTGGACGCGAAGCTGTCCATCAAGAGCGATTACAAGATTCCGTCCGATGTCGACGCGTGGGTGCGCAGCGTCTCGGCCATCGGTGAGCAGTACGTCGATCTGGTGCCGGTCGCGAATGCCAAGGGCGGCAACCTTTCCGACGGTTCGGTGATTCCGGTGGATCGCACCAAGCTGCCCGAGGATATCGGCACCGTGCTCGACCGCTCCGATCGTCTGCTGTCCAGCATTGCCGATACCAAACTGCGGCAGGTGATCGACGATGCGTTCAAGGCCTTCAACGGGGCCGGACCGGATCTGCAGAAGTTCATCGATTCCGCATCGCTGCTGGTGCAGGAGGCCCAGGCGAATGCCGAGCCGACCAAGGATCTGCTGGAAAAGATCGGGCCGCTGCTGGATACGCAGAATCGGTCCGATGCGGCGATCCGGTCGTGGACCCAGGACCTGGCGACGGTCACCGACCAACTGCGCGCCCATGATCCGGCGCTACGCAATGTCATCGAGAAGACGCCCGGCGCGGCACAGCAGGTGAGTTCGCTGTTCCAGGACCTGCGCCCGACCCTGCCGATCCTGCTGTCGAATCTGGTCAGCGTGGGTCAGGTCGGGGTGACCTATCACTCGGGTCTGGAACAGATCCTGGTGATTTTTCCACCGCTGACCGCCGCGTTCCTGACGGCCATCCGCGGTCCCATCGAATACGGTGCCGTGGTGGACTTCCACCTGGAACTCAACGATCCGCCCGGCTGCACCACCGGCTTCCTCACGCCGGAACAGCGCCGCTCACCCGCCCAGCTCGACACCCCGGACACGCCGCCCGGGCTGTACTGCAAGGTGGCGCAGAACGCCAAGGAAGCCGTGCGCGGTATCCGCAATACGCCGTGCATGGAGGTGCCGGGTAAGCGGGCGCCGTCGCCGGAGCTTTGCCGCGACCCGAACGGCTATGTGCCCGAAGGCAATAACCCGGCCTTCGGTCCGCCGCAGCCGGTGACGCCCTCGGGTGACCCGATCGGCGGTCAGGGCTCGACCCACCCGGCCGCACACAGTACGACATTGGATCCCAGCAGTGGGACTTTCATAGGACCGGACGGACGCACGTACCGTCAGGGGGATATCGGAAAGGACGGATCCGGCACGATACCGTCGAGTTGGCAGGCGATGCTTCAGGAGCAGCAGCAGTGAGAGAGCGTAGCGAACGAACCATGTCACAGCGTGCTTCGCTCATGCCGGAACCGAGCGTCAGCGAGGTGCAGGCATGAGTGAATCCAGTGTGGTCAAGGCCCGGTCCAGGCGACGGGCGGTGCGTTCGGCGGGTCCGCCGCCGGAGGACACTCTCCCGCTCGAGACCGAAGGTGTCGAGCTGACCAAGGCCGTCGATGTCACCGTCAGGGTGACGAAGTCGGAGTCGGACAGTCCGAGCGAGGATGCCGAACCCGTGACCACGCTGGAAATACCCAGCGTCGCGGATGTCGTCGACGACGCTCCGAAGTCCGGGCCGCCGCGCTGGGTGCTCATCGCTGGTGCCGCCGCGGCCGCGCTCGTGGCGATCGCGCTGGTGATCGGCACCGGATTCTTCGCCTACAACCTGCACACCGCATCCGACCGCGATGCGCGGCGCGCGGACTACGTGCAGACAGCCAAACAGGCGATCCTCAATCTCACCACCATCAAGGACGACACCGCCAAGGCCGATATCGATCGCGTCCTCGCGGTGGCCTCCGGCGAACTCAAGGCCGAATACTCGCAGCGCAAGGACGCCTACGCGAGCGTTGTCGAACAGGCCAAGGTGAAGGCCACCGGTGAGATCATCGAATCCGCCATCGAGAGCGAAGACGGTGATTCGGCACGCGTGCTGGTCGCCGCCAAGCAGACCCTGACAAATGCGGGCATGGCGGATCCGCAGACGCGGTACTACCGATTCCGGGTCACCGTCACTCGTGGCGATAACGGGATCACCGCCTCACAAGTGGAGTTCGTGGCATGACAGCATCGCGTAGCGATTCGATGAGGGGTGGCGGTTGGGTGACGGGTGGGCGTAGGCGTCTGATTCTGGCGGCGTCCGCGGTCGCCCTCGTCATCGTCGCGCTGGCGGCCATCTGCGGCGTCACCGGATACAAGTATTGGAACGACCGCAAGAGCGAACAGGCGCGCACCCAGGCCGTCCCCGCGGCCCAACGCACCGTCGAAGCGATGTTCACCTACAACTTCAAAACGGTGGACGCCGAATTGCCGAAGGCCGCCGACAATCTCGGCGGCAGCTTCCGCGACGATTACCTGAAACTGATCAAGGAAGCCATCGCCCCCGGCGCCAAGGAAAAGGAACTCAACGTCCAGGCCACCACCCAGGCCACCGGCGTAGTCTCCGCCGAACCCGCCCACGCAGTAGTCCTGCTCTACCTGAACCAGGTAAGCACCGGCAAGGACTCCCCCCAGGCCAACATCAGCACCAGCCGAGTCCGAGTAACCCTCGACAAGAACGACAGCCGCTGGCTCGTCTCCGCGGTAACCCCGATCTAGTGGATTTCGCGGGGTAGGCGGACGGTGAAGGTGGTGCCTTCGCCCTCGGCGCTTTCGACGCTCACGGTGCCGTTGTGTGCGTCGACCAAGGCTTGGACGATGGACAGGCCGAGGCCGGTGCCGCCGCTGGCGCGGGTGCGGGAAGTGTCGGTGCGGTAGAAGCGTTCGAAGATGCGCTCGGCCTCCTCGGGCGGCAAGCCCTGACCGGTGTCGGCGACCTCCAGCAGGACCTCGTCGTCGGTGGGGGTCAGCCGGACCTTGACGTCGGCGTCCGGCGGTGTGTGCGTGAGCGCGTTGTTCAGCAGGTTGGCCAGGATTTGACGCAGCCGCGCTTCATCGCCGGTCACTTCCAATGTTCCTGTGCCCGAACGGATTTCCAGCTCGACAGAGCGGCGCGGACCGTCGTCGCCATTGGCCGCGGTGACGGCGCGGGCATTGTGCACGGCGTCGCTGGCGATGGCGAGCAGGTCGACCGGCCCCAATTCCAGCGGACGCTGTGCGTCCAAGCGGGCCAGCATCAACAGGTCCTCGACCAAGAGCCCCATGCGCTGGGCCTCGTGTTCGATACGGTCCATGAACATGGCCGGTTCCGCGGTCGCGCCCTGTCGATACAGTTCGGCGAAGCCGCTGATGGTGGTGAGCGGGGTGCGCAGTTCATGGCTCGCGTCGGCAACGAAGCGGCGCATCTTCGCCTCGGAGCGCCGGGCCGCCGATTCGGAGGCTTCCGTCGCGGCGAAGGCCCGTTGGATCTGGGCCAGCATGCCGTTGAGCGATTGGGAAAGCCGGTCGACCTCGGTGTTGGTGCCGCGCACCGGAACTCGGCGATGCAGATCACCGGCGGCAATGGCGGCGGCGGTCTTCTCGACCGCGCGCAACGGCCGCAGACTGCGTCGGATCACGAAGTAGGCGAGCACCGCCAGCGCGGCGAGCACCGCGGCACCGACCATGAGCTGCAACATGATCAGTCGATTGACCGTGTCGATGCTCTCGGTGAGCGGTATTGCGACCGTTGTCGTCGTATCGGGTGACACCGCAGTCATGGTCCGCCATTTGACCGTCGAACCGTTCTTGGAGCCGACGGTCATCGCTCTGGTGAGGACCTTGCTGCCCGGCGGATCCGTGGTCGGCCGCACATCGGGCAGTCGCGGCAGTTCCGGCTCGGCCTCCTCGTTGAACGGTCTGGTCTCGAGATAAGTCGTGCCGTTGCCGCCCGGGGTCGGCTCGATGTGGACATAGAAGGTGCTGGACGGATGCGACGGATTCGAAGGAGTCGGCGGCCGCGGCCGCGACCACGCCATCACCGCATCGCGAAGTTGCTGATCGGTGCGGTGCAGCAGTGAATTCTCCAGCGCCGAGGTGACGACCATGCCGGATGCGAACAGTCCGAGCGCGCAAAGCAGTACGAGCGCCAGCACCAGCGTGACCCGCAGCGGAATCGCCGAAGAAGCGCGTGCCAGTTTGCGACGGGTCTGTCCGAGCCGAGACGTGATCATTTCTCCGACTGGCGTGTGCGATTCGGCGCGCGCATCACGTAGCCCACGCCACGCAGCGTGTGAATCAAGCGCTGATCGCCCGTGTCGACCTTCTTGCGCAGATACGAGACATAGGTTTCGACCACGCCGACCTCACCCCCGAAGTCGTAGCGCCACACATGATCCAGAATGCGCGGCTTACTCAACACCGTCCCGGCATTGACCATGAAATACCGCAGCAGGGTGAATTCGGTGGGCGACAACGCAACCGGCTCGCCCGCCTTCCACACCTCGTGCGTATCGTCGTCGAGTTCGATGTCCTCGAACCGGAGTCGCGAACTCTCGCGCTGCGGCGCGGCATGACCGAAGCGGCGCAGGACAACTCGCAGCCGGGCCACCACTTCCTCGAGGCTGAACGGTTTGGTGATGTAGTCGTCGGCGCCGAGGGTGAGTCCGGCGACCTTGTCCTGCACATCGTCGCGCGCAGTCAGGAACAGCACCGGTGCGTCGATGCCGTCGGCGCGCAGTCGGCGCAGCAGCCCGAAGCCGTCCATGCCGGGCATCATCACATCGACGATCAGTGCCTGCGGCCGGAAGGTGCGCGCCTTGTCCAGCGCCTGCGCCCCGTCGATCGCAGTATCGACGGCGAACCCCTGATAGCGCAGGCTCACCGACAGGAGCTCCACGATCATGGGTTCGTCGTCCACCACCAGCACTCGGGCCTCTGGCGTGGACTCCGCAGGCGCACCACTCATTGCTTCATAGTCCGGCAATCGACTGGGAACTGTCTGGACCTTGGCTGGGTGATTCCTGTGAGTGAGGTGTGGCGTCAGCGACGGGGCGCTCGAGACTCCGGGTACACATCGTCGTCGGTGAGCAGTGCACTCCCGGCGACCTGGTCCTGAGCCAGCGCCTCCAGGAATGACCGCGCCCAGCGGTCCACATCGTGGGCGAGCACCTGACGGCGCAGGGAGCGCATTCGGCGGCGACGGGTATCGCGGTCGTCCTCCAGTGCGGAGATGACGGCATCCTTCACACTGTTCAGGTCGTGCGGGTTGCACAGATACGCCTGACGCAATTCTGCTGCGGCACCGGTGAATTCGCTCAGTACCAATGCTCCGTTGAGACCGCTGTGACAGGCGACGTACTCCTTGGCGACCAGGTTCATCCCGTCACGCAGCGGCGTCACCAGCATGACGTCGGCTGCCACGAAGAAGGCGACGAGTTCGTCACGCGGGATCGGGCGGTGCAGATAGTGCACGACCGGATAACCGACCCTGGCGAATTCACCGTTGATCCGGCCGACCTGGCGTTCGATATCGCCGCGCATCTGGATATAGCTCTCCACCCGCTCACGGCTCGGGGTAGCGAGCTGCACCATGACGGTATCGGCCGGATCCAGCCTGTTCTCCAGCAGCAACTCCTCCAGCGCGGCCAAGCGGATATCGATGCCCTTGGTGTAGTCCAAGCGGTCGACGCCGAGCAGGATATTTTTCGGATTGCCGAGTTCGGCGCGGATTTTCGCGGCCCGTTCGCGGACCGAGCGGCGCCGCGAATGCTCATCGAGTTCGGCCGAGGCGATCGAAATCGGGAACGCGCCGACCCGAACCGTGCGGAAGCCCACCTGCACCACGCCGAGCTTGGACCGCACACCGACGGTGCCGCGCGAGGTGGGCTGGCCTGCCAACCTGCGGGCCAGGTAGAGGAAGTTCTGCGCGCCGCCCGGCAGGTGGAAGCCGATCAGGTCGGCGCCGAGCAGGCCCTCGATGATTTCGGTCCGCCACGGCATCTGCATGAACAGTTCGACCGGCGGGAACGGAATGTGCAGGAAGAATCCGATAGTGAGATCGGGGCGCAGCATCCGCAGCATCTTCGGCACCAACTGCAGTTGGTAGTCCTGCACCCACACGGTCGCGCCCTCGGCGGCGACCTTCGCGGTGGCCTCGGCGAAGCGCCGGTTCACCGTGACATAGGCGGCCCACCAGGCCCGGTCATAGACCGGGCGCACGATCACATCGTGGTACAGCGGCCACAGCGTGCCGTTGGAGAAGCCCTCGTAATACTCGGAGACTTCCTCCGCGGACAGCGGCACCGGATGCAGTTCCAGGCCGTCCTCGATGATCGGATCGATATCGACATCGGGAACGCCGGCCCAGCCGACCCACGCCCCCTTGTTATTGCGGAGCACCGGTTCCAGTGCGGTCACCAAACCGCCCGGGCTGCGCTTCCAACGGGTGGAACCGTCGGGCAGTTTCTCCAGGTCGACCGGCAGCCGGTTGGCGACGACGACGAAGCCGGAACCGGCCCCGCTCATCTCGGCGAGGGCGGAAGGGACCACCGTGGTGTCGGGTTCGGATGGGGGCTCTAGAAAGGCGTGTTCGGAGTCCTCGGACGGCTGTTGGGTCATCTGGTCCACTCACGCATCCTTTGCGCGTCGCTTTCGGCGTTTGAAGTTGTGAATAGTCGACGGCCCCGTTGACGTCGAGGTGGTTACTCGCCCCGAGAGTTAGGCCCGATGCCCAGCATGGACAGCAGCATCCGGCATTCGTCCGCATCCTCCGCGTAGGCCGCGACAACTCGCTGCGCCTGACGGGCGGTCTCGTCGGCGAGTGGTTCCAGATCGTCGTCCGCGATGTCGTTCGCGCTGCTCTTCGCGGCCATCTTCTTGTCCTCCCGGCTCAGTACGCTCGTACGTGCGAATAGTCAATGGTATCTGGCCACCACCGCGGTATGCCGCATCCGGATCCGGGTGACCTCCGACACGTTCGGCGTCATACCCTTCGCCTGCTCGCCGAAAACCGAAGCCCTATACCGTGGGAACGCAGCACCAACTCCACGAAAGGGTCGATATGCCGCTGGCCACGGTGAACGGAATTTCACTCAACTACCAGGTCAAGGGCGACCGAACCAAGGGCACGGAGGCGAAGGGCACGGGTCCGCTGGTCGTCATGATCATGGGCACCGGCAGCCCGGGCCGGGTCTGGGAGTTGCATCAGGTCCCGGCGCTGGTCAAGGCCGGATATCGGGTCTGCACATTCGACAATCGCGGCATCAAACCGTCCTATGAGGCGGCCGACGGTATGACCATCGATCAACTGGTCGGCGATACCGCCGGACTCATCGAACTGCTCGATGAGGGTCCCGCACTGGTGGTCGGTACCTCGATGGGTGCGCGGGTGGCGCAGGAACTCGCGCTGGCGCGTCCGGAACTGGTGCGCAAGGCCGTGTTCATGGCCGGACACGGCCGCCTCGACCAGTTCCAGAAGACGCTCTCGCTCGGCGAACACGAACTCGACGCCAGCGGGGTCAGCTTGCCCGCGAAGTACGAGGCCGCCGTGACCGCGGTGATGAATATGTCGCCCGCGACCATGGCCGATCCGAACGCTGCCCGCGACTGGCTCGATCTGTTCGAATTCACCGGCGGTGCGGTGACGCCCGGTATCCGCGCCCAGCGCCGGATGGACCACGATTTCGACCGGGTGCAGGCCTACCGCGGCATCAAGGTGCCGTGCCTGGCCATCGGATTCGCCGACGATCGGATGATTCCGCCGTATCTGTCCAGGGAGGTTGCCGAGGCCATTCCGGGTGCGCGTTACCTGGAAGTTCCTGATGCGGGGCACTACGGCTATCTCGAGCGTCCAGAAGCGGTGAACAAGATCCTGCTCGATTTCTTCGCGGCCTGAGGTAACTGCCTACGCGTAACGTCTGCCTTGCTAGGGTCGACACAACGCTCGGGGAGCTTCCGGCGCTCGACAGCGTTGGACGAGCCAAGGGCGATCCCGTACATGCGCCAGTATCCAGTGAGGTGAAATTGAGCACCAACCCCTTCGATGACGAAGACGGTCGCTTCTTCGTTCTGGTCAACGATGAGGAACAGCATTCGCTGTGGCCGGCCTTTGCGGAGGTTCCGGCCGGATGGCGAGTCGTTTTCGGCGAGGACAGCCGCGCCGCGTGCGTGGAGTACGTCGAGAAGAACTGGACCGATATGCGTCCGAAGAGCCTGCGTGACGCAATGGCCGCCGATGACGCGGCCCGTCAGGGCGCCCAGTCCTGACCCGCGGTATCCGATACTGCGCCGGGCCCACTGCTGAACCGTCACTGCGTGGCACCGTAAGCCGGTGTCACGCAGCTGGCGTGCCCGGTTATGATTGGCACCGTTTTGTTGAGTAAGACACCGTCCGCCTCCTTAGCTCAGTGGTAGAGCACTCGCCTTGTAAGCGAAAGGTCGTCAGTTCAATCCTGACAGGGGGCTCCAATCGGGCGCGTCGGTTACGGCGCGCCCGTTCACGTGAAACGGGCGCGCCGTCAACGGCGCGCCCGTTCCTCGTCTTCGGCCGCACTGGCGACTAATTCAGACCACGCCGTGCCGACTCTCGTGAGCGCTCTTGGACGTGTGATCACCATGTCCTGGTTGAGGTGAACCCCGAGAACACCCCTCCACCAATGCATTCTCGGGGGCGCCTGGCGAGGTTAGTCGGGGACGTTGGATCCGTAGCCCAGGGAGCGGAGGGCGGATTTGATTTTGGTTTGGGCTTCGTCGAGGGATTCGGGGGTGGGGTGGGGGTTGGCGCCGGAGATGTCGAAGTTGCCCATGGTGAAGGCTGGGAAGACGTGGACATGGAGGTGGGGGACTTCGAGGCCGGCGATGAGTAGGCCGGCGCGGGGGGCGTCCCAGGCGTGGCGGACCGCTTGGCCGACTTTCTGCGCGACGCTGTTGAGCCGCGCGAAGGTGTCGGCGTCGACGTCCTGCCACTGATCGATCTCCTTGCGGGGGACCACCAGCGTGTGCCCTTGCGTCACCGGGGCGATGGTGAGGAATGCGACGAATTCGTCGTCCTCCCAGACGAAACGGCCCGGCAGCTGGCCTTCGATGATCGCGCTGAAAACAGAAGCCATGCACCGCAGGCTACGCCGAGAGTTCCTGATCGATGGTTCGGGTGTTGACCTCGCCATCAAACTGTGTCTATCGTACACATATCAGTTTCCATCGGACACAGTTTAGGAACGACATGATCACCATCGCCCTTGCCGCGACAGCCGCCGCCCCCGCGGGCTTGCTCACCCACCGTCAGCTGCGTCGCCGCAGCAATGCTCATGCGCTCCGTATCGACACGCCGAACGGCATCTCGGAGGCGGGCTTCGTCACCATCGGGGGCATCGAGCAGTGGATCGAAATCCGCGGTGAGGATCGGGCCAACCCGGTGCTGCTGGAACTGCACGGCGGCCCCGGCGCCTCGAACACCTACTTCGCCAATCGAACTCGGGCGTGGGAAAAGCACTTCACGATCGTTCGGTGGGATATGCGCGGCGCGGGAAAGACTTTCGGTCGCGGCACACAGGGCGAGATGACCTTCGACCGCCTCTACACCGACGCACTCGAGGTTACCCGCCACGTGCGCGACCGGCTGCACGCCGACAAGGTGGTATTGCTGGCCGCCTCCTTCGGCTCGGTGCTCGGACTTCGCCTTGCCCGCAACCACCCCGAGCTGTACTCGGCATACGTGGGCACCGACCAGAACATCACCGGCGGCGAACCCGACCACAGTGCCTTCTTCGCGATTGTGCAACGGTTACGCAAAGCCGGAAAGCGCACCGCGGCAGCGAAATTGGAGGAGATGGGGCCGGATGCCACGCGGTGGACCGCCGAGCAGTGGGGCCTGCACGCAAAACTGGCGACCAGCTCGGATCCCATGCTCACCGGAATCCTGAAGAAACTGATCGTGCCGTCGATGTGGTTCTCACCGCGGCATCGGCTGCGCGATCTGAAGGCGGGAGCGGACGGCATGAAGTTCTCCGAACGGGTCGGCGTCGAATCCGTGCACTTCGACGCCTGGCGCGACGGCACGCGATTCGAGTTGCCGTTCTTCATCTTTCAGGGCGAACACGACAGCCTGATGCCCGCGGCCAGGGCGCGCCGCTACTTCGACGATGTCGAGGCGCCGCACAAAGAGTTCGCGCTGATCGCGGACGCCAACCACTTCGCGGCATTCTGGCAGCCCGAGCAATTCCTCGAACTGCTGCTGACCCGGGTCCGGCCGGTGGTCATCAGCGGGCTCAGGTCATGCACTCAGGCGACGTAGTGCGAAAGGATGCTCTGCACTTCGTAGATGTCGACCTGGCGGTTGAACCGCTTCTGCACCGGTTCGTGGGTGCCGGAGATCCAGATGCAGAGTTCGGCATCCAGGTCGAAGGTGCCCGCGGTTTCCACCGAGAAGTGGGTGATGGCGCGGTAGGGGATGCTGTGATAGCTCACCTTGCGGCCGGTGACCCCCTGCTTGTCGACCAAAATAAGACGCTTGTTGGTGAACAGAATCGCGTCGCGGACAAGAAGATACGCGGCGTATACCTGCTCACCGCCGCCCATCAGTCTCGCGTATTCCTCTTGCGCCTTACCGGGATCGATCCGCCCGGCATTGCCCATCAGTCCGTCGATCAGACCCATAGTCAGCACGTCCTTTGCGCGGTGGAGGTCGGCTGTCGCGCCCCCTCTCATCAATCATCCACACCGGTCGGCGCCGCGGGGGAGTTGTGAACGGAATTCGGCGCGGGTCGATGTACAGGTGATGAACCACTAGTGGCGGGTCAACGGACTGCTGGTCAGCCACCATTGGCAACAACCTAAGCTGTTGCCCGTGCGCGTACTCGTCATCGGTTCCGGAGCCCGTGAACATGCCCTCGTCCTGGCCCTGCGCCGGGACCCCGCGGTGACCGCACTGTTCGCGGCGCCGGGCAATGCCGGGATCGCCCAGTACGCGCAGGTCAGAGCGGTCGATCAGTCCTCCGCGGAGGCAGTTGTCGCCCTGGCTACCGACCTGGACGCGGACCTGGTGGTGATCGGCCCCGAGGTGCCGCTGGTGCTCGGCGTCGCCGATGCGATCCGGGCCGCGGGCATCGCGTGCTTCGGTCCGTCCGCTGCGGCCGCGCGCATCGAGGGTTCGAAGGCGTTCGCGAAGGACGTCATGACAGCCGCCGGGGTCCGCACCGCGCACAGCGAGATTGTGGACAACCCCGCTGAACTCGATGCCGCGCTGGATCGGTTCGGCCCGACCTGGGTGGTCAAGGACGACGGTCTGGCCGCGGGCAAGGGCGTGGTGGTGACCGCCGACCGGCTCGCGGCCCGCGATCATGGTGCCGAACTGCTCGAGCAGGGCCATCCGGTGCTGCTGGAATCTTTCCTGGACGGACCCGAGGTTTCGCTGTTCTGCCTGGTCGACGGCGAGACCGTGGTGCCGCTGCTGCCCGCGCAGGATCACAAGCGCGTCGGCGACGGCGACACCGGGCCGAATACCGGCGGTATGGGTGCCTACACGCCGCTGCCGTGGTTGCCGGAGGAGACGGTCACCGCGATCGTCGAGGATGTCGTGAAGCCCGTTGCTGCGGAGTTGGTGCGGCGTGGCTGCGGCTTCTCCGGACTGCTCTACGCGGGTCTGGCGATCGGTGCGGACGGACCCGCCGTCGTCGAATTCAATTGTCGCTTCGGCGATCCGGAGACCCAGGCGGTGCTCGCGCTGTTGGAGAGCCCGCTCGGCGAATTGCTGAACGCCACGGCGACCGGCACGCTCGCTGAGGTCGCCGCACCGCGTTGGCGCGACGGTTCGGCCGTCACGGTCGTGATCGCCGCCGAGAACTATCCGGGTCGTCCCCGCGTCGGTGATGTGATCACCGGAGCGGGCGAGGGCAATACCGACGACTCGTCCGCCGTGCTGCACGCGGGAACCGCGTCGCGCGAGGACGGGGCCCTGGTCTCCGCGGGCGGTCGTGTGCTGAGCGTCGTCGGCATCGGCGCGGATCTGGCCGAGGCTCGCGCGCACGCCTATGACCGAATTGCCTCGATCAAGTTGCCGGGCAGCCACTTTCGCACCGACATCGGTCTCGCGGCGGTCGAGGATCGCATCAGTGTCTAATTGCCGCGCCTGCGGCGCGGCGTGTTCGCGGCCCCCAGGTGTCTCGCGTCCGAGTCGTCGAGACTCGCGACTTCGTCGCATGCGCTTCGACGACTCGGACGCGAGACGGGCCGCGAACCGTCGCGCGGAAGAC
>NZ_JBIAFV010000002.1:69233-204650 GCF_042869435.1 Nocardia sp. NPDC006982 | reverse complement strand
CGCCCCCGGGGTTCGAGGGGGCGGTTGCTAGGACCCCCGCTATTGGTGGGATGGGGCTTCGACGACTCGGACGCGAGACGGGCCGCGAACGGTCGCTCGTAAGACTCGCTCCGTGGTGGTTGCGTCACGCTGTCTGTCTCGGTCCAGTTGACGCTAGTCCGGGATCAGCCGAAGCTGAGTCCGTGCACCGCCAACCATTGCTGCGGATCGACGTGCTGCCCGTTGATGATGACCTCGAAGTGCAGATGCGGTCCCGTGGAGTCACCGCGGTTTCCCATGCGAGCAATCTGCATACCCGCCGGAACGCGCTCGCCGACCGAAACGAAGAAGTCGTACATATGACCGTAGACGGTGATGCTGCCGTCATCGTGCCGGATCCGCACCCATAGTCCGAATCCCTGCGCGGGTCCCGCATCGATGACGGTGCCGCTGGCGACGGCATAGATCGGGGTGCCGATCGGCCCCGCGATATCGATGCCGTTGTGGAAAGTGCCCCAGCGCGAACCGAATCCGGAGGTGAAGGTGCCGCGCGTGGGTAACACCATGCCGGTGCTGCCGGGCAGCACCGAACCCGTCGTGACCGGCGCGCTGCCCGCCATCCACGGCTGATACTCACCGGACACGGCCGCGGCCGCCTCGGCCTTGGCACGTTCCAGCGTTGTGCGGGCCGCCGCCGCGACCACCTCCTGCTCACGGATGCGCTCGCCGTTGGCGATGGCATTGAGATAGCGCTTCACCGACGGCGGTGTCGACTGCATCTGCTGTGGATAGGCGAAGGCGACGCGTTGTGCTTCGTCCGGGCCGGGCGTGCGATCGGTGACGCTCCAGGTGACCGAGGAATCGGCGGCCGCGAATACGGCCGTGACGCAGACGCCCGCGATCAGGATCCGGTGCTTGCGCAATAGCATGCGATAGTCGGGTTTGGGGCGGTCCTCCCACAGCGCGTGCAGGTCGGGCGGTGGCTGCCGACGCAGCCAGACCAGGCCGTCCATGCACTCACCGAGCACCGCGCGCGCCCGCCCCCGCAATTCGGATTCGCGCCGTTCCCGCAACTTGGCACGCCAATCGGGGGGTATGACACCGATGCCACCCACCCCGGGTACTCGGTCCAGCCGCGCACGGCGCGCCTTGTCAAGCATTAACGCCGACCATAACCCGCGCCGCATGCCGCGCACATGACGAACCACGGGTGGGTCGCATTTCGGTCCGGCAAAAGCCGAGCATCGGCGCACACCCGACGTGCGGGACCGTCTACCGTACGTCGGGTGTCCAGAGAATCTCGCCGGTCGACCATTCCACCTTTCTACGTGATGGATGTCTGGAAAGCTGCCGCGGAACGGGCCAGGACGCACGGCGATGTGCTGGTGCTGGCGGCCGGGCAGCCCTCGACGCCGGCACCCGCCCCGGTGCTGCGCGCGACGAAGACGGCGATTGATTCCGAATTACTCGGCTACACAGAGACATTCGGCATTCTGCCGCTGCGCGAGGCGATCGCCGAACACCACCGCGATACCTACGGATACGCCGTCGAACCCGATGACGTCGTGGTGACGACCGGCTCCTCCGGCGCGTTCACCCTCATCTTCCTGGCCGCATTCGACGCCGGGGACACGGTCGTGGTGGCCAGGCCCGGATACCCGGCCTATCGGAACTCCCTTACCGCCCTTGGCTGTCGCGTCATCGAACTCGATTGCGGTGCGGAGACTCGATTCCAGCCGACGGTCGCCATGCTGGAGGCGCTCCCGGAGCCGCCCGCGGGCCTGATCGTGGCCAGTCCGGCCAACCCGACCGGCACCATGATCGATCCGGATGAGCTCGCCGCGCTGGCCCGCTGGTGCGATGCGCATGACACCCTGCTGATCTCCGACGAGATCTACCACGGCATCACCTACCAGGGCCTCAGCGGCGGCCGGACATCATCGGCCTGGGAGACCTCGCGCGAATCCGTGGTCATCGGTTCGGTCTCGAAATACTTCTCGATGACCGGCTGGCGGCTCGGTTGGATGCTGGCGCCGAGCGGATTGCGACCCGCGCTGCAGCGACTCGCATCCAATATGACCGTGTGTCCGCCCGCGGTCTCGCAGTTCGCGGCGCTGCATGCGTTCGGCGCCGAGGCCAAGGAGGAACTCGACGGTCACGTCCGGCGCTACGCGGTGAATCGGCAACTGCTGCTGGAGGGGTTGCCCAAGCTCGGCATCACCGAGCTGGCCCCGGCCGACGGCGCCTTCTACGCCTACGCCGATATCGGCCACCTCACCGACGATTCCCGGAAGTGGTGTGCCGAGGTGCTCGACCACACCGGAGTCGCCTTGGCCCCAGGAATCGACTTCGATACCGCGGCGGGGCACCGGACGGTACGGTTCTCCTTCGCCGGAGCTACCGCGGACATCGAGGCGGCACTCGTTCGGCTGGGTCATTATCTGCGTGGTTGATCACGCTGTCCGACAACAAGTTTGCACAGTTCGGCACCATGAACGAGCAGATGCGGTAAAACAACGATGGCTGGGCTTTCACTCTTTGGGTTTCCTCTGATTTCGCACGGATGAGCTGATGATGACTGGCACGATGGCACGGTGATAACCGCGACGACCCCGAAAGGCGAACGGCGTCGCCAGGCTTTGGTAGCGGCCGCCGCCGAGTTGTTACTCGAAGGCGGATTCGATGCGGTGCGGCATCGCTCGGTCGCAACGCGCGCCGACCTTCCGCTGGCGTCGACGACGTACTACTTCGAGTCGCTCGATGATCTGATCGCGCGAGCGGTCGAATTCAGCGGCAATGCGGAGCTGGACGCGATGCGGCGCCGGGTCGGCGAGGTGAGCCACCGCAGACGCGGCGCGGAGGCGACCGTCGACCTGGTGTTGGACCTGCTGGTGGGGTCGGACGGAAACGACGAGGGCGCACGCGGGCAGCTCATCGCGCGCTATGAGCGATCGGTGGCCTCGGCGCGGCATCCGGAACTGCGGGAAGTCCAGCTCCGACTAAGGGCGCAGCTGGACGAGCTGCTCGCCGATGTGCTGCGCCGCTCCGATCGGGCGGTTCGGGCGGAGCAGTTGCGCAGGATGGTCGCGGTGGTCGACGGGGCCGTGGTGGCGGCGCTGAGCGAAATGGACCCTGAGCCAAGGCGAATGGCGCGCGGTGCGTTGCTCGAGGTCATCGATATCGTCGCGCCCGCGACGCCGCAGCAGGTCGACAGGTTCCGGACACTAGACTGACTGGACGTGAGAGAGCGCAGCGAGCGAACCAAAGGCACAGCGCCCAGGCGTACGACGGAGCCGAGCGCTAGCGAGGCGCAGTCGTGAGCCTCGTCCCGAACGTCCTTGCCACCCGATACGCCAGCCCCGAGTTGGTGCATCTCTGGTCGCCCGAGAACAAGATCGTGCTCGAGCGGCGGCTGTGGCTGGAGGTGTTGCGGGCGCAGTCCGAACTCGGCATCGATCTGCCCGCCGGCGTCATCGACGACTACGAGCGGGTCATCGATCAGGTGGATCTCGCCTCGATCGCCGAGCGTGAGCGGGTCACCCGCCACGACGTGAAGGCGCGCATCGAGGAATTCAATGCGCTGGCCGGGCACGAGCATGTGCACAAGGGCATGACCAGCCGCGATCTCACCGAGAATGTGGAGCAGCTGCAGATCCGGCTCTCGCTCGAGCATGTGCACGCGCACGGTGTCGCGGTGGCGGCGCGGTTGGCCGAGCGGGCCGCCGAGTACCACGCGCGAGTGATGGCGGGCCGTTCGCACAATGTCGCCGCCCAGGCCACCACGCTCGGTAAGCGGTTCGCCTCCGCCGCCGACGAGCTGCTGATCGCGCTGACCCGCCTGCGTGAGCTCATCGACCGCTACCCGCTGCGCGGTATCAAGGGTCCGATGGGCACCGCGCAGGACATGCTCGATCTGCTCGGCGGCGATTCGGCCAAGCTTGCGACGTTGGAGCAGCAGGTCGCGCGGCATCTCGGTTTCGCGAATGTGCTGACAAGTGTCGGCCAGGTGTATCCGCGCTCGCTCGATCACGATGTGCTGTCGGCGCTCGTGCAGGTCGGTGCGGGTCCGTCGTCGTTTGCGCACACCATCCGGCTGATGGCGGGCCACGAGCTGGTCACCGAGGGTTTCCAGCCCGGCCAGGTCGGCAGCTCCGCGATGCCGCACAAGATGAACACCCGCTCCTGTGAGCGCGTGAACGGGCTGCAGGTGGTGCTGCGCGGTTATGCCTCGATGGCCGCCGAACTCGCTGGCGCGCAATGGAATGAGGGCGATGTCTTCTGCTCGGTGGTGCGTCGTGTCGCGCTGCCGGACGCCTTCTTCGCCATCGACGGCATGATCGAAACCTTCCTCACCGTGCTCACCGAATTCGGCGCCTACCCGGCCGTCATCTCCCGCGAACTCGACCGCTACCTGCCCTTCCTCGCCACCACCCGCATGCTCATCGCCGCTGTGCGCGCCGGGGTGGGCCGCGAAACCGCCCACGAGGTGATCAAGGAACACGCCGTAGCGGTCGCGCTCGCCATGCGCGAACAGGGGCGCGAACCCGACCTGCTGGACCGCCTGGCCGCCGACTCCCGCTTCCCCTTGGACCGCGCCGAATTGGATGCCGCCTTGGCCGATAAGTCCGCCTTCATCGGCGCGGCCGAAGCCCAGGTTTCCGATGTGGTCGCCGCCGTCCAGAAGTTGGTGGACCAGTACCCCGACGCCGCTCGCTACACCCCCTCGCCGATCCTCTAGCGATCGGCCATAGTGATCGGCGTGAATCCGTACACGATCTTTGCCGACATTGTGGCTGGGCGGGCCGAGGCCAGCCGGGTGTATGAGGACGATGATGTGGTGGCGTTCATGGATATTCGGCCCATGACGCCGGGGCACTTACTCGTGGTGCCGAAGGTGGCGGCACGGAGTCTGGCGGAATTGGATCCGGCGGTCGGGGGGAAGTTGTTCCAGGTGGCGCAGAAATTGGCGGGGGCGCTGCGGGACAGCGAGGTGGGGTGTGATGGCGTCAACTTCTTCTTGGCCGACGGGGTGACCGCAGGTCAGGAAGTGTTCCATGTGCACCTGCACGTCATCCCGCGGACACCGGGTGACGGCTTCGGATTACGTGGCCGGCCGACCCGTCCGCACCGCGCTGACCTGGACTATCTGGCGAGTTCGATCCGCGGCGCGCTCGAGCGCTGAGGCGTCGCCGGGCCGGGCTGTGACCGCTGTGAAAGTTATTACCTACCGGAAGGTTTGCCGCGGAAACGCCGGATAACGAATCTCTTCTCCAACGTCTCGACGTGAGTTACGTTGAAGGCCATTGTCATGCGGTGATGGAGGTAGGTTCGTGCGGCGAACGAAGATTGCTGTTGCGGTGCTCGCCTTTGCGACCGCACTGATGGGACCCATGCTCGTCGAGCCGGCCACGGCATCGGCCGCACTGATCGATCGGATCGATGAACTGAGCACGACGCGCTCGGCGCTGTTCATCGAATCGCCATCGATGGGACGGATCATTCAAGTCGAGGTTCTGCACCCGGCGGGCGGCGGCTCGCATCCGTCCTTCTACCTGTTGGACGGCCTCGATCCGGGCATCAACCAGAGCACATGGACCAATGCCACCGACGCCGAATCCTTCTTCCGAAGTAAGAACGTCAATGTGGTGCTGCCGGTCGGCGGCCAGGCCAGCTACTACACCGACTGGCAGCGCGACGATCCCAAATTCGGCCGCTACCAGTGGGAAACCTTCCTGACCGAGGAGTTGCCGCCGATCATCGACGCCCGATACGGCAATGGTGTCAATGCCATCGGCGGTCTGTCCATGGGCGGCAGTGCGGCCTTCATCCTCGCCGCCCGCCATCCCGAGTTGTACCGGGCGATCGCGGGCTACAGCGCCTGTCCCGACACAACTCTCGCCATGGGCGCGGTGATGTTCTCCATCGCCAACCGCGGCGGCGACCCGGTGAATATGTGGGGCGGTCCCGGCAGCCCGGCCTGGGCCGAACACGATGCGGCGGCGCTCGCGGATCGCTTGCGCGGCAAGACGATCTACCTCTCCACCGGCACCGGTATACCCGGTCCGCACGAGGCCGAGGTCAAACCCCAACTGGGCGAGAACATCGTCCTCGGTGGCCCAGTCGAGGTCGGCGTGAACACCTGCGTCATCTCGTTCGAACAGCGGCTGCGTTCCCTCGGCATCCCAGCCGAGGTCGATTACAGTCCGACCGGAACCCACTCCTGGTCCTACTGGCAGGACACCCTGCACGCCTCCTGGCCGACCATCGGTCCGGCGATCGGAGCCTGAGGTCAGGCCCGCAGCACGCGGACGATGGCGAACACCACGACGATCGCGGCCAGGAAGACCGTGCCGAGAATGACGATGCCCGCGGGCGCGCCGAATAGTTCGACGTTCTCGGTTCGGTGGATCGTCTGGTAGACCTCCGCATCGCTGGCATCGGCCTCGAAGGCGAAGTCGGAGCGGATATCCGCAGGGCTATCGATCGAAATCCGCAGTTCGGTCAGGTAGTTGCGGCCATTCGTCGTCACCGGCGCGAGTTCTGGATCCGATGTGGCGACCCGGCCCGCGAAATCGACGTGCACGCTCTGTGCGGTGGCATCGGGATCAGAGCGTCGCACGCGATGCTCGCTCAGCGCGTAAAGGTGCACGTACTGGGCCTGTTTGGCGGCACTCGACATGCGCATCGGATAGATGAACCGATCCGAATCGAAGGTCAGCCGCACCGGATCTATTGCGCCGTCGAGCGGTTGGGCGCTGGTGAGGCGCATAGCGACGAAGGACCAGTTCTCGCGCAGATACGGCTCCAGGGTGCTGACGACCTCGGGGCGCATCTCGTAGCCGTTGTCGCTCAGCCACTTTCGAATGCCATCCAAGTTGCCGCCGGACAGGGTGGTCGCCTCCAGCGGGCCGAGTTGCACGCGGTCGAGGACGGTCGGGCCGCCACCGGCAGCGCTCATTGCGCCATGGCCCGCGGAGTCGCTGGAACCCGAGCCGAACCATCGACGCTGGGTGATGACCCTGGGTGCGGTCAAGCCCGCCAGTTCGGCAAAGGTCGCGGCGGAGCCACCCGCGACGGTCGCGGGCTTCGGTGTCGGCACGATCAGCGCCGCCTGATCGGTGCCGGATTTCAGCGCGAGCCGCATGAGCACGGTCTCCCGCTGACCGTCCCAGCTGACCAGCGCAGTCTCCTCGCGCACCGACGCCAGGTGACCCGGCCGATTGGCGACCCCGCCGCACGCGCATGCGGAAGCCGGTGCAAGCGCGCCGATTCCAGCTGTGGTGAACAGCATCCCGATGACGGCCAGCAGGTGAACAGCACGCATGGCCGCGAGCCTAATGGGCTGCGCGGCCGTGCGGCCGGACCGTCAGGCACACCGCGTTTCGCGCAAATCCCAGCTCGGATAGTCGCTGTACCCAGCCGCCTCGCGCCCGTAGAGCAGCTCTTCGCGGATCGAAGCCAGCGGCAGATCGTGCGTAATACGTTCCACCAGATCGGGATTGGCGATGAAAGCGCGTCCGAACGACACCAGATCGGCGAGCCCTTGCCCGAGCACCGCCTCGGCATCGATCGCGCTGGTCGGCTTGCGGTTCTCACCGATATTCGCGATGAGCGTGCCGTGCCAGCGCGGCCGCAGATCGGCCAGGGCGGGATAGTCGTCGTTGTCGGTCAGATGTAGATAGGCCAGGTCGCGGCGATCCAACTCGGCCACCAGCGTGCGGTACAGCGGTGCCGGATCGGCCTCGTACATATTGAACTGCGGGTTGCCCGGTGACAGGCGAATAGCGGTCCGGTGCGATCCGACGGCCCCGACGACCGCGTCGACGATGGCCAGCGGCGCGCGCATGCGGTTCTCGACCGAGCCGCCGAATTCATCGGTGCGCAGATTGGTGTTATCGGCCAGGAACTGGTGCGGCAGATAGCTATTGGCGCCGTGGATCTCGACACCGTCGAAGCCCGCCGCGATCGCGTTGGCCGCAGCTGCCGCGAAATGCTCGACCACCGCGGCGATTCCGGCACGGCTGTACGCACCCGGCGTGATCGGATCGGCCTTGGTGCCGTCGAGCAGGTGCGGCCGATCGTCATCCAACACCGACGACGGTCCGGTAGGCCATGAGCCGTCGACCCGCGCCAACGGATGTCCCTTCCGGCCTCCGTGCATCAACTGTGCGACGATCCGCCCGCCCGCCGCGTGCACCGCATCGGTGACCTTCCGCCAGGCATCGACATGGCGACCCGTCTGCAGGCCCGGCACCCAGGCCTCGCTCTGGCCGGTCGTATGCGGCCAGATGCCCTCGGTCACGATCAGTCCGGCCGTTGCCCGCTGCGCGTAGTAGTCGACGACATCGGCGGTCGGCGAACCGTCCGGATGCGAGCGCAACCGGGTCATCGGTGACATGACGATGCGATTGGGCAGAGCCAGACCATGGTTGCGGTATTCGCTCAATAGCTGCATGACGGCACCATAAAACCTGACATCGATGTGAGGTCAAGTAAGCTTGTTGTCGGCAAAAGGTCCGGGAAGGCGGAACGGATATGCGCATCGGCGAGCTGGCCGAGCGGACCGGGGTGAGCGTCCGGTCGCTGCGGTACTACGAGGACAAGGGCATGCTCGGATCCGAGCGCACCGCCGGTGGTCAGCGCGAATATCCGGAGTCTGCGGTCGCCCGGGTGCTGCGCATACGCGAAATGTTCGCCGCGGGCATCGGCAGCGATACCGTCAGCCAGCTGCTGCCGTGTATTCATGACGAAGACGGCACACCGAACGAGCTGGCGACACCGTTCCTGGTGGACAAGCTGGCCGAGGAGCGCCGCCGCATCGACCAGGCCATGGCCGATCTGCACCGGGCGGGCGCGGTACTCGACGAGATCCTCCGAGCGGCGGGCGGTGCGCAGCCCGAACAGTAGGGTGGAGCCCATGGCTCTCGATAGTGGAATCGGAACGCTCGCCGGTTCGGGTGATGTGACGGCGCCGGTCGCCAAGACGGTGCGCACCGAGCGGGTGCACCACGGCGATGTCTTCATCGATGAGTACGAATGGCTCCGCGATAAGGAAAACTCCGAGGTCATCGCCTACCTCGAGGCCGAGAACGCCTACACCGAGGCGCAGACCGCCCATCTCGGCGGACTGCGGAACAGGATCTTCGACGAGATCAAGTCGCGCACCCAGGAGACCGATCTGTCGGTGCCGACCCGGATGGGCGAGTACTGGTACTACTCGCGCAGCTTCGAGGGCAAGCAGTACGGCGTGCACTGCCGTTGTCCCATCGCAATAGCTACGGCCGAAGGGATCGATGCCTGGACCCCGCCGCAGCTCGAGGTCGATACCGAGATCCCCGGGGAGCAGGTGCTGCTCGACAGCAACCAGGTCGCCGAGGGCCACGACTTCTTCGCACTGGGCGCGTTCTCGGTCAGCCATGACGGCAACCTGCTCGCGTACTCGGTCGACACCAGCGGTGACGAGCGCTATCTGCTGCGCTTCAAAGATCTGCGCACCGGCGAGGTACTCGCCGACGAGATCGCGGGCACCGCACCCGGCGCGACCTGGTCGCTGGACGGCACGCACGTCTTCTATCAGACGGTCGACGAATCCTGGCGGCCCGACACCGTGTGGCGGCACCGGCTCGGTACGGGCAAGGACGACGACGTCAAGGTCTTCCACGAGCCCGATGAGCGCTACTGGGTGAGCATCGGCGCGACGCGCTCGGAGAAGTACCTGATGATCTGGGTCGGCTCCAAGATCACCACCGAGGGCTGGGTGCTCGAGTCCGATAATCCGGAAGGGGATTTCCGGGTCATCATTGCGCGCCGCGATGGCGTCGAGTACTCCGCCGAGCACGCGGTGGTCGGCGGCGAGGACCGTTTCCTGATCCTGCACAACGATGTCGTGGACGGGGTGAAGGCCGAGAACTTCGTACTCGCCGAGGCGCCGGTATCGGATCCGTCGAATATGACGCTGCTGATCGGCCATCGCGACGATGTGCGGCTCGAGGATATCGATCCGTTCGCCAGTCATCTGGTGCTGAGCTACCGGCGCGAAGCCCTGACCCGCGTCGCTATTTGGCCGCTGACCGAATCCGGCTACGGCGAGCGGCGCGAACTCGAATTCGATCTGGAACTCTTCGCGGTCGGTTCCGGTGCCAATCCGGAGTGGGAGCAGCCGACGCTGCGAATCGGGCTGACCTCGTTCATCACGCCGATGCAGGTCTTCGACTATGTGCCCGCCACCGGTGAGCTGCTGCTGCGCAAGGAGCAGCCGGTGCTCGGCGGCTATGACGCGAACGACTATGAGCAGCACCGGGATTGGGCGATCGCCGCGGACGGCACCCGGATTCCGATCTCGCTGGTGCGGAAGAAGGGTCTGCCCGAGGGGCCGAAACCGCTGCTGCTGTACGGATACGGCTCCTACGAGGCCAGTATGGATCCGTCCTTCTCGGTATCGCGGCTTTCGCTGCTCGATCGCGGCATGGTGTTCGCGGTGGCGCATGTGCGTGGTGGCGGTGAAATGGGGCGGCTCTGGTACGAGAACGGCAAGACGCTCACCAAGAAGAACACCTTCACCGATTTCGTCTCCTGCGCAAGGCATCTCATCGATACCGGCGTAACCTCCGCGGACCGGGTGATCGCCGACGGCGGCAGTGCGGGCGGCCTGCTGGTGGGTGCGGTAGCGAACCTGGCACCCGAGTTGTTCAAGGGCATTCTGGCCAACGTACCGTTCGTCGACCCGCTCACCTCGATCCTCGACCCGTCGCTGCCGCTCACCGTCATCGAATGGGACGAGTGGGGAAATCCATTGGCGGACAAGGACGTCTACGATTACATGAAGTCCTACGCGCCCTACGAGAACATCGAGGCCAAGGACTACCCGGCCATTCTGGCCATCACCAGCATCAACGACACCCGCGTGCTCTATGTCGAACCCGCCAAATGGGTCGCCAAACTGCGCGCCACCAAGACCGGCGACACACCGCTGCTGCTCAAGACCGAAATGAGCGCGGGCCACGGCGGTGTCAGCGGCCGCTACGAGAAGTGGAAGGAAGTCGCCTTCGAATACGCCTGGGTGCTCGACACCCTCGGCCTGGCCGACGCGTAGCTTCCGTGCGCGGCCGGTTCACCCCGGCCGCTCACCGGCGGGTACCAATAGTTTGCCGAGCAGCGTCGTGAGCTGGCGGAGGTCAGCGCTGCGAAGGTGTCATCGAGGTAGGCCGAAATGGCCGCCTCCGCCCATCCGCTTGCCTACACCCTCGGCACCGACTTCGAACCGGCTGTCCGGGTGCCGAGGGCGCAGGTACTGCACTGGGAGCGGTGGTGGTCAGAGGCCGCAGGTACGCATGTTGTCCAGGAACGTTGCGCGATCGCTGTCGCGGAATTGCTCGATCCCCTGGTATGCGCCGTTCGCATCCATGATCGCGATGTAGGCGTCGGCGATCTGATCCGGCGTCGCGTCGGGAGTCTTGCTGCGCACCTGGTTGACGAATCCCTGTGTGGCCGTGCATGTTTCGTCTTGACTGAAGATCTGGGGGTCGCCCGGATCGGCTAGCGCCGTAGCCGGTGCGATGAGCAGGAGTGGAACTGACAGAGCACTGAGCAGGGCTGTCTTCACGCCGGAGATCCTAGGGCAGATGTGCCGCGGGCGGAACGCAGTGTTCGTCGGCGGGTCATCCGCCCTGCACGCCGAGTACATCTGCGGCTGGCACCGTAAGGCCATGAACGCTGAGCTGATCGTGTCGATTTCCGGGATCCGGGACACCACGCGGGACGCGGCTATCGAATTCGCGGCCGAAATGGATCGCCGCGATGTGCGGCTTTCGCTGCTGGTCGCGCCCCGGTTGAAGGGTGGCTACCGGCTGCTGGAAGATCCGGCGACGCAGTCGTGGCTGCGCGGTCGGCGGGCCCGCGGCGATGCGATCGTGCTGCACGGCTACGACCAGGCGGCGACCAAGCGCCGCCGAGCCGAATTCGCCACCCTGCCCCGGCACGAGGCGCGCCTGCGGCTGACCGCGGCGGATCGGGTGCTCGAGCAGGTGGATCTGCGCACCCGGCTGTTCGCGGCGCCGCGCTGGGATGCCTCTGCGGGCGCCATCGAGGCGCTGCCCGAGGCCGGTTTCCGGCTCGCGCTCGGGTTGACCTCGATTCTCGATCTCGAGCGCAATATCGCCCAGAAGGCGCGGGTCTACGGCATGGGCGAGGGTTTCCGCGCCGAGCCGTGGTGGTGTCGCGCGCTGGTGCTCGGCGCGGCGAGGACCGCGCGTCGCGGCGGTGTGCTGCGGCTGGCCGTTTCCGCCGCGCAGCTCGGCCGTTCCGGACCGCGGCAGGCGATGCGCGACGCGGTCGATCTCGCTTTGCTCCACGGCGCCGCCAGCGACGTGTACCGCTGGGAGCCGTTCGCCGCCGTCAAGGCGGCCTGATCGGGTCCGCCGGAAGCCGTGCAGGGGTGTGGTCGGCACCGCCCGCACGAGGCGCCGCCGCCCGTAATGGCGTGACCGGGCGGCGGCGCGCGGCGTAATCGGCGCTCCGCCAGCGCTATTCGCGGCTCGGTCGGACGGGTTCGGCCTTCTCGCTCGGTACGGCCGCGGTCGCGTTATGCGTGAATCCGCCCGCTTCCTCGCGGGTGAGCGGTTTGGCTTGTGGATGCTTTTCCAGTTGCGCCATACTGCGCGCGATATCGGCGAGCAGCAGGTCGGCCATATCGATGCTGAACCCGTGCCGGACCAGTGCGCGCATGATCGTCTCGTTCTCGCGGTCGGCGGGCAGCGGATACGCGGCGATCAACCACCCCCTGGTCCGTAGCCGATCCGACAGCTCGTAGAGATTGAAGCCGACATCCTCGGTCAGCCGCCACGACACCGCCGCGATGCCCCGATGTGGATCGCCGCCGTGGATCATCTCGAACGGCCCGAGTTTCAGCAGGCCATCGGCCAGATGCTGGGCGACGTGGTAGAGCTGGGACTGCAGGCGGGTGTATCCGGTGCGGCCGAGCCGGATGAATTCGTAGTACGAGGTGATCACCTGCCCGCCGGGGCGGGAGAAGTTGAGATTGAAGGTGGCCATGCTGCCGCCGAGGTAATCCACATTGAAGATCAGCTCTTCGGGTAGATCGGCGGCCTCGCGCCAGATCGCCCAGCCCGAGCCGAGCGGCGCGAGCCCGGTCTTGTGGCCGGAGGCATTGATCGATTTGACGCGCGGCAGCCGGAAATCCCAGATCAGATCCGGTGCGGTGAACGGCGCGAGGAATCCGCCGCTGGCGGCGTCGACATGGATGGGGATATCCAGGCCGCTGACCTCCTGCAGCCGGTCCAGCGCCTTGCTTATCTCGGCGACATCCTCGAACAGGCCGGTGTAGGTCTGCCCGAAGGTCGGCACCACCATGATGGTGCGCGCATCGCAGTAGGCGGCGACATCGTCGGGATGCATGGTCAGCCGGTCCCCGCGCAGCGGAATCTGGCGGATCTCCACATCGAAATAGCGCGCGAACTTTTCCCAGCACACCTGCACCGGGCCGCAGACGAAATTCGGGGTTCCGGTGCCGCCACGCTTGCGCCAGCGGAATTTGGCGGCCAGACCGCCGAGCATCGCGGCCTCGCTCGAGCCGGTGGTCGAGGTGCCGTGCGTGCCTGCCGGATCCGGCGCATGCCACAGATCGGCGACCATCCGCACGCACCGGCGCTCCAATTCGGCGGTCTGCGGGTATTCGTCCTTGTCGACGATGTTCTTGTCCAGGGATTCGTTCATCAGCCTGCGCGCCTGGTCGTCCACCCAGGTGGTGCAGAACGTCGCGAGATTCATCCGGGAGACGCCGTCGAGCATCAGCTCGTCGTGCACGATCTCGTAGGCGACCTGTGGGAACAACTCGTTGATCGGAAAGCCGGCCTTCGGCGCCGACCGGCGCAGGCCCGGCAGGGCGAATAGGTCGTCGGGCTCCAGTCCTTCTGTCATCGAACCGCCTCCGAATATGGATCGCGTGATGTTTGCGAAAACAGTGGCAACCAGCGTCGACGTTTCAGCATGTCACAGCGGCGACCGGATTTTCGGTGTTCCGAACCGGACGACACAGACCGATCGGTCGGCTGAGTTCTCCGCGGGCACCGAGTGGTTCATGCCAGAGTTGGCGGGCGGCGCGTGGTCGGCCGCTTCTGTGCCGGATCGGATCTGAAATGAGGTTTCGCAGATGATCGACGACTCCCGCACCGCGGCGCTGCGCCAGCGGGTGGCCGCGCTGATGCCGCAGGCGAAAACCGATCTCACCCAACTGGTTTCGTTCAAGTCGGTGGCCGATCCCCGACAGTTCCCGCTGGAGGAATGCGACCGGACCGCGCAGTGGGTGGCCGACGCATTCGCCGGGGCGGGCCTTACCAAGGTGGGTCTGCACGAAACTCCCGACGGCAGTAAGGCCGTCATCGCCTCGCGTCCCGCGCCGAACGGTGCGCCGACGGTATTGCTCTACTGCCACTACGACGTGCAGCCGCCGCTCGACGACGATGCCTGGCGCACGCCGGTCTGGGAGCTGACCGAGAAGGACGGCCGCTGGTACGGGCGCGGCAGTGCGGACTGCAAGGGCAATATCGTGATGCACCTGACCGCGCTGCGGGCCCTCGGCGCGGAACTGCCGCTCGGGGTGACGCTGGTCGCGGAGGGCTCCGAGGAGCAGGGCACGGGCGGACTCGAACAATTCGTCGAGGCCAATCCGGATCTTCTGCGCGCGGATGCGATTCTGATCGGCGACTGCGGCAATTTCGCGATCGGGGTGCCGACCTTGACCGAGACTCTGCGCGGCAGCGTGAACGTTGTCGTCACCATCGAAACCCTCGCCGGGCCAATGCATTCCGGCATGTTCGGCGGTCCTGCCCCCGATGCGCTCGCCGCGCTCGTCCACCTGCTCGCCTCCCTGCGCGACGAACACGGCAACACCACGGTGGACGGACTGCCCAATTATCAGAGCTGGACCGGTGTGCAGTACTCGGAGGACCAATTCCGCGCGGACGCAGGCGTACTCGGCGGCGTCGAACTCATCGGTGACGGCACGGTCGCCGATATGCTCTGGGCGCGACCGGCTTTGACGGTGCTCGGCATCGACGCGCCGAAGGTGGTCGGGTCAGCGGCGGCCATCCAGCCCGCCGCGCGAGCCCGGCTCAACCTGCGCATTCCGCCGGGCGCCGATCCCGACCAGGCGCTGGAACTGCTGACCGCACACCTGCGTGCGCATACGCCGTGGCGCGCAAAACTCTCCGTGGAAACCGAGTCGACCGGCGCACCGTTCCGATCGGCCAGCGGCGGACCCGCCCGCACCGCCATGGAAGCCGCACTCACCGCCTCATACGGCCGCCCGACCACGACCCAGGGCCAGGGCGGCTCGATCCCGCTGTGCAATGTCTTCGCCGCCACCTACCCGCACGCCGAGATCATGCTGCTGGGCGTCGAAGAACCCAAATGCCTGATCCACGCCCCCAACGAAAGCGTCGCCCCCTCCGAAATCGAACACATGGCCCTCGCCGAGGCCCTCTTCCTCACCACCTACGCCGAATAGGGCCGCTGAGAGGCGTTGGACACCTGATCACCATGCATCCTTGGCGGACCCTCTCGACATTTGCCGCCAGGGATACATGGTGATCAACAGTTCAGGAGTTAGAGGTCGCGCTGGGCCTCGGGGGGGATGACGGTGAATTCTGTGGTGGTGGGGCCCATTTCGGATAGGCGGCCGAAGTAGATGCCCTGGGCTTCGGGTTGGATGATGCCGAAGTGGATGGGGAAGGCGGTGCGGGGAGCGACTGCGCGCAGGTAGTCGACGGCCTCGCTGATGCGCATCCACGGTGCGGATGCTGGAATCGCGAGGACGCCGACCGGTACCGGTGGCACCCACAGTGAGTCGCCGGGGTGCACGAGTTGGGCCGGATCGTCCGGGGTGCCGAGTTGGAAGACGGTGTTGTCGATCACCGGGATCTCGGGGTGGATCACCGCGTGCCTGCCGCCGCCTCCGGTGATCTGGAGATCACCGAGGGTGATCACGTTGCCCGCGTGCACCGGCTCCCACGGCTCGCCGCGCTGCTGTGCGGTCTGTGGATCACTGAACAGGCGCGCGTCCGGGTTGTTGTCGAGCAGCGCCTCGATCCGGCTCGGATCGATATGGTCGGGATGCTGGTGGGTGACGGCGATGGCGTCCAGGCCGGTAATGCCCTCGAAGCCGTGCGAGAAGGTGCCCGGATCGAACAGCACCTTCTTGCCGTGCAATTCGACGAGGATGCAGGAGTGGCCGAAGTGGGCTATGCGCATGGGGCCATGCTATTTGACTCGACCCCGACCGTAGCTCGGACAAGCTGGACAACTACGCTGCTCAGGTAACCCCAACACCACCTGAGGAGCAACGCGTGGCACGAGTCGTGGTCGAGGTGATGCCGAAGGCCGAGATCCTGGATCCGCAGGGTCAGGCCATCGCCGGCGCGCTCCCGCGCCTGGGATTCGCCGGAGTGTCGGATGTGCGGCAGGGCAAGCGATTCGAACTCGATGTCGACGACAGTGTCAGCGACGCTGAGCTCGAACAGATCGCCGAGGCGCTGCTCGCCAACACTGTGATCGAGGACTGGAAGGTCGTGCGGGTCTCGGCATGAGTGAGCGCAGCGAGCGAATCAAAAACACAGCCGCCCTTGCGGGCATGACGGAGCCGAGCATCAGCGAGGCGCAGTCATGACCGCGCGGATCGGGGTAATTACTTTTCCGGGCACGCTCGACGATGTCGACGCCGCTCGGGCGGTGAAACTGGCGGGCGCCGAGGCGGTCAGCCTGTGGCATGCCGATGCCGATCTGAAGCAGGTCGACGCGGTGGTCGTGCCGGGTGGCTTCTCCTATGGTGACTACCTGCGTGCCGGTGCCATCGCCCGGTTCGCCCCGGTGATGGGCGAGGTCGTCAAGGCCGCGGGTAAGGGTCTGCCGATCCTGGGCATCTGCAACGGTTTCCAGGTGCTGTGCGAGGCGGGTCTGCTGCCCGGTGCGCTGACCCGCAACGAGGGTCTGCACTTCGTCTGCCGTGACGAATGGCTGCGCGTCGAAACCGCGAATACCGCATGGACCTCGCGCTTCGAGCCCGGCGCCCAGATCCTCATCCCGATCAAGAACGCCGAGGGTCGCTACCAGGCGTCGGAGAGCGTGCTCGATGAACTCGAGGGCGAGGGCCGGGTGGTCTTCCGTTACGCGGGCGACAATCCGAACGGGTCCCAGCGCGATATCGCGGGCATTTCCTCGGCCGATGGCCGGATCGTCGGCCTGATGCCGCATCCCGAACACGCCACCGAGCCGCTGACCGGCCCGAGCGACGACGGCCTCGGCCTGTTCCTCTCGGTACTCGACACCCTGGTCGCTGTGTAGTTTGGCCGCGCGTCTGGCGCGGCGTGTTCGGGGCCCCCGGGTGTGCGGTGGCCTCGCATTCGCTCGTCCAAGCGCAAGAGACTGATGGCGGACTGCGTCCGGCAGCGTTCGATGGGCGCGGGTGATCCTTGCGAGCGTCCTGCAAGCAGTCGCTAGCGGCCGAGACTCGCGACTTCGTCGCATGCGCTTCGGCCACTCGGCTGTGTTCGATGGCCGCGCCTGCGGCGCGGACGCGAGACGGGCCGCGAACGTCGCTCGTAAGACTCGCTCCGTCGTGGTCATCGTGGCAGGTAAGTCACCTCAAGTGATCCGGGCGATGATGTCGAAATCGACGCCGTCGGCCAGCGCGATGTAGCCGTGCTGCTGCGCCTGGTTTCCGATGAAAGATCGGGAACCGCCGGGTGTTTCGAGTTGTACGCCCTGATCGAGGGACGCGTGCACGTCGGGTACGGCCAGTGATCCGACCGTCTCGCCGATCGCGCGCAGGGTGTGGATCGCCTCGTAGCTCATATTGCTGAAGCTGGTCAGAGCGGGTGCGAAGGTGCCGTGTAGGCGGCGGTAGCGAGCCAGTCGGTCGCGGCCGTCGTCGGTGTCCGGGTCCACGAAGAAGCTCGATGCCACATAAAAGTTGTGGTTGGCGTCGGGACCGCCGGTCAGCAGGACGTTCTCGTCGGCGGCCGGGCTGATACGCAGCAGCGTGTCGGCGCGTCCGGCGGCGGCGAACTGCTGGTTGAAGCGGGAGACATCCGCGCCGACCATCAGGATGATGACGGCATCGGCTTGGTCCAATGCGGGATCGCTGAGGAATTCACCGAAGTCCGGTGCGCCGAGCGGTACGAATCGCTCCAGCACGATGGCACTCGGATCGGCCAGACTGCGGCGCACCGCCTTGGCCGATTCGCGCGGCCAGATGTAGTCGTTGCCGATGATCGCCCAGCGGCGCACACCGTGTTCGCGCTCGAGCCAGTGCACGGCGGGCAGGGTCTGACCCGCCGGATGTTCCCCGAGCATCAGCACCCCGGGTAGCTCATTGGTGAGGCCCTCGTGTCCGGTGGCGAAAAGGTAGGGCACCCGGCTGGCATTGGCTCGCGCGACGGCCAAGCGCACCGCCGAGGTGTGCCAGCCGGTGATCGCGTGCACCATTCCGGTGGCGAGCAGCGCGGAAACCTCATCGGCGACCTCGCGCGGATTCCGGCCGCCATCGATATTCGTAGTACGAATTTCGCGACCGAGAAAACCGGCCCCAGCATTGATTTCGTCGACCGCGAGGGAAATCGCCGCATCGCACGACGCCGCGACGATACCGCCCGGTCCCTGCATCGGAACTATGTTCAGGATCTCGATCGTGCCGTCTGGGCTCTCGCCGAACGCTGACATTCGGTACTCTTCTTCTCGTTCGAGCGAAATTCATGGCAGGCAGGAAATAATGACAACCATTGTAAGCGGATATTCCACGCTGCATGGTGCGCTGCGTGCCGCGGAACGGCGTTGGCTGGATCACCTCGACGCCGCCCTGTGCGCCAGGCAACTGACGGCCGATCAATGGTCGATGCTGTCGAATCTGTCCAACGAGTTCGGGGTCACCATGAGTGAGCTCGCGGCCAGGTCACAGCTACCGCCGTCCTCGGCGACCAGGCACGCCGACGCACTCGCCGAACGCGGCCTGATTTTCCGGGTGGCCGCCGAGGACGACCGCCGCCGCATCCTGATCGGCCTGAGCAGGCTCGGTTCGGATCTGGTCGACGCGGTGCGCGCCGAGGAGGAGCGCGTGGAGCAGGAGCTGCGTTCGCGTATCGGTGCGCGGCGTTATGCCGAGCTGATGCGTTTGCTCGAACTCGTTTCCGCGGAGTAGTTCAAATCGGTACAGCCTCAGTCATCGGATGAATTAATCCTATGAATGTCCGGTTGTGCCGGTGTGGGCGCGTAAATTTCCATTCCTTCGGTTATGTTCCGAATAGACCGCATTATGGTGCCCCCGGTATTCGAGTAGTACGACTGGACAGAGTTGTACTCCGCCGCCGCGGCGGTGATTCCCGGCGACGAAACCGCGGACTTCGCCGAGGCATGCCACCGCAGCGACGGCGGGGTGTCGGTGAGGGTACTCCGACCGCGATCACTTCAATCCGTACGGATTGTTGAACCGGGCTGTCGACCATGTGCCGGGGCTAGCGGACTGCCAGCTCGATGTTATCGAGCCCGGACAAACCACCGCTCGAAGCGCAGGAGCGCGTGCGGGGCCTGATCGAGACGGATCTCGAGGTCTGCGCGACGTCTGCATAGGATCGCAGGCATGCCCGTTTCCACTACCGCAGCCACGGCCGCCGGACTGTGCGCCTTCATCGACGATTCACCGTCGCCGTTCCACGTGTGCCGGACGGTCGCGCGGGAACTGGACGCCCACGGCTTCACCCCGCTCGCGGAGTCGGCGCCGTGGCCATCGGATGGGCCGAGCCGCCATTACGTCGTGCGCGGCGGCTCGCTGGTGGCGTGGGCGACAGCCGATTCCGCCGGTGTGACGCCGTTCCGGGTGGTCGGTGCGCATACCGACAGTCCGAATCTGCGGGTGAAGCAGTATCCGGATCTGGCCGCCGTCGGCTGGCAGCTGGTCGGGCTGGAGCCCTACGGCGGCGCCTGGCTGAATTCGTGGCTGGACCGGGAACTCGGCATCTCCGGACGGCTCAGCGTGCGCGACGGAAATGCGGTGCGCGACCAGCTGGTTCGCATCGATGAACCGATTCTGCGGGTGCCGCAGTTGGCCATCCACCTTTCGGAGGACCGCCGGGGTGTCACGCTCGATCCGCAGCGACATGTCAATGCGATCTGGGGTCTGGGTGCGCAGCCGCGCTCGTTCCTCGATTTCGTCGCCGAATATGCCGAGGTCGATCCGCAGGCGGTGCTCGGCTGGGAGCTGATGACCCACGATCTGGCACCGAGCCGGTTGGTGGGCCGCGATCGCGATCTGGTGAGCGCGCCGCGCCTGGACAACCAGGGCACCTGCTACGCCGGATTGAACGCCTTCCTCGCGGCGCTCGAGGAACCAGGTTCGGCCATTCCGGTTTTGGCGATGTTCGATCACGAGGAGGTCGGCAGTCAGTCCGATCGCGGCGCGCAGTCCGATTTGCTGCCGACGGTGCTGGAGCGCATCGTGCTCGCACGCGGTGGCGGCCGCGCCGAATACCTGGCCGCCCTGGCCGGATCCGTCTGCGCCTCCGGCGATATGGCGCACGCGACCCATCCCAATTACCCGGACCGGCACGAGCCCGCCCACCGCATCGAGGTCAACGGCGGCCCGGTACTCAAGGTCAACCAGAATCTGCGCTACGCCACCGACGCCGCAGGTGCGGGTGCCTTCGCCCTGGCCTGCGCCCAAGCCGAGGTCCCGCTGCAGCGCTACGTGCACCGCGCCGATCTCCCCTGCGGCTCCACCATCGGCCCGATGACCGCCGCCCGCACCGGCATGCCCACCGTCGACGTCGGCGCACCCCAGCTGGCAATGCACTCCGCCCGCGAAATGATGGGCGCCGAAGACGTTTCGGCCTACGCCGCGGCCCTGGCCGCCTTCCTGACCCCCGCCCCGTCGGATTACCGTCGACGGTAGTCACATGGTGGTCGGGATCGAGGGGCGAGCCGCCATGTGACTACGGTCGATTGTTGGGTGGACTGCGGTGGGTTCTGTTGTCCTGCAACGACATCTCGGGGTTTGAGCCGTCCTGGATGATGTGCCGTTCCGCGGCTTTTCCGGGCCGCGCTGGGTGCGTCGCGTGCCGTACCCGGCTTACCTCCCGCAGTCAGGTGGCTTCCGGCCCGGTCCACCGGCTGTGGTTGCGTGCTTTGTCGAGGGTAGTCAAATGGTGGTTGGGTTCGGGGTGTTGAGCGACCATTCGACTGCCCTCGACGAGGCTCGCGACCATTTGACTGCGCTCGATGGGCGGGTGCCTAGGTTGGTGTGGCGGATTTGTCCGGCGCTGTTGTGGCCGGCGGGTGGTAGGTGACGACGGCGACCACGAACACTGCCAGGGTCGCGAGGACGTAACTGCTGCCGATGATTTGTTGCCACCAGGCCCAGCCGAGTTCCAGGTCCTTCGAATGCGGCAGGAGCCACTGGGGGCCGATCATGAACAGGACGGTGAAGGCTGCGACGGAGCCGATGAACCAGCGATTGCGGGTGCCGCGTGCGATGGCGTCGGCGGCGACCAGGATGGCGGGGGCGATCCAAACCCAGTGGTGCGACCAGGAAACCGGGGAAACCAGCAGTACCGCGGCAGCGTTCACCATCAGTGCGGCGACCTGCTGTCCCGCTTCGAGCAGGCGGCGCATCCACACCGCGGCGAGGGCAATCGCGATGAGCGACAGGGTGATCCAGATCAGGGTGGCCAGGGAATCGGAGACGCCGAGGCGGAAAGCCATGCCCTTGATCGACTGATTGCCCGCGAAGTACGGCGGGCCGATGCGGCCGGTATCGGCCAGGGTGTGGAACCAGTATTCGGCCGAATCGCTTGGGAACAGCAGGAATCCGAGTCCGACCGCGACGATCGCGGAGACGATCAGCGTGCCCGCCGCCTTCCAATCCCGGCGCAGCAGGAAGTACAGCAGATATCCGGCCGGAATCAATTTCACCGAGACCGCGATGCCGATGAGCATGCCGCGCGGCCAGAACGGTTTGCGGACAAGGCAATCCATGGTGATCGCGGCCATCAGCACCAGATTGATCTGGCCGAAGCCGAAGGTCGCCCGGATCGGTTCGGACGTCTGCGCCACCGCGACCATACCGATGACCAGCGCCAGCACGGTCCGCCGCTCGAGGCTCGGGCGCAGCCGCGCGAGCACCAGCCAGAGCGTGATGCCGAGGCTGAGCACCGAGGTGGCGGTCACCAGCACCTCGGCCAGCGGCAGTGGCATCAGCGCGAGCGGTGCGAAGAACAGGGCGGCCAGCGGGGGATAGGTGAACGGCAGTCCGATCCCCTCGACCGGGGGCATCGGTCCGTACAACTCGCCGTCGTCGAGCCAGACGCGCGCACCGTTGCGATAGACCTGCAGATCGATGTATCCGTTCCACCAGTGCACCACCAGCGAGACGATGGCCGACACGGCGAACATCGCCACGGCGATCAGCAGCCAGCGCACCTGCGGGTTCGACAATGAGAATCGCGGCGAGACATCCGAGTCGAGTTCGAGCCGAGTGTTCTGCGTGGTGACGGGCTGCTCGGCCGGATCCGCAACCCCCGATCGATCGTTCACGGCCAAAGCGTAGCGGTTGCGAGCTCGCGCGATGTGTGCCGACCCGAGGCATCCGGGCCCGAAAACCGACGATCCGGACGACCGGTCGATGCGAGCGGCTGCCCATCGAGGGCCACGGCTAAACTTCATGGCGAATCCCCAGCTTCGCGCTCCGGCCCGAAAGGACCCTGGTACTCCGTGACTCCGCAGGTCGACACCGTCAGCGCAGCCGCAGCAACTCCCGACGCCCCGCAGCCGTACAAGGAGCTCGGTCTCAAAGACGACGAGTACGCGCGGATCAAGGAAATCCTCGGCCGTCGGCCGACCGACGCCGAACTGGCGATGTATTCGGTGATGTGGAGCGAGCACTGCTCCTACAAGTCCTCGAAGGTGCATCTGCGCTACTTCGGCGAGACCACCACCGACGAGATGAAGTCCGCGATGCTCGCGGGCATCGGTGAGAACGCGGGCGTCGTCGATATCGGCGAGGGCTGGGCGGTCACCTTCAAGGTGGAGAGCCACAACCACCCCTCCTATGTGGAGCCGTATCAGGGTGCGGCCACCGGTGTCGGCGGCATCGTGCGCGACATCATGGCCATGGGCGCGCGGCCCATCGCGGTGATGGACCAGCTGCGCTTTGGTGCGGCGGACGCGGCCGATACCCGGCGCGTGGTCGACGGTGTGGTGCGCGGTGTCGGCGGCTACGGCAACTCGCTCGGCCTGCCGAATGTCGGCGGCGAGACCGTTTTCGATGCCTCCTACCAAGGCAATCCGCTGGTCAACGCGCTGTGCGCCGGTGTCATGCGGGTCGAGGATCTGCATCTGGCCTTCGCCTCCGGCGCGGGCAACAAGATCATTCTGTTCGGCGCGCGCACCGGCCTCGACGGCATCGGCGGCGTCTCGGTGCTCGCCTCGGACACCTTCTCCGGTGACGAGTCCGGCACCGGCCGCAAGAAGCTGCCGAGCGTCCAGGTCGGCGACCCGTTCGCCGAGAAGGTGCTCATCGAGTGCTGTCTCGAGCTGTACGCGGCCAAGCTGGTGGTCGGCATCCAGGACCTCGGCGGCGCCGGATTGTCCTGTGCCACTTCAGAACTCGCGGCGGCGGGCGACGGCGGCATGCATATCGACTTGACCAAGGTGCCGCTGCGCGCCAAGGGTATGACCCCGGCCGAGGTGCTCTCCAGCGAATCGCAGGAGCGCATGTGCGCGGTGGTCACGCCGGAGAACGTGGACGCGTTCATGGCCGTCTGCCACAAGTGGGATGTGCTTGCCACGGTCATCGGTGAGGTCACCGAGGGCGACCGGCTGGTGATCAGCTGGCACGGCGAGACCGTTGTCGATGTGCCGCCGCGCACCGTCGCACATCAGGGCCCCGTGTACGAGCGCCCGGTCCGGCGACCGGACTTCCAGGACGCGCTCATCGCCGATACCCCGGACACGCTGCCCCGGCCGAAGACCCCGGAGGAACTGCGCGCCACCGTATTGCAGATGGTCGCCAGCCCGCAGCTGTGCAGCCGCCGGTGGATCACCGAGCAGTACGACCGCTACGTTCGCGGCAATACCGTGCTCGCCGAACATGCCGACGCGGGTGTCATCCGGATCGATGAGGAGACCGGCCGCGGCATCGCGCTGGCCACCGACGCGTCCGGCCGCTACACCAAGCTCGACCCCTACACCGGCGCGCAGCTCGCACTGGCCGAGGCCTACCGCAATGTGGCCACCACCGGCGCGACGCCGAAAGCCGTCACCAACTGCCTGAACTTCGGTTCCCCGGAGGATCCGGGCGTCATGTGGCAGTTCCAGCAGGCGGTGCGCGGTCTCGCGGACGGCTGTGTGGCCCTCGGCATTCCGGTCACCGGCGGCAATGTCAGCTTCTACAACCAGACCGGTCAGGACGCCATCCTGCCGACCCCGGTGGTCGGCGTGCTCGGCGTCATCGACGATGTGCACCGGCGCATCCCGACCGGACTCGGCCTGGAGCCGGGCGAGACGCTGATCCTGCTCGGCGAGACCGCCGACGAATTCGGCGGCTCGATCTGGTCGCAGGTCGCCCACGACCATCTCGGCGGCGTGCCGCCCAAGGTCGACTTCGCCCGCGAGCAGCTGCTCGCCGAGGTGCTGACCTCGGGTTCGCGCGACGGCATGATCAGTGCGGCGCACGACCTTTCTGAGGGCGGCCTGATCCAGACCGTAATCGAGGCCGCGCTGGCCGGCGAAACCGGTTGCCGCATTCTGCTCCCCGAGGGTTCGGATCCGTTCGTGCAGCTGTTCTCCGAATCGGCGGGCCGGGTGCTCGTCGCGGTACCGCGCTCCGAGGAGACTCGCTTCACCAAGATGTGCACCGCACGCGAATTGCCGTGGATGCGCATCGGTGTGGTCGATCAGGGCTCGGATTCCGTCGAGGTACAGGGCCAGTTCTCGATCACCCTGGACGACCTGCGCGAGGCGCATGAGGGCACGCTGCCGAAGCTGTTCGGGGCCAGTGCCGTTTGAGCGCGCCGGAGGCTGGTGAAGTCTCGGCAGTCCTACGCAGGGCTGGATTTGCGGCGTTCGCTGTCCCCTCCGTGGTCACGCTCCGCTACCGCCTCCGGGGCCTGAGCTCGCGCCGGGACGGCGTCGGCAAGCTTGTCGGCGCCGTCGAGCGTTTCTTCCACCCGAATTACGTCGGCCTCATCGTGGCCACGGTGTTCTTCGGCTGGTCGCTGACACCCTCGCTGCTGCCACGGGATTGGCTGTTCGAGGGGCTGGTCAGCGGGATCAATGCAGCCATCGGCTACGGCGTAGGCTGTCTGTTCGAATGGATTTATCGCAAGTGGTTGCGGAAACCGTTGCGCCGCAAAGTCGCTCAGTTGCCGCCTGCGGTCACGCGGGTGTGGGCGAAGCGGCCGAAATGGCTGTCCGGTGCGGTCAAGACCACGATTGTGTTCGCCTGTCTCGGCGTCGCTGTTTTCCTGCTGATCGAATCGGCCCGCTGGCAGCGCGAAATCACCGCGCTCATGGGCATGGAACCCATCACTACCTCCGGGTTCCTACGCACTGGCGGTATGAGCGCGCTGGTCGGCGCGATCGTCATCGCGGTGTTCCGGATACTGCGGCGGCTCGTCCGTTCGATCGCATTCGAGCTGATCAGGCGAGCCCACTTTCCGCGCCAATTGGCCGTGCCGACCGGAGTACTCATCGTGGTCGTCGCGATGGTGTTGCTGTTCAACGGCGTGCTCACCAAAGTCTTTTTCGACGTGGCGAATTCGGCCTTCAGCGTGCGCAATGGCAACACCTCGCCGAATGCCGTACAGCCGCAGCTGCCGGAGCGCTCCGGCAATCCGAATTCGCTGGCGGCCTGGGACACCCTCGGGTCCGAGGGCCGCTGGTTCGTCTCGTACGTGCCGAGCGCGGGCGATATCAGCCAGGTCACCGGAAAGCCCGCGCGCGAACCGATTCGGGTCTACGCCGGATTGGAATCGGCCGACGGACCGGAGGCGCAGGCGGAATTGGTCGCGGCGGAGTTGGAGCGCACAAAGGCATTCGAGCGCAAGGTGCTGGTGGTCGTCACGACAACGGGCACCGGCTGGGTCGATTCGTCCAGCGCCGAATCCATCGAGCTGATGTACAACGGCGACACCGCGATCGCCGCGACCCAGTACTCCTATCTGCCGAGCGTGCTGTCGTTCCTGTCCGATAAGGCCAAGGCCACTCAGATGGGAAAGCTGGTTTTCGACAAGATTTATGAGCACTGGTCGGCCCGGCCGCCGGACGCGCGGCCGAAACTGCTCGTCTATGGCGAGAGCCTGGGATCCCAAGGCTCCGAAGGTGCTTTCACCGGACTGGCCGACATTCGATCGAAGACCGACGGCGTGCTGTGGGTCGGACCGCCGAATTCCAACCGGCTGTGGAGTGAAGTCACCGCCCGCCGCGACCCGGGCACACCGGAGATCCTGCCGACCTACGCCGATGGACTGGTGGTGCGCTTCTCCGACAGCCGCGCCGACCTGTGGAAGCCTGGGGACAACTGGCTGCCACCCCGCATCGCCTATCTGCAGCACGCCTCCGATCCGGTGGTCTGGTGGTCGCCGGATCTGCTGTTCAGCGAACCCGATTGGTTGCGCGAATCGCGTGGTCCCGATGTTTCCTCGCGCATGGCGTGGTATCCGATCGTCACGTTCTGGCAGGTCGCCGCGGATCTGCCCAGGGCGCAGAGCGTCAGCGACGGACATGGGCACAACTACGGCAACCTGGTATTGGATGCGTGGGCCGCGATCGCGCAGCCGCCGGATTGGTCGGCTGATCTGGCGGACCGGATCCGGGATTATCTGGCGATCTCCTCGGCCCGCGAGCATCAGCTGAAATAGCGCACACATCCGGGCGGGCCCGCACCCCTCGTCGCCGGACCCGTCCAGATGCGCACCATCAGGCGACGGATTTGAACGGATCGTGCTCCGCGATCAGTTTTTCCATCCGCGCCTCGTCCAAGCGCCGACCGATGCTTGCCGATTCCTGTTGGTCGCGAACCACCTTCGCCAGGGTGAACGCACTCGATACCAGAAACAGCACGGACATGCCGAGGAAGCCACGCTGCGCGATATCCAGCGGCAGGTAGAAGATGCCGACGCCGGTCCCGAAGAAGCTGACGCCGAACGCGATCGCGGCTTGGGCGAGGAAGGCCGAAGAGGTTTTCGGCCGGGCGTTGGGATTGCTCATGCCTGTGCCTCGCTGACGCTCGGCTCCGGCATGCACAAGGCGCGCCGGCAAATGATTCGTTCGCTTCGCTCACTCATGGATACCGAGTCTGCTGATCAGGGACGCTGCGCAACCGCGTACAACTACTCGAGCGTGTTGGGTAGTTGCCGGACGTCGCGGTAAGTGACACTGCCGCTGGATGATTCGCGAATCGAGCCGATCGCCCCGGTCGAGCCTCCATGTGATCTGTGCCCCCGATACCGCGCGGCGCTGCGGGCAACCACCCGTTGACCCGAGCACACCCGCATACTGTTCGGGTGATGATCGCTACGGACCTGTCGGCGCCCGTGCCCGATCCGAACCGCCACGAACCGGGCATCGCGCCGTCGCGCTGAGTCGATGCTCGAAACCGCGACCACCCTGACGAAGCTGCGTGCGCGCTGCGTCGTGGTCGTGCGGCGTGCCGAGGACATCATCGATCTCAATTACGTCGGGCTGGTCTTCGCGACGATCTTTTTCGCCCTGTCGGTGACGCCGTCGCTGGTACCGCGCGACTGGCTGTTCCAGGGCCTGATCAGCGGCATCAATGCCGCGCTCGGCTACGGTCTCGGCTGCCTATTGGAGTGGTTGTTCCGGATCTGGGGTCGGCCTCGGCTGGCCGAGCTACTGCGCGATCGGATTTCGCCGCCGCCGACCTGGGTGCGCTATGCGGTGAAATCCGCGATCCTGCTCACCGCCGCCCTCACTGCGGCCTTCATGCTGGTGCAGTCGGCCCGCTGGCAGCGCGAGATCACCGCGCTGATGGGTATGGAGGGCACAACCACCCCCGCCTATCTGCGCACCGGACTGCTCAGTATCGCGGTGGGGACCGGGGTGGTCGCGGTGTATCGGACGCTGCGCGAGATCATCCGATTCCTGGCCCGCCAGCTCAACCGCTGGGTGCGGGTGCCGCGCGAGCTGGCGCCATCGGCCGGATTCCTGGTTCTGGTGGTGCTGACCGTCACGGTGTTCAACGGCGTCGCCTCGCGCGCCTTCTTCGCGGTGGCCAACTCGGCATTCAGCGTGCAGAACGATCACACCTCGCCGAATGCGGTTCAGCCGGTGCAGCCGGAGCGCTCGGGAAGTCCGGCCTCGCTGGCGAAATGGGATTCGCTCGGATTCGAGGGCCGCTGGTTCGTCTCGCACGGGCCGTCCGCGGCCCGGATCACCTCGACCACCGGTAAACCCGCCCGCGAACCGATTCGCGCATATGTGGGTCTCGAGTCGGCGCAGAGCGGCGAAGCGCGAGCCGCGCTTGCCGTGTCCGAATTGGAGCGCATGGGCGCCTTCGACCGCAAGGTGCTGGTGGTGGTCACCACAACCGGCACCGGATGGGTGAATTCCATGGCGGCCGGCGCCATCGAGTACATGTACGGCGGCGATTCCGCCATCGTGGCCTCACAGTATTCGTATCTGCCCAGCGTGCTGTCCTTCCTCGCGGACCGCGGCAAGGCATCGGATGCGGGTAGGCAGCTGTTCGACGCGGTCTACCAGCATTGGTCGGCGCGGCCCGAGGGGACGCGGCCGAAGCTGCTCGTGTACGGCGAGAGTCTGGGCTCGCAGGGCTCGGAGGCGGCCTTCGACGGACTCGCCGACCTGCGCTCCAAGGTCGATGGTGCGCTGTGGGTCGGGCCGCCGAATTCGAATCGACTGTGGGAGCAGTTCGTTTCGCGACGCGATCCCGGATCGCGCGAGGTCGAACCGGTGTACGCCGACGGTCTTGTGGTCCGATTCGCCTCCGACAGCGCCGATCTCGCGCGTCCGACCACCGAATGGCGCGCCCCGCGCATCGCCTATCTACAGCACGCCTCCGACCCGATCGTCTGGTGGTCCTCGGATCTGATCTTCTCCCAACCGGATTGGCTCTCCGAACCGCGCGGCTCCGATGTGTCCTCGCAGATGCGCTGGTGGCCGTTCGTCACCTTCTGGCAGGTCACCTGTGATCTGTCCAATGCGCAGGGCGTCGCAGACGGGCACGGGCACCGGTACGGCAGTCTGGTACTGGACGGCTGGATCGCCGTCGCAGCACCGCCGGATTGGACCGTGGAGCAGTCCGACAAGATCCGAGCACAGATCGAGGCTGCCGAGGATTACGAGCGCGAGATCAAATGACGTTTATCGGGCGTGTCGCGAAAACTGCTGTCGCCGTGGGTGTTCCGTTGGCATGGAGCAATTGGCTGTTGCCGCGCTTGAAGCTGGATCTGCGCGGTCGCACCGCTGCCAATGCCGGATTCGCGACCGGTTACGCAGTGGCATTTCGCGGCCGTCCGAACTGGTTGTCCGTGCGGGGGCTCTGTTACGGACTCGCCTCGGCGGGCGTGGTAGCCGCCGGTTATGGTGCGGCCGTTGCTATTCCGGCGCTGCGCAATCGTCTGGGTGGGTTCAGCGACCGGGCTCCGGATGTTCGGCTCGGTGAGTGGGTCGCGGTACATATCCCGATCGGCACGGTCTACAGCGAGGAACTCATCTTCCGGGCAACACTGAACCCGTTGCTGGACAAGGAGTTCGGGCCACGCTGCGGTGCGTTGATCGGAGCAGCCACCTTCGGCCTGTGGCACATCTATCCCGCGCGCGCTGCGGGCGACAGCGTTCCCGCCTCGATCGCCGCGACCGCAGCCGGTGGCCTCCTGTTCGACCTGCTGCGCCGCCGCACCGACAGCGCCACGGCCCCCGCTCTGCTGCACTTCGCCGTGAACGCCGGGGGTGCGCTTGCGCCGCGAATCGCCGCCCGGTTCGCTTCGACTGCTGCTCGGGGTGGCTGATTTCGGCGTCGGTTTGTGCTCGGGGTGGCTGATTTCGGCGTGGGCTTGTGCTCGGGGCAGCTGATCGGCACGCCTTCCACACACCGCAGGCAGTGCGGCTGCCGACCGAATGCGCTACAGGTGCGGGACCGGTTCCGACCGACCCGCTCCATCGGCGTTGTCGGAGCCCAGCAGTAATCTCGGCACCGTGGCAGGACGAGGAACGGTGGATCCAGCGGAAATGCGAGCGGCGGTCGAAGCGGTCAGCACCTGGCTGCGCGACGACTCGACGCCCGCCCCCGCCAGGCCTGAACTCGCGGCCGCGGTCCGCACCACCGTCCGTACCCTCGCCGCGTCCGCACCCGGCCATTCCGTCGAGGTCCGCGTCCCACCTTTCGTGGCCGTGCAGTGCATCGAGGGTCCACGGCACACCAGGGGCACACCACCGAATGTCGTCGAAACCGACCCGCGCACCTGGCTCCTACTCGCCACCGGCCTCCTCGACTTCGACGTCGCGGTGGCATCGGGCACAGTCACCGCTTCCGGCAGCCGAACTGGCGAAGTCGCCCACTGGCTGCCCATCACGCGCGCCACCACAGACTAACGATCAGCCGCACTGCCATTGCGGTGCTGAGCGCGTAGTGTGCCGTACCCGGCTTACCTTCCGCAGTCAGATACAGGCCCCCGGCTTCCGGAGTGGTCAGCTGGCTGTGGTTGCGCTCTCGAGCGTTTGTCGAGGGTAGTCAAATGGTGGTTGTGGGTGGGGGTTGGAGCAACCATTTGACTACCGCCGATGAGCTCGAACCACCATTGACTCCCCTCGATGGTGGCGGCGGTTTCATGGCAAAACGACGGAACCCCCGGAGTTTCCGGGGGTTCCATGAGTTCCAATGGCAGGGTTACGGCCGATCGAACTCGCCGTCGTCGGCGCCGGCGAGGAAGGCGTCCCATTCGGCTGGGGTGAAGATCAGCTCGGATTCTGATCATGGAGATCGCAGAGCAGGCGCAGGTCGAAGCGGCCGTGATCCGAGAAGTCATCGACGCGGTGGACAAGCGGATCTCCGCGATCGAGGGCACCTCGAAACTCGGAGTGCACAAAGCCCGCATCTACGCCGCAGTCATCTATGAGGTCTTGGCCAGCGCCCGCGAGAACTCCATTGGCTCAATGTGTCTGCTCGACGCGCCACTCCTGGACTCCATCCTGGACGGCGATGAGGTCGAGGGAACCGATGTCTTCGATCGAATACTGGAAGTCATCATTGCCAGTTGAAAGACTTCCCGCCCGAGAGGCATTCGGCAGGGGTGAGTGGATGCCCGGGACAGCCATTCTCACAACAGGTTCCGCGGTCCAACCATCCCACTGTGCCCGTGTTGTGCCCAGAGGAGACGTGAATCCCCGGTGTGGGATGCGAGGCTTCGCAAGCGCTAAGGGTAGACAGTGTCGGCGGCCTGGGTCAGGCGGTCCAGCAGCGCGGTCCTGATGGCCGGGCGGGAGCCGAAGACCAGCGTGAAGGTCGCCTCACGCAGTGAGCGCTCGGCGATGTTGCCCCGCGTGACGGCCGCACTACCGGTGGCCGTCACCAGGGCGGTGGCCACGCGGACGGCGAGTTCGGAGGCACGGGCGCGGGCCAGGTAGACATCCGACTGGCCGCTGAGCGCATCGTCGAGTTCGGTTCGGATGCGGGCGGCTTCGGCGGACGAAGCGGTGGTGTCGATGCCGAGTTGCGTGAGTTCGCCGAGGCAGCGCCGCACGATGCCGAGAGCGATCGCACCGTTGCGCCAGGCGGCCAGGATGAAGGAGGCGTTGAAGCTGCGCAGCGAAATCTGGTTGTCCACAGCGGAATCGGGCACCTGGACACCGTCGAAGGTGAGCGTCACGGTCTTGCTCGCGTCGGCGGCGATGAGCGGGAGCGGGGTGGCATGCATCGTGGCGCCCGGTTCGGCGGGCACCAGCACGCTGATCAGCGATCCCTCGTCGTCGGCATCGCGCGCCATCACGCCGAGGACGTCCACCAGACCCCACCCGGTGACGAACGGTGCGCTGCCGTCGAGCACATACCCACCGTCGACGCGACGCGCGATCAAGCCGGGTTGGTCGTTCGCGCCCGCGTAACTCACGCCCGCGCGCACCCGACCGTGCCGCAGATCCTCGGTAAGTCGTTCGCGCAGTTCGAGATTCGGTGAGGTGGCGATCCGTCGCGCGACCCCAAGATGCTGTGCCCAGACGAAGGTGGTCGTCAGACATCCGGCGACCAGGATCTCACCGGCCTGGGTGAAGGTGGCGATATCCATATCGTCGGCCATGGTCGCACCGTAGAACCCGTACTCGGCGAGTAGGTCGAAATGGGTGCCGGGAATTTCGCCGGTGCGGTCGACCGCGTCGGCCTGTGGTGCGAATACTTCATCGGCCAGATAACGCGCGTGTTCGATCCACGAATTCACAGGACCCATCTTGGTGCATGCCGCGAACTCGGTCGCAGCCGCCACGGGGCTCGCCTCAGCCGCGGGACAGATCGCGCCGATGCAGGCCCCTGTAGTCGTAGTACCGGGTGATGAAGGTGCCTAGCATCAGCCCGATCGCGAGCCCGAGCACCGCCATCCACACCCCGCGCGCCAACCCCGCCGGGAAGTTCGCGTCGAAATAGAGAATTGCGCGCACACCGACGAACACCTGGTGCATCGGCTCGAATTTCGCCAGCCAGCCCAGATATTTCGGCGTCGCCTCGATCGGTACGGTGCCGCCCGAGGAGGGCAGCCCGAGAATGATGAACAGGATCAGGTTGATCAGCAAACCCGCCGAACCGACCGCTGCGAGGATGGACAATCCGGTGATCCCGACCGCCATGATGGCCAGCGCGCTATAGAGAAACAGCGTGAGCGGATGATCGATCGGCATATCGAGCAGGTCGGCCACACCCAGGAATACGCCCGCGACGATATTCGCGGTGATCACCATCACACCCCATTTGATCAGCAGCGTATTGAACCGCGAGATCGGAGTGGCCGGAAAATGCACGTACCACGGCCCGTATTCGGTGGGCACGAATCCGAGTGCGGCATCGATCATGGTGTGGATGGTCATCGAGCCGACCAGTCCGGCGAGCAGAAGTAGCAGCGCGTAGAAGAACGCCGTCAAACCCTGTCCGGTGCCGGACGGCAGCGGACGGAACGGCGAGACGACGATGTGCACCGGATCCGCGAGCGCCACCCGCGTCGCACCCGTCAGCTCGGGCGCTGCCCCGCCGCTCGGCGGCGTCAACTGAGCATTCACCTGATCGGTCAGCTTCTTACCGACCTGCTCGTTCACCTGGGTCAGCGCCTGGGTGCCGATGGTCGTGACGATATTGGTGACGAACGCACCACTGCGCGGATTCGTCTGCAGCGTCAGCGCCGGGCGCTGGATATCACCGGGCACCACACTGCCCACACCGAGAATTCCGAGGCGCTTACTGAAATCGCTGGGGATGAGGATCGTGCCGTAGACCGCACCGGACTGCATCTTCAGCTCGGCGTCGTTGATGCCGAGCACCTGCAGATCGACCTTGTCCGCCGGAATGCCCTGCCGCAGAGCATCGGTGATCTGTGTGCCGAAATTCACCTGCTGCCCGCCGACCGTATCGCCGACATCCTGGTTCACCAATGCGATCGGGAAATCGTGCAGGTTCTTCTCCGGATCGACGACGTAATCCAGATACATCGTGGCCAGCAGCGCCATGAACAGCGTCAGTACCGCGATCGGGACCAGCCACATGCGCGCGGTCAACCGGGTATCCGACCCACGGGTGCGCGCACTGTCCGAAGTCGTCACGGCTTGGCACGGTAGCACCGTGCCGTGTGGAAAAACGGCAGCGTCGCTCGGCGATTGCTGTGCCTACCCGGTGGCGGTGATCGCGGCGCATCGTTCACCCGTAGAATGGCCATTGCCCCCAGCCCGCCCGAACAGGGAGCAAACGGTGACCAACGCCGAGATGCCGGTCGAAACTACCCCCGATCAGGTCGAGAACGAACCACGCGAAGAGTGTGGTGTGTTCGGAGTCTGGGCGCCGAGCGAGGACGTGGCCAAGCTCACGTACTACGGCTTGTATGCGCTGCAACACCGCGGCCAGGAGGCCGCGGGCATCGCCGTCTCCGACGGCTCACAAATTCTGGTCTTCAAGGATCTGGGCCTGGTCAGCCAGGTATTCGACGAGCAGACGCTGGCCGCGATGCCGGGTCATATCGCCGTCGGTCACTGTCGCTACTCCACCACCGGCTCCACCACCTGGGAGAATGCGCAGCCGATCTTCCGCACCACCTCGGTCGGCTCCGGACTTGCGTTGGGCCACAACGGAAATCTGGTCAATACCGCCGAATTGAGCGCGCGCGCACGCGAACTCGGGCTGATCGGTATGCCGCCGGTCTCCGGTGGTCGCCCCGCGCCGATCACCGCCACCTCCGACTCGGATGTGATGACCGCGCTGCTCGCACACGCCGCCGCGGATTCGAGCATCGAGCAGGCCGCGATGAAGCTGCTGCCGACGCTGAAGGGCGCGTTCTGTCTGACCTTCATGGACGAGCACACCCTCTATGCCGCGCGGGATCCGCACGGTGTTCGTCCGCTGTGCCTCGGCCGGCTCGAGCGTGGCTGGGTCGTAGCCAGTGAGACCGCCGCGCTGGATATCGTCGGCGCCGCCTTCGTCCGGGAGATCGAGCCGGGCGAACTGCTGGCGATCGACGCCGACGGCGTGCGGTCCATGCGTTTCGCCAACCCCGAACCCAAGGGCTGCGTCTTCGAATTCGTCTATCTGGCCCGGCCCGACAGCACCATCTCCGGTCGCTCAGTGCACGCCACCCGGGTGGAGATCGGTCGTCGCCTGGCCAAGGAACATCCGGTCGAGGCCGATCTGGTGATTCCGGTGCCGGAGTCCGGTACCCCCGCCGCGGTCGGTTACGCACAGGGCTCGGGTGTGCCGTACGGGCAGGGCCTGATGAAGAACGCCTACGTCGGGCGCACCTTCATCCAGCCGAGTCAGACCATCCGCCAGCTCGGCATCCGGCTCAAGCTGAATCCGCTGCGCGAGGTGATCCGCGGTAAACGGCTCATCGTGGTGGATGACTCCATCGTGCGCGGCAACACCCAGCGCGCGTTGATCCGGATGCTGCGCGAGGCCGGCGCGGTGGAGATCCACGTGCGGATCGCCTCGCCGCCGGTGAAGTGGCCGTGCTTCTACGGCATCGACTTCGCCTCGCGTGCGGAGCTGATCGCCAATGGCGCGGGCGCCGATGACAGCTACGACGACATGGTGGAGGCCGTGCGCCGTTCGATCGGCGCGGACACCCTCGGCTACATCTCCACCGAGGGCATGATCGCCGCCACCGAGCAGCCGCGCTCGAGGTTGTGCAGCGCCTGCTTCGACGGCGAATACCCGATCCCGCTGCCCACCGAGGCGGCCATCGGCAAGAACGTGCTCGAGGGCATGCTCACCGGCCAGTCCGAGGCAATGTTGTTGAGCGAGAACGCGAATGCGAGTGCGCTGAGCCGCCCCTGACAGAATTCGACGATCACGAACCCCTCGGCGGAAAGCCGGGGGGTTCGATCTTGTTCGGCCGCCTTCGACGCGACCTGTCCGCGGCTGTGCCGTGGCCTACTCGAGACGCGGCGGCGACGCTCTCGAGGCGAACCTGGTCATTCGTCCGGTGATCCGGCGTTACCCGCGCACCATTCGTAACCTCCGCTAACCCGCCCGTGATTTTTTCTTTGAAAACGCAACATCCCAGAAATGGATCCTGGGTACGGTGCCCGACATATCGGAAGTTAACCGTGCCCGCCGCTGTCCTGTGATCCAGCACACGCGGCGTGGCGCGCTCGAGAAGTGGGGCCTGATGATGAGGGTTTCGAAGAAGCCTGGGCGAGGCAACCGGACGCGACGAATCGCGGCGGTCGGGATGGCGGCGCTGGCCGTGTCCGCGATCGCGGGATGCGGTTCGGGGCGCACCGGTGGTGGTGGCGACGGGGCCGGACTGGTGGCGGGCACCACGGACAAGATCTTCTCGCTCGACCCCGCGGCCGCCTACGACAACGGTTCGCTGCTGGTCGAAACTCAGATCTATTCGTATCTGCTGAATTTCGCGCCCGGCGATGCCACCCCGAAGCCCGATGCCGCGGAGAAGTGTGACTTCAGCTCTCCGACGGTATACACCTGCAAACTGAAGTCGGGGCTGAAGTTCGCCAATGGGAACCCGTTGACCGCCAAGAGCGTCAAGTTCTCCTTCGATCGCATGCTGGGCATCAACGACCCGAACGGTCCCGCCTCGCTGCTGGGCAATCTCGAGAAGACCGAGATCGCCGACGACCTGACGGTGAACTTCACCTTGAAGGTCGCCAACGATCAGACCTTCCCCGCGATCCTGCCGACCCAGGCCGGTCCGATCGTGGACGAGAAGGTCTTCCCGGCCGACAAGGTGCTGCCGGATGAGGAAGTGGTGAAGACGAAGGGCTACTCAGGCCCGTACACGATCGCCAGCTACGACAAGAACAAGCTGGTCGAGTACAAGGCGTTCCCGGATTACAAGGGCATCCTCGGCACACCTAAGACATCGCAGGTCTCCACCAAGTACTACGCGACCTCCGACAATATGAAGCTCGATCTGCAGAGCGGTGCGCTCGATGTCGCCTACCGATCCTTCACGCCGACCGATATCGAATCGCTGCGCAAGGACAGCAAGGTCAAGGTGGAAGACGGGCCCGGCGGCGAGCTGCGCTATATCGTCTTCAATCTGAACACCATGCCGGGCGGCACCCCGGAGCAGAAGCTGGCGGTGCGCAAGGCCATCGCCTCATCGATCGACCGGCCCGCGCTGGCCGAGGGCGTCTACAAGAACACCTATCAGCCCGCGTACGGCTTTGTGCCGCAGGGTATGCCGGGTGCGGCCGAGCCGCTCAAGGACCTCTACGGGGCCAAGCCCAATAAGGATGCGGCGGCGAAATTCCTCTCCGGTGCGGGCATCGCGACACCGGTGGAGTTGAACCTGCAGTACAACCCTGACCACTACGGTTCGAGCAGCTCCGAGGAGTATGCGGCGATCAAATCGCAACTGGAGTCGACCGGACTGTTCAAGGTGAATCTGCAATCCACCGAATGGGTTACCTACCAGAAGGAACGGGCCCGCGACGGTTACCCGCTCTATCACTTCGGCTGGTTCCCGGACTACCCGGACGCCGACGACTACCTGACCCCGTTCTTCGGCCCCAACAACTTCCTGCAGTCGCACTTCGAGGACCCGAAGATCAACTCGCAGCTCACCGCGGAGACCACCGAGCAGGACAAGACCAAGCGCATCAAGCTGATCGAAGACGTGCAGAAGGATCTCGCGCAGAACTACCTGCCGACCCTGCCGCTGCTGTCCGGTAAGCAGATCGCGGTGTCGAATCCGAGCGTCAAGGGTGTGTCGGACACACTCGACGCGTCCTTCAAGTTCCGGTACACGGTGCTGAGCAAGTGACATCGGGCGAAGCCGGGCCCGAAGCTGTTGCCGCCGCTGAAAAGCAGGCACCGGTTCGGGCCCGGCGTTTCGGGCTGCCAAGGGCCGGGAAGTCGAGTGGGGATTCCCGGCAGCTGGCGTTGTTGCGGTACTTGGTGATTCGACTGTTCTTGATCCTGCCGACGGCGTGGATCCTGGTCACCGTCGTGTTCTTCCTGATGCGGGTGATCGGCGATCCGATCAGCGCCGCGATGGGCGGACGAATGACCCAGGAACAGATCGAAGTGCGCAAGGAGGCCGCCGGTTTGAACCGGCCGATCCTGACCCAGTATTGGGAGTACATCTCCGGGCTGATGCACGGGGACTTCGGTCACTCCCAGGACAATCGGCAGATCAGCGAGGTGGTGACAACCTACGGCGCGGCCACCCTGGAACTGGTGTTCTGGGCGCTGCTCGTCGCCTTCGCGGTCGGCGTGCCACTCGGCAGATACGCTGCGACACATCGTGATTCGACCGCCGACGCCGGGCTGCGGTTGTTCGCCATCCTGGCCTACGCGGCGCCGGTCTTCTTCGTCGGTCTGCTGCTGAAGCTGATCTTCGCGGTGAAGCTGGAGTGGCTGCCGGTCGCCGGTCGGGCGAGCACCCCCGTCGAGCTGCAACTGCAGCATGTCTCGCCGAAGACCAACATTATGGTGGTCGACGCAATCCTCTACGGGGACAACAGTTATCTGATCGATGTGCTGAAGCATGCGATATTGCCCGCGGTCGCACTCGGTCTGCTGACAGCGGGCATCTTCCTGCGCCTGGTGCGCGTCAATCTGATACAGACACTGCACAGCGAATTCGTGGATGCCGCACGCGCACGCGGACTTTCGGCGCGGGTGGTGACGGGGCGACATGCCGTGCGCAACGCGATGATTCCGATCATCACGGTGATGGGCATGTATATCGCGACGCTGCTCGGCGGCGCGGTGCTCACCGAGACCACCTTCGAATGGAAAGGGCTGGGTTATCAGCTCGCGGAATACCTGCATCAACGCGATTTCATCGCGGTGCAGGGGATCGTCGCGTTCCTGGCGCTGGCCGTCGCGGTCATCAGCTTCCTGGTGGATGTCATCGTCGCGCTGATCGACCCGAGAGTGAGGTTCTGATGACCGCTCCGGAATTGGCGAATGAACCACTGGTGATGCCGCCGGTGCCGACGGCGAAGCGCAGGCGGATCCCCGGATTGCGGCTGTTCACGATGACCGCCGGATTGCAGCGGGTGACGCTGATCGTCGGACTCGCACTCGTCGCGGTATTCGTATTCGTCGCGATCTTCGCACCGCTGATCGCACCGTACGGGCTTGCCCAGAACTCTTCGGACGGAGTCGCTTTCGTCGCACAGCAACCGCCGTCGGGTCAGCATTGGTTCGGCACGTCGGTGCGCAGCGAGGATGTGTTGTCCCGGGTGATCTTCGGCGCCCGTACCGCGCTGTTCGTGATCGCGATCTCGCTGGTGATGTCATTGGTCGTCGGGGTACCGCTGGGATTGGTGTCCGGGTACATCGGACGTGCGCTCGACCGGGTGCTCGTTCTGTTCATGGACGCCATCTACGCATTCCCGACCCTGCTGCTCGCGATCGTCGTGTCCATCGTGGTCGCGGGTGGGCAGTCGAGCAGCTTCGGCGGCGTGCTGTCGGCGGCCGTCGCCATCACGGCGATCTATGTGCCGCAATACTTTCGGGTGGTTCGCAATGCGACCGTCGCGGTGAAGAACGAACCGTATGTGGACGCGGCCAGGGTCACCGGTGCGTCCACCACTCGAATCATGTTCCGGCACATCCTCGCCAACGTCACCCAGTCGCTGCCGGTGATCGTCACCCTCAACGCAGGCGATGCCATCCTGACGTTGGCCGCGCTGGGCTTCCTCGGTTTCGGTATCGAACCGACCCAGGCCGCCGAATGGGGTTACGACCTCAACAAGGCGCTTTCCGATGTGTCCAATGGCATTTGGTGGACGGGCATCTTCCCCGGCACGGCCATCGTTCTGGTCGTTCTCGGCCTGACACTGGTCGGCGAAAGTCTCAACGAGGTGCTGAATCCGTTGCTGCGCACCCGTCGAGCCCTCAGCCCGGCCACCGTCGCCAGCGACACTGCACTCGAAAAAGGCGTTCCCACAACGGAACTCACCGTCGCTGAACTGGATCTGCACGAAAGCGGCGGCGCCGCCGATAAAGACAGTCCAGCAGGGGAAGGAGTATCGCAATGACGGAAGCGGTCGCCGAGACCAAACGCGCGGCGCTGTCCATCGAATCGCTGTCGGTCACCTTCGCCACCGACGCGGGTCCGGTCTACGCGGTCAGCAATGTCTCCTACGCGGTATTCCCCGGCGAGGTGCTCGCCATCGTCGGGGAATCCGGCTCCGGAAAATCGGTTAGCTCGCGCACCGCGATCGGACTGCTGCCGGATACCGCGCGAATCGATGGCCTGGTCACCCTCGGCGCGGACAAGGTCACCTCGATGAGCGAGCGGCAGCTCACCGCGCTGCGCGGCGGCGCGATCTCGATGATCTTCCAGGAGCCCGGTCGCGCACTCGACCCGCTGTTCACGGTGGGCTATCAGATCGCCGAGGCACTGCGGGCGCACAGCGATATGAGCCGCAAGGCCGCCAAGGCCAGGGCGATCGAACTGCTGCGCATGGTCGGCCTGCCCGATCCGGAGCATCGGGTGGACTACTACCCGCATCAGCTCTCCGGCGGCCAGAAGCAGCGCGTGATGATCGCGATCGCGATTTCCTGCGAGCCGAAGGTGATCATCGCCGACGAACCGACCACCGCACTCGATGTCACCGTGCAGGCCGAAATCCTGGAATTGCTGCGCGATCTGCGCGATCGCATCGGCAGCGCCATCGTGCTGATCACGCACAATATGGGCGTGGTCGCCGATATCGCCGACCGGGTGGTGGTCATGCGCGACGGCAAGGTGGTCGAGCAGGCGCCGGTGGACGAGCTGTTCGCGGCGCCGAAGCAGGATTACACCCGCAAACTCCTCGCGGCCGTTCCGCATCTGGGCACCGAGCAGTTGGAGCACGGTGCGGTCGAGGAGGTCGCCACCGGCGAGCCGGTGCTCGAGGTGACCGATCTGGTTGTGCAGTTTCCCGGACCGTTCGGCCGACCACCGTTCCGCGCCGTGGACGACGTGAGCCTGTCCATTCGGCCCGGCGAAACACTCGGCCTGGTCGGTGAATCCGGTTCCGGGAAGTCGACCATCGGCCGCTGCGTCGCGGCCTTGCAGCGGCCGACCTCCGGGGTCGTGAAGGTGCGCGGACAGAACATCGCGGAGCTGTCGCAGCGGCAGCTGCGGCCGATTCGCCGCCGCTTCGGATTCGTCTTCCAGGATCCGGCCAGCTCGCTGAATCCGCGGCTCACCGTCGGTGACTGCGTGGCGGAACCGCTGATCGTGCACAAGGCGGGCAGTTCGGCGGAGATCCGGGCGCGAGTCCGCAAACTCCTCGATGACGTGCAGTTGCCCGCGGGCACCGAACGCCGCTATCCGCACGAACTGTCCGGCGGCCAACGGCAGCGCGCCAGCCTGGCCAGAGCGCTGGTCCTCGATCCGGACCTGCTGGTGGCCGACGAGCCGACCAGTGCGCTGGACGTCTCGGTGCAGGCGGCGGTGCTGGAGCTGTTCGGTCAGCTACAGCAGGAATGCGGCTGGGCCTGCCTGTTCATCAGCCACGATCTGGCGGTCGTCGACCAACTGGCCGATCGGATCGTGGTACTGCGCAACGGCGCGGTGGTCGAGCAGGGTGATCGTGATCGCATTCTGCGCCGTCCGGAGCAGGAGTACACCCGGCGACTGGTCGCCGCGGTGCCGGTGCCGGATCCGGTGGAGCAGCGACGCAGGCGTGCGCAAACGGCGGCCCTGTTCGCGACAGAGCAGGGCGAATGAGCCGTGTCGGCGGGAAGCAGGCGGATCTGCTGCGGCATTGTTATCCGGCTCCGGTAGCGTGAGCTGGCATCTATCCGCCGATTCGGTTTGGAGCTCTCCCCGAAAATGACTGAACAGACCCCCAGTGGTGCCGGTGCTTCCTACGCCGCGGCCGGCGTGGACATCGAGGCAGGTGACCGCGCAGTCGAGTTGTTCGGGCCATTGGCGAAGAAGGCCAGCCGACCCGAGGTGCAGGGTGGGCTCGGCGGTTTCGCCGGGCTGTTCGCACTGAAGGGTGGCTACCGCGAGCCGTTGCTCGCGGCCTCCACCGACGGGGTCGGCACCAAGATCGCGGTCGCCCAGGCGATGGACAAGCACGACACGGTTGGCCTCGACCTGGTCGCCATGGTCGTGGACGATCTGGTGGTCTGCGGCGCCGAGCCGCTGTTCCTGCAGGACTACATCGCCATCGGCAAGGTCGTCCCGGAGAAGGTGGCCGAACTGGTCTCCGGTATCGCGGAGGGCTGCGTGCGTGCGGGCTGCGCACTGCTCGGCGGCGAGACCGCCGAACATCCCGGCCTGATGGATCCCGACGACTACGACTTGTCCGCGACCGGTGTCGGCGTGGTCGAGGCCGATTCGGTGCTCGGTCCGGACCGGGTGCGTCCCGGCGATGTGGTGATCGCCATGGGCTCCTCGGGTCTGCACTCCAACGGCTACAGCCTGGCCCGCAAGGTGCTGCTCGATATCGACCGGATGTCGCTGACCGGCCATGTGGAGGAGTTCGGCCGCACCCTCGGTGAGGAGTTGCTGGAGCCGACGGTCATCTACGCCAAGGACTGCCTCGCGCTGATCGCCGAAACCGATGTGCGCACCTTCGCACACGTCACCGGCGGCGGCTTGGCCGCGAATCTGGGCCGGGTGATTCCCGCTGGCATGGTTGCCGAGCTGGATCGCGGCACCTGGAATCCGGCGCCGGTATTCAAGATGATCGCCCAGCGCGGCCGGGTCGATCGGGTCGAGATGGAGAAGACCTTCAATATGGGCGTCGGCATGGTTGCCGTGGTGGCGCCCGAGGACGTCGACCGGGCCCTGGCCGTGCTGACGGCACGGCACATCGCCTGCTGGACCCTCGGCACCGTCAAGAAGGCCAAGGACGCCGACGCGGTCCGCGCTGTATTGGTCGGCGAGCACCCGCGCTTCTGAGTCTGATTTGCAGCGCCTGCGGCGCTGCGTGTTCGCGGCCCCTGGTGTGCGGTGGCCTCGCATTGGCTCGTCCAAGCGCAAGAGACTGATGACGGACTGCGTCCGGCAGCGTTCGATGGGCGCGGGTGATCCTTGCGAGCGACGTGCGAGCAGTCGCTAGCGGCGCCGTCGAGACTCGCGACTTCGTGGCATGCGCTTAGACGACTCGGCTGTGTTCGATGGCCGCGCCTGCGGCGCGGACGCGAGACGGGCCGCGAACGGCGCTCGTAAGACTCGCGCGTCGTGGTTTCGTTTGTCGCGCATGGAAATTCACAACAGCGTCCCGCATCGTCGGATGCGGGACGCTGTTGTTGTGCAAGCCTCGAATGGTTAGTCCGGTCACGCGGCATCAACGGGTGAAGGGGGAGGCCCGTCGGCCTCCCCCTTCGTCGTCTACCGAGTCAGCGGCGCCAGTCGTTGTAGTCGTCGTCCTCGTCCCAACGGGATGAGGATTCGTCCGCGTCGTGCTCATCGGACAGCACACCACCACTCCGCTGGGAGGTGGGGCTACCCGAAAGCTCGCGCTGAAGGCTCGCGAAGTCAGTCGGCGCGGAGCTGTACTTCAGCTCGCGTGCGACTTTGGTCTGCTTTGCCTTAGCCCGGCCACGGCCCATGGCTGACCCCCTCGCGTCACTGCGGGGCGGCCTGGGGTTTGTTGGCGGCCCCGTTCGAATTAATACTCTTCCTGACAGACACTTTAGCGTGTGTCAGGCGGTCGCGCTTCCAGGAGTGGGGGAAGAACTCCGGAAGTGGCGCCGTTTGCCCGGTTGTCGCCGTCGGGCCGCCCCCTCAGACGACCCCGGGAATCGCTCGGATGACCCCGACCCTGGCACCGCCGCCGAGCACCGGCGGCGCCGCGAGCTCGGCATGCGCGGTGGTCCATTCGACGCCCATGCGATGCAGAATGGCCAGCGTCAGGGGGATTCGCGCACGGTCGTGACCATCGGCGATCTTGTATGCGAAGGCCGTTCCGTCCGGTAGCGCACCCGCGTGCACACCGTCCGCGCCGATCTTGCAGACCAGGCCGGGGGTGGCCTGCATGGTCAGTAAATCGGGTGCGTTCGTGCCGGAAATCACTCGCGGATTGGCGCGAATCGCATCCGCGACGCGCCGCTGCGGCGAACCGGGCGCGGCGGTAGCCATGGCCGCGAACGCACGGGCCAGATTCACCAGCGAGACCGGAATGATCGGAAGACCGCAGCCATCGATGCCGAGGTCGGTTTCGGGTTCACCGGTGAGGTCGGTGATGGTGGCGATCACCGCCTGTTGCAGCGGATGCGCCTGGTCCAGGTAGCCCTCGGTGGGCCAGCCGTTGACGGCGCAGGTGGCGAGCATGGCCGCGTGCTTACCGGAGCAGTTCATGTACACGCGGCGGGGTTCGGGTAGCGCCTCGGCCCGTGCGCGCTCCTCCTGCGGTAGGTCGGGCGGGCATTCGAGGGACTTCTCGTCGAAGCCGAAACGGTCGAGCAGGCGCTCGACCAAGGCGACGTGATCCGGTTCGCCGTAGTGCGATGCGGTCGCGATGGCGAGCTCGGCATCGTCGAGCGGTTCGAAGCCGTTGCGCAGCAAGGTGATCGCCTGCATGGGCTTGTTGGTGGAACGCGGGAAGATCGGGACGTGCACCTCGCCGAGCGCGAGGGTCGGTTCGCCGTCGGTGCCGAGGATCACCACCGAACCGCTGTGCACGCATTCGCGGAAGCCGGAGCGGACGACCTCGACCAGTTCGACCGTCATAGCTCGGCTCCTGTCGGTTCGGCCCGCTGCTCGCGCGCGCTTGCCACATCGGACCGCTGCTCGCGGGCACGGGCGGCGTTGGCGTTGCGGCGGCCGTGACGCTCGATCTGCATCCGCACATCATCGGAGATGGTCGGTTCGGTCGCGAGCAGAATCGCGAGAAGATCGGGATCGTGGCCGGTGAACAGGTCGCGCACGGTGATGCCGTGCTCGGGTGTGTGCACGATGCGGACCTCGTCGCCCGCGCCGATCGTGCCCTCGGTGAGTACACGCAGGTAGGCGCCGGTGTCGCTCTGCAACGTGAACCGCTTGACCCAGTGGGACTCGCCGGACCAGTGCTGGAAGGTCGAGCACGGCACGCGGGGCGCACTTACTTCGAGCAGAGTGTCCCCGATGGTCCAGTGCGCACCGATCACCGCATCGCTGACCGGGAGTCCGGCGATGCGCAGATTTTCGCCGAACCAACCCGCGGGCAGTTCGCGGCCGAGTTCCTCGCCCCAGCGCCGCGCGTCTTCCTCGGCGTAGGCGTAGACGGCCTGATGTACGCCGCCGTGATTCTTGGTGTCGCACACATAATCGCCGTCGAGACCGTGGGCACGTGCGGCGACGCGATGGGGAACCGGTCGCTTGTCGATGGCCGTCCGGCCGACGCGGGTCGGCACCTCCAGTTCGGCATGGACGACGCACACGGCAAGCACCCGAGCGCTATCGGGCTGCATCAACGGCCACGCAACCGGTCGACGGCGATCCGACCCGCCTGGGGTGCGTCTTCGGCGGGAACCGAATCCGGATCGATGGCGGCGGCGGTCGGCCCCGCGACCAGTTCGGTATCGGCCGGGATGGTGCGTTTGATCAAAGCCAGTGCGATGGGACCGAATTCGTAGTGGTCGATGACGGTGCCGAGTCGGCCGACAGCACGGCCGCCCGCGGTGACGTCCTCGCCGGTGGCCGGACGTTCGTCGGCCGAGCCGTCGAGATGCAGCAGCACCAGGTGGCGCGGCGGCTTGCCGAGGTTGTGCACCCGGGCCACCGTTTCCTGGCCGCGATAGCAGCCCTTGTCCAGGTGCACCGCACCGTGTTCGGCGATGCCGCCGATCCAGCGGGCCTCGTGCGGGATGGTCCGTTCGTCGGTGTCGAGTCCGATCCGGGGGCGCAGTGCCGCGACGCGCAGTGCCTCGAAGGCCCACATGCCGGCGGGTTCGGCGCCGGCGGCGGTGAGGCGGGCCCAGCGGTCGGCGAGTTGGTCGCGTGGGATGACCAGGTCGAAGGAGTCCGCGGTGGGCCACGGCATGCGGCGCAGGAAACCGCCGTCGGGCAGCGGCACTGCTTCATAGGTGTCCGGGAGGGCGGAAATGCCGAGCGCTTCGGTCAACTCGGTGATGTGTGGGCCGAGCAGGCTCAGCACCGCGTGGTCGGCGGCCTCGACCGGTTTGGCATCGGCCCAGAAGACCATCTTCGCCAGGAACTCCAGCAGCGCCGGTCCGTGCTCGCCTTCGGTGTCTATCCACACGGTGCTGTCGAGCTCGGTCAGCACGAAGTGGTGCAGCACGCGGCCGTTGAGATCGAGGTCCAGGTTCTCGGCGGACCGACCGTCACCGAGGCTCGCGATGTGCTGGCTGCTGATGGTGTGCAACCAGGTCAGCCGCTCGGCGCCGGTGATTTTCAGGACGAAGCGATGCGACCGGTCGACGATCGCCACCCGCTCCGCGGCGGCGCGCTGTTCTCGGAAGGGATCCCCGTAATGCCAGGCGACGGCGGCGTCCGGCGTACCGGCCGCGCCCGCGACGGCGCCCGGGACAGCGAGGATGGGACTGGGTGCGACGACCACGGACACGTAAACCACTCTAAGCGCGAACCAGATTGGTTGCTGTCAGCGGCCCATCGAGTAGACGAAACGTGCGCTGCTCAGCAACCACCACGGAGCGAGTCTTACGAGCGACGTTCGCGGCCCGTCTCGCATCCGAGTGGCCGAAGCGCATGCGCCGTAGGCGCGAGTCTCGGCCGCTCGGATGCGAGACATAAGGGGGCCGCGAACACGCAGCGCCGCAGGCGCTGCAAATCCCACGCAGTCCTAGGCGCGGTCAACGAACAGCGCCTACGCTCGACCCATGGTGGATCGAGTTCTTGTAACACTCGACGGCGCCGTCCAGGATCCGGACGCGCCGTTGTTGTTTGCCGACGACATCGGCGTACTGCGCGGTGACGGTGTCTTCGAGTCGGTTTTGGTTCGTGCCGGTGACGCGTGCGCGATCGAATTTCATCTAGGCCGACTGCGTCGTTCGGCGCAGGCACTCGATCTACCCGAGCCCGAGCTGGGGAAATGGCGCGACGCGGTCGAGACGGCGACGAAGGAATGGGGGACCGACCGCGAGGGCCTGATGCGGCTGGTCCTCACCCGTGGGCGCGATACCGAGCTGTCGGCTCCGTCCAGCGTCACCTCGGGCGATCTCGCGGCCGCGGTGCCGGTGCCGACTTCCTATGTGCTGGTGCTGCCGGTGCCGGAGCGGGTGCAGAAGGCGCGCACCGATGGCGTCGCGGTGGTGTCGCTATCGCGTGGGATTTCGGTCGATCTGGCGCAGGCCGCGCCGTGGCAGCTGCTGGGTGCGAAGACACTCTCCTATGCCACCAATATGGCGGCGCTGCGGTTCGCGCAGCGGATGGGCGCCGATGACGTGATCTTCACCAGTACCGAGAACCGGGTGCTGGAGGGGCCGCGCTCGTCGGTGGTGATCGTGCGCGACAAACAGTTGATCACCCCGCCCGCGAAGAACGGCGTACTCCCGGGGGTTACCCAGCGCGCGCTGTTCGCCGAGGCCGAGAAGGCCGGGTGGAAGTGCAGCTACGACTCGTTGTTCACCGCCGACCTGTTGACCTGCGACAGCATTTGGCTGATGTCGAGCATCACGCTCGCCGCGCGGGTGAATTCACTGGACGGATTGCGCATGATGGCGCCGGACAATGCGGCCGAAATCATCGAATTGGTGGATCGAGGAGTGGAACGGGCCGGGGCCATCGGCGATTGGTGAGTTCGCCGGGCCGTGATCTTCGTCCTACTACAGCGTGTAGGAGTACTCGGCGAGCTCGGAAAATAGGTCGTTGAGGGTCGGTTGCGCCTGTGTGTCGTGGCGTACGACTCCTTGATGGACCCCTTCGCGGGCGTACTCTTACTACGTAATGTCGTAGATCGGCGGGAGGTCGGTTTTGAGCGTCCTGGACTTATCGCGTTGGCAGTTCGGCATCACGACCGTCTATCACTTCATTTTCGTGCCGCTGACGATCGGTCTGGCCCCGCTGGTGGCGGGTATGCAGACCGCTTGGGTGATTACCGGCAAAGAGCACTGGTACCGGCTGACCAAATTCTTCGGGAAGCTGTTCCTGATCAATTTCGCACTCGGTGTCGCGACCGGCATCGTGCAGGAATTCCAGTTCGGCATGAACTGGAGCGAATACTCCCGCTTCGTCGGTGACGTCTTCGGCGCACCGCTCGCGCTGGAGGCGCTCGTCGCATTCTTCCTGGAATCGACCTTCGTCGGCCTGTGGATCTTCGGTTGGACCCGGCTGCCGAAAATGGTGCACCTGGCGACGATTTGGTTTGTCGCGATCGGGGTGAATGCCTCCGCGTACTTCATCGTCGCGGCCAATTCGTTCATGCAGCATCCGGTCGGCGCCAAATACAACCCGGAGCGCGGGCGCGCCGAACTCACCAGCATCTGGACGGTGCTCACCAACAACACGACGCTGGCGGCATTTCCGCACGTGGTGGCCGGAGCATTCCTGACCTCGGGAACTTTCGTGGTCGGCATCTGCGGCTGGTGGATGGTGCGCAATGCGCGCAGCGGTGACGAGACCAAAGTCGCCGATGCGCGAACGATGTGGCGCTCCGGTGGACGCGGCGGCCTGTGGGTGATCGTCATTGCCGGTGTCGCGCTGTTCTTCACCGGTGATGTGCAGGGCAAGCTGATGTTCGAACAGCAGCCGATGAAAATGGCTTCGGCGGAATCGCTGTGCAATACCGCGACCGATCCGGACTTCTCGGTGCTGACCATCGGCACACACAACAACTGCGACAGCGTGACGCACGTGCTCGAGGTGCCCTATGTGTTGCCGTATTTGGCCAAGGGCAAGTTCAGCGACGTCACCTTGGACGGTGTCTCCGACCTGCAGCACGCGTACAACGCGAAATTCGGGCCCGGCGACTACCGGCCCAATCTGTTCGTCACCTACTGGTCCTTCCGCGCCATGATCGGCCTTTCGGCCGGTGCGATCCTGCTCTGGTTGGTCGGCCTCTGGCTGACCCGCGGTGGCCGGATCACCGATAAGCGCTGGTACTCGTGGCTGTGCCTGATCGCCATCCCGACTCCGTTCCTGGCCAATAGCGCGGGCTGGGTCTTCACCGAAATGGGTAGGCAGCCATGGGTTGTCGCGCCGAACCCGACCGGTGACCAGCGCCTGCGGCTGATGGTTCAGCAGGGCGTCTCCGACCACGTCGCGGGCACGGTCATCACCTCGCTCGTGGTGTTCACCCTGCTATACGGCGCGCTCGCGGTGGTGTGGTTCTACCTGATGCGGCGCTACACGGTCGCGGGACCCGAGCCCGCGAAGATTCCGACCGGCGGACCAGACGATACGGGCGGTCGTCATCAGGCCGAAGAACCTGCCGTCGAACAGCTTTCCTTCGCCTATTAGGAGCCGACGATGAATCTGCAACAGTTCTGGTTTCTGCTGATCGGCGTCTTGTTCACCGGCTACTTCGTGCTGGAGGGCTTCGACTTCGGGGTCGGCATGCTGATGCCGATCCTCGGCAAGGGCAGCGATACCCGAAGGCGGGTGGTGCTCAACACGATCGGGCCGGTGTGGGACGGCAACGAGGTGTGGTTGATCACTGCGGCCGGTGCGATGTTCGCCGCCTTTCCAGAGTGGTACGCGAGCCTGTTCTCCGGTTTCTACATCGCATTGCTGCTCGTGCTGATCGCGCTGATCGTGCGGGTCTGCGCCATCGAATATCGCAGCAAGATCGATGATGCGCGGTGGCGGGCCTGGTGCGATGCCGCAATCGGAATCGGTTCCTGGGTACCGGCATTGGCTTGGGGTTGGATATTCGCCAACGTCGTGCGGGGGGTGCCGCTGAACGAGAAGAAGCACATCGCGGGCTCGGTGTGGGATCTGCTCGGGCCGTACGCCTTGCTCGGCGGACTCGCGACCGGATTGCTGTTCGCGCTGCACGGTGCGGTCTTCCTGGTACTGAAGACCGGCGGCGAGGTGCGCGACGATGCGGTGAAGACGGTGCGATTGTTGCTGGCACCGACCGCGATCGTGGTCGGTGTGTTCGGGGTGTGGACGCAGTTGGCCTACGGAACCGGATGGACCTGGATTCCGTTGGCGCTGGCGGTAGTCGGGCTGCTCCTCGCGGGCGCGGCGAGTTTCGCCGATCGCGACGGGTGGGCGTTCGTCGGCACGGCGGTCACCACCGCGGCGGCCACGGTGCTGCTGTTCGGGTCGCTGTATCCGAATGTGCTGCCGTCCACCATCAGCGACATGTTCAACCTGACCATCGACAACGCTTCCTCGACGCCGTACACGCTGAAGGTGATGAGCTGGGCGGCCGTGGTCGTCACGCCGGTGGTGCTGGGCTACCAGGGTTGGACGTACTGGGTATTCCGCAAACGGATTACGGTCGAGCAGATTCCCGCGCCGGTCGGCCTGCCGTTGGAAGCCGTCAAGGACTGATCATGGCTCGCCCGCCCGTCGACCCTCGGTTGTGGAAGTACGCGCGCTCGGCCCGTCGCTATCTGGTGCTGAGTGTGGCACTGTCCGTGGTGATCACGGGATCGATCGTGGTCACGGCGGTCGCGTTGGCGAAGGTGCTGGCCGGGGTCGTCACCGATCCCGGCCGGCGCAGCTTCGGGGCGTGGACATTCGAGTTGGTGGTGCTCGTGGCCGCCATCGGCTGTCGGGTGCTCGCCACCTGGGTGCAGTCGCGGATCGCGCATCGGGCGGGGGCCGCGGTGGTTGCGGAACTGGAAACCGCGGTGCTTGCCGCCGGTGCTCAGCTGCCGCCGCGCGAACTCGAAACTCGGCGAACCGAATTGGCGGTTGTCGTGAGTACCGGGCTGACCGGGCTGCGGGCGTATCTCACCGGGTATCTGCCTGCGCTGCTCCTTGCTTGCCTGGTGCCGCCGATTGTCTTGGTGGTCATCGGGTTTCACGATCCGGTCTCCGGTCTCATCGCCGTGGTCACGCTGCCGTTGATTCCGGTGTTCATGGTGCTCATCGGTCTGCTCACGCAGGGCCGAGCGGAGGCCACCCTCGTCGCGACCACACGGCTTTCGGATCAACTGCTCGATCTCTTCGCCGGGATGCCGACATTGCGCGCGTTGGGGCGGGAGGGGAGCGCGGGGCGGACGGGTTCGATGGAACACCGGGTGCGTGCGCTCGGGGATGCGTTGCGGCAGCGCACCATGCGTGCGCTTCGGATCGCGTTCCTGTCGTCGATGGTGCTCGAGATGCTTGCCACGCTGAGCGTCGCGTTGATCGCGGTGTCCATCGGTCTGCGGCTGGTATACGGGGAGATGAGTCTCTATGCCGGGCTGGTGGCGTTGATTCTCGCTCCGGAGGTGTATCTGCCGCTGCGGATGGTGGGGGAGCGGTTTCATGCGGCGCAGGACGGAATGGCGGCCGCGGACAAGGCCTTTGCTGTTCTCGAGCCGTCTGCGCAGGTTCTGGCCGAATCGGGTGCCGATGGTCAGGCGGCTGGCGGGGACGCTGGCGCTGTCCGGTCGGTCTCCGGAACTGGTGGGGTTGGTGGTGCGGTTGGCGGAGCGGGCGTTGTTCGGTCGGCTGCGCCCGGGTGCGCAGGTGCTGTTAGGCCGGTTTCGAGCACGAATGGTGTTGATCCCGTGGCCGCCGTCGGCTCCCCTCATGGGATTATCGGCGGCGAGGGTGCTGTGGAGAGCGGGGACGACGGCAGGGATATCAGCGAACTCGGTTCAGCGGTGTCGAGTGGCAATCCCGCCGAGATGAGGCTTGAAGTCGGCAGAGATGGCTCGGGCCTCATCGAGATATGCGATCTCTCGGTACGCGCCAGGGACGGGTTTGCGCCCGCCGGGCTGACGGCGGTGTTGCGGCCGGGGTTGGTGACAGTGTTCACCGGTCCCAACGGGAGTGGGAAATCGACTGCGCTGCAAGCAATCCTGGGTTTGATCACACCGGAGTCCGGCTCGGTGAAGGTCGACGGCACCGACCTACGTGCGCTGGATCAGGAGACTTGGTGGTCGCGCCTCGCCTGGTTGCCGCAACGCCCGGTCCTGGTCCCGGGAACACTGCGCGAGAATCTCGAATTACTCGGCGCGCACATACCCGACACCACTGCCAAGGGTGCGGCACGTGTGCTCGACGAACTCGAAGCCGCCTGCATCGCAACCGGATTCGATGCAGTACTCGACGAACTTCCCGACGGCTGGAACACGATCGTCGGCGCGGGCGGCATCGGCCTCTCCCTCGGCCAGCGCCAACGCTTGGCCCTCACCAGAGTGCTCGCGGCCGACCGCCCAATCCTCCTTTTGGACGAACCAACCGCCCACCTGGACCACGCGGCCGAAGTCACCGTCCTCACTGCCCTACAGCAGCGAGCTCGCACCGGCGCAACGGTAATCGTCATAGCCCACCGCCCAACCGTCCTCGCCGTCGCGGATCACATAATCCCCATCCACTCCACCGCACCTCAGGCAGTCGTCTCATGAACCGCGCGGGAGACACTTCGGTGCCAGGGGCAACGGCTCGTCGCGGCGTAGTAGCGGATCTGCGGCGCGTGTGGGGGCTGCTCGAGTTGTCGCCGTGGCGGGTCGCCGTTGCGATCGGGTGGGGTGTGTTGGCACTGGGCAGCGGGCTCGGGCTGGCGGCATTGGCGGCGTGGTTGATCGCGCGTGCCTGGGAGATGCCTCCGGTGCTCGATCTGAGCGTTGCGGTTGTCGCGGTACGGGCGCTCGGTATATCCCGTGGGCTGTGCCGATACCTGGAACGTCTTGCGACCCACGATGTCGCGCTGCGTGCGATGACGACCGCTCGGACAACCGTCTACCGGACCCTCGCTCAATCCGATGTCTGGATGCGGCGGGATCTGCGAGGTGACACGTCGGACGGGCCGGCCGACGGCGGTGATGGTTTACGTGCCGAGAAGCTCGACGGGTCGATTCGTCGGCCCGGCCACGATGGTGCGGTCGGCTCCAGTCGTAGGCTCGGCCGGGATGTCTCGATCGCCGAATCGGATCGAGCAGCTGGCGAGGTGTCCAACGCGCCGGAGCTCGATGCCGACTATGGCGACGAAACATCGGTGCCCGGACTGGCCAGGCGGTCCAGTCGACGTCGCGCGGCGTCTGCGTTCGGCCAGGCCGATACCTCGGAGCGCCGCGGGGGTCGTCCTGTCGCCGCGGCGGATTCGACGAGCGCGGATGGTGCTGCGTCGCTGCGGCGCGGGGATCTCCTGGTTCGAATCGGCAGCGATATCGACGATCTCGGTGCCGTTGTCGTCCGTGTGTTCGTGCCGATCGCGGTCGCGATTGTGCTGGCGCTGGCCGCGATCGGACTCATGGCCACCATTTCGGTTGTGGCGGCGGCCATTCTGGCGGTATCGCTCGGCATTGCCGGAATCGTTGCACCGTGGCTCTCGGGGTGGGCCGCTCGCGAGGCCGAACGCGCGGTGCGCGCCGACCGGGCTGAATTCACCGCGCAGGCGCTCACGGTCCTCGACCACGCGGCCGAACTCCGGGTCGCGGGCAAGCTGGATGCCGCGCTGGCGGCCGCCGACCGCGCCGGACAACGTGCGGTCGCCGCCGAGGACTCCGCGGCCGCACGCAGCGCCTGGGCCGCGGCGGCGACGCCCCTCTCGATCGGCGCCAGCGTCCTCGGCGCCCTCCTGATCGGCATCGCGATCTACGGCACCAACCCGCCCGCCATGACCCCCATGGCCCTCACCATCCTGGTCCTGCTCCCCCTCTCGGCCTTCGAAGCAGTAGCCCCACTCCCCGCCGCCGCCCAAGCCCTCACCACCGCCCGCGCGGCCCTGCACCGCCTCCCTCTGCTCGAAACCACCACCCGAAACCCGATACCGCAGCAACGGTCCGACGCCGGCTCCGCCACGAACCGCCACGGAGACTCGGGACGAGATCATCTGCTGCGCGATGCCACCGGACGAGCCGATGGCAGCGGGCACGGCTCGTCGACAGAGGGCGCACCAGCGGCACCCGACCGCAGGGGTACCGATACGGACCTCCGCGACGCACGAAATCGATTGCCGGGCAACCTCCCCGAGCGTCCGGCAGGAAAGCGGATCGCCGTCGTCGGACCGAGCGGCGCGGGCAAGACCACATTGCTCATGACGTGGGCGGGGCTGTTCGGAACGCCCGTGCCCGGCGTGACGTTCTTTGCCGAGGATGCGCACATCTTCGGCACCTCCGTGCTCGAGAACCTGCGGGTCGCGCGGGGGGATCTCACGGCCGAAGCGGCCGAGAACGCTTTGTGCGCGGTCGGTCTCGGGGATTGGCTGGAATCGCTGCCGGATGGTGTGCACACGGATCTGGTCGCAGGTGCGGCCGCGGTTTCGGGCGGGCAGCGGCGGCGGATTCTGCTCGCCCGAGCGCTCATTTCGCCCGCGCGGGTGCTGCTGCTCGACGAGCCGACCGAACATCTCGAGGCCGAGGCGGGCGCGCGACTATTGCGCGAGCTACTCGATATCGGCAGCGGCCTGGTCGAACCCGACCGAACTGTGGTCGTCGTCACACATCAGCTGCCATCTGATCACCGCGCCGAAGCGGTGCTGCAAATCGATGGATCAGGCCAGGTCACGACCACTGGAGGAGTCGAGGAGCGCACCGGTTCAGCGCCCCGCGAAATTCCGTTGCCGACGCACTGACCGCTGACTAGATTCGTTTGTACACAAGGAAGGAGGTGGTTCGAAGAATGTATGTTCATAGGACTCGTGAGGTGGCTGTCCGCTAGCGCCCCCGCTGCAACGGATTTCCGTTCGCGCGAGCGCTGAGCGAATTCCAGGCAGCCACCCGGCCCCCGAGCTACCGGTCTAGTCCGACCGGGACCCATGCAGGCTTCACCGCCTGCGGGGTATGGCTCGGGGGCCGTTCCTTTTTCGGCACAATTCTCTCGGACGGTAGAGTCCGGCGACCGGGTTCGACACGAGGGGTAGCCGATGCCATCGGAGGGTCTCGCGGCGGTGGTTGGCCGCCGCATCAGGGCGGTTCGCCGCATGTTCTACGTACAGGGCAGTGATGTCGACCGCACCGAAGGCCCCATCGAATTGACCTTCGACGACGGTTCGGTGCTGCTGCTGGACGCCGGAACCGACGGCGAGGAACTCCTCGTCGCATCGACCCCGTGGCGCGACCCTTTCGCCGGCCTCACCGAACCCGAATACATCGAATACGTCGCCGAATCCGGCAAATACACCGCCTTCGACGTCGGCTCCGAACCCCCGTACTCACACCTGATCGGCTCCCACATCGCCGCCGTCTCCGAATCCCGCCTGCACGACGACCGCCTCCGCGCCGCCATCCTCGAGGTGAACGGATCCAAACTCGCCGTCGAAACCCTCGCCGACGAACTCCTCGTCACCTGGCACCCAACCTGAGGACAGACGCTACGGTGGGGCGATGACCGTTGAGCCGTTGCCCGACTGGGTAATCCCGCCTGCCGGTGGATTCACGGTCGAGGACTTCTTGGCACTGCGCGGCCTTCCCAAACGCACTCAGTTGATCGACGGTGGTCTGGTCTTCGTAGGTCCGCAGGAAAAGTGGCACAGCCGAGTTGTCTCACTTTTTTGGCGGGACCTGGATCTACAGGCTCCGCGGCACTTGCGGGCTGACCTGGGGATGGCGGTGAAGCTCGGCAAGCGTCAGATGCCGGAGACGGACGTTCTTGTCGTTACCCCAGAGGCATTCGTCCGCGAGGACCCGTCGAGGTATTACTTCGCCGAGGACCTTGTCCTGGCTGTGGAGGCTGTCTCTCCGGATTCCGAAGAACGCGACCGGGAGACGAAGCCAGCCAAGTATGCGAAGGCAGGAATCCCGAACTACTGGAGGGTCGAGCGTCGTGACGATGAAGCCGTCGTCTACGTCTACGAACTCGACCCCGCCACAGCAACTTACGGCCTGGTCGGCATCTTCCACGACCGCCTGAAGATCAACGTGCCGTTTCCGATCGACATCGACCTGACATCGATCTGGCCGCGCGACTAACCGATGTAGCGCTGCAAACGTGCCGACAGGCGAGGCTCCAGGGGACCGTCGGCGACTACCCGCTCCTCGACGTAGGCGAGATCACCGCCTTCGACGATGCCGTACAACCGTTTTGCTCCGCCGACGACGATGCCGGATTGGCTGCGGATGACGACATCGGTGGCCAATTCCCAGGAGGACTGGGTCAGTGCGGTGCCGTAGAAGAGTTCGACGATGCCGGTGCTGTGGGTCAACAGTAGTTCGATGACCTCGTCATCACCGTCGATGCCGACCCGCCAGAAGCCGCTCTCGCGCAGATCCGGTCCGCCGTAGGAGCCGTCGGATTGGATGACCCAGGAACGCGAGTCCCAGGCCAGGTAATCGCCACCGTCGTGGGAGACGATGATCTGCTGGCCGAAGCGGTAGTCGCCGCGAGCGGGATCGTTGCCCTCGCCCTCACCGCGCCACACGCCGACCATCGGCAGCAGCGCGAGCATCGACGAACTCAGATCAGGACCGAGCCGCAGATTCGCGGTGTCCTCGGGCAGCGGCAGATCCGGTAGCACCGGAATATTGCGCGCACCAGTCCATTTCGCCCGTTCGGCGGCCTCGGCCACGGCCTCGTCGCCACTGCGGCGCGGCGCCGACTCGGCCGGGCCGTTGCCGTTCAGTTGTTCACTCGCTCGCTCGGCCGGGTTGGAACCTTCGCTCGCGAGTTCACTCATGATTCGGTGAACAACCGGTAGAAGACGTACAGGCCGAACCAGCCGATCAGAACGGCCACGGCCACCAGCAGAATCTCGAAGAAGAGGACCACAACTGGATTCTAACGAGTTGCGTCCCGCCCAGCACAACGGCCCCGTTGCTTCCCAGCTACCGGGAAACGACGGGGCCGTCGGTGGCATTACTTACTTGGCGACTGCCACATCCACGGGGTGGATGCCCGCGCCTTCCGGACGAACCTCGGCCGAGCCGTTGCCCGAGGAGGACAACGCCCGCACGGTCCATGCGCCCGGCGCCGCGAAGAAGCGGAAATCACCGGTGCCCGAGGCCACGACCTCGGCGGTGAAGTCACCGTTGCCGTCGAGCAGGCGCACGAACGCGCCGCCGACGGGCTGGCCGTCGGTGCTCAGAACACGGCCGGTGATGACCGTTTCCTTCTCGACATCGACTCCGGCCGGAATGGCCTGTCCCTGGGTAGGTGCTGCGCACATGTGATTACTCTCCCAACTCGATCGGTGCACCGACGAGCGAGCCGTATTCGGTCCAGCTGCCGTCGTAGTTCTTGACATTCTGGTGACCCAGCAACTCCTGCAGCACGAACCAGGTGTGCGAGGAACGCTCACCGATGCGGCAGTAGGCGATGGTGTCCTTGGATCCGTCCAGTCCGGCCTCGCCGTAGATCTCGGTCAGCTCGGCGTCGGACTTGAAGGTGCCGTCCTCGTTCGCGGCCTTGCTCCACGGCACGTTGATGGCGCCCGGGATGTGGCCGGGACGCTGGCTCTGCTCCTGCGGCAGGTGGGCCGGCGCCAGGATTTTGCCGGAGAACTCGTCAGGGGAGCGCACGTCGACCAGGTTCTTGGTGCCGATGGCGGCGATGACCTCGTCGCGGAACGCGCGGATGGTCAGGTCGGGGGCGGCGGCCTTGTACTGGGTGGCCGGGCGGTTCACGGCGTCGCGGGACAGCGGACGACCGTCGAGCTCCCACTTCTTGCGGCCGCCGTCGAGCAGCTTGACGTTGTTGTGGCCGTACAGCTTGAAGTACCAGTAGGCGTATGCGGCGAACCAGTTGTTGTTGCCGCCGTAGAGCACGACCTCGTCGTCGTTGCCGATGCCGCGCGCCGAGAGCAGATCGGAGAACTGCTCCTGGTTCACGAAGTCGCGACGAACCTGATCCTGCAGGTCCTTCTTCCAGTCGAGCCGAACGGCACCCTCGATGTGGCCGCCGTCGTAGGCGGAGGTGTCCTCATCGACCTCGACGAAGACGACGCCGGGGGCGTTGAGGTTCTCTTCGGCCCAGTCAACGGAGACCAGGACATCGGAGCGAGCCATGTTGTTCCTTTCGGGGTGGTGACTTGCAGTGTCAGTTCGCCGGGGACGGGTTCCGGCGGAGTCGGGCGACCAGCGGATAGATCTGGCAACCCAGGCAGATCCCGAACGCCGCATTCAAGAACGCCGCGAACAGGGCGAAGCCGGCGAACACCGCGCCGACGACGGTGGAGCCGACCAGGAAACCCAGCAGGCTGACGGCACTGAAGACCAGGCCGAGTAATTGGGCGAACCGCAGCGGGGCCACCGGTTCGGTTTCGAGGGGCGGACCCACGCGCGGCGCTACGAACGCGGCGAAGATCCGGCCGTAGGGATGCCGCCGCGGCCCGTAGGCCGCGCCGATCGCGAAGACCACCGCCTGTGCGGCGATGAGCACCGCGGCGACCGGCGTCGAAACGGCTGCTGCGAGCAGGACCAGAACGAGAGCACCGGTGGTGACCCACGCGGCGAAGCGTGGCCCGCGCACATCAACTCGAGTTGGATTTGCGGCGCTCCCTGCCCCTGCGTGGTTACGCAAGCTGCCGCCTCCGGGGCTGAGGAAGCGCCGCGGGGTGGGAATTCCGTTCTCAACGGCTGTGTTTCGGGAATTTGTGGACATTGTGCGTACTCCTGCGCTGAATTTCGCTGTTGGCGGGAAAAATGCCAGTTCGCCGGGGGATCAAAAGATCACTCGCACGACGGACGCAGGTCGGCATCAGGGATTCTGACGGAGCCGACCGCTCAGCCACACAGGCAGCAACAACCACCGAGGCGACACAGATCAACTGTGCGGCGTCGGGTGAGCATCAGCTCGTGGTTGGCTTGCACGCAGAGGAGTTTACCTGGTTCTGCCGGAGAATTGGACCCGGGGTTCGTCACAGTTGCTATCAACCCTTGTCACGCCCGGTTTTTCCACCGTCAGGGGCGATTCACCGGAAGAGTTATCCCACGGTCAGCGGCTCGAGTGCGGTACGCAGGTCCGCGGACTTGGGGACCCCGGAGATCCGGAATCGTTCCCGCCCTTCGATATCGAAGACGAAGGTGGTCGGCAGCGAGAGCACGTTCAACTCTTTGGCCAGCGCGGGCTCGGCATCGATATCGACCTCGATATCCAGCGGCGGTCGCGGCGATCCGGACAATTCCTCGGTCACCCCGGCGACCACGCGACGCACCGCGTCGCACGGTCCGCACCAATCGGCGGAGAAGTGCAGCACCGCCGGGCCCGAGTTGTCGGCGCCGACCGATGCCAGCAGACCGGTGCGTGCCGATTCGTCCTGTGTCTCGGTGTCGCTCGCGCGCAGCTTGCCGTTGCGGCGCTGCAGCACCACTCCGACCGCCACCGCGGCAAGCACCACCACCAGCAGGATTGTGATTTCAATCATGGTCGCCGCAATCTGTCCAGGTCGATGGTCACGTTCTCGGCCTTGGCCTCGATGACGATCTGGCCGCCCTGTGCGGAGACCTTCGTCGGCCGTAGCCCGAACGGCAGTTCGTTCGTATCGATTGTCCGGGTGAACTGCTCGAGCACCTTGGGACGCTCGGTATCGGTGACGACCGCGGTCGTCGTGGCGTCACCCGTACCACGGTAGATGCTGGTCGCGATGATCTTCACCTGATCGCCGTCGACCACGAGGTCTGCGGTCACACTCACATTGTCACCGCCGAGCGGTGCACCCGGCTTGCTCGGCGTCTTGCCGGGCATGGTGCCGGTGAGCAGGAGCTGCCCGCCGGTGGTCATACCGGACCCGCCCGATCCGCCCGTTCCGTCGGATTTGTTCCCCGGCGCCGAATGTACTTGCAGGTCCGGGATTTTGAACAGCTTGCCGAGTTCGGTCGGCTCCAGCCGCATCTGCCCCTCGACCCGATCCACCGGCACCGCGCGCACGTTCCCGTCGGTGAGGTCGCCGAGGGAGAGGTGGGCTCCGGTCAGCGTCGCGCCGACCGAGATTTCGCCGGGGATATCGGGTCGCATGACGCGCGCGCGGATATCGACGGTCTGGTATCGGCCGTCGAGGGCCTGGGTGAGAAAGGGGAACCCATAGATGACCACGTCGGGGTCCGCGGTGAGGTCGGCGCCGACACGCAGGGCACGCGACACGCGGTACTCGGAGTAGGCGGCGGCGCCGAAATCGATGACTACCGCCAATGCCGCGAGGCACAGCAGCCCGATGATCAGCTTGCGCATGCGGGCAACACTACTTGGCGGTGCGTTTCGGGTATCGCACCTCTGTCCTGAGGTGCCACACTAACCCGGATGGCGAGGTCATCGGCGTTCACGCGCTAATCTTGCATCCGATTACCTGTGATTAGCGACGTGGCCCCGGCGGTGTGGCTGTTGTCCGGTGCTACTAGATGGGAGGAGGGCTTGTGGAGCTGCTCCTGCTGACCTCCGACCCCAACCCCGAGTCGGTTCTGCCCTCGCTGTCGCTGCTGGCGCACAATGTGCGCCCGGCGCCGACCGAGGTGGCGTCCCTGCTCGAGGCGGGGACCGCGGATGTCGCGCTGGTCGATGCGCGCACCGACCTGGCCGCGGCCCGTGGCCTGTGCCGACTGCTCGGCAGCACCGGCTCGTCGGTGCCGGTGGTCGCCGTGCTGACCGAGGGCGGGCTGGTCGCCGTCAATGCCGACTGGGGCCTGGACGACATTCTGCTGCCCGGTACCGGACCGGCCGAGCTCGACGCCCGGTTGCGCCTGCTGGTCGGCCGCAACGGCGGTGTCGCGAGCCCGGAGAACACCGGCAAGATCACCCTCGGCGAACTGGTGATCGATGAGGGCACCTATACCGCCCGGCTGCGCGGTCGCCCGCTGGATCTCACCTACAAGGAATTCGAACTCCTCAAATACCTCGCGCAGCACGCGGGCCGGGTCTTCACCCGGGCCCAGCTGCTGCAGGAGGTCTGGGGTTACGACTTCTTCGGTGGCACCCGCACGGTCGATGTGCACGTGCGCCGCCTGCGCGCCAAGCTCGGCAGCGAATACGAATCGTTGATCGGCACCGTCCGCAATGTCGGCTACAAGGCCGTCCGCCCCGCGCGTAACAGCACCAAGGGCGACCACGTCGCCTTCCCCGACGACGAATCCGCCGAGGGCACCGACGATTCCCCGCCCGTCACCGTCAATGGATCCGTTCCGTAGCCGATGGAATGGCGCGCGGTATTCGCGCGTTCGTCGCGATGACGGGATCGACGAGGGAGACGCTCATGGGTGAGACGACGCTGCGGTGGAGCACGCAGCTCGATGCCGAGGTTGCGCGGGCGGTGCGTGAACTGCTCGAGCGGACGAGTGCCGAAGACGGTGTCGCGCCGGTCTCCGAACAAGCCGTCCTCTCGCTCGGCGCGACCGATTCCGGGGCCGAACATCTAGTGGCGCTGCGTGCCGGCGTCGTCGCCGGTTACGCGAATCTCGTTGCCGCACATGGCGAACACCCCGCAATGGCCGAGGTCGCCGTCGATCCGGCTGCGCGTGGCCATGGCATCGGTGCGGAATTGGTCTCGGCCGCGCTGACAAAGGGTGGATCGGGTGCTCGGGTCTGGGCACACGGAAATCGGCCCGCCGCCCAGGCGCTCGCGGCCCGGCTCGGACTGCGCGTCGCACGGGAGTTGTGGCAGATGCGGCGGTCGCTGGCAACACCGGAGCTACCGGAGTTGGTCGTTCCGGAAGGTACCGCGCTGCGGACCTACGAAGGCGCCGCCGAGGATGCCGAACTGTTGCGTGTCAATAACGCGGCCTTCGCCTGGCATCCGGAACAGGGCGGCTGGACCGAGCGGGATATCGCCGTCCGCCGCGAAGAGTCCTGGTTCGACCCGAAGGGGCTGTTCATCGCGGTGGATCCGGCCGATCCGGACCGCATCCTCGGATTCCACTGGACCAAGGTGCATCACGAGGAGAACCCACCGGCCGGCGAGGTCTATGTGGTCGGCATCGACCCGGCTGCACAGGGCAGGGGACTCGGCCGCCTGCTCACCCTCGCGGGCCTGCGCTACCTGCACGAACGCGATCTACCGGAGGTTCTGCTCTATACCGAGGCCGACAACACCGCGGCCGTGCACACCTACGCGCGGCTCGGCTTCGCCGCGTCACATATCGATGTCGCGTATTCGGCCGCTGACTGAATAACAGGCGGCTCGTCGGGGCTGCTCGAGTAACACTGGGGCAAATGTCACATATAACGGGACCATTAGCGCCGGGCTGTTCACCCTCCGTTCACTCAGCCTGGTCCAAATGTCAACCGAGCGACCTTACGTTACATAAGGGCGGCACCGTTGCCGTCTGGTGCGCAAGTTCCCCGCGAACAGCACCACGAAACCCGCCCGGGCCGGTGAGGGACCGGGCGTGTCGAGCGCGATTCCCGGAGGAATAAGTGAACTTCAAGCGCAGCAGCGCCCTGATCGGTGTGCTGGCCGCCGTCGCCATGCCCCTGGCCGCCTGTGGCAGTGACGACAACACCTCTGCCACCGGCGATTCCGCCGCCAAGGTCGATGTCACATGTGGCGGTAAGAAGGCCCTCAAGGCCAGCGGTTCCTCGGCTCAGAAGAACGCCATGGACCGTTTCGTCGCCGCCTACGAGGCCAATTGCAGCGGCTTCACACTGAACTACACCTCCAGTGGCTCCGGCGCCGGTGTCAACGAATTCCTTGGCGGCCAAACCGATTTCGCCGGTTCCGACTCGCCGCTGAGCGATAAGAAGGGTGAGCCGGCCAAGGCGCAGGAGCGCTGTGGCGCCCCGGCATGGAACCTGCCGACCGTCTTCGGCCCGATCGCCATCACATACAACATCGACGGCGTGACCGATCTGGTGCTCGACGGCCCGACCGCCGCCAAGGTGTTCAACGGCGCCATCGCCACCTGGGATGCCCCGGAGATCAAGGCGCTGAACCCGACCGCCAAGCTGCCCTCGGACAAGATCTCGGTGATCTTCCGCAGCGACGAGTCGGGCACCACCGACAACTTCCAGCTCTACCTGGACGCCGCCTCCGACGGCGCGTGGGGCAAGGGCGCGGGCAAGACCTTCAACGGCGGTGTCGGTGAGGGTGCTAAGGGCAACGAGGGCACCTCGGCCGCCATCAAGAGCACCAAGAACTCGATCACCTACAACGAGTGGTCCTTCGCCAAGGCACAGAACCTGTCCATCGCGCAGGTCGTCACCTCGGCCTCCAAGGATCCGGTCAAGCTGACCCCGGAGTCCGCGGCCAAGGCTGTCGACAGCGTGAAGATCAAGGGCGAGGGCAACGACCTGGTGCTCGACACCTCGTCGTTCTACAAGCCGACCGCGGCAGGCGCGTACCCGATCATCCTGCCGACCTACGAGATCGTCTGCTCGAAGTACGCCGACGCCGATACGTCCAAGGCGGTCAAGGCATTCCTGACCTCGGCCGTCAACAACGGCCAGAAGGGTCTGGACACCGCGGGCTACGTCGCGATCCCGGACAAGTTCAAGACCAAGCTGACCACCGCGATCAACGCCATCAACTGATAGCCGCCACGCCATGACCGTGCACCCTGAGGTGTCCGCCGCGGACCAGTCGGACTCGACTGGTCCGCTGGCGGCTGGAGATACTGCCCCTATGTCGAGTGAACCGAGCACCGAACCGGACTCACCGAAAGGTCCGGCCGCAACACCGGCCAGGAAAGGCCACAACCAAGGGGCCGAGGTCGTCTTCCGGTCGCTTGCCACCGCAGCGGGTGCCACGGTCGTGGCGGCCATCGCACTGATCGCCCTATTCCTATTGATCCGGGCTTGGCCCTCGATCATGGCGAACGAGGCGAACTTCTTCACCACCAGCGAGTTCAACACCACCAATGTCGACCACCTGAGGTTCGGCATCCGGGACCTGCTGATGGTCACGGTGTTGAGCTCGATACTCGCGCTGGTGATAGCGGTGCCCATCGGTGTGGGCATCGCACTGTTCCTGACCCACTATTCGCCGAAGCCGATGGCACGTCCGTTCGCGATGCTCGTCGATCTGCTCGCGGCGGTGCCGTCCATCGTGTTCGGTCTGTGGGGCTTCCTGGTGCTCGCGCCGAAGCTCGAACCCGTCGAGACCTTCCTGAACAAGAATCTCGGCTGGTTCTTCCTGTTCTCCGACGGCAATGTGTCGATCTCCGGTGGCGGCACGATCTTCACCGCGGGCGTGGTGCTGGCGGTGATGATCCTGCCGATCATCACCTCGGTTTCCCGCGAAGTCTTCAACCTGACACCCCTGTCGCATATCGAGGCCGCCCAGGCGCTCGGCGCGACCAAATGGGAGATGGTCCGGATGACGGTGCTGCCCTACGGCCGCAGCGGTGTGATCGCCGGTTCCATGCTCGGCCTCGGTCGCGCGCTCGGTGAGACGATCGCCGTATTGGTGATCCTGCGCACCTCGGCACAGGCCGGTCACTGGTCGCTGTTCGACGGCGGCTACACCTTCGCCTCCAAAATCGCCGCCGCCGCATCGGAATTCAGTCAGCCACTGCCGACCGGCGCCTACATCGCGGCCGGCTTCGTGCTGTTCGCGCTGACCTTCATCGTCAATGCGCTGGCGCGGCTCGTGTCCGGTGGAAGGGTGAACGGGTAATGACCACCACGACGACTCTCGACAAGCCGGTCAAGGCGCCCACCTTCCGGCATGTGAGCGCGGCCCGCCGTCTCAAGAACAACATCGCGACCGGAGTGGTCTGGGCCTGCTTCGCCATCGCGCTCGTGCCGCTGATCTGGGTGCTGTTCATGGTGGTTTCGAAGGGCCTCGAGTCCGTCGTCTCGCCGGACTGGTGGCAGAAATCGCAGAAGGGCATCCTGCCGGACCAGACCGGTGGCGGTGTGTACCACGCGATCTACGGCACCATCGTGCAGACCGTCGTCGCCGCGATCCTGGCGGTGCCGCTCGGCATCATGGCCGCGGTTTACCTGGTCGAATACGGGCGTGGCGTGCTGGCCAAGGTCACCACCTTCATGGTCGACATCCTCGCGGGTGTCCCGTCGATCGTCGCGGCGCTGTTCATCTTCGCGCTGTGGATCGCGACCTTCGGCTTCCCGCAGAGTTCGCTGGCGGTATCGCTGGCGCTCGTACTGCTCATGCTTCCGGTGGTGATTCGCAGCACCGAGGAAATGCTGAAGCTGGTTCCCGACGAGCTGCGCGAGGCGTCCTACGCGCTCGGAATTCCCAAGTGGAAGACCATCGTTCGGATCGTGGTGCCGACCGCGGCGCCCGGCATGATCAGCGGCATCCTGCTCTCGCTCGCCCGCGTCATGGGTGAGACGGCGCCGGTGCTGGTGCTGGTCGGCTACAGCAAGTCGATCAATACCAACCTGTTCGACGGCAATATGGCGTCGTTGCCGCTGCTGATCTACCAAGAGTTGGCGAACCCGGAACCGGCCGGCCGAGCCCGGGTGTGGGGCGCGGCGTTGACGCTGATCCTGTTGATCGCCCTGTTGTACGCGGCGGCCGCGGTCGTCAACAAGCTGCTCACGCGGAACCGATAGAAGCGAACGGAAAAATGGCCAAGCGGATCGACGTCAAAGACCTGAATATCTATTACGGCAAATTCCATGCGGTTGCCGATGTCAAGCTGTCGGTACTGCCGCGCAGCGTGACCGCCTTCATCGGCCCGTCGGGTTGCGGTAAGTCCACCGTGCTGCGTTCGCTCAACCGGATGCACGAGGTGACCCCGAATGCCCGCGTCGAGGGCGCGGTGCTGCTCGACGGCGAGGACATCTACGGCTCCACCGTCGACCCGGTCGGCGTGCGTCGCACCATCGGCATGGTGTTCCAGCGCCCGAATCCGTTCCCCACCATGTCGATTCGCGACAATGTGGTGGCCGGACTGAAGCTGCAGGGTGTGCGCAACAAGAAGGAGCTCGACGAGGTCGCCGAGCGTTCGTTGCGTGGCGCCAACCTGTGGAACGAGGTCAAGGACCGGCTGGACAAGCCGGGCGGCGGCCTCTCCGGTGGTCAGCAGCAGCGTCTGTGCATCGCGCGCGCCATCGCGGTATCGCCCGATGTGCTGCTGATGGACGAGCCGTGTTCGGCGCTGGACCCGATCTCCACCCTGGCGATCGAGGACCTGATCACCGAACTGAAGAAGGAATTCACCATCGTCATCGTCACGCACAATATGCAGCAGGCCGCGCGCGTGAGTGACCAGACCGGCTTCTTCAACCTGGAGGCACAGGGCAAGCCGGGCAAGCTGATCGAGATCGACGATACCGAGAAGATCTTCTCCAACCCGGGCCAGAAGGCGACGGAGGATTACATCTCCGGTCGCTTCGGATAAGAGTCATAGCAAAAGGCCCGCACTATGGTGCGGGCCTTTTGCTATGTCGGACACCGCTATTCGTGACCGCCGGGGCGCGTGACCGAGCCCCGGCGCGACGGTGCGTGCCGTGTTTCGTTGTCCGGCAGGATATCTCGACTACAGCTCGACGTCGGGGTCCGGCGGAAGCTCACCGGTTACGAGGAAGATCACCCGGCGGCCGATCTCCACGGCGTGGTCGGCGAAGCGCTCGTAGTAGCGGCCGAGCAGCGTCACATCGACGGCCGCCGCGACGCCGTACTTCCAGTCGCGATCCATCAGCAGCGTGAACAGGTGACGGTGCAGATCGTCCATCGCCTCGTCGTCCTCGTTGAGCTGCGCGGCGCGCTCCGGATCACGGGACTCGAGCACCTCCCTGGCACCGGCACCCATATTCACCGCGATTCGGCCCATTTCCGCGAAGTAGCCGTTCACCGCCTCGGGCAGCGCGTGGTTGGGGTGCCGCCGCCGGGTCACCTTGGCGACATGCAGCGCGAGCGCGCCCATCCGGTTGACGTCCTGGACGATCTGGATCGCGCTCACTACCTGTCGCAGATCACCCGCGACCGGTGCCTGCAGCGCAAGCAGGGCAAACGCCTTCTCCTCGGCATCAGTGATCATTTCGGCGATCCGATCGCCCTCGCTGATCACCGATTCAGCCAGGGTGAGATCGGCCTGGAGCAGCGACTGGGTGGCCCGGTCCATCGCCGAACCTGCCAGACCGGCCATCTCGCCCAGCAGGTGGGCAAGGTCGGCCATTTGCTCGTTGTAGATGACACGCATGAAAAGAGACATTAATGCCAGGTGCTGACCTAGTCACCAACACAGGGTTAATGGGCGGTGCAGAACGTTAGCGAGGGCGTTGCCCCAGCTCGCGGCCGCACCTACTTGCAGGTTTCGTCGGCGGCGTTGACGTGCTCCAGGTCCGAGGGCAGTGTGACCGGTTCCGCACTCGCCACGGTGACCGAGACATTCGAGATCGGATCGCCGACCGGCGTTGGAGTGCGAATGGTCGGGTTATCGGCGCCGATCACGACCTCGACGATGCCACCGAGACTGTTCGACTGCTCCATCGTCGCCCCGGGCAGGGAACTGGCCACCGTGGCCGCCTCGGCCTCGTGGCCGGGGCCGAAGCGCACCTTGGTAGCGACCTCGGAATTCCCGCCGGAGTAATTGCCTGTGTTGTAGATCTGGAAGCCCTGATTGCCGAGCTTGGTCGCCGCCTTGTTGGCCGCGCCTGCCGTCTCCGACCCATTGGAGACCAGCAGCGATACCGAACTCGGATCGACCGCGGTCAGCTTCGGCGGCGCCGGCTGGGCTGATGGGATCGAACCGGGGGCCGGGGTCGACTTCTTCTCGCCGGGCAGCGGCTGGTCATCGATGATGGCGCGGAAGATCGCCTTGATATCCGAATCACGCGGGATCTCGTTGCCGTAGGAGGTGGTGCCCGCGGTCGGGATGGTCAGGAAGGTGACCGCGCCCGCGTCGACCTTCTGCAGCGAGCGGCCCAGGGTCAGCAGGTCGGTCGGTTGCACCTTGTCGACGAAGGTGTGGCTGGTGAATGCGGAGATGAAGCCGTTCAACTTGCCGGGATCGAAGAGCACCCGGCTCGACAGTGCGCCGCGCAGCAGCGAGGCCAGGAAGCGCTGCTGCCGGTTGATCCGGTCGTAGTCGCTGCGTTCCTCGCCGTAGACGTGCCTGGCGCGCACGTAGTTGAGCGCGGTCTCGCCGTTGATGTGCTGATGGCCCGAGTTTTCCAGCACGGTGCCCAGAATGCCGTCGATGATCGGCTTGGGCGTGCAGACATCGACGCCGCCGACCTGATCGACCATCGCCTCGAATCCGGCGAAGTCGATGCCGATGAAGTGTCCGATGCTCAGACCCGTCATCTTGCGGATCACATTGACCAGACACTTCGGTCCGGCGAGCGCGTATACGGCATTGAGCTTGTCGCCCATGGCCGCAGGGAAGACCTCGTTGGTGTACTCGGCCTTGTCGTTGTCCCAGCCGTTGCACTGCGGACGGCTGACATCGAGGTCGCGGGGGAACGAGACCACCACGACGCGCGAGCGGTTCTTGGGGATGTTCACCAGCATCACGGTGTCGGCGCGGGAACCCTCGGCATCGTCCAGTGTGCCGGCGCCGACCTGGCCGTTGACGCCCGCGCGGGTGTCGGTCCCGACCAGCAGGTAGTTCTCGTCGCCGAGCTGTGCGCCGGAGTCGAGAACGTCTTCCGGATGGTCGTCGAGTGCGGAGACCTGGGTGAAGCCATTGGCGGTCGAACGTAGATAGCTCCAGCCGCCGCCGGTGACCAACAGCGCGACCACCGCACAAATTGTCAGGGTGGCCCGGCCCGCGACCTGCAGCCGCTTATTGCGGCGCTGTCGGCTCGCGGCGAGCCGGGACAGGCCGACACGGGTCGATGCGGCCGCGGTCTTCGGGGCGTCCGGATCGGTGGTCGGCCAGCCGATGGTGCGCTTCTTCGGTCGCGGGGTCTCCTCGACCGGGGGGATGACGTCGGTGACGACCTCGGGCGGCTCTTTTCCGGAAACCGTCGATGCGCGGCGTTTCCCGGTGCGCCCGGCCGTCGGGGTGCCCGCGATGTCCTCGACGACCGGGGAGGCCCCGGAACGGCGGGCGGCGTCGGCTTTGGCGGCTGGAGTGGCCGTCGTACGGGGTCCGTCGGCCTTGCGTCCGGCTGGGGTGCTCGAGGTACGCGGTGCGTCGGTATTGCGTGCAGCCGGGGTGCCCGAGGTGCGGGGCGCATCGGTCTTGCGTCCGGCCGGGGTGCTCGACGTACGAGGCGCGTCGCCTTTGCGTCCAGCCGGCATTGCAGACGTGCGAGGCGGTGCGTCAGCCTTGCGTCCGGCCGGGGTGGCCGAGGTGCGGGGTGCGTCGGCATTGCGTCCGGCGGGCATGGCCGATGTGCGGGGCGGCGCGTCCGCTTGGCGTGCGGAGGGAGCGCTCGATTTACGCGGTGGGGTATCGGCTTGGCGTGCGGCGGACTCCGGTGGCTTCGGGGCCGCCCGGTTCGCGTGGGTGGGCGGTGCATCCGGAGTCGTTGACCGACGTCGGCGCCCGCTGCGTTCGTTGTCGACCTTTTGGACCAGGTCCTGAACCGTCAGCGGTGTCGAGCCGGAATCGGGATCGTTATGTCGGGCTCTCCGGGACGACCGTGCACCATCGCGTTCGGTGTAATCCGCCGTGGGATAGCGCTCCCACGGGGCGCGACCTCCGGGCCGTGGCGACTGCCCGTGCCGATCGTCACCCACCAACGAACCTCGCTTTTCGTCTCCGCTGCCGTTTCGGCCGCTTTCGACCCGCATGACCGATTCCGCCAATGATAACGATTCCGCCACGGCGAGCCAGCCCAGTGCGAAATCGACGGGCCGAGGTTTTGTTGCACATTTTGATATGTGCTGGTCGGAGGGTTTTTGACGATCGGTAAAAGTACGATTGCACGTACAAGTTGCTTGCCGTTCGCTCGAAACGGTCAGCCGCCGCTGTGCATCAGATCCGCGCCCGCGGGGACGGCCGGATCGTCGGGATCGTCGAGCCAGCCGTGTGGCAGCGCCACCTTGCCCGGCGAACCCTGACGGCCGCGCGGACCCTCGGCATCGCGGGGGAATGGCGCGGTCGGGTCGAGTTCGCCGATGAGGTCCTGCAATTGAGTGAGACTAGACACAGTCGCGAAGGAGCGGCGCAGGTCCGCACCGACCGGAAAACCCATCAGATACCAGGCCATATGCTTGCGCAGATCGCGCATGGCCTTGTCCTCGCCGAGGTGTTGGGCGAGCAGCGCGCCGTGCCGGTACAGCACCTCGCCGACGCGGCCGAGATTCGGCGCCTCGGGCAGTGCTTCGCCGCGCAGTGCCGCCTGCAATTCGGCGAACAGCCACGGGCGACCGAGGCAGCCGCGGCCGACAACGACTCCGTCGCAACCGGTTTCGTCCATCATGCGCACCGCGTCGGCGGCGGAGAAGATATCGCCGTTGCCGAGCACGGGAATCGTTGTGACGGCCTCCCTGAGCCGCGCGATCTTCGTCCAGTCGGCCTGGCCCGAATATCGCTGTGCGGCGGTACGGGCGTGCAGTGCGACGGCTTTGGCGCCCTCGGCCTCGGCAATGCGGCCCGCGTCCAAGTAGGTGAGGTGGTCGTCATCGATGCCGATGCGGAACTTCACCGTTACCGGAACACCGGCCGGTTCGGCGCCCGAAACCATCGCCTTGACGATCTTGCTGAACAGCGCGCGCTTGTACGGCAGCGCGGCGCCGCCACCCAGCCGAGTGACCTTCGGAACGGGGCAGCCGAGGTTGAGATCGATGTGATCGGCCCAGCCCTCGCCGACAATGATCCGCACGGCCTCGCCGAGTGTGGCTGGATCCACACCGTAGAGCTGCATCGAGCGCGGATGCTCGTCCTCGTCGAAGGACATCATGTGCAGCGTCTTCTCATTGCGCTCGACCACCGCCCGCGCGGTGATCATCTCGCACACATAGATCGACGTGGAGCTGCCGAACTCCCGGCACAGCTTCCGGAACGCCAGGTTGGTGATGCCCGCCATAGGCGCGAGCACCACCGCCGGATCGACCGGATATGGCCCGATCCGCAGCGTGCTCTTGGCTTCGGCAGTAATCGTCACGCCCACCAGTGTCTCATCAGCGGCTGGGTTGTCCTCGAGCCGTATGCGCTGACGTGCGCTGACTCACCTGCTATTCGCCGCGGAGTCTGCGGTGGTAGATCTCGCGCACGGCCGGGTCGGGTTGGGCGTAAGCCGTTGTCGCGCCGGTGAATTTCGCGACGCCCAGCTGTGCGCGGTAGGGCAGCAGTTGTGCTGATTTGATGATGGCCGCGAGTCGGCGCGGCACGGTCACCAGCGGTTTGTCCTGCTGTACCGATTTCACGATCGCCTGCGCGACATCCTCCGGATCCACTGTGGTCAGGGGCGTAATCCAGGCCGGCATATTGGCGCCGGCGGACAGTTCGGTGCGCACGATGCCCGGCAGTACCGCGCCGACGTGCACGCCGTGCTCCTTCATCTCCAGATGCAGCGCCGAGGTGAAACCGACCACCGCGTGCTTGGTCGCGCAATAGGTGGCCAGGCCCGGAAAGCCCTGTGTCCCAGCCAAAGACGCGATATTGATCAGATGTCCGCTGCCGCGGTCGATGAATCGCTGGACGGCCAGCCGCGAGCCGTGGATCACGCCATTGAGGTTGATATCGATGATCCGCTGGGTCATCGCCTCGTCCTCGTCGGCGAACAACCCGGTCGGCATGATGCCCGCGTTGTTGACCAGCACATCCAGCGGGCCGAGCTCGCTGTCCACGCTGTCGAGGAAGGCGGCGAAGGAGGCCTTGTCCGTGACGTTCAGCGGCAGGCCGACGATCTTGGCATCGGGATCGGCGCCCAACTCCGCCGCCGTCTTGGCGACCAGTTCGACATCGATATCACCGATCGCGACCGCGGCGCCCGCACCCAGGAATGCTTCCGCGGTGGCCCGTCCGATCCCGCGTGCGCCGCCGGTGATCGCGACGACCTTGCCGCCGAGCGTGGCATCGCCCTTATTCGTCATGTCCCGGGCCTCCTGTGAGCGGGTATCGGCTATTCCCCAAGTGTCGAGGTTTCCGGCCGAATCGTCGGCGGTTTGGGCCGATACGTAGCCTGTTACTCGCGGGTATCGCCCCGTGACCACCAGACTCATCGGAGAGGGCCAATGACGGAACGGATCGAAGGCGCCGGATCGGCTGCGGACCGCGACTCCGGCGTGGAGCCGGGCAAGGCGACCGAGGCGAAGGCGTCCGATACGCCGGCAGGCACGTCCGGCCAGCCGTCGGACCGGCAGCCGGGCACCCTGTCGATTCGCGTGTCCACCGTGGTCGTCGGCGCGGTAATCGGCGCATTGGTGATCGCGGTCGCCGTGCTGGGCGGCTTGCTCGTCTCGGCACGCGGTGATCTTGCCGATCGAAACGATCGGGAAACCGCGGATAAGAGGGCCGAGCAGGTGGCCACCGAATACGCGGTCGGCGCGGCCACCGTCAATTACCAGGACATCCCGTCTTGGGTGGCCAAGCTGAAGGCGAATACCGTTCCGCAGCTGGCGAATAAGTTCGATGCGACCGCGCCCAAGCTCGAACAGATTCTGGTTCCGTTGAAGTGGACCTCCACCGCCGCGCCGATTACCGCAAAGGTGATGTCGGAGCAAGGCGGTATCTACAAAGTCGATGTGTTCGTAAATGTGAGTTCGACGAATGCGCAGAGTCCGGAAGGCGCGCAGACAACGGTGACCTACAACGTCACGCTGGATAAGAACTCGGATTGGAAGATCACCGATGTGGGCGGTGTCGACGGCGCACTGCCGGTGAAGTAGCGCCGCAAGGAGTTTCGGTTGTTGAAGCGATAAGTTCGCCACTGAGCTCGTTGTTGCCGAAAATAAACGCGCCGCCGCCGGAGAAATCCCGGCGGCGGCGCGTTACGTTTGCGGGTCCAGATCAGCCGGCAGCGACTCCGGCGAGCTCGCGCTTCTTCGCCTCGCGGGCGAGCATGCGGTCGCGCTGCTCTTCGAACTTGACGACGTCCTGATTCAGCTTCTCCAAGAACAGGCCGAGCCGTTCGCGCACGGCCTCGCCGCGTGCGGTGAAATCGGTGCGTTCGAAGATGTTCCACTTCTTCAGCACGGGCTGCACCACATCTTCGAGGTGCTGGCGCAGATCGTAGATGCCGTGCTTGGCCATCAGTACGCCGTTGCGGCGGAAGTTGGGCATACCGGCGCCGGGCATCTGGAAGTTCTCCAGGATCAGCGTGATCGCCTCGAGCGCCTGGTCGGGGGACAGATCCAGGGCCGCGCCGCACATGTTGCGGTAGAAGATCATGTGCAGGTTCTCGTCTGCGGCGACGCGCTGCAGCATGCGGTCCGCGATCGGGTCTTCGCAGACCCGGCCGGTATTGCGGTGGCTGACCCGGGTGGCCAGCTCCTGGAAGGTCACGTACGCGACAGAGTGCAGGAAGCCTGCGTCGGCCTCGGTCGGCGAAGCGAATCCGTTGGTCATATGGATCATGCGCGCCTCTTCGAGCGCCACGGGATCGACGCCACGGGTCACCACGAGGTAGTCGCGCATGACGATGCCGTGGCGGTTCTCCTCGGCGGTCCAGCGACCCACCCAGGTCCCCCAGGCGCCGTCCTGCGAGAAGTTCTCGGCGATCTCGCGGTGGTAGGAGGGCAGGTTGTCTTCGGTGAGCAGGTTCGTGATCATGGCCGCCTTGGCGACTTCGTTCAGTCGGGACTGCTCAGGGTCCCAGTCCACCCCGCCGAGTGCCGCGAAGTTGCGGCCCTCGTCCCACGGGACGTAGTCGTGCGGATGCCATTCCTTTGCCAGGGAGAGGTGCCGGTTGACGTTTTCTTCGGCAACCGGCTCCAACTCCGTGAGCAGCTCGAGTTGAGTCAGATCCCTTGCCATATACAAGCCCTTCATGTGTGTGCGCTCTTGCTGGTCAGTCCCCTGGGTAGACCGTGTGCCGATGCGGCCATACCTTACGGCACCGTAGGTGTGATGCGAAACGCATCTGGCTGACAAATGAGACCTCGTGATAGAGGTCATATGCCGACGTCGGCGTTCGACAACCACACCGAGTGTAGGGGCTCGGCCCGCAGCAAGGGGTTTATCGCCACCGGCCGAGAGTCGTTAGCCCAGCGTGTCGTAACGCACAAAGCCGCTGGTGTCGCCGCCGCGATCGGTCCGCTTCGCCGTCGAAAAGTCCGCCCGAGCGCACCACCTGTGTTCTCGGCCAACGCTTCTCCGATCGCGCTGCCGATGCCACCACGCTTGCCGCTGCCGCAGAGCAGACCGCCGAGTATGTGTCCGATGTCGTCGCCGGGCTGCGTCGGTGTTGCGCGCCGCTGCTCGGGCGGATAGGTCACGATCGGAGGCGGCATCGGCGACGCTGGTGTGTTCCTGCACGCCGAGGGCTGATCCAACGCGCCGACCGGCGAAGCCGCGCCCTCGGGCTCGGCCGCCCTGGGTGGCGATCAACCGAGCAATACCTCCTTCGTGTCGGTGGCCTGGTCGACTTGTCGGCGATCTGTCCAATGGGAATCTGAGAAAATCGAATCATCGCGCGAAGTCATCGGGTCCACCTGTTGCCGGGGGATGCCCTCGGGGTGTGCGATTCCGCGGCGCACAGTATGGAAAGCCCGCCGCGGAATATGGTGTTTCATGGCCGCAGCCGATGCGCGTCGCGACTGCGCGCGGTCCGGAATATGACTCAGGCGTCCGGTATGGAAACCGGACGCCTGAGAAGGTGCCCCCAGTAGGGCTCGAACCTACGACCTGCGGATTAAAAGTCCGTAGCTCTACCAACTGAGCTATAGGGGCGCGGATGGACAGTGTAGTGGGCCGGTCGCGGATCGGGTAACCGGGGGCGGGCCGCGTCGGTTGGGGGCGTGGATCGGTTCGCTCGGGGATGTCGGGTGCCGGTGCCGAGTCGTGCTGGTGCACGGGGTAACACGATGCGTGCGGGTAGCGATGCTGCCGGTAAACAATTGGTACCCAGCTTTGTTCATTCCTACCGAGCCGAGCTACCATCCAATCATGTTGCGTACCAATGTCTTTGGATTTGCGGGGGGTGTAGGGCCAGTGCGCGGGGGGACGCAGCGAGGCGACTGGCCGGTGTCGCGCGGACGGCTCCGCGGCGACCGGGCCGCTGGTCGACTCGGGTGAACAGTGCTGCGACGCTGTCGAATTCGGAAATCCGAGGCATCACTTTGCTTGATTGCGTGAAGTTTGCTGTAACAGATATCCGGATGTTTCGGCCGCTGGAGTCTCCGGTTTGCCGCGTGTCGGATGGTGTTTCCGGGTACGGTGACGACTTGGTGAATTACGGAAGAATCGCCGACTTACCCGGCGATCCGAAATTCGGCTTATCGTTGGTGTGCCCGAACGTGTCGCGGCCGGTTCGACCGATCGCGACTTCCTACGAATCGACGCCGGGGGAGGCAGATCCGAGACGAAGTAATGCCCAGGTGCGCACCCCCTGCGGCGCACCTGGGCAGGAAAACTATACCAGCTGGTGTGTTTCAGGATTTTCGCAAGTTTTCGTACCGAAAGTTTGAAACGGGGCGAAATCCCGGTTTGAAGTATTGATAAAACTCATAACTTCGCGCCAAGGGTCCGTTCCTTTGGGGGCACCGATTGGCGACGAGTAGGCTTCGGAGGCGTTTCGAGCATGGCACGGCAGCAAGAGCGGGCCCGCCGGACACGCGCGGCGATAATCAGGTCCGCCGCCGTTGAGTTCGGGAAGAGCGGCTATGCCGCTGCATCGCTCAACCGCATTTTGGAAGGTTCACGCGCCACCAAGGGCGCCATGTACTTTCATTTCGATTCCAAGGAAGATCTCGCACGCGCGGTACTCGAGACCGCGGTCGACCGATACCGCACATCGGCCGAGCGTTGGCTTGCCAGAACGGATCTCGGTCCACTCGACGTCCTGCACGGGATGGTCGACGAGGTGGCATTGCGACTCGAGCACGACATCATCGTGCAGGCCGAATTCCGGTTGATCATCGAACCGGACTTCTATCGCGATGTGCAGACCGGCGGCGGTCGAATACTCGGCCGCGCCACCAGAGCACTCGCGGTCCGCGCCATCGATCAGGGCCAGCTGCGCGCCGATGCGGACCCGGACCGCTTCACCCGCACCATCTCTGCCGCCCTCGCCGGCCAGCGCTATCTGATCGACATCCTCGGCAGCGGGGTCGATCTACGGACCCGGTTCCAGGAGGCGCTCGAAGTCGTGGTCGAGGCGATGGCCACCCCGGAGTGGGCGGAGAAGTTCCGCAACGACGGCTGGCGGGCGCAAGCTCGACTCGAAGAGCTCGGTTTGGGAGCCTGAACAGCCGATTTGGGAAACGCGGCCGTTCTGTCATAAGCTATCCCAGCTCCCAACGGACAGCCGTTGAAGCCGGTCCGGAGAAATCCGGGGCGAGCCCCCTTCGTCTAGCGGCCTAGGACGCCGCCCTTTCAAGGCGGTAGCGCGGGTTCGAATCCCGTAGGGGGTACGGTCTTCGGATCGTTGGAAGCAACGCAAGGCCCTGTGGCGCAGTTGGTTAGCGCGCCGCCCTGTCACGGCGGAGGTCGCGGGTTCGAGTCCCGTCAGGGTCGCAAAATAAGCGCCGGAGTAATCCGGCGTTTCGCGTATGGCATTCACCACGGGTGCCTGCGGCCAGGTAGCTCAGTTGGTACGAGCGTCCGCCTGAAAAGCGGAAGGTCGCCGGTTCGATCCCGGCCCTGGCCACCAAATCCCCTCGGCATATCACCTGGTCGGGGGGATTTTTTAGGTCCGGGGCTCGGCTATCGAACTCGACCGAAGTGACGGATGTCCCGGCGCGCATCGGGGTTCGGTGCGTATGTTGGAGCGTGCAACTCAGGGGGCGAGCTTCGTCGGCTCCGGCTGACGGGCGAACTCCGAACACATCAGGCAAGTGAAGCAGGTGTCGAGCAGAACCGTAGGACTGCGATTCGAAGGAGGAAATCTCATGCGATTCGTCAAGACCGGTGTTCTCGCTGTAGCGCTGGCCGGTGCCCTCATGACCGGGGCCGGCATCGCGCACGCCGACGAAAGCATCACCGTGGACGCCAAGTTGCTTGGCTGCGCGATGCAGGCCGGGATCAGCGCATCCGACCTGACGGAGGCCAATATCGGCCGCTCTGTCACTGTCTCCGATGAGGTTGCCGCCCAGCTCCGGGCGAATGGTTGCCTCTGATCTGTCCCGCCGGTCGTCCTGGCCGTCACAAGCCAGGACGACCGGCTTTTCGACCGTGCCGCATCAGTACTCACAAGGGGACGGATCTTGGGGGTCGGGGTGGAAATCGGGGGTCTGTTGATCATGGTGGTGGGATGCTGGGGGGATGGCGGAGAAGTGGTATTACTGCTTGAAGCATCAGCGGGCCGAGAGTGGGAAGCAGTGTTGGTTCCGGGACCGGATGGGGCCGTATCCGGATCGGGCTACTGCTGAGCGGGCATTGGAGATCGTGCATGCGCGCAATGCTCGTGAGGATGCTCGGGATCGGGATTGGCGCGATGGGGAGAAGTGAGGGTGCGCCAGGGGTGGTGTGCGGCAACTGATTTCGATGTGGATCCGGGGGTGGTCGGCGGGGTGGTCGCCGCGATTCGCGAGGTAGTCGGCATGTGGCGGGTATTCGGGTGGCGGCGGGAGCGTGCGGGCGCTCAGGTGGTCTTCAGTTCGATCAAGTACGGTTCTTGGCAATCAGACGAGTGCTCCGGGTCCTGTCGTGGGTCTGCGGGCTGGAACAGGTGAGCAGGGAGGGCGACCCTTGAGGGTTACCGTTGTTGTGCCGACCTACAACGAGCGGGAGAATCTGCCGGTTGCGGTGGAGCGGCTGACGGCGCTGCCGGTGCCCGATCTGCATGTGCTCGTGGTGGATGACAATTCGCCGGACGGGACCGGTGAGATCGCCGACAAGCTGGCGGCCGAGCTGCCGAATGTAGTCGGCGTACTGCACCGCACCGAAAAGAACGGATTGGGCCGCGCGTACGTGGCCGGGATCACCCGGGCACTGGACGAGGGCGCCGATGTGGTGATCCAGATGGATGCCGACCTGTCGCATCCCGCTGAGGTCATTCCGGCGATGCTGGAGAAGCTGGATACCACCGATGCCGGTGTTGTGCTCGGGTCCCGCTACGTGCCCGGCGGGTCCACCGCCGAGGAGTGGAAGTGGTACCGCAAGGCGCTGTCCGCCTGGGCCAACTTCTACGTGAACCTGATCCTGCGTCTGAGCGTCAAGGACGCCACCGCCGGGTTCAAGGCGTGGAAGGCCGATACGTTGCGCGCCATCGACGTGGCCTCGATTCGCAGCAACGGGTATTCGTTCCAGGTCGAGATGAACTACCGCACCGTCAAGAAGGGCATCACGATCGCGGAGGTACCGATCCGGTTCGAGGAGCGCACCCTCGGCGCCTCCAAGATGAGCCTCAAGGTGCAACTGGAATCCGCGCTGATGCCGTGGAAGCTGCTGATCGGGCGCTCGGTCTGACACACCCGGCGACGACCGGGCACCCGTCCACCAGGTAACGGGGGGTTCGTCCGCAGTCGGGTATCCCGTCCGGCAAGCAGCCGGGCACCGTCCGTCAGCCGGGCACCCCGCCTACCAACTGGGCACCCAGTGGCCGGCCGGGCACCCCGTCTGCCATTTGACCAGGCATCCGTCCGCCAGCCGGGTATCCGTGGCTGCCGCCGCTCAACTTCACCGCAGCGGAAGCGGTCGCACTCGCCGTGGCTTCGGCGCGCGGCGAGGCGACGCCCCTCGACCAGACCGGGCGCAGCGCGTTGCGCAAGATTCTCGGGGTGATGTCGGAGCGAATGCGGCCGCCGCGCGCGACCTCGCCGCGCGGGTTCGGTTGCGCCGACGGGGCATCAGTTCGCCGACGGGGCATCAGTTCGCCGACGGGGCATCGGTCCGTCGACGGGGCATCGGTCCGCCGACGGGGCATCAGTTCGCCGACCGGGCATCGGTCCGCCGACCGGGCATCGGTCCGCCGACCGGGCATCAGTTCGCCGACGGGGCATCAGTTCGCCGACCGGGCATCGGTCCGCCGACCAGGCATCCGGTAAAGCGGAGCTCCGGCTTACGGGCGTGCACAGTGAAGGTCCCGGCGGCATCACCGGTCCGGCGACGGCCAGTTCAGCAGGGTGTCGGTGTACAGCTGACGGACGGCTTCGACGTTGTCGTCCATATCGTTCGCGTCCCAACTGCCGACGTCGATCGGGTCGAGGATGGCCACGTCGACGGTGCCCTTGCGCGCGACCATCGAGTTGCGCCAGTTGATTTCACCCGCGTTGCGGATCACCACCGGGATCACCGGCACCCCGGCCTGGATCGCGATGTGGAAGGCGCCCTTCTTGAACGGGCCGATGCGCGGCGTATACGACCGGGTGCCTTCGGGTGAGACCGCGATCGACAGTCCGTCGCGCAGCGTCTGCACCACCGGCGCCAGTGCCGCCTTGGCCTGTGTGGTGTTGGCACGATCGACGAAGGTGACCCCGACGAACCGCATCAGCGGACCGAAGATCGGATTCTTCGTCAGCTCCTTCTTGCCGATTCCGGTGACCCCGCCTTCGAGCACCTTGGGGACGATGATCACGTCGAACTGGCTCTGATGGTTGAACAGGAAGACCGCGGGTCTCGGGGCGCGGGCGTTTTCCGCACCGCTGACCCGCAGCCGGATACCGGTCGCGCCGAGCGTGGCAGCGGTTCCGTAGGCCATCAGCGCATCGGCCATCTTCCGGCGTTGACGCGTGTAGGACTTGCTCAGCACGCCGAGCAGCGCCCCGGCCAGTAACCCGGCGAATCCGGCGACGGTGCGCAGATAGTCGGTCGGGCGCGGCGGTCGGCGTGGACGGAACGTCAGTATCGGCCAATTCTGTTCGGCGGCAGCGGTAGCGAGCTTTCGCTCGGGATTCACCGCTACCGGATGCCCGACCACCGAGAGCAGCGGCAGATCGGCGATGCTGTCCGCGTAGACGTAGCTGCGGCTGGTATCCAGCCCATGCGCGCCGGCGAATTCGCGAACCGCATCGGCCTTGCCATTGCGCCACAGGGTCTTTCCGTCGGCGTATCCGGTGAGCACGCCATCGGTGGTCGCCATCCGGGTGTACAGCACGTGCTCGATACCGAGTTCGGCCGCGGCGGGTTCGACCTGGAATCGGGTCAGCGCGGTCGCGAGCACTACGGTGTGCCCGGCGGCTTCGTGCGTCCGGATCAGCTGCCACGCTTCGGGATACAGGTGCCCGTAGATCTTCTTCCGGAACAGCAGCGTGCCCAACTCGTCCAGCTCGTCTTCGGGCTGCTCGGCGAGTATCCGCATGGCCTGCTGGAGGAACCGGCTGTATTCGCCGTCGGTGAGTCCGTTGCGGATGCTGCCGAGCAGGGTGTCCGCGGTAATTCGGCTCTTGTCGCGCCGGAATGTCCACCGCGACAGCGGCCCGAAACCATCCACAACGGTGGCGAAGTCGAAGACTGCGGCGACTTCGGGCCCCTGCGGCCCGGACCGGATCGCGGCGATGGCCGCCGCGAGATCCGTTGGGACCACAGGGCGCTGTTCGACCATCAGGCCCCCCGTACCGGAATATTGGACGGATCCAGTGCGGCCGCCTGCGAGATCCTAGCCGCGATAATGCGCAGCTGGTCGGCGAATTCGTTTCTGCGCCGGGCCAATTCGGCCCGCGGCTTGGCCGAGTCATGACTGACGCGGGTCAACAACCCGTGGTTGTCCGCGAGTTTGAGTGCGCTGGAGAACAATTCGGTGGAGACGGATTCTGGACTGTGCAGTCGCTGCTGCAGCAGCATCTGCTTACCGACCGCGACGCATTCGTCGATGAACTCCTTGCGATCGATCTCTTCGGCGCTGTCGTGAGCCGCCAGCCGCTCGGCCACCACCAGCTGCGCGTCGACGAATGCGCGCAGCGTGCGGTGCGCCATCATGAATCCGGATGCGGTGAGTTTGTGCAGGACATCCTCGCCGAGGGTGTCCGCCGCGGTGTGCTGGTGCCAATCCGGGTCCACCAGCAGCATTTCCGCGGTCATCTGTGCCGAGAACTCGGCCCGCTCCGGGAAGAAGAATTCGAACTTCAGCAGATCGCGCAGTCGGAAGGCCTCGTCCCAGCCCGCCCGCAGCTGATCCGGCGCCTGCATCTCCAAGGCGCACAGGATCGACAATTCGAGAATGGCTCGGTTGATGAACCAATGCACCGCGCTATTGCGATAGAACGCGGCCTCCAGATGCGCACCCGATTCGATCGAGTACACCGGTTCCAGCCCACCGCGGTACACCGTCACGACCTTGGCCAGCGATAGCTGCTCCAGCACCACCGCGAGACTCTGCTCATCGCGCAGCGCCGCCAGTTCGCCGTGCGGCAGCTCGCGCTTCTCGATGTACCGCAGCACCGGGGCCAGCACGGTACGCACCTCGCCGAGGGTGAGCGCACGCTCGTGCACACCGAGCAGCGCCAGGGTGACCAGCGCGTTGACCGTGATCGGGGTGACCGCATTGATGCCGACGGCGACTTCGAAGGCCAACCGCTGCACGGCCTTTCGCTCCAGCTCGGCGACCTCCGCCGACTCGGTGACATTGCTCGATTCGGTTCCCGCCGGTTCGGTGCGGTGCAGCGGAATGATCGTCGGCGCCGGGGTGAGCGGATCCCCATATGCGGCAAGGCGATCGCGCGCCGACAGCGGTTCGCCGAATCGCACGTAGACGTGTCCGGCCGAATGCTGTTGGCTGCGTATATAGCGCGCCATCCAGGCCAGGCCCTCCGGCTTCTTTTTCCCGCCGGCCTGTTCGGTGGCGATGGCGCCGAGTTCGTTCAGTCGCTCATAGGTGATCGATACCGGGACGAGCAGCACATCGTCGATCCGATTCGAACGGACCGCGGAGGCAAGGTAATTCAGCAATCCATAGCGCGGCGGGCGCAGCTTGCCGGTGCGGGTGCGGCCGCCCTCGAAGTACCACTCCATATTGAATCGCTTGGCCAGCAGGTAGGCGAAGTACTCCTCGACCACCGCCTTATAGACCTCGTCGTCACCGAAGCTGCGCCGGATGAAGACCGTGCCGGTGCGCCGGGCGATCGGACCCATCGGCCAGAAGCTCAGATTCGCGCCGCCGATCACATGATTCGGTGGAAAGTCGTTGCGGGCCAGCACATCACCGAGTACGAACGCATCGACATAGGACCGGTGCGAGGGCAGGAAGACCAGCGGATGGTTGCGGTTCAACGCGCGCAATCCGTCCAGGCCGGAGTCGTCGGAGTCGACCTTCCAGGTCGAGGCGTGGATCGGGCGCATCGCCTGGGTGAACAGATCCGAGACCAGCCTGCTCTGGGCGGCGACGAGTTCGTTCAGCGCCTTCTCGGCCCGCCGGTACACCTCGTGCGGACTCGTACCGAGCTGATCGGCGATGAGTTCGAGCCTGCGCAGGAAGTCGGGAGAGTCGAGGATCTCCTCGGCCACCAGCCGCGGCACCTTGTACCGGTCACCGATGATGGAACGTTCGGCGCGTTCCAGGGCGACCACCGCGGCGCGCACGATGGCGCGCGCGAACGGTTCGGCGGAGCCCTTCAGAAGTAGCGCCGCGGCCTCCGGATTATTGGCGCGCAATTCGCTGAGCAGAGCGGGCTGCCCGGTGAGCACCACGTGACGGTCCGGCGATTTGCCGACCAACCGGCGTTGCGCGAGTCGGTTCGGCTTGCGCGGATTGGTCAGCAGGGCCAGGTCGGCGAAGGTGATGCGGCGGACCCCGTCGCGCTCCGGCGGGAGCCACAGCACCCGGATCGGCACCACCAGCGGATCGTCGCGCCGTCCGACCAGTCGATCGCCGATCGCATCCGCATCCAGATCCAACTGGGTGATCGGTGCGTCGACGCCGAGTTCGTGCTTCAGTCCGCCGTCGGCCAGCCAGGCGCCGACGAGTTCGCGTTCCACGCCGGAGCTCGCATCGATCAGTGCCACCACCGAATCGGGGGCTGCCGCTCGAGCTGGAGCGGGCGAATCCCCGCGGTGATCGATCATGACTCCTATTGAAGCCCGCCAGTGGATTCCGCGCAGGAACTCCGGCGGGCGAGTTGGGCTTCGGGTATCGACACGGCGTTTGCGATCGCGGCCGATCGCGATGGCAAACTAGGCTGCGCGCATGGATTGGGCGTTACGCGCGTGCGGCTGGCACGGCCACTACACCTATGCGCCGGACGAGCAGGATCTGGCGGAGCGGTTGCATGTTCAGACGGTGGCCGGTGTCGCGTGGCGGTGTCTGCGCTGCGGCACGTTCGTACCCGGCGAACCGGTGGGCTCCGGGCCCGCCGACCACGCTCCGGAGGTGCCGCGCGGGCGACTGCTGCGGGACCGCTGGCTGATGCGGGCGTTGGCGATCGAGCGGTTGGTGCGCGGCTTGCTCTTGGTGGTCGCCGCGCTCGCCGTCTTCAAATTCCGGTCCTCGCGCGAGGATATGCGGGCGGCCTTCGACGAGGAACTGCCGCTGCTGCGCCCGCTGGCCGATCAGATCGGCTGGGATATCGACCGATCCAAGCTCGTGCATCTGATCGATGACGCGTTCTCGCTGTCGAATACGACCCTGCTGTGGGTGGCCATCGGCATCCTCGCCTATGCGGCGCTGCAGGCGATCGAGGCGGTGGGGCTGTGGCTGGTGAAGCGCTGGGGTGAGTACTTCGCGGTGGTCGCGACCAGCATCTTCCTGCCGTTGGAGATCTATGAGTTGACCGAGAAGATCACTGTGCTGCGCATCGGCGCGCTGCTGATCAATATCGCGGCGGTGGTGTGGCTGGTCTACAGCAAGCGGTTGTTCGGAGTGCGCGGCGGCGGAGCCGCATATCACGCGGAGCACAGCACGGAGAGTCTGTTGAGCGTCGAGCGGTCGGCGCTTGCGGTGCCCGCGGAGTAGCCGTTTCTGTGGTCTGCAGCACAGTACGCTTTAGACAGGTAATGCTAACCTTACTTCTCTGAGTTAGGTCAGCATAACCTTGGAGGATCGTTGTCGACCACGGAGCGCTTGCGCGTTGAGTATGTGACCGATCCGGCGGCAGCGATGTCCCGGCTGGCGGCGGCCGAGCGCTTCGGTGAATACGTGATGTACGAACGGCCCGGCGAATGGGTATTCGCGGCCGATCCGCTCGGCGGCGTCGAACTCGACGCGAACGAATTGCGCATGTCCTGGGACGGGCGCGGCACCACGAGTGCCTGGGAGGGCAGCCCGGCGCGGGTCATCGACAGCGCCCTGGCCACGCTGCCGCTCGGCGGGCGTCGGGCCTACGGCTGGATCGGATTCGAGTTCTGCGCATGGGCATTGGATGCGACGCGGCATCTGGATCCGCGAACCGCACTGGCCCATCTGATGATTCCGCGCATCGAGGTGCGGGTCGGCGAGTTCGGCGTCCGGATTTCCGGCGCGACACCGGCCGAGGCCGATGACATTCACGATCTCATCGCCGCCTCGCAGGAGACCGAGCTGCCGCAGGCGCATCCGGTCGATGTGCGTCTCGATCCGACCGGATATCGCGATCGGGTCGCCGAGGCGGTCACGGAAATCCGTTCCGGTCGCTATCAGAAGGTCATTCTGTCCAGGAAGGTCGATCTGCCGTTCGCGGTGGACGTCCCCGCCAGTTACCGGCTCGGCCGCGCCAACAACACTCCGGCGCGGTCGTTCCTGCTTCGCCTCGGTGGACTCGAGGCGGCCGGATTCAGTCCGGAGTTGGTTGCCTCCGTCGACGAGGATCGGGTGGTCACCACCGAGCCGCTTGCCGGGACGCGCGCCTTCGGGCTGGGCGAAGCCATCGATATGGCGGCTCGGGCCGACCTGATCACCGATCCCAAAGAGATCGTGGAGCACGCGATTTCGGTGCAGACCTCCTTTGCCGAGATCACCGAGGTGGCCGATCCCGGCACGCCCGCGGTCTCCGATTTCATGGCGGTTCGGGAACGTGGCAGCGTGCAGCATCTGGCCTCCACGGTGCGCGGGCGACTCGCTGCGGACCGTTCCAGCTGGGATGCGCTCGAGGTCCTGTTCCCGTCGGTCACGGCGTCCGGTATTCCGAAGCGGGAGGGCGTCGACTCGGTGTTCCGTCTCGACGGTGCGCCGCGTGGTCTGTACTCCGGTGCCGTGGTGACGATTTCGCCGAGTGGTGCGATGGAGGCGACGCTGGTGCTGCGTGCGGTCTATCAGACCACCGAAGGCGCGTGGCTGCGGGCGGGCGCGGGCATTGTCGGGCAGTCGCGGCCGGAGCGGGAATTCGAGGAGACCTGCGAAAAACTGGGCAGTGTCGCGCCCTATGTAGTCAAGGCCTAGCAAATTCATACCCATCAAGGTCGGCCCGCGTTCCGAATCATCTGCTGGGGCACCCGGTTATCCGGGGTTCGGATCGGGGGTGGCGAGATCGGACTCGCGCCACCCCCGATCGTTCCGGTCAGCCGTGGTCGGCGCGCAGGGCCTTCTTATCGATCTTGCCGACGGCGGTGATGGGCAGTTCGTCGGCCTGGCGGAGCAGGTCCGGGAGTTTGTAGGTCGCCAGACCGCGTTCGGTGAGGAAGGACTTGAGCTGGACCAGGGTCGGCATCTCGCCGTCGACAACCAAGACGGCACAGACCTTTTCACCCAGCGCGGCATCGGGAAGGCCGACGGCGGCGGCATGCCGGACGGACGGATGGGCCAGCAGATGTTCCTCGAGTTCGTCGCAGGAGATGTTCTCGCCGCCCCGATTGATGACGTCCTTGATGCGGCCGGAGACGATCAGATGGCCGCTCGGCAGTCGGCGCACGAGATCGCCGGAGCGGTAGTAGCCGTCGGGGGTGAAGGCGCGGGCATTGTGTTCGGGGGCGCGGTAGTAGCCGCGGATTGTGTAGGGGCCCTTGGTGAGCAGTTCACCCTCTTCGCCCGGGACGACCTCGCTGCCGTCGGCATCCACGACCCGCACCTCGTCGGCAGGCGAGAGCGGACGACCCTGGGTGGTGCAGACGATATCGGCGGTGTCGTCGAGGCGGGTGTAGTTGAGCAGGCCCTCGGCCATACCGAAGACCTGTTGCAGTTGGACGCCCAGTGCGGGCACAACCTCGCGGGCGTTCACCTCGGCCAGCCGCGCGCCGCCGACCTGGAGCAGGCGCAGTGAGCCGAGATCGGCGTCTTCCCATTCGGTTGCCGCACACCAGAGTTGGGCCAGTGGCGGCACGACCGCGGTGACGGTGACGCGATGGTGTTCGATGGCGGCGAAGGCGCTCTCCGGACTCGGATCGGTGATGAAGGTGACGGCCGCGCCGACCGATACGGTGCCGAGTATGCCGGGGCAGGCGAGCGGGAAGTTGTGTGCGGCGGGCAGTGTCGCGAGGTAGACGTCGTCCTCGGTCAGTCCGCAAACCTCGGCGCTCGCGGTGGCGTTGTAGACGTAGTCGTCGTGGGTGCGCGCGATGAGCTTCGGCAGGCCGGTGGTACCGCCGGAGACCAGCATCAGCGCGATATCGCTCGGATCGATGTCGGGAAGTGAACCGCCGTCGCGGGGAATCGAATTCAGATCGGTGAAGGTTCCCGGATCACCGAGTACGAGAACGTGACGCAGGGTGGGTACCGCCGAGCGGACGGTTTCGGCCAGTTCGCGGTAGTCGAAGTCGCCGAGCCGGTCGGCCACGATGTACGCGACCGCTTCGGAAAGCCCGGCCAGATGCTCGATTTCGGCGCGGCGATGCGCGGGCAGGGTCAGTACCGGAATGATTCCGGCGCGCAGCAATCCGAACAGGACAGTCAAGAACTCAGGCACATTCGGCAGTTGCACGACGACCCGATCGCCCGGGGCGATGCCGAGTGCGAGTAAACCGTGCGCCATTCGATCGGCCTCGGCATCCACCCACGCGTATGTGCGCGTGCTGTCGGCATCGAGCAGGGCGGTGCGATGCGGGTGCCGGGTCGCGGTCGCGCGCAGCAGGTCGCCGAGTGGGCGGCCGGTCCAGTAGCCGGCCGCGCGATAGGTCGCGGCGTCGGCGGTGGGGAAGGGGATGTAGCCGTCGCGATGGGTGGGCGAGGTGGATGTCGAAGTCACGGTCTGCCTCACTGCAAGATCTGCTGCATGATTAGGGTCTCATAACATAGGTTAGGCAACCCTATCTCAATGCTATAGGCTACCCGCTGAGCAGTCTCGATCCGCCGGATGCGGCGGCGATCAAGGAGTGACAGCGCCAGATGGAGCCAGCACAGCGACCGGGGGACGGGGCGGGGACGACGATCGGCCGGGAGGAAATCCGCGCTGCCATTGCCCAGCAGCTCGACGTACCGGTCGAGACGATCGCCGACGGCGATGATCTGATCCAGCTCGGACTGGACTCCATTCGCACCATGAAGTTGGCGGGCGGCTGGCGCAAACGGGGGCTGGAGATCAATTTCGCGCAGTTGGCTGCGGCGCCGTCGGTCGCGGAGTGGGCGCGGTTGCTCGGCGTCGACGAATCCGTCGCGGCGGTCGCGGAGGTCGAACCTGTCGAAAACGTTGATCCCGAAGACGAATTCGCGCCGTTCCCGTTGGGTTCGATGCAGCACGCCTACTGGATCGGTCGCTCCGAGGAGCAGGATCTCGGTGGTGTCGCGGCACACCTGTATGTCGAATTCGACGGTGCCGAGGTCGATCCCGAACGTTTGGCGCGGGCCGTGACGGATCTCGTTGCCGTGCATCCGATGCTGCGTACCAGGTTCCTTACCGACGGCACCCAGCAGACCATTCTCGACCCGGGCCGGCCGGTGTTCTCGGTCGTCGATCTGCGCGCGCACGCTCCTGCGGCGGCCGAGGCCGAGCTGGAGCGGTTGCGCGACAGCAAGACTCATCAGCGGCTGGCCATCGAGGAGGGCCAGGTGCTCGACGTGACGCTGAGCCTGCTCGCCGACGGCCGCACCCGGCTGCATCTCGATGTCGACATGATCGCGGGTGACGCGATGAGCTACCGCGTGCTCGTCGCCGACCTTGCCGACCTCTACCACGGCGGCACGGTTCCTCCGCAGGGCTACAGCTATCGCCGCTATCGCATCGAGCGCAGAGTGGATACCGTTGCCAGGGAACGCGATAAGCAGTGGTGGCGCGATCGGCTGCCGGAGCTGCCCGGCGCACCGGAGCTGCCGACCATTCCGGTCAGCGAGCGCGCCGAACCGCAGCGGACCGTCCGCTACGACCACTGGTTGGAGCCGGAAGCCAAGGAGCGGCTGCTCGCCGCCGCGCACGCTCGCGGCATCACACCGGCAATGGCATTGGCTGCGGTATTCGCCGAGACCATCGGCGGCTGGTCGGGGCAGAGCCGCTTCCTGCTGAATGTGCCGCTGTTCCACCGGGAACCGGTGCATCCGGATATCGACCGGGTGATCGGCGATTTCACCTCCTCGATCATGTTGGAGGTGGACGTCACCGAGAATGTGACGGTCACCGAGCGGGCGAAAGCACTACAGCGTGCGATGCACGAAAGCGGCTCGCACACCGCGTATTCCGGGCTGGAGGTACTGCGCGATCTGGGCAGGCACCGCGGCGAGCCGGTGCTCGCGCCGATCGTCTACACCAGCGCGCTCAACCTGGGCGAGCTGTTCGCGACCTCGGTCACCGAAACCTTCGGCGAGCCGGTCTGGATCATCTCGCAGGGACCACAGGTGCTGCTGGACGCGCAGGTCACCGAGGTGCGCGGCGGGCTGCTACTCAACTGGGACGTGCGCGAATCCGCGTTCCCCGCGGGAATGATCGACGCCATGTTCACCAGCTACACCGAGGCCATCGGCAGGCTCGGCGCGGGCGAGGCGGGCTGGATCGCGGAGGCCGCGGTGCACCTGCCGGTCGCCCAGGCCGCCGTGCGCGCCGCAGTGAACGCGACCGACGGTCCGGTCTCCGGACGGGCACTGCACCAGGGCTTCTTCGACCATGCCCGCAGCACGCCCGACGCACCGGCGGTGCTATGGCGTCGCGACGGCGTGGACGGCGGCTGGAGCTACGGCGAGCTTGCCGGACAAGCGCTTTCGGTTGCGGCCGCGCTGTGTGAGATCGGGGTGCGGCCCGGTGCAACCGTCGCGGTGCAGCTGCCGAAGGGGCCGGATCAGATCCTCGCCGTACTCGGTGTGCTCGCGGTGGGTGCGGCCTATGTGCCCATCGGTTTCGATCAGCCGGTCGGGCGGCGCGCGGAGATCCTGCGCACCGGTGACGTGGTCGCCGCGCTCACTGTCGACGCCGCCGATATGGATCGCCCGGATATCACCTGTCTGCCGCTGTCGGCGGCGCGTACCCATCCGAATCCGTTGGCCGAACCGGTGGTGCCGGATCCGGAGTCGATCGCCTATGTGCTGTTCACCTCCGGCTCCACGGGTGTGCCGAAGGGTGTCGACGTGCCGCACCGCGGTGCGATGAACACCATCGACGCGGTGAACGAGTGGTTCGAGGTCGGCCCGGCCGACCGGGTGCTCGGGCTGTCCGCGCTGGAATTCGACGCCTCCGTCTACGACATGTTCGGCATGTTCGCGGTCGGCGGCTCGGTGGTCGCGCTGTCGGCCGCACAGCGCGAGGAGGCCACCAGCTGGGTGGAACTGCTGACCCACCACCGGGTTTCGATCCTCAACTGTGTGCCGAGCATGCTCGACATGATCCTGGAGATCGGCGGTGACCACCTGGGCGATTCGCTGCGCGCGGTCACCCTCGGCGGTGACTGGGTCGGCGCGGATCTGGCGCGGCGGCTGGCCCGGCAGGTGCCGGGCTGCCGGTTCTCCGGTTTGGGCGGTGCCACCGAAACCTCCATCCACAACACCATTTGCGAGGTCGCCGACCCGCCCGAGCATTGGGCCACCGTCCCGTTCGGCGTGCCACTGCGCAATGTGCGCTGCCGCGTGGTGAATTCGGCGGGCCGCGACTGCCCGGACTGGGTGCCCGGCGAATTCTGGGTCGGCGGTGCGAATGTCGCGGCGGGTTATCGCAATGATCCGGAGCGCACCGCGCAACGGTTCGTCGTCCACGACGATCTCCGCTGGTACCGCACCGGTGATATGGCGCGCTACTGGCCCGACGGCACCATCGAATTCCTCGGTCGCGCCGACCATCAGGTTCAGATCCGCGGTTACCGGGTGGAATTGGGCGAGGTGGAAAGCGGACTGCGTACCGCACCGGGAGTGCGGCACGCGGTGGCCACCGTGGTAGGCAAGGGCGCGCCGAAGCTGGTCGCAGCGGTTTCGGGCGAGGTCGGCTCCGCCGAGGAGATTGTCGCCGCGGTGCGGGATCTGTTGCCCGGCTACATGATTCCCACTCGCATCGAGATCTTCGAGCAGATGCCGTTGACCGATAACGGCAAGCTCGATCGTCGCGCGGTGGTGGCACTGCTGGAACCCGACGCGTCCGAAGCGGTGGACGCGCGCCCACGCACGCCGCTCGAGGCCGCACTGGCCACCGTCGTCGCCGGAGTGCTCGGTATCGAGCGCATCGGCGTGCACGACGATTTCTTCGGCGCCGGCGGTGACTCGGTGCTGGCCACCACGGCCGTCGCCAGGATCCGCGAATGGCTCGAGGTCGACCACGCGCTGGTCGCCGACCTGCTCGTCGGCCGGACGGTGGCCGGGTTGGCCAGACGGCTGATCGAACGGGAGACCGGTCGTGGCACGCCCGATCGCCTGGACGCCGTCGCCAAGTTGTACCTGGAGGTGGTGGCGATGACCGACGAGGAGATCCTGGCCCAGGCGTGACCTGTGCGCATTGCCTGAGAACGATGGCCGCGCGCACTAGACTTCCGGTCATGAGCCATTGGGATACCTCGAACATTCCCGATCAGAGTGGCCGCACGATCATCGTCACCGGCGCGAACAGCGGGCTGGGGGCGGCGACGGTGCGTGCGCTGGCCGGGGCGGGTGCGCAGGTGGTCCTGGCCTGTCGAAATCTGGCCAAGGGCGAGAAAGTGGCAGGGGAGATCGGTGCGCGCGCCGAGGTGCGCGAACTCGATCTCGCGGATCTGGCCTCGGTGCGTGCGTTCGCCGATGCGGTGGATCGGGCCGACGTGCTGATCAATAACGCGGGTGTGATGGCGGTGCCGCAGCGGCGGACCGCCGATGGCTTCGAAATGCAGATCGGCACAAACCATCTCGGTCACTTCGCGCTGACCGGGCTACTGCTGGAAAAGATTTCGGACCGGGTGGTCACGGTCTCCAGCGGTGCACACCGGGCCGGCAAGATCGATCTGGACGACCTGAACTGGGAGCGCCGCAAGTACCAGCGCTGGTCCGCCTACGGCCAGGCGAAGTTGGCCAACCTGATGTTCGCCTACGAGTTGCAGCGCCGGCTGACCGCGGCGGGTTCGTCGAAGATTTCGGTGGCCGCGCATCCCGGTTATGCCGCAACGGAACTGCAGTCGCATACCGAATCCATTCTGGACAAGGTCATGGCGCTGGGCAACCGGCTGCTGGCGCAGAGCGCCGAAATGGGTGCGCTGCCGGAGATCTACGCGGCGACCGAGCAGGTGGAGCCGGGCGCGTTCTACGGCCCGGACGGATGGGGCGGCATGCGTGGCTATCCCGGGCTGTCCGGTTCCACCGCGGCATCCAAGGACGAGCAGGTCGCGCGCGGCCTGTGGGAGCTGTCCGAGAAGCTGACCGGCGTAACCTACACATTCGGCAAGTAGCGGAGTCCCCTGCGGCACAGGGTAACTCAGGAAGCGCGGCGGTCGTGCCGGTCGCTTTGGGCGCGAAGGATGAAAATCACTGCGAGCCAGTACTGATCCGCCCCGCGACGGCGATGCACGGCACTCGTGATCCAGGTCACATTCGCTGATGTCACACTGTGGTGGGCCGCGTCGTCCTCTCTGTGAACCCAACCGAATGGAAAGGCACAGATCATGGAACAGCGCTTCAACCTCTACGCCAACCCCGTCGCCGGTAGCTACGTCAAGCGGCTCATCACCGCGGGCAAGGTCGTCGACGGGTCCTCCCTGCCCGCCGCCACCTACGAACTGGTCAAGATCCGCGCCAGCCAGATCAACGGCTGCGGCATGTGCGTCGATATGCACACCAAGGATGCCGCGCACGCGGGCGAGACCGCCGTGCGAATCAACCTCGTCGCCGCGTGGCACGAGGCCACCGTCTTCACCGAGGCCGAGCGCGCAGCCCTCGCCCTCACCGAAGAGGCCACCCGCATCGGTGACGGCCGTGGCGTCAGCGACGAGACCTGGGAGCAGGTGCGCAAGCACTACGACGACGATCAGACCGCGGCCCTCATCGCGGCCATCGCGACGATCAACGCGTGGAACCGGATGAATGTGATCGTCCGCACCCCGGCCGGTGGTTACGTCCCCGGTCAGCTGGGGTGAGCTTCGGCACGAAAGTTGGCCTAGCGGTTACCTCGGGATAGTCCCTGGTACAGTCACCGTCGTGCAGCGCGTCTATTTCTGGTTTAGCAAGCCGGCCCTGGGTGGGTCGGTCTGCGGCAACCATTTGCGCTGACCTCGTTTTCACCCCGAGCCGGATGATGGACCGGCTCGACGGGTTTCACGTCCGTGGGTCGGCCTTGAAGTAAAGGAACCCACAAACGATGACTACCGCAGCCGACGTCGACGCGCGGCACGCCCACCCGTCGCCCGACCACCACCCCTCATCGAATCGCTCCGCGATGCTGTTCGGTCTGGACGACCAACGCACCCTCAGTGTGAGCCCGTTGCGCTCACCGGCCGAGGTCCGCCAGGTACACCGAATCACCGATGCGCTCGCCGACGTGGTCCGAGCCGGTCGCAAAGCCACCGTCGATGTGCTGAACGGTACCGACGATCGCCTGATGGTGATCGTCGGACCGTGTTCGGTCCATGATCCGGCCGCCGCGCTGGACTACGCCCGCCGCCTGGCCGCCAAGGCAGCTGAACTAGACGATCGGCTGCATGTCGTGATGCGGGTGTACTTCGAGAAGCCGCGCACCACCCTTGGCTGGAAGGGGCTGATCAACGATCCGCACCTGGACGGCTCCTTCGACGTGAACACCGGACTGGGCATCGGCCGCAAGCTGCTGGTCGATATCACCGCCCTCGGCCTGCCGGTGGCCTGTGAATTCCTCGACCCGATCACCCCGCAGTACATCGCGGACCTGGTCTCCTACGGCGCCATCGGCGCGCGCACCGCGGCCAGCCAGGTGCACCGCCAGCTCAGCAGCGCACTGTCCATGCCGGTCGGCATCAAGAACGGCACCGACGGCGATGTGCAGGTGGCCGTCGACGGCGTGCGGGCCGCTGCTGCCAGTCACGTTTTCCCAGGCACCGACTTGGACGGCCGCTCGGCGCTGATCCGCACCACCGGCAATCCGGACTGCCATGTGATCCTGCGCGGCGGCAGCACCGGCCCGAACTACGACGCCGCCTCGGTCCGCGAGGCCTGCATCCGGTTGGAGAAGGCATCGCTACCGGCGCGGATCGTGGTGGACGCCAGCCACGGCAACAGCAATAAGGATCACAACAAGCAGGTCGATGTGGTCACCGATATCGCGGGCCGGTTGGCCGCGGGCGAGCCGGAGGTGGTCGGCGTGATGCTGGAGAGCTTCCTCGTCGCGGGCCGCCAGGATCTGACCCTCGGGCACGCCGACGCACTGACCTACGGGCAGTCCATCACCGATGCCTGCATCGATTGGGAGACCACGGCCGCCCAGCTCGATCGCCTCGCTGACGCGGTGCAGGAGCGCCGCGAGCACTGATACTCCGAGCCTGCCGCCCCGGTGAAAGCCGGGGCGCGGCTACGGATTTCGCCGCGGTTTCGCGACGACGCCGAGGATATCGCCGGAGCAGACGGTGGCGCCGTCGAAGCCCGCGGTGGCCAGATAATCGATGAGGTGTCCGGGTGCGGGTTTCGGGCCGGTGCCGGTGGGCCCGTCCGGTGGTCCGTATCCGTAGAACAGATACAGCGTGCCGTCGGGTGTGAGGACCTGCCTGATCAGCGCGAGTTCGGCGGTGGGCCGCTTGGTCCAGAACAGATTCACGTTGACGGCGACAACCTTGTCGAAGCCGCGGGCCGGTCCGATTTCGGCAAGTACCCGGGCTCGGTCGAGCTGTTCCAGTCCGGCGTGCAACAGGTGGACCTTGCCGCATTTGATCAGTGCGGCATGGCGCTTCGTCGCGCGGGCGATGGCCGTCGGGGAACGGTCCACACCGACGACGCGACCGCCGTCCAGCTGTGCGGCCAGGTACGCGATCGAGTCGCTGGAGCCGGGACCGATTTCCAGGATCCGGTCGTCGGGCCGCAGGTGCATGGTCTCGGCGATCCACTCGAATCGGGCATCGATCGCCATATGGGCAATCTACGACTTTTGCGCGCCCCTGTCGGCGGTTCGGGCCCACCCGTCGCCCGACCACCACCCCTCATAAAATCGCTACGCGATGTCGCATATCCCGGGCGGCCAATCCGAGACCGGGCCGGGTGGGTCCGTCGCCAGCCGTCCGGCCAGCCAGGTGTCGCGGCGGCTGCCGCGCTGCATGCTGCCGAGTCGCGCCATCCCCTCGTAGTGGAAACCGTTGCGGCGGACCACCGCGGCCGAGGCGTGATTGCCGACGAAGGCGCGCCAGTTGATCCGGCTCAGCGCCAATCCTGTTGGCTGGAAACCGAATTCGCACACCAGGGCGACCGCGCGGGACATCAGCCCGCGTCCGCGTTCCGCGGAGACCAGCCAGAAGCCGATTTCCGATGCCGATTCGTCGCGCGCGTTGAGATCGATCATGCCGACGACCGGACCGTCGGCGCGGGTCCGCAGCGCCCAGATCGGACTGCAGGTGGCCCAGCCGGGCGCGACCATATCGTCGAGGAAGGATTCGGCATTCTTCCGGTGATACGGAACCGGAATCGTCACCCACTCGGCAATGCTGGGCTCCTGGCAGCATGCGACGATATCGTCGATATCGGCCTCGGTCGGCCGCGACAACCAGATGGTTGTGTCGGATAGCGGATGATCCTCCATATGATCATGGTGTCACGACCGGCTCGTCGGGCCCATCAGCGCGGAACGTAGAATGAGCCCGATGGTTGCCGCTCTTCTCGCCGACTTGTTCGAATCGCATCGGGCGCATCTGCTCTCGGTCGCCTACCGGCTGACGGGCAGTGCGGGCGACGCCGAGGACGCCGTGCAGGAGAGTTGGCTACGGCTGGCCGGTGCGCATCAATCCGAGATCGAGGATCTGCGGGGGTGGCTGACCACCGTGGTCAGCCGAATCTGCCTGGACCGCCTGCGCAGTGCCGCGGTGCGCCGGGAAACCTATGTCGGGCAGTGGCTTCCGGAGCCGGTCGTGACCGGTACCACGCCATCGACCGTGCCGGATCCGCTCGAGGCGGTGGTCCGCAAACAGGAATGCAGCCTCGCCGCCCTGGTGGTGTTGGAGAGTCTGACGCCGCCGCAGCGCGTGGCATTCGTTCTGCACGACGGGCTTTCGGTGCCGTTCGACGAGATCGCCGAGATCCTCGGCATTTCGGTGGAGGCGGCGCGCCAGCTGGCCGTGCGGGCCAGGAAGTCCGTCGCGCAGGCCCCGCCGCCCGTCCCGGATGTCGAGCACGCGGCCGCGGTGCGCAATTTCATCGCCGCGCTGTCCGCCGGTGATATCGCCGCGATAACCGCTGCACTGCACCCGGATTCGGTAATAATCGGCGATGCGAACGGCACCACGTCCACCGCGATCAATGTCATCGCCGGTGCGGACAAGGTCGCCCGTTTCCTCCTCGGGCTGATGCGCAAGTACGGTATGGACGGCTCCTCGGAGCCGACACTGGAATTCGAATTCGCCACGGTCAACGGTCAATTGGGTTTGGTCGTGTATCGGGTCGGCCCGGGTTACGGTCGGCTCGAGGGTCCGCCCCGGGTGATCGGATTCGCGGTTCGCGACGGATTGGTCTGGGGTACCTACGATCTCGCGAATCCGGAGAAACTGTCCCACGTCCGCCTGGGGTGAGGCGGTGCCAGGCCGGGCCCTCATCGCCAGGCCTGACACCGCCATCGGGTTACGGCGTGGACGAGCCCAGGAACCAGTCCCCGGTCGACGATCCGGTGCCGCTATTGCCGGTCGAGGATCCGTTGAACCAATCGCCGGTGGACGAGCCGAAGCCGGCGATCAGGTCGTGTGCGATATTTCGCAGGAAACCCAGTACCGTTCCGGCGACCTCCGACGCGGCCGGCTGCAGTACCAGGTCCAGATACGAGGCCATAAGCGCCCCTTTCGAGCTACCGCCGCAGGTCGGCGGTTTGTGAGGTAGAACACGGCGAGGCTAGCCGCCGTTGGGACACCGCACAACCATGCAGGTAGAAGGGCCAATTCAAAAGTGAAATATAGCCTTTCGCTATCTGTTGGCAACAATGGCGATCGCTGGGCTACTCTCCGGATATGTCCTCGCAACCCGCGACCGTCGCACGCCTGCGCCCCTTCGCCTCCACGATCTTCGCGGAGATGACCGAATTAGCCGTCCGGCACGAGGCGATCAACCTGGGTCAGGGCTTTCCGGATACCGACGGACCCGCGGGCATGCTCGAGGTCGCGCGTCAGGCCATTGCCGACGGGCTGAACCAGTACCCGCCCGGCCGCGGTATGCCGATCCTGCGGCGCGCCATCGCCGCCGACCGGGCCCGCCGCTACGGCACCCAGTACGACCCGGACACACAGGTCCTGGTCACCGTCGGTGCGACGGAGGCGATCAGTGCCGCCGTGCTCGGTCTGGTCGAGCCCGGTCAAGAGGTCGTGCTGATCGAGCCCTACTACGACTCCTATGCGGCCGCGATCGCGCTGGCCGGAGCGCGACGGCGCACTGCCCATCTCGTCGCCGACGGTGACCGCTTCGTACTCGACCTGGACAGCATGCGCGCCGCCATTACGCCCGCGACGAGGATGCTGATCGTCAATTCACCGCACAACCCGACCGGCACCGTGCTCGACCGCGCCGATCTGACCGCGATCGCCGAAATCGCCTGCGAGCACGACCTATTGGTGCTCACCGACGAGGTTTACGAACACCTCGTCTACGACGGCAACGAGCACATCAGCCTCGCCACCCTGCCCGGTATGGCCGAACGCACCGTCGTGGTGTCCAGTGCGGCGAAGACTTTCAGCGTCACCGGTTGGAAAACCGGCTGGGCGCTCGGTCCGTCCGAACTCATCGACGGTGTGCTCGCGGCCAAACAGTTCCTGACCTTCGTAGCGGGTGGGCCGTTCCAACCGGCCGTCGCGCACGCGCTGAACAACGAACTCGGCTGGGTCGCCGCACTACGAGACACGCTGTCGGACAAGCGACTCCGGCTCGCCGCCGCACTGAAGGACACCGGCTTCGGGGTGAAGGAGAGTGCGGGCGGCTACTTCATCTGCGCGGATATCACACCGCTCGGCGCAACCGACGGCTTGGCTTTTTGCCGGGAACTGCCCGCTCGGCTGGGAGTCGCGGCCGTGCCGCTGCTCGCCTTCGCCGACCACGTCGATGCGTGGAATCACCTGGTGCGCTTCACATTCTGCAAACGCGACGAAACCCTCGATGAGGGCGTGCGCCGGCTTCGCGCGGGTGTTCGAGTCGGCTAGGCCCGGTCCTGTGGACGCCGTCGCGCCTGCGGTGCGTGCCAGTCGTACCGCATCGCGAGCAGGCGAAATACGATGGCGCCGAGCGCGGCGCAGGCGCCGGTGATCGGGTTGTAGGCATTGAAATGCAGTAGCGTCGCGGTCGCCGTGGCACCGAAAAGTGCTGGTACCGCATAGATCTGCTCGGGTATCAGCACACTCGGCGTCTGCCCGCCGAGCAGATCGCGGATCACTCCGCCGCCGATCGCGGTGACCAATCCGAGCAGTGTGGCCGAGGGTGCGCCGAGACCGTGGTTGTAGGCGATCACCGTGCCGGTCACACAGAACAGCCCGAGCCCGAACGCATCGGCCACGCCGAGCGGACCGCCGGTCACGCGCGGCGACGGATGCCAGAAGAAGATGACCGCGGCCGCGAGCAGCGCGGTCCACAGGTAACTGAGATCGACGAACGACGCGGGTGGTGTCCGGCCGATCACCAGATCCCGAATGACACCGCCACCAAGGGCTGTACTGCAGGCCAGTACCACGATCCCGAATACGTCGAATCCGCGCCGCACCGCGAGCAGCGCCCCCGAGGTCGCGAAGGCGAAGACGCCGAACAGCTCCCCGACATGCTGCGCGGTATTCACCGCGGAATCGAAATGCGCCATGCGCACACGATCACATATTCAGCGGCTCCCGGCGTCAGGCAGGCATCGGCCGCGCATGGTCGGTCGCGACCAGTACCGCGATCCCGCCGAGCATCGTGCCCATGAAGTAGCGCTGGATCCGCAGCCACAGCGGCCGACCGGTCAGGAAGGCGGCGATCCCGCCTGCGCCGAGCACGATCAGCCCGTTCACCGTCAACGCCACCGCGATCTGCACCGACCCGAGGCACAGACTCTGCAACCACACCCGGCCGTGCTCGGGCGCTACGAACTGCGGGATCAAGGCCATGTACATGATCGCGATTTTCGGATTGAGCAGATTGGTGACCAAGCCCATGGTGAACAGTCGCCGCGTCGGATCTGGCGGCAGCTCGGCGGGTGCGAAGACCGAGGTCCCGCCGGGCCGCACCGCCTGCCAGGCCAGCCACAACAGGTATCCCGCACCCGCCAGCTTCACCGCCAGATACAAGCCGGGCACGACTGCGAACACCGCGGTGATCCCCGCTGTGGCCGCCGCCAAGTAGACCCCGAATCCGGCCGCGACACCCCCGAGCGACACCAATCCGGCCCGCCGTCCCTGCGAGACGCTGCGCGATACCAGATACATCATGTTCGGTCCCGGTGTGAGCACCATTCCCAACGCGGCCGCCGCGACACCGAATAACGCAGCAGTCTCGATCATGCCCCCGATCCTCACCCGCACTCCCTGTCGATGTCTCGGTCCAGTCGGACACCGCTGGACCGACCAGGTGACGTCATCGCGCAGTCGTGTCTCGATCCAGCGGGATCCCGCGGTATCCGGACGAGAATGGTCGGTCGGTGCATCTTCCCGGAACAAAACAGGCTGCTCGCACGCTGTATGTGCGAAGTCCACGCAAGCTACGCCCGTCGGGAGCAGGATCGATGCCGCATCCGATGGGTTGTCGGTGGCGTCGGGAACAATGGGCCGGAGTCGCACGAGCGATCCGACAATGCCGGACGCGCCGTATACGAGGAGAGACTGTGACCGACGGTCCGCTGATCGTTCAGAGTGACAAGACGCTGCTCTTGGAGGTCGACCACGAGTTGGCCGGGGTGGCGCGGCAGGCCATTGCGCCGTTCGCGGAATTGGAGCGGGCGCCCGAGCATGTGCACACCTATCGGGTGACGCCACTGGCGCTGTGGAATGCGCGGGCGGCGGGTCATGATGCCGAGCAGGTGGTGGATGCCCTGGTCAGCTACTCGCGGTATGCGGTGCCGCAGCCGCTGCTGGTCGACATCGTGGACACCATGGCCAGGTACGGCCGGTTGCAGCTGGTGAAGAATCCGGCGCACGGGTTGACGCTGGTCAGTCTGGATCGCGCGGTGCTCGAGGAGGTGCTGCGGCACAAGAAGATCGCACCGATGCTCGGCGCCCGCGTCGATGAGGACACCGTCGTCGTGCATCCGTCCGAGCGCGGCCGGATCAAACAGATGCTGCTGAAGATCGGCTGGCCGGCCGAGGATCTGGCCGGCTATGTCGACGGCGAGGCACATCCGATCGAGCTGGATTACACCGGCGGGAAGTGGCATCTGCGCGATTACCAGGAGATGGCGGCCGATTCGTTCTGGGCCGGTGGTTCGGGTGTCGTGGTGCTGCCGTGTGGTGCGGGCAAGACGATGGTCGGCGCGGCCGCGATGGCCAAGGCGCAGGCCACGACGCTGATCCTGGTCACCAATACGGTGGCCGGACGGCAGTGGCGGCGTGAGCTGCTGGCCCGGACTTCGTTGACCGAGGACGAAATCGGCGAATACTCCGGCGAGCGCAAGGAGATCCGTCCGGTCACCATCGCCACCTATCAGGTGATCACCCGCCGCACCAAGGGCGAATACAAGCACCTCGAACTCTTCGACAGCCGCGATTGGGGCCTGGTCATCTATGACGAGGTGCACCTGCTGCCCGCACCGGTCTTCCGGATGACCGCCGATCTGCAATCGCGGCGCAGGCTCGGTCTCACCGCGACCCTGGTGCGCGAGGACGGCCGCGAGGGCGATGTGTTCTCGCTGATCGGACCCAAGCGCTACGACGCGCCGTGGAAGGATATCGAGGCGCAGGGCTGGATCGCCCCCGCCGACTGCATCGAGGTCCGGGTGACCCTCACCGATGCCGAGCGGATGGCCTACGCCACCGCCGAGCCAGAAGAACGCTACAAGCTCTGTTCGACCGCGCGCACGAAAATCCCTGTGGTGGAATCGATTCTGGCTCAGCACAAGGATGCGCAGACCTTGGTGATCGGCGCGTATCTTGATCAACTCGACGAGCTCGGCGCGGATCTCGATGCGCCGGTAATTCAAGGTTCTACGAAAACCAAAGAGCGCGAAGAACTTTTCGATGCCTTCCGGCGCGGTGAGATTCCGGTGCTGGTGGTGAGCAAGGTCGCGAACTTTTCCATCGATTTGCCCGAAGCCTCTGTCGCGGTGCAGGTTTCGGGAACGTTCGGTTCGCGTCAGGAAGAAGCGCAACGGCTCGGTCGACTGTTGCGGCCGAAACACGATGGTGGCCAAGCCCACTTCTATTCGGTCGTCGCACGTGACACCCTGGACGCCGAATATGCCGCGCACCGGCAGCGTTTCCTCGCCGAACAGGGTTACGCGTATCGCATTACGGATGCCGATGACTTGCTGGGACCGGCCATCGGATAAGCGGAGGAATTACCTCCGATACGTGTGCTAGGAATGATGACGTGCGACGCTTCGAATTCGCGGTGGACCGGCAGCACGCCCATGCGGTCAACGAAGTCTTCGCCGACTTACGTCGACTGCGTGTCATGGCGATCGCGGCCGCCGTCATCGCCGCGACCGGCACCGCGTATCTGATCTGGCTCAACCATCCGTGGGCCTATCTGCTGGCGATCGCATTCGCACTCGGCGCGGTCGTCGCGCTGTGGGTGGCGTTCTGGACACCGCACCGCTCCAGCATCGACAAGCTCTATGCCGACGGTGAACTGGTGCCCGCGGTCGTGTCCGAAACGCATCCGGGCGGGGTGGTGCTGCTCGCACTGGTCGATGTCTCGAAACCGGAGACCCACGACCCGCACTATGCCTTGGTGATCAGGAAGGTCAGGGATCTGCCGGGGCACGAGAAGCGCGCGGGTGAGCGGGTGCCGTCGGTCGCGGTGCGCACCGATCGGGCGCCGCGTCAGGTCGGCGAGCGCTGGCAGTCGGTCAGCGCCATGCCGATCGCCTGGGGCACCCGTGACGGCACCGTCATCGATCGGGCGCGTGCGGCCATCAGCGAGGTCGAATGGCGATTGCTCACCGATAATCTGGAACTCGCCGACAAGGTGCGGCGCACCTCTGCCAAACGGTTGCTGCTCGACCCGCACCAGCTGCCTGGTGACCTCGGGTCCTGATCAGCCGAATTCCCTTGCGCCGCCGAATAGACTCGGTAAATGGTTCCGGCGTCCAACCTGCTGGCTTTCATCGCCGCATCGATTGTCATCATCGTCATCCCCGGGCCGGGTGTGCTCTTCACCATCGGCCGGGCCCTCGCGCTCGGCCGCCGCGCCGCCCTGGTCTCGGTATTCGGTCATTCCGTGGGCGTTTTCATCGCGCTACTGCTGGTCTCGGTGGGCCTGGGCACCCTGCTCGCGGCTTCGGCGCTCGCGCTCACCGTGGTCAAGTTCGCCGGTGCGCTCTATCTGATGTACCTCGGCATCCAGGCGATCCGTGAGCGCAAGGCGCTGCGGACGGCGCTGAACGCGCAGATCGACCCCGCCGATGCCAAGGTCTTTCGGCAGAGCGTCTTCGTCGGGCTGACCAATCCCAAGGCGATCGTCTTCTTCTCGGCGGTATTGCCGCATTTCGCCGAACCGTCGGCGGGTTCGCTGCAGTTGCAATTCCTGATCCTCGGCTCCATCTTCCTGGCGATCGCATTGATCTCCGACAGCGCTTGGGGCCTGCTCGCCGCATCCGCACGCACCTGGTTCGCGCGCTCGCCGCAACGACTGGAGGCGGTCGGCGGTGCGGGCGGTGCGATGATCTTCGGCCTCGGCGCGTCGGTGGCACTCAGCGGTAGCGCCGACTGAAGCGACTACCATCCACCGAGGTCAGGTGGGCCATGAAAGGGGTGGTGGTATGAGGTGGTCCGGCTGGTTGTGTGCGGCCGTGATCGGCGCGCTGGTCGCCGCCCCGGTTCCGGCGAACGCCGATCCGCTCGTCGGCGCGCCGGGTCTGGACGATCCGTACTACCCACTGGACGGCAATGGCGGCTACGACGTCGGTCACTACGAGGTCACCATCGACTACGACCCGCCGAGCCATCAGCTCACCGGCACGACCGCGATCGACGCCACCGCCACCCAGGCCCTGCGGATGTTCAATCTGGACTTCAACGGCCCGGACGTGCGCATGGTCTCGGTGAACAACCTGCCCGCCGCCTTCGACCGCAACGGCGACCACGAACTGACCGTGACCCCACTGCTGCCGCTGTTGCCCGGCCTGCCCTTCACGGTGACCGTCGACTACGCCGGGCAAGCCAGGAACACCGAAGGCGAGGGGTGGACCTACGCGCCCAGCGGCGGCGCCTTCGTCGCGGGCGAACCGCATTCGGCCACCACCTGGTATCCGCTCAACGACACCCCGTTGGACAAGGCCACCTTCACCTTGCACGCGTCGGTTCCCGCGGAATGGGAGGTGGTTTCCACCGGTGTGCGGACCGAGAACGCGGTCGTCGGTGCGCAGCGCAACGTCACCTGGGAGTCGCATCAACCGGTGCTCGGCTACCTGACCACGGTCGCGATCGATCACTACAGCTACCTCGAACAGCGCCGCGCCAACGGAACCCCGCTGATCAGCGCCTTCGCCCAGAATGCGGAGGGCAATCGGGAAACCGAGCACCGTCTGCCCGAAATCATCGATTTCGAAGAGGCGCTCTACGGCCCCTATCCGTTCGACACCGCGGGTGGCATCTACGTCGACGCGGATCTGGAGTTCTCGCTGGAGACCCAGACCCGTCCGATCTACGCACCGTGGACCGACCTGCCGACCGCCGTGCACGAAATCGCGCACCAATGGTGGGGCGATTCGGTTTCGGTGCGGCAATGGTCGGATATCTGCCTGAACGAATGCTTCGCCAGCTACACCGCGGACTATCTGTGGCCGGAGCGGATGGAGGGAAAGGACGTCGACGCGGCCTACCGCGAGACCATTCGGAAGAACCGCTCCGAGCCGAAATTCTGGGATATTCCGCTGGAAAATCCGGGCGTCGGAAATGAATTCACGTCCGTCTACTATCGCGGCCCGCTGTTCCTGCACGCCCTGCGCAAACAACTCGGTGACGACGTATTCTTCACGGCCGTCCGGGAATTCAATGCCGCGCACGCTTACGGCAATGCTTCGATGCCCGAATTCCGCACCTTCATGCAGTCGAAATCCTCGACCGATCTGACCAGCTTCTTCGACGCCTGGCTGAACCGCACCACAATGCCCCCGGATGAGTACCTCTTCCCTGGCGGACTGCGCGGCTGACGCTCAGTCGACGCGTTCGCGGGCTTTTTCCACCCGGCGCTCTGCCCGATCGAGTTGTTTCCGGGCCGCGCGTAGTTGGTCTTGTGCGCCCCGATCGGCGGTGCGGGCGAATTGCTTCTGCTGTTCGGCGTGCGCAAGCTCTTCGCGCAGTGCGTCTATGCGGGATTCGCTGTCGGTCAATCGGTTTGCCGTCTCTTCAGCAGCGGTCTGCGCTGAATCCATTGCTGCACGGGCAGTTTCGAGGGCTTCGAGTGCGTCATCGAGTTCTTGCCCGGCATCGTCTTCTGCGACGGGTTCGGCGGATTTCTTTGTGCCCGTTCCGCTTACCGAGGTGAGTGCGGCACCGCCCGGTCCGAAACCCGCATAACTCGCCGACGTCACCACTGTCCCGCTGCGCACCTGCTCGGCGACCGTGTCATCGGCCAGCGCCGCCGTAAGCGTCTGTCCCACCTCACGCAGCACCCCCTCGGTGACCGGATGCCCGCGATCCGCGGCCAGGGCGCCCGCCCGCTTGGCAAGGGCATTGACCACTTGCTGCCGCTGCGTGGTCAGTGTGCGCAACTGATCGCCGGACAATTCCCGTTGCGCCGTACGCAGTGCGATCCCCAGTTGCAGTAGCGCATCGACATCATCGGGTGCGGCACGGGCCAGCAGGTTCACCGTCCAGGCGACCACCGTCGGTTTACGCAGTTTGCTGACGGCGGTCGCGAGCGCCTTATCGCCCGCATCCTTGGCCTCGGCGACGCGTGCCGCCCTGGCGGCGATGAACTCGCCAGGGTCTAATCCGTACAAGTCGACGGCGACCTCTTCGAGCCTCATACCTGCCAAGCGTAACGACCGGGTCTCGGGAAGCGACAGAGTGCACATGCTGGACAAACGTCCATGTGTTCGTAATGCGAAAGGCATTGATAGTGAACAGTTCAGGAATCATGGTCCTGGTCAACCTGATCCCGAAATTCGTCAATCTCGCGCTGATGGGGCTGACCGGACTCTACGGGCAGTACTGAGCCGCGCCTCGGTGTTGGTCGGTTGTCCGAACTGCTGATGCGGTTCGGACAACCGTGACGGTATCCTCACCGCGTTCACATCTGTCGTGAACACGTCCGTGAACACGTTCGGTGAGAGAGGGTTTCACGTTGAAGTTCCCAGGAATGAGGCTGCTGGCACGTATTGTGCTCGCCCTCCTGGCGGTGGGCGCATTGGTGGCCGTGGTGACCGGTTGTTCGGCGCTCGACAATGCAAGCAAGTCCGACACCGCCAAGGCGAAGGTCGGTGATTGCATCAATGTCACCGACAGTTCGTCATCGGCCACCAAGTCCGAGCCGGTCGACTGCTCGTCGCCGAAGGCGGTTTACAAGGTATTCCAGACCGCGGACAAGAAGATCGAATGCGCGGCCGAATACACCACCTACACCGAGGATCTGGTCAGTGGCGGCCAGGCCTACATGTGCCTCGCGCCGAACTTCAAGCAGGGCAGCTGCTACGCCGACGTCGGCACCAACCCGTACAAGTACGTGGACTGCTCCTCTTCCGAAGCCACCTTCAAGGTGGTGCAGCGCATAGACGGTCAGGCCGACGAATTGCAGTGTGGCGCCGACGCGACCAGCTTCGTGACCGTCCCGGACCCGAAGGTCACCTTCTGCCTCGGCGCAGCCAAGGGCTGATTACTCGAGTAGTGCTACCGACGCGATCCGGTGCAAGGTGAAATGCCGGATCGCGCCGGTCACCGGGTCCAGTGCGTCGAGCTGGCCGTTGCCGACCTTCAATGGTTCGACCACGCGCTGTGACGCGACGCCCTGGGCGTCGACATAACCGATATTGACCGACCGCCGCACCCGCGCCGCCAATTGCAGCAGCGCCAGGGTTGCGGCGGTACTCGTTCTGGTGCCGTCGGGGCGCACCGCCTGGCCGTTGCGGGCGCTGGCGGCCCGATCACCCGCACGCAGCTCCGTGACGAGCAGGGTCAGCTGTTCGGTGCTCGGTGGCGTCGGGCGATACGGCTGCCTGGCATGCGGACGCACCGCGATGCGGGCGCCGCGCGGGCGCAGATCGACAATGGTGCCTGCGGAATCCTCACCGGCCGGGGCGAATCCGGCCGCGCGCAACCGCTCGAGCAATTCGCCGAGCGGAGCCTGGGCGATGGCGACGGTGGGTGCGATGGCCCGCAGCGCGAGTTCGTTCGCCACCGGCGAGCTCAGCACCTGAGCGAGCAGTGCCGGATCGTCACTGCGTATGAACGACTGCGCCATACCGGCCCGTAGCTGGCCGTGCCTGCGCGCGACGTCATCGATCAGATAGGTCAGCGACTGCGGGATCGGTGTGCGGGAATGCGTGGTGAACAGCGTATGCAGTTCGGCGGCGGTCATCCCGGCATCGAGCGCACGTCGCACCGATGTGTCACTGATCCGGTAAACCGTTGCCGCACCCGCGGATTCGATATCGGCCACGAGTGCCACCCGGCCCTGTAGCTCCGGCGTCAGCGGACCGGGCGCGATGACGGTCAGATCCGCCTGGACAAGCACATGATCGATGGGCTCGGGCAGCGCCGACTCCATCTCGGCCTCGGCATCGGACGCGCTGGTCGGCGAGCCGTGCAGCAAGGCTCGCGCAGGTGAGGCAAGCGCGCCGCGTCCGATGAAACCGAGCGTCGCGGCCTCGTCCAGCGTGTGCTCGACCGCCTCGGCGCGAAAGTGCCTGCGCCACCGCGGTTGCCGCCAGGCCAGCAGTCGGCCGATATCGGTGGGGACCAGTGCGGTGCCGGTCGGATATTCGGCGAGCAAATTCAGCATGGTGCGACGGTCGCGCGGCGCGTGCGGGGTGCGCAGTTCGATCGCCAATGCCGCCAGCGGTTTGTCATTGGCGTCGCGCATGCCGATCATCCACGGCGTGCGGTCCAGGTCCAGCCAGGCCTGTGCCAGCGCCACCCAGCGTCGCGCGGGCGGTGCGTCGCGCCAGCCGTCGGCGGCCGGTGTCGGTGCCCAGAAGTCGTCGGTGGAGTCGAATTCCGGTGGCGGGTCCGGCATACCCTTCTCGACGAGTTTGGCGGCGGCGAGTAGTTCGACGAGCAGTCCGGCGCGCGGTTCGTCGATACCGGTCTGTTTGGCGATGCGGCGCAACTCCCGCACTCCGAGACCACCCGCGCGCAATGCGGGCGCGGGCGCCTGGCCGAGCGCCTCCAGAATGTCGGCACAATGCCGCAGCAGCTCGCCCACTTCGCCCGCCGCGACCGCATTCACTTCGGTGGGGTTGTGCTTGGTCGGTGTCGGCTCCGGCGGTTTCAGCGCGTGCGGATGGGTCACCGGCTCCCGGCGCAGCACCTGGCCGACGGTGACCGGTAGTTCGACCGTCTCCTCGTCGATCCAGTGCAGTAATCGGCGGCCGAGCAGTTGCTGGATCGGGCGGTCGGCCGGTGTGCCCGGAGCCGCGTCCCTGGTGCGTCCGCGCGGGCCCGTGGCGGCCAGCTTGTCCAGCAGCGCACGTTCGGCGGGGGAGACGGCCGCGAGGGCCGCTGACACCTCGGGCTCGGTCAGCGCATCCGGAATTTCGGTGGTGCTGCCCATCGGCCACGGCAGCGCCTCGGCGGTGGCCGGTATCAGATGTAGGTCGTCACCGACGTTCCAGACCAGCGCGCGATCGGATAGGCGGGCCAGCGCGGCATCGATCGCCGCGACCTTGACCCGATCTTTCAACTGCACGCACAATGCTTTGCGACTCATCGGCGTTCCACCCGAACCCGTCGCCCGATGCACCGCAAGGGTTTCCACGATCGCGAACTCGAGTGTATCCAGGTCATCGGTGGCACGTAGGACCGAAGCGCGCTGCTCGGCGCGGGCCGCGAGCACCGCCATGGAGGAGGGCAGTGGCACGGCCAGATCGGGCCGGAGTTCGAGCAGGGCCACCAGCTGCGCATCGCTGCGGGCCGCGAGCCACCCGGCCAGGGATTCGGTCGCAGGCTTTCCCGCCTCCCCGGACCTTTTGCCGGTCGTGAGTGTCGCGTGACCGCCGTCGCGGGCCGACGGTCGTGTGCCCGGTCCGGCTTTGGGCGTCCCCGACGAGTTACCCATGTGCTCTCGAGATCAGTCGTTGCATCGCAGTCCGAATATTGTCGATTTTGTCAGCCTAGTTGATGTCGTTTATCCGTGGCCGGGCGTGGGCAGCGGCGGAGGGCAGAGTGCTGGCGGGTCGCTCGCATGCCACAATGTGGTCGTGGTGAACAAATCGAAGAAACCCTACGTCGACCATGGCTGGCCCTCGGTGGAGGACGGTGGCCATGCGGTCACCGAACTGTCGTCGACTCGTTCCGGTGGGCTCTCGCCATTCGGTGAGGACACCGAGTTTCCGCTCCCGGCCGATCAGCTGCCGTACATGCACCCGAATACGGTGATCAACCGCTGAGCGGCACACCGCTCGGTACCCGGACGGAAAACCCGCGGATACGAAGAAGGTCCCCGCATCATTGATGCGGGGACCTTCTCGTATGGTCTGCGTTGTGAGGACTCAGGAGGGCAGCATGCCCTTGTTCGCCTCGTAGAAGCTCACGACTGCCGGGTCGAGCTGAGTGCCCTTGGCGGCATTGAAGAAATCGAGGGCTTCCTGCGGGATCTGCACACCCTGGCCCTGCACGACGGCGACGGCGCGGTCGATCGCGTCGAACACCTGCTGGCTGGGGTCGGCGACGGCCTGCTCGGGAGCGGCGGGCGCTGGGTTCCAGCGCGGGGTCTCGGTGGAGGAGGGGGCGGTGCGTGGGGTGGATCCGCTGCTCAGGCCGAGCGAGGCCGAGCATCCGGGCCAAGCGCCCCAGCCCTGGCTGGCGAGTACCTTCTCGGCGACCGCGATCTGCTGTTCGCGGGTGGCCTGGTTGGCGGTCGCGGCGTATTCGCCGCCGCCGTGCGCATTCCAGGTGGAGGGGGAGAACTGCAGTCCGCCCTGGAAACCGTTGCCGGTGTTGATGCCCCAGTTGCCTCCGGCCTCGCACTGCGCGAGGCGATCCCAATCCTGGTCGGGTGCCGCGCTGGCGTTTCCAGCGAGAGCCACACCTGCGGTGCCGATGATCGCGCCGGTGACGGCGACCTTGGCTACGGTGCGCCCGGTGGAGGTTGGCTTGCGATGGCGTCCACTCATATCGGGTTCTTCTGCCTCTCGTACGCATCTGCACGTGGTCCGGACTGAGAGGTCGTCCGTCCCGCCCCCACCCCTGCTTCCGTTGGGCTCCGGTACCCGCGGGGTGAGGTTTGATGCGGCGGGCCGGTGGTTGCCGGTTGTCCCGGCTGGGTAAGACCGTACGACGATCAGCGCGAAAAATCACTATTTGGTAACCGGCGGGTCCGCGCGGATCTCGGACCGGTATCGGTTGCGGCGGACAAGCTTCCGCGCAGCTGAGACAGGGTGCCGTCGGGCCGGTCACGGGCCACTACCGTTCCGTTATCGCGCCGTTATGTGATGAAGATCACACCGGCGGTTCGGTAACGATTAGCAGGGGTAACCGGTTTACCGCGATCGTCGGCCGGACCACAGTGCGAAGACGATCGCGCAGAGGAAGCCGAGCGGCGCCAACATCGCCAGCAGATACAGCCACAGGCCCGGGTCGGAATCGCTGAGGACCGGCGTCAGAAATATGGCGACGATCGCAAGCAAGCCGATCGCGAACAGACCGAGTGCCACGTACAGCAACCGGTCGCCGGCGCGGCGCGGTGAGCGGCTCGGAGGCGGTGGCGCGGATGGGTTCGTCACTGCTCGACCGTAAAACTGATGTGCTTGCGTTATTCGCACCGGGGTAGACTCTGTGTCTATCGCGTCCTGCACAGCTGTGGGGCGCGTTCTTTTCGCAAACTGACAGGAGCTGTCCGAGGCGGTATGCCGGACGAGCACCTGGGCAGACGGATGTGCTCGGGCCAGTGGGGCTCGAGTTTCGATGACGAACGGGTGAGTGCAGTGCCGACCGGCAGGGTGAAGTGGTACGACGTCGAAAAGGGCTTCGGCTTCCTTTCCCAGGACGAGGGTGAGGATGTCTATGTCCGTTCGTCCGCGCTGCCCGACGGCGTCGATGGGCTCAAGCCCGGCCAGCGGGTCGAATTCGGCATGGCCGCCGGTCGCCGTGGCCCGCAGGCGCTGAGTCTGAAGGTACTCGAATCGCCGCCCTCGGTCCGTCAGGGCCAGGAGCGTGATCGCAGTGCGCACAAGGAACCGGTCGCGCGCAAGCACACGCCGGACGAGCTGCACGGGATGGTCGAGGACATGATCACCCTGCTCGAGGCCAAGGTGCAGCCAGATCTGCGCAAGGGCAGGTACCCGGATCGCAAGACCGCCCAGCGCATTTCGGAAGTGGTGCGGGCGGTCGCGCGCGAACTCGATCACTGACGTTCGCGGATAACGAATTACGCGCGCTGCCCGGCCTACCGGGCAGCGCGCGAATCGTTTTCAGGCCCGACCTTTTCGAGCGACCTGCAAGCAGTCGCTGCTGACCTTTTCGAGCGACCTGCAAGCAGTCGCTACGACGAGGTGCTGATCGACCAGGCGGCGTGCGGCACGTAGAACTCGCGGCCGGTCTCGTCGCGCGCGAGGATCGGCAGCTGCAATTCGATACCGACGAGCCGCAATTCGGGCTCCGGCTTCGAATCGATGGTGACGGCGAGTGCGCCCTCGGGATAGTCGTTGCGGCTCACCACCCGGTCTACCTTCTCGCCGGTGGGCATGGCGTAGACCAGCTGCGCCAGCCAGGGCGCGTCGGCGATCTTCTTCGGCAGTGACAGCTGCAGCGGGTATCCGGCGGGAACGTCCAGGGTGACAGTCTCGCCGTACTTGCAGTTCTCCATTTTCACTGTGCAGTACAGGAATGGGGACACCGTGACGGTCTTGCCGTGTGCGTATGCGGTGACGGTCGGGTCGGGGTGGTCCGCGTTGCGGACGAACACCGTCAACACGCCGACGAAGGCGACGGTGAACACCAGTAGGGCCGCCACGCATAGCGCGACGACGGTGCGGGTACTGAGCTTGTTCACGACTGCGCCTCGCTGGCGCTCGGCTCCGTCGCGAGCAAAGCTGCTGTGTCTTTGGTTCGTTGGCTGCGTTCACTCACAGATCGGGTCTCCTGTGCCTCGTTGCATGTGCTTAGTGTCGCCACCGCGCTCCTTGCCGCGTTGTGCGGCTCGGTCGGCGTCGGCGTGTCGGGTTGTCGCGACCGCCTGCTCGGCATGTTCGGGGCGGTGGCCGCCGAGGCCGGGCAGCAGGGAGTGGCCGCGGTCGCTGATGAAGGTCTGCAGCAGCCCGAACAGCAGGACCGCGGAGATGAACGCGAAACCCTGCCAGTAGGTGGTCGGCATCAGCACGCCCGCTGCGCCGCCGAGAACCCAGCTGAGCTGCAGTACGGTCTCGGACCGGCCGAAGCCGGACGCGATCGATTCCGGCGGCAGATCGTCCTGGATGGAGGCGTCCAGCGATACCTTCGCCAGCGCGCTCGCACCCGCCGCGACCAGGGTGGCCAATGCGGCGCCGAGCAGATTGTCGAGGAAGACCGCGAGCAGGGCGACCGCGCAGCAGGCCGCGGTGCAGCCCAACACGATCAGTGACGGCTTGCCGAGTTTGATTCGGGCGCCGGTCGCATTGCCGGCGAAATTGCCGATCGCCGCGGCCACGCCGACCACGCCGAGCATGGCGGCCTGCTGCCAGCCGCCGTGTTCGGTCGCCTTGGCGACGAAGGCCACATAGAACGTCAGGAAGCCGGTCAAGATGCGAATGGCGCCATTGCCCCACAGTCCGGTCACGACGGCGCGGCCAAGCGGCTGCCTGCGCTTGCGCGGCGGAACGGTGGCTTCGGTTGCCGGACTGAACACTTCGGTTTTCGCGTGGTAGCTGAGGGTCGCCGGGACCTCACCCTCGGTGACCTCGACCCAACGGGGGATGCGCAGGCTGAGGAAAGTTCCCGCGATCGCGATCGCGGCAGCCAGCACCAGTGCGCCATTGGAACCGGCGATCGCGGCGGCGAGTGCGGCGACCGCGCCCGCGCCGATGGTGCCGCCGACCAGACCGAACACGGTGAGCCGAGAGTTGGTGCGCACCAAGTCGATTTCGGGTGGCAGCACACGCGGCGTCACCGCGCTCTTGAGCACCGAGAACGATTTACTGCCGATCATCATGCACAGGGCGAGCGGGTACAGCGCCCAGCTGTCGAAGGCGATGATCAGCACCACCGCGACCACCACGCGCAGGGCGAAGGAGGTGGCGAGTGCGAGGCGGCGGCCGCGCTGAAGTCGATCCAGCATCGGTCCGATGAGCGGGGCGATCACGGCGAACGGGGCGATCGTGATCAATAGGTACAGCGCGACTTTGGTTTTGCTCTCCGCGGTCGCGCTGGCGAAGAACAGTGTGTTGGCCAAAGCCACCGCGATCGCGGCGTCCAAGGCGAAGTTCGCCATGGTGGCGTAGGTCAGCGCGGTGAGACCGGATTTGTCGGCGCCGTCGGCCTTGGCGGCGCGCTGGAAGGTGGCGACGCCGCGGGAGGTGAGCTCACGGCCGCGCATGGCGGCGACCCGGGTGACGGTCAGCTTGCGCGGAACGCGCTGGGGCTCGGCCGGGATTGCGGGCTGCGGCGCGTCTTCTGGTTTCGCGGATCCGCCGGGCAGCGGCCTGGTCGGCGGAGGTTCGCGGCGTTGCGGCGGTTCGGGCGACAGGGGCGGTAGCGAGGACCGGCGAGGCGGGGTGTGGGGTGGCGGGTAGCGGTCGTAACCGGGGTGACGCTGGATCGGTGGGGACTCCTCGCCATCCCACGGACCGCGGTCGGAACCGGAGGGATCGCGGGGAGTAGTCACAACCTCAATTCTGTCGTACATCCGCGACTTGGGTTCAATTGCCGCTCCAAGCCGTCCGGAAAGGTGACTTGGCTCGCTCAGTCCGGTACGAATCGGACCTCGAAGATGGTCGGCCAGTATTTGCCTGTGATCAGGAAGCGGTCCGTGCCGGGCAGCTGCGCGATGCCGTTGAGCACATCGGTGTGCGCGCGCACGGTCGCGGGCAGCAGTCCGCTCGCGTCGATGACCGCGAGGACACGGCCGGTTTCGGGATCGATGTGCAGGATCTCGTCGGTGGGATAGGAATTGGCGTAGACGGAACCGTCGGCGGCGCAATCGAGTTCGTTGAGGTGGGCGCGGTTTCGGGTGGTGAGGGTTACCGTGCCGATCGCGGCGAACGTGAGCGGATCGCGGAAGGTGAGCGTGTCGGTGCCGTTGCTCATCACCAATTTGCCCGCGCGGGTGCACAGACCCCAGCCCTCGCCCTCGTAGGACGTCCTGGCGCGTTCGGCCAATGTCGCCGGATCCCGGGCGATCGCGACCCGGTCCTTCCAGGTGAGCTGCCAGAGGGTGGCATCGGCTTTGGTGACGCCCTCGCCGAAGTAGGGCGTGGGCAGTTCGACTCTGGTCAGTTCGTCGCCGGTAGTCAGATCGGTCGCGCGCACGCCCGACGCGCCCGGCATGCCGGTGGCTTCGTAGAGCACGGTGCCGTCGACCTCCAGACCCTCGGTAAACGCCCGTGGATCGTGCGGACGGGTGCCGACCACCTCGATATGCAGTCGCGGCAGATCGTCGTCGGAGCCGCCGCACCCGGTGATTCCGAGCAGGCTGACCAGGACAACGACGGCCAACGAACGCCGATTGCGCTCCATACGGCAAAATGTAGGCCGTGAGCGCAGTATCTGTTTCGCAGTCCGGCGTGCGGCCGATCCTTGCCGATGCCGTCGACGTTGCCCGCCGTGCGCTCCTGGAGCTGGAGCCGACCGGCGTCGGTGCGCATATCGGTGTCACCGCCGAGGGCGAGGCCGCGGCAACCCATCGGTTCGAGGCCACCCTGCCCGGTTATCGTGGCTGGCAGTGGGCGGTCGTGGTGGCCGCCCCGCCGGACGCGCAGTACGCGACGGTGAGCGAATCGGCGCTGCTGCCCGGTCCGGACGCACTGGTCGCACCCGATTTCGTCCCGTGGGAGCAGCGCGTCCGCCCCGGCGATCTGGCGCCCGGCGACCTGCTCGCCCCGCCTGCTGATGATCCCCGGCTGGTGCCCGGCTACGTCGCGAGCGGCGATCCGGCCGTCGACGAGGTTGCGCTGGAAATCGGCCTGGGCCGCACCAAGGTGCTCAGCCGCGAGGGCCGCGAAGAAGCCGCCGAACGCTGGTACTCCGAATACGGCCCTGAAACCGATATGGCCAAGGCCGCCCCATCCACCTGCGGCCGCTGTGGCTTCTACCTCCCCCTCGCCGGCGCCCTCCGCGCCGCCTTCGGCGTCTGCGGCAATGCCATGGGCGCCGACGGCCACGTAGTCCACGCCGAATACGGCTGTGGCGCGCACTCCGACGTAGAAGTCCCGACCGGCGGCGGATCGCCGCTGTACGAGGCGTACGACGACGCGGCTTTCGACGTGGTCCCGGTCGAGGCGTTACGCAAGCCCGCGCCCGAAGCCGCACCGGATGCGGTGACCACCGCGGGTGAGTCTTCCACCGCGGCGGGCATCAGCGATGCTGCGATCGCGGCCGAACCGACCACGGTCGAGCCGAGCGATCGTGGCGCATCCGATACCGCGGCCCAGCCGAGCGAGGCAGGGGCCGGCGATGTTGCGACCAGCTCGGTGGAGTCGGCTGCCATCTCGTCGGATGATGTCACGGCTGAGCCGAATGCGTCGGTTGCGCACGATGTCTCGGTGCCTGGCGCGGACAGTCAGGCCAATGTCGAGGCCGCCGAAGATCTGACAGGTGATGCCGCTGAGCCGACTTCGGTCGAGCCCGGCGGTGCTACGTCGAGTGATGTCAGGGCTGAGTTGCCCAGCGCGGTGGAGCCGAATGCTCTCCCGTCGGATGATGTTGCGGCCGAGCCGAATGCTGCGGTCGATTTCTCCGCGGGTGGTGTGGACAGCGAGCCCAGTACCGAGGCTGCTGAAGGTCTGATGGGCGATGTCGTCGAGTCGACCGTCGAGCCAGGCATTGGTGCGTCGAGTGATGTTGCGGCCGAGTCGCCAAGCGCTGTCGAGTCGGACGCTGTGTACCTGCCGGGCGAGGCTGCGGCAGAGTCGAGCACATCGGGTGAGCCCAATGCCGTCGCCCAGAGTGTGGCCGACATGTCCAGCGCCGCAGCCACATTCAGCCCTGCCGCTGATGTGGTCGCTGAGCCGAGCGCGGTGGTCGAGCCTGCTGGCGCGTCCGATGCGGACCGCGAGTCGATCGGCGCAGTGACGCCCGGCGCGGATGCGGCGGAAGGCCGGGTTGGATCGACGACGGGTGCATCCATCAGTCGCGAGACCGAGCCGAACAGTGCGACTGCCGAGAGCGTGGCGGGCCCTGAGTCCACGGCTACCGCGGGCTCAGCGAGCTTCCCCACGTCGGGAGATCCGAGCGCCGAAACTGCTGCGTCGCAGTGGGAGTCGAGCTCCGAGCTTGCGCCTGGTGCAACCACCGGGGGTGACGAGGTAGCTCCCGAGGCAGTGGCGAGTGGCGCAGCAGGCGACACCGCCGCAGTTGCGTCGAGCACCGGAGTGGCCGCGGCGCCGGAGTCGAGTGTCGGTGCGGCCGGAGCAGTTGTTGTCGAGCCAGGCGCCGAAGCTGCTGTGTCGCACCCGGAATCGGGCGTTGAGATCGCTTCTGGTGCGACCGCCGGCAGCGGCGAGGCGATTCCTGCCGAGGCGCCGGCGGGCGACACTGCCGCAGTCGAGTCGAGTGCTGAAGTGAGCGTGTCGCAGCCGGAGTCGGGGGTCGGCGCAGCGGCCGGTGCCGTCGTGGTCGAGCCGGGTCCTGAAGCTGCTGCGCCGCAGCCGGAATCGGATCCTGGTTTCGTGACCGGGGCTACCGAGGTCGGTGATGCTGCCGGTGCGGCGATTCACGGGGCGTCGGCCATCGGTGCGGAAGGTGGCGTCGCTGCGGGCGAGCCGAGCGTCGACGAGGCCGTGTCCGAAGCTTCGGGTGCCGCTCTGGCATCCGACGTCGACCGCGTGGCTGAGCCGGTCGTCGATGCGGCGGCCGAAGCTGGGGCCGCAGTGATCGAACCGGGCATTGAAGGTGCTGTGCCGCAGCCGGAATCGGGTGCAGGGGCGGCCGGTGCGGCGGCAGACTTCGTAGGCGAAGCTGAGGTTCCAGATGACGAAGCTTCCTCCGTTCGAGGCGAGGCGGCCGACGCACACGGCGTGAGTGCCGACGCTGACCGTGGCGCTGTCGATGCCGACGCTGGTGCAGCGGGCGCTGACAACGAGGTGGCCAGCGCAGACAGTGCGAGTGCGGACGTCGATGGTGGCGTTGTCCACGCTGTCGGTGAGACTGCGGGTGCTGGTGGCGCGTCTGTCGACTCTGTCGATAGGGATGCGGACGTCGACGGCGGCGCTGCTCACGCTCGCAGCGCGACCACGGGCGTTGATGACGAGGACGCCGATGTTGGCAGTACGAGTGCGGACATCGGCGGTGGCGTTGCGCACACTGGCAGCGAGACTGCCGGTGCTGAGCGTGAGGGCACCGGCGCTGACAGTGCGACTGCGGACTCTGATAGCGGGGCTACCGGAACCGATGGCGAGGCCTCTGCTGTTCGTGGCGAGGCGGCCGATGCCGACGGTGCTGTAGCGGACGCTGACGGTGGGCACACAGATGCTGACGGCGGGGTCGCCGGTGCCGGTGACCAAGCCGCTGACAGTGCGGGTGGGAGTGGGCCCGGGGCTGCGGCTCGGCCGGAGTTCGGGTCATCGCTGCAGGGGTGAGCGCGGTATCGGCGGCGGATCCGTTCGGGACGTCGGGGCTGCGGGTGGGGGTTCTTGCGGCTTGGCGTGATTCGCCTACTCGGTTGCGGGAGGATGCGGCGACCGAGGCGGATCTGGTGCGGGCGGGGTACCGGGATCGGCTGCTGACCGAATTGGCGCAGAATGCCGCGGATGCGGCGGTCAAGGCCGGTGTCGCGGGCCGAGTGGTGGTGCGTCTCGTCGACGGCGCCGTGCACATTTCGAATACCGGTGCACCGCTGGATCTTTCGGGCGTGCACGCGCTGACCGCGCTGCGTGCTTCCGGCAAGGCGGATCCGGCCGCGAGCGTCGGCCGCTTCGGTGTCGGGTTCACCGCCGTACGCACGGTAAGCGAAGAGATCGAGGTCCGATCGACCACCGGCTCCATACGGTTCTCCCACGATCTCACCTGGAAAGCCCTGCGCGACAACGCGATCACCGTCCCCGCCCCGGTCGAAACCTTCACCCCACCCGTCCTCCGCCTGGCCTGGCCGACCGACGCCACTCCGCCACCCGACGCAGAGACCGAGATCGTCCTGCGCCTGTACCCCGGCATCGACCCCCAATCCCTACTCGATGCAATGCGCGCCGAAGCCGTCGACCTCCTCCTGGAACTGCCCGCCCTACAGAGCATCCGAATCGGCGACGACGAGATCACCAGCACGGTCACCGATCTGCCCACTGAAGGTCCGCACCAGCGCGAGCACGAAGATCCCCACCCCGCACACGGCAGCGAGGCTTTCGGCGGCGGCGCTTCGCATCCGCACAGTCGACAAGGCGTGCCAGACGGCAGCGGTGACACCCTCGCGAACCCAACTCGCGGCCATATCGACCCGAGCAGTGGCTATGCGGCTCCCAGTCGCGGGCATGTGGACTTCAGCGGCGGTAATGCGGACCCGATCCGCGGCCATGCGGATCCGACTCTCGGGCATGTGGATCCTGCGCGCGGGGGCGCCGACCCGGGTGACGGCGACACGGACCCAGGCGGCGGCGACACGGACCCAGGCGGCGGCCACACGAACCCAAGTGACGGCCACACGGACCCGGGCGGCAGCCACGCGGACCTGAGTGACGGCGACGCGAACCCGGGTGACGGCCACGCGAACCCGACTGACGGGCACGCGGACCTAATCGGGCCGCACGACACCCACGACGCCGAATTCGGCGGCACCGATGTAGATCTGAGCACCGGCCGGTCCACAGGGCTCGGGCTCAGGGAGTTGCGCATCGATGGCCCTGGATCGCAGCGGCGGGTTTGGTGGGAGTACCGGACTGCCCGGGCGCGTTGGTTGCTGCCGCTGCGGGATGGCAGGCCGGTGTCCGCTGCGCATGATGTGCTGCGCGCACCCACGCGATCCGACGAGGAGCTGTCGCTACCAGCTCTTCTGATAGCCGACATACCGATGCAGCCGGACCGCCGCCGCGTCCTCCCTGGTGCTCGCCTTGCCGAATTCGCTCAGGGTTATGCCGATTTCGCCCGCGCACTCCCGCCGCGCGATCGACTCGTCCTGGTTCCCACCCCGGGCTTCGCGCGCAGCGAGGTCGACGGCATTCTGCGCGAGGCCCTGATCCGCGAACTGCAGACTCACCCCTGGCTCCCGGTCGTCACGACCCGCTCGGAAGCCTCCGGCGAAACCGCCGTACTGTCGGCCTCGGCCGGTGCGCGATCAACCGTTGCGGGCCAAGCCTTTTCGGTGCATACGGCCGCTGAGAGCGATGTCGAGCACAGTGGTCCGCCCGGCACTGACGACTGGACCGCCGCAGACCTTCCCGGCGACGCGCGCTTGTCCGCGCCCCGGACAAGACATGCAGTGCCCACGCGAGCGAGCGTATTCACCGGCCTGAGTCGGGAATTGGCCGACCTGCTCGATGACATCGTCGGACCACTGGTAATACCCGAGTTGTCAGGGCGTGCACATAGCGAGGCCTTGGGTGTGCTGGATGTGCACAGACTGGGACTTGCCCGGCTGGCGGAACTTTCGGCCGGGCTCGAGCGATCCCCGAAGTGGTGGCATTCGCTGTACGCGGCGTTGGAGCCGTACGTTGTCGATCCGTTGGCCGCTGAAGAACTCGGCGCGCTCGCGGTACCGCTGGCGGACGGCCGACTGGTAACCGGCCCGCGCACAGCAGTTTTGGATGACCAGTTAGATTTCGCCATACCGGTGCACTGGGCGCGTCTGGTGCACCCCGAGGCAGTGCATCCACTCCTCGCGCGACTCGGCGCACGTTCGGCCACCGCCGAGGATCTGTTGAGCGATCCCGGATTACGCGCGGAACTGGAGGACCAGCCGGGCGATCCCGACACCACCGATGCCGTGCTGCGCCTAGCCGCACATGCGGATCCGTCGGAACTCCCGTCTTGGCTCGGCCTCCTCGAATTACCCGACACTACCGGGGAATTGCTCCCCGCCGACGAATTGCTGCTCCCCGACGCCCCGCTGAGCACATTGCTGGTGCCCGATTCGCCGTTCGGCACTGTCGCAACGGATCTGGTTGACCGCTACGGCGCCGAGGCGCTGCGTGCGGTGGGCGTCGGCTGGGATTTCAGCATTGTCGTCGAAACCGACCCCACCGGCCCTGATCACCATCTGGACGACGAGGAGCGGTGGTGGTCGGACCTGCCCGAGGATCCGCCGGAACTGGCCGCCGTCCGCGACCTGGACCTCGTCGAAGAGTCCTGCTGGCCAGAGGCGTTGCGGCAGTTGGCATCCACTCCGCGCACCCGCGAACTGCTCACCGATCCCGACGGCTACACGGCTTGGTGGTTGCGCAGACATGCGCGCATAGACGGAACCCCTCTCGGTCTGCTCCGTCACCCCGCCGACGCCGAATTCGCCGGCCTACTCCCCGAATTCGAACTTTCCGGCCTGGACTCTGATGCCTTACGTGCAGTCCTGGCGAACCCGAATGCCATCACCCAAGAACTGGCCGACGCACTACTGGATGCCCTCGCCGACCCGTCGAAAACCCCTACACCCGATGTGGTTTCCCGAACGCACGCCCGCCTCGCCGCCGCCGTGGATCACCTCGACCTGACCGAACTCGAGCTCCCCGAGCGCGTGCGCGCCCTGTCTTCGGCAGTCGTCGACCCCAACGATGCCTGGGTCCTCGACCAGCCGTGGTTCGGCCTCGCCGTTGCCGCGGATCACCTGGTAGTAGGCGATACCGCCACGGCACCGGCCCTCGCGACCTTGCTCGATCTCCCCATGGTCTCCGATGTGATCACCGCCGAGGTGATGAGCCAGGGCCGCCACACCACCTGGTCCGCCGAACCACTGGGAATCGTTCTCCGCCAACTGTTCATCCTGCCCGATGAGCAAGGCGACCTGGTGCTCCACGGCGATCTCCAGATCCGCCTGCGCGGTGCCATGGAAGCCACCGTCTCTGTCCCCTGGTGGCGCGACGGCACTACCACCCACATCCGAACCCCGCACCACCCCGCCTGACTGCAGCTACATAGCTACCCAGCCGAATTACACCGCGTAGTTCGCAACCATCTCGCTGAGCAGATCCAGTTGCCCGCGCACACTTTCGCTGTCGTTGTCGACCAACCAGCGCAGCACGACACCGTCGATCACATTCAAGGTGAAGCGGCTCAGCGTCGGCACCGGCACGGACCACCGGCAACCGGTGGCATCGCGGGCATGGTCGAGGATGTCGGCGACCGTGGTGTCGTTGAATGCGTACTGTTCGCGCGCTATCGCGAGTTTCGCGGGAGTCGATTCCCCTTCGCGTAGCGCATATGTCGTGGTTTCGTATGTGAGCAGTTGTCGTTCCGGTGTTGCTTCAATGTTGAGCCACATCAGTTCGAGTCCGGCGCGCACCAATTTTTGAAGCGCTTCTTTTCCACTTCCGACGTCTTGCCAAACTGTTTCGTTGGCGTCGACGGAATCGCGTAATTCCATCGACAACGCCTTGACCAGCTCGGTCATCAGCGCGTCCTTGTTTTCGAAACAGTAATGCACCACACCGAGCGAAACACCAGCTGCCTGAGCGACATCGCGCGTGGTCACGCCCGCGACGCCCTTTTTCTCGGCAAGGCCGATGGCTGCCTCGATAAGGTGGGCCCGTCGTTCTTCGACGCTCAATCGGGAGGACACCCAAGGGAGTTAAGTCCGCAACTCCGCCACAGTCAATTCGCAGGGCCGAAAATCTCGACTGGACGATTGTCCAGTTGTGTGGTTCGCTTCAGCACGGGATCGAAGGGAGACGCGTATGCCGGTGTCACGCAGAACGGTGCTGGCCCGAACCGCGGCGGGGTCCGCCGCGCTCGCGACTGCGGCCACGGTGTCAGGTGTGACTTCGGCGCTCGGCGCACCGGCCGCCGCGGCTCCCGAATCGGCCGGCTACCTCATCGGACTCGGACTTTCCGATATCACCGGCCCGGCCGCCGAATGCGGAATGATGGGCTATTCACAGTTCGAGCAGCAGACGGCGGGCATCCATCTGCGCCCGCGCGCTCGCGCATTCATCATCGATAGTGGTGCGCGTCGAATCGTGTTCGCAGTAGCGGAGAACGGCATGATTTTCCAGTCCGTGCATCGCGGCGTCATGCTCGAACTCGCCCGCCGCTTCGGTGATCTGTACACCGAACAGAACGTCGCGCTCACCTCGACGCATTCACATGCGACCTGTGGCGGCTCCAGCAACGATTACGCGTACAACCTGTCGATTCTGGGTTTTCAACAGCAGGTATACGACGCCGAGGTGAACGGCATTGTGGAGGCGATCGCCGCCGCCCACGCCGATCTCGGGCCGGGCACGCTTTCGCTGGGTCGCGCCGAACTGCACGACGCGAGCGTCAACCGATCACGAGTTGCCTTCGAACGCAATCCGGATGTGGATAAACAGCACTTCCCGAATGCCATCGACCCTGCGGTCACCGCACTGTCATTCGTCAAGGGCGGCAAACAAGTCGGCGCAATCACCTGGTTCGCCACGCACAACACGTCGATGACCAACCAGAACCGACTGATCAGCGCGGATAACAAGGGTTACGCCTCGTTCTCGTATGAACACACCGAGCACGGCGTTCGCTATCTCGACGGCCCGGCCGATTTCGTCGCCGCGTTCGCGCAGACCAACGCGGGGGATATGTCCCCGAATCTCGATCTGCAGCCCGGCTCGGGACCGACCGAGAACGAGTTCGACAACACCCGCATTATCGGCGAGCGTCAGTACCGCGCGTCGAAAACCGCATTGTCGGGCGCACAGTTCATCAGCGGTACGGTCGATTCGATGCTCTGTTATATCGACCTGGCCGATACCGCCGTCGACGGCAGATTCACACCCGACGGCCAACCGCGCCACACCGCGCCCGCCGCCGCAGGCGTCTCGCTCATCGCGGGCAGCGTCGAGGATGGTCCAGGCCTGCCCGGCATTCCGATCCCCGAGGGTGTGCGCAATCCGTTCATCGATGCGCTCGGCGATCCGCGCCAGCCCGCACCGTCTTGGCTGGCAGATGCGCAGGCGCCCAAGGCGATCATCGTGCCGCTCGGGCTGTTGCCGCCGGTGCCGTGGGTGCCGAATGTGGTGCCCATCCAGATTGTTCGGATCGGTGAGCTCTACTTGGCCTGCGGCGGTGCGGAATTCACCATTGTCGCCGGACTGCGCATCCGCCGCGCTGTTGCCGCCGCGCTCGGCGTTCCGCTGGAGCAGGTGCTGATGCAGGGCTACGCGAACGCGTACCACGAATACGTCACCACTCCCGAGGAATACGACTCCCAGCAGTACGAGGGCGGCTCAACCCTCTTCGGCCGGTACACATTGCCCGCCTATCAGCAGGAGTTCACCCGTCTGGCAACGGCTTTCGCCGCCCGGCAGCAGGTCTCGCGCGGACCTGCGCCGCGCGACATATCCAATATGCAGCCGAACTTCCAACCCGCACCCGGCCCGGACACCACACCGTCGGGTCGTGGATTCGGCGATGTCCTGACCCAGCCCGCCGCCTCGTACGCGTCCGGTACCCAGGCCGCCGCCGAATTCGTCTCCGCCCACCCGAAACACAACCCCCGTCGCAACGGCACCTTCCTGGAAGTGCAATGCCGCAATGCATCCGGCGACTGGGTCCGCGTCGCCAACGAGGGCGAATGGGCCGTCCGCTTCTACTGGAGCAAGCGTGGACCGGCCGCATCCGTAGCTCGCTTCACCTGGGACATCCCGACGGACGCCACCCCCGGCACCTACCGCATGCAACACTTCGCCGACAGTCTTAGCCCCGACGGCACCCTGCACCCCTTCACCGGTATCACCAACGAGTTCGAAGTGAGCTGAGGCCGGCGGTCAAAGTCCGGTTTGCGCGCCTTTGTCGCCGCGGCGGGCGCCCCGGCGCTGGATCGCGAAGATCGTGTAGCCGAGCAGGCCGACGGCCATGCCCATCAGACACACCGGGCGGGCGGATTCCCAGCGGTCGCTGGTCCACACGACGACGGTGGCGATCAGCCAGAGGGCGCTGCCGACCGCGAGGACCGGCCGTGGATCGGTGAAGCGCGGCGGGATCTGCGGGACATTCTGGGGCACAGTCACAGCGTAGCTGCGGGAAGAGGCGGTCACCGGCCAGCGTGTCCCGTATCGTTCTGCTCTGTGACAACGCCATCGGATGTTCGAGCTCTCGCCGGCGAGCTGTCGCTCGCGGTGGTGCGCTTGACGCGACATCTGCGGGGGCGGCGCGCCGACGCGCAGATTTCGCTGACGCAGCTCTCCGCACTCGCCACCCTGCATCGAGAAGGGGCGATGACGCCGGGCGCGTTGGCCGCCAAGGAGCGCGTACAGCCGCCTTCGATGACGCGTGTGATCGCCTCGCTCTCCGATCTGGGACTGGTGGAGCGCAAGCCGCATCCGACCGATGGCCGCCAGATCATCGTGTCGCTCTCGGATGCGGGTCGCGCACTGATCGCCGACGAAACCAGTGCCCGCGAGGCCTGGATGACCGAACAGCTCTCCACCCTCACCGACGAACAACTGGTCGTGCTGACGCGCGCCGTCGGCATCATGAAGCAACTCGTCGACGACTCGGAGTAACCGAACCCATCCTGGACCCTGGTTGCTAGCGAGGTACGTAACCACCGCGGGTGTATTGGGCGCCGAATGGCTGGTCGCTGTCCACGATTTCGCGGCCGAGGGGGAACAGCGAGATCGGGATCAGCTTGAGGTTCGCCCAGCCGAAGGGGATGCCGATGATCGAGATGAACAGGGGGATGCTGGTGAGCAGGTGGCCGAGCGCCAGCCACCAACCGGCGACGATGAACCAGATGATGTTGCCGATCATCGAACCGACACCCGCGGAAGGTTTTTCGACCGTGGTGCGTCCGAACGGCCAGAGCACATAGGTCGCGATCCGGAACGAAGCGATACCCCAGGGGATCGTGATGATCAGAACGCAGCAGATGATGCCCGCGACAATGTAGCCGAGCGCCATCCAGAACCCCACGATTACGAGCCACAGGATATTGAGCACCAGCTGAATCGGCTTCATGAATCCAGCATGCCAGCCCACCTCGCCTCCGGACATCACTCCGGAGTACGAGGTCGGCTCAGGGATATCCCCGATCAGCGAAACCAGCGACCTGACCGGCCGCCTCGGCGCAGAACGGCGGTCATCAGCGGATTCGGCCGCTCAGAATTGCTCAGTTCGGCAAACGCAGGCCTCGAGGCAGCCAGGCTCTCAGAAAATCCCCGAAACTGCGGCTGGTCGGCTCACCCATTCAACTCGCCTGGAGAACCCGGCGTGCGGCAGGAACGACCCAGCTACGCAAGAGCAGACCAACTGGCGGGACCAGCCCAATTCGGCTGAACCGGGCTGGCCCGCAGAGACGACCCAGCTCTGCGGGAGCGGACCGGCCGGCCGGCCAACCCGATCCGGGGGCCGAGCTGACCCAGCAGCGACAGCCCAGCTCAGAAGAACCAGCCGAGCACTGCGTCTCGTTCCGCCCCGAATGCCTCGTCGAGGGCGTGTAGCTGCACGGCGTCCTTGGCTTGCAGGCGGTTGGCGGCTGCGAAGACGCGGGCCGGGTAGGCGCCCAGGTACATGGAGGCCAGGACGTCGATGCCGAGTTCGAAGTCGGGTGGACGGGTGGTGGGTGTGCATTCGGCGATGCCGTCGCGCACCGTGAGCGCGAAGGTGCCGCCTGCATTGCGGAACGGATCCTGTACTGCGAGAACGATATCGAGATCGTGGAGGTATGAGCGAGCGGTCAGGGCGGCGGGAACATCCATGAGACGCAACCACAGTGTGTCGTAGCGCGCCTTCGTGCGCACGAGCCGGAGATCGGTGAGCAGATACGGGAGCGGATCGTTGTCGGTGATCGACGCCTCGACGTGGCTGCACAGCTCCAATCCGAATAGCGCCCGCCACAGCGCGATATCGGCTTCCGGGGTCACCGCGCGCATGTCCTCGACCACCGCGACCATCCCGTGTTCGCGGCGGTGATAGCGGTACAGCGCATACCCGTCCGGGTGCAGGAATGCGAAAAGGTCGGTGCCGCCGTTGCGGAACGCCGGCGGATCGTCGAGCTCCATTCGCCAGCGCGCCTCAGGACGCGCCTGCGCACCAGGCACCAGCCGCCGCCACCGGTCGTAGATCGCGCGCATCGGCGCGCCCGCGTCGGCCAGGGTGCTGAGCACCACGCCGCCCGGATCGGGTGTGGACGGCAGGAACTCGACGAAGCGCCGATCGATCGAGACCGCGTTCTCCCGAATCGACGGCCCGTACCCGAACCGACCGTAGATGGCGCCCTGACTCGCGGTGAAGATGGTCAATGCGAGCCCGTCCGCCTCGGTGCGTCGATGCTGCTCGGTGTAGATGGCCCGCAGAATCCCGCGCCGTCGGTGCGTCGGCGAGACTCCGACCCCGGCGATTCCGCAGGCCTCGACGGTGCGTTCGCCGGGCACCGTCAGCGTCATCCGCGTCGACCTGGCATGTCCGACGACGCGACCGTCATCGATGGCGAGGATCGCCTCCTCAGTCGGCCAGAGTTGCGCCCGCAATTGCGCATGCGCCGGATCGCCGCGCATCCCGAACGAGGTGTCGCCGAGCAACTGAATGGCCGCCACGTCATCCTCGGTGGCCGACCGAATGGTGATGCCGGGTATCAGCGTCATCCCTCGACGATCGCATGCTCCCCGACCCGCCCGCACCCGAATTACCGCCCTCTCGGAGTTCCCACAGAAGCTCCGAATACTTCGCATACCGACTTGCCGTGCGACTCGCCGACGGCGGAGCGCAAAGGTCTGCGGCACCGGTGTTCGTGGAGCTGTCGGCAAACGGCAGGATGTAGCGGTGGCTGATGTGATCGATATCGACGATCCCGCTGATCCGCGGGTCGATGACTTTCGCGATCTGAAGTCGGCGGATCGGCGGCCGGATCTGCCGGGCCGCAAGGGGTTGGTGATCGCGGAGGGGGTGGTGGTCGTCCAGCGGATGTTGGATTCGCGGTTTCGGCCGAGTGCGCTGCTCGGGGTGGAGAAGCGGCACGTGGAACTCGCCCAGGATCTGGCGCGAATCGATGTGCCATATTACCAGGCGAGTGCCGAGGTGATGGCAGAGGTGGTCGGGTTCCATCTCAATCGCGGAGTGCTCGCGGTGGCGCGCAGGCCCGCGGAGTTGACCGTGGACGACGTCATCGAGCGGGCACGGACGGTCGCGGTGTTGGAGGGTGTGAACGATCACGAGAATCTCGGCTCGATGTTCCGCAATGCCGCCGGACTGGGCGTCGAGGCGATTCTGTTCGGCGATCGGTGCGCCGATCCGCTGTATCGGCGTGCGGTGCGGGTGTCGATGGGGCATGTGCTGCGCGTGCCGTTCGCGCAACTACCGAAGTGGCCGGAGGGGCTGGATGTGTTGCGGAGCAACGGATTCCAGATCATCGCGCTCACCCCGAACCCGGCTGCGGTGAATTTGGCGACGGCGATGACGGGGGAGCGGGTGGCGCTGCTGCTCGGCGCGGAGGGACCCGGATTGACCGAGGAAGCCATGCGGGCCACCGATATTCGAGCCCGCATCCCGATGTCATCCGGCACCGATTCCCTCAATGTGGCGACCGCGGCCGCCATGGCGTTCTATGAACGGGTGAGGACGTCGTGAGTTACTTCCCGAACGGGGCGTACCGGCCATACCAGCCGTACCAGGATCCGACCCCGTGGGCCGCCGGGCTCACCGTCGCGACCATGGTCGCACTGCTGACGGCCGTCGCGGTGTACGCATTCGGCTCGGCCTTGGCGGAGGTCCATCCGCTGCTCGCGATCCTGGTCAACCTGGTGGCGGTCGGCGGCGCCGCACCCACCGCCTGGCGCTGGCGCCTGGCACCGGTGACCCGGTGGGTCATCGGTGGCGGCACCGCCGGTGTGTTGCTCGGCTGGCTGGTCCTGATCATCGGCGGCTTGTCGGGTTAGCAGACCTCGTCAGACCCGCTCACGACTCGGCCTCGCCGGCGCTGGGCTCCTGATGTTCGCTCACGAGACGCGGTCCTTGCCGCGCAGCCAGTCGAGCAGACCTCGTCTCGGTTTCGTGTCGCCGTTGTGCTGCTCCAGTCGGATCAGGTCGGCGGGGTCGGGGGCCTGGCCCTTCGGGTAGAGGGTGAATCCGCAGACCGCGATATCGCCTGGCACCAGTGCGCCTTGGGGGGCTGGGGCGCGGTAGTGGAAGCCGAGCCATTCGTTATTGGCGGCGTCGGCGAAATCGGGTGGGTCGAAGGGGAGGGTCTGCGGGTCGGGCAGTTCCCCGGCCTGCCACCGCACTGGATGATCACCGGCCCAATACGAACGCTCCCACACCAGCGGGAGGCCCTCGTCCTCCAGGATGTTCACCCGCGTCGAGCTGAACGAGCGCCGGAATTCGCCACGCTCCCAGTGCGCGAACGCGCCCCAGCCGTGATGCGCGTCGAACGAGATCAGATAGGTGTGCTCCGAGGCGAGCGGGCGAACCAGCAACTCCGCCAACGCCGTCGGATGCGCACGCGCGGCCTGTGCCGAGCACACCACCGTGACCCCGGGATAGCAGCCGATGTACACCTCGTCGGCATCCGGTCCGGCGCAACCACCCAGCGTGCCGACCATGATCGGCCTGACATCACGGTCCGTGTGCAGCTGTTTCGCCAGCGCGAGCGCGGCGTCGGGGTCCGGATCGTGGTTCGCGCGGAGTACCGCCAACGGATCCTGTGCGTCGACGTACCAGAGAGACGAAGCCTTGGACAGCATTTCCGGCACCTCCCGATGGTTGCACCAAACAGCTCCGCAAACTTTTAGCAACCCACGGCGTCCTCTAGCAACTCCCGCTACCGTGAACCGCCCGACGTCGACTTATCAAGTCGACGACACACCGAAAATCTACCCGCACTGCCGCGCCAACGTCGGCCCTTCCGCATTCGAACACGCCAGCAGCCCTCAGAAATTCGCAGCAAACAGCGCTGAGAATCAAGATCAGGTGGAAACTATGGCGGCATCGCCCGAGAAGTCCCCGCCGCCATGTCCACCTGATCTTGATCGGAGTTGGAAGCGCGCCCACAACTGGGGCGAAAGTCAGGCTGTGTCCAAAGCGCGTCCGGAGCCACGACTGCCCGGCACGAGAGAGAAATCCATCGCTCTCCGTAGCCCCGATGCCTGCGCCCCGAAACCCTTACGCAGGAACGAAACTCAGTGCCCCGAGCTACGCACCCCGAGCAACACATCCTCCCAGGACGGCATCGGCGCCTTCCCCCGCTTGTTCCGAGCTGCCTTTGCGGGCGCCTTCTTCGCCGCTTCCTCGGAAGCAGCGGGCTTGGGGGCAGGCTTCGAGGCCTTGGCCGGGGCAGCAGTGGGCGCAGCCGGGGCGGTGCCCGCACCAGCCGGGGCATCACCGGCGGCCGGGGCCGTATTCGTCCCGGCGGTGACCGAAGCGGAACCGCTCGCGGCCGGAATGGCATTCGTGCTCGCGGCGGCCGGAATCGCGGCTGCCGCACCACCCGCGCTGACCGGCGTACTGCTACCGCCGGCCGCGACGGAACGCTGCTCGTAGTACTCGTCCAAAGTCGGCTGGGTCCGGGCCGCCGGACGCGCCGGTGCCGCCGCGGCCTCGCGCGCCGGACGCGCCTCGGCCGGACGAGGTTCCACCGGCCGGGTCTCTACCGGCGGTTCGGGCGCCGCCGGCGCCTCGATCTCCGCCTGCGGCGGCAGGATGGTGGCGAGTCCGCGGAGGGCACGGCCGAAGTCGGGATCGATCAGATCCGAGGCCGGATCGTCGAGCGGGGAAACCGAGCCGCCGTGCGCGTCGGGCTGGTAGCGCCAATGCGCGGCGATCTCGGAACGGCCGTTCTGCCACTGCAATTGCGCGACCCAGAAGCCCTTTTCGTCCTTCCAGGCATCCCACTCGGCATTCTCGAGTGTGTGCCCGCGCTCGGTGAACGCGGCGGTGACGATATCGATGAGGATTTCCACGGCCGGACCGTCGGCGCGCACCGGATGCGCCTTCTGCGCGAGTTCGGCGGCGCGGGCCCGCTCCAGCAGCACCGGATAGGCGAACCGCTCCACGCGACTCAGCGGCATACCGGATTCTTCGGTGACCTGTTCAACGGATGCCCCGGCACGGATACGAGCTTGAATATCGCGGGGACGCATAGTTGCTTCCATCTCGATCTCAATCTGGCCGAATCGGGCAAGGTCTCCGCGTGCTGCGGCTCGAAGCTTGTCGTCGGCGGGCAGCCGGTACTTGGTGCCGGTCTCGGTGTCGATGCACACGATGTGCGTGGAGTCGGGCGTCACCCCGATCACTCGAAGTTCACGCACCGTTACCTCCTTATCGCGTCGGCTCGCGACACCGCCCACTTTCCGAAACAGTAGTGCACTACTGATGATCTCGAGGCAAGACACGCGGGGCGGAAATCTGCGAAAGACCCTCCGCGCCCCGCTAATCTGCTCTATTCAACTCGCTGCGCTACAAGATGCGGCGTGTCGAAAGTGGGCGTGTCGCAATGACCGTGCTCGATTTACCCCAGCTTTTCGACAACCCAGTCGATGCTACGCGTCAGCTGCGAAACATCCTCGGGGTCGATGGCGGGGAACATGCCGACGCGCAGCTGGTTGCGGCCGAGCTTGCGGTAGGGCTCGGTGTCCACGATTCCGTTGGCGCGCAGCACCTTGGCGACGGCGGCCGCATCGACCGAGTCGGCGAAGTCGATGGTGCCGACGACCTGTGAGCGGTGCGCCGGATCCGCGACGTACGGGGTGGCGAAGGAGCTCGACTCGGCCCAGGAGTACAGCCGCGACGACGAATCCAACGTCCGCTTGACCGCCCAGTCCAGCCCGCCGTTGCCGTTGATCCACTCGATCTGGTCGGCGAACAGCAGCAGGGTGCCGAGTGCGGGGGTGTTGTAGGTCTGATCCTTGGTGCTGTTGTCGATCGCGATCGGCAGCGAAAGGAATTCCGGGGTCCAGCGACCCGAAGCCTTGATCTCCTCGACCCGGGCCAGCGCGGCCGGGCTCATCAGGGCGACCCACAGGCCGCCGTCGGAGGCGAAGCACTTCTGCGGTGCGAAGTAGTAGACATCGGCATCGGCGATGTTGACCGGCAGACCGCCTGCGCCGGAGGTGGCGTCGATGGCGATCAGCGCGTTCTCCGAACCCGCCGGACGCTGCACCGGGATCGAAACACCGGTGGAGGTTTCGTTGTGCGCCCAGCCGATGAGGTCGGCCGACGGGTCCGAAACCGGCTCGGGCGCACTGCCCGGCTCCGCCGAGACCACGATCGGATCGCCGATGAACGGGTTGCCCTTGGCCACCGCGGCGAACTTCGAGCTGAACTCACCGTTGGTCAGGTGCAGCGAGCGCTCGCGGATCAGACCGAATGCGGCGGCATCCCAGAACGCCGTGGTGCCACCGTTGCCCAGCACCACCTCGTAGCCGTCGGGCAGCGCGAAGAGCTCACGCAGGCCGCTGCGCACGCGTGCGACCACATCCTTGACCGGCTTCTGCCGGTGACTGGTTCCGAACACCGAGGCGCCGACGGATACCAGAGACTGCAACTGCTCCGGGCGCACCTTGGAGGGGCCACAGCCGAACCGTCCGTCGGCGGGCTTGAGATCGTCGGGAATGATCGGGAACTCAGCGGTCATGGCCATCAGGGTAGACGGTGGTTATGCTGTGACTCTGACCACACTCCGGCTAACGTTATCGCCCATGAACCTTGCGTCGGCTAGCACGGGGTGGCGAGAGCGCAGCAGGGGGCCGCGGAACTTCGGATTGCGCACGGGCGCGCTATCGGATGCGCAGCGGCGCGAGTTGCTCATGCACGGCGCGATCGGATCGGCGACGATCCTCGGTGTGCGGCCGCGGCGCAGTGAACCCGGACACGTTTTCTGGATTCGAGTGCAGGCGGAAGGCGCGCTGCCCTACGAAACCCGGGTGCGGCAGCGGATGCGCGAGGACGACCTGGAGTGGATGCAACCCGGTGATGTGGTCGGCTGCCGGGTCGATCCGGGCGATCGCGACCGACTGGTGCTCTACGTGCCCGATATCGCCGAGACCGGCCGGGCGAGCATTTCGAAGATCCTCTCCGACGGCCGCCGCGCCGATGCCACTGTGCTTGCCGCCGCGCCGGTCGCCGCCGACTACGCCGGTCGCGACGACCCGGTGCTGCGCTTGGACCTCGAACTGCGCGCTTGGGACGAGGCGAAACCGTGGCGCGTGCGCCTGATCCAACCGGTACCGCTGGGCGCGATCGGCCTCGTCGATCTGGGCCAACATCTGGAGGTCGCCTTCTTCACCGTGGACCGCGGCGAATCCGTCGCGGTCGACTGGCTTGCCTCCCTCGATGAGGATTAGGGCGGCGGCTCGGTATTCGAGCCGCCGTTTCGCTAACTCTTGGCTTTCACCCGCGCCAGCGCATGTCCGGTCAGTGCGATGAGCGCGGTCTTGGCCGATTCCCGGTCCCTGGCGTCGATCATCATCACCGGAACATCGGCGGATAGCGAGAGGGCATCGCGGATGGCTTCCTCGGGAAACTTGGGGGCGCCTTCGAATTCGTTGACCGCGACCAGGAACGGTAGTCCGAGTTCTTCGAAATAGTCGACCGCAGCGAAACTTTCGTCCACTCGACGGGTGTCGACCAGCAGGATCGCGCCGATCGCGCCGAGGCTGAGGTCGTCCCACATGAACCAGAACCGGTGCTGCCCGGGCGTGCCGAACAGGTACAGCACAAGATCGTCGGACAGGGTGATCCGACCGAAATCCATGGCGACCGTGGTGGTCGTCTTGTCCGGGACCCCCGAGGTGTCGTCGACTTCGGAGCTCAGATCGGTCATCAGCGCTTCGGTTTTCAGCGGAACGATATCCGAAACCGCGCCGACCAGCGTAGTTTTGCCGACCCCCATCTCGCCGGCTATCACGATTTTCGCCGAGACCGCGCGGGACGCGGTCTCGGGTGGTGCTTGTTCAGGTGCGGTCATCGAACATCCTCGGCTGCAAGGGGTTTCAACTTACCAGTGGCTCTTCCGTCACGTACCCCCCGCTGATACCGGTTCAATCCTGTGCGGATCGTTTCCGGGTCGCGGCGCGTGCTCGCCGCAGATTCCGTTGCCGCCGACCCCGATTCGGCCCCACCCGGCACCAACTGATTCCCTGGATCTCGTTTCGGTAGCCCGGACGTTGTCCTTTCCGTGATTGTCGGATCCGCTGCCCGCTCTGCCGCAGACCAGCCTTCATCCGCCGCCGAATGCCAATTCGTCAAAACCGGTAGCTCCCCCGTAGTCGGATCCGCCAACCACGCCGACATCATGCCTGCGAAGATCGGCGTTGCCGCTTCCCCTTCGGTGGGCTGCGTCGATCCATTCGAAGCAGACCCGTTCGAAGCGGATTCGGCGGTCTCCGCCGAATCCCCCTCTTCGGATTGGAAGAACGAGGTCGTCTTCGCCACCCGCTCCTGCGGCCCGGTCGGGGGACCCGAATCGGCCACGCTAGCGGACCGCGGTGCCGCGCCGGCCGCCGCGGTGGTGCTCGACGGCTTCGCAGCAGCCCCACCCGCTTTGCGCCGACCCTTGCGGTTGACTCCCGGAACCCGTTTCGGCAGACCATAACTGGTGATCACCGGCGGTGCCGCGGGCGCATCCGCCGCAGGTTCGGCCGGCTTGGGTGCGGCCGACGGCGGCGCACCGATCCGACGTGCCGGCGGTTCGGCCTTGGCAACAGGTGTGACCGCCTTGGCCGCTGGTTCGGCAACACCCGCGCCCGCCTCGGCGGTCGCCTTGGTGCCGAGCGTGTCCCGATGCACCGGAATCACCGGCTTGAGCGTCGACGGATCCTCCGCATCCTGCGACGGCACCTCGATCAGCGCGGGCGGAATGTGCAGGCTCGCGGTGATTCCTGGGCTGAGCGCGCGGTCGTGGGTCCGGCGCAGTCGAACCGTGATGCCGTGCCGCTCGGCGAGTTTGCCGACCACGAACATGCCCATCTGCCGGGTCGTCGCGACGGTGACCACGGTCGGCGTCGCCAACCGCTCGTTGATCTCGTTCAGTTCGCTCGCCGTGATGCCGATGCCCTCGTCGATGACCTCGATGAGCAGCCCGCCCTCGGAGGTCCGGCTGTAGGCGAAGGTGACATCGCTGTCGGGCGGTGAGGCACGCAGCGCGTTCTCCAGCATCTCCGCGATCAGATGCACCACATCGGTGGCCGCGATGCCCGCGACCCAACCGTCCGGTGTGGCACCGGATTTGACCCGCTGATAGTCCTCGACCTCGGAGACCGCGGCGCGCAGGATATCGCGCACCTCGACCGGTCCGGACCGATCGTGGCGCGACCGCGTTCCGGCCAGCACCAGCAGATTCGCGCTGTTGCGCCGCATGCGCGCGGCCAGGTGGTCGAGCCGGAAGAGCTGGCCGAGCCGATCGGGATCCTTCTCCTCGAATTCGAGCGCCTCGATCATGCTGAGCTGGCGATCCACCAGCGTCTGGCTGCGCCGCGCCATGGTCTCGAACATGTCGTTGACCTGATCGCGCAGCAGTTGCTGCTGTGCGGCGAGTTTGAGTGCCTGGGTGTGCAAACCGTCGACGGTGCGGGCGATTTCGCCGATCTCCTCACCGGTATGCACCGGCACCGGTTTCACCTCGATGTCCTCGAGCTGGGCGCCGCGCATGATCCGTTCGACCTCGCTCGGGAGTTCGATCTCGGCGAGTTCGCTGGCACCCGCGCGCAGCCTGCGTAGCGGCTGTAGCAGCGAGTGGGCGACCCACAGCGCGAGTGCGAGCGCCGCGATCACGGTCCCGAGCACCACCAGGGAGGCCTGCACGGCCGCGGATCGGGCCTCGGCGACCTTGTCGTCGACATCGCGGATGACGCCTTGCACGATCTCGCGCGTCAATCCGGTGAAGACATCGCGGGATTCGAGGGCCAGCCGCCGCAACTCGACCAGGTCGACGACGTGCGTGCGCATCGCGACCTCGATCATGTCCTTGAGCACGGCGGTATTGGGACTCACCACCTGATCGAGTTGTGGCTTGGCCGCAGGCAACACCCGTTCGATCGCATCGGCCGCGGCCAGGATGCGTCCCTGCGCAATATGGAAATTCTCGGCCTGGGTCGGCTGTTGGATCGCCGTCATGGCCGCCATCAGCCAGTTGAAGCCCTCGACCTTGCCGACGAGCACATCGGAGAGCTGCGCCTTCGCGGCCACGACCGAGCCGACGCCGATCGGGGTGAGCAATTTGTCCACGGTGCCGACGGCATCGACGACGATCGCGTTGTTGAGCTCGATGGCCTTCATCGGATCGCTGCCACCCTTACCGCCCGAGCGGATGACCTCGCTGGTCGCGGTCATCTGCTTCAGCGCCCTGGCGACCGTCGCGTCGATGCCTTTGCGTTTCGCGCGCAACGTGGCATCGGTAATAGCCGTTGACAATTCGACCAGGTCCTGGTCGGTGGTGGTGCCGTAGACCTGCCCGCCGGCGACGGTCGAGGCCGCCGATTCGAGTGCGGTGATCGCCGGAATATCGGAGATGCGATCGGCCGCACTGTCGTATTCGGAGTAATCGCGGAAGAAGACCGTCAGGCGCAGACCGCCGAGCAGAATGGCCGCGGCCAGCGGAAGCGCAACGGCCGCGCCGACTTTCCAGCGGACTCGCCATTGCTCGAGATTCCGCCATCGAGTGTGCGCGAAGATTCCCTGCGCCACCCTACATACCGCCTTCCGCTCGGATCGGGCCGATCCGGTCATCTCGCGCTGGCGAAATGCCCGGTGCACGGCCGCAATCCGTCTCACCTTTGTATTTTCGAGCGACCGGCAGGCGGTCGGCTGACATCGGGACACCGGTCAGCACCGGTACCATACTGGCTTGCCGCCGGGGGTTGCGCGTTATTGGCGCGATCCTGGGGGCGTGCACTCCATACCGTAATAATTGCACCCCGCGGCTCACCGGCGCGATAGCGTGCCGAGCCCGACTACGGGCGGCAACGGTGCTCAGAGATGGACAAAGGTGAACCCTGCCGATCGCAGCGCGGGCAGCGCCGCCGTCATGCCTGCGGCCGTTCCGGAATTCGGCCGGTGCATATGCGCCAGGGAGATCGCACCGGGTGCGGCGGCTTTCATCGCATTCTGCACCTGCGCCGCGCTCGCGGTGGCGCCGTAGTCGGCATTGATGCTGAAACCGACCGGCCGCTCACCTAATTCGTTGACGATCGCGACCGCGACGTCGTCATAGTGCGCGGTACCCGCGCGGAAGAACCGCGGCGGTTTGCCGAGCAGGGTGGTGAGCCGTTCGTGATTGGCCCAGACTTCGTCGGCGGCCTCCTGCGGCGAGCCGGTGCCCGGGATTTCGTAGGCGGCCCGGCCGGTCACCGAGAGCGGCTTGTGTGCCACACCGTGATTGGCCAGCTCGAACAGCGGATTGGCGGCCAATTGCGCGGCGCGACCGGGATTCGCGTCGATCCAGCGTTTATTGAGGAAGAGCGTGGCCGGAATCTGCTGGGAGATGAGCAGATTCAGCAATGTCTCATCGATATCGTTATTTCCGGGCCCGCCGCACGCGTCGAAGGTGACCACCATCTGCTTGCCGGTCGCCGCGAAAGTGCTTGTGATGCCGTCCATCTCCATGCCCCACCGCGTCGGCTGCGCACCCGCGTGCCGGGCGGCCACCGCCGCGGGGGAGTTGGCCGCGGGCACTTGCTGCGACGGGGATCTCGGAATGGCCTGCACGTCAACGGCGTTCGCGGCGGTGGTCGTTCTCGATTGCGCGGTGGTCGTTCTGCCATTGTCGGTACTGCAACCAGCGACGAAAGCCGCGGCCGCGGCACCGAATCCGATCAGCCGCCGCCGCGACACGTTCCTATCCAGCATTCCCCGTTAACTCTCTCTCACAGCGTTCCCCGAGATGCTACGCGGAATGTCGGCAGCGAGATTGCTCGCTCACCCAACCCCGACGGAGCGAGTCTTACGGGCGATCCGTTCGCGGCCTGTCTCGCGTTGGAGTGGTCGAAGCGTATGCGCCGTAGGCACAAGGACTCGACTGTCCGGTGTGTTTGCGTCATGTGCTGAACGATCCGCCATATGCGACTACCACGGAGCGAGTCTTACGGGCGATCCGTTCGCGGCCTGTCTCGCGTTGGAGTGGTCGAAGCGTATGCGCCGTAGGCACAAGGACTCGACTGTCCGGT
>NZ_JBIAFV010000002.1:0-69134 GCF_042869435.1 Nocardia sp. NPDC006982 | reverse complement strand
TGTGTTTGCGTCATGTGCTGAACGATCCGCCATATGCGACTACCACGGAGCGAGTCTTACGAGCGATCCGTTCGCGGCCCGTCTCGCGGCCGAGTCGTCGAAGCGCATGCGACGAAGTCGCGAGTCTCGACGGCTCGGACGCGAGACACCAGGGGGCCGCGAACACGCCGCGGCCACGCGGCCAAAAACACAGCTACACGTGCGCGATGGCGGACCAGCCTGCGACGTCCTGCGGCTGGCGCGGGCCGGGGCCGGTGTAGATGGCGGCCGGGCGGACCAGCTTGCCCAGCTGCTTCTGCTCCAGGATGTGGGCACACCAACCGGCGGTGCGGCCACAGGTGAACATCGCAGGCATCATGTGCGCGGGGACCTCGGCGAAGTCCAGGATGACCGCCGCCCAGAATTCCACATTGGTCTCGATGGCGCGGTCCGGACGACGCTCGCGCAGTTCGGCGAGCGCGGCCTGCTCCAGCGCGGCGGCGACCTCGAAACGCGGGGCGTTCAGGCGCTGCGCGGTGGCGCGCAGTACGCGGGCACGCGGATCCTCGGCCCGGTAGACCCGGTGGCCGAAGCCCATCAGCTTTTCCTTGCGGTCCAGGATGCCCTTGACCAAAGCGCGTGCGTCACCGGACTTCTCGACGGCCTCGATCATCGGCAGCACACGCGCGGGTGCGCCACCGTGCAGCGGACCCGACATCGCGCCGATCGCACCGGACAGCGCCGCGGCGACATCGGCGCCGGTCGAGGCGATGACTCGCGCGGTGAAGGTGGAGGCGTTCATGCCGTGCTCGGCCGCGGAAACCCAGTAGGCGTCGATGGCCTCGGTATGCCGCGGATCCGGGTCGCCCTTCCAGCGGGTCATGAACCGCTCGGTCACCGTGGTGCACTCGTCGATCTTCTTCTGCGGTACCGCGGGCTGGTAAATGCCGCGCGCGGACTGCGCGACATAGGACAGCGCCATCACCGAGGCGCGCGCCAGATTCTCCCGCGCGGTCTCGTCATCGATATCAAGCAGCGGCTGGTAGCCCCAGATCGGGGCGAGCATGGCCAGTCCGGCCTGCACGTCGACGCGCACGTCACCTGTGTGCACCGGCAGCGGGAACGGCTCCGCGGGCGGCAGGCCGCGGCCGAATTCACCGTCCACCAGCAGTGCCCACACATCGCCGAAGGTCACCCGCGAGCCGACCAGGTCCTGGATGTCGACGCCGCGGTAGCGCAGCGCGCCGCCGTCCTTATCGGGTTCGGCAATATCGGTGGTGAATGCCACCACGCCTTCCAGGCCGCTGACGAAATCAGGGGGTACGGCGGTCTGCCCACTGGGCACCGCATGGCTGGTAGTCATTCTGTGACTCTCCTTGCACTTCGGTTCGTTCCTTGGCGACTGCTTGCAGGTCGCTGGAAAAGGCCTGTTCTCGTCGATGAGGGGTGTGGCTCGCCGAGCACATGCCGATCAACAAAACCTTAGCTCCCTGCTACCGCGGAGTAACGTCTGGCCCATGCGTGACCTGGACAATTCATCTCTCGGTCAGGAAATGGCCGCAAATGATCGGGTTCTTTTCCCGGCGACCGATTTGGCCGCCATGCGAGTCGACTACGGCGGCATGCCATTCGGCAGCGGCGAGGACACCGATCTGGACGAAACCTGGCTGGCAGGCGGCTGGGAACCGCTGCTGCGGCACTGGATCGAACAGGCCACCGCGGTCGGCATTCCCGAGCCCAATGCCATGGTGGTCGCGACCGTCGCACTCACCGATGTCGGGCCGCGTCCAGTCGCCCGGACGGTGCTGTGTAAAGGCCTCTCGCCGGAAGGTGTGACTTTTTACACGAATTACGACTCGGCCAAGGGTAACCAGCTGGCGGGCGTTCCATTCGCAGCCGCGACCTTCGTCTGGCCCGCGCTGGGCCGACAGGTGCACGTGCGCGGGCCGGTCGAGCTGGTCTCCGCCGAGACGACTGCCGTTTACTGGCGCTCCCGGCCACGCGATTCTCAGTTGGGCGCCTGGGCGTCGCGCCAGTCCCGGCCGATCGCCTCCCGTGCCGAACTCGATCGCACCCTGGCCGAGACCACCGCCCGCTTTGCCGACGTCGACGAGATCCCGGTGCCGCCGCACTGGGGCGGCTACCTGATCCGCCCCGACGAGGTGGAGTTCTGGCAGGGTCGCCGGGGTCGGCTGCACAACCGGATCCGGGTGCGGATCAGCGGCGATGTCATGACGGTTGACCGACTACAACCTTAGAAATCGTGGCGACCCCAACCTTGTTGGCCTACTGACCGACTCATTACGCTGCGGTCGGTGAAACTGCTCGCCGACACCACCCCGCTGCGCTATCCCGATTTCCGACGGTTGTGGACCAGCAACATCGTCACCGTCATCGGTTCGCAGTTGGCCGTGGTGGCCGTCCCACAGCAGATATTCGAGATCACCGGCAGCTCCGGCTATGTCGGCCTGGCCGGTCTGTTCGGCCTGGTCCCACTGATCGTGTTCGGTCTGTGGGGCGGTGCGCTGGCCGATGTGATGGACCGGCGCAAACTCATGCTCATCACCAACTGCGGCACCGGTGTGACCGCACTCGCCTTCTGGGTGCAGGCCGCGGCCGGACTCGACAACGTCTGGATCGTGCTCGGACTTTTCGCCGTGCAGCAGGCGCTCTTCGCTGTGAATCAGCCGACCCGCAGTGCCGCCATCCCGCGGTTGCTGCCCACCGAACATCTGGCCGCCGCAAGTGCGCTCAGCATGACCGTGCAGCAGACCGGCGCCATTGCCGGGCCGGTGCTCGCAGGTGTGCTGATTCCGGTCGTCGGCCTGTCCACCCTGTATCTGATCGATGCGATCGCGCTGCTCGCCACCATCTGGGCGGTGTGGCGGCTGCCCGCCATCCCACCGACCGGAACCGCGCGCAAGGCCGGATTCCGCACCGTCCTGGACGGTTTCGCCTATCTGGCGACGCAGCGCATCCTGCTCGCCTCCTTCGTGGTCGACGTGATCGCCATGGTGTTCGGCATGCCGCGCGCGCTCTATCCGCAGATCGCGCACGAGACCTTCGGCGATCCGGCCGGCGGCGGCGTGGCGCTCGGCTTGCTGTTCGCTTCCATCTCGGTCGGCGCGGTGCTCGGCGGAGTGTTCTCCGGCTGGATCTCGCACGTGCGACGCCAGGGGCTCGCGGTGGTGGTCTGCATCGCGCTCTGGGGGGTGGCCATGGTCGGCTTCGGCGTCGCGGTCGGCTGGACCGGTCACGGCATCGGCATCGGGCCGGGACTGTGGATCGCGTTGGCCTGCTCGGCCTTCGGCGGCGCGGTCGATATGGTTTCGGCCGCGCTACGCATCGCCATGTTGCAGGCGGTCACCACCGACGAGATGCGCGGCCGCCTGCAAGGAGTGTTCATCGTGATCGTCGCGGGTGGCCCGCGCATCGGTGATGTTGCCCACGGTTTTGCCGCAGCGGCCCTGGGTACCGCGGTAGCCGCGGCGGGCGGCGGCGTGCTGGTCGTTATCGGGGTGTCGCTGGCTGCGCTCGTGTTCCCGGCCTTCGTGCGCTATCGCGTCGCCAGGTCGCACTCGGTGCCGGTGTCCGACAGCGCGACAAACCTCACCTGACGCGAAGTTGTTTGTGAGGTCGACCGGTGGGCACCCTCGTTCTCGGGCCGTGCGAGCAGCGACTAGCGTCTAGGTGAGTGCACCGCCGTGCCGACCGCACCCCGATGCCGACGGTCCTAGCCTGAGAGGGATCCTTCCGTGCCCGAAAAAGACCACATCAACGACGCCAAGCCGATTTTGAGCTACCCCGGCGGCGAATATGCCATGACGATCGCCGAAGCCAAAGAAGGCAATGACGGCGTCGACCTCGGCAAAATGCTGGCCAGCACCGGGTATGTGACCTACGACCCCGGATTCATGAACACCGCGCCGACCAAGTCGGCGATCACCTACATCGACGGCGAAGCGGGCATCCTGCGCTACCGCGGCTACCCGATCGACCAGCTTGCGGAGTCCTCGAACTTCATCGAGGTCAGCTACCTGCTGATCTACGGCGAGCTGCCGACCCAGGCGCAGCTGGACGAGTTCACCGACCGGATCCGCCGCCACACCCTGCTGCACGAGGACCTCAAGCGGTTCTTCGACGGCTTCCCGCGCAATGCGCATCCGATGCCGGTGCTGTCCTCCGCGGTGAACGCGCTTTCGGCGTACTACCAGGACTCGCTGGACCCGAAGGATCCCGAGCAGGTCGAGCTGTCGACCATCCGACTACTGGCGAAGCTGCCCACCATCGCGGCCTACTCGTACAAGAAGTCGGTCGGCCAGCCCTTCCTCTACCCGGACAACTCGCTGAGCCTGGTGGAGAACTTCCTGCGGATGACCTTCGGCTTCCCGGCCGAACCCTACGAGGTCGATCCCGAGATCGCCGCCGCACTCGACATGCTGCTGATCCTGCACGCCGACCACGAGCAGAACTGCTCCACCTCGACCGTGCGCCTCGTCGGCTCCTCCGACGCCAACCTGTTCACCTCCGTCTCCGGCGGTATCAATGCGCTGTGGGGCCCGCTGCACGGCGGCGCCAACCAGGCCGTGCTGGAGATGCTGGACGGCATCAAGGCCGAGGGCGGCAACGTCAAGGACTTCATCCGCAAGGTCAAGAACAAGGAAGACGGCGTGAAGCTCATGGGCTTCGGGCACCGCGTCTACCGCAACTACGACCCGCGCGCCTCGATCGCCAAGAAGCATGCCGACGCGATCCTGTCCAAGCTCGGCGGTGACGACGAATTGTTCGATATCGCAAAGTCTCTGGAAGAGGCCGCGCTCACCGACGAGTACTTCATCTCGCGCCAGCTGTACCCGAACGTCGACTTCTACACCGGTGTCATCTACAAGGCCATGGGCTTCCCGACCCGCATGTTCACCGTGCTGTTCGCGATGGGCCGACTGCCGGGCTGGATCGCGCACTGGCGGGAAATGCACAGCGAGCCTTTGAAGATCGGCCGTCCGCGCCAGATCTACACCGGTTACGGTCACCGCGATTACCACGAAATCAACGGCCGCTAATTTCAACCGAATCCACCATCACCTATCAGAGGGGATAGCCGAATGACCAAGCCGGAGATCGAATTCCAGGCGGGCCCAGCGCCCACCGAGCTGGTTATCAAGGACATCGTCGAGGGCGAGGGCGCCGAGGCCGTGCCCGGCGGTGTCGTCGAGGTGCACTATGTCGGCGTGGAATTCGAATCCGGCGAGGAGTTCGACTCCTCCTGGAACCGTGGCGAAGCCATCAGCTTCCCGCTGCGCGGCCTGATCCAGGGCTGGCAGGACGGCATCCCGGGCATGAAGGTCGGCGGCCGCCGCCAACTGACCATTCCGCCGCATCTCGCCTACGGCCCCGCCGGCTCCGGCCACAAGCTTTCCGGCAAGACCCTGGTCTTCGTGATCGACCTGCTCAACGCCAACTGAGCTGAAAACCCAACTGCGGCCTGTGCTCTCGTAGAGCACGGGCCGCAGTTGTCTCACGAGGGCTCGGCGGCCGGGTCTGCGTCAGGGGTCTGCTCCACCTGACGGATGATTCGCTTCAGCTGGGAGATCTCGTCGTGCAGGGCTCTCTTCCCGGCTTCGGTCAGGTGGATCCACGTACGGCCGCGTTTGCCCTCATAGCCTTTCTCGATCTCCACCAGCCCGGCCTTCTCCAACACGGTCAGGTGCTGGGAGAGGTTGCCGGTGGTCAGATCCAGTGTGGCCCGCAGAAAGCCGAACTCCACGCGCCGGGCCTCGTGGGCGACGGCGAGGATGCCCAGCCGGACGCGCTGGTGCACGACGTCGTCGAGTCCGTTCGTCGGATGGGTCATAACCTACGCCGTTCGGCTAGGGCGAAGCCCATGCCGCCGAGGAGCAGCACACCTCCGGTGACGACCAGGCCGGGCAGGAAGCTCCACGTCGGGTCGAGGTTCAATCCCAGTCTCCGCCTTCCCATTCCGCACGCCAGGAGCGCGACGACCAGATAGCCGATGGCGAAAGCCAGCAGGGGCCAGTTGCGTTCCACCCGGGCCAGCACAAACAATGCCAGGCCGATGGAGAGTAGCGGGACCATGCCGACAGCGACCGGACCGGTCGGAAAGTAGCCCTGCAGGTCGAGTTGCTGGGCCCATGCCGATGCGATGCCGAACACCAGCCCCGCCGCGATCCCCGAGCCTACGTACGGCAGGATGCGGGCGCCGACCCCGCGGCTGCGGGCCCGGTACACGTACACGACCGCGATCGCCGCGTAGGCCAGGACAAAGGCGACGATCCAGTAAACCCCGACGGGCCAGCCGACGACTTGGACGCAGGTACCCCGGTGAATGATCTCCACGCCGCCGCGGGCGCCCAACGCCGGATCGCATGTGACGACGTGTCGTCCCAATCGGTAGAAGGGCGCCGACGCGAGCACCACCAAACCGAGCAGCACGAGCGGGAACCAGGTACTGCGCTGCGCGAGGCGCACACGGCGGGTGAGTTGTCGGGTGGCCGAGAGCGCCTGTCGGGCGGTGTCTACGGAATCAGCCGCATGGTCTGTCATGGAAGCATGCTTGCATCACAAGCAAGTCTTGGCAACACGCATTATTCATGGCCTGATCAGTTGCGGACCACCTCGACCGGGTCCGTCAACGCGAGCGCCAGTGCGGACTGCTGGGTGCTGCTGCGCTGGGGTAGCGCTGCGACGGCCCTGTCGGTTTGGGTGCTGAGGTTGGTCACGATCTGCTGGAGTTGGGTGACGCCGCCGGTGAGTTGGCTTATAGCGCTTACTAATTGAGCGCCACCCTGGTCCGCCAGTTGCGGCAGGTCTTCGGCGAGTTTCGCGCCCTCGGCTAATTGCGCACTGGCGCCGGTCAATCGGTCCACAACTGTGCGCAGGAGCGTGCCCAGGTCGGTGCCTGGATCGACCGCGCTGCCGACCAGATCGCCGAGCGAGGTCAGCTGGGTTCCGGCCTGGCCCGAAACATTTCGCAGCCCTTCGAGTTTCGCGATGATGTCGGCGACCTGGGGATCACCCGCGAACGGCAGCGCGCGCATCAGCGGCAGGATCTGATCCAGACCGCCGCTCACCGTATTCGCGGTCTGCTGTACCTGTCCGATCGTGATGCCGGTCGAATCCAGCGCCGAGGCAAGTTGATTCGCCTGTGCGGCGGCACCGGAGACGGTCGAGTTCAGCAGTGCGATGGCCGAAGTCAGCTGTGCCGAACCCTCTTTGGCGTAGGTCAGAAAGCCGAGCAGCTGATCCGCGCCCGAGCTGAATTGATCGGCACCTGCGGCCGCGGCATTCACCCCGGCTTTGAGCAGCTGGGTGGTGAACTGCACCGAGGTCATCTGCGTGCGCGCCTGCGCGACGGCGGCCAGGGCGGCATCGACACCGGATGCGCCGATCCGGTGCGTCACCGTATTCACCGCGCCGTTCACCACATCCGCGTCCGCGCCCTTATGTGTATCCACCGTCACCCTGGCCCGTTTCGGCTGCGCGCTCGCCAGCGTGCCCATGGATTCGGTGAGATCGGCGGGCAGGGTGATCACCGCCGCGTAGTCATCCGCATCGAGTTCACCCGGTTTGCCGACGGTCCACTGGTATCCACCGCCGTCCTGCTGTAAACCCTGCGCGATGCGCGCACCCGTCGGCCCGGTGTCGGCATTCACCAGCGCGATACCGCCGGGTGAACCGGATGATCTCGAGCAAGCGGTGACGGCGCCACCGAGCGCCCCGGCGATGACAACGGCAACGGCGAGCAGGGCCCAGCGGGCGCGATTTCCAGCCACGTCTGCCGACCCTAGAACTCCGAATTGGCCGAACTCTGAGAATTCGGTAAGGGCCGCAGATGATCAGGAGAGTTCGGCGCCGGTGGGCTCCTCGGTCCGTGTCGCCTCGACCACCCGGCCGAAATCGAGCTTGACGAGTTGATCGGCGTGGTGGAAGTAGCGATCGTCGTGGGTGATCACGATGACGGTCTTCCCGCGCTGTTTGAGCTCGGTGAGGATTTCCTGATAGAAGACATCGCGGAATTTGGGTTCCTGGTCGGCGGCCCACTCGTCGAAGACATAGATCTGCCGGTCCTCGAGCAGCGCGGTCAACAGCGCGAGCCGTTTTCGTTGCCCCTGCGACAGATCGATGGTCGACAGCCGACCGTCGCGCACTGTCACCTTGTGCGCGATCTGCAACTCCTCGAGATAGTGGCGCACCTCACCGTCGAGTCCGGGCCGATCGAAGCCCAGGTACTCCTCGAACAGGTGGAAGTCGGTGAAGATCGCCGAGGAGTTCTGCCGGTACCACTCGATATTCTCGTGATCGATCGGCTCGCCATTGAGCGACAGCGCACCGGTCTGCGGCACATACAGTCCCGTGATCAGCTTGGCCAGCGTGGATTTGCCGCTGCCGTTGCCGCCGACGATGAAGGTGATCTGCCCGGGTTCGAAGACCAGATCGAGCGGGCCGAGCCGGAATCCGGACTCGTCGTTGCTCTGCTCGGGTGGCGGGCCGAGCGGCATCGGCCGGTTGTCGTGTCCGCTGTGGTCGACGATCCGATGACCGTTGACATCCGGTCGTGGCCCGCCGGGGCGTGGACCCCGACCGGGCGGATGCGCGCCGCCTCGCGGCCCAGGCGGCGGCCCGCCGGGACCCGGCGGGAACGGCGGTGGCGGCTCCATCCGGTAGCTGTAGGTGACATTCGTCAGCTCCAGCCGCGCCGAATCGACGGCGGGACGGTCCGTGAACGGCAACCGCTGCTCGTCGTGCATGGTCTCCATGGACAGATTCATCGCGCGAATCTTCGCCAGCGCCACATCACCGCGCAGCAGATCCGGGATGCGGTGCATGAAGTTCTGCATCGGCATTGCCAGGAACGTCGTCACCAGGACATACCCGACCATCACATCGCGCGACAGGTCGAGCGGCGCGACCAGCACGAACAGGATCAGCGCCATGGTGCCGAGCTGCAGTGCCTGCCCGAACCCCTGTGCCACCGAGAATTTGGATCCCGCATCGACATTCTGCGCACGCAGCGTCGCGGCCGAACCGAGCAGATGCCGCTGCATGAAATCGCGGCGGCGTTCCCGATGCAGCTTCAACTCTTTGATACCCAGCGTCACGGCCTGGTACGACCGCAACAGCGCGTCTTCGTTCTCCCGCGCCTCGCGATAGATATTGCGCACCCGCTTGAGAATCAGCTCGACACAGGCGATCCCGAGCAGTGTGCCCGCCACGGTCACCGCGAACAGCGGACCCGACACCACGAGCAGGAATACGAAGCAACCGACGATGGTGGCCACATCGATGCAGATGCTCGGAATGGCGGTCACTGCCTGTGACAGCGAGCGCACATCCTCGGTCAGCGTCGCCATCAGACGGTGCATGCCGAGCCGTTCCAGATGCTCGAGCGGCGCCGAGACGATCCCGGAACTCAGATCCGCGCGCAGCCGGTAGATCGCCTCTTGGGCAAGGCGAATCAGTAGCACCTGCGACACCACACCACTGATCAGGATGACCAGCCCGGTGAGGACGAAGCTCTGGATATTGACGTGCGGATGCGGTTCCGGCGACACCACGCCCCTGATGAGGGTCACCAGATAGGTATTGGCCGCACCGCAGATGAGGCCCGCGGCAATGACGGCCGCGATCCGCATCCAGGAGATCGAGATGAGGAATCGGATGAGTTGCATGGTTGCTGCGCTCCCTGAGACCGGTGCGATTACCGGCGAATGATGTCGAAGATCATGCCTTCGAGGGTGACCCCGGGCGCGAAGGAGAACGCCACTCCGGTCGAGATCGGCTTCGCCGCTTCCTGCCGAATCATTTGTTCCAGCACGAAAATCAGCGACACGCTCAGCATATTGCCGAACTTGGCCAAGACATCCCAGCTCAGCGCCGCCCGCTCCGGCGCGATACCGAGCGAATGCACGGACTCCTCGATGATCTTCGGCCCACCCGGGTGGATCGCCCACAGATCGACATCGGATTTCTGCAATCCATTGCGGGCCAAGACCTCGGTGATCACGGGATCGACCCCGGTGTAGATGTACCGGGGCAGATTCTCCGACAGCTCGCAGGTGACGCCGTTCTGATTGACACCGAGCACGATGCCGTCCTCGGCACCGTCGAAGAGCCGGCTGAAGCTGTCCCGGATCACCACCCGGCCCGGCGCCAGCGGCTGCTGGACCTGACCGGCGCCGATGACCACCGCACCGCAGCCGTCGCCGAACAGGCTGTGGATGATCACATCGTTGATGTTGTCGTCGAAGACGGCGTTCACCGAGCTCAGCTCGATGCAGACGACCATCGCCTTCTTATCCGGATGCGCCCGAACATAATCCACGGCCGTCCGAATACCGTTCATCGCGGCCGCGCAGCCCATGAAGTTCACCACGACCCGCCCCACCGACGGCGAAAGCCCGAGCTGCTTCACGACCGCGACATCCACGCCGGGCGCGATGAAACCGGTGCTGGTCACGAAGACCAGCAAGCCGATCTCCGCCGCCGCGTCCTCGATACCGGCGAGGGCGCGACCAGCGACATCGACGGCCAGCGGTACCGCGTGGCGGTAGAACAGATTCATCCGGTCCCGGATCGTGCCGCGCTCCCGGCCGAACTGCAGGAATTCGGGATCGAGCGGATCGACGACGAGTCGACGGCTGTCGATCTTCGTCTTCTGGTAGATCCGCGAAATCCGCGCCCGCTGTTGCGGATCGGTGAACAGCTCGGCTACCCGATCGGCGGCGCCGGCCTGATCGACGAGCTGACTCGGCGCGCCGGTCGCGATGCTCTCGATCACCCCGACCGTGGTCGGCGGCGCGGGCGGCAGCCCGTGCTGCACGAGGCCGTGGCCGTACTCGTCCCCCTGACGAGCCGCCGACGTTCCCTCATCGATAGTGATTGACACGAAATTCTCCCCGTTCTTGTGAAAAATGGTGATCGGCGCCGCCGTTGACCAGCGGTTCGATCGGTCGATCTCCGGAATCGGCTCAGACCGTGCCGATTCCGGTGAATCCCTGCACCGTGTAGACCGCACAGGTTTTCAGCGCCCCGGGCGAGCAATGCTCGCGGATGAAGCCCCAATTCCGTTCCTCGGCTTCGCGCGACGGCGACAAGAGGTAGGTGCGGCAGAGTTTCGGGAAACGGTCGGTGAAGAAACTCTTCGCCGGCAGCCACTCGATGCCGAATTTCGCCGACTCCTCGCGCAATACGTCCTCGGTGGCGATATTGGCGAAACCGCTGCGCTGGAACGGCAGTACGTGATGGACGCGGTGCGAACTCAAACCGGCCGCGAGAAAGCAGTCGATATAACGATTTCCGATCACCTTCAGGTCGTAGGCCTGCTCCACCTGATTGACGGCCCAGTCCTCGGTATCGGAGGCCGGGAGTTCCTCGGCCTCCACCTCGAAATCATGGCTCGCGACGACCAGGAAGGTACTGATCCACAGGGTCACCACGAATTGCAGTGCCCAGGCCCAGAAGTCGCCCGCCAGCGTGAAGACCACCAACTCGCCGAGCAATAGCGCGCGCACCCCGAACGAACCGATGAAGTGCGGCAGCGCACCACCCCAGGTTCCGTACATATCTTTGATGCCGACTTTGCGGGTGAGGCGGCAGACATCGAGGAGTCGAATGGTCATGCCGGTCACCGTGTGCCCGAATTTGTGGAGGGTGTGAATCGGCACCCGATACAACCGGGGCACCCGCATCATCATGGTGAAGACGTTCTTCTTGATATCGACTTCACTCTGGGTATGCGGGTGGTGCAGCAGCGCGTGTCCGTCCGCGGTGACGAAAGCCAGTGCGACGTAATTGAAATCGAAGGTATTCGTATAGATCTTGTTCAGGCCCTTTTGCGCGCGATGGATCGCGTAGTGGCCGAATCCGGCCAGCGAGCTGCGCAGCAGCACCATCAGGATGACGAAGACGGGCAGCGGCATCCAGCTGCGCTCGAACAGACGCAGACCCTGCACCGCGAAGTACGCGACGGCCAGCACAGCGACCACAATGTTGAAGATCGTGTCCATGCGCCGCAATCGCGCGGCCAGCTCCGGCTCTTTCAGCCGCGCCTTGACCTTGTGCAGCAGATCGTCTTTATTGTCGAATCGGTACTTCGGAGTGTCCTGCCAACTGTCGAAACCCTCTTTGAAGAGGAAGTCGGGTGCGTTCGCCTTCGGATGGATGTCCTCGGGTAATGCGTTGCGGCCCAACGCATATCTCTCCAGCATTCGTCCGATTCGCTCGGGATCGCGGTGATAGGACCCGATGATGGAGGTGATATCGCGATTTTTCGTGCGCCCGATGAAGAACTCGCCGCCGGGATGTTTGGAGATCCAGTCGCTCAGATCGTAGGTTTTTCCGTTGTAAACCCACACATTCGAGAGTTGCGGGCCACCACCGGGAGGCGGGCCGGGCGGTCTACGGAAGTCCCGCTCCTCCGCTTCCGGTCGGCTGTTCGTCATCGCATTCCTCCGTGTCTGATCCGCGGTTCGGTGGCCGTTGTCGGCCCCGGGGTTATGGCGTGTATCGCGGACAGGCGCGGGGGCGCTTCATCCGGCGAACCGGATGTCCCCCCAAAGTCACACACACTGCCTGAGCCTTCGTGACAGCATCGTGCTTGCAGCGCCTTACATCTCACTAAACAATCCCTTAACCCGGTAACTTTCGCGTCGGATTCCCCCCGATCTCTGCGAGAAGACCGAACCAAGGGTAACGTCGGCACCCGCAGCATGCGCGGCTCGCCTGGACTTCGCCTTGCGAACAGGGTCGAGTTACTCTGCGCGACAGGCTAATCTGGCGGGCGAAATGCTGCACTACACCGGGCGGCAGCACCAGCTGTCCTCGTCAAACCACCCGGGTCGTACCCGACCTCGCACTCTTCTGGGGGCAGAACATTGAGTGATCTGACAGCGCGAGCACGCACCTCGCACCGAATCCGTCTTCGCCGACCGGGTCTCGTGCCCGCCGTGGTCGCGGCGTCGATGTTCGCTGCACTGGTGACAGGCTGCGACTCCAGCTCCGACTCCAAGACAACCTCGTCCGCGCCGCCCTCGGGTCAGCTGCCCGATGCCGCGCAGATCGTGCAGGAGTCCGCCAGGACCACCCAGACCCTGCAGGCCGTGCACCTGAATCTGAAGGTGGACAACCTCACCAACCTTCCGGTCGAGAGTGTCTCGGCCGATGTGACCAACCAGCCGCAGGGCGCCGGTCAGGCGATCGGCGAGGCGAAGGTCCGTACCAAGCCCGAGGCCGACTTCATCCAGGCCAAGTTCCTGGTCGTCGACAAGGAGATGTACGCGCAGACCGGTAGCTCCTCCGCCTATGCCAAAATCGGTCCGGCGGAACAGATCTACGACCCGGGCGTCATCCTCGACAAGGACAAGGGTCTGGCCAACCTCATCGCTCAGGTGAAGAACCCGAAGGTGGAGGGCCGCGAGAAGATCGACGGCACCGACACCGTGAAGGTGACCGGAACCATCGACTCCACGGTCATCGACCCCATCGTGCCCAAGTCGGGTGACCCGGCCGGCACGTTCCCGATCACCCTGTGGATCGCGGATGTCGCGCCGCCGTCGGGTTCGGCATCGGCCCTGCCGTCCACCGCCGCCTCTCCCGGCAACGGCCCGAACCTGGTTCAGGCTGTGGTCAAACGGGATCCGGGCACCATCAAGGTGACGCTGTCGGCATGGGGTAAGCCGGTCAAGGTCACCGCGCCGCCGAAGTAGGACACAGATACCGCGAACCGGTCCGGGAATGGGTGACGGTGGCAGCAGCCGTCATCCGCACTCCCGGACCGGTTTTCGCGTTTCATCAGCGGTAGGTGTATGCGTCGACAACCCGTTTCACCTTGTTCAGCGCTTCGCGCAGGGTGTCGGTATTTGTCGAGCCGAGAGCCAACCGGAGCGCGTGTGGCACATGCGCGGACGTGGCGAACGGTTCCGCCGTGGACACCAGTACCTGTTCGCGCAGCAGCGCGGCCGCTGTCTGGTCGGCTCGCACCTCCTCGGGCAGGGGGAGCCAGAGGAAATACGACGACGGATGGCTGATCTGAGGGAGCCCCGCCAGAACCGCACGGGCGATCGACTGCCTGATCCTCGCATCATCGCGCTTTTGCGCTTCCAGCCTGGTGACGGTGCCGTCGTCGAGCCACCGGCACGCGATCGCTGTCATCACCGCGGGGGTATTCCAGGTGGTGGTGCGGATCGCGCGTTCGATGGAGGGCACCAATGTGGTTGGGGCAGTCACGAATCCGAATCGCAGACCGGTCGCTACGTTCTTGGAGAGCCCGGAGACATAGACGGTCCGTTCCGGTGCGAGCGCCGACAGTGGGGGTGGCGGCTGCTCGGCCAGGAAGGCGTACGCGGCGTCCTCGATGATGAGCAGTTCGTATCGGCGCGCGATCTCGACCAACTGCTCACGGTGGTGCTCCCCGATGACCCAGCCCAACGGGTTGTGCAGTGTCGGCATCGTGTACACGGCACGGACCCGCCGCGTCGCGCAGAGCTGTTCGAGGGCATCGAGATCCGGTGCGTCACCCACAGCGGGAAGCGGTGCCAGTTCCAGATGCAGCGCACGGGCGAGCACCTTGAAGCCCGGATAGGTCAGGGCATCGGCCGCCACGACGTCTCCCGGCCGCAGCGTCGCCATGGCAGTGGTGGCCAATCCGTGCTGAGCGCCACTGACGATCAGCACCTGATCCGCGCCGACCGGCAAACCATTACGCCGCAGATGGCGGGCGACTGTGGCCCGCTCATCAGGTCGTCCGCCGTGCGGCTGGTAGCGCAGCAGGGCCTCCAGGTCACCCCGGGACGCCAGCTGACGCAATGCCTGCCGCAGCATATCGGCCTGGCCAGGTAGTGCCGGGTAGTTGAAGTTGAGATCCACCACGTCCGACGCGGCCGCCTGCAGGTCGATGCCGTGGCTGGGCGGCAGCGCGATTTCGCGAACAAAGGTGCCTCGGCCGGGTTCCCCACTCACCAGACCCATGGCTTCGAGCTCGGCATAGACCCGCGACGCGGTCACCAACGCCAGCCCTTCGCCGGCCGCGAGTTGGCGATGGGTCGGCAGCCGAGTCCCCGAGGGCAACCGCCCCGCTCGGATGTCGGACGCCAGCGCGTCCACGACGCCTTTGTATCTGGAGACGGCCACGCTCAGATTGTATGCATGACAATTTCTTGATTGTATTGGGTCGCGGTCATACGGTGCCTGGTAACGACCGGGAAAGGCAACCGTTATGCACATCGCCATCCTCACCTTCGAGGGCTACAACGAACTCGATTCCCTCATCGCGCTCGGCGTTCTCAACCGGGTCCGGAAGACCGACTGGCGGGTATCGATCGCCAGTCCTACGGCGCGAGTCCGTTCGATGAACGGTGTGGTCATCGAGTCGATGGCGACGCTGGAAGAAGCCGGTAGCGCGGACGCGGTCATTGTCGGTAGCGGTGCGCAGACCCGCGAAGTCGTCGCCGACCGGGAGCTGATGGCGCGGTTGCGACTCGACCCGTCGCGACAACTGCTGGCCGGACAATGCTCAGGGACATTGGTTTTGGCCAAGCTCGGACTGCTCGACGGTGTTCCCGCCTGCACCGATCTGACGACCAAACCGTGGGTCCAGGCAGCCGGGGTCGATGTGCTCGAGCAGCCCTTCTTCGCCAAGGGTAATCTCGCCACCGCGGGCGGCTGCCTCGCATCGCACTACCTCGCGGCCTGGATGATCGCCCGCCTGGAAAGTATCGAAGCGGCCGAAAGTGCTCTGCACTATGTCGCTCCGGTCGGCGAGAAGGATGACTATGTGGCCCGCGCGATGCGCAATATCGGCCCGTACCTGTACGAGGAACCGGCCGCTGTGTCGGCCGGGCGGTCTTTCAGGTGGTAGTCCGGCGCTCCGGAAGGTCGAGTACCAGGCGCACACCGCCAAGCGGACTGTCATCGAAATAGGCTCGGCCACCGTGTAATTGGGCCTGTTGGGCGACCAGGGCGAGGCCTAGTCCGGAGCCGCCCTTGCTGGCTTCGCTGCCGCGGAAGAAGCGCTCGAAAACGGCGGTGCGTTCTTCGACGGGGATGCCGCGGCCATTGTCGTCGACGGTTATCAGTATGTGTCCGTTGGGGATTCGGTGAGCGGAGACCACGGCCTCGGTGGCGCGGCCGTGTTTGACGGAGTTGGTCAAGGCGTTGTCGACCGCGAGGCGCAGTCCGGCGGGCAGGCCGCGGGTGATCAGCTCGGCGTCGGTATCGATGCGGACGGTTACGCCGGGGAAGTGTCGCATGGCGTCGTGGGCGGCTTGGTCGCACAGGTCGCCGACGTCGGTGTCGACGTGATCGCGTTCGTGGGTGAGGTCGCCCGAGGCGAGGCGTTCCAGTGCGGCCAAGGTGGTTTCGACGCGGCCCTGGCTGCGTTGCAGGTCGCCGAGGATTTCGGCGCGTTGCGCCTCGTCGAGGTCGAGGGTGCGCAACACCTCGAGGTCGGTGCGCATGGCGGTGAGCGGAGTACGCAGTTCATGGGCGGAGACGGCGGCGAAATCGCGTGCGGTCTCCAGTGCGGCGGCGGTTTCGGTTTGTGCCTGATCAACCCGTTGCAGCAGGGTGTTCACCGCCTCGGCGAGTTTTTCTGCCTCCCGGACTCCGGAGCCGTCGACCGGTGGCTGTGGATTGTCCGGATCGCGGTAGCCGCTGCGTGCGCCGACCTGCCGGGTGAGATCGACGATCGGGCGGACTGCCCGGCCCGCGAGCAGCCAGCCGAGTGCCGCGGCGGTGGCGATCGCCAGTCCGGCCCCGGCGAGCACCCAGCGCTGTTGCTCGGCGGTTGTGCGTGCCGCTGCGGTGGACGGAATGCCAAGGGAGACAACGCGTCCCGCCGGTTGATTCGCGGTGGTGGTGAGCACGCGGAACGGGGTGCCGTTCACGGCGACGGTATGCGATCCGATCGGCTGCTCGGGCAGGCGGATCGGTGTGCTCGCCACGATCGTGTTGTTGTCGCGGACCGTCACCGCCATGTCGTAGTTCGGACCGACCAGTCCGAGCACACCGACAGCCAAGACCGAGTCGATGAGCACCAATCGCGACGCGATCGCCAACTGCTGGTCGGTCTGGGCCACATTGTTGCGCTCGATGGCCCGTGAGGAGATCACACCGATGATGGTGACGATGATGATCGCGCCGACCGCGGCCGCACCGGCCACCCGGGTGCGAAGGGAGAACGTGCGCTGCCGCCGTTTCCGGGGAGCCGGGAGCTGCGGCGTCATCGCCAACTCACTTGGGCGCTCGCAGCACGAATCCGACGCCGCGGACCGTGTGCAGCAGCCGTGGCGTGCCCTCGACCTCCAGCTTGCGCCGCAAATATCCGACGAAGACGTCGACCACATTGGTGTCGGCGGCGAAGTCGTAGCCCCACACCAATTCCAGCAGCCGCTCGCGGCTCAGCACCACGCCCGCATTGCGGGCCAGCGTGGACAGCAGCTCGAATTCGCGCTTGGTGAGCTCGATTTCGCGGCCGTTCAACAGTGCCCGGTATCCGGCGACATCGACTTCCAGCGGGCCGACCGTGATCGCGCCCGGCGTGGCGGGGGCCGGAACGTCCGAGCGGCGGCGCAGCAGCGCCTTGATCCGCGCCACCAATTCGGCCAGGACGAACGGCTTGGTCAGATAGTCGTCGGCGCCGGACTCCAGTCCGGAGATCCGGTCGTCGACGGAGGCGCGGGCGCTGAGCACACAGATCGGGACTTCATTGCCCAACGCCCGAAGTGCCGTCACCACGCCCGCACCGTCGAGCACCGGCATATTCATATCGAGCACCACCGCGTCGGGCGCTTGGTCGGTCACGCTGCGCAGCGCCTCGGCGCCGTCGCGGGCGACCCGCACCTGGAAGCCGGACAGGCGCAGGCCGCGCTCGACCGACGCGAGCACGTCCTCGTCATCGTCGACGACAAGGACGGTCGGGTTCGCGCTCCGCTCGGTCACATCACTCATTGTGCTCGCCGGACTCCCCGATCTTCCGTCCACACCGACAGGTGTTGCCGATCATCTCCGATGATGACGGGCCGACTGATGAGCTCAGTAGCTGTGGCAGGCTTCGGCCACGGTGCGGATGGTCTCGGCCAGCCCGGATGCACGCGGGTCGTTCTCGGCGTCCTGCGCGGCGCCGGGGTTCTCGTTGATCGCCGCCTGGAGTTCGGCGCGACGCTGTTCGACCGGCTGATCGAACTTGCGCTGCAGTTCGGCCTTCTGGGTCGGGTTCGAGTCGAGCATCGCCGCCAGCTGCGGGGCCTTGGCGTGCAGCGCCGCATCGACCTGGGCGAAGGAGCAGTCGGAGGTCAGCAGCGGCCCGGCCAGCGTCATCGGATCCGCGGCCGCGATGGCCGGGGAGAGCAACACGGCCACACTGGCCATGCCGCCTGCGGCGAGAGCGGCGACGGCCGGGCGACTGCGGAAGAGCTTCATGGGGTGTGCCTCCAGATTTTCGGGGTCATGATGCTTCGAGGGTGCTGTGGATCCAGCGCCCTAGACGCTATTGCCCCGCACTGGCGCATGTGTGAATTATCCCTGAGGATTCTCTAAGGGGTGAAACGCAATGCAATCGCAAAGTTATGACGGCACAATCGGATCGCCGTTGGGTGCAACGACTTCCGGGCCGGGCTCCTGCGGGCGGCTGGCCCGGATCTGGACCTCGAGTGCGGCGAGCACCGAGGCATCTTCGATGGTGGACGGCACCTCGTAGGTATCGCCCGCGGTGATCTGCCGGATCGTCTTGCGCAGGATCTTGCCCGACCTGGTTTTGGGCAGCGCGGTGACGACGACGGCGTCGTGCAGGGTGGCGATCGCGCCGATCTGCTCGCGCACCCGGGCGATCAGTTCGTCGCGCAGGCGGTCCGGATCGATCTCGACGCCGGACTTGAGTACCACGTAGGCGATCGGCCGCTGGCCCTTGAGTTCGTCGGGCAGGCCGATAACCGCGCATTCGGCGACGGCTTCGTGTCCGGCGATGGCGGCCTCGATGCTGCCCGCCGAGAGCCGGTGCCCGGCCATATTGATCACATCGTCGCTGCGGCCGAGCACGTAGAGGTACCCGTCGTCATCGAAGTATCCGGAGTCGCCGGTGAGGTAGTGACCCGGGAACGCCGACATATAGGAGCGTTGGAAGCGGTCTTCATCGCGCCATAGCCCGGTTAGTGTCCCTGGTGGTAGTGGCAGGCCGATGACGATATTGCCTTCGGTGCCCGGTGCGACCGGATTGCCCTCGGCATCGAGCACCCGCAGCCGGAAGCCGGGTACCGGCACCGACGCCGAACCCGCCTTGATCGGAAGTTGCTGCAGGCCGAGTAGATTCGCGCAGATCGGCCAGCCGGTCTCGGTCTGCCACCAGTGGTCGACCACCGGGCAGTCGGGCCGATCGGCGAGCAGTGTTTCGCTGGCCCACTCGTAGGTGGCCGGATCCAAACGCTCACCGGCGCAGAACAATGCGCGCAGCGAGGACAGGTCGTGGCCGTGGGCGAGAGCGGCGTCCGGATCGGCCTTGCGAATGGCGCGCAGCGCGGTCGGCGCGGTGAACAGCACCCGCACGTTGTGCTCGGCGACCACCCGCCAGTACGCGCCCGCATCCGGTGTCCCGACCGGTTTGCCTTCGTAAAGCAGCGTTGTCGCGCCGACGAGCAGCGGCGCGTAGACGATGTACGAATGTCCGACGACCCAGCCGACATCCGAGGCGGCCCACATCACCTGGCCCGGCCCGACGTCGTAGATATTGCGCATGGACCAGGACAGGGCGACCGCATGTCCGCCGTTGTCGCGGACCACGCCCTTGGGCTTCCCGGTCGTGCCGGAGGTGTAGAGGATATAGAGCGGATCGGTCGCGGCGACCGGAACCGGATCGGCGGGTTGCGCATCGCGCACCGCGTCTGCCCAATCGAGCCATTGCGCCGCGACGGTCTGGGTGGAACTCGGCAGTGATTCGGTGGCGGGCTGTGGCGTGGGGAAGTGGATGGTCGGAAATTCCGGTCGCTGCTTGACGATCACGTGACGCGGTGCGCTCGTCTCGGCGAGGTCGAGGGCCTGCAACACGATCGGCGGGTAGTCGATCGTTCGGCCCGGCTCCAGCCCGCCCGAGGCAGTGATGATCAACACAGGTTCGGCATCATCGATGCGGGCGGCCAGCTCGGGTGCGGCGAAGCCGCCGAAGACCACCGAATGCACCGCGCCGATGCGGGCGCAGGCCAGCATGGCGATCACCGCCTCGGGGATCATCGGCAGGTAGATGACCACGCGGTCGCCCGCGGCGACACCCAAACGTGCCATCGCACCGGCGAACTCGGCCACCTCGGCGAGTAGTTCGGCGTAGGTGAAAACGCCTCTGGTGCCGGTCATAGCGGAGTCGTATATTAGGGCGGGCTGATCGGCCCGGCTTGCTTCGTCCGGAGTGTTGCCGCCGTGCACATGCCGGTCGAGGGCGTTGAAGGAGGTGTTGAGGCGAGCATCCGGAAACCACCTGGCCATCGAGCGAGCCGTGGTGTCGACGATGTGGGCCGGCGGGGTCACCCAATCGATCGCCTCGGCCGCCTCGGCCCAGAACTCAGCGGGATCGACCAAGCTGGTCTGATAGACCGGCCGGTACGTCTGGTTTTCCGTCAATCCCGTGACTCCCTAGCCTCGCCTCGATGCCCGCCTCGATAGATCAGCACGATTGTGGCAGACTTCACGCGACGCCCGGGTGGGTGCCGCGACCTTTGGTTTTGCCAGCTATCGGCAGGTCAAGGCCCGTAGCTATACTCAACGTCACCCAAGCTGTTATTGATCCGTTAGAATCTGATGTCACTTATTTGGGCCGTCGTAGACGCAATTTCTCGGCCAGCCGCAGTTCCTCGGCCAGCTCTGCCTGTCGAGCCAGCATGCGATTGTCTAGGTTCGCTGATGGCACGTGGTTGGGGCCAGTTTGGAAAGTGAGTGGGAGATGCGTGACGCCGCAAGGTCCGGCAGCAAACGCTGGGCGCTCGGCAACTGGGACCTGCGCTGGAAGGTTACGGCGGTCCTGGCCGTTCCGCTGGCAGTCGCGGTTGGGCTCGGCGTGTCCAGGATTACCACCGAGTTCGCCGAGGCGAACCGACTGGACGCCGCCGCGAAGAACATCGAGGCGATTCCTGCCGTCACCGCGCTGAGTGCGCAGACGGCGACGACCGCCGGTTCGCAGATGATTTCGATCATGCCGAACGTGTCGATCGTGTCGGACAAGAACCTGGCCGACCTCGACAAGGTCATCGCCGATGCCGAGCAGTCGGTCGGCAAGGTCGACGGTGTTGCCGGCGCGCGCGGCGCGCTGGAAGACATGATCACCCAGGCCAAGGCGGTGCGCGCCCAGGGCAAGAACGTCTCGACGCAGACCCCGGCCGAAGTCATCGGGACGATCGACAGGGTCCGCAACGACAGTGTGCACATTGTGGAGTCCACGGTCGGCCAGGTCAGTGATCAGGCCATCGAACAGGCGAAGCTGCGGCTGGTCGACTCGTTGAACACCCGTTACGCGCTGGTCGCTGAGGTCGCCGCATTCCCCGAGGTGCTGCGCGGTTCGGCGGCGGGCGTGCAGAGCGCGATCACCGCGGCCAATACCGAGCGGGCGATGCTCAACGTGCTTGCCCACCGCTTTTCCGATGGCGATACCTCGATCGCCGATCTGCGGGCCGGTATCGATAACCGGATCTCACTGCTGACCAGCCCGGAGGCCCAGTCCGGCAAGATCCCGGTCGGTGATCTGAAGAACTCGCTCACCGGCAGCCTCGATGTCTACGAGCGCGTGGTCGCCAAGTCCACCAAGGACATCGACTCGGCGATGAGTTCGCTGGTGTCCAACGCCAACACCGGCGCGTGGACCTATACCGCGGTCGTCATCGCGACCATTCTCGCCGCGCTGTTGCTCGCGGTGTTCGTCGCGCGCTCGATGATCGTGCCGCTGCACCGGCTGCGTCTGGCCGCGCTGCGCGTGGCCGAGAGCGATCTGCCGCACGAGGTCGCCCAGCTGCGTAACGGCGCGTCCCCCGAGGATGTGCCGCTCGAGCCGATGCCGATCCGCAGCCACGAGGAAATCGGTCAGCTGGCCCGCGCCGTCGACGATATCCACGGCCAGGCGCTGCGTTTGGCCAGTGACCAGGCGCAGATGCGTGTCCAGGTCAACGACATGTTCGAAACCCTGGCGCGGCGCTCCAAGTCTCTCGTCGACCATCAGCTCAGCCTGATCGAGGCGATGGAGTACGACGAGAAGGATCCGCGCCTGCTGGAAAACCTGTTCCGGCTGGACCACCTCGCGGCTCGTATGCGCCGTAACGGTGACAACCTGCTGATCCTCGCCGGTACCCGGCAGCGGCGCAGCAAGTCCGCGCCGGTCGAGATCGCGGACGTGCTGCGTGCGGCGATCTCCGAGGTCGAGGACTACGAACGCGTGAAGCTCGGTGCGACACCGCGTGGTTCGCTGGTCGAGCCCGCCGCCTCGGATATGGCGCACCTGTTCGCCGAGCTATTGGACAATGCGCTACGCGCGTCGCCGCCGGAGACCGACGTGAAGTTCACCTTCGCGCAGGGACACGACCAGGGCATGCTCATCGAGGTCGCGGACCGCGGCATCGGTATGCCGCCCAGTGAAATGGCCGATATCAACCGGCGGCTCGAGCAGACCGCCGAGCCGGGTCCGGACACGGCGCGGCACATGGGTCTTTTCGTGGTCGGCCGGTTGGCCGAGCGCCACGGACTCACCGTGCGCCTGCGCCCGACCTTCGATACCGCACGCGATCCAGGCGTCACGGTCACCGTGCAGGTCCCGGCCGGTCTGATCGTGCTCGGACAGGGCCAGACCACGGCGATGCCGCAGGCCGCACCGCAGGTCGCCGCGGCCGCTCCGCAACGGCAGTCCGCCGCGGCATCGATGCAGATGCGCGCGATCACCAGGACGCCGGGTGGCAATGTCATGGTCACCGTCGATCCCGGTGTGAGCGGACCGATTTCGACGAGCAGTCCGGCACCGGCAGCGGGCAGTGGTCCGATCCCGACGGCGGGCGGGCTACCACAGCGTTCGCCCGGCTCGACCATGTCCTCGGGCGCCTCCGGGCTGCGTCAGGAACCGGCGCAACCGAATCCGACCCTGCGCCCATCGGCCGGACAGGCACCGAGCGGTCCGCAGCGCGGCAAGCTCGCCGCGGCGAATCTGCCGAGACGCAATGTCACTCCGGGCGGTCCGCCGCCGAGTCGGCCGGGCGCCGAGCCGACGGTTTCCGGTGGCGGTCTGCCGCCGCGGAATTTGAACTCGGGTGGACTGCCGCAGCGTCAGCCCGGCACGAATGGTGTGCCGGAGGGCGGTCAGCCCAGTGGTGGTCTGCCGCAGCGTCAGCCGGGCAGCAACGGTGCGCCGCCGCGCGAGGGCGCGGGCGGTCTGCCGCAGCGTGCGTCGGGACTGAACGGTCTGCCGCAGCGCGAACCGGGTGCAGGCGGCGTGCCGCCGCGCGATACCGGATCGGGTCTGCCGCAGCGTGATGCGTCGGGTGGATTGCCGAAGCGTGAGCCTGGTTCGACCGGACTGCCGCAACGGGATTCGGCCGCCGGTGGCCTGCCACAGCGGGATTCGGCCGCTGGCGGTCTGCCGCAGCGGGAGCCGGGCGCGACCGGTTTGCCGCAGCGTCAGTCGCCTGCGAGCGGTCTGCCGCAGCGGGAAACGCCGAATGGTTTGCCGCAGCGTGAGAGCACGGGTGGTCTGCCGCAGCGTGAGAGCACGGGCGGTTTGCCGCAGCGTGAGAGCACCGGTGGCCTGCCGCAGCGTGAGAGCACCGGTGGCCTGCCGAAGCGTGATCCGTTGCGTGATCCGTTGAGCAGTCTGCCGCAGCGTGAGAGCTCTGGCGGTTTGCCGCAGCGTGAAAGCGCCAGTGGCTTGCCGCAGCGTGAGAGCACCGGCGGTCTACCGCAACGGGATTCCGCATCGAATGGTCTGCCGCAGCGTGAGTCCCGCGTGACCGGTATCCCGCCGCGGGACACCGGTTCGGGCTTGCCGCAGCGGGATTCCGCTTCCGGTGGTCTGCCGCAGCGTGATGCTCTGGGTGGTCTGCCGCAGCGTGAGAGCACGGGCGGTTTGCCGCAGCGTGAGAGCACCGGTGGCCTGCCGAAGCGTGATCCGTTGCGTGATCCGTTGAGCAGTCTGCCGCAGCGTGAGAGCACCGGCGGTCTACCGCAACGCGATTCGGCCTCGAATGGCCTGCCGCAGCGGGACACCGGTTCGGGCTTGCCGCAGCGGGATTCCGCTTCTGGCGGTCTGCCGCAGCGGGAGTCCGGTGCCACCGGTCTGCCACAGCGTCAGTCACCCGCGAACGGTTTGCCGCAGCGTGAGGCTCCGACCGGTCTGCCGCAGCGTCAGTCGGGCGGGACGCCGAGCGGCCTGCCCCAGCGCGACGGTCTGCTACCTTCCCGCGACAGCCTGCCGCAGCGGGAGTCGGCTGCTACCGGTCTGCCGCAGCGCGATCCGGGAGCGACCGTGCTGCCGCGCAAGGAAGTTCCGCCGGGTGTCGGTCTGCCGCGACGGGATCGTGGTGCGGCCCAGCCCGCGGCCGGCGGTGAGACACCCGCGATGTCCGAGAGCGGGGCGACGACCGCACCGCGCGATCCGGGCCGGCACAGCTTCAAGCCCGATCCGGAAAAGGCGGCGTCGTTCTTCCAGACCAGGTTGCAGCCAGCCGTCGACTCTGATTCGGTGATGGGCGGGACACCGATCTTCGCCGAAATGATGTCGGCGTGGCTATCGGATCCCAACCAGGACCGGTCCCAAGTTGCTGCCTCCTTCGAATCACCCGGCGACGAGGGCTGGCAGGCGGCCCGCCGCGCCAGCGAGGCCCAGGCCGAAACAAAGACGGCCGCCGGGTTGCCTCAACGCAATCCGGGCGGGAGGCTGGTCCCCGGCGGTGTCACCGGCAACGCCGATCGCGCGCCGCGTCGCGATCCAGAAACGATCAGGTCCAGCTTGAGTCGTCACCAGCAGGGCGTCCGGGATGGCCGCGCAATGAAGGCAATGAACCTAACCGGAGATAAAGGAGACCGATGAACCCCGATCTAGGTGGTACGAATCGTCAGCTGGATTGGCTGGTTTCGAACTTCGCCAACGAGGTTCCTGGCGTAGCTCATGCCGTCCTGGTCTCGGCTGACGGCCTACTCATGGCGGCGAGCGCGCAGCTGCCGGTGGACCGTGCCGAACAGCTGTCGGCCGTTACCGCCGGACTGGCCAGCCTCTCGGTAGGCGTCTCGAATCTATTCGAGGGCGGCACCGTGCTGCAGTCGGTAGTCGAGATGGAGCACGGCTACCTGCTACTCATGGCAGTCGGCGACGGCTCGTATCTTGCGGTGCTGACGAATACTTCCTGCGATATCGGCCAGGTGGGCTACGAAATGGCCCTGTTGGTCGAGCGTGTCGGCCAGACGGTGCAGGCCACGCCACGCGTCACGATGGGTTCCTGATGGTGGGATGGACATAGACGATCACCGCATGGGGAGCGCCGAGCCGAGTCTCGTTCGCCCGTACTCCTTGACTGCGGGCCGAACCAGGCCCGCGGTCGAGTTGGCGTTGGAGGCACTTGTCGCATCGCATCCGGTCGCCCTGGAGCGGCAGTTCGAACTGACCAACATCGAGACGTCCATCGTGGAGTTGTGCAGAGAATCGCCGTCCGTTGCTGAAGTGGCAGCGCGTTTGGGTATACCCATCGGGGTGGCCCGCGTGCTCGTGGCCGACCTCATCGAGGCCGGGCATGTGCGAGTTTCGGCGACTTTGAAAGACGATTCCAGCGACGATGAACGTCGCGAGCTGATCGAAAGGGTTCTCAGTGGACTCCGGCGTATTTGATTCGACGGCACAGGTCGATACCCGCACCAGCAAACCGACTTCGGCGAAGATCGTGGTCGCTGGCGGCTTCGGTGTCGGTAAGACCACGTTGGTGGGTGCCGTCTCGGAGATCGTTCCGCTGCGCACCGAGGCATTGGTGACCAATGCCAGTACCGGAATCGACAATCTGACCGGTATTCCGATGAAGTCGACCACCACGGTGGCGATGGACTTCGGCCGGATCAGCCTCGCCGACGATCTGGTTCTGTACCTGTTCGGCACGCCCGGCCAGTACCGCTTCTGGTTCATGTGGGACGACCTGATCCGCGGCGCCATCGGCGCCGTGGTGCTGGTCGACACCCGCAGACTCGAGGACAGCTTCGCGGCCGTCGACTACTTCGAAGCGCGCAATCTACCGTTCCTGGTTGCGCTCAACGAATTCGACGACGCACCGCGGTATCCGATCGAGGACATCCGTCAGGCCCTTGCGGTGCCTGCGGATGTGCCGATCCTGTCCATCGACGCCCGCCGGCGCGAACCCGCCAAGCAGGCGCTGGTCTCGCTCACCGAGTACGCCCTACGCAAGGTCATGCAGGGCTACTGAGCGTTCGCGTCTGTCGCGTCGGCCCCGAATCGAGTGGCTGAGCCTTACCCACCCCGCCGGCTCCGCCGGCTGCCATCCCCTAGGCTCGCTCGGTGAGGATTTCGGCGCGGGAGTTGCTCGGGCAACTGCTCGACTCGGACTCGTTTATCAGCTGGGATCGGCCACCGGTGACGGTGGCCGCATCCCCGCGATACCGCGAGGATCTGCGCAAGGCTGAGCTGGCGGCCGGCACAGATGAGGCGGTGCTGACCGGCGAAGGTCTGCTGCGTGGTCGACGCGTGGCCGTAATCGCCTGCGAGTTCGGATTTCTGGCGGGTTCGATCGGGGTGGCCGCGGCCGAGCGCATCGTCTCGGCGGTCGAGCGCGCCACCGAACTCGGCCTGCCCCTGGTTGCGTCGCCGACCTCCGGCGGTACCAGAATGCAGGAGGGCACAGTCGCTTTCGTGCAGATGGTGAAGATCGCGGGTGCGGTCGCGGCGCACAAGGCGGCCGGGCATCCGTATCTGGTCTATCTGCGCAATCCCACGATGGGCGGCGTCTTCGCGTCCTGGGGTTCGCTGGGGCATATCACCTTCGCCGAACCCGGCGCACTCATCGGCTTTCTCGGTCCGCGCGTCTATAAAGCGTTGTACGGCAGGGATTTTCCGGCAGGTGTGCAGGTCGCGGAGAATCTGTACCGCAGCGGCGTGATCGATGGTGTGCTGCCGGTTTCGGTGTTCCGCCGGATCGCGCATCGTGCGTTGAGTGTGCTCAGTGGTGTGCCGGATCCTGTTGCGGCGGAACCCGGTTGGGCCGCGCCGGTGCGCAGGACCGGGAATGCGGCCGCGGATGTTCCGGCTTGGGAATCGGTTCAGATCTCGCGCCACCCAGGTCGGCCCGGTATCCGTGACCTATTGCGCCATGTGACGCAACGGGTTCCGCTCAGCGGCACCGGGCAGGGCGAATCCGATCGCACCATGGTGCATGCGCTGGCCCGTTTTCGTGGGCAGCCGTGCATTGTTTTCGGTCACGACCGCTCGGGGCAGCAGGGCGAACACACCATGGGACCCGCCGCATTGCGCGAGGCCCGGCGCAGTATGGCGCTGGCCGAGGAATTGCGGCTGCCGCTGGTGTTGGTGATCGACACGGTCGGTGCGGCCCTGTCGAAGGAGGCCGAGGAGCGTGGGCTCGCCCCCGAAATCGCCCGCTGCATAGCCGATCTGGTGACGCTCGACACCCCGACGGTCTCGGTCCTGCTCGGTCAGGGCACCGGCGGCGGCGCATTGGCGCTGCTGCCCGCCGACCGAGTCTTGGCCGCCACCCACGGCTGGCTCGCGCCGCTGCCGCCGGAAGGGGCGAGTGCCATCGTCTACCGCGATACCGAGCACGCCCCCGAACTGGCCGACGCACAGGGCATCCGCGCCACCGACCTGCTCGCCGACGGTGTCGTCGACCGCATCGTCCCGGAATTTCCCGACGCCGCCGACGAACCGGTCGACTTCGCCCGCCGCATGGTCGCCGCCATCGCCGAAGAGCTCACCGGGCTGCGTGCCCGTCCGCTCGACGAGATCCGCGCCTCCCGCCATACCCGCTATCGCCGCCTCGGTCGGTCCTGACGACCCTCGGTAACCAGCACAAACGCGATCCCGCGAGGAAAACCGGAGGTCAACACACCAGGGGTTCTCGTTGACGACGCGGCGCGGCACTTCTACGGTCGGAATGTGACCTTCAGAAGCGAGACCAGCGCCATTCCCTCGATCGTGCTGAACGACGGGAACGTAATCCCGCAGCTCGGCTTCGGTGTGTTCCAAGTACCGCCGGAGGACGTCCAGCCGGTCGTCACCGCCGCGCTGGAGGCGGGCTATCGCAGCATCGATACCGCCGCGATCTACGGCAACGAGGAGGGCACCGGCCGCGCCATCCGGGAATTCGGGCTGCCGCGCGACGAGGTCTATCTCACCACCAAGCTGTGGAATTCCGACCAGGGCTACGACTCCACGCTGCGCGCCTTCGACGCCAGCATGGCTCGGCTCGGCCTGGACTACCTCGATCTCTATCTCATCCACTGGCCGGTGGCGCAGGCCGATCGCTTCATCGAGACCTTCAAGGCCCTGCAGACACTGAAGGCGCAGGGCCGGGTGCGTTCGATCGGTGTGTCGAACTTCACTGTGGCCGATCTGGAGCGGGTCATCGGCGAGACCGGCGAGATTCCGACCGTCAACCAGGTCGAATTGCATCCCCGGCTGGCGCAGCGCGAGCTGCGCGCCTTCCACGATGCGAATGCCATTGCCACCGAGGCGTGGAGTCCGCTCGGGCAGGGCACGCTGCTCGATGATCACACCATCGTCTCCATCGCCCAAGAGGTCGGCGGCACCCCGGCCCAGGTACTCATCCGGTGGCACCTCCAGCAGGGCATTGTCGTCATCCCGAAGTCGGTCACCCCGTCCCGCATCGCCGCCAACTTCGACGTCTTCGGTTTCGAACTCACCCGCGACCAGATGAACGCCATCAACGCACTCGACACGGGCGCCCGCATCGGCCCCGATCCGACCACTTTCACCGCCGGACTCCTCTAGAACTTCAGCGCAGGCCGAGGTGGGCCGTCAGCTCTTGGGCGGCGGCGCGCCCGGCTCGGTTGGCGCCGATGGTGCTCGCGGACGGGCCGTAGCCGATCAAGTGGATGCGCGGGTCGACGGCTACCTGGGTGGCGAGGCGGCCGGTCATGGTGATGCCGCCGCCCGGACCGCGCAGGCGTAGTGGGGCCAAATGATCCAGGGCACTGCGGAATCCGGTCGCCCACAGGATCACGTCTGCGTGCTGGAACGTACCGTCGGGCCAGCGCACCCCATCCGGTTCGATGCTCGCGAATATCGGATGCCGCTGCAGCGCCCCGCGAGCTCGTGCGGCGCGCAGTCGATCGTCGAGCCGCAATCCGGTGACCGAAACCACAGAACCCGGCGGCAGACCGTGCCGCACCCGATCCTCCACTATGGCGACGGCCGCGCGGCCGTCCTCCTCGGCGAACGGCGCGTCACGGAATACCGGCTCGCGACGAGTCACCCAGGTAGTGGTGGTGACCTGCGAGATCTCATCCAACAACTGAACGGCCGACACTCCGCCGCCGACCACCACGACATGCTTGCCCGCGAACTCGTCGGCGGTGCGGTAGTCGCGGGTGTGCAGCTGGCGTCCGGCGAAGGTCTGCGCACCCGGGTAGCGCGGAATGAAGGGATGTTCCCAGGTGCCGGTGCCATTGATCAGGCCACGCACCCGGATCGTGCCCGCGGTATCGGTCTCGACATTCAGCGTCGTGCCCCGACCCGCCGCGAGATCGGGCCCTGCGGCACAGGGGCTTCCGTCGGTATTGCGGTCGCAGACCACGGTCACCGAGACCGGTCTGCGCACCCGCAGATCGAATCTCTTCTCGTACAACTCGTAATAGTGCGGCACCGCGGTGGCCGCCGGCACGGCGTCGGAATCCGGGGGCAATGTCTCGGCGAAGGACATGCCCGGTAGGTCATGTACCCGATTGACGGTGGTCAGGGTGAGCGATGGCCACCGAAACTGCCAGGCCCCGCCGGGTCCCGGTGCGTGATCGACGATGAGGAAGTCCCGTTCCGGGCGCAATCCGATGCGCTGCAGGTGGTGACCGGCCGACAGCCCGGCCTGACCAGCACCGATCACCAGGATGGGGAAGTCTGTCGGCACAAACCGAGATCGTATCGGCTTGGTCGGTATGTTCGGCCACCTGTGGCAGAGTTGATGTAACCACTCGAACCGGTCAGTTGGGGAGGATGCATGCTCGACGTTAGCCGCGATGGCGATGTCGTCACTATCGAACTACAGCGCGAGGAACGGCGTAACGCGCTGAACTTCGAACTCGTCACTCGGCTCCGCGAAGCAGTGTTGACGGCGGCCGAGGAAGCCAAGGTGATTGTGCTCACCGGTCGGGGATCCCTCTTCAGCGCGGGCGCGGACCTGTCCGGGGTCTACGCGGAGGAATTCCTGACGGCCCTGCCCGACATGCTGCACACGATCGAATCCGTGCCGGTTCCGGTGATCGCGGCGATCAACGGCGGTGCGCTCGGCGCGGGCGTGCAGATCGCGCTGGCCTCGGATCTGCGGGTCATGGAACCCGACGCCTATATCGCCATTCCGGCCGCCAAGCTCGGCATCACCGTGGACCGCTGGACCGTGCGGCGGCTGGCATCGCTGATCGGCGGTGGCCCGGCCCGGACCATTTTGCTCGGCGCGGAATCGGTATCGGCCGCCGATGCCTACGCCTTCGGCTTCGCCAACCGACTCGGCACGCTGGCCGACGCACAGGCCTGGGCCAAATCGATCGCCCAGCTGGCCCCGCTGTCGCTGCGGCATATGAAGTTGGAGCTCAACGATGACGGCACCCGCGATCCGGAGAGCGCGCAGCAGCGTGCGGCGCTCGAGGCGGCGTGGACCAGTCAGGACGCCCAGGAGGGGCGGCTGGCCAGGGCAGAGAAGCGCGCGGCGAAATTCGTGGGGCGATAAATGAATCCGAAGAAGATAGTGGGCATTGCCGCCGGTGCACTCGGCCTCGCGTGGGTGGTGCGCGCGGTCTGGGACATCCCGTCGGCGATCGGCGCCTCCATCAATGCCATTGCGCCCTATGCCACCGGCGCGGTGAGCTATCGCAATCGGCAGTTCCACAACACCGAGCCGAGCACCCAGTTCGTCTCGGGAGCCGCTCCGTCCCTGCTGATTTCGGCGCTGACCCGGCGTAATGCCGGTCGTCCGCGCAATGCGGTTCCGCTGGCCACCCCCGACGTGCCGACTGAGGCCGCCGATCTCGCGGTCACCTGGTACGGGCACGCATCGGCGCTCATCGAGGTCGACGGCTACCGGATTCTCACCGATCCGGTTTGGAGCGAACGGGTTTCGCCGTCCGCGCTGGTCGGTCCGGCCCGGCTGCATCCGGTGCCGACGCCGCTGTCGGAACTGCCGCAGGTGGATGCGGTGCTGATCTCGCACGATCACTACGACCATCTGGACAAGGCGACGATCCGTCAGCTGGTGGCTGGGCAGGCCGCGCCCTTCCTGGTGCCGATCGGCATCGGCGCGCATCTGCGGCACTGGGGCGTGCCCGAACATCGGATCGTCGAATTGGATTGGGGTGGTTCGGTTTCCCTCGCCTCGCTGGGGCGTGAGCGCGACGGTACGGATCTGGTGCTCACCTGCACCGAGGCGCGGCACTTCTCCGGACGTGGCCTGATGCGCAACACCACACTGTGGGCGTCCTGGTCCATCATCGGTCCGACGCGGCGGGTCTACTTCGGCGGTGATACCGGATACACCAAGGCTTTCGCGGAGGCAGGGGCCGCGCTCGGACCGTTCGATCTGACGCTGCTGCCGATCGGCGCCTACGACGAGGCCTGGCCGGACATCCACATGAACCCGGAGGAGGCGGTTCGCGCACATGCCGACCTCGGCGTCGGCGATCCGGGACACGGACTGCTGGTGCCCATCCACTGGGCGACCTTCAACCTGGCATTCCACGGGTGGTCGGAGCCGGTGCGCCGGATGGTCGCGGCGGCACGGGCGGCCGGTACCGCGGTGGCGGTGCCGATGCCCGGGCAGCGCATCGACCCCAATGACCTGCCGAGCCGGGATTCCTGGTGGGAGGATATTGGGTGAATACCTAGGTTCGTCGACAGGAAGGAATGCAGGCATGAGTCTCGTGGACACCCTGAAAGGCCTGGTCGGCAAGGGCAGGGACGCGGCAGCCGAGAACGCCGACAAAATTTACGATGCGGTCGACAAGGCCGGTGGGTTCATCGACGAGAAGACCGGCCACAAATACTCCGACAAGATCGGCAAGGTGCAGCAGGCCGCCAAGAAGGCGGTCCCGACGGACCACTCCGCATCGGAGCCGCCCGCGTCCGCACCGAAGCCGCCCGCGCCGGAGCCGCCCACGGCCGCGGCTGAGGAGCCGTCCGTGCCACCGGCTCCCAAGCCGGCTCCCGAGCCCGAAGAGCCGGGACAGCCGCAGGCCTGATCTGTGGCGGGGGCCGATATCTGTCGGTCCCCGCCCCTAAACTTCATTTATGGTGACCCGCCGGGAATTCGGTGGCAGCCCGGGCCGGCCGGGCATCGAGGTTGAGCTGAGCAACCTCGACAAGGTGCTGTATCCGGCGACCGGAACCACCAAGGGTGAGGTCATCGCGTACTACTCGGCCATCGCGCCCGCGATGCTTCCGCATATCGCCGGGCGGCCGGTCACCCGGAAGCGCTGGCCCAACGGGGTCGACGAATCGTCCTTTTTCGAAAAGAATCTCGCTGAGCACGCACCGTCGTGGCTGGAGCGCCACACGATCGAGCATTCCGGCCGCAAGGTCGTCTATCCGGTCATCGATTCCGAGGCCGGACTGGCCTGGATCGGGCAGCAGGCGGCGCTGGAAGTCCATGTGCCGCAATGGCGTTTCGACGGCGACAAGGTCGGCTACGCCACCCGGTTGGTTTTCGATCTGGATCCGGGGCCGGGTGCGGGACTGGCCGAATGCGCGCGGGTCGCGCTGGCGGTGCGCGAGATGGTCGAGGGGATCGGGCTGCACGCCTTCCCGGTGACAAGTGGTAGCAAGGGAATTCACATCTATGTGCCGCTGGATCGGGAGTTGAGTCCGGGCGGTGCGTCCACCGTGGCAAAGCAGGTGGCGACGAATCTCGAAAAGCTGCACCCGGATCTGGTCACCGCGACGATGGCGAAATCGGCGCGCGGCGGAAAGGTCTTCCTGGACTGGAGCCAGAACAATCCGTCCAAGACCACCATCGCACCGTATTCGCTGCGCGGCCGTACCGAGCCGAATGCGGCCGCACCGCGCACCTGGGCCGAGCTGGAGAGCCGGAAGAAGCTGCGGCACTTGCGCTTCGATGAAGTGCTCGCGCGCTGGCGCGATGACGGCGATCTGCTCGCCGAATTGGATCCGGCCGGTTCGAACAGCGATGCGCTGACGAAATATCGCTCGATGCGCGATGCCTCGGCGACCCCGGAACCGGTGCCGTCCGAAACGCCTACCCCCGGGGCGAATGATCGGTTCGTCGTCCAGGAACACCACGCGCGGCGGCTGCATTGGGACGTGCGGCTCGAACGCGACGGCGTATTGGTGTCATGGGCTGTTCCGAAGGGTCCGCCGACCTCGTCGGATCAGAACCGGCTCGCCGTGCACACCGAGGATCATCCGTTGGAATACTTGGACTTCCACGGTGCCATCCCGAAGGGCCAGTACGGCGCGGGGGAAATGACGATCTGGGATTCCGGCACCTATGAAACCGAGAAATGGCGCGAGGACGAGGTCATCGTCACCTTCCACGGCAAGCGACTGCGTGGTCGCTACGCGATGATCCGAACCAATGGCACCCAGTGGCTGATGCATCTCATGCGCGATCAGAATCCGGCCGAGGAAGAGGCGGACCGGGTGTCCAGTGGTCCGGTCGGCCCCGAGGCCGCGTTCATCGTGCCGAGACCGGCTGGGCCCGCGCCCTTTCCACGTGGACTGCATCCGATGCTCGCCACCCACGGTGAGGTCGCCGATCTCGATGACGTCGAGTGGTGCTTCGAAACCAAATGGGACGGCTTCCGGCTGATCGCCGAAATAGACTCCGGGACACTGACTCTGCGCAGCCGGGCGGGCAATGTGGTGACCAAACGTTATCCGGGTATGGCGGTGCTGGCCGAGGAGTTGGCCGGACACGATGTGGTGCTCGACGGTGAGGCCGTGGTGTTCGACGATCACGGCGTCGCGAATGTCGGTCTGCTGCAGGCCGACGCGGCGCGCGCGGTCTTCGTCGCCTTCGATGTGCTGTATCTGGACGGGACTTCACTCATCCGCAAACGGTATTCGGATCGGCGTCGGGTACTGGAAGCAATCGCCGCCAACGCGCCGTCACTGCGGGTGCCGCCGCGACTGGACGGCTCCGGCGCCGAAGCGCTGCGCTACAGCCAGGAGCAGGGCCTGGAAGGTGTGGTCGCCAAGCGCAAGGATTCGGTGTATCTGCCCGGTAAGCGCGGGCATTCGTGGGTCAAGCAGCGCAACTGGCGCACCCAGCGTGTCCTGATCGGCGGCTGGCGGCGCAGCGACGCGCGCAACTTCAAATCGCTGCTGGTCGGCATTCCGCACGAGGGCAGGCTGTATTACGTGGGGCGGGTCGGCACCGGGTTCAGCGAGCCGGTCATGCGGGATCTGGCCAAAAGGCTCGGCAAATTGGAGCGCAAGACCACTCCGTTCGACAACGACCTCACCGCCGAGGAACGCGAGGCCGCGGTGTGGGTGACCCCGAAGCTCAGCGGAACCGTGCGCTTCATGAACTGGACCGAGACCGGCCGCCTCTGGCATCCGGCCTGGCTCGGCGAGATGTGACGGCGGTCGCTGATGGTTTGCCGGGTCATCGGGGAGTTCGCTCGGTATCGTTTGTTCGCGGTTGTGTCGGCTCGAAAACGAGGAGTGCGCGGTGGATTTCAAGAACCTGGCGAACAAGGCGCTGGACCTGGCCCAGCAGAATGCGGACAAGGTGGATACGGCCATCGATAAGGTGGGCGATCTCGTCGACAAGCAGACCGACGGTAAGTTCGCGAGCCAGGTCGACGCCGCGCAGGATGCCGCCAAGAAGGCCGTCCGCAAGGACAGCTGAGTCGCCGATGGCGGACCGGGCGTACCGATCCGCCATTCCCGCGGTCAGTTCTGTTCGCGGGCGAGCAGCGGAATGATGGTCGCGCTGTCGGTGACCATCGCGTGCCCTTGGAATTCGAAATCGTCGTAGGCGCGCGCCATTGCCTCTTTATCGCGGCCGCCGACGGCATCGCTGATGATCACCGGCACGAAGCCCAAATCGGTCGAATGGGTGACTGTCGGCGCGATGCCGATCTCCAGTGCGACACCTGTGATCGCATATGCGCCGATGCCGAGATCACGCAGCACCGCGGCCAATGGCGTGCCCTCGAAGGCCGACATGGAGGTCTTGTCGAAGATCACCTCATCGGCCGTTGGCCGCAGCTCCGGAACCAGTTCGAAGGCCGGGGTGTCGCGTTGCAGAATGAATTTCACGTCATCGACACTGTCGACCTGCTGCCAGCTCATCGCCATGCGCAGCGCGAAGGTGCCGCTCAGGCGGCGCGGCAGGAAGAAATGCCGCAGGAAGATAATCGGATAGCCGCCGCGCCGTGCCGCTTCGACCACGCGCGCCACCCGCTCGATGATCTCCGGACCGTCCGGTAATTGGGAGAGCACACCGACCTGCATGTCGTAGACGATCACCGCCATGCGGTGCGGCGCACACACATCGGCGAGTTCTTCGGGAATGTCCAGTCCGTTGCCATGCCGCATGGTCAGCTCACTCCTGTTCGGTACCGGTCACGTTCGGGGTTCGTCCCGACGGTGATCCGGTTGCGCGTAGCCACTTTCGAAGCGCGCTCCAGGCGTGCTCCGCACCAACTGTAACCATGTCGGAAATCGGACACGTACGGCGTAGCCGATGCCCGCCGATGACCGTTGCTGGGCCCTCTGATCAGGCAGTACGGTGGTTTCATAAGAGGCCGCGCGAAGTCGGCGCCGACGTGTTCCCGGCGCACTCCGCGTCGCGTCGCGTCGGAAGACTGGAGGCCGCGATGAACATTTCGGCTGCACCATTCGTCGGCGGTAACCGGAGATTCGGTGCGATATCGACCTTTACCGTTCTCGCGGTCGCGGCGTTCGCATGCGTGCCGATTGCAAGGGCGGTGCCGCCGCCGGATCAGGACCTCTTCTACGTGGCAGCGGTCGATCCGGCTTCGCAGCCCGATGGTGCTGTGCTGCGGACCCGCTCGATCGCTCTATACGGTCTGCCGCTTCCGGTTTCGGCCTGGCAGGTGCAATACCGGACCAACGATACGAATGGCTCGCCGATCGCCGGTATGGCCACCATGCTGGTGCCGAATTGGCCGTGGTTCGGTCCCGGCCAGCGGCCGCTGCTGTCGTATCAGATTGCCGAGGACAGTCTCGATACCCGGTGTGCGCCGTCGTACGCGCTGCGAGGCGGCTGGGATCTCGGCGGCGCCAACACCTATATCGACACACTGTTCATCGCCGAGGCGTTGCGCCGCGGCTGGGCGGTGGTGACAAGCGATTACGAGGGGCCGGACTCCAGATTCCTGGACGGCGTCAACGCTGGCCGCGCGGTGCTCGACGGCATCCGGGCCGCTCGGGCGTTCGCACCGGACGGCGTCGGTCCGGCGAGCCCCATTGGGGCGTGGGGTTATTCGGGCGGTGCCTTCGCGACGCTGTGGGCGGCGCAGATACAACCGGAGTACGCGCCCGATATCCAATTCGCCGGTATCACCTCGGGCGGGGTGCCCGCCGATTGGACAAGCGTGGCGCATGGTGTCGATGGTGGCGTGCAAGCGGGACTGGCAATGCTGGTATTGATCGCTATCGCGAAGAACGAGCCGAATTCCGGTGTGGCGGAACTACTCAACGAACGCGGTCGGATCGCCCTCGCCGAGGACGCCTCGGCCTGTGGTCCGGATCTCCTTTCGAAGTACTTCAACGCGCATGTGGATGATTTCGCGGCGGTGCCGGATGTGTTGTCTCATCCGGTATTGCGGGCGGCGACCGACCGGCAGGAGCTCGGCGGCAGTGCACCGATCATGCCGATGTACCTGTACCACAGTGCAACTGACGATGTGATCCCAGTCGCCGGTTTCACCGATCTGGTCGGGCGCTACTGCGCACAGGGTGCCGATCTCACCTCGGTGCATTCGGCGCTGCCCGGACACAATGCGACCGCGATCGGTGAGGCGGCCGGTGCGATGGGCTTCCTCGCCGATCGTTTCGCGGGTGTTCCGATAGCGCCCGGTTGCCACGGACGATAAACGAAAGATGCGGCGCGCTGAGATGATTCGTTGCGCGCCGCGTCGCCGATGCGCGGTCTTACTTGACCGGACCGTCCTGCCATTTGGTGGTGCCGGGCGGGGCGGACAGCGTGTCGAGCAGATCGATGCCCGCGATGATCAGTGCCGGACCGCCGACCACGAGTGTGCCGATAATCCCGCCGATACCCGCGCCCGCGAGGACGCTGGCGATGACGGTCGGTCCGCCGATAATGCCGGTGAGCCCGACCAGCGCGCCGATCACTGTGCCGATAAAGCCGCCGATGGCGGTGGCAATGCCGAACTGGGACAGGAAGTTGTCCTGTGCGCGCAGATTCTCCCGTGCCGACGCGACGGGCGTGGCCGCCTGCCGCGCCGTCGTGAAGTCCTTGACCGCGGTCAACTCCAGCACCCGGCCCGCGTCGCGGATCTCATGCGGCATGCTGAACTCCAGGCCCTCCTGCCGGAACGACAGCGGCAGCGTGACCACGGTATTGCCCGCGATGTCCTTGATATCCACGGTGTTCGCCGACATTTGGAAGGACCCGTCGGTCAGCGTGGTAATGATCTTGTCGCCCACCAGTTTTGCCTCGTATCCGATGTTCGGTACGGGCGCGGTATCCGGCTGTGCGTACGAAGTGCCCGCGCCGACCGCGACAGCGGCGACGATCGGCACGGCGGCCGCAGTGATCTTGCGGAAAATCATTCCGGTGGTCCAATCTTCATCAGTTCTGGTAAGCCGTAGCAACGCTCCGCACACGAAAAATCCTTCCCCCGACGCTGTGCAGAGCCACGATGTGATCTAGAGAACGCACTCCGATGACACGGTACCGCGCACAAAAGGTTTAGAGGAATGCTTTTCGGGGTATTCAACAATGCTCACATGATGAGTCTTGTTATAGCTCTTCGCTATCCGGTCATCATCCGGGCTGCTGCAAGACATTGATCGCGCGGGCGATCACCAAGATCACCAGCACCAGCGAGATCGCCGATTGCAGCATCATCGTCGCCTTCGCCCATCGCGACATCGGCATCACATCGGTCGGGCTGAACGCCGTCGCATTGGTGAATGCCAGATACAGATAGTCAGGGAACTGTGGCTCCCAGTCGGGTCCGGCCAGGTCCGGGCTCTGCATCTGCACGAACAGGAAGTCCGGCAACGGCTTTCGCGCATGTGCACGAGCCGCGGGTCCGCCGCGATCGAACTCCCAATACCAGAGTCCGAACACCACCACATTGGTCAACCAGACCGAACCGCCCGAGACGAGTAGTTGCACTGGATCGGTGAGAGTTCCATTGAGCAGTTGGAACACCAGTCGACCCGCCGAGACCGCTGTGGCCAGACTCAGCAACCCGGTCAGCAGCAGGCCGCCGCTGCGCAGCCAGCGCTCTTCCCGGTTGAGCCGGAACGGATTCGCCACCACCAACACACCGAGCAACAGGACTTCGAGCACGGGCAGCACCAGCCAGGCGGGCTGTTGGCGAAGTTCCTTCGGCGCGACCTGCAGCACCACGATCACCACCACGGCGAGTGTCGCGGCCAACCGCGACTCACCCTCCGTCTTGCGTTGCCAGGCAGGTACATCCTCGTCTTGGTCCCGCACAGAGGCCAGTATCGCCGATCAGGTCAGCAGATCCAGGACGACCGCGCCGAGGCAGACCGTGACAACAATGGTCAACGCGATCGCGTCATTGCGTCCTGGAGCGCTCGGATGGGCGGTGAGCTGGCCGGTGCCGCCGCGCGCGGTGATGGCCTCGCCCAGTTCGGTTGCCCGGCGGCTGGATACCGCCATCGCGGCGGTGAGGATATCGACGAGCGGATTATCGGCGGCGCGAGTGAGCAGGCCATCCTTCGGGCGCAGTCGGCGTGCCGCACGCAGCACCCGGATCTCGTCCATCAGCAGCGGCAATCCGCGCAATGTCAACGCGATGACCACTGCCCATTCGTCTACGGGCACGCGGAATCGGCGCAGTGGGGAGCCGAGTTTGGCCAGCGCGGGGGCGATATCGCCCATCGGGGTGGTCCAGGCGATCAGGAACGAGGAGGCCAGCAGGATCAGGCCGAAGACAGTGACATTGGTGTAGCGCAGCACGGCGTCGCGGCCCACCGGCACATTGAGCAGGGCGCCGATGCCGATCGCCGCCCAGAACCACCACGGCAGGCGCGGCAGCGTGCTCAGCGGCAGTCGGGCCACCAACCCGATCGCGATCACGAAGACGACCATCAAGCCGAGTACCGGCCAGGACGGCAGGAACATCAGCACCACACTGATCAGGAACGCCCCGATGATCTTGGTTCCGGCCCAGAGGCTGTGCACCGGACTGGAAACCGGCACTTCGCGGAACAGCACCGTACTCATTACCGACCTCCGTTCCCGAGTCGCCAGGCCGGATCGCCTGGGCGCGTTCCCGGCATTGTCGTGCGGGAATCCAGCTGGTGCGTGGGCACATTCGCGGTATCGCGGATCGGATCGGTCTCCAGAATGCGTCCGGCCTCGAGGTGTACGGCCCGGTCGCAGACCGCGGCCAAATCGTGCACGTCATGGGAGATGACGATCAGGGTGAGCCCGGAATCGCGCAGGCGGGCAAGCAGTTCCACGATTTCGGCGCGACCGTGCGGGTCCAGTCCGGCCAGCGGCTCGTCGAGCACGACGACCGGCGCGTGGCTGGCCACAATGGCCGCGAGCACCACGCGCTTGGCTTGGCCGCCGCTGAGTTCCTCGATGGAACGTGCGGCCAGTGCGCGATCCAGACCGACCGCGTCCAGTGCGCGTCCGACCGCACCGGATCCGGTGGCCCGGCCGCCCCAGTCCGCGATTTCGTCGCCGACCGTCTGCTTCTGCAGCTGCAGCCGGGAGTGCTGGAAGGCCAATTCCACCCGGCCGATCTGCTTCGCGATCGGCTTACCGCCCAATTCACAACGGCCGGAACTGGGTTCGATCAATCCCGCCATGATCCAGGCCAGCGTCGATTTGCCGGAGCCATTGCCGCCCACCACGAGTAACGCCTCGCCGCGCCGTACCGTCAGGTCGACGCCGTGCAAAGCCGGTGCGGCCCACGGTGTTCCGCGGTTATAGGTGTGGCGGACCTCGCTCAGCTGCAGGATTGTTTCGCCCATCGGCCGACGCCGGATCTCGCCGGCCGGTCGCGGCCAGGCGGGCAGCCGCTCCACGGTCCGGCCACCGGCCAGATGCACCACCCGGTCGGCTGCGGCGGCATCGGCCTCGTGATGGGTTACCAGCACCACGGCCATCGGATGGCGTTTGGGCAGTTCGGCCAGGAGTGCGACGAGATCGCGGCGACCGTCCGGATCGATCATCGAGGTGGCCTCGTCGGCAATGAGCAGCGCGGGGCGGCGGGCCAATGCCGCTGCCACTGCCAGTCGCTGCTGCTGACCGCCCGAAAGCGTTGCGGTCTCGCGATCGCCCATACCGTCCAGGCCGACCTCGCGCAGCAGGCCATCGATATCGATCGCGGCGGCGAGTTCGGTGGACAGACCCCACACCACATCGTCGGCGACGAGTACACCGAGCGTTTGACTCTCCGGCCGCTGCAGCACCAGCGCGGTACCACCCAGATGGCCGAGGCCTGCGGCGCCCGGCCGGTCCACGCCGCCGGTAGTCGGCGGATGTCCGGCCAGCAGCCGGGTCAGTGTCGATTTGCCCGATCCGTTGTGGCCGACAATGGCCACGAATTCGCCGATATCGACCGTGAGATCGATTCCGGATAGCGCATCCACCGGCGCGCCGGGATAGCGGAAGCCGACCTCGCGCAGTCGCACCGGGAGCGGCGCGATCGGCCGGTCGTCGGGTGGTGCGTCGAGCCGGTCTCGACTGGGCAGCCAGGACAGCCGGTCGAGTACCGAGCCGAGTACGAACCAGGAAAACACCGCTGTCGCGATGAAGCCCGCCAGCACACCACCGCCGACCAGGACCCACCACCAGCGGATCGCGGCATCCGCGGCGTCGGCGACTCCGCGTCCGAGGGGTTCCAGCTGGGGCTGCCGCGCCGCCGTCCGCTCCAGGCCCTCGGCGGTGCTGCGGATGGTGTTGAACAGTAGATTCCGTGACCGGGACAGCACGAACAGCGTTCCGACGGCGAACGCCGCGAAGCCGAGACCGGCGATTACCGACAATCCGAGCACCGCGGGCAAGCCGCCGCGTCGACGTTTGACTATGCCGATAATGCCCGCGACGGTGGCCGAACTGAGAATGCCGAATGCGGGCACGATGCCCGCCGCGACGAAGCAGACCAGCACGGCCGAACCGGTCGCGGTGACCAGGGCGCGCAGCCGATAGCGGTGCGCGATCATGGCCAGCGGCACCGCGGCGACCAGCTGCAGCGCCGCGGCGAACGGAATCAGCGCACCGACGGTGACCAGGCCGACGGTGGCACCGCCGAGTACCGCCCCCACCGCCAATTCGATCGGGCGCAGCGGGCCGCGCTCGGTAGGGCGGGCTGGCAGATCACTCACGGGTCAAGTCTGCCAGGATCGGTGTGGACAGTTCGTGTGGTCTTTCTGTGGAGTGCTTGAGGCTGTGTTGATTTGCTCGCTGTGCTCGCTAGGTGACCCGGGTCAGCTCGTAATCGGCGGCCTTCAGCTTGCGGACGCGACGGCGATAGGCGAGCTGGGGACCCGGCCAGTTGTTCGTGATCCGGCCCGAAGCGGTGCGATACCAGCTGGAGCAGAAGTTCCACGGTGTGCGCGCGAGGCGCTGCTGAACCGCGGTATTGAATAGCTCCTCCGCCTCGGGACGCACCTCGAGCACGTGGCCGGGACGTTCGGCGAGCAGTTGGACGGCCTGGCGGATATAGCGGGCCTGCGATTCGATCATGTAGATGATCGAGCCGACGCCGAGATTGGTATTCGGTCCGTAGACGAGGAACAGATTCGGGAAGTCGGGCACGGTAATGCCGCAGTAGGCGTGCGCGCCGCCCTGCCAGGCGTCGGAGAGCTTGCGGCCCGCGCGGCCGTAGATATTCATGGGCCAGAGGAATTCGGTGCCCTTGAACCCGGTGCCGTAGACGATAACTTCCGCCTCATGCACCTTGCCGTCGGCGGTGCGCACGCCGTTCGGCACGATTTCGGTGATGGCGGCGGTCTCGACCTGCACGTTCGGTTCGAGCAGAGCCGGGTAGTAGTCGTTGGAGAACAGGCCGCGCTTACAGCCGATCGGATAGTCGGGGGTGAGTTTGGCACGCAGTTCCGGATCCGGGACCTGCACTTCCAGATGTTTCGACGCGATTTTCGCGACCAGTCGCACGATCCACGGGAATTCGACCAGGCCGAGCGCGATGAATTCGGCGATGGCCCACCAGCCGAAGCGTTCGACGAGCAGGGCGCCGGGCAGCCGCGCGAAGAGTTTGTGCTGGACCGGGGTGTAGTCGGTATCGAATTTGGGCAGCACCCACGCCGCAGTGCGCTGGAACAGGGTGAGATGTTCGACCCGCGGCTGGATCTCCGGAATGTACTGGATGGCGCTGGCGCCGGTGCCGATGCAGGCGACGCGTTTACCGGCCAACTCGACGCCGTGATCCCATTCGGCTGAGTGGAACGCCTGACCGGTGAAGGTATCGATGCCGGGAATATTCGGCAGCGCGGGCCGGGACAATTGGCCGACCGCGGAGATGAGCACGTCGGCGGTGCGGGCCGTGCCGTCCTTGGTCCGTACGGTCCAGCGGCCGGAAGCGTCGTCGAATTCGGCGTCGGTCACCTCGGCGCCGAAATGGATCGCCTCCAGCAGGCGGTGCCGCTGGGCGACATCGCGCAGGTAGTCGTGGATCGCGGCCTGTCCGGAATATCGCTGCGGCCAGTCCGGCTTGGGCTCGTAGGAGAACGAGTACAGCGGCGACGGCACATCACAAGCCGCGCCGGGGTAGGTGTTCTCCCGCCAGACCCCGCCGATGTCGGTGCCGCGCTCCAGGATGGCGATATCGTCGAAACCGTTGCGCCGCAATTCGATCGCCATCCCGACGCCGCCGAAACCGGCGCCGATGATGATGACCGAGGGTCGTTCGCCGGCTGTCATATGTGGCACTCCTCACAGCACTGTAGATGAGTTCCACTCTAAGACCGCTGGTCGTGTATGTGGGATGATCCTTTCGAGCGACCTGCAAGCAGTCGCTACGGGTGCTATCGAGATTTTCGGCCATAATGTCCGCTGTGGAGCGGGTACAGGATCCGGGCATCCGCGACTGGAACTTTCCGCGCGGCATCGCCAGCGTGGCACTCATGGTCGGCTATGCCGGTGAGCAGGGCGTGCCCGTCGCGCGCATGCTCGCCGGAACTGGGCTGACCGAGGCCATGCTGCACGATCCGGACGCGCAGATCGACGCACGCACCGAACTCGCCGTCATCCGCAATCTCGTCCGCGAACTCGCCGATACGCCTGCGCTCGGTATCGAGATCGGTCGCCGGTATCGGATCACCACCTTCGGCATTTTCGGCTTCGCCTGCGTCAGCAGTCCGACGCTCGGTGAGGCGATCTCGTTCGCGCTGCGCTATCTGGAGCTGAGCTTTACCTTCTGCCTGCCTGTCGCGGAATGGGGGGAGGGCGAATTCATCGCCTGGGTGCACGACGAATCGATTCCGGCCGATGTGCGCCAGTTCCTGGTCGAGCGCGATGTGACCGCCATGCATCAGGTCATGAGCGATCTGATCGGTAAACAGCTGCCGCTGACCAGGGCCGAATTCCGTTTTCCCGAGCCGGCATACGTCGATCGGATCATGGAGGTCACTCATGTGCGGCCGCGTTTCGGACGGCCGGACAACCTGTTCACGATCGATCCGGCCATGCTGGAGCAGCCACTGCCGCAGGCGAATGAGCACACCTGGGCCATGTGCCTCGCGCAATGCCGTGATCTGGTGGATCGACGCCGAGCCCGCACCGGTATCGCGGCCGAGGTACGCGAACTCCTCGTGCCCGGCGGTGCCGACGGATTCGCCGCGCCGCGCGGAATCGACTCCGTCGCACGCGATCTCAATATGAGCACCCGCACCCTGCGCCGCCACCTCGATGCCGCGGGTACCAGCTACCGCGCGCTGCTGGACGAGGTGCGCCGCGCTCTCGCCGAGGAAATGCTCACCGCCACACCGCTTTCGGTGAGCGATGTGGCCATCCGGCTCGGCTACGCCGAATCCTCCACCTTCATCTACGCCTTCAAGCGCTGGACCGGCGCGACCCCGGCCGCCTACCGCCGCGAACGGGTGGTGCGCCGCTAATTCGGCTGCACGCCGATCCGGCCGCCCATTGCAACGCTGCGGAAATGCGTTGTGATGCGGCGATTTTCATCGATGATGTGCAGGGCGATGGCCGGATCCGGCGCGTAGTCCATCACGCGATGGGGGAGCTCGAGTTCCCACTCCCCGCCGAGGACGGACGCGGTGCTCGGGGAGATCAGCAGCGGGCGGCCCGCGAAGGTGGTCGTGGCGGCGGAATGCGCATGTCCGGTGATCACGCCGACGATGCGTTCGTCGGCGGCGACCACCTCGGCCAGTTTCTCGGGCTCGGCCAGCGAGATCTCATCGATGACCGGACTGAACAGATGTGCGGGCGGATGGTGCAGCGCAAGGAGAATGGGCGCGTCGGCGGGTGCGGCGGCGAGTACGCCGCGCAGCCAGTCGTAAGTTTCCTCGGTGAGTCGGCCGCCGGATTCGCCAGGGACGCTCGAATCCAGCAGGACCACGGTCGAATTGCCGACTCGGTGTGCGTGGTTGATCGGCGCGGTCGACCCGGATTCGCCGAGCAGGATCGTGCGGAAGGCGGCGCGGTCGTCGTGATTACCGGGCAGGGCGTAGACGGGGATATCGGCATCGAGTGCGACGCGCGCCTCGGCATATTGCTCGGGCTTACCCGAATCGGCGATATCGCCGGTCACCAGAATGGCATCGGGCCTGCGTCGCAGCTCGGCGAGATAGGCCATGACCCGCTCGACGCGTTCGGCATTTCGGGTGCCGAGATCGAAATGGGTATCGCTGACCTGAGCCACCAGGATCATCGGCGTTCGCTTTCTCTGGGGGATCGCTCCATTGCGTCAGAGGGTGTCGCCGTCGTGTGCCGACACGTTTACAGGCTAGATGACCTGCGGGTTACGCGTCGCCATGAGGCTGACCACCGGTAGAAGGCCGCGGGGTCGGAAGTGGTCGCGCGCACATCGGGTCAGCTCGACGGGTCGACGACCGATGCCCACAGCGTCTGCAGTGACCGCAGGAACGACTTGCGATCGGCGGCGGAGAGCTGGGACAGCAGGCGGTTTTCCTGCTCCTGGATATCGCGTTGTGCCTGGTCGCGGGTGGTTCGACCGGCCGGGGTCAGCGAAATCAGGCGTGCGCGCCGGTCGGCCGGATCGAGGTCGCGCTGGATGAGGCCGCGCTGCTGGAGTTCGTCGAGTGTGCCGATGATGCGCGTCTTGTCCGCGCGGATCTTCTTGGCCAACGCCGCCTGGGTGTAGACGGGTTCGTCGCCGAGTCCGAGCAGGACCACATAGCCCCACATGGTCAGGCCGTGCCGCTCGAGTATGGGCAGTTCCGCCATGGCGAGGGCGCGGCCGAGCGGCGCGATCATCGCGGCGAGGTCGGGGCGCTTTTCCGGCATGGGTAGAAAATACCGCTTGGCTTATGATAAGCAGGAGCTTATGATAAGCATGCGCTTATCAATTTGGATATATCGAGAGGACAGCGATGACCACCGATTCCGACACCGCCCCCGAGTTGCAGACCCTTAAATCGCTGGGAACACAGGTCGATTTGATCGCCCTCAATGCCCAGGCCGTGCGCACCAGCATCGAAGTTGTTTCCCAGCTGACTCCCGCCGATTTGGCCAAGCCGACGCCGTGCGCGGGCTGGACGCTGCACGGGTTGCTGGCGCACATGATCACCCAGCACTACGGCTTCGCGGCCGCCTCCCGCGGCGAGGGCGACTTGTCGCTGTGGCGGCTGCGTCCGCTGGGCGATGACCCGGTCGCGGACTACCGTGCCGCCGCCGAACATGTGCTGGCGTCCTTCGCCGAGGACGGCGTGCTCGACCGGTCCTTCCCGCTGCCGGAGTTCACCCGCGCCTTCGAATTCTCCGGAGCCGAGGCAGTCAGCTTCCACTTCATCGACTACGTCGTGCATTCCTGGGACGTCGCCCGAACCCTCGGCCGCACAGTACATTTCGACGACGACCTGCTCGCGGTCGCGCTATCGGTAGCCGAGATCGTCCCCGGTGGTCCGGCCCGCCTGGCCCCTGGCTCCGCTTTCGGACCGGTCGTCACCTGGTCCGGTGACTCCATGCTCGACCAGATCGTCGCGATCCTCGGGCGGTCCCCGAGCTGGCCTGAGTAGTGTTGCTCGAGCGTGATCACCGCGCACTAATTATCTTGCCGCGCACGGAGTTTCCTGGTCATTCCGCGCGTGGGGTGTGCGGCGGTGAGCCCGTGGGCATCGTCTCCTGTGCACCTCCGCTTCCGTGACGCCGCCCCGCGTAGATCCCTTCTCGCGACAGCCGCGACACATCGGCGGTGATTGCCGTGCGTGATTCGGCCTGCCGCGCATGGAATATTCCGTGCGCGTCGGGCTGGAACGTGCGCGGCAGTGCGCTCGCGTGGGCGGCGTCTCCTTCCCTCGGCATATCCGCTCTGGCGAATTGCGCGATTTTGGTGCCGTACCCGGGATTTCCAGTCATTCCGTACGCGGCGCGCGAGAACGTGAGCAGGGTTGGGTGGCCCGGAGAGAGCTGGTCCTCGTGGCTGCTGTGCCACATCGGCTCTGGTTGTCGCCGCGCGGTTTTGGGTGCCGCATTGGAATCGTCTGGTTCCGTGTGCAGCGTTTGGGTCGGGTGAGGGCTATTCAGTTGGGGGGAGCGGGGATTCGGCGGTGCGCAAGAGTTCGTCGGCGTGTTGGAGGAGGGTGGCAGGGTCGGGGATGGGTTGGAGGGGGTGCCAGAAGTCCGGAGTTGGGGTTGCTTGAAGGGTGAGGGTTGGGGGTGTGCGCCAGGGGGCGGCGAGGGCGAGTTGCCAGGAGTGGAGGTAGGTGCGGTCGTATCGGGCGGTCTTGTCGAATAGGGGGTCGCCGACGATGGGGTGTCCGATCCAAGCCAGGTGTACGCGGATCTGGTGGCGGCGGCCGGTGATCGGGCGCACTGCGAGCACGGTGTGGGTGTCCGTGCCCAGGACCGTGGTGAACTGGGTTGTCGACGGATAGTTCTTGGTGGCCAGGAGATCCGCGTCATCGACGAACCAGCGACCGGCCTGCTCGCGAATGGATTCGCGGGGCGCGGCGATTCGCACGCGGTTCTTGCGGCCGACACTGAGTGGCAGTTCGATGACGCCGCGATCGGGCAGGCCGGTCGATTCCACGATCGCCAGATACGCCTTCTCGGCCGTCTGCTTGTTGAACTGCCTGGTCAGCTGCCCGTGCGCGCCCAACTCCTTGGCCAGCAGCACGAGTCCGGAGGTCACCTTGTCGATCCGGTGCACCGGATACAGCGTTTCCCCCACCGCGGCCGCCGCCTCGACGATATCGCTGTCGTGCCGCTCCCCGGTCACCGAAATCCCGGCGGGCTTGTTCAGCGCCAGCACCGCCGCGTCCTCCTCGATAACGCAGCTCTTCCGCAACTCGGCCCACTCGAACTCCACCGGACGAGCTTAGGTCGTGCGCTGCCGGTGTTTGCCGTTGTGGTGCAGCGTGTGGGGCCCGAGGTGGCGAGCTTAGGTCGTGCGCGGCCGGTGTTTGCCGTTGCGGCGCAGCGTGTGGGGCCCGAGGTGGCGAGCTTAGGTCGTGCGCCACCGGTGTTTGCCGTTGCGGCGCAGCGTGTGGGACGCAGGTGGCGAGCTCGGGTCGTGCGCTACCGGTATTCGCCTTCGGCGCAGCGTGTGGGGCCCGAGGTGGCGAGCTTAGGTCGTTCGCCACCTGTATCGCCTTTGCGGGGCAACGTGTGGGACGCAGGTGGCGAGCTCAGGTCGCGTGCGCTATCTGTACTTGCCGTTACGCCGGAGGGTGTGGGGCCGCAGGCGGTTGAAACCGCGGACGCGCACGCTGCGCAGATTGCGGATATCGAACTCCGGATTGCCGTCCAGGGCCGCGGCGGCCTCGTCATCGACGAGTACGGTGCCGGGGCGGGCGACGCCGGTGAGCCGGGAGGCGATATTGACCACCGAGCCGTACAGATCGCCGAAGCGTTGCAGCACCGGCCCGTATGCCACGGCGACCCGCAGCTCCGGCGTGCCGCCGACCATCATCGTGCTCTCCTGGATGGCCAGCGCGATGCGGGCCGCATCCGTTGGATCCTCGGCCGCGAACATGACCTCGTCGCCGACATTCTTGATCACCCAGCCGCCGTTCTCGGTGATCGCGGCGGTGGTGGTGGATTCGAATGCCTCCAGCAGCATGGAGAGTTCGTCGGGGTGCAGATGCCTGGTGAGCCGGGTGTAGCCGACCATATCGGCGAAGCCGACCGCCAGCTCGCGCACCGACTCGCCCGCCGTGGTGCCCGGATCGAGGGAACGGGCCAGGGCCGCGGCGAGGTGGCGGCGCCACGCGTAGGTATTGAGCTGTTCGAGCGTGGAGATGGCCGCCTCGGTGGCGTCGCGCGCGATTTCGGCCGGATCGGTGCCGGGCGCGGCCGCGGCCATCCGAGCGCTGATTTCGGCGAGCACCACATCGACCTGCCATTCGGCCAGTCGTGCCATGCCCTGACCGAGGGTGCGTGCGGTCGCGGCCTGCTGACGGGAGTCCGCCGAGGCGAGCACATTGAGCGCGCGGAAATTGCGCACCGCTGCGATATCGGCGTCGGCGTAGTCGACGGCGGCATCGTCGAGGCCGGCCGGGAAGCCGAGTGCCATCCACAGTCGCTTGGTCAGGTCGGTGGTGGTCCCGGATTCCTCGGCGACCTGGGTCCGGTTGTAGCGACGCCGTCCGTCGAGCAGATACGACTCCACGACCGACTCGACCAGCTCGGATATCTCGGTGGGAACCATGATCGGTACCTTACGGGCCGGGCAGGCGGTCCGGGACTGTGATCGGTCACAATCAGCCCAGGTGCAGCCACTGTCCGATCGACGGCACGCCCTGGTCGTTCACGACGAACACCAGATACCAGCCCGGCGGCGCGAGTGCCGGATTCGACGGCAGCGTGATCGTCACGGAATCTGCTGCGGCGCTGGTGAATTCGAGATCGATCAGGCGTTGCTCGTTATCGGAGGAGTGGGTGCATGCCCCAGGTCGAACGAGGTTCACCTCGCGCAGGGCCGCAGTAGTGGTCGCGGTAACGGTCGCGCCGTGGGCGACAGTGTCCGTCGCGAGCGTGAGCTGCGGTCGGTCGCCTTGGAAAAGATAAGGCGGCCAATAGGTTTCGATGCGCAATTCCTCGGTCTTGCGCGCCGGGTTCGAGCCGGCGGTGATCACCTTGCCGTCGGGGGTGAGCAGGGCGACGGAGTGGTACAGCCGCGGCACCCGGCTGGGCGCGGTGTGCATCCAGGTGCCCATCGCCGGATCGAAGATCTCGGCGTGCGGCGGCGCGTCGTGCGCCATCTCCTCCATACCGGAACCACCGGTGGCCAGCACCGTACGGTCCGGGAGCAGGACCGCGCTCAGATGCATCCTGGCATGATCCATCGGCGGGGCCGCCTGGTATTCCGGTGTGGCAGAGGTCAGATCGACGATTCTGGTATCGGCCAAAGCCGGTGCGGGGCTGTGCATATCGTATCCGCCGCCGCCGAGAATCATGACCCGCTGTTGCTGCGCGGGCGGCAGCAGCACGCTCGCCGACTGATTGCGTGAACCCGGATCGGTGAGACCGGGTACCTCGACAGTCGTGCCGGTCGCCGGATCCCAAATCGAGGGCCGCATGCCGTTGTTCGCACCGTACTGGCCGCCGGTGTAGAACAACCTGCCGTCGGCGAGTAGCACGAGATGCCCGTACATCGGGATCGGACCGGGAGATGGCAGCTGGGACCAGGTTTCGGTGCCGGCGTCGAATAGTTCCGGCACGACGGATAGGAAGTTGTCGGCACCCAGACCCGACACCGCGACGATATTGCCGCTCGGCAGCGGCGCCAGCGACGGGTACCAGCGGCCGAAAGTCATGTCCGGCTTGGTATTCCAGGTCAGCGTCGCCGGATCGAAGATGAGTGCGTCCTTCAGCCCGTAGAACGGGTCGTAGCGTTCGGTACCGCCCGCCGCGAGCAGTCTGCCGTCCGGCAGGAACGCGTGTCCGACGCAGAACATATCGATCGGGGTTCCGGGTGCGCTCAGTCCTGGTCGCGGGTAATGCCAGACGCGCGTGCGGAATTCGTGGGCGTCGTGGCGGTCCGGATCGTTACCGGAACCGGCGAAAAACAACACATCGCCGGTGTGCAGTACGGCGGCGTGCACCGGGTTGATCTCGGTGCCGAAATCGAGAATGCGCCACAAGCCCATATGTGGTGCGTGCGTCAGATCGGTCTCCAGTTCGAGCACGCGCATATAACCGGCATTGACGCCGTCCGGTGCGTCGATGGTGAAGACCACCAGTTCCGCAGGTGTGCCGTCGTGCGGCAGCAAAGCCAGTGCCGCGCCTTGGTTTTCGGCGAAACCCCACTCGGTCTTGGTCCACACGCTCCAGCCGTCGACCGCGTGCCCGGAACCTTCCAGGCCCCAACCGATGGTGTACACACCGGCATTCACACCGTCGGGGTTGTCCACCGCGAAGACGATCAGTTCCGGCCTGCCGTCGCCGTCCAGATCCGCGGCCGTGATGCCCGCGCCTTGGTTCTCCCAGCCGTACCAGTCGGGCACCGCCACCCACGGCGTCCATTCGCCGACCGCGCCGTCCGCGGTCAGTCCCTTGGCCAACCGGAACTGTCCGCTGTTCTGGCCCGGCGGATTGTCGACCGCCAAAACGACCAGGGTGAGCTGCCCATCGACGGACGTGAGGCAGATATCGGCACCCTGGTTTTCCCAGCCGTACCAATCCGGCACGGTGATCCACGGCGTCCAGCCGCCGGTCACCGTGCCGTCCTCGGCCAGATCGCGCCCGATCCGGTAGCAGCCCTGGTTCTGGCCGGGTGGATTGTCCACGACGAACACCACGAGATCGGGTCGGCCGTTGCCGCTCAGATCGCCGATCGCGATGCCTGCGCCCTGGTTCTCCCAGCCGTACCAATCCGGCACCGGCAGCCACGGGCCCCAACTCTTCGTCGAGCCGTCGGGGGCGAGCCCCATGCCCACCCGATATGACGCGGTGTTCTGACCAGCCGGATTGTCCACCATGAGTACGGCGACATCCAGGGCGCCGTCACCATCGATATCCGCGATCGCGATCCCGCAATCCTGGTTCTCCCATGCGAACCAGTCGGGAACGGGAACGAATTGTCCTGCCACGCAATACATCGTCGCCCCGAACGCGCCATCTTGCGTGTCATGTGCCGAAGTTGTCCGATGATGTGGGTTACGGCTACTGGTGCGGCAGAAGGGATTCCCTGGACCAGGTGAGGGCGCCCGCGGCCAGATCGGCGATAACAGCGTCGAGCCAACGCAATTCGGCCTCGGTGACCGTGCGCTGGTACTCGTCCTCCAGCATCACCACCCTGGGCAGCTGCATCGCGGCGGCCTGGGTCGCATCGGCATCCATCTCGGCGAGCTTGGCGCGCACCGACTTTGCCCGCCGCTCCAATTCCGTGCGAGCACCTTCGGGTCCGAGCAGCATCAGGAACGACAGCGCCGCAGGGAATTCCGGGTATTCGTTGCGAGGTTCGCCGATCATCTCCGCGAGCCAAGTCGCGCAGGCGGCGCGGCCCGCATCGGTGATCTCGTAGACGGTTCGCTCCGGATATTGCTGATCGCGGCCGGTTTCGCGGACCGTGACCAGTCCGGCCTCCTGCAGCCTGCCGATCGTCTTGTACAGCGCGGCGCGCTGGGCGACATTGACGACCTTGTCCTTGCCCCACTCCTTGATCCGCCGCTGGATCGCATAGGGGTGCATCGGTTCCAGATGCAGGATGCCGAGCAGCGCCATCGCCAGGGGAGAGCGCTTGAACTGCGTCGATGCCGTCATGTCGACCATTCTAGTGGTGTCCCGACAACTAGGTTCACACAAACTAGTTGCAAAGAAACTAGTTTGTGTGCCACTATTGATTCACCAGCAGAAGCCGCCCGAAAGGATCGAAAATGACCGCCAAGACCGCCGCCCGCATCCATGTCGACCACGAGACCACCAAGCGCCTCGGCAACTGGACCGACGCCGGCACCTTCGAAATCACCGCCCGCTACGGCAGCGTGGTGATCGACCTGCGTTCGCCGCAGATCACCGGGGAGATCGTTGTCCACGCTGATCTCGACCACGCCATGGTGAAACTGCTCGTCCCGGACGACGCCGTCATCGACCAGACCGAACTGCGCTGGACCGGCCGCGGACGGGTGAAGGATTTCGCACGGCCGCAGGATGCCGCGGGTCGCGTCATCCGGCTCACCGGCACCAGCAACCGCAGCGAATTCCGGGTGCACCGTGCGGGTATCGCCGTGCTGTCGGCAATGTTCTCGCGGGAGTTCTTCGAGGATGCGCGCCGCGCGCATCGCGAAGGCATGCACCCGACCGTTGCCGATCCGGTCAACGCGCCGCGTTGATGCGCATCTGTTGCCGAAACCGCAGTGCCCCGACCGTTAGGTTGGGGCACTTGGCATTTCAGGTTCGGTCTAGGCCGATCGTCAGATACTTCACGAAGAACTCGTTGTTCAGCGCGTAGCGGGAACGCCGCTGCCGAATCAGGTCGATGGCGTCATCGACCGAATACCCGAGATCCAGCAGCGTCTGCGCGACAACCAAACCCGAACGGTTGTATCCGTACTGGCAGCGCACCATGACGCTGCGATGGGCACGTACCGCCGCTGCGGCGATCCTGGCCAATTCGCGCGCCGCCGCCAACTGATCGGCGTGCAGCTCTGCGTCCGGAATCGCGAGGTGATGGTGTTCGATATCGGGTCCCGGCCCGTGCCCCTCGGCCTGGAACAGGCTGATCACCACATCGAATTCGATCCCGACGATCGCGGGCACCCGCGCGCCTTCGATGTTTCCGTAATGATGCCCACCCATCCACAGCTGCGGCACGATCTCGTTCCACGGCGCTTGCGCATCCGGTGTCTTCATCCTGGGCGGCCGTTCCCACTGCACCATCGTTGCCTCCCCACGTTTCGGCCCAGCTTCTACGGTACCGCCGGGCAACGGCCTGGGAACTGCCCCGAAGTCTGGCAATCTTCGAGTGAAGATCCGCGGCGCACTCCCGATCTCGAAGCGGGCGGCGGCGTCCGACCCGGATCGACCCCACCCGAGACGGCGCAGACCTCCGGACTGTCCGCGCCCGAACCGCGCACCAGCCGACACTTTCCGCCGACCGGAGTCGGCTTCATCGCCATGGCCGCGGCGCTGGCAATCCTGTTCATCGTGGTGGCGGTGTTGCTGGTGGTAACTCTGCTCTGACCGCAAGGCCGGTTCGAAGTGGTGCAGGCTTCCCGCTGAACGATGTAGAACGCGTTCTAGACAGTTCTAGTCTTTTGTCTTATGCTCGGATCATGACGACAGAGTTGTCTCACCGACCGCATTTCGAATTGAGATCCGCGGAGACTTGGCGCGACCCGTGGCCGATGTATGCCGAACTGCGCGCGCACGACCCCGTGCACCACGTTGTGCCCCAGGATGATCCGGCGAGCGACTACTTCGTCCTGTCCCGCTATTCGGATGTATATGCGGCGGCGCGGGACGTCGCGACCTTCTCGTCGGCGGGCGGCCTGACCGTCGACTACCACGACCTCGCCGAGATCGGGCTGCCCGAACCGCGGCCGTTCGTCTTCACCGATCCGCCGGATCACACCACCTTCCGCAGACAGGTCATGAAAGGCTTCACGCCGCGGCAGGTGCGATCGGTCGAACCGCAGGTACGCGCGTTCGTCGTCGAGCGAATCGAACGGCTGCGGGCGGCGGGCGAGGGCGATATCGTCGTCGAACTTTTCAAGCCGCTGCCGAGCATGGTGGTCGCGCACTATCTCGGTGTGCCGGAACCGGATCGGCCGAAATTCGACGAGTGGACCGATCTCATCATGACCGCCTCGGCAGGCGGCAGTCCGCTCGATGCCCAGGAGGCCATCGGCGAATTGATGCAGTACTTCACCCATTTGATCGAACGCCGTCGCGCCGAACCCGCCGACGATACGATCTCGCATCTGGTAGCTTCCGGCCTCGGCGCTGATGGCGACTATGCGGGCATCATCTCGATTCTCGGCTTCGCCTTCACCATGATCACCGGCGGAAACGACACCACCACAGGTAATCTCGGCGGTGCGGTGCAATTGCTGACCGAGCGTCCGGATCAGCGGCGGCTGCTGATCGAGGATCCGTCGCTCATCCCTGATGCGGTCGAGGAGTTCTTGCGGCTCACCTCGCCGGTGCAGGGTTTGGCGCGAACCATGGTGCGCGGCATCGAGATTCACGGCACCACCATCGCGGCCGGACGTCGGGTGCTGCTGCTGTATGCCTCGGCGAACCGGGACGAACGCGAATTCGGTCCCGATGCAAGCGAACTCGATGTACGTCGGCGTCCCAAACAGATCCTGACCTTCAGTCACGGTAACCATCACTGTCTCGGCGCAGCCGCCGCGCGCATGGTCGCGTGCGTCGCGCTGGAGGAACTGCTCGCGCGCTGCCCGGATTTCGTCGTGGACATCGACCGGGTGCGTTACGCCCCTGGCAGTTATGTGCGCTGGCCGGATCGTGTGCCGTTCCGGGTGATCGCATGACCGGAGATTGGTTGCGCCCCAAGCGCGCCGATATCGCGGCTGAGCAAATTCTCGACGCGGCCGCGCAGTTGTTCGTCGAGCGCGGGGTCACGAATACCGGGATGGGCGATGTCGCGAAGGCCGCGGGCTGCTCGCGCGCCACCCTGTATCGCTATTTCCCGAACCGCCAAGCGTTGCGAATCGCGTTCGTGCACCGCGAAGCTCGTCGAGTCGGCGCGGCGGTCGCCGAGCGAACTCGGGAGATAACCGATCCGGGCGAGCGCATTGTCGCGGTCATGCTCGCATCGCTGCGCGAGGTCCGTGCCGCCCCGACTCTGATCGCGTGGTTCACCGCGGGCGACGCGGGCATTGCCAATGAAATCGGTCAGTCATCGGAGGTCATCGAGGCCATAGCGGCCGGGCTGCTGCCGCCGACGGCCGATCCGGACCGCTTCCGGCTCGCCCGCTGGTTGGCTCGTATCATTATGTCGCTGCTCACCGCGCCCGGTCGCGACGAGGCCGATGAGCGGGTCATGCTGGAGCAGTTCGTCGCACCGGTCGTCATGGGCGCATTCGCGAACTGACCGAACTCCTTGCATTTGACTTGGAGCGCTCTCCAGGTCGTAGCGTCGATGACGAGATCGTCGACCAAGGAGGAGAGCCCCGCATGATTCCGACCAGGAAACTCGGCCAGTTGACCGTCGGTGCACAGGGTCTGGGCTGCATGGGTATGAGCCAGGCCTACGGCGTGCGCGATAACGACGACGAATCCATCGCCACCATCCACCGTGCGCTGGATCTGGGCGTGACGCTGCTCGACACCGCAAATGTCTACGGCCCGGAGACCAACGAGCGCTTGGTCGGCAAGGCCATCGCCGACCGCCGCGATCGGGTGGTGCTTGCGACCAAATTCGGCATCGTGTGGGGCGAGGACGGGAGCATGGGCGCCCGTGGTGACGCCGCATACGTCAAGCAGAGCTGTGACGCTTCGCTGGCCCGGCTCGGTGTCGACCACATCGACCTCTACTACCAGCACCGCGTCGATCCGAATGTCCCCATCGAGGAGACCTGGGGCGCGCTGTCGGAGTTGGTGCAGGCGGGCAAGGTTCGCTATCTCGGCATCTCGGAGGCATCGGCGGCGACCATCCGCGGCGCGCACGCGGTCCATCCGGTGACCGCCCTGCAGAGTGAATGGTCGCTGTGGACAAGGGATATCGAGGCCGAGGTGCTGCCGACCTGTCGTGAACTCGGCATCGGCATCGTGCCCTTCTCACCGCTCGGCCGCGGTTTCCTGACCGGCGCGATCATCTCCACCGCAGATCTGCCCGCCGATGATTTGCGCCGCCGGCTACCGCGATTCGCCGGGGACAACCTCGACAGCAATCTGGCCATCGTCGCGGCGCTGCGCGAGCTGGCCGCCGAAAAGGGCATTACTGCAGGACAATTGGCGCTCGCCTGGGTGCACAGCCGCGGCGACGATGTGGTTCCGATTCCGGGCACCAAGCGCCGCACTTACCTCGAGGAGAATGTCGCCGCCGCCGAGATCACCCTGACCGCAGACGATCTCGCTCGCATCGATGCCGCTGCCCCTGCCACCGCGTTCGCCGGTGCGCGCTATCCCGAGCACCTCGCCAAGGCCGCCGGTCGCTGAACTATTCGGGAGGCACGCCCATCATCAAACGGACAGCGTGTGCGGAAAGCTCTGGAGGCGTTCCGGTGGATAGTGCGCGGGATCGCTGACTGCCGAGCATCTCGGCAACGGTCAGCAGCGAATTGGCGAGCAGCGCGGCATCCACACCCGCCCAGCGGGGTTCGAGCGCCAAGCCCATGCGCACCAATGCCTGGGCGTGGTCGAGAATGATGGCGCGCGAATTGCGTAGTGCCTCACGGTATTCCCTGGGAGCCCCGCCCGGGGTGGCGAGAATCAGCCGCCACCGGGGTGGGATTCTCCAGGGCCATACCGACGAATGCCTCCACCGGTGCATAGTGGCAGATCTTGTAAATCATGTGGAATCGGTTCGACCGCACGACTTTCGGTGTCGAGAACATACGTTCCTGTTGTATTCGGCGGGAGAAATTGCTACGGTTGCTTTATATTTGCTGTGACAGTGTGCGATGGCGGGGCGCCAACGACGGTAGCTGCACCCGACCTGTATGGATCGAGCATCAGAAGATCTGGTACACGACGGAACGAGGCAAGTCGATGAGGCCGACGCCGACCGCGATCGGATACCTTCGTCAAGACGTGTCGGGCGATGCGATGGACTGGGACATTGCCCAGATCCGCAAGTTGGCAATGCGATACGGATATGACCTCGCCGAGATCGTGCGGCTGGAAGGTGCGGGCACGCATATTCTCGCGGCATTGCGCGAGGTCATCCGCAAGACGGACGCGGAAGCGGTGATCATGCCGAATCTCGCGCATTTGGACGATCGACCGGAAGAACTTGTGCGGGCGTGTGACGTTATCACCGTCAACCCGAACAATACCTATGCCCGACGGGCATATCCCGGGGAATGTGTGTGGGCTGATTAGCCTGCGTCGCACGCGCCGTCTACGATCTTGGCGTTTGCTTGTCGTCAGCTGCTCCATCAGATCAGTTCGATCAAAAGGAGAAGGTATTCGTCATGGCAATTTCCCGGAAGATCGCTACAGCTTCGGTCGCAGTCGCCGCACTCGCCGCCGCATTGGTCGGCACCCAGCAGGCCGCGGCCGAGCCGATTGCCGGCGGCTGCTCCGGCGGCCAATTCAGTTACAACACCAGCCCGCTCGGGATGTCGGTCGCGCCGACCACGGCCACCTGGAACGGCAATCTCACCGGTTGCGCGGGCGCACCCGCGTCCGAGGCCGCGGTCAGCGGCACCTTCAGTGGAACCGGTAGCTGCAACGGTGCCGACGGTCAGATCGACGGCAAGATCAACTGGTCCAACGGCGCGGTCAGCCGGATCAGCGGGCCGTGGCACGTGCCGGGTGGTGTCGCCAGGTCGATGTCCAACACCGTGACCATTACCGACGGCCCCGGCGCGGGTGGCCATCTGGTGGTCGAACAAGGTCCGATCGGCAATGCCATGGCAATGGCGGGGGCGTGTCTCGCGGGCGATCTCCGCAATGCCGACGCGCCGATCCTCGCGGCGCGTTTCAACTGAACCGATGAACGAGTAACGGGTACCGGGCCGTGTGCCCGGTACCCGTTTTCCGGTGGGTGCGAATTTTCGGTCCTCACATAGCACGCCGACCGGTCGAGCCGCGAAATCTGTAGTGCATCACCATCGCCCGCGCCCTCGGTGGTCCCCGCGCCAAATCCAGCTCGCGCTCCAGCACGCAGGCAGGACTACTCGCGAACTCATCAAGCAAGAACGCCTGCGTCTCGCCCAACTGCGCCTGCGGAATCCGGCATACCGGCACTGGAGCATCGCCGACATCCCCTGGGACTCGGCTTCGCTCGGCCACCGCCTTCCGTCAGTGCTACGACGCGAGTCCTCGGGACATCCGTCAGGGTCGAGCAGGATAGTTCAGAGCGCGCGCCTCGCCAGCCCCTCCGACGGCTACGCTGCGGACTGCTCGGCTGGTTCGGTGTGATAGATGTCGGCCGCATCGGGCACGGTGGCCACGCCGAGTTCCTCCGCCACGCTCGATATCGCCTGGGCCGCAACGGACGGATCGTGGCGGCCGTCGGCGGTGAAATACGGTGCGAGGTAGCGTTCGTAATACCGGCGGGCCTCGGTCTCGGCGAGGCTCGGGATGAGGGCGTTGACGTACCGAACGGCGAGATCCGGCTCGTCGTGGATGGTGCGCAGGGCCCGGCGGTTGGCCCGCACAAGGGCCAGAAGCGCCGGATCATCCGTCGCGATGTGGGTGGGGTCCACGGCGACGCCCACCGTGGGGATCCGGAAGTGGTCTCCGACGAAGGCCAGCAGGCGCAGGCCGTGCTGGCGGGCCGTGACCTCGGGCGCCAGGGTGCTGCCGACGAACGCCGCGTCCAGGGAGCCCTCGGCGAGCTCGCGCAGGTGGCGGCTGTAGTCACCCGGTCGCATGACGACCGACTGGACGTCGTGGTCCGGATCCAGCCCGTGTTTCCTGAGCACGATGCGGGAGAAGCATCCAGGAGCGGTGGTCGGCGGGTGGATGCCGATCCTGCGGTCCTTCAGCTCCTCGAGCGACGCGTAGGCGTCGCGGGCGAGCAGCCAGAACAGCGGCCGGTCGGTGTTGACGCACAACACCGTCCACGGGATGCCGCCGGTCACGCGAGATAGCACCGCCCGGCCCAGACCGATCGTGGCGGTCCGCCGGACCCGTTCACCGTCCCAGGCGCATCCGTCGCGCAGCGCGACGTGGACTCCCTCCTGCCGGTAGTAGTCCTGCTGGTCTGCGACGTAGGCGACCAGTTCTTCGTGGATTCCCAGCCCGACATAGGTCAGGTCGATGGTGTGCACGTGCGCCCTCCTTTCGAAGTCCTGTCAGTCCATGGCCATTCCGCCGTTGACCGGCGCGGTGATGCCGGTGATGAATCCGCTGTCGTCGCCGGCGTAGAAGGCGACGGCCCGGGCCACGTCGTCGGGGGTGGCGATGCGGCCCAGCGCCGTCTGGGCTGCCTGGTGCTGCTGGTGTTCCTGCTCGAGGACGGTGTTGACCATGGTGGTCTCACCCACCGGCCCCGGGGCCACGACGTTGACCGTGATCCCTTGCGGCCCCAGTTCCTGCGCGACGTAACGGGCGAACTGGCTCAGGGCCGCCTTCGAAGTGCCGAGCGCGATCATGCCCGCACGCGGTCGTCGGCTCAGCACGGTGCCGAGGTAGACGATCCGGCCGTAGCCGCACTTGGTCATGCCGGGGACGACGGCCTTGGTCATCAGGAAGGCAGCGCGCATCTCCTGTTCCAGTTTGCCGCCGAGTTCGTCCCACGAGATCTCGTCGAACGACTTGACCGCGTAGGGGATCAGGGCGTTGTGGATCAGGACCTCGACTTCGCCCATGGCGGCCCGGACCTGCTCGACCATGTCGCGCACGGCGGACTCGTCGCGCACGTCCGCCCGCACCGCCATTGCCCGGCCGCCTGCGGACACGATCGACGCGACCACGTCGTCGGCCTCGTCGCGGCTGCTGCGGTAGTTGATGACGACCCGCATCCCTCGCGAGGCGAGCAACCGGGCAGTGGCCGCGCCGATCCCCCTGCTCGCGCCGGTGATGAGGGCGATCCTCCCCTCCTGTCGAACGCTCGGCATGTCTGCCTCCGAAGAGCTCGTCGGGTCAGCGTGACCGCAGCCAGTCCCGGAAGTGCGTGGTGGCGAGGTGGGCACCTTCGGGCGCGGTGAGCACATCGCCTTTTACCGCTGCGAACAGGCCTGCGGACTCGTCGGTGACGACACGGCGGTTGTCGCCGGTCATCTCCAGTGTGATGCGGCCCAGCTCATCGAGCGGGAAGACTTCGGGGCCGCCGATATTGCGTGTGCCCCGCAGCGGAGCACCCGCGGCGACCTCGGCGACAGCGGCCGCGACCTCGGCGGAGCTGATGGGCTGAATCGCAGTGGCGGGCAGGCGCACGACATCACCGTCGGTGGTCCAGTCCAGCGACGCCACCACGAATTCCATGAACTGCGTCGCGCGCACGATCGAGTACGGGATCGGACCGGCCTCGACCAGGTCCTCCTGCAGGGTCTTGGCCCGGTAGTAGACGAGGTCGGGCACCTGGTCGACACCGACGATCGACAGCGTCACGATGTGCCGGACACCTGCGGCCTGCGCGGCGGTCAAGAGGTGGGGCACTGTCGTGCGGAAGAAGTCGAGGGAGGCCTCGTCGAAGGTCGGCGAGTTGGCCACGTCGACGACGACCTCGGCGCCGCGCAGCGCGTCGTCGAGCCCGTCGCCGGTGAGGAGATCGATCCCGGTCGACCGCGAGTGCCCGGTCGCATCGTGTCCGGCCGCGGTGAGCTCCTGTACGACCTGGGAGCCGATGAGTCCGGTGCCGATGACTGCGATTTTCATGAGATGTCCTTCCGGTAGAAGTGGGTCTCGGTCAGGAGCCTTTCTCGTGTTCGATCCCGGGGCGGATAGCCTCGTAGAGCACTGTGTCGACGGTCGTCCCCAGCAGATCGGCCGCACTGCAGTCGAGTTCGCGTGGTAACTGCGAGTTCAGCAGCCGCTCGACCGCGCCGCGGGTGATCTCGCCCAGCAGTTCCGGCGGAGCCGACAGCAGTCCCCGCCGGTGTCCATCGTGGAACAGCTGGTCGAGCCGCTGGTAGACCACCGCGCCGATCCGCCCGAGTTCGCTGCTCCCCGCACGCAGGAACCGCTGCACCTGCGCACCGAACGGCTTGCCCTCGGTCTCCGCGACCGCCGCCACGAGCGTGCGCTCCACTGCCGCGAACTGCCGATTCAGCACCGCGGTCATCAGGCTCCGCCTACGTTCGCACGCTGTCAAGACATGGTTCGGTAGGACGGGTCGGTGGTGTCGCGGCGGCCCTGGAGGTAGCCCTGGTCGGTGAAGAACGGTGATTGCAGCACCCTGGCGTCGGCGGTGCACATGACCTCGACGGTGGAGCGTCGTAATGCGATGCGCCAGTGGCCGTTTCGGCGTTCCAGCCGGTCGAGGTAGCGGCCGCTCACGAGTTGTGCGGTGCGGCCGTCTATGCCGAGTAGTACGACGATCGAATAACTTTCGCAGTGGGCGATGTCGCCGTCGATGTCGCAGGTGTGGGTGGTGATGTTGTGGGTGTGCGCCTGCGAGGTGGCGGCGTGCACGGCGTTGGCCCAGTCCGCGTAGTCGGTGCCGGTGTTGATGGTGTTGCCGTGTTTGTCGGTGGCGTCGGGGTGGTAGGCGCTGCTGAGTAGCTCGGCGTCGTGCCGATCGCAGCCGCGGGCGTGGCGGGCGATGCAGTCGAGGATTTCCGTCCGGTCTTCGAGGTAGCGAATACGCCGCTGCAGGCCCTCGATATCGGATTCCGCTCCCATGTCAGACGACCGCTTCGCTGTGGGCGAGGGTGTGGTGCACGAGCCGCCGCGAGGTCGGCTCGAACGGGACGGTGCGGTGCGGCATTTCGGCGCCGATGATCGGTTTCGCTGCGTGGATGGTGACGGTCACGATGGTCCCTTCTTATTGTTCAACCGTATAAGAATAGGATATTCAATACTTGAGAGGTAGATTCTCGCAATAGAGATGCTCCGGCGTCGGTGGAGGTGTGATGGCAGCGCGGCGGGGAGTGGGCTCGCGGAGCTCGCAGACCCGTACGGAGATCGTGCGGGCGGCCGGCGAGCTCATGCTCGAAAACGGCTATGCGGCCGTGACCCATCGGGGTGTCGCGAGCCGGGCCGGTGTGGCGCCGGGGCTGGTGCAGTACTACTTCCCGACGCCGGAGGAGTTGTTCATCGCGGTCCTGACTCGGTGGACCGACCACACCGTGCAGCGTCTGGCCGCGGTCGGCGAATCCGGTCGGCCCCTGCGGGAAATCTGGGAGTACGCGAACGATACGGCCGGCACCGCGATGCTGCTGGAATTCATGGCGCTGGCCAACCATCGCAAGGGCATCGGTCCGGTGATCGGTGCGGGTGGTGAGCGCGTGCGGCAGACTCTGCTCGCGATCCTCGACCGGACGGTACCGCGATATCGCCTGTCCGGCACCGAGATTCCACCCGCGGCGCTGCTGTTCCTGATGTCCGCAATCCCGCGGATGGCACATCTCGAGGAGACCTTCGGCACCTACACCGGTCATGCCGAATCGATCGCGCTGGTCGAGAGATTCCTCGACGAAGTCGAACCCCGCACCGCGCCAGAAAACGGATCGGAGCAGCCATGACGCTCATGAAGGCCGTCGCTCAGCGCAGCCTGGGTGGTCCGGAGGTACTGCGAACCATCGAGGTGCCGCGTCCGTCGCCGCGGCCGGGGGAGGTGCTGTTGCGCCTGCGGGCGACCGCGGTCAACCCGGTGGACTGGAAACTGCGGTCCGGGCACGTGACCCATTTGGGTCCGCCGCCGTTCACGCTCGGATTCGACGTGTGCGGCACGGTGACCGAGATCGGTACGGATGTCACCGGATTCCAGTCGGGCGACGAGGTTTTCGGCATGATCTTCAGCCGCACCGGCGCCTACAGCGAATACGTCGTTGCCCGCGCCGACTCGCTGGCGCCGCTGCCGTCGGGCCTCGACGTCGTGCAGGCGGCTGCCTTACCGACCGCCGGGCTGACTGCTTGGCAGGCGCTGGAATTGGCCGAGCTGCAAGGTGGTGAGCGCATCCTGATCCACGCCGCCGCGGGCGGAGTCGGGCATCTGGCCGTGCAGTTCGCCGCGCTGCGTGGCGCCTCAGTGATCGGCACCGCTCGTGCCATCAACCACGAATTCGTGGCCGCGCTCGGCGCCGACACGGTAATCGATTACACGACAGTCGATTTCAATACCGCGATCAAGGATGTGGACGTTGTGCTCGACCTGGTCGGCGGCGAGTACGGCACGCGCTCGCTGCGGGTGCTCGGACCCCGCGGTCGATACATCACCGCCCAGGACTCCGACGCCACAGGCGACCCCCGCAGCCGACAGGTAACCGGACGCCCATCGCCCAACGACCTGGCCGCGATCGCACGATTGGTTGTCGACGGCCGGATAAACGTGCATATCGATCGCGTCATGTCGCTGGCCGACGTCGCCGCCGCGCATCGACTAGCCGAATCGGGCGGCATCCGAGGCAAACTCGTCCTCACACCCTGGCCTGGAGATTTCTTGTGCCCTCGGCAGGGCACACAAAACATGGGCAACTGAAAAACGCCTGGTCATCGTGGGGGCGTACCGGCACGGGCTGGGAAGGTGTTGCAGCCCAGGCATATTCCGAGGCCCACACGAAATGGGCTGCGGCGGCCCGGGAATTCGCTGAGGGCGTCCGCGACATGAGCGACGCCGCCCGCCAGGCGCACGCGAAGTACATCAACGCTGCCGAGGTCAACAAGCAGATGCTCAACGGCGGGTAACGTCCGTGGGAGCATGGACCATCGACTCCGGCGTCTACTTCGATGCGGCCAAGAAATGCCAGCTTCTCGCCAGCGACATCTCTCTCGCGCTGGGTCCGTTGCTGTCCAAGTTGGTCCATGAGTGCGGTGGAATGGCTGGCAACCACGAGCAGTCCGAGGCGTGGATCACCGCGTACGACCAGTACGCCAGCGATATAGTCGAACTAACAGCGGCCCTGGCGAACGCCCTGCAGCGATAGGCGATGTGCTTGCCGCCGCCGGCTACAACTGGTGGCAGTCTAACCGCTCCACCGCCAGCGGCACTGAACCGACGCGTCCAACAGAGTCCGAACTGCTGTACGACACTGGGATGGACCTCCCCGCTACTGCCAAGGGAGACAACGGAGTCGGGATCGACAGCCCGATCACGGGTCTACTGGAGAAGGTCGGCAAGATCCCCAACGGGGACCTCACCAAGTCGCACACTGCCGCAGACGCGTGGAAAACGTTCTCCGAGCACACGACTATCACCGGGGCCGCAGAGCGGATCAAGGGTGTCAATGCCAAGTTTGCCGGCAGCACCGACCCGAACATCATTGCGATCGAAGAGAAACTGTCAACGCTGCAGAAGGCCGCAGAACTGTTGGCTCAGGCGGCGAAAGCGTTATACGGGCCGGTCCAGGGACATTACGAAGCTCTCGACAAGATGCGCTCCGACATCCAGAAGGCTGTCTCCGACGCCAACAAGGAGCTCACCGCATCAATCGTCGTCACAATCGCGGTCGTCGGGGTCCTAGCCGTCGTAACTGGTGGTACTGCAGCTGGGCCTGCCGCCGCTGGTGGCGCCGCGGTGACCACAGAAGTCGTCACAGCGGCGGCAGCGGTTATCCGCACTGCCGTGCATGCCAGTGACCTCATCCACATCTACGAAGCGGTCACCTCCGTCAGTTCTGCTGGCTCGGGCGTGTTCTCAGCCATCCCCGACCTCTCCCAGGGCGGCACCAAAGCAGCCCTCGAAGGCATCGCGGCAATGACCGTCAAGCTGACCGATGGTGGCAGTAGCGAGAACCAATGGGACAAGGTGGAGGGGGCAAAGCCGAACCCGGCGAACATTACTATCTCTCAAAAACGGCGGATCCATATCCTCGACGGCGACGGGAGCGACGACATCAACGGTGGTGGGCACGCGCCCGGGACTGGAATGCCCAACAAGACCGAGTTCCCCGACACCGATGACTGGGAAGACGACAAATCATCGACCGAATAGTCGACGTCGCGAAGAACCCGGACCAGCCGCCAGTCCTCCAGGACAACGGCAATTGGAAGGTCAACGGCACCCGCAACGGTGTCCAAATCGAGGTCATCGTCGCTCCCGACGGCTCAGTCGTGACCGGCTATCCCATCGGCGGTGCTGGGGTAGTCCGGAACGACGCGAATGGCAACCCGATCAAATAGGCTAGGAGAGCGATGAATCCGGACAGGGTGGCGCGAGAAGCGCGAAAACGTCCGCGAGACCCACAAGCCATCGAAGCCCGTAACCGTCGGCTCAACAAGATGAGCAAGGACTCGCGAGACCTCCTCGAGAGCGTCGCCGACCGCCTGCCTTCTGACCTGGTCGAAAGCTACCGGACCTACAGCAACGTCGGTGAGTGGGCGATGCTCGTCGACGTGCTGTGTGCCAGTCTCATCAAGCGCCAGATCCCGGTCACTGCAGCGGAACGCGATGCCGTGGCGAACGTGCTCGGCCAGTTCAATCCCCCAATAGAGGGATACCGCTACCTCAACGACCCCCAAGGCGTGCTGTCTGAGCTCAACGTGGTCACTGCGTAAAATCCTCGGGGTCCGATCGGGGCCAGACGGCCGAGTCGTCCTTGGCGGCGACGCCTTTGAGCCAGTAGACACTGGAAACCAATTCATCCCTGATCGGATGTCAACCAAGCCCGCGGCAGTCCCGAAGCCCACATCATCGGCAAGACGCAGGCGAGGTGGAGTAAGGATTTTGCTGCGGCGAGGCCGTTTGACCTGCACATTTCGGTTTATTGGCGATCCGGAAGCGGGGAACTTGAGGCTTGCGAGCCACACGGCCGGACACCGCGCAGCGTCCCCCCGCAAGGCCACGGCAGCGGCACGAAACAGAACGAAAGGGAACCGTCACAGCCCTGCTCGGTCTCGGGGTCACCCCGAGGCGGTGTCGGTGCGGTCCCGATGCCCGACCTGCTGGCGACCATCGCCTTCCTCGCCGGCCCACCGAGGCTGCAACCGTGGCTGCCCGCGCTGCCCACTAATTTCGCCGAACGACGGGCGGCGTTCGACGCCCTCGATGAGCCGATCACTGCGAGATCGTTAACAGTTGCACGGTGCCGGTCAGAGGAATGCGGGTACCAAACGGTCCGCCGTGCGCAGCGCAAAGGCGAGAGGTCGTGCGGCCACCGCCGCAAGCGCGCCCTTCAGCTGTCCGCGGCGCCTCGCCGAAACCCGCGGCGGGAGTACTGCGAACAGCGTCGCGAGCGCCGGGAGCGGACGGACGAAGACCGTGTACTCGACGATCTGTCCTTGTTCGTTGCAGCGCACCAGATTCATGGCTTCGAGGTCCACCCCGCGCACGCGGGCGCGGAACGTGAACGATCCCGTATCGCCGACCGCGAGCGGTTCGGTGGTGGTGAGATCGTCGAGGACGGCGAAGATATCGCGGTGCAGTTCGGTGACCTCCTCTCTGCCCTCGAATCGCAGTCGCGTTGTCATCGGGGAGTGAAAGACCACGTCGGGCGCCAAGTGCTCGGCGATGGCATCGGCGTCGCCCCTTTCCCCCGCGGTGCGCAGAGCGGCGAGCGCAGCCGAGAGCGGCGCGGTGGAAAGGCCGGCGGGACCGGAGCCCGACATGGGAACCCCTCTCATGGGTGGACATCCGACTATGCTTGATAAAATCAAGCATTATGGAAGAAGTCAAGCTCAAGCCGAGTCGCTCCTATGGGCAGTTCTGCGGTCTGGCGCGCGCACTGGATGTGGTGGGTGATCGCTGGAGCATGCTGATCGTCCGCGAGCTCCTTCCCGGCCCCAGGCGCTACGGCGAACTCGTGGCGTCGCTGGGCGGGATCGCCACCAACCTGCTCGCCGACCGCCTCCGGAGCCTGGAGTCCGCCGGTGTGATCGAGCGGCGGCCGGGCCCGACGAGAGGCGTTGTCTATGGCCTGACACCGTGGGGTCGTGAGCTGCGTGAAACAGTCGAGGCGCTCGTCCGCTGGAGCTTCCCGCTGATGGTGAGCGGCCAAGGCGACGACGCCTTCCAGCCTCGCTGGCTGGCTGTCGCACTCCCAGCGCTGCTCCGTGGAAAGACGGCTGAGCCTCCAGCCGAGTTGGGCATCGAAGTTGCCGGTCTGTTCATGACTGTGCGGATCGACCAGCACGGTCCCCACGTGAGTGTCCAACCCGACCGGCGCCCCGACACGATCCTCCAAGCAGAGCCGGAGGCAGTTCTGGGACTGGCCGCCGGTGCGATCACGATCGACGATGCACTGTCCGGGGCGAGCGTCCACGGCGATCCGCGCGTCCTGGCCACGGTGCTGATCGGGGCACAGTCATGAGCGGGCTGCTCGACGAGGTCCTCACCGCCCATGGCGGCCTCGAGCGGTGGCGGGCCGTGACCGCCCTGACCGCCCACGGAAGATTTGGTGGTCTCCTGCGATCGCGCTTCCCCGGAAACCGAATGACCAACCTGACCGTGCGGGTGCAGCTGGCACAACAGCACGCCGTCTTTCAGGGCTTCCCGCAACAGGATCAGCAGGCGGTGTTCAATCGAGGTGACGTACGGATCGAGACCTGCGAGGGCGAACCGATCAGCACCCGGCCGAACGCCCGCGCCGCGTTCATCGGGCTCAGCGGACTCCGGCGCAACTTCCGCTGGGACGCTCTCGATGCCGCATACTTCGCCGGATACGCATTCTGGAACTACCTCTCGACACCTCTGCTTTTGACTCGCGAAGGAGTCACCGTCACCGAGGGGGATACCTGGCCCGAAGGTGGCGATCGGTGGCGACGCCTCGAGGTCAGCTTCCCGCCGGACCTGCATACCCACTCCCGGCGACAGACCTTCTACGTCGACACCGCCGGTCTCATCCGCCGGCACGACTACGTTGCCTACCCCGTCGGTCGGTGGGCGCGCGCCGCGCACTGCTGCAATGACTACCGACGCTTCGCTGGACTCGCCTTTCCGACACAGCGACGGGTGCGCCCACGAGGACCAGACGGCCGAACTCTCCCCCTTCCGATTCTCGTCGCACTCGATATCGACCACATCGAGATCGAGACTTGACCGCAATCTGCTCAGCTTTGGATCCTAAGGCGCGAACCCCTTTCTCGTTGAAGTCGTGAATCGCTTGCCGCACATACGATTCGGTGTAGGCGAAGAAGCTGTGCCGTGTCTTGTCCAGCACGATGTCGCCGGATGCCGGCACGAGGGAGCCGATGATCTCTGCGCGCCACTGCCGTTCCTCTCGGCTGAGGGCCGGTAGCCGAACCTGGCGGGAACGGGATGGCGGGCCGCGCGGGGTTGGCGGCGAGCGGGCCGGCGGGGCTGGTCACCGAGCGGGAGTAGATCACCGGCAGCTCGGCGGCGCGGGCCGCGTCGAGAGTTTCGCGCATTCGGCGAATATCGATCATCAGGAGTCCTGTGGGCGGGACACTGCCACATACGGTGGCCGGGAGGTGAAACCCTCCCGGCCACTCGTTAGAGCACCTTTCGCTGTCTACCGGTACACAATGCCGGAAAACGGCGAATTGCCCAGACTAGGCAGTACCACCCCCACCCGTCTCCGGAGACCCTTCGGGAACGTCCCCGCCACCGCCGGGTCCTTGCTCACCGGGTCCCTCCTCGCCCGGTCCCTGCTCACCCGGTCCCTGCTCACCCGGTCCACCCCCACCAGGTCCACCCGGTCCACCCGGAGCACCGCCACCGGGAGCACCGCCACCGGGAATCGGTATGGGGATGGGAATCGGGATGGGGACGGGGACGGGGAGAACTCCGACACCGCCACCGACACCGCCACCGCCACCGGGGAGAACGGGAATAACTCCGCCGCCGCCGGGGGGGATGGGGATGGGAATGGTTGTCACCGGCGTTGTCGGCGGTGCTGTTGTCGTTGTCGTTGTCGGCGGTGCTGTTGTCGTTGTCGTTGTCGGCGGTGCTGTAGTCGTGGACGTCGGTGGGATAGTGCAGTTGGGTCGGGT
>NZ_JBIAFV010000001.1:627096-1958343 GCF_042869435.1 Nocardia sp. NPDC006982 | reverse complement strand
CCAACCCACCCGCCCTTCCGGTCGAAATCTCTGCCTAGGCGTGGCCGCCTCGGTAGGGACGGGAAAGGCGAAAGAGTCTGATACTCGTGCTCGAAGCAACACTTCCAGGTGCCTGTCGAATGTCCACTCGTCCTGCTGATTGCCGGGCTCGAACGCGCCAAGTGGCCACGACGTCGACCAAGGCGACCACCACCGGATTTTCCCGCCCACCAGGTGCGACCCGCCAGGGCCGCCGCGATGCTGATTGGGATGTGTCGCCAGGAGCCACACCGGGTCAGCGGCACTTGCAGGGCGAAGTCGGTGACAGCGTCGAGCCCCGGATACCAGTGCGGTCGCGGCGGCATCGACCAGGTGACGTCCTCGGTGAGCAAGGCAACCAGGGCGTCGGCGTCACCCTGTTCTAGTGCGGCGCAGTATGCGGCAACGATCTGCTGTAGCTGCTGATCGCCGATCTGTCTGAGGGTCTGCTGCTGAGAGGGCGAGGGTACCTTCTCCGCGAGGATCCTGCGGGCTCGCGCCAGCGCGGAGTTCATCGACGTTGTACTTGTATCCATCGTGTGTGCGATCTCAGCGGCGGAGAAGCCGAGGACGTCGAACAGCAGCAGCGCCGCCCCTTGGTTTCCTGGCAGATGCTGCAGCGCGGCGACGAACGCGAGCTCCACGGTTTCCCGCTGCTCGTAGGCCGCTTCCGGGCCGGCGCTGAGGCCGGCATCCCGATACGGGCCCAACCATGCGACATCGTTCAACGGGTCACGGGTGAGGACGGCGCGGTCGCTGGACGGTCCTAGGTCGACGGGCAGAGCCCGCTTGCCCCGCGCGTCGGCGGAGTCCAGACAGGTACGGGTGGACACCGTGTAGAGCCACGAGCGTAACGAGCTGCGGCCCTCGAACTGTGAGAATACCCGCCAGGCGCGGATAAGCGCTTCCTGCAAGGCATCCTCGGCGTCGTGCGTAGAGCCAAGCATTCGGTAGCAGTGCGCGTGCAGCTCTCGCCGCAGCGGTCCCACGAGGCGCGTGAACGCCGCATGGTCTCCGTCGCGAGCACGGGCCAGGTCCGGGTCGCGATCGCTCTCCGTTGCGGCCTCCAAGGCCTCAGCGGAAACAACTTTCCTCACAAGCGACGATTTTGCCCAATAACCACAGTCATACCCTCGCCGACATCCCTACCCCGGCTTGAGGAGAGTTCTCATGACATCCAACGGAAAGCACCATGCACCCTCGTGGTTCGACATCTCCACACCTGACTCCCCGCGCGCGCAACGCTTCTACCAGGAGGTTTTCGGTTGGCCGGTGAACGCCCTCGACGACACCTACTCGCCGGTGGGTGCGCCCGACGGCCCCGGGACAGGCGGGATCGGACAAGCGGGTCCGGACAGCCCGTACACCGGGATCGTCGTCTATTTCCCTGTCGACGACGTCGACCGCGCTCTGGAGCGGGCAGAACAACCGAGCGCAAGGTCGCATATGGCGCGTCCGTCCTCGTGGTCGTAGCGATCGAAGGCCATGAGTCCGGCCGTGTGGCTGAGGAATCCCACCGCCGAGCGGAGTCCACCTTGACCCTCGGTGTGGCGTTGGCGTCAAGCAGACGAATCGGATAGCGCAGCTGCGTGAAAACGGCTTCGCGCACGAGGCCACGCCCGTTCGGCGTCCCAGGAGCTGATCTGCGGGTCGACATTGAACGGGCCAAGACGTCCTCTATGAACCAGCCCAGGCTCTGGGGCGGCGCCGTTGATTAGCCGTATTAGCCGCGGTTTCAGTCCTTTGCGGCGAGATCCCTTGCCGTGACAGACATTCAGCTTGCTGAAGCGGCCCAGTTCCCACCAGACGTCGTCCAGGTCGAGCATGTGGGCCTCGTTGATCCGCGGGCCGACATCGGCGGCCAGCCGCGCGATGGGGTAGTTGTGGACCATCGGGACGAACTTGCGACATGTCGCCAATTCCTCGCGCCATCCAGTGAACAGTTGCGCGATCTCCTCGGCAGTCGGTGGAATACGCAGCTGCGGATCCACCGACGCCCGCGGAAGGTTGATCTCGTCCAGAGGGTATTCCACGACCGGCCGGTGAGATTGTGCAGCTCGATCTTGTGCAGCTCAAGGAAGTGGCTGAATGCCGTCAGCACAGCGGCGTGGCCGTCCGCGTAGACGGTTTCGCCTCCCTCAGCACTTTCCGAAATATGTGTCGATGTCGGAGGGCTGCATCTCCCACAACGGCTGGGTGAACCAATCTCGAACCAGCTCAAGATGATCCACATAGCCAAGGCAGGAGACGAACCTGCCACGCCTCGGTCAGGCCGTGCTGGAAATTGCTGGCAGCACCGCATCCGAACACATCCTGTACAACGTCCGCGACGTTGACAACACTGCTGTCGTCGACGCTGGCTGCCGATGGACAGCAGGATTTGCGGTCACCTGATTGCCCATCACTTCGCTGCCGCGCGGAATTCGACGACCTCGGCCTGTTGACTCTTGTGGTCAGCAGCACTTGAACACCTAATGCTGTCCGATGCAGCGGATTTCAAGGAAGTCGTGAGTCAGCGCGACCACCACTACTGGATGAATCGTGCGATCGACCTCGCTAATCAGCGCCCGTCGCTAAGGGTGCATTCTCGGTCGGCGCGGTCATCGTGGTCGACGGAGCGGAGGTTGCGACCGGCTACTCCCATGAGACCGGCCCGAAGGTGCACACCGAGGAATCAGCGCTCAACAAGCTCGACGCGAACGATCCCTGCTGACGCGGGCCACCATCTTCAGCATCCTGGAGCCCGGTTCCGAGTGTGCGACCAAGGCAGGCGTCTTACACCGATCGCGTCTTGCAGGCAGGTATCCCGCAAGTCGTCATCGCCTGGCGTGAGCCGTCGACGCTCGTTAAGGACTGTGTTGGCGTCGAGAAACTGGAGCAGCGGGGCGTTACCGTTATTGAGCTTCCCGAGCTGGCAGATGCGGCGATGTCGATGAATCGTCATCTCCAACAAGTAGGCCAACTGCCCACAGTGGCCGCGCGAAGGCGTTCCCGCTGTGCATCCTGAGTGCCGCTCTGCGCGAGTCGGCAAATCTGACCGAGGTCCGTCGTCACTGCCCGTGGATCCGGCCGGACGTAGCGGTGGATCACTTGCGCGAAACTGGCTAACTCGCCGCGCCGATCAATCACTAAAGCGGCATGATCGGTAGCGGTGCGGGGTGTCGTGGGCAGCGGGACTTGGATGGGCTGAATGTTGTTGTTTTATAGCAAGTTCGGTGAGGCCGATCGTCATTGATCAAGGGGAATGGGTAGCGGCGAGTCGCCGCGTTGTGGGACCTCTTGCAGCGTCCTCAACGAGAGTTTCTGACAGCGCCCAATCAGTTTCGTTGGAGCTGGTCGACTAGTGCAGACCTACACAAGGTCGACTCGGGTTTCTCGATGGCCGATCACGAAATGCCTGCGTACCGCGGGCGCCGGACCTGATGTCGGCGGGTTCGAGTTCGCCTCGGTGGTGCGCCTGATCTGGAGAACGCCGGGCTTAGTCCTCGACGGTGGGTGATAGCGGCCGATGTCGTCGACAATCCGACCACCCGCGTTATATGCGACCCCAGCCCAAATCATGGAGCGAGGACCCTTTCCTTGTGCAGTTAGTTTTTCCGCGAACGTCCGGCACGAATCCAGCACCGGGCAGCTGAGGCAGGTGCTGATGGCTGTACGCCAGGCTTTTTTCGAACCAACGTCGAGATCCCAGTTGTCCGGTTGCGCCGCGCAGGGCGGTTGCGGGGTTGGTAGCGCGGAGTCTGTTGGTGTGATGGGAAAACCTAGCATCGCAATTCTCAGTTCATGGAAGCTTTTGCAAATGCTATGAACGAGGCGAAGGCCGAAACATCCGCGAACATACGTAAATTCGCCGGCTGGCGCCGGTCAACCCGAGGTCGCGGCGCTTCCCATGCTTGGGAACAGGAGAGCCGCGGTCTCGCCGGATGTACCGTTTCGCACGTGTGCGAGCCGAATCTTCCAGCGGCGGATAGCGCGACCTTGTCCGTGGTCGCGATCATCAGCCCGGAACACAAGGAATGCCCCTACTCGGCCGAGATCGTCCTCGGCCGCGGGTGCTGAAACGGCGGCGATGCTATGGCCAAGAACAACCCTGTCGACCAGATCGGAAATCAGTGGGCGCAGCTCGCCGAGAAGGCGGGTAGCGGAGAGATCCGGTTCGACCCCAAGGTCGCCGCCACCGTGGCGGCGAAGATCATCGCGGCTCTCGAACAGGTGGCAAACGTCGAGAGGCAAGCCTCCGCAGATGGATTCGCCCTGCAAACGGGCTCCTTCGGAATGCTGCCGTACGAGGCGGGCGATCGGCAATCCGGTGACTATCAGGGTGGCGGGCCGAGCCCCGGCGAGCAAACGCGGCAGGTCTACACCACCCTTGCCTCGGGCACCTTGAAGGACGGTCTGCTCAGCCATGCGAAGGTGCTCAACGAGATGTTAGATACCTATCTCAATATCGCCAAGATGTACCCCTCCACCGACAGCACCTCGGCAGCGATCTTCGACTTCGACGATGCCGCGAAACGGCAGGCGGCGCTGCTGAATCCGTCGGCCACGACGGCCCCCCGACGCGGTTACGTTGGACACGACTGTGCCCACCGAAAGCCTGACGCAAGACCCTCCTGCGGGTCCGAAGGCCAATTCGCACGACTACGCCGACCGCATGGACCACGCCCAGATGGTGGCGGCGACCCGGCCCACATACTACGGCGGCAAGAGCGACAACAAGGCCGTCACGCCGTTGGACGCCACCCAGCTGAGTTATCACGATCTGTATTACCTCGGCCAAACAATGGACCCGCAAGCCACGCGCTCGACAGCGGGATTCTGGTCGCAGATGGCAGGGCAGCTGTATTCGCGCTTCGCGGACTTGAAGTCGGTGCTGAGCGACCAGAATGTCAGACAAGCGTGGGACGGTGCGGGCTATTCGGGGGCCGTCAAATCGATGTCCACCTACGGCGAGCAGCTCGATACACTGACCGGCGGTATGTACGGTGCGCACGACATGCTGATGCACGTGGCAAGCTGGATGAACGTCGTGAAGCCGCAGTTGCCGCAGGATCCGGTTCCGCCGGAAGACCAGGGGGTCTCCGGCGGCGAGATACAGGCTCTGAGCTATGGGGACACCCGTCCCTACCTCGATGCCTACGAGAATGGTTACGCGCCGAACGTCGTCACTGACCCGTCGTCATATGTGCCACATATCCCGCCTGCCGCGCCGGTTACCTACGCCGCCGCGAAAGATTCGAGCCCTTCGGGCCCGCCTGGACAAGCCGTCGGCGGCTTGAACACCAGCGGTCCCCGAATCGGCATGCTGCCGGATACCGGGCCCAGCATGACCGAGCTGCAGAATTCCGGGTTGTCGGATTGGAATCAAATCCCGCTTGATCCCGGGGATCCTTATGGCCGGCAGTCGCGCGAGTCTATATACCCCGGGATAGACCCGAATCGGACAACGCCAGGTGACAAATCCGGTGATCCGAGCGGATCGCCCTACTCCACCAATCCCGCCGGGAATCCCGGCGGGAACCCATTGAGTCAGGCGGAAAACGCGCTGGGGCAGGCGAATTCGGCGGCACAGCGAGGACCGCAGCCCAATTCGCCGACAGCGAGCGGTTTGGCGAATCTGGCGAACGCCCAGAAGGCGGGGGTGGGCAAGCCGAAAACCGGCGCGCTCGGTGGCGGGGGAGGGGGAGGCGGCGCCGGAATCAAGGCCGCCGAGTTGGCGAAAGAGGCGGCGCAGGAAGCCAAGTTGTTTCCACGAGCCGCGGCCGAAGCCGAGAAGGACGTGCTTGCCGCGCGGGCAGGCATGGCACCGCAAGGCGGGTACGGGGGCGGCTATCCGGGCGGCGGCATGGGTGGCGCCAGACCGTCGGGAGAGGGCAAGGATAGGAAGCGCGCTGAGTACCTGTCGTCGAAGCGGTATCTGGCGGAAGCATTCGGCAAGCCGCCAGCGGCCGCGAAACCGGTTGTTGAACAAATGACACTCGATACGGCCCGAAAATGGCAATGTGGCGATCTGGAGTTCCTGGAGCGGTGGCGGGCACGCACGGGTGACCGGTTTCCGCCGCCGTTGACCTTTCGGACCTCGATCGTGAGCCCGGACGAGTTGAACCGGCAACGCGCGCAGGCGCGCGAGCGTATGCGGAGATGCCCGGACCCGGCGTTGGACGACGTGATCGACAGCATCGCCCGCCCTGACATCCGGGTCACCGCACACGCCCTCGGCGGACCCACTGGACACGTCACGGTGCCTGCGCATCCTCGCGACCCGGCGCGGCAGCAATGGCTACATCGTCACCCAGCGTTTGGGCGAAAGCATCTGGCACGCTACGGGATACACGATCACCGAGTTCCCGGCGACAACGTTGGCCGACGTGGTAGTCGGGCACCTGCCGAAGGTCGAGCGGGGCCGCCATGCGGAGATCGACCTTTCACCGGTGGTGAGCATGAACGACATCGACCACTCCTACCGTCGGCCAGTGGCGACCGACTCCGTCGACGACTACGGCAGCGACACCGAGCGCGCCCGCGCGTTCGGTGAAGCGCAGGTGGATTCCCGTGGCCTGATCGAAATAGCGCAGGGCATCTCGAAATTCGGCCCACGCGGCCTGCTCCGGCTCCGGCTCGGCTGGCGTGACCTCGTCGGCGACGGCCGCTACGCATTGCTCGACGACACCCCTCCGCGCGCAGTCGCCGTCGACGTGCCCCGCCTGACCGCCCTCATCAATACCCGGATCATCACGGTGATCGAGACGATAAAGGACGAGAACCATGGCTAACGGCGGCGGCAGTACCGACGGCACCCTCCCGAGCACCCGTGCCACGGCGGACGACACCAGCTATGTCGACACGTCGAGCGCCCCGACGACGAGCCCGTCGAACCCGTGGACCGGCCTGACGGCCCAGGGTAAGAGCCAGCCCCAGACGCTCACGATGGCCCACGATTCCGCCATGGCCTGCGCAAAAGCGGCGGACAAAGCCCTGAGCCGTATCAGGGGCATCGAGTCGGCGACGAACCTGCTGTATCTGCGTGCATCGATGGGGGAGTATCCCATACGGACTATTCGTTCGGTCGGTCGGTCGCCGCCGAGTCGTCGGACGCGGATGAGTACGACACCGTCGCGGAGCGCTCCGAGGCATTCCGCAGCGCCACCGCCACCACGATCGGCCAGATCGAAATCCTCCAGGGCAGTTCGCGTTTCGGGCCGCGTGGGGTGTCGCACCGCACGCTGGAGTGGCGGGACCTGGTCGATGATGGCCGGTATTTGATGGATGACAATGGCACCGTCGCGGTTCCGGTCGACCGGGACCGGTTGCGCGCCATGGTCGACACCGATATCGGCATGGTCATCGGCGCGATCGAAGACGAGACGGGAGTTAGGGGGAGCCTGTACTTGCCGGCCGACACGCGACGATTCCCGGTCACTGAAGAATCGTGGTAACCAGCCCGCATCGCTCGTGACGTGCCTCGCAGAGCAAATTCTCAGGATTGGGAACATCAGGCGATATCGGTAAAAGCCTGTCGTACCTTCGCTTTTGAAGGGCAGGTGTGAGATGTCAGCCTCGGAACTGGGACTCCTCGTCGGTACCGCCGAATCCGCCGGAGGCGGGATCTCGGTGGAGACAACGGAATTGGGATTGCCACTGTCGGTGGTTGTACACCGAGCCGAGCTACGACGCGATCCGGCCGATTTGGCGGCCGAGATTGTTCGGCTGTGTCGTCAATCGGCGAATCGTGCGCGGCTGGCGCGGCGGGCGGAACTGGCGGAGGCCGGTGTGGTGCACGACGTGCTGAATCGGATGGGCCTGCCCACCGCGGACGGGCTCGCGCTGGCCGAGTTGGTAGAGGAGACCGAGTACGAGTACGCCCCGTGGAGTTGGCTGAGGAACGGTCGTGACTGAAGCGAATTTCGGCTATTTGACGGATGTTTCGGTCGCATTGGACGCGTTACGGTCGCATGCCGAGCGAATGCTGGAGCTGAGCGAGCGGATATGCGCCATCCAGGTGGAGGAGACGTCACCCGACGGCGCGGCAACTGTAATTGTGGATGGTGAGGGCAGATTGGTGGATATTCGTCTCGCCCATGGCATTTCCCGTTTAACACCGACCGAGTTCGGGCAGTGCCTCGTGGACACCTCGCGTGCCGCCGCGCGTCGTGCTGTGGAGAAACAGGCCGCTCTGGTGGCGGCATTCAACAACACCGACGCGGATTCCTCCGACTCCTCCTAGAACCCTCATGCCACGTGGCGTTGACCTAAAGGACAATCAGATGAATCAAGTAGCGGTCATTCCCGAGGCTTTCCACGCGCATGGGGACATCAACAGCGCGACCCAGGGGAGCATGGTGACGGTTGCGGGCATGGTGGACCAGGTCACCGCCATCCAAGCCGCCTCCGCGGTGTTCGGGCCGATCGCGGCGGACTTCCTCGCCGCCTTCGCGGTAGCGCAAGCCAACCACACGCAGGCGGTGGCCGAACTCGCGAACGTGCATGCCGCCACGGATGTGACATCGCATGCGGCGGCCCCCAACTACGAATTGGCCGACGCTGGCTCCGCCGCGGGTTTCGATGGGCTCGCCTCGCCCGACAGCGTGCCGGCGTTCGGCACCGACGATGGCGCGACGCCCACCTCCGCACCGGAGAACGACGCCAATCCGGATGTCGCGGAGCAGCCTCCGGGGCACGAAATGTCGCAGGGGGCTGCGCCGGGGTCGGGCGGAGTGTCGCCGGTCCGGGTGCCGCCCCGGCCGATTTCCGTCGCCGCAGCAGCTGAGCACACCGTCGCGCAGCCGTTCCCCGCTGCGGTCAGATCGGCGACGACTGGTTCGGCGACGATATGAATCCGCCACCCCTCGGCGTGCACCCTGCTCCCGCGCCACTGCACCCTGATGTGTTGGACGTATTGCGGCACACCGGAATCGGGCCACCGGGGAATAGCCAGTCGTTGGATCAGATCCTCGCTGGCCTAGGATTGCCGCCGCTGCCGGACTTTCCGCCGCTGCCGCAGTTGCCAGGACTGCCGCCGCTGCCACCGCTCAACCCGGCCGCGTTGATGCGGCCGATCACAGACATGCTCGGGAACTTCGGTACCGGCAATCTCGGGATGGGGCCGATCAACCCGGTCCAGTTCTTCTCGCAGGTCGTCAACGATCTAACCCAGGTGATGGCCCTGGGGTCGACGGCGATCAGCGCGTTGTCAGCGTTGCAGGGTGCGGGTACCCAAGCGGCGTTGGCGAAAGCGTCGCAGGCACAAGACAATGCGGGTGCCGTTACACAGCAAGCGGGACAAATCCATTCTCTGCTGGTGGCTGGTGCGGCTGCGGTTCAGACTGGTAATGCCGAATTGGCCGCCATCGCTACGAAATTGGCCGCCGAGATCGCCGTCGCCGCGGCGACACCAGGCGGACAGGCATTCATCGCAGCGGCCACGGCCGAGGCAGCGACCGAAGCGGCGGCGGTGGTGGCGCAGGTGCGCGCCGAATTGAGCGCGCTGACCAGTCAGATGACGGTGGCAGGACGGCCGGTGCCGATCACGGCCCCGCCGAACCCTGCGCTCGCGCAGCTGCAGAATGCCGCCGAACAGGTTCCTCAAATGCTGGAACAGGTCGCGCAACCGGTGACACAGTTGCTGCGCCAAGGTGAGAAGGCCATCGAGCAGCAGGTTCGCTTGCGTCCGGAGTATCACGGGTCTTTCGCCGAAGCCAGAGCGCACGAGACCGGTACCGGCGCGATAGGCGCGGTCGCACCGATGGCGTTCGCCTCTCCCGGCGGCGGTCCGGTCGGCGTCGCACGTATGCCGCTGCAGCAGGTCGTGATCGAGACGCCGGTCGGACCGCCCACTGAGGCGGTCGTGCGGGCAAGCGAGAGCGATGCGGCCGCGGGCGCGGAACTGTCGGCTGAGGAGTCGGTCGCGACGCGGGCAGGCACACCGATGATGCCGATGGGCGCGGCTCTCGGCGCGCGCGCCGCCGAGACCTCGGTGCCAGCCCGGGAGTACCTGGTGAGCGCCGAGCACGGCGATGAAGTCGTCGGCGAGCTCGGGGATGTCGCGACGCCGGTGGTCGGCGGCGCGGCGGCGCGCCCGGCGGATTCACCGGACAAGGCATTGACGCTGTAGCCCCGTACCCAGCACGACGAGGAAGAAGTCATGAACTGACACGTCGAATTCGATTCGGTGGCGGCCGACCGGGTTGCCACGCGGCTGGACGCATTGGCCGACAGGCTCGATCACACGTTGAGCGGAACGTATGGCGCGCTCTCGCCTGCCCCGGCCGGGGCGGACGCAGTGTCGGCCCGCGCCGCGAAGACCTTCGAGGACGTCGGCGACGGCTTTCGACAGACCTATGCCGGTGGCGTGTACGAGGTGCGAAAGCTGGCCGCGCAGATGCGCTTTCATGCGCAGTCCTTCCGTAGCGTGGACGCGCTCAACGTGACGTTGTTCGACGGATTGTGCTGAGCGGACGGGAGACGGCGATGGTCGAGCCGAACGGCTTGACCGGGCGAATCTGGGAGGCCACGCCCGCTGACCAGCTTGTGCGCGATCTGGTCACAGGACCCAGGGCGCTGCCTATGTCCGATGTGGGCATGGCCTTCGGTCAATTGTCGGCGGCACTCGCCGAGGCAGCGGTGGAGTATCACGCGATCCTGGGCGAGCTCGGCAGCGCGTGGCGGTCGGCAGACAGCGATGCGGGGGTGCAGCGACTCGCGGCGTTGCGGAACTGGATGGTGGAGGCCGCCGAAGCCGCCGCGACCAATGCAGCGCGTGCGGAGGCGCAGGCCATCGCGTACACCATGGCGGCTGCCGCGATGCCGGGAGAGGCAGAGCAGGCCCTGTGGCAGGCGTTGAAAGATATGACGGCCCAGGGTGTCCCGCTGGGCGGACCGTTGGTGGGCGCGGCCCTGTCTATCGAGGACCAGGCCCACGTGGCGAAAGCGCGTGCCGCGCAAGTCATGCAAGATTACGAGGCAGCGACAGAGCCGGTCGCCCAGCCTTCGACACCGCCCCCGGCGCCCGTGCTCACCAGCGAGGCCGCACTAGTGGCCGAGAAACAGCACGCGGTGCCGCCCTCGCCGATGACCCGCCCAGGTCCGGCACCGCTCGCGTCAGCTGGATACCGCGGTCCGTCGGTATTGCCCGCGCTGCAGACGATGGTGCCCACACCCGCCGCAGCGCTGGGTGAGATTGCGCTCGTCGACGAGCAGATCGTCACCGATCAGCAGGTTATCGAAACTAGAGCTCCGGGAATGCAGGTCACGCAGGCACCGAGGGTACCGGGAGCAATGGCACCCACGGCCACTGCGGAGGCGGACGAATACACCCCCGCACGCCCTGCGGCGGGGCCGGGCGAGGGCGCGGAGTTCGACGCTTTGGCTCCGGACGCAGGGTGGGCTGCCACGCCACCTGTGCTCGGTGGCACCTCCGCACCCCAGGCGCGGACGATCGGCGCGGGGGCGGAGCAGATATGACAACGATGACCGAAGACGCTCTCACGGCTGTGGTAAGCCTGCTCCAGATTCCCACTCTGCCGATAGTATTGGCGCTCGAGCCGCGCCACGAGACGATCGTGGCGGCCCGGGCCGCCCACGAGGAAGCGCTCAGTACGTTGCGGGAGCGTGGTCTCGTGGACGAATACGGCGATGTGGCAACCGATCTGGCATCGGCGTTGTTCACCCTCGCGCAACCGGACCGGCAGCTGGTCGCCCGGTCATTCGGGCAATCGGGAATTCGGCGCGTGTGCTTAGCGCGACGTGGCGGCAATCATGCCCTGGCCGTTCGCGACGGCGACGATGTCGATATCCGGGAAATGTGGGCCAGTGGGTGAGCACTCTTTGCCCCCAGGACGATGAGTCCTGAAAAAAGATCGTGCCCCCGCTGGTCGACCGGGAGGATGGATCGCTGATGGGATGTCGTGCCCGCTGACTGGGCGTGAGCACTGTTTCATTAGGGCGCCGAAAGTTCTCCCGAACGCTGCCGCTGCAACGACATCGGTTGAGGGACAGGAGAATTCACGGTGCTTTTCGTCGGAGACGACTGGGCCGAAGACCACCACGACGTCGAGCTGATGGACCCGGCCGGGCGCAGGCTCACCAAGGCCCGGCTGCCCGAGGGAGTGGCCGGGATCGCTCGCTTGCATGTGATGATCGCCGAGCACCTCGGCGACGACACCGAGCCCGGCGAGGTTGTGATCGGAATCGAGACCGATCGGGGCCCGTGGGTGGCAGCGCTGATCGCCGCGGGTTACTCGGTGTATGCGGTCAACCCGTTGCAGGCGGCCCGTTATCGAGAGCGGCATGCGGTGTCCGGGGCCAAGAGCGACCCGGCCGATGCGCATGTGCTGGCCGATATGGTGCGCACCGACTCCCACCAGCTGCGTCCGGTCGCCGCGGACGGCGCGCAGGTTGAGGCGTTGAAAGTTGTTGCCCGCGTGCACAAGACATTGATCTGGGAACGCACCCGGACCGTGCAGCGACTGCGGCACGGGCTGCGTGAATACTTCCCCGCCGCGTTGGAGGCGTTCGGGGATCTGACCGCCACCGACAACCTCGAATTGCTCGGCAAGGCACCGGAGCCGGTGTCGGTGGCCCGGTTGTCGCTCAACCAGATCCGGGCCGCGCTCCGTCGCGCCCGACGCCGAGACGTCGAGGTGAAAGCCGCCCGTATCCAGACGACGCTGCGGGCTGAACAGCTGCGCCGAGATGTGGTGATCGACACCGCATATGCCGCCACCACGCGGGCGTTGGTGACTGTGCTGATCACCCTCAGCGAACAGATCGCTGTGCTGCACGGGCAGGTAGAGGCCCATTTTCATCGGCACCCGGTTGCTGAGATCGTCCTGTCCCAACCTGGGATGGGCGCGATTCTCGGTGCCCGGGTGCTCGCCGAATTCGGGGACGCCCGCAGCCGCTATGCCTCGGCGAAAGCACGCAAGAACTACGCCGGCACCAGCCCGATCACCCGCGCCTCCGGCAAGAAGAAAATCGTCGCCGCCCGGTTCGTGCACAACGACCGGCTCATCGACGCCCTCATCCACCAAGCCTTCAGCGCCCTGACCGTCTCACCCGGTGCCCGCGCCTACTACGACAAACATCGCGCCCGCGGCCTGGACCACCACCCCGCCCTGCGCCAACTCGCCAACCGCCTCGTCGGCATCCTGCACGGATGCCTCAAAACCCACACCACCTACGACGAAGCCACCGCCTGGTCTGCGCACGTCGAAAAAGCCGCTGCTGCTTGACATTCAAGCTCCTGGGATGTATTTTTGACTCGCACCGACGCTGTGTCGATCACCGCCCGCGACCAGTCGATCAAGCCCTGGCTAGCCAGCTGCTCCAGGACCACGCGCGGTGTAATCGCCGCCATTCACCGGCCTCGGTACAGACGGTGAATCGGCGATGCACCGTCGGGACAGTGGCCCCGAACGATGGCCGCAGCATCCGCCACGCACAACCGCTGGTCAGCACGAACACCACCGCGCGGTGAACACGGCCCGCTCATCGACCGGCGCTTCGGCCGGCGGTGAGTTGCGGTCTTCAACCAAGGGTGCGGTGTTCTGTCCGCTCGCTGTCGAGGGTCCATGGTGTCTGTGAGCGTCCTCGTGCGTGTCACTTCGTGGCACGTTGTGTCGCCCGATAGCACCCTCCTCTGGGTGGTCTGGATCGATAGCGGTGACGATGAACGGCAATTCCGCTCGGTGTCCGATGACGGGCACGGCGATCTGTCGTGCCTCCCTCTCGACTATCCCCAAGCAGCCGCGACCTCGGCAGGTCCAGGAGGCATCGCCACCTTTCAGCGTGGGCACACAAGACGGCATAGACCATCGCTTTGGCCCCTGTTCTCGCAGGCTACTTTCGTTGGAATCGGCATGAATCCGGCAATGCCCCCTGAGTCTTCCGTGAGTTTCCGTATAAATGCGGATATTTCGGCGCTGTCCGTCGGCGTAAGGTGCGGTCGTATCTCAATTTGGTGATACATACTTTCAGATACCGGAGGTAAAATATGGCGAGCGGGAAATCAGTTGCAGCTTCTTTGGCTGCCGCCGCGATCTTGGCGAGTGGCGGAGTGGTGTTAGGGTCAGGTACCGCGGCCGCATCCTCGTACAATGGTGCGTGCGGCGCCGGGTATTCGGTAATCGATCATCACGATCTCGATGGCGGGACCATTTTCCTCACGTTTAAGAACGGCTGGAACTGTGTTGTGACAGTCAGAAATCAGCCCGGTGCGGCCATCCATATGATGGCGGAAATCGAACGCAATACTGATTCCAACACTCTTCAAATCGACGAAGGGAATTACACTACATACGCGGGTCCGGTCTTCATCTATGCTCCGCAGACATGCGTTACCTGGGGAGGGCAAATTCAGCCACCCCCTCCCTATCAGGGTGGCAATGCTTGGTGGCAAGTCGGTGGGCACTGTGGCTGACATACGACCGACGAGCGGACCAAGCCACGTGGTGGGCACCGTTCAGTGAGGTTCTGCCGAACTGGTTGAAGGCGTTCGTCCGTCTCGAATGCAACCAGTACGGCCGGTGATGTGGGTCTCGACAGCGATTTCACACTCCTGAACTTCGACGAAGCGATGAGTATCGGGTACATCGAGTATCAGACCTACGTTCAGGTTCAGGACCGGGTCGCGATGTATAAAATGATTGCAGATCGACTCCGATTTCTGGCTTTGCTTGTTGAGGATCCTCCGAGGGAATCCGCGGGCGCCTGGATCGTCTCGAGCGAGCGTAGGAGTATGGAATGAGTTCCCAGGACCGCCTGGTGTGGCGGAACTCGAGTTACAGCGGAACCAACAGTGGCCAGTGTGTCGAAGTCGCTAATCGTCGATCCACCGATGCAATCTGGCTGTAGAGGTGTGTCGAAACGAAGTACCTATGACCGGTCCCCGATGACGGATCAACCCGATTCTTGAGTCCGTGTTGTTCTCGATCTAATTTCAGTTGATGCTGCAGGCCACTGGGCGGTCGGTGTGGCTGCAGCTGGCAGCGTACTCGGCCGGGGTCAGGTAGCCCAGCGCCGAATGCCGGTGCCGACAGTTGTGATCGTCTTTGAAGTCGCCGATCACCACCCGGCCCTCGAGCAAGCTCGTCCAGTGGTTACGGTTCAAGCATTCGGGCGTAGCCGCCGGTTGAACGACTCGACAAAGCCGTTGTTCCATGGCGTTCCGGCGGAAGGTAGACTATCCCGACACTGTCGGCGCAGAACTGTTGCACCCGCGGCGGCCCGCTGTGCGCGGTGAAACGCCTTTTCCAGCTTGGCGACGAGCCGCTCGGCGGTGATCGAGCGTTTCACCAGGTGCAGCAGTGACTCGCGAGTGTGCTCGTCGATCTTCGACGCGATCTTCACCGCCCGCCCGTCGACGGTGGAGTCGAACTGGAAGTCCAACGCCCACACCACCTTCGGGCGCATCCGCGTCAACCAGCGGCGCAGTCGAGCAGCCAGCCCGCTTACGCGGATGATGAGCGCGCACCTGCAAGCCTTCCTCCCGCCAGAGCCGGTGCACCCGCTTCTTGTCCACCTGCAAGCCCTCGTCGAACGCAGCGTCGCCCACGCACGGCGGAACCCGTGCCCTTGATGTTTCGTGGCGTAGGTTCAGGGCGAGTAGCTACTTGCCCCTGAAAAAGTTTGACGAGTAGCTGGCGTCTGTTCTCTGTAATTGACTGCGGCAGTTTGTGTTTCGCTGCGATAATGACGTCGTTGTCGTTGTCGTGGAGGTTGAGCCGGTCGATGTTGCGGGTCGCGGATCAGCAGATCTCGTTGTGGGATGTGGTGTTGCCGCCGGAGATGGTCCGGCTTCCCGATGAGTTGGCTCGCATCGACGCCTACCTCGACGACGAACGGTTTGTCGCGCCGTGGCGTGGGATGTTCGATGCCCGCTTGGGGCGGCCGTCGGTGCCGGTCGACATGTTGCTGAGGCTGCTGTATCTCAAGCACCGCTACCAGTTCGGATACGAGACGCTGTGCCGGGAGGTGGCCGATTCGATCACGTGGCGGCGGTTCTGCCGGATCCCGATGGAAGCCCGTGTGCCGAATCCGACCACACTGGTGAAGCTGGTCAGGCGGGCCGGGCCGGAGGTGTTCGAGCAGCTCAATACCGCGTTGGTGGGCAAACTGACCGAGGACAAGGTGCTGCGGGCCCGCAAGCTGCGCATCGACACCACGGTGGTGGAAGCCGACATCGATCACCCCACCGACGCCGACCTGCTCGACCACGGCGTCCGCAAGCTGGGCGGGCTGGTGCGGCGAATCAAGGCGGCCGGTGCGGCGCAGCGGACCGCGTTCCGCGACCGCAGCCGCTCGGCAGGGCGGCGGATCAAGCAGATCAGCCGCACGCTGCGCCGCCGGACCGGCCAGGCGCTGGGCGAGATCGACCGGCTCACCGGCGAAATCGCCGACATCGCGACCGCCACTGTCACCGAGGTGGCCGCGGTGACACGCCTACCGGATGCTGGGTCGTCGCCCGTCTCGGCGACTGCAGCGGCTGATCACCGAACTGGAGGACACCGTCGCCGGCACCGAGCGACTGCTCGCCCAGACCGCGCAGCGGCTGGCGGGCAACCGCGTCATCCCCGACCGGATGGTGTCGCTGGCCGACCCGGACGCACGCCCGATCCGCAAGGGCAAGCCCCAGCACCCGACCCAGTTCGGCTACACCACACTAATCGTTGAAGACGACCGCGGTTTCATTCCGTTCCACCAGGTCAACAAGGGCAACCCCAACGACGCGCGGCAACTGTTTCCCGCTGTCGAGCAGGTCGTCGCGGCTACTGGCCGCGTCCCGGCCACAGTGGTCGGCGACCGCGGCTTCGGCACCGCCGCAAACGACAAAGCCCTGGCAGAACTCGGGGTACGACACATCGGCCTGCAACGCAGCGGCACCCTCAGCAAGACCCGCAGTGAACACGAACGCACCCGAGCCTTCCGACGAATGCGTAACTGGCGCATCGGCGTAGAAGCCCGAATCAGCCACCTCAAACGAGGATTCGGACTGCGCCGCAGCCGCATGCGCCGCCTCACCGGGGCCCGGACCTGGATCGGGCTGGGCATCTTCGCCTACAACCTCCAGCGGATGACCGTGATCACCCGGTGAACACACCCCGCGGCCGACGCGGGTCCGAAACCACCGGACTCGAAACCCAACCCCGGACTCGCCAAGCCCTCCGACCGACTATTTCAGGGGCAAGTAGCTATGACAGACGACGGGGCGGACTGGGATAGGGCGTGAGTCAGCCCACCCCAGCTCATGCAACCACTTCATCAGCGCCCAGATCATGGCGGGATGCGTGGATCCGGGAGCGGCGGCAGCCAGGCCGCCGGCGAAGTCGCGGCCTGGGTCCAGGCCAACTTCACCGCCCAGACGATCGACGGCGTCACGGTCTACGACCTCACCGTCACCCACTGACCACTTTGAGTAAACGAGAGGGACGCGAGATGACCATGACCGAAGCGGCGTCCGTGCGGCACGCCGAATCAGCGGGTCCGCGGCACGCGGGCGCGCACCGGAAACGATCGACCCGTTGGCTGTTCGGCCCACCCGATCAGCCACGCTGGGCTCGCCCCGGATTGTGGACTCTGCTGGCGGCCACCGCCGTCCTCTACCTGTGGGGACTGAGTAAATCCGGTTGGGGCAACGACTTCTACGCGGCCGCGGTCCAGGCGGGCACGCAGAGCTGGAAGGCGCTGCTGTTCGGTTCGCTGGATTCGGGCAACGCCATCACCGTGGACAAGCCGCCCGCATCGCTGTGGGTGATGGGCTTGTCCGGCAGGCTGCTCGGTTTCAGCTCGTTCTCCATGCTGCTGCCGCAGGCACTGATGGGGGTGGCGTCGGTCGGTCTGGTGTACGCCGCGGTGCGCCGGTGGAGCGGCCCGGCGGCCGGATTGCTCGCGGGTGTGGCGCTGGCCGTGACTCCCGTTGCGGCACTGATGTTCCGGTTCAACAACCCGGACGCACTGCTGGTGCTGCTGCTCGTCGTCGCCGCGTATTGCACGGTCCGCGCCACCGAGCGTGGCAGCGGCCGCTGGCTCGCATTGGCCGGTGTGGCAGTGGGATTCGGCTTCCTCACCAAGATGATGCAGGCCTTCCTGGTACTGCCCGCGCTCGGACTGGTGTTCCTGGTCGCCGCACCGATCGGTTTCTGGCGTCGTATCGCCAAGCTGCTCGGCGCTTTTGTCGCAATGGTGATTTCGGGTGGCTGGTTGGTCGCCCTGGTCAGCCTGTGGCCGGCTGATTCGCGCCCGTACATCGGCGGCTCGACCGACAACAGCCTGCTCGACCTCGCGCTCGGCTACAACGGTCTCGGCCGTGTGCTCGGCGGCGAAGGCAACGGCGGCGGTGGTGGCGGTGGCGGTGGCAACACCGGCTTCGGCGGCAGCACCGGGATCACCCGATTGTTCGGCGATTCGATGGGCACCGAAATCTCCTGGCTGCTGCCCGCGGCCTTGATCGGTCTGGTGGCCGGTCTGTGGTTCACCCGGCGCACACCGCGGACCGGACGCACGCGCGCGGGCCTGATGCTGTGGGGCGGTTGGCTGCTCGTCACCGGCGTCGTATTCAGCTACATGCAGGGCACAATGCACCCGTACTACACCGTCGCCCTCGCCCCGGCGATCGCGGCGCTGATCGGTATCGCGGTGGTCGAATTGTGGCGCGGCCGCCAATTCGTCACGGCGCGTATCGCACTCGCGGCCATCTCCGCCTCGACCGGTATCTGGAACTTCATCCTGCTCGATCGCACACCCGACTGGTACCCGGCACTGCGCTGGATCGTGCTGATCGGTTCGATCCTTATCGCGGCCATCGTCGCGGTCGGCGCACACCAGCTCGGCAGGTTCACCGCCGTCGTCGCCATCGCCGGGCTGCTGTTCGGCCTCGCGGGAACGACCGCGTACGCGATCGAAACCGCGGCGACCGCCCATTCCGGTTCCATTCCGACCTCCGGCCCGGCTGTCGCGGGCAAGGGGATGGGAATGGGCGGACCGGGTGATGGCGGAGCGTCCCCCGACGGTTTCGGCGAATCAGAAACCGCCGCACCGTCATTCGATGGCGCGGCACCCGGACAAGCGGGTACCGAGCAGCCGGGGACCGAACAGGCAGGGACCGAAGCGACCGCCAACCGTGACGGCGGCGGACCGGGCGGCTCGAATTCGTCCAACACCGAACTGCAGCAGTTGGTACGCAATACCGACACCCGCTGGGCCGCAGCGGCGGTGGGCTCGCAGTCGGCGAGCGGCCTCGAATTGTCCACCGGCGCTTCGATCATGGCGATCGGCGGTTTCACCGGCAGCGATAATTCGCCGACACTGGCGCAATTCCAGCAGTACGTCGCCAACGGCGATATCGCCTACTTCATCGCGGGCGGCGGCATGGGCGGTGGCCCCGGCGGGGGATCCAACAGCAGCGCAAGCGAAATCACCGCATGGGTCAAGGCGCACTACACCGCCATCACGGTCGGCGGCGCAACGGTCTACGACCTGACCCAGCCCACCTCCTGACTACCCCAACCGCGGCGCGCCTGCCAGCAGGCGCGCCCCTTTCGGTATCCACGCTCCGGCTGCTCGCCGAGCGTAGTGATGTGGCGGTGGAATGCAGCGTGGACGACCACTATTCGACTACGTTCGATCCCATGCACGTGTATCATACACGCTGTGTGTAATATGCATGACGTGGCGTGTAGTGCACATGCTGTGTGATACACATGCGTCATTGGTGACGCGCGCATCGGCAGAAGGGTCGGGATGGACAAGCCCACGCATTTGATCGAATTCGAGACCATGCTGCTCGGGCGGTACAGCCTCGCGTCTCGGCGTGGTGCCAGTCGCATGGACCGCAGCGCGTACACCCTGCTCAACCGACTGCACGGTGAAGGGCCGATGTCCATCGGTCAGCTCAGCGACGCACTGGGCTTGGAGGCATCCACGCTGCGTCGGCAAACCGCCGCGATGATGCGCGCGGGGTTGATCGAGCGGATTCCGGACCCTGAGGGCGGCATGGCCCGACTGTTCCGCATTACTCCCGAAGGAAATCGCCAACTCGACGCCGACCGCACGGAGAGCCTCCGCGTGTTGGACGACATCATGGTCGACTGGACACCCGAAGACGTCTCGGCCTTCGCCGCCTATCTCGAACGCTTCAACACCGATATCGAGCGCTACCACGGCCGTCCGTGGCCGCGGCATACCACCATCAGCCACTGATCACCCCTCGCGCAGGCTCTGCCGGATCCGGTACTTCTGCACCTTGCCGCTCGGGGTGCGCGGAAAGTCCTCGACCACCATGAGCTGTTCCGGCCATTTCTGTTTGGTCAGGCCCGCCTCCGCGAAATGCGCCTGCAGATCCGCGAGCGTCGGGGCGTCCGAACCCGGGTGCAGTCGCACCACCGCGGCCACATGCTCGCCGAGTCGAGCATCGGGCGCGGCGACGGCAACGGCCTCGGCGACCGCCGACATGGTCAGCAGGACCTCCTCGACCTCGAGCGCGCTGATGTTCTCGCCGCCGCGGATGATCAGGTCGGAGGTGCGGTCGGTAATGGTGAGGAAACCGTCCTCGTCGAGTACGCCGATATCGCCGGTGTGATACCAGCCCTCGTCGTCGAAAACCTTCGCGGTGAGCGCCTCGTCGGTGTAGCCGAGACACAGATCCGGTCCGCGGCTGAGGATTTCGCCGTCCTCGGTGAGCCGGATCTCGATGCCGGGCTGCGGATCGCCGTCGGTATAGAGCCGTTTGCCCTCCGGGGCGGTGCAGTCGGAGGCGGTGATCGAGGGGTGTTCGGTGCTGCCGTAGGAGCGGTAGACGATGAGGCCGAGTTCGTTCAGCCGCTCGGTGACCGAACTCGGCACCGAGGCGCCGCCCATGCCCGCGTACTTCATGTGCAGCAGATGTTCGGCGGTGAAGTCGGGATGGTCGACCAGGCTGGTCAGGTAGTAGGGCACGCCGCCCGCGACGGTGATGCCGTAGTTGGTCATCAGGGTCAGGATCTGGGCCGGATTCCAGGTGTCGACGAGGTTGACCGCGATGCCGTCGCGGATCGGGATGAGGAAGGCGTTGAGCATGCCGATGAAATGGCCGACCGGCGCGGCGGTGATCTGCGGGCCGAGGTCGGCCGGGTAGTGCTCGGCCAGCTGGCGGGTCTCGCAACCGAGGGTTTGATGACTGTGGATCACGCCCTTGGGCGCGCGGGTGGTGCCCGAGGTGAAGGCGATCAGCGCCGGACCGGCCGGGTCGACCTCGGCGACCCCGGTGAACGGCTCGTCATCGAGCAGATCGTCGAAGGTGCGTCCGACGACGCCGACGATCGGCACATCCGCGTAGACGGCCGGATCGTAGTCGATCGAACCGAATCGGTCGGTGGTGACGAAGACGCGTGGGCGCACCGCGCCCAGAATGTAGCCGACCTCCCGCGGGCCGTAGATGTGCACGATCGGAACCACGGTCGCACCGAGAAAGGTTGCGGCCCAGAAGGTCGCGGCGGCCTCCATCCAGTTGGGCAGTTGGAAGGCCACCACATCGCCGGGACCGACGCCCCGCTTGTGCAAGCCCTTGGCCAGTCGGCGGGCGACAAGTTCGACGTCACGGAAGGTTCCGGTATAGGGCCGGACCGCCGAGTGCACGCGGAACCGGGCATCGGGTGCGGCGGCCAGACCGCGGGCCAGCAGATCGCCGAGCGAATCGCGGGTCCACCATCCTTCGTCTTCGTACCGTTTGACCAGGTCGGCGGGGATTGTGCGCATATGGACTCCAAGTACCCGGCGCGCGGGCACGAGTCGGCCACACCCGCGGCGCGGTCGGGTGGTTACGGGATGAGTGTCGGGGGCTGCCGCTTCGAATATACTATTCTCCTAAAAGAAGAATGCCAATATCTTGATCGGAGAACTGAAATGGTGGAACTCGAGCTGAGCGACGGGCTTGCGGTCGTCACCATCGATCGCCCGCAGGCGCGCAACGCCATCGCGCCGGAGACGATGGACCAGCTCGAGAAGGCCCTCGATGCGGCCGAGGGGGCTCGGGCGCTGGTTATCCGGGGAGCTGGGGACAAGGCATTCGTCTCGGGCGGAGATCTCAAGCAGCTCAGTGCGATTCGGACCGTCGAGGCCGCCGAGGAGATGGCCTGGCGGATGCGGGGCATCTGCGATCGCCTCGCGGACTTTCCCGCACCGGTGATCGCCGCAATGAACGGCCACGCCTTCGGTGGCGGCGCCGAAGTCGCGGTCGCCGCGGACATCCGGGTCGCCGCCGACGACATCAAGATCGCGTTCAATCAGGTCGCGCTGGCGATCATGCCCGCCTGGGGCGGCGCCGAGCGGCTCGGCGCGCTGGTCGGCCGGAGTCGAGCACTGCTGCTCGCGGGTTCGGGCACCGTGCTCGACGCCGCCGAGGCCGAACACGTCGGCCTGGTGGACCGGGTGCTGCCCCGTGCGTCGTTCGAGGAAGGTTGGCTGGCACTGGCTCGCTCGCTGGCCAACGCGCCCGCGGGTGAGATCAAGCGGGTGCTGTCCGGGGTTACCCCGGCGGAAGCGGTGAATGCCTTTGCACAGCTTTGGGTTTCGGATGAGCACTGGGCGGCGGCGGATAAGGTGCTGAGCCGGCCGCGATGATCGGCGGCGAAGCCTAGGATTCGGGCGCGGTCAGGTAGGTCGCGCCGAATTCCGAGATGAAGTCGAATAGCGCGCCGGGCTCGCGTGTACGACAGGAGACGACGATCCAGTCGACGCCGGCCTTGTCCAACGCCGCGAAGGCTTCGCGGTGCCGATCGGCATCCACCGCCGGGGTGGCGATGCTCGCGTCCGGGTAGGAGTACACCAGATCGATGTGCTCGGACCGGTCCGCGTCCTGGGCCGCCGATCGCACCTCGGCCATCTTCGCGGCGAGCTGGTCGAGCGTGCCGAGTTCCGGTGTGCGGGCCGAGGTGCTCAGCTCGGCGCCGCCGGTCATCGGGATCCAGCCTTGTGCGCGCGCGGCGACCCGGCGGCGGCTCAGTTTCGAATTGCCGCCGATCCAGATCGGGATCGGATTCTGCACCGGCCGCGGCCGGGCGATCACGTCGCGGGCGCTGAAATGGCGGCCCCGATGGCTGAACGGCTCGCCGCTCCAATGCAGCGGCAGCACGTCCAGCGCCTCGTCGAAAAGTGCGTTGCGCTCATCGAAATCGACTCCGAGAGCATGGAATTCGCTCTTCTGATAACCGGTGCCCAGGCCGATGATCGCGCGCCCGCCCGACAGTTTGTCCAGCGTTGCCGCCGCCTTCGCCAGCAGGAACGGATTGCGGTAGGGCAGCACCGCGAGATAGGTGATCAGCCGCAGACGTTCGGTCACACCTGCGACATAGCCGAGTGCGACGAACGGATCGAGCGTCTGATGTCCGCCGGAAGCCAGCCATCGGGCGCCCGGAACAGGGTGCTCGCTCAGTGACAGTCCGTCGAATCCGGATCGTTCGGCCGCGATCGCCACGTCGTGCAGTGCGCCGACATCGAGCATGTCACCGTCGTAGCCGGTGGTCTCAGGGTAATGCAGGATAAATCGCATCGGGTCCTCCGTGTGCTTTGAGTCGGCGTACATTCTCGAGAATGCCATTCTCGAATATGTAAGTTATATTATCGCGATGTTGAAGGCTCGATTTCGTGGGATCCGGACACGGATTCTTGTCATTGCGCTGGTACCCAGCCTGCTGCTGATCTGCGTCGGGGTGGGTACGTCGATCTACCTGTTCAACGACGGGCGGCACGCCGAGGACTTCGCGCGCACGCTGGACGGCCACCTCCCCCCGACGCGCGAATTGGTCCTGGCCGTGGAACAGGAGCGACTGCTGTCGGTGTCCCAGCTGGCAGGCGAGGTCATCGATCCCGGTGCACTGGCCGCCGCCCGTATGCGGTTCGACTCCACGCTGAAGTCGCTGGAAAGTCACCGAAGCCGCGTTGCGACGTGTGGGCGGCAGCACGTTGGGAGATGTGGTGACGGCCTTCGACCAGTTGAAGGCTCGGTTACCGGAGCTGCGCAGTGAGATCGATGCCGGTCGGCTACCGATCGCCGACGCCTATGCCTTCTACAACCGACTACTGGACGGTATGGACCAGGGTTCGGCATCGATCGCTGATCGGCACGGGGGTTGTCGTGGTGATCAGCGATCAGGGCATGGGCATGTCGGATTCGGAACTGGAGCCGGCCAACGAAGTGCTCGCCGACCCACCGGATTTCAGCGTCGCGACACTATCGTCGGATTCGCGGCTCGGGCTGTTCGTGGTGGCTCGGTTGGGGATTCGGCACGGCATCTCGGTGCGCCTGACCGAATCCGACTACGGCGGAGTTCGCGCCATCGTCGTGATCCCGACGGTGGTGCTGGCCGCGGAGAACGCGGCCATCGCCGCGCCGAGCGCCGTGCAGCGGTGGTGAATCCGAGTCAATCGGACCGGGCGTCGGTCATCGTGGTCAGCGCCACCGGGCCGCTCCACCCGCACGGTTGCGCGCAGGTGGCGACGAGTTGTGATTCGGTGGCGCCGTCGGCGAAGGTCTGGATCATCGCCGACGCGGTGGCGGAATAACCGCAGCGCGGGCACTTGCCGAAGTAGTGGAGCACGTCGACGACCGAGAATCGGATGGGCGTATTCATGGTGTTGGCCTCAATGTTTCGCGGACTGCGCGTCCGCCCAGCGCGCGATATCGGTTTGGTCGGCGCTCGGACCGAGGTCGGCCGAGGCGCGCGTCCACAGCTCGACGGCGCGTTCGCCGAGTGCGGCCGGTATGCCGAGCGAGGCCGCCAGATCGGTGGCGATGCGCATGTCCTTGAGCATGAGTGCGAGCCCGAATCCGGAGTCGAAGGTTTCCGGCAGAATCGCCTGCGGGAACTTGAGTTCGGTTGCGGCACTGCGGCCGCTGGCGGCGTTGATGGTCTCGACGATCACGGCGGGGTCCAGGCCGAAACGGCGCCCGGCCGCGACCCCCTCGGCGGCGGCGAGCAGGTTGACCGCGGCGAGCAGATTATTGATCGCCTTGACGGCATGACCGGCCCCCGATGCGCCTATGCGCCGTAGCTTGCCCAGCGGCGCCAGCACCGAATCAATCTGGGCGACAGCGTCTTCCGGACCCCCGACCATGATCGTCAGGGTACCGTCCGCCGCCCCGCGCACACCGCCGGACACCGGTGCGTCGATCAGCGTGATCCAACGCGCGGCCAGTGCGGTGGCCAGCCGCCGCGTCGACTCCGGTTCGGATGAGCTCATATCGATCACGATCGCGTCCGAGCCCAAGGCGGTCAGGACCTGCTCGTCGCCGAGTACCGATTCGACGACGGCGGAACTGGGCAGCATGAGAATCAGGTGGGTGGCCCCGGCGGCTGCTGCGGCGGCGGTGGTCGCGACCCGTCCGCCGACCGCGGCCAAGCCGTCACGGGCGTGCTCGGACGGGTCGAATCCGACGACGTCGAAACCCGCCGCCACCAACCGCCGCGACATGTGCGCGCCCATGGTGCCGAGGCCGAGAAAGGCGATGTGTCCGGTGGCGCGTTCAGGCATCGGCGTGCTCCTGCAGGATCGGTTCGGCGATTCGGAAGGCCTCGACTCCGGCCGGGACACCGGCGTAGACCGTCGCGTGCAGCAGCACCTCCCGGATCTCGTCCGGGGTGACGCCGTTGGTCAATGCGGCGCGTACGTGCGTGGCGAATTCCGTGGCACGGTTGAGCGAAGTCAGCACTGCCAGGGTGATCATCGACCGGGCCCGGCGGTCCAGGCCGGGGCGGGTCCACACCGCGCCCCAACAGTATTCGGTGACCAGATCCTGCAGCGGCTCGGAGAAGTCGGTCGCGGCGGCCAGCGCCCGGTCGACGTAGTCGGCGCCGACGACCTCGCGGCGGACCTGTAATCCGGCCTCGTAGCGCGCCCGTTGGTCGGGATCGATTGTCATATCCGGCAATCCTTTCGGCGATCAGTCGAGGAACAGGTCCGGTGTCGGGTGCGCGCCGCCGCCGTAGCGGGACAGGTCCTCGACGACGCCGAATCGCGTCACCGCCTCGGCATCGATGAAGCAGTTTCCGGTGATCTCCGGCGCGGGCTGGGACACGATCTCGATCGCGGCATCGGCCATGATCTCCGGACTGCGCGCGGCCGCGAGCTGATTCGTGCCGTCGTCGAGGTTGGCCACCGCGGAGGTGGCGATGAAGGTCTCGGGCCACAGGCAGTTGAATGCTATTGCGGCGTTGGCGTATTCGACGGCCCAGCCCTGCGACAGCAGTGTCATTCCGTACTTCGACAGCGTGTAGACCGGGTGCGCGCCGAGCCAGCGCGGGTTCATATTCACCGGCGGCGCGATGGTCAGCACATGTGGGTTGGCCGAATTGCGTAGGTGCGGCACGCAGGACTGGGTCAGCAGGAAGGTTCCGCGGATATTGATGTCCATCATCAGATCGAACTTCTTGGGCGACAACCGCTCGGTCGGGTCGGTCGCGATGGCACTGGCGTTGTTGACGCAGATATCGATCCCGCCGAAGCGTTCCAGCGCGGTGCCCACCACCCGCTGCACATCCTCCTCACGGCGCACATCACCCACCACGGCGGCGGCCTTGCCGCCGGCGGCCTCGATTTCGGCGGCCGCGGTATAGACGGTGCCGGGCAGCCGTGGATGCGGTTCGGCCGTCTTGGCCAGCAGCACCACGTTGGCGCCCCGGCGGGCGGCGGCGACCGCGATGGCCAGTCCGATACCGCGGCTGGCGCCGGAAATCACCATGGTGCGGTCGGTCAACGGTCGGTGCTGCTCGGGCATCGTGCTCCTCGGGGAAACGGATTGTGAGAACTCACTCGCTTCAGATGGTATTGGCATTCTCTTTTTTGGCAAGTAGCGTATTCACTGATGAACGACCAAGTGCAGACCTCGTCCGGTATCCCGCTCGAGCCGGTCTACGGACCGGAAGACCGGCGTGCCGATCCGCCCCAGCCGGGCGCATATCCCTTCACGCGTGGCAACTTCGCCTCCGGCTACCGGGGTCGGTTGTGGACGTTCCGGCAGTACTCGGGCTTCGGCACCGCGGAGGAGTCCAATCAGCGCTACCGGTATCTGCTCGGCCAGGGCGGCACCGGATTGTCGGTGGCATTGGATCTGCCGACGCAGTGCGGCTATGACTCTGATGATCCCGAGGTGAGCGAGGAAGTCGGCCGGGTCGGCGTCGCCGTCGACACGCTCGCCGACGCCGAGGTGCTCTTCGACGGCATCCCGCTGGACAAGATCAGCACCAGCTTCACCATCAACGGCACCGCGGCGATCCTGTTGGCGTTCTATGTGGCGGCCGCGGAGAAAAAGGGCGTGCCACGGGAAAAGCTCACGGGCACCATCCAGAACGACATCCTCAAGGAATACGCCTCGCGTGGCACCTGGATCTGGCCGCCGGAACCGTCGCTGCGATTGATCGCCGACACCATCGAGTTCTGTGCCGCCGAGGTGCCGCGGTTCAACGCGATCTCGGTGGCGGGCGCGCACTTCCGCGACGCCGGGGCGACCGCGGTGCAGGAGATGGCCTTCACCCTCGCCGACGGCGTGACCTACTGCGACACCGTGGTGGAACGCGGCCGGATGACGATCGACCAATTCGCGCCGCAGATCTCGTTCTTCTTCTACACCCACGGCGACTTCTTCGAGGAGATCGCGAAATACCGTGCGGGCCGACGTCGTTGGGCCACCCTGGTGCGCGAGCGCTACGGCGCGAGCACGGACAAGGCGTCGATGTTCCGGTTCGGCTGTGTCGCCGGCGGCGCGTCGCTGTACGCGCCGCAGGCCCAGAACAATCTGGTGCGGGTCGCCTACGAATCGATGGCTTCGGTGCTCGGCGGGGTACAGTCGATGTTCACCGCGGCCTGGGACGAACCGTTCGCGCTGCCGAGCGAGGAGTCGGCGACGCTGGCCCTGCGCACCCAGCAGATCCTCGCCTATGAGACCGGTGTGACGCGGGTGGCCGATCCACTCGGCGGCTCCTACTTCGTCGAGGCGCTCACCGACGCCACCGAGGCCCGCATCGTCGAGATCATGATCGATCTGGAGCAGCACGGCGGCATGGTGCGCTGCATCGAAGACGGATATCTGCAGGGTCTGATCGCCGACGAGGCCTACCGGCTGCATCAGGAGGTGGAGTCGGGTTCGCGCCCGGTGGTCGGGGTGAATCGATTCGTCTCCGACGAGCCCGCACCCGATATCGGCACCTATGAACTCGATGCCAAGGGGCGGGAATTGCAGCTCGAGCGCCTGGCTCGGGTGAAGGCCGAACGAGATCCCGCTGCGGTGCGTGCCTGTCTCACCGCTTTGTCGCATGCCGCCGAAGGAGACGGAAACCTGATGCACAATCTGATCGACTGCGCCAACGCGTACTGCACGGTCGGCGAGATGACCGCCGCACTGAAGTCGGTATGGGGCGAATTCCAGCAGCCGGTGGTGTTCTGATGCCCGCACGCGTACTCGTCGCCAAACCGGGTTTGGACGGTCACGACCGCGGCGCCAAGATCGTCGCCCGCACCCTGCGCGATGCCGGGTTCGAGGTCATCTACACCGGCATCCGTCAGCGCGTGGAGGACATCGTGTCGATCGCGCTGCAGGAAGACGTCGCCGTGGTCGGTTTGAGCATCCTGTCCGGCGCACATGTGTCGATGACGACGCGCGTCGTGAACGCGCTGCGGGCCGCCGGCGCCGGGGATATCGCGGTGGTGGTCGGCGGCACTATCCCGCAGGCGGATGTGCCGCGATTGCTGGAAGCCGGTGCGGCCGCGGTCTTTCCGACCGGCACTGCGCTGGAGACGCTGGTCACCGAGATCCGCGCGCTGTGCTTACCCACCCCGTCGGCTCCGCCGACTGCCGTCCCCGAGACCGAAACCGCGACACCGTCGTGATCCTGGGCGGCAGCCGTCGTCTGGAAGAGCTTGGAAACTGGAGGAATTCGTGCGAATCGGAGTGATGATCGGGCCGGAGAAGGGGGACTCCGCCCGCAAGCTCAGCAGGATGCTCGACGATATCGAATGGGCCGAATCCGCGGGACTGGACACCGCGTGGATTCCGCAGATACCCACCGATTTCGACGCGCTGATCACCATCGCGCTGATGGGCATGAAGACCACCCGCATCGAATTGGGCACCGCGGTTGTGCCATTGCAGGCGCAACATCCGATCGCCCTTGCCCGCCAAGCGCTTTCGGCGCAGGCCGCAGCCGGTGGTCGGCTCGCACTCGGTGTCGGCCCCTCGCACCACTGGATCGTGCAGGACATGCTCGGGCTGCCCTATACGAAACCGGCGGCCTACACCCGCGACTACCTGGACGTATTGAACGCCGGTCTGCGCGGACCCGGTCAGGTCGATATCGAAAACGACACCTTCACCGTGCACAATCCGCTCGACCTCGGCCCGGTAGCGCCGGTACCGGTGCTGATCGCCGCGCTCGGACCGGTCATGTTGCGCATCGCCGGGGAACAGGCCGACGGCACCATTTTGTGGATGGCCGACGAGCGCGCGGTGGCCGACCATGTCGTCCCGAAGATCACCAAGGCCGCCGCCGACGCCAGGCGGCCCGCACCACGCATCATCGCCGGGCTACCGGTGTGCCTGTGCGCGCCGTCGGAGGTCGACGAGGCCAAGGCGCGGGCCAACCGGATTCTCGGCGAGGCCGAGGTCTCGCCGAACTATCAGCGGCTGCTGGAACAGGGTTCGGCCCGCGATATCGGTGATATCTGCGTCGCGGGCGACGAGCGGGCGATCGCGGCGGGACTGCGGCGCTTCGCCGACGCCGGCGCCACGGATCTGTCGGTGCGGCTGTTGCCGATCGGCGACACCCGCGACGAACTCATCGCCTCCAAGCGCCGCACCCGGGAGATGATCGCCGAACTGGCGAGGGAATTGCGGTGAGCGGGCGTCAGCGAGTGAACCATCGACACGGCGTGCAATGGCGCACGACGGAGCCGAGCGCCAGCGAGGCGCGGTCGTGAGCCGAACGGTGTCCGGCGAGTCCGCGGGGCCGTTGGCGGGGATCCGGGTACTCGAGGTCGGCACCATGCTCGCCGGTCCCTACGCCACGATGATGCTCGCCGATCTCGGCGCCGAGGTGACCAAGATCGAACCGCTGAACGGGGAGATCTCGCGGCAGGTCGGCGACTCCTATTTCGCCAGCCTCAATCGCGGCAAGCGCAGTATCCGACTCGAATTGACCAGCCCCGCCGGCCAGCGTCGGCTCGCCGAACTCGTCGCGGAATCGCATGCGCTACTGGTGAATTTGAAGCCGTCGGCCATTCGGCGGCTCGGCCTGACCTATGAGTCGCTGCGGCAATTCAACGAGCGCATCGTCTGCGTGGCGATCACGGGCTTCGGGTTGGACGGCGGTGACGACCCCGCATTCGACTACGTGATCCAAGCGGCGACGGGCATCGCGGCGATGACGGGCGATCCGCAGGGGCCGCCCACGTTGCCCGGGTATTCGTCGGCGGACAACTCGACCGGCCTCACCGCCGCCCTCGGCCTGCTCGCCCAGATCGTTTCCGGCCGGGGCGGGCAGGTGGACGTCTCGCTCTACGACGTGATGCTCTCGCAGCTGAACTACCATGCGTCGGCCTATCTCAACGACGGCAAACAACCGCAACGCCGAAAGTTCGGCGCACATTCGTATTACGTTCCGGCACAGCTCTTTCCGACCGCCGAAGGCCACCTCGCGCTGTTCATCACCCATGACGGCTTCTGGAAGGTCTTCGCTGCCGAGGCCGGTGTCGACGGATTCGAGACGATGGCCGAGCGGGCCGCCCACCGCGACGAGGTGCTCTCCGCGGTGACCGCGGCCCTGGCCACCGACACCGCCTCCGGCTGGGAATCTCGCCTGCACCCGCTCGGCATCCCGGCCGCCGCGGTCCGCACCCTGCCAGAGGCCCTGGCCGCCACCCCCGAAACCATTGTCACCGTAGGCGATTACCGGCTGATCGGCAGTCCGATCCGGATAGCGGGGTACCAGCCGCAGTACGGTCCGCCGCCGGTGCTCGGCGAGCACGAGGAGTAGTCGGGCCTGTGGTGTCCGAGTGGCACCGAGAGTCCGTACGTTGCCCCAGGATGAGTCACGTTCGAAACATTGCTCACAGGTGCGGCTGCCTGCTGTGAGTTCCGTGAAATGCACAGGCCATGAATGGAAAACGGGCTGCGACAGCCGACTAACGGGACGGAAACCGACCGGTGCTGTCCTGAATGCATGGATATCACATCATGGTTCAAGTCCAAGTCCGGGGCGGCCGCGGTAGTCGAGCCCGGCACAATCTACGAGCAGATCGGAGGGCAGGAGGCGCTCGAGGCGGTAGTCGAGGACTTCTACGTCCGCGTCCTCGCCGATGACCAGCTGGCGCCGTTCTTCACCGGAACGAACATGTCTCGGTTGCAGGGGCGTCAGGTCGAGTTCTTCTCCGCCGCGCTCGGCGGCCCCGGCCCCTACGCTGGTGCCCCGATGAAGCAGGTCCATCAAGGCCGTGGCATCACGATGCACCATTTCAACCTCGTGGCTGGGCATCTGACCGATGCGCTGACCACCGCCGAGGTGCCGACGGCATTGGTGGAGCAGATCATCGGGGCTATTGCGCCGCTGGCCGACGACATCGCGTCCGGCTCCGCTGCAGAGTCGAAGCGCTGAGCTTTCCGGCGTTGACCGGGTCCCCAGGTTCACGAGCGCAAGGTGTAGGCGCTCGGGGGATCGCAATGCCCGCACACGACCACTTCGACTCCGTCGCCGAACTCGAGAGCCGCGGCCAGCCGGTCGAGCCCGCACACCGCCATGCGCGACCGCGCACCCCAGCTGATTAGGGTGTCGATATGGAGTGCGACGTCAACGGCGTTTCCGTGCATTACGTCGAATACGGCAACGGGACGCCGATATTGATGATGCACGGTTCGGGGGTGGATCATCGTGAGATGGTCGGGACGATGGAGCCAATCTTCGGTGACATGCCTGATTATCGGCGGATTTATCTGGATCTCCCGGGGATGGGGCGCACTCCGGCGCCCGAAACGATCAATAGCTCCGACGATGTGGTCGAGCTCGTCCTCGGGGTGATCGATGTTGTGATCGGTGATCGAAATCTGTTGGTTGTCGGTCATTCCGCCGGCGGCTACTTTGCCCGAGCGGTCGCGAACAGACGCCGCGATCAGGTGAGCGGGCTCACCGTCATCTGCCCCCTCATCGAGGACCCGCGCGACATTCCCGCACACCAGGTGGTGTACTCCGCAGGCGACCTCGGCGACGTTCTGAGCCCGGACGACCGCACCGAATTCGAGGCCTACTTCGTGGTGCACACACCCGCCATGCAAGAGCGGTTCCAGCATTGTGTGGCTCCCGCCATCCCCTTGGCGGACCAAACCGCGATGGCGCGGATCGGCGAACGCTGGCGGCTGAGCTCCGGCCCCGAGGACGGACCGCCGTACCCCAACCCAACCCTTATCATCGCCGGGCGCCAGGACTCCTCAATTGGATTCGCAGGCCACTGGGATCTGGTCGAGCACTATCCCCGCGGCACGTTCGCGGTGCTGGACCGCGCCGGGCACGCGCTCCCGCACGAGCAGGGCGACCTCGTCAAGGCGCTCATCACCGAATGGCTTCGCCGCGTCCAGGAACATCGCTCGGCGTAAGACGGCCGAATGCTCGCACCCGCTGTCGCAGCCTATTTCGGTTTGTGCCAGAGCTTTCCATCGAAGCAGTCGCCGACCTTTGCAGTACGGGGATCGTAGGGGCCATTGAAATGGTCGACGACGCTGCTGCACGCGGACGCGGCGGTGAGAGTGAGCGCCGCGGCCGCGATCACCACAACAGACCTCCTGGAACGGGAGTTTCGTTCGGACACCGACACCGACATCAACCGGCCGATCGAGAAAAGTTGGGTTGCAAGCCGAAAATTATCGGAAGCACGGGCGGGAACGGCGCCCGTCGACGCCGACCCGGGCCGCTCCGCGATCTCGTAGTCAGCCAGAGATCGTTGGCTATCGATCACTCGTAGTCGACGGTGATGGAGTCCGTATCCGGCACGGCTTGGCAGGTGAGGACATAACCTTCGGCGAGTTCGTCGTCGGTCAGCGCGTCGTTGCGGCGCAGCGTGGCATGGCCTTTCGTCACCTTGGCCATGCAGGTGGCGCAGTTTCCGGCCTCGCAGGAGAACGGGGGTGTCAGACCGGCGCGGCGGGCGCTGTCGAGCAGTGTTTCGCCGTCCTTGCGCGGAACCGACTTCTTTTTGCCGTTCAGGATGATCGTGACAGTGTTGTCGGTGGTCGCGACCGGGGTTGTAGCCGTGGGGGTTTCGACGGTTGCGACCGGGGTTGTGGTCGGAGGGGTTTCGACGGCCGCGGGGGTAGCGGGCAGCGCCGGGGCCGGGGCGCCGAATCGTTCGCTGAACACCAGACCCGGTCCGGGCAGGGCGTTCTCGATCATCTCCATGAAGGCCTCGGGTCCGCAGATGTAGCTGTCGCCGCCGCCGTCCGCACCGACGAAATCGCGGATCGCGTCGGGGGTCAGGAAGCCGCCGTCGGCGTCGAGGTGGCGGATCACCTCGAGCCGCCCCGGGTAGCGGCCGACCATTTCGGCGAGTACCGCCTCGAAGATCACCGACTCCCGATCGCGGTCCGCGCACAGCAGCCGAACTTTCCTGGCGGTGCTCGCCAGCGCGCTCTTGGCCAGCGACAGGATCGGCGTGATGCCGCTGCCGCCGCTGAATCCGAGCAGCGGTGCCTCGGTGGGGCGCAGACAGAATCGGCCCGCAGCCCTGGTCAACTCGAGTTCGTCGCCCTCGACCACGTTGTCGTGCAGCCAGTTCGAGACCTGTCCGCCGGGCACGCGCTTGACCGTGGTCATCAGTTCGCGGTCGGTTTCCGGCGCACTCGACATCGAATAGGAGCGGAACAGGTCCTTGCCGTCGACGTGGACTCGGAACGTGCAGAACTGCCCGGATTGATAAGCGATCGGCCCGTCGTGCGGGTCGAGCACATAGGTGCGCGCGTCGGCGCTCTCTTTAACGATCCGCGTTACGGTCGCGCGCTGGAATAACGGGGGTCTCGCCATGAACTGCCTCCTCCTGGTATTAAGATTCTAGTACAGGGAGAATTGTATTCTCTCGGACGAGACAGGATCTTCTCATATGGGGTCGAACGACAGCCGCCGCGGTGCCGGCCCTGCCGCGACCGCGCGCGCGGAACCGGTCGCCCTCGCGTTCGAGGACCGCGCATACACGTACCGGCAGCTGGATCGGCTGGCTGGAGGTCTGGCCGTGGAGTTGGTGGCGCGGGGTGTGCGCGCCGGGCATCGCGTCGCGCTGATGTCGACGAACCGGCCGGAATTCGTGGTCGCAGTGCTGGCGACATGGCTACTGGGCGCGACACCCGTGCTGATCAGTCCGGCTTGGAAGCGTGCCGAGGTCGAACATGCCCTGGCGCTGACCGAACCGGCGTACGCACTCGGCGATGCGCCGGTATTGGCCGAGCTGATGCCGACCCGCCACCTCGACGATCCGATCACACCGCTGACACACACCTTCGGACAACCCGGTCCGGAATCCGACGCGGTGCTCGTATTCAGTTCTGGCACTACCGGATTGCCGAAGGCGGTGCGGCACACCCACGCATCGCTCGCCGCGGCGGTGCGGCACTGGACCCGAGTCCTGGAGCTGAACTCCTACGACCGCTTGCAGATCGTCACGCCGCCCTCACACATCCTGGGGCTGCTCAATATCGTCACCGTGCTGGAGGCGGGCGCCTGGATGCGGCTGCACCGGCGCTTCGACCTGGAACGGATGCTGCGGTGCATCGCCGAGGATCGGATCACGATCGAGATGGCCGTCGCGCCCATCGCTCTGGCGCTGGCCGCGCATCCCGAACTCGAGTCCTATGACCTGTCCTCGCTGCGCTACATCATGTGGGGTGCAACGCCGGTCACCGCGGCCGTCGCCGAAACCGTCACCGCCCGAACCGGTGTCGGCTGGCTGCCCGCGTACGGAACCACCGAACTGCCGGTTATCGCGTGCAGTCCGATCGGGGACATGCGGTACGACAGCGTCGGAAAAGCGGCGCCGGGCGTGCAACTGCGGGTGGTGTCGACGACCGGAGAAACGGTGAGCCCCGGCGAGATCGGTGAAATCCAGGCGCGGTCGCCGTCGCTCATGGCCGGATATCTACCGGCTGATGCAACGGCGGAAGCCTTCGACCACGGCTGGTACCGGACCGGTGATATCGGCCGAATCGATGCCGACGGCTGGGTCCAGCTGACCGACCGATCCAAGGAAATGATCAAGGTCCGCGGCTTCCAGGTGGCCCCCGCCGAAATCGAGGCAGTACTGCACGGACATCCCGCGGTGGGCGACTGCGCGGTGTTCGGCATCGCCGACCCCGCCGATGGGGAAGCGATCGTCGCGGCCGTCGCCCGCACCGCGGCGGTCACCGACGACGAACTCATCGCACTGGTCGGCGACCGGCTGGCCGGATACAAGCGACCGCGCCATGTGGTGTTCGTCCCCGAAATCCCGCGCCTGCCCTCCGGCAAGGTGTTGCGCCGAATTCTCAAGGAGCAGTATGGACGTTCGTCTCACGAGTGAACAGCGACAATTGCGGGACGCCGCCGCGAAATTGGCCGATGACCTCGGCCCCGGCTCGGTACTCGACCTCGACGACGCGGCGCGGGTGACCCGGCTGGAGAAGGCGGTCGACCAGACCGGCTGGCGGGCACTGCGTTCGGACGGCGCCTCCGGAGTCGAGGTGGCGATCGTGGCCGAGGAGTTCGGGCGCGGACTGGTCGATGTGCCGTTCCTGGGACCGGTACTGGCCGATGATCTGCGCGGTCCGGCCGATGACGGTCAGCGTTGGACCGTCGCGGTTACGGACCGGGCGATCGACGCGCACGGCGCCGATCGAGCATTGGTGATCGATGATTGGCAGCTGCTCGTCGGCGGGGTCGGTGCCGAACTCCCCGGTGCGGATCTCACCAGGGTCGACGCGGAGCTCACCGGTCGACCCGACTTCCTCGGCGAACTGTCCGCCGATCAGGTGGCCCAGTGGCAGGCCTTGGCGCTGGTGGCCACCACCGCCGATCTGGTCGGTGTCGCCCGCGGCGCGCAGTCTCTCGCCGTCGAATACGCGAAAGTCCGTGCGCAGTACGGCAATACGATCGGCTCGTATCAAGCGGTCGCGCACCTGCTCGCCGAGAGCCAGGCACTGATCGAGGGATCGATCAGTGTCGCGCGGCACGCGGCCTGGTCGGTCGACGAATTGCCGCACGCCGAGTCGATGCGTGCGGCGCGGATCGCGAAGCTGTACTGCGCGCGGGCCGCGCGGACGGTATGCGAGACCGCGATTCAAGTGCACGGCGGCATCGGCAATACCTGGGAGTGCCTCGCGCACGTATACCTGCGCCGGGCCCTGACCTCGACCGAATTGTTCCCCGTCAGCCTGGAGGAGATCGACCTTGGACTTTCGTGACGCACCGCAGGAGGCCGAATTCCGGGACCGGCTGCGCGCCTGGCTGGCCGAGGTGGCCGGGACCTTTCCGACCTCCGGTGACGAATACTGGGCGCGGCAGGGCGAATGGCATCAGGCGCTCTACGCGGCCGGATTCTTCGGCCTGTCCTGGCCGCGAGAATTCGGTGGCCACGACCTTTCACCGGTCTACGACGTCATCCTGGACGAGGAATTGGCGATCGCAGGTGCGCCGCCACGGCCCAGTCTCGGCTACCTGGTCGCAGGCCTCGGACGGCACGCGAGCAAGGAACTGCAGCAACGGTTCCTGCCCGGCATGATCAACGGCACCGAGCGCTGGTGCCAGGGCTTCAGCGAGCCGGGGGCCGGTTCGGATCTGGCCGCGCTGACGACCACCGCGACGCGTGAGGGCGACCACTACGTCATCACTGGCCACAAGATATGGACCAGCTATTCCGATGTCGCGGACTGGTGCCTGGTCTTGGCGCGTACCGATCCGGATGCGCCACGGCACAAAGGCATTTCGGCATTCATCATCTCGATGAAGCAGCCCGGTGTGCAGCAGCGGCCACTGCAGATGATCAGCGGCGTGACCCGGGAATTCGGTCAGGTGGAATTCGACGGTGCGATCGTGCCCGCGGATCAGCTGGTCGGTGCACCCGGGGAGGGCTGGAAGCTGGCGATGACCGTCGTCGGACACGAACGTGAGCCGTCCACTCTGGGATTCGCGGCTCGATACGGAAAACTGGTGCGCCAGTTGGCCGCTCGTGTCGAGGGCAAGGCACCCGAGGAACTCGCCTGGGCAGCGGTGCAGACCGAGATGCTGCGCCTGCACGTGCGGCGCCGACTCTCCGAACAGCTCGACGGCGTCACCCACGGGCCCGACGGGTCGCTGGACAAGCTGCTCATGACCTGGGTCGACCAAGCGGTCGGCCATGCGGCGTTGGCCGTCGGCGGCACCCGCGATCCGGAACTGCTCGGGTCCTACTTCTACAGCCGCGCACAGAGCGTCATGGGCGGCACCTCGCAGATACAGAAGAACATCATCGCTGCGCGCATCCTGGGATTGGGAGTTTGAAATGTACGACATGCCAGCCGAAATCGAAGTCCGGGCCGAGGGGCCGGTACGGATCATCACGCTGAACCGGCCCGATGCCCTCAACGCCGTCAACGATCCGCTGCATGCTGGGCTCGCCCGGCTGTGGCCGCGGCTCAGCGCGGACAGCGGGGCACGGGTAGCGGTGCTGACCGGCGCGGGGCGGGCCTTCTCCGCGGGTGGCGATTTCACCTACCTCGAAGAACTCAGCCGCGATAGCGCTCTGCGCGCCAAGACAATTGCCGACGGCCGTGACATCGTGCTCGGCATGGCCCGCTGCCGGATCCCGGTGATCGCCGCGGTCAATGGTCCGGCAGTCGGCCTCGGCTGCAGCCTTGTCGCGTTGAGCGACATGGTCTACATCGCCGAAACCGCGTATCTGGCCGACCCGCACGTGCAGGTCGGGTTGGTCGCCGCCGATGGCGGCCCCCTCACCTGGCCCCTGCACACCAGCATGCTGCTGGCCAAGGAATACGCGATCACCGGCGCGCGGATCCCCGCCGCCAGGGCACGCGAGATGGGTCTGGCCAACCACGTCGTCGAAGATCCGGTCGCCGAGGCGCTGGCGTGCGCCCAGCGGATGCTCGAACTTCCACAGCAGGCGGTGGAGAGCACCAAGCGCGTGCTCAACCTGCAACTGGAGCATGCCGTGCTGGCCACACTCGACTACGCCCTGGCGGCCGAGGATCTGACATTCCAGAGCGAGGACTTCCGGGCCAACATCGCCAGGCTCACCGCAAAGCGGTGAGGTTCGCGCAAGGCCTCCTGTTCAACCGGTCATCTCCCGGGCGATGGCGGCCGCGAAGGCGTCCACGTCGGCCTCGGTGGTGTCGAACGAGCACATCCAACGGACCTCGCCGGTGCGTTCGTCCCAGGTGTGGAAGCGGAACAGTTTCTGCAGCCGCTCGGTGACCTCGCGAGGCAGTACGGCGAAGACGGCGTTTGCCTGGACCGGCCGTACGATCTCGACGCCGGTCACCGGGGCGACCGCCGTGGCCAGCCGCGCCGCCATCGCATTGGCGTGCCGGGCGTTACGCAGCCACAGGTCGCCCTCCAGCAGTGCGACGAACTGCGCCGACACGTACCGCATCTTGGAGGCCAACTGCAGACCGGCTTTACGCAGATAGGTCACGCCGCGCACCGCGTCCGGGTTCAGCACCACGATCGCCTCGCCGAGCATCAGGCCGTTCTTGGTGCCGCCGAATGACAGCACATCCACCCCGACGTCAGTGGTGAACGCACGCAACGGCATATCGAGCGCGGCGGCCGCGTTGGCCAGCCGGGCGCCGTCCACGTGCAGCAGCATGTCGCGTTCGCGCGCCAGCGCGCCGATGGCCGCGATCTCGCCGGGTGTGTAGAGGGTGCCGAGCTCGGTGCTCTGGGTAATGGAGACAACCTTGGGCTGGGCGTGGTGCTGATCGCCGAACCCCCACGCGTACCGGTCGAGCAGCTCCGGCGTCAGCTTGCCATCCGGGGTCTGCACCGGGATGAGCTTGAGCCCGGCCACTTTCTCGGGTGCGCCGCACTCGTCCAGGTTGATGTGCGCGGACTCCGGGCAGACCACCGCACTCCATCGGTCGCACATCGCCTGCAGCCCAACCACATTGGCGCCGCTGCCGTTGAAGACCGGGTAGACATCGGCGCGCTCGCCGAAATGGTCCTTGATCAGCTCGCGCAGCCGGGCGGTGTGGACGTCATCGCCATACGCCGGCTGGTGGCCCTCGTTGGCGGCGGCCAGCGCCGCCAAGATGTCCGGGTGCACGGAAGCGTTGTTGTCACTGGCGAAACCGCGTAGCGGCTCGTCCCCGTGGGCAGCGGTGTCGCTCACTGATCCTCTTCTGTCAGCAGTGGAAAGGCGCCGTTCTCGTCGTGGACCTCGCGACCGGTGAGCGGCGGGTTGAACACGCAGACCGCGCGGAACTCGGTGTCGGCGCGCAGGGTGTGATGCTGATGTGCGTCGACCAGATACATCATGCCGGGCTCGAGGCGGTGCCTTTCACCGGTCTCGTCGTCGACCAGTTCGCCCCGGCCCTCGATGACGTAGACGGCCTCGACGTGGTCGGCGTACCACATCTTGATCTCGGTGCCCGCGTCAACCACGGTGTCGTTCAAGGAGAAGCCGACCTTCTCCCTGGCGAGCACCAGCCGACGGCTGGTCCACGTGGGGCCCTTCACTTCGCGCTCGGTGCCGATGATCTCTGTCAGTGAACGGACGATCATGGAGTGCGTTCCTTTTGTTTCGTACGTTTCCTGCGAACACTAAGAGCATGACTGCTGGCACAGCATCCCCGACAGTGGCAGGAATGCCCCCTTCATTAAGATCGCGCCATACGAGACGAGTGAGTACGGCTCACGCCCGCACATTACCGACGACAGCGACACCGACAATTTCCCTCGACAGCCCTGAGCGGGAATCCCTTTGGGGGCGGCTCGACCTGCGTTCGAGCGCTGAGGCTCGGTGCCGGCGGCTATGCCGACAGCACCGAGCTCGTCTATCGCACTACCGCCGCCGGGGTCACCCGCTCACCTGACTGCCGAACGACGTTGCGTTACTGGGCCGGGCAGTTGTGGTAGGCGGTGAGCAGCCAGCGGTTGTCCCGGCGGATCAGGGTCCAGGTCGCCAGGACCCAGCGGTCGGCGGGCGCTTCGGATTCGCCTGCCATGAGGATGGCGCTGCGGCTGACCACGATGGCGGTATCGGGGGTGGGGAAACGGACGAGTTGGGGTTCGTCCAGGGTTTTCGAGCCGCGCAGCGGGCCATCGAAGCCGGCGGCCATCCGGTCTCGGACGGCGTCGCGGCCGGAGTTGAACACGCCGCGCAGGATGGAGGTGGCGTCGGGATCGTAGTCGGCGACGAAAGCGTCGGCATCATTGTCTGCCCAGGCACGGTAGAGGTTGTTCAGGACGTCGAGGACGGCCTCGCGGTCGGTGTGCAATTCGGTGTCGGTCATGGTTTCTCCTCGGTTCGTGGCCACGGTCAGCGGCTCACGAGTACCTACCAGCGGGCCATGCCCGATTCATCGCTCGCGATACAGAAAGTTCGGCAGGGTGTCTCGAGGAGGTACCCGGGTCTTCGACACCCGCGGCACCGATTGACAATTGGTGCCGATCGGCGCCAACGGTGGCCCCGCATCGGCGACCTACGTCCGCAACGCCGACGGCGGCTACATGCTGCACACCTTGCAGGTCTTCACCATTGGCGGCGGCCGCATCGCACACTTGGTTGCCCACCAGTTCGAGGAGGTGTCCCGGCTCTTCGACCTGCCACCGCGATTCCACTGAGCCGCAGTCATTTTCACCGCCGTGCCGCACACCGTGCTCGTGGGCGGCCGTCGAGAATGTATTGGTGGCAGTAGACGTCGAGAGTACGCCTCTCACAATGCATTCTCGGTCTTCAGGCGATCGGTTGTCTGTGGACGCTGCGCCGTGCACGCCCGGGGGCTGGCGGATCCTCTCCGGCGGTGGCTGCTACCAGTACTGATACCGTTTTCCGTCGGTGTCGGCGATGAAGATGACCGCGTCGGCGCCGTCGAATTCTGCTGGGGTGAGCGGGATGTGGCCGGGCAGGATCGGTTCGCCAGGGCCGATCGACGGGGGAAGCGCGGCGCGCAGGGCCGGTGTCGGGAACAGGGCGCGGCGGGTGGTCGCCTCGGCCAACATGCCCTGGAGGGTGCCGGGATCGCTGTCGGGGTTGGCGTCGGTTGCCAGGAACGCGTAGCGCTCGCCGAGGGTGAGCGCTACGAGCGCTCCAGCGTTTCCCCAGCTCACCTTGTCCTCGCCGTCCGACTGCGTGCGTTGCAGGTGGAGGTGGAGGTTGTGCGCGAACACCAGGCTCGGTCCGCGTCGCTGCTCCTGCGCGACGATCGCGAGCAGGTTCTCGGCCATCATCTCGGTGCGCAGGCTGACCAGCGTCGCGATGCGATCAGGGGCTGGACTCGCCATGGCCGCGTGATAGCGCAGCAGGCCCTGGGTGGTGCGCGCGTACGCGACGGCGTGGGCGTAGCCGGTCGGATCGGCGCGGTGCAGGTCGGGTGCCGCGCGGCGCAGCGTGCTGGCGAGGTCGTCGGCGACGATGCGCAGGGCGCGGGCGCGGGCGGTGTCGCCGATGGAGGCTGCCGGATCGAACATGGCCGCCGGGTTCGTCCAGTCCGTGTCCTCGCCGAGCAGCGTGTCGAGGTCGTGGACTGATTCGGGCCGCAGGGCCGCGGGCAGGTACTCGATGACCGAGGACAGTGCGCGTCGCGGGCTCGGCGCACCCGAGTACTCCGTCGGCGCGTCGAAGCCGTAGAAGCGAACCCGATCCTGCGGCGCGCTGGCGGCATTGTGCGCGCGGAGCCATTCGACGAGTTCGCGGTTTCCCGGCACGGCGCCGAACCCGTGGCTGAACCCGGTCGCGAGCACCGTGTCGATCTCCGCCGTTGCCCCGGCAACGTAGTCGTCGACGACGGACGCGGCGAAGACATCTGTCTCCAACACGATCGACCGGTACCCCCGTTCGACGAGGTGGCCGAGGATTTCGTTGCGCAGCAACGGGAACGCCTCGATCCCGTGGGTCGGCTCGCCGAGTGCGAGCAGGACCGGCGGCTCGGGCCGCGCGGCGAGCAGTTCGTCGAGGGCACGGCCGAGGCCGGCCGCGTCGTCGAGTTGGCGGCCGATCCCACGCAGTGATGCGGCAGTAGACATGAACACCCCTTCCGGAAGTACCTACCCTCGACGGTATCGTTGAAGATTCGGGTGAGACTTCTGAGACTTCTACCTGCAATCCATAGATGAAAGCCTCAATCGGAGGTAAAGCTGCGTCCCATCGACCTCGCCCGAGAACACGGGCTGTCCGCGCAAGCGATCCGCAACTACGACGACGCCGGCATCCTCCCGCCGACCGAGCGCAGCGAGACCGGCTACCGGCGCTACACGCCCCTGCACGCGCAAGCCCTGCGCGCCTTCCTCGCGCTACGCGGCGGACACGGGCACCAGCAGGCAACGGAGATCATGCGCGCGACCAACCGGGGCGACACCGAGTCCGTCTACCGGCTAATCGATGCCACGCACGTCGCGCTGCTCACCGAACGCGATACCCGCACCGAGGTCGCGGCTGCACTCGACAGCCTGTCCACCACGAAACCGCCCCTTGTCAACGGCCGTCCGCTGACCGTGGGCGAACTCGCGCGCCGGCTCGGCGTGCACCCGGCGACGTTGCGCACCTGGGAGACCGAGGGCATCCTGCGCCCCGAACGCGACCGGGCAACGGGCTACCGCGAATACGGACCGGATTGCGTGCGCGACGCCGAGATCGCACGACAACTGCGCCGAGGCGGGTACCTGCTGCACCAGGTCGCGCAGTTCATCGAGTCGCTGCGCGAGGCGGGCGGTGCGGAAGCGTTGAGCGCCTTCCTCGACTCCTGGCAGGAGCGGCTCACCGCGCGCAGCCGCAACCTGCTCGCCGGCGCGGCCCAACTCGACGCCTACCTCGCCCTGCTCGATCAGCACGCCTTATGAAACCATCGCCGACCAACACCTACCGCGCGATAAATCAGCATGAGCCTGTGTGCGACAGGCGGCAGAGACGTTCGCCATCCAGGCGAGTCCACCGTTCGGCGGCTACCGCCTTCCTGCTGCGTGCGTGGCTGACCGGTCGTGTGATGGTGCAGCCGGCCGACGGGCTGAGCAGAGCGATCGGCTGGCGACCGAGGCGCCCAGCGGCATGACAGTGCATTCGATCTGATCAGGTAAGGGTCACGGTGGTGGGAGTCAATCAGCACATAAGCCTCGATGCGGCCGACCATCCCAGTTCGGCCACACCCATGGCCATGACGTGGTGCTCGCGACCAAATGCTTCTACCCGATGGGCGCGGACCGCAACCAGCGTGGCGGCTCCCGGCGGTGGATCATGCGTGCGGTCGAGGCCAGTCTCCGTCGGCTCGGCACCGACTACATCGACCTCTACCAAGTCCACAAACCCGACTTGGATACCGATCTGGAGGAGAACCTCGGCGCGCTGACCGACCTCATGCGCCAAAGTAAGGTGCGCAACGGCCGGGCTGATATCGCTGAGCGCTGTGATCCGCGCAAGGCCCCGAAGACCATACTTCTTCGGGGCCTTGCGCCGATCATCCCCGCGGAATCAGCACTTCCGAACGCTGCACCGTGCCGGTGATACCGGCGGCATCCTGGCCCGCCAGCAGCACCGCGGCGCGGGCGATCGTTTCCGGCGGCTCGACCATGTTCGCTGGAATCTCCTGGCCACCGCCTCCGGCCTGCCAGCCTTCGGTCAGTACGACCCGAGTCGGGCTCAGGCAGTTGACCGCGATGTTGTCGTCCTTCAGTTCCGCGGCCAGACCGAGGTAGAGGCGTTCGACGGCGGCCTTGGACACCCAGTACGCGTTGGCGCCGCGGATCATATCCACGCCGGTGGTGGTGATCGCGATGAGCGAGCCGCCGCCGCGGGTTTTCAGATGCGGGATGACGGCCTTGGTGGTGAGGAATACGCCGTTCAGGTTGACGTTCATGCACAGCTGCCAGCGCTTGAGGGGTGTGGTCTCGATCGGACCCAACCACATCACGCCCGCATTGGCGACCAGGATATCGATACCGCCGAATTCCGAAACCGTTGCGGCCACGGCATTTTCGACCGACTCCTCACTGGTGACATCGCATGCCACCGGCATTGCCGTTCCGCCCGCGGCCGTAATCCGGTCGGCGACCGAACCGATGGTGCCCGGCAGCTTGCCCTCGGTTTCCGAGCGCGCTGCGACGGCCACTGCCGCACCCGCTCCGGCCAACCCGGCGGCTATCGCCGCACCGATGCCGCGACTGGCACCGGCGACGAATGCGACCTTGCCGCTGAGTGTTTCGCCCATGCCGGGGTACGGTTGCCCGTTCATTTCGGTGGGAAGCGCAGCGCGCCGTCGAGCCGGATGACCTCGCCGTTGAGGTAGTTGTTCTCGATGATCGACTGGGCCAACTGCGCGTATTCCACCGAGCGGCCCATCCGCTTGGGGAAGGGCACCTGCGGGCCCCAGTAGCCCTCCAGCTGGTCGGCGGCCTTGCCGTAGGCGGGCGTGTTGACCGTGCCGGGCGCGATGGTGACCACCCGGATGCCGAGCGGGGACAGGTCGCGGGCCGCCACCAGGGTCATACCGATGACGCCGCCCTTGGCCGCCGAGTAGGGGAGTTGGCCGATTTGGCCTTCGTACCCCGCGATCGAGGCGGTGTTGACGATCACACCGCGGGCGCCCTCCTCCAGTGCCTCGGTCTTGGCGATGGCCGCGGCCGAGAGGCGCAGCACGTTGAATACGGCGGTCAGATAGAACTCGATGGTGGTGCGGAAACCGTCGAGTGCCAGCGGCGATCCGTCCTTGCCGACGAGGCGGCCGCCGGTGGCAGGGCCGCCATGGGTGTCGACCGAAATGCGCAGCGGTCCAAGGGATTCCGCCTCGGCAATGGCCGCGAGCACCGACTCCTCACTGGTCGCGTCGGTGTGCACGTAGCGGATGCCGAGTTCTTTCTCGAGTTCCCTGCCCTTGTCGTCGGCGACATCGGCGACCACCACCTTTGCTCCGGCGGCGTGCAGGCGACGCACGGTGGCCTCGCCGAGTCCGCCGGTGCCGCCGACGACGATGGCAGCGCTCCCACTGATCTGCATATCGTGATCCTCTCTTGCAACTAACACTCTCCTATGGAGAGAATAATGTTCTCATGAATATCAGCATGATCCTAGACATGGCCGCATCGGCGGGCGATCGGACCGTGATCACGGTCGGCGATCGCTCGCTGACCGCCGCCGCCCTGCTCGGCAATGCGCGTCGCGCGGCCGTCCGCTTCCAGCGGCACCCCGCGGTGCTGTATCTGGGCGCGAATCACCTGGCCTATCCGGTCGCGCTGTTCGGCGCGGCGCTGGCCGGGGTGCCATTCGTGCCGCTGAACTATCGGCTCGGCGAACAACAGCTGGCCATGCTCTTGGAGCGTCATCCAGGGGCGCTGGTGCTGCGGCCTGACGACCTCGATGCCCTGGTCGAGGAGGGCGCCGCCGATGCGCCCGAACTCGAGGTGCCGTGGGATGGCAATGCGGTCGCGGCGATCATCTACACCAGCGGCACGACCTCCGAACCCAAGGCGGCGTTGCTGCGGCATCGGCATCTGATGGCCTACTTGCTGAACACCGTGGAGTTCGGCGGTGCGCAGGAGACGGATGCGGCGCTGGTGTCGGTGCCGCCCTATCACATCGCGGGTCTGACGAATCTGCTGTCGAATCTCTACTCCGGCCGCCGGGTGGTCTACCTGGCGGCGTTCGACGCGTCCGGCTGGCTGGAAACGGTTCGGCGCGAACGGATTACCCACGCCATGCTGGTTCCGACCATGTTGGCTCGCATCGTCGCGGCCGTCGACGGCGCCGACGCGGGAGTGCCGACGCTCGTCAGTCTCGCCTACGGCGGCTCGCGTACGCCGCGCCCGGTGCTCGAGCACGCGCTGCGGGTGTTCCCGGACACCGGCTTCGTCAATGCGTACGGACTCACCGAGACCGCGTCCTCGATCGCGGTACTCGGACCCGACGATCACCGTGCGGCCTTCGCCTCGGATGATCCGGCCGTCCGCGATCGGCTCGGCTCCGTGGGACAGCCGCTGCCCGGGATCGAGATCCAGATCCGCGCCGAGTCCGGCGAGCCCACCGGGGTGGGGGAGGTCGGGCTGGTATTCGTGCGCGGCGAACAGATCTCCGGTGAATACGGCGGCCGCAGCGCCCTGGACGCCGAAGGCTGGTTCCCCACCCGGGATCTGGGCCGCCTGGACGCCGACGGCTACCTGTTCATCGAAGGCCGCGCCGACGACACCATCATCCGCGGCGGCGAGAACATCGCGCCCGCCGAGATCGAGGATGTGCTGCTGGAATATCCGGGCATCACCGAGGCCGCGGTGATCGGGGTGCCGGATCCGGAGTGGGGACAGCGACTGGTCGCGGTGCTCGTCGGCGCGGGCGAGCCGGACGAGATCAAACAGTGGGTCCGCACGCGACTGCGGTCGTCGAAGACGCCCGACACCATCGTGTTCCGCCGCGAACTGCCCAAGACCGAAACCGGAAAACTGCTGCGCCGCAACCTTGTCACCGAAATGGAGAACACCAATGCCTGAAGCTGTCATCGTGTCCGCCCTGCGCGCTCCGATCGGAACCGCCCGCAAGGGCACGCTGCGTGATACCAATGCCTTCGACCTGGCCAAGCATGTGGTGGCCGCGGCCGCCGAGGGACTCGACCCGGCCCGCATCGACGATGTCGTCCTCGGCGAGGGCCGCTACGGCGGCGGCGTGCTGGCCCGGCACGCGGCGATCACCGCAGGCCTGACCAATGTCGCCGGTGTGGCGCACAACCGGCATTGCGCCGCGGGCATGGCCGCCGTGCAGACCGCGGCCGCCGGCATCCGGGCGGGAATGGACGAACTCGTCATCGCCGGTGGCGTGAATTCCGAATCCACCGCGCCGCGTGTGCGTTTCCGGGTCGGCGAGGACGAATGGATCGACCCGTGGGTCGCGCCGAGCCATCCGGACCGGCCGGACGCGCCCTGCCTCGATATGTCGATCACGGTCGGCTGGAACACCGCGGTGGCGTCCGGCATCTCGCGGGCGGAGATGGATGCATGGGCGCTGCGCTCGCACCGCAACGCCATCGCCGCCATCGACGAGGGCCGGTTCAAGGAGGAGATCGTGCCGATCGACACTCCGCACGGACTGTTCGCGGTCGATGAGCACCCGCGCCGCGATACCAGTCTGGAAAAGCTGGCCGGATTGAAGGTGCTGCACCCAGAGATCGAGGGCTTCAGCATCACCGCGGGCAATGCGTCGGGCTCCAACGACGGCGCCGCGGCCTTGGCCATCGCCAGCGACCGGCTCGGATTGCCCGCCCTCGGCATCATCCGCGGATGGGCCTCGGTCGGCGTCGACCCGCACGACACCGGGCTGGCGCCGATCGAGGCGATCACCAAGGCCGTTGCCAGGGCCGGTATTTCGCTGTCGCAGGTGAGTCTGTTCGAGATCAACGAGGCATTCGCCTCGGTGCCGATCGCGGCGACCAAGGCGCTCGATATCGATCCCGATCGGGTCAACTTCAGCGGCAGCGGATGCTCGCTGGGCCATCCGGTCGCCGCCACCGGAGCCAGGATGATCGTCACGCTGGTGCACGAATTGCGGCGTCGCGGTGGCGGTTTCGGAATCGCGGCACTGTGCGCGGGTGGCGGGATGGGTTCGGCCACCGTCATCGAGGTTCCGGCTCCGTAGCGCGTGGGGACCATTGCGGAGCTCATCGCCGCCGCGCGGGCCGGATCGGTGCGGGCCGCGGGGCGGTTGCTGAGCGCGGTCGAGGGACCACAGCGCGACGAGGTGCTCGCGCTGCTCGACGCCGTCCCGGTGCGGGTCATCGGGGTCACCGGCCCGCCGGGCGCGGGCAAATCGACCACGATCGCGGCACTGGTCGCCGCCTACCGCGAGCAGGGCCTGCGGGTGGCGGTGCTGGCGGTCGATCCGTCCTCGCCGTACAGCGGCGGCGCGCTGCTGGGTGATCGAATTCGGATGGCGCAGCACATCAATGATCCCGATGTGCTGATCCGGTCGGTGGCCACGCGCGGCCATCTGGGCGGTCTCGCGGCCGCGGTGCCCGCCGCCATCCGATTGCTCGGCGCACTCGGCCACGAGCTGATCCTGCTCGAAACCGTCGGCGTCGGGCAGTCCGAAATCGAGATCGCCGCGATCGCCGACCCCACCCTGGTGATTCTGAATCCCGGTGCGGGAGACGCGATTCAGGCCGCGAAGGCGGGTCTGCTCGAGGTCGCCGACATCCTGGTCGTCAACAAGGCCGACCGGGAAGGCGCCGATCAGACCGTGCGGGATTTGCATCAGGAGACCGCCGCCCCGATCCTCACCCTGGTCGCGGTCAAGGGCGTCGGGATCGCCGAATTGGTGGCTGCGATCGATGTGCATCACCGCACCGACACCCTCGCCCGCAGGACCGCGCGGGCACGCGCGCAGATCCTGTCCCTGGCCCAGACCCGGTTGCGGACCGATCCGGCATTGGCGGCATTGGCGGACTCGGTCGCGGCCGGACAACTCGATGCGTACACCGCGGCGGAGCAACTGGTTCGCATTTCGTCGGAAATAGCGTATACATTTTACAAGAATGACATTTCCACCTGATGGAGGACGGCATGGCAAAGGCCCTCGCGCCCGATGTCTCGACGTGGCCGGCGGAGAATCCGCAGTTGATCGGTAGCCGCTGCGCCGCATGCAGCGCGGTCACCTGGCCCAAACAACCACGCTGCCCCCGGTGCAGCGGCCCGGACATGTCCGAACGGCTGCTGCCCCGACGCGGCACGCTCGTGGCCTGGACCACCCAGGGCTTCGTCCCCAAACTGCCGTACGCGGGCAAGGAGACGGCCGAAAGCTTCGAGCCGTTCGGGATCGGACTGATCCAACTGGGCGATGACGTGCGGGTGGAGGCCCGGCTGACCGTGGCCGAACCGGCCGAGCTGCGCTTCGGGATGGATGTCGAGCTGGCCTTCGTCCCCCTTTATGTCGACGACGACGGGAACGAAGTCGTCACGGTCGCTTTCGCACCGGCCTGATCAGCGGCTACGGCTACCGAGGAGATTTGAATGAACGACGTTGCCATCATCGGCGTCGGCCTGCACCCGTTCGGCCGCTTCGCCAAGTCGGCCATCGAAATGGGCGCCGACGCAATCCAATTGGCGCTGACCGACGCCGGTGTCGAGTGGAAGGACATCCAGTTCGGTTTCGGCGGCAGTTATGAGGTCAGCAACCCCGATGCCGTGACCCGGCTGGTCGGGCTGACCGGAATCCCGTTCACCAATGTGTTCAATGCCTGTGCCACCGCGGCCAGTTCGATCGAACAGACCGCGGAGGCGATCCGGTCCGGACGATACGACATCGGCATCGCGGTCGGCATGGACAAACACCCGCGCGGTGCGTTCACCGACGATCCGGCCAAGCTCGGGCTGCCCGCGTGGTACGCGGAGAACGGACAGTTCGTCACCACCCAGTTCTTCGGGATCAAGGCGAACCGCTACATCCACGAGCACGGCATCTCCCAGCGCACCCTGGCCAAGGTCGCCGCCAAGAACCTCCGCAATGGCGCGCTCAATCCGAATGCCTTCCGGCGCAAGCCGATTGCGGAAGACGAGATCCTGAACTCGACGATGCTGAACTATCCGTTGACGCAGTACATGTTCTGCTCGCCGGACGAGGGGGCCGCGGCCGTGATCATGTGTCGCGGGGATATCGCGCACCGCTACACCGGCACCCCGGTATACCTGCGCTCGAGCGCGATCCGTACGCGCCGTTACGGCGCGTACGAGGTACACAGCACCTGGGCAGCCATCGATGAGGACGTCTCACCGACGGTGTACGCCTCCCAGGCCGCATTCGAGGCGGCCGGGATCGGACCCGAGGACGTCGATGTGATCCAGCTCCAGGACACCGACGCGGGCGCGGAGATCATCCATATGGCCGAGAACGGTTTCTGCGCCGACGGCGACCAGGAGAAGCTGCTCGCCGAGGGGGCGACGGAGATCGGCGGCCGCCTGCCGGTGAACACCGATGGCGGGCTACTCGCCAACGGCGAACCCATCGGGGCCTCCGGCATCCGGCAGGTCTATGAACTGGTGCTGCAATTGCGCGGCCAGGCGGGCGAGCGGCAGGTGCCGGGTAATCCCCGTGTCGGTTACGCCCAGGTCTATGGGGCGCCCGGTACGGCGGCGGCATCGGTTCTCAGCCTCTGACGGTATTTCGACCCACCATCCATCCGGCGAGGAGGAGCAGCCGATGCTGATACAAGAGGGACAGGTCGCCGTGATCACCGGCGGTGCGAGCGGCATCGGCTACGGCCTGGCCGAGGCGCTCGCCGCGCGCGGGGTACGACTCGTCATCTCCGATATCCGCGAGGACGGCCTGATCGCGGCGGCGGCAGCATTGCGCGACGCCGAGGTCACGGCCGTGGTGGCCGATGTGAGCGACGAGGCATCGGTGCGCGCGCTGGCCGAGCGCACCATGGCCGCCTACGGCCGGGTGGATCTGGTCTGCAACAACGCCGGGGTGGTGTGCCCGGCCGCGCCGCTGTGGGACCAGGACGCGCGCACCTGGCAGCGGATGATCGGGGTCAAGATTCTCGGTGTCGTCCACGGCGTCAAGGCATTTGCGCCGCTGCTCATCGAGCAGGGCACCGGCCATTTCCTCAACACCGCCTCCTCCGGCGGCCTCGCCCCGCTGCCCGGCCGCACCCCCTACACCGGCACCATGCACGCGGTGGTCGGTCTCACCGAGACGCTCGACTTGGAGCTCAAGCAGGTAGCGCCCGCGCTGGGCGCAACCGTGCTCTGCCCGGGGCTGGTCGACACCCCGCTCGGTCAGAACTCGGCCACGCTGGGCGCGATCGAATTACCGGCCGATGCCGGCGCGACCCCCTCGATGCGCAGCCTCGCCGCCGCACGTGGCGGAATCCTTTCCCCGCGCGAGGTCGCCGAGTCCGCGCTCGCCGCAATCGAAGCGGGCCGTGTCCACGTGGCTCCCGGTGATGGCGTAGTCACGCGAGCGCGGGCGCGGGTAGACACCCTGCTGGCCGATATTACTGTCGTCTGACCGCGAATTACACACTGCTGCAACAGGTATCCTGTGGGCCGACAACGGCTCAGCCCGCGCACGGTCGCGGTGCGCAAGCCTTGCCGTCGCCTGGTCGCGAATTAAACACTGCGGCAACAGATATTGCATAGGTCGACAACGGCTCAGTCCGCGCACGGTCGCGATGTACAAGCCTCGCTGTCACGTGCTCGCGAATCAGTCGCTGCGGCAACAGATATCGCGTATGCCAACGCTGTTCGGCCGAGTTCGGCCGTGATGTGCTCGGCCGGGCACGGTCGTGGTGTGCTCGGCCGAGTTCGGTCGTGGTGTGCTCGGCCGGGCACGATCGCGATGTGCTCAGCCGAGTTCGGCCGTGATTGCTCAGCCGAGTACGGCCGTGATGTGCTCGGCCGGGCACGGCCGTGGTGTGCTCGGCCGAGTACGGTCGTGGTGTGCTCAGCCGAGTTCGGCCGTGATTGCTCAGCCGAGCACGGTCGTGGTGTGCTCAGCCGAGTGTCGTTGCGATGTGCGGTAAGTCGAGCGTCGACCGAATCCCGGGATCGGCGGCGCACACCGAGGGAATCGCATTGACCGCGCGGTTGGCGGTATAGGCGGGGGATACGGCGGCCATTTGTTCCAGCGGAATCGGGAAGCGCAGATCCACTTCCAGTGGCGCGTCGCCGACCACCGATATGTGCCATCCGGTATCGCGCAGGTCCCAATCGGCCTCGATATCGGTGGTGCAATACCAATTGGCGCGAAAGCTCAGCACCGGTTCGCCTGCCACCAGACCGGAGACCGTAGTGCGTTGGGCCGCAACGGTTCCCTGCTCGATCGTGCCCGCCGCGATGCGGGTGGTCGCACGCGCGGTCGCAACCGAACCGTCTGCGTCGATCGAATCCAGCGGGCAGCCGAGCGCGTCGCCGACCAACCGCAGTGACGGACCGAAACTCGCGGCCAGATGCTCCGCACGGGCCGCGTTGGAATCACCCGGTGGCCGCCCGAAACCCATGACGTCGAACAGCATGGCGGGCGAATCGCGTTGCGACAGATCCGCGTACTCGTCGATCATCAGCCGGTCCAGTCGGCGCTGGATCGAGGACAACACCAGCGGCACCGCCTCGGTGATGAAACCCGGACTGCTGCCGGTGCTGTGGATCGAGGTGGCCCCGAGTGTGCAGGCCTGCTGAATGCGTTGGCGCAGTTGGGGATCCATACTCGGCGGGTGGTGGAACAGGCCGCATGTCGTCACCACGTTGGTGCCCGATGCGAGCAGGCGGATCACCACCTCCGCGTCGAACACGAGCGGCATATAGAGCACGCAGTCGGCGTCGAGTTCGACGATCCGCTCGATGTCATCGGTGGCCAGCACACCGGTGGCGAGAATATCGCAGAACTCGCCCGCGTCGCGCCCCACCTTGTCCGCGCTGTGCACGAACAGGCCGACCAGCTCCATCTTCGGATGCTCGACTACGCCGCGCAGTGCCCGCGCGCCGATGGTCCCGGTGGCCCATTGCACCACCCGGTGCGGCCGGTTCTCGGGTGCGTCGGAGGATCGCTTGATCACCATTCGATTCACGACCACGGGTTCACCCGACCTCGGATGGGAAGCGCACCATGGCTTCTTGCGCGTACGAGGCGACCAACCGGCCGTTCTCGGTCAGCACGTCGCCGCGGCCGAAACAGCGGCTGCCCGCCATGAGCGGGCTGTGCTGGCGCAGCAGCAGCCACTCGTCGGTGCGCAACGGTCGGTGGAACCACACGCTGTGCGAGGTCACCGCCGAATGGAATGCGGTGCCGTTGCCGCGCTGACACACACCTTCGATCGGCCGCAGTGCGGTGCCGATGAGGTTGAGATCGGTGGCGTAGGAGATGATCGCCGGGGCCAGCCGTGGATCGACGTCCGGTGTGCGCATCCAGAACTCGAATTCCGGTGCGGCGGAGGCGGTGTCGTCGAGATCGACAGCGGATCGGGTTTCCCAGGGCAGCAGGTCCCACGTCACCTTGTACTCGGCGCTCAGCAGCGCGGGAGCGGCGGGCACGCTCTGGTGTTCCGGTCCCTCCGCCTCCGCGTGCAGCGACACCGATGCGGTGGCCACGACCCCGTAGCTCTGCTCGGCGACGATGGTCACGGTGGCGAAGGAGCGGCCTCCGTGATGTCGGCGCACCCGATAGCGGATCGGCTCATCTGTCCTGCCCTCGCGGGCGAACAGTGCGTGCAGCGACTTGACCGATTTCTCCGGGCAGGTCAGATCGGCCGCGCGGATGAATTGGCCGAGCAATTGCCCGCCGAAGACGCGGTAGTACTCGAGCTGCTGGTTGCGTCCCTCGAAGACGGATTCGTCGTCGAGGGACGGCCGAGCGGTCAGGTCGAGACAGCCGAGAAGATCATTCCAGAGGTCGGGCATGTCCCCGAGTGTAAGTGAAACTCTCCTGAATTGAGAATATTATTCTCAATTCTTGGTGAAGCCGTGTGCGCAGAAGTTCCAGACCTCGGTCGCGGTCAGCGGGTGCACGGTCTCCTCGTCGGTGCCGCCGGTGGACTGGGCGATGAACATGACCGTCTGCATGACCATCGCCGCGGTCCGTCGCGGATTCGCGTCCGAGCGCAGCTGATCGGCCTGTTTGGCCTGCTCCATGAGCTCGGTGAACAGTGCGAGCAGCGGTGCGTGTGCGACCTTGACCTGCGCCGGATGCGTGACGAGCAGCTGTGGCGCGAAGTCGGTGAACAGCGGGCGCTGTGCGGCCGGATCGGGCCGCGACAACTCGAACAACAGCTCGACGGTTACCTGCAGCCGCTCCAGCGGATCGGCCTTGGCGTCGGCGGCGGCATGCAGCTGATCGGCGGTGCGCACGAGTGCGTCTTCGAAGAGGGCTAGCAGTAGCTCGTGCTTGCCGTCGAACTGCAGATAGAAACTCCGCAGCGACTGGCGCGAACGATCGACGACTTCCTGAACGGTGAAGTCAGTGCTGCCCTTCTCGGTGATGATGGCCTGCGCTGCGTCGAGGAAGCGCTGAACGCGCTGTTCGGCCCGCAATTTCGCGGTCCGTAACGAGCGCTCGACGGCGCGCTGCTTCCAGGCGGGCTCTTCGCTCGGGCTGGTCACCGGCGCTCCGGTCCTCGGTCATGTAGAGAGAACATGGATGCACTGTACCGGAGAACGGGGTGTCTCCGTGTTGGCTGGACGCTGTGTCAGCGAACAAATGCGAGACTCTTACTTTCCGAACTGGAGAATGATATTCTCGGATCTGGAGTGTGTCGGAGTGGCAAGGAGGCAGGCCGGATGCTTTTGGAGTTCGACTCCGATCAACTGCTGTGGCAGCAAACCGTCCGCGAGGTGGTCGCCAAGCAGTGTCCGCCGACCCTGATCCGCGAGGTCGCCGATAAGGGCGCGGATCCCGAGGGACTGTGGCGTACCTATGCGGAGCTGGGATGGATGGAGCTGACCGACTCGGCCGACGCGGTGGAACTGGGGATCGTGCTGGAGGAGCTGGGGCGGGCCACCGACCCGACCCCGTATCTGGCCACCATGACCCAATTCGCGCCGCTCGCACCGGATTTCGTGCGCCAGGGTGAACCGGGCGCCGCGGTGTACGACGGTGTGTCGGCGGTGCGCGACCGGGATGGCTGGCTGCTGAGCGGCACCGCGCGTCACGTGCTCGACGGCGATCGGGCGCGGCAGCTGGCGGTCGTGACCGAGGCCGGTGTCTTCGTGGTGCCCGCCGACGACGTCATCGTGCGGCGTGCGGCCGTGTTCGATCCGGTGCTGCATCTCGCCGAAGTGAGCTTTGTCGAGGTGCGGGTTCCGGACGATCGCTACCTGCGCGTCGATCCGCAGCCCGCGCGCCACCTGGCCACGACCGGAATGGCGCTGACCATGGTCGGCGCGTGTCGACGGGTACTGGACATGGTGCTCGAGCATGTACGCAGCCGACAGCAGTTCGGCGTGCCGATCGGCTCGTTCCAGGCGGTCAAACACAAGGCCGCCGATATGCACATCGCGATCGAAAGAGCCCGCGCCCTGGCGTATTTCGCGGCGATGACGATCCGCGAGAACGATCCGCGGCGGCGCCTGGCGGCGTCGATGGCCAAGGCCGCGGCCGGCGAATGCCAGTCACAGGTGTTCGGACGCGGCATGCAGTTGTTCGGTGCCATGAGCTTTACCTGGGAAAACGACCTGCAGTTCGCGCTCAAGCGGGCCAAAGCCGGTGAGCTGTTGCTCGGCGGCGCGGCCGAGCACCGGGCGCTGATCGCCGAGGAGTACCGTGCGACTGACTTTTGATACCGAGGTCGAGGAGTTCCGGGCCGAATTCATCGCCTTCCTCACCGAATTCATGCCCGACGAGGCGGTGGCGGCCCAGGATCGGCCGATCTCCAGTGCGGAGGTCCCGCCGTGGGCGCGGGAATGGCAGCGTCTGCAGTTCGACCACGGCTGGTTGCTACCCGGCAACCCACCGGAATTCGGCGGCCGCAATGCCGGAATCCTGCAGCAGTATGTGCATTTGGAGGAGCTGTCCAAGCGGCGCATCTATCACAGCTTCAATCCGCAGGGGCTCGGCATCATCGCCGCCTCGCTGCTGTCGTTCGGCAGCGCGGAGCAGAAGAAGCATTGGGCGGCAAGGATTTTGCGGGCCGAGATCACCGCAGCGCTCGGCATGAGCGAACCGGGGGCTGGGTCGGATCTGGCCGGGCTGCGCACCCGGGCCGTGCGCGACGGCGATCATTTCGTGGTCAACGGGCAGAAGGTATGGACCTCCGGCGCACACGACGCCGACGTGCTGCTCACCTTCGTGCGCACCGATCCGGATGCGCCCAAGCACAAGGGCATCAGCGTGCTGTTGATCCCCACCGATACTCCCGGCGTGACCCGGCGACCGTTCGCTTCCATCTGCGGACCGAACGATCTGGACTTCAACGAGGTTTTCTTCGAGGACGTCCGGGTGCCCGCGGAAAATCTGGTCGGCCCGCTGCACGGCGGCTGGGGCGTGGCCAACGGTTCGCTCGGACATGAGCGCACGCTGCTGTGGCTCAGTTTCGCCGGCCGGCTGCAGGAGCTGATCGAGGACTTCCACCCGCGCACCGTGCTCGACCGCGACCGGTACGCGACGCTGGTCATGGATGCTCAGGCGCTGCGGTTGCTCGGGTCGGCGGCGCTGGCGCGCGAGGCGCGGGGCCAACAGGACGTGGCCGCGCTGTCGGTGCTGAAACTGCTCGGTTCCGAGGCGGTGCAGAACGGTTCGGAACAGGCGCTGTCCGCACAGGGCCCCGACGGCCTGATCCATCCGGCAATGACCGCGCCGTTCAACCCGTTGAACAATGACAATTTCATCAGCAGTTGGTTCGAACGGTATGTCCGCAGCTTCGCCGGAACAATCGCCGGCGGCACCTCCGAAATTCAGCGCAATATCGTCGCCGAGCGAGTGCTCGGACTGCCCAGGTAGCGGAGTTCGCCATGCATATTCTGTACGCCGTCGCCGACAAGATCGCGACCATCACCCTGAACCGTCCCGAGGTCGCGAACGCCCAGAACGGTGAGCTACTGGACGAACTCGATGCGGCATGGGCTCGGGCGGCGGCCGACGACGACGTATCGGTGATCGTCCTGCGGGCCGAAGGCAAGCATTTCTCCTCCGGTCATGATCTGCGCTCGGGCGGCCCGCTACCGGACAAGATCACCCTGGACATGATCTACAACGTCGAATCGCGCCGCTATCTGGAGTATTCGCTGCGCTGGCGGAATGTGCCGAAACCATCCATCGCCGCGGTGCAGGGCCGCTGCATTTCCGGTGGCCTGCTGCTGTGTTGGCCGTGCGATCTGATCGTCGCCGCCGAGGACGCGCTCTTCTCCGATCCGGTCGTGCTGATGGGTATCGGCGGCGTCGAATATCACGGGCACACTTGGGAATTGGGCCCGCGCAAGGCCAAGGAGATCCTGTTCACGGGACGTCCGGTCACCGCGCGCGAGGCCGAGCAGGTCGGCATGGTGAACAAGGTAGTGCCGCGAGCCGAGTTGGATGCGCAGACCACCGAGCTGGCCACACAGATCGCGGCGATGCCGCCGTTCGGGTTGCGTCAGGCCAAGCGTGCGGTGAATCAAACGCTCGACATACAGGGCTTCTACGCCGCCATCCAATCGGTCTTCGATGTGCACCAGACCGGCCACGGCAATGCCCTCAGCCATTCCGGTCTGCCGATTCTGGTGCATCTGGACGAGATGAAGGAAAAGATGCAGTAGGTCGACTGCGGCGTGTGCGGGTGACGGCGACCTGGGAGCTGATTCTGGTTGTGGCGGAATGGCTTTTCGCCGAATGCGGATGGTGGCGGTGTCGAATCGGCAGATAGGCGAGGCGGCGAGCACTCGGCGGCGAGAACGATCTCTCGCTTGCCGATCTGGTGGCGTTGCTACCAGGCGCTTGCGATCAGATCGAGCAAGAGCGGAGCAACGGCCCGGCTTGCCGCGATGGCATGTGCCGCAGTCAGGCTGAACGGGCTGCCATCGGAATCGGTTACGACGCGCCACATTCGCGTGCGATGAGAACGCCAGCGGCTTTGCCGGCCGGGACCTGTTGCGGGAGTTGGCCTCCAGTCACAACCACTGAAAATCAGCCGGATTCCGAGGAGATCGGTTCTACTTATTCTCATGTCTTCCACCTCCACAGTCAGCGGCCTGCCCCCGATGGTCGCCGGCCGCCTCCGGAATACCAAACATTTTGTCGTCGACCCGATCTCGTTCCTCTCCGACTCCATGACCCACCACGGCGACGTCTTTCGGTTCCAACTGATCAACGGGAGCATGGTCGGGATCACCCATCCCCACCACATCAAGTACGTCTTGCAGGAGCGCATGGCGAACTTCACCCGCGAGACCCAGATGTACGACATCATCGAGCCGTTCGTGGGGCGAGGGCTGGCGACCATCGCCGACCACAACCGGTGGAGACGCAACCGGCGCCTCGTCCAACCGGCCTTCCACCACAAGAAGATCAGTGCGCTGACCGAGATCATGGTGGCCGAGATCGACTCCATGTGTGACGAATGGGCCGAACACGCCCGCGCCGGACGGACGGTCGATATCGGTGAGCAGATGAGCCACCTCACGCTGCGGATCGTGGTGCGGGCGCTGTTCGGATTGGATCCCAACGGCCCGGAGGTCACCGGCTTCGCCCGCGCGACGCAGAAGGTGAACGCCGAGTTGGGGAAGTTCGTGCGAATGCCCTTGGTTCCCTTGAAGTTTCCGACGCCCAGCCATCGCCGTTTCTGGCGCGGGATCGCCGAAATGGATGCCATCGTCTACAAGGTGATCGACGACTTGCGCGACTCCGGCAGCGGTGGGCTGCTGTCTATGCTCATCAACTCCACGGACGCCGATACCAACGAGAAACTCACGGACCTGGAACTGCGTGACGAGGTCGTTACCATGCTCTTCGCCGGTCACGAGACCAGCTCCTCGGCATTGACGTCGGCCATACTGCTGTTGCAACTGCATCCGGAGGTGCACCAGCGGCTGCGCGATGACGTTGACAGCGCCTTGACCGGCAGGCATGCCACCCTGGCCGACCTGCCCACGCTGCCCTACAGCAAGCAGGTACTCGAGGAGGTGTTGCGGCTCAAACCGCCGGCATGGATGGGGCAGCGGCGCGCCGCCGAGGACGATGAGATCGGGGGCTACCACATCCCGGCAGGCACTCCGCTGATGTACAGCTTCTACCACGCACACCGAAACCCCGAGTGTTGGGACCGGCCCGATACCTTCGACCCGGACCGCTTCGCCGCCGACGCGGTCGCCGGCCGTGACCGGAACTTGTGGCTGCCCTTCGGCGCGGGCGGACACCTCTGCATCGGCAACGCATTCGCGATGATGGAGATGCAGCTGGCGCTCTCGACCATAGTCAGCCGGTTCGAGCTGACCATCGACAACCCGGACCTCACACCGATCTCCGCGCTGACCCTCAACACCAAGTTCCCGGTCATCGCGACGGTGACCGAACGGCAATAGCCTTGTGAAGAGTTGGTTTGGAAGCAGCCGAATGGCGCCATGGCAGTGGGTGACGCGGAACTCACCGATCACCGGGCGTAATTCCTGTCGGAAGTCAGTGACTCGTTACCGGTATCGACTGGTCTCCAGCAGCTCGGTCGCAACTTGTGCCCGCAAGGGCCTGCCGCATAAGAAGATCCCAAGGTGGTCCTCCCGTGGGCGTAGGGTCGAGCCGTGGAGCGCACCCAGTGGAAGATCCATGGCGAGAGGCTGGTAGATGAGAACCGGCACATTCGATTGTCGACGGTCGATGTCGAGTTGCCGGATGGCGTGCAGTTCACGCAGTATGTGGTGCGAATGCCGCGTTGCGCGATGACGTTGGTACTAAACGAGGACCACGAGGCCCTATTGATGTACCGGCATCGGTTCATTATCGACAAGTGGGTGTGGGAATTACCCGGCGGCTATGTCGATCACGCCGAAGACGTTGCCGCTGCAGCCGCGCGCGAGGTGGAGGAAGAGACGGCTGGCGGCCGCGATCGATGGAGCGCCTGGTCACCTATCAGCCGTCGATCGGCAGCCTGGACCAGCCGCAGGAGATCTACGTCGCGCGAGGTGCCGACCTCACCGACACGGCGCCGGACATCAACGAAGCCGAAGACATCCGCTGGATACCGCTGGACGAGGCGGTGAAGATGATCAATCGCGGCGAGATTATCGGCGCCGCAACGGTTGTCGCCATCTATCGCGCGCTCACTCTCGAAGGGCAGTCAGCGCCGCATTGATCTCTGGCGGAGCCGTGCGGCCGCACTACCGGGCGCTTGCGATCAGATCGAGCAAGAGCGGAGCAATGGCCGGGCTTGCCGCGATGGTATGTTCCGCAGTCAGGCTGTGCGCGCTGCCATCGGAATCCGTTACGACAGCGCCACTTTCGCGTGCGATAAGAACGCCAGCCGCGGTATCCCACGGCTTGTTGGACAGCGAGACGCACGCGTCGAGGCGCCCGTCGGCGACCCAGGCGAGATCCAATGCTGCCGATCCGAGCATGCGCACTCGCTCGACTCGTCCCGCGAGCGCGGTTGTCACGGCGAAGCGCTGCCGATTCTTCTCGGCAGCATCGGCTCCGACGGCATAGTCACCTATCGAAACGATCGCATTTTCAAGAGAATCCGTGTGACTCACCTTTATTCGAGCATCGTTTCGGAAGGCGCCATGCCCCGCGCTCGCATGGTACTCCAGGTCCAAGAATGGCGCCTTGATGATGCCGATCACCGGAATACCGTTGTGCACCAGAGCTAATGACACAGCGCATAGCGGGATCCCGTGAATGAAATTCGACGTCCCGTCTATGGGGTCGAGTATCCAGCGATAGGGCTGTTCGTGGTCGGACTCCTCATGCTGGCCAGCTTCTTCTCCAACAAATCCGATGCCCGGAGTACGGCTGCCGAGAAACCGGCAGACCTTCTCTTGGATGCGTAGGTCGAGATCCGTAACGAAATCACGGTCGTCTTTGACCGTGATTTTTCCTGGTTCAGCAGTCCTCAGAAGTCGGCAACCTTCCTCGGCCGCTAAACGCCCAACCGTCAGCAGCTCGTCGAAGCTCGTCACCCGGGAACCCCAGTAGTGAACTGTGCGACTCCAAGCACACAGCGTATTGGACTCGCGTGAACGCTGGACTGATCCGTCCGACTCGGGAGGCTGTCCGATGAGCTCCGAGGCGATGACGTTACCCACCAGTGAAAGCCTGGTCGAGGCGGTCAAGGGCGGCAGCACCGACGACCCGGTCTGCGCCGCTGTCACCGTGGGCCACCGCGGCCGATAAGCCAGTCGGTTGAATTCGTCGAGCGGATAGCTGATGCGGTCCGCGAATGGGGAGAACGGTGAACCGGCTCACTCCCGAGATGGCGCGCGAGATGGACCGCTGCGACAAGGTGCCCCCCGGTCTGACCTACGAGCACGCCCACGGCATCGTCATCGTCAACCGGGATAAAGGCACCTGCGCCCCCACTTCCTGCCCGCGCCTGGCCGCCGCGCTCGAGCGCATCCGCATCGCGGAACAAGCCCGGTGAGCTACGTCCCGCCACCGTCGATCGCCAGGAAGCGCGCAGAAGAACGTTGTGACGCGTGCACGTCACAACACCGTCCCCGGCTGTGCGTGGCCGGGGACGGTTCTGATCTCTCCTGTGGGGTACGGGAGTTGTAGGTAATGGAGGAATGTCCGTGGGATTCAACGGGATTCGGGCAGTCATCTCGGTTGTCGCTGTCAGCGCCGCACTACTCGGCGGCCAGACGCTTACCACCCCACCGGTCGCCTATGCGGGACCGTGTCTGTTCGGGCACGTGGACCCGATCAAGGCGCAGGCGCAGCTGACCAGTTGGACGCGCGCCGGGCGACAGGCCAGCTCGCGGCACGGGGTCCGATCGCGACTACGTCCCACCAGTCGCGCTACTCGATCACCCCGCGGGGCCTCGAGGCGCTGGGGAGGTGGTCGTGATGCGAGTGCTACCGACCGCGCTGGGGTGGATCGCCCCGAACGTGACGGCAGCACCGGACTGGGATGCCGCGCAGGTGCGGCGGCCGGCGCGCCGCCTCGGGTACGTGTTGATCTGGCCGAAGGCGGCGAGTCTGATTCCGCTGGTCGATCAGGTGCGCAACGCCGACGCCGACGCGCTGATCGCCCCGTCACCCGGATGACCGTTCCCGCAGGCGGCACGGCATAGATAATCTAGCTAGAATTCTGTACAGTTATGGCATGTCCATTCTGCGCAACACTCGTGAGCTGAGCGTTTCCGACGCCTCGCAGCGAGGTGTCGCTGGACTGGTAGCGGATGCCGAACGAGGCACCGACCTCGTGGTCACCCGCCATCATCGGCCGGTTGCGGCCGTGGTCAGCATGGATCGGCTCGCCGAGTTGGATCGCGCGGAGTCCGACCTGCGCGACCTCGCACTGGTGCTCGCCCGGGCCGCGACCGACAGCGGGAACCGAACGCCACTGGACGATGTACTCGGCGCCTTCGGGCACACGAGGGAATCCCTCGCCGAACTCGACGACCACGAGTAAACCGATGGTCGAAGTCCTCTTCACCGATGCGGCAATCGACGATCTTCGAAAACTCGGCCCCGACGCCGTGCCCAAAGTCCTCAAAAAGGTGCTCCTGCTACTGGATTCACCGCAAGCGGGCTATCCACTCGGCGGCGAACTGACCGGGTTCCGCAAGCTTGTCGTCGGCCGCAACACGTGGCGGATCGTGTACCGGGTCGTCGACCAGCAGACGATCGAGATCTGCGAGATCTGGACGATCGGAGCACGCGCCGACTCCGAGGTCTACGCGGAAGCAACCGCCCGTATCGTCACGGCGGCCAGTCGGCTACCGGAATTCAGCAAACTCAGCGAAGTGGTCCAGCGACTCGGCCGCAGTGCCGAATCGCTCGGAATTCCACCGACACCGATGCGCGAACCTGTCCCCGATTGGCTCGCACAGCGATTGATCCATACGGTCGGGATGGCTCCTGCCGAGGTCGCGGCACTCAGTCTCGAACAGGCGGTCGACCACTGGGCCGAATACACCTCGCGGCCATCAACATAACCCGGCCGGACACGATCCTGCTCTACCGGCTCCACCCGTCGACCCGGGGCACGTCTCTCACCGCGTCCCGCCAGCCATTCGCCTGCCGACCGATGCCGATGAGTTTCGAGCGCGCAGGACGTCTACTCGGTCATGAGGAAACTGATCTATTCGTTCGGCGTGTCCGTGGACGGCTACGTCAACGACCGCGACGGCCGCATCGACTGGACCAACCCGGACGATGAGCTGCACCAGTTCCACAATGACCGCTACCGCGAGATCGAGGTCTCGCTGCACGGCCGTCGCCTGTACGAGCTGATGGCCGAGTACTGGCCGCACGTGCCCGAGGACGCGCCGCGTATCGAGCGTGAGTTCGGCAGGCTCTGGACCGACAAGCCGAAGGTCGTCTTCTCCCGGACGCTCACCGAGGTCCACTGGAACAGCACCCTGATCAGTGAGAACGCGGTCGAGGAGGTCCGCAGGCTGAAGGCTGGGGGCGATGGCGTCATGGAGGTCGGTGGCGCGAGCCTCGCGGCCTCGCTGATGCCGCACGGGCTCATCGACGAGTACCAGCTGTTCGTCTTGCCCGTGGTGCTCGGGGGCGGCACACCGCTGTTCCCATTGCTGGACAAGCGCATCCAGCTTCGATTGGCCGAGACGCGGCACTTCAACACCGTGGTGATGCTGCGCTATCTCGCCGACTGAGGTCCGTTCAACCGCAGCCCGCTACCAGACGCGCCCGACGCCACCACGTTGATCATTTTGTTGGGACCAGTAAGTCAGTGTTCGGAAACTCGACCGGCGTTCAGAAAGTCGGCGAATCGATTCAGACGGTGTCCGAGACGACGGTGATCACGGCCGTGATCTGGTCCAGTTCGCGCGGTACCGCACCGCCGAAATGGATCAGGCCGGGCGCGATCACCGCGTCCGCGTTCATCTTCCGAGCCAGGGCGACCAGTTGTGCGACCGGATTGTCGGTCTTGGCGCTGAAGGCAACGGTTTTGGTGAGGTTGTAGCCGAGACGCCCGGCTAGGCTCCGGATCTGGGTTTCGTCCCATCCCTGCCGTATTCCGGATACATCGCTGCGGAGATAGCCGATCGCGGTTGGAGCGAATTTCATGGCGCCTCGGAGTTTGCGGTTTGGATCTACAGGTGAACCAGGCGCGGTGCCGCGCCCGCGGTACGGATACGGGTGCCGGCCTCGCGGGTGAGTTCCCTTGTGCTGCCCAGCAATCCGTCCAGGATCAGGACGCGGCGGATATGCCGCTGTAGGTCGTGTTCGGCGGTGAAGCCGATACCGCCGAGTGTCTGCTGACAGTGTCGAGCCGCGATCAGTGCCGCGCGTCCGGCGGCGGCCTTGGCCAGCAGCGCGCCGAACTCGTCGTCGGCGGCCGTGAGGGTGGCCTCGGCGCCTTCGATGGCGACCAGCGTCTCGGCGAGACGGTGCCGGATCGCCTGGAACGACGCGACGGGACGGCCGAATTGCTTGCGGTCCAAGGCATGTCGGCGGGCCAGCGACAGCATGGCGCGGCTGCTGCCGAGCAGCCACCAGGCCAGGGCATGACGACCGGCGGCCACCCCGACAGCGGTTCCGGTCGCTACCGGGTGCAGGGGGAGTTCCTCGTCCACCGTGGTGCCGGGCCGATCGGCGCGCTCCCAGACGACCCACGATCCGCCCGCGAACGGCAGCGGGTGCGTGGCGCCGAGGGATGTACCGGCGGCGTGGGAGATGACATCGTTGAGCAGTGGCGCGTGCGCGCCGGTCTCGCCGAGCAGGCGGAACACCAGAGGTATTGCCACGTACGGTATTTCGGTAAGCAGGTCTGGCCAACCGAGGTCGGTCAGCGCATGATCGAGTTGCCGACCCGACGTCGCCGTCATCGTCTTGCGCAGCGTGTCGGTGAGCAGTTCGAGCTCGGCGGTATCGGTATCGATGCTGGTCACGGCCTACTCCTTGCCCAGGTCGAGCAGACGGCGCGCGATGATATTGCGCTGGATCTCGGCTGTGCCACCGTAGATGGTGGCCGCGCGCGAATAGAGGAATTCGGTGCGCAATTCGGGATCGGTCAGCTCTACCGAGCCGGGCAGCATGTCGCGCATGGTGTCGAACAGTTGCTGTTCGGCACCGGCCAGTAGCACCTTGTCGATCGAGGTTTCCGGTCCGAGATGCTCGCCGGCGGCCAACCGCTGCTGGGTCAGCCGGGAGCGACAGCGCAGCGTGTGCAGCGCCAGATAGGCGGCGCCGAGGTCGGCATCGTCGGCCACCGTGGCCGCGCCCGCCAAGCGGTCGAGCCGGGTGAAAAGATAGGCGCCGCGGTGCCAGAAGCAGGTGGAGCGCTCGTGCGGGAGCAGATCCATCGCGACGCGCCAGCCATCGCCGGGCCGCCCGAGCATGCGGTCGCCGGGTATCACGACATCGTCGAAATACACCTCGGCGAATTCGTCGACGCCGTGCATGGTGCGCAGCGGGCGCACCGTGATGCCGGGGGAGTCCATATCGAGGAAGAACGCGGTGATCCCGTCGTGTCCGGGGGCCGTGCGGGTCAGCAGGACACAGCGCGCCGAGTACTGGGCGAGACTGGTCCACACTTTCTGCCCGTTGACCACCCAATCATCGCCGCGCGCAACGGCTTTCGTCGTCAGCGAGGCGAGGTCGCTGCCCGAACCCGGCTCCGAGAAGCCCTGGCACCACTGCTCACGACCCGACAGCAGCAACGGCACCATTTCCGCCGCCAACTCCGGGCGCGCATACGAAATCATCGTGGGCGCAAGCACTTCGACCATCGAATAGAGTCCGGGCTCGGCCAGGTCGCGGGTGGCCACCTCCTCACCGAGAATCGCGCGGAGCATGGCGGGCCCACCGAGACCGCCGATCTCGGCGGGCCAGCCGTAGCGCATCCAGTCCGCGTCGTAGAGGGCCCGCCGCACGCGGGCCAACTGCGCGACCTGACCGTCCAACGAATGATCCGGACCGGGGGACAGATCGTGCTCGTCCAGCCACGCCCGCACACCGGACCGGAATTCGGACACGTCCATGGTCATCCGCGGGTGTTCTCGAAGGCGTGTGGGATGCCCGAATCGTGCACGCCGCTGCGGCGGATGAAGGTCATCCGGCGCGTCTTCAGCCGCCATCCCGCTTCGGTTCGCACGATGCTGTCGGTGTAGTAGCCGATACGCATATCGTGGGTGCTGTGGTCGATGAAGCACAGCGGCTGGGTGCCCGCGGCGGTGTCACCGTCGATATCGAGAACCGGTGTGCCCGTGAGGAATAGGCCCTTCGGCGCGGCCGCGACCAGCTCCGGGAACAGGTCGAGGGTATAGGTGTCGCCGAATGCGCTGTAGGTGCCGTCGGGGGTGAATACCGCGAGCAGGCCATCGATATCGCCCTTGGTGATCGTCACCGCGTAGCGGGCCAGCAGCTGCTGGATCTCCAGCAGATCATCATTTCTGGACATGGACCTTGCCGCCTTTCATGACGAACCGCACGTTCTGGGTGACGGTGATATCGCGCACCGGATCTCCCGGCACGGCGATGATGTCGGCCAGCTGACCCTCGGCCAGCCGCCCGCGGTCGGTGACATCGATCAGCTCGGCCGCGCGCACGGTGGCCGCGCGCAGGACGTCGATCGGGCTCATGCCGCGTTCGACCAGTGCCACCAATTCATCGGCATTGCGGCCGTGCGGAATCGCCGGCGCGTCCGTGCCGACGGCGATCTTCACTCCGGCGTCGTAGGCCGCCTTGACCGAGGTGCGGGCCTTCGGGAACATCTCGGCGGCCTTGGCCTGCAATGCCGGATCCGCCTTCGACACATCCATCGCATCGGCGAGCCGGGTGGTCGGCACCAACCAGGTGCCCGCCGCCACCATCATCTTGATCGCCTCGTCGTCGATGAGGAAGCCGTGCTCGATGCAGTCGATTCCGGCCTCGACGGCATGTTTGACCGCATCGGCCCCGTGCGTGTGCGCGGCGACCTTGAGCCCGCGCCGGTGCGCCTCGTCGACGATCGCGCGCAGCTCCTCGTCCGAATAGTGTTGCGCCCCAGGTGCTCCGGTTAGCGACATGACGCCACCGGAGACGCAGATCTTGATCAGCTGCGCGCCATGCTTGATCTGGTAGCGCACCGCCTTGCGCACCTCGTCGACGCCGTTGGCGATGCCCTCCTCGAGGGTCAGCTTCAGCACATCGGGCGCGAAGGCGGAGAACATGGTCGGATCCAGGTGGCCACCGGTGGGTGTGATCGCGTGGCCCGCCGGGACGATCCGCGGACCCTCGATCCAGCCCGCGTCGATCGCCTTGCCGAGCGCCACATCCAGCAGGTAGCCGCCGGTCTTCACGAACAATCCGAGGTTGCGCACGGTGGTGAAACCGGCTCGCAGCGTGCGGCGGGCATTGCCCACCGCACGCAGCATGCGCAGTGCCGGATCGTCTTTCACACTGGAGGCCAGGCCGGTCTCGCCGCGCCCGCCCATCAGGAGGTTGACCTCCATATCCATCAGGCCGGGCAGCAGCACCACATCACCGAGATCGATGACCTCGTCGGCGTCGTCCGCGGTCGCGCCGACGCCGACGATCCGATCGCCGTCGACGCGAACGATGCCGGGTCGGATTATCTCGCCGGTGTCGATATCGAGTAGACCGGCCGCCTTCAGTGTCAGCATGGGTTAGACCACCGGCTCCTTGACCACGTCGAGGTAAGCGGCGCCGGAGTCGGGCACCCGCGGCTGCTTCCACACCTCGATCGGGAACGACACCATCACCAGCGACTGCAGCAGGTGGAACAGGTGCCGGGCGTCATCGGGCAGCTCGGACAACTCGAACTTGTCGCAGTAGTCCAGCGCCGCCTGCAGGCGCGGGAAAACGGTGTCGTACAGGTCCTGCATCTCCTCCATCGGGGAGGCGAGCCGCTTGGCGTAACGCTCGGGCTCGGTGGCCAGGATCCAGTCCGAAAACCGCTCCAGGTCGGCGAATTCGGCGGGCAGCGCCTTCTCAGTTGTTTCGGGCATCGCGGTACTCCTTGACGATCTTCTGAACGGTGAGGTGCAGGTGGCGCAGCAGCACTTCCTGGTCGTTGAGCGGGAATTCGGTGATCACACCGGTCTCGAGCATGGTCTGGGTCGCCTCGAGGGTGTTGGCGTCCTGCAGCGCGTATTCCTTGAAAGTGACCGCCGCCAGTTCCTTGCCGAGACGTTCACGCGCGCTCTTCGACGGCACGAAGTACAGATTCGCCTCGAAGATGTGCTTGTTCACCGCGGTCGGCCAGTAGTGGTAGGTCAGGTACCAACCCGGCGCCCAGATGAGGATGCCGAAGTTGGGGAAGACCTCGAATTCGTCGATGCCCCAGGCCTTGTGGCCTGCGGGGTTGACACCGGACGGAAGCGGATCCAGGCCCTCGATATCGGGCCGGTCCCACGGACCGAACAGGCCGCTGCGCAATTCGCGCTCGATCGGCTTGACCATATTGATGTCCTTGGGCGGGGCCATACCGCCCCACGAGGACACCATCGAATGCGGGGTCCAGCACTCGTAGTGCAGTGCCTCGAAGCCGACATTGAGCAGCTTGTCGGCCTCGTCCTTGACCGCCTGCTTCATATGCAGCACCGGCGCGTGGTAGAACTCGGCGAAGGCATCGATGAACAGCTTCCAGTTGCTGCCGATCTCGGCCTTGTAGCTGTAGACCTCGGTCATCTCGTGGAAGGGGTAGCCCTCCAGGCCTTTCGCCCATGCGCCGAGGTACTCCTCCAGCGGCTGCGCGTTGTCGTCGAGGTTGATGAAGATGAAGCCTTGCCACACCTCGCAGCGCACGGCCTTGAGCCCGAACTTGCTCTTGTCGAGGTCGAAGAATTCCTTCTCCTGCTGGACGAAGGTGGCCTCGCCCTCGAGGCTGTAGCGCCAGGCGTGGTACTTGCAGGTGAACTGCCTGCAGCTACCGGCGGTCTCCTCGCCCGGGAAGTCGTCCCAGACCAGTTTGTTGCCGCGGTGCCTGCAGATGTTGTAGTAGGCCCGCACCTGCTGATCGTGGTCCTTGACGATGATCATCGAGGCGTTGACGCAGGCCAGCTCCCTGGTGAAATAGCTGCCGACACGGGGCAACCGCTCCACCCGGCCGACATTGAGCCAGCTCTTCTTGAAGATGGCTTCCTGCTCGTCCTTGTAGAACTGGGGATCGGTCGAGTCGGTGAAGTCGACCATCTCGGTGCCGAGCTCGGGATAGTTCTCCGTCCAGCTGCCCGCCGTCGGTTTGGTGAAGTGTGGCAAGGGATTTACCTTTCAGGGTCGGGCTGTACGCCGAAGGTGTTGAGCGCGATGGCCAGCAGGATGTAGCCGCCGACCGTGAAAACCAGGTCCATGCGCTGCTTTTCATCGAGTCGTTCGGCAAGTGCCGCCCAGGTCTGGTCGGACAGTTCGGATTTGTCGTCGAGTTCGTCGACGGCGGTGAGGACGAGGCGGTCGAAGTCGTCGGCGGCCTCGCCGCGGGTGACGGCCTCGATCTCGTCGAGGGTCAGTCCGGCATCCTGGCCGAACCGCAGATGATGGGCCCACTCGTAGGCACAGCCGCGCCGGTGGGCGACCCGCAGGATCGTCAACTCGCGCACCCGGGGCGGCAGTGTGGACCGGAACAGCAGGTAGACGCTGAATCCGAGGTAGGCCTCGGTCAGGTCCGGGTGCCGGGCCAGCGGTCCCATGGCTGGGCCTGCCCCTTCCGCGTTGCGGATCGCGCGCGGCAGTAGCCCTTTGAAGGCGTCGCGGGTCCGGTCGTCCCATTGGTCCGCGGGCAACGGCGGCAGACGCATTCCTGTCCTCCTCTCATGAGAATTACATTCTCCAAAACTGAAGACTAGATTTCCATGGACGGATGCGATAGTCAACGTCGGCGTTGTAACCGGGCGAAATCCCAGCTGACGACGTGTTCCGGCGTCAGCCGCAGCCAGCCGTGGCGACCGTCGTACCGAAACGGCTGCCCGCCCATGTACTTGCCGGCGAACAGCCGCTCCGGTTCGGCGAGCTCCTCGACCGGTGTGCCGGTGCGCGGCGTTTCGCCGACCACTTCGACGCGTCCGCGCAGTTCGACGCCGCGCAGTTGCAGGAAGTCGGTCCCGCCGTCGTCGACGATCGCGCTGATCCGTGGATCGCGGGTGATATCGGTCCACCGCTGGCTGCGCACCAGCGAGTTGAGCCACAGGGCGGTGCCGTCCCAGGCGAACCACAGTGGGCTGGTATGCGGGTGTCCGCCGGGGCCGAGGGTGGCGACCCGGCAGATCGGCTGGCTCTGCAGGAAGGCGTCTCGTTCGGCGGCGGTCATCGCGATCGCCCGTGCTCGTCGCTGCTCAGTCATGCTCATCTTCCGATCAGATGTTGATTCTCCTAGAATGAGAATATAGTTTTCTGATAGCGAGAGCGTAATGACTGGAGAGGTCAGCCCGAGTGGAAAGGAGATTCACCATGACGGCGCCGATTCGTCCCGGTGAACAGTTCGCCAGCACCGTATGCGGCACGCGGGTGGTGGTGGTCCGGGCGCCCGCCGACGCTCGGCCGGAAATCGCGTGCGGTGGCGCGCCCATGGTGCCCGCGGCCACCGCCCCGCCCGCGAAATCGGCTGGGGCGGAGGCGGTCACGTTGATCGGCAAGCGCTATGTCGACGCGGCGGAAACCGTCGAGTTGCTGTGCACCAGTTCCGGTACCGGCGAGCTGACCTGCGATGGGGCCGCGATGACCTTGAAGGCCGCCAAAGCGCTGCCTGCCTCCGACTGAAAGGGGTTGCCCCGTGCGCGACGACACGAACGTCGGAGGCATGAGTTTCGAACTCACCGAGGATCAGCAACTGATCCGCAGCACGGTCGCCGAACTGTGCCGCAAGTTCGACGACCAGTACTGGATGGGAAAGGATCAGGCGCACGAATTCCCGACGGAGTTCTACAACGCGATCGCCGAGGGTGGCTGGCTGGGCATCACGATCCCGGAGGAATACGGCGGGCACGGGTTGGGCATCACCGAGGCCACACTGCTGGCCGAGGAGGTGTCACGATCGGGCGGCGGCATGAATGCCGCGAGCTCGATTCATATGTCGATCTTCGGGATGCATCCGGTGATCGTGCACGGGTCCGCGGAATTGAAACAGCGGACGCTGCCGCGCATCGCCACCGGTGATCTGCACGTGTGCTTCGGCGTCACCGAACCCGGTGCGGGCCTGGACACCACCCACATCACCACCTTCGCGCGCCGCGATGGCGACCACTATGTCGTCGACGGACGCAAGGTATGGATTTCCAAGGCGATGGAGTCGGAGAAGATCCTGCTGCTGACCCGCACCCAGCGCTACGACGAGGTCACCAAGAAGACCGACGGCATGACGCTGTTCCTCACCGACCTCGATCGCGCGCACGTCGATATCCGGCCGATCACGAAGATGGGCCGCAATGCCGTCACCTCCAACGAGGTGTTCATCGACGGGCTGCGCATTCCGGTCGAGGATCGAGTGGGGGAGGAGGGCAAGGGATTCAGCTATCTGCTCGACGGCCTGAATCCCGAGCGCATGCTGATCGCCGCCGAGGCACTCGGGCTGGGACGCGTCGCACTCGACCGCGCCACGAAATACGCCAGGGAGCGCGTGGTATTCGGCAGGCCGATCGGCATGAACCAGGGCATCCAATTCCCACTGGCCGATTCACTGGCTCACCTGGATGCCGCGGAATTGGTGCTGCGCAAGGCGACCTGGCTCTACGACAACGGAAAATCGTGTGGACGCGAGGCGAATACCGCCAAATATCTGTGCGCCGACGCGGGATTCACCGCCGCCGACCGGGCGCTGCAGACCCACGGCGGCATGGGCTACGCCGAGGAATACAACGTATCCCGCTATTTCCGGGAGTCCCGCGTCATGCGGATCGCCCCGATCAGCCAGGAAATGATTCTGAACTACCTGGGCTCCCACACGCTGGGCCTACCCAGAAGCTATTAGCAGAGACAGGAAATTACCGAATGGCAGCCAAGAACGGACTTTTCGAGCTGACCGGGCGGGCCGCAATGGTCACCGGAGCGGCGGGCGGCATCGGCTCCGCGGTGGCGCAGGCCCTGGCCGCGCAGGGCGCGGCGGTGCTGGTCACCGACGTCGACGCGGACGCCGCCGCGGCCGTCGCCGAGAAGATCATCGGAAACGGTGGTAGCGCGGCGAGTTTCGCCCTCGACGTGTCCGACCGGGCGGCCGCCGACGCCGCCGCGGCCAAGGCGGCCGAATTGGCCGGCGGCACACTGCATATCGTGGTGAACAATGCCGGGGTCACCGATCCGCACATGTTCGCCGATACCGATGTCGACTCGATGCGGCGCCTGTTCGAGATCCACACGCTGGGCACCTTCAACTGCTCGCAGGCGGCCTTGCCATACCTGCCGACCGACGGCACCGGGCGCATCATCAACGTCACCTCGTCGGCCGGGCTGGTCGGCACGCTGGGGCAGGTCAACTACTCCGCGGCCAAGGCGGCCATCGTCGGCATCACCAAATCCCTGGCTCGCGAATTGGCGCGCAAGAACATCCTGGTGAACGCGCTGGCGCCGCTGGCGGCCACGCCGATGACCGAGACCATTCGCACCGGAGACAAGTTCGCGGCGCAGATGCTGAATCGAATTCCGTTGCGGCGCTGGGCCGATCCGGCGGAGGTGGCCGGCGCCTTCGTCTTCCTCGCCTCCGATGCCGCTTCGTTCGTCACCGGGCAGGTGCTGCCGGTGGACGGCGGCATGGTGATGTGATGCCGGATACGGCGCAGGGACCATTGGCGGGTATCACCGTCGTCGCCCTGGAACAGGCGGTGTCGGCGCCGATGTGCACCCGTACACTCGCCGATTTCGGCGCCCGCGTGATCAAGATCGAAAATCCGGATGGCGGCGACTTCGCCCGTTATTACGACGATGTGGTCGAGGGGCAGGCGGCGCATTTCGTCTGGGTCAACCGCGGCAAGGAATCGGTGACCCTCGACCTGAAAACGCCTGCGGGCGTGGCGATTCTGCATCGCTTGCTGGATCGGGCCGAGGTACTGGTATCGAATCTGGCGCCCGGTGCGACCGATCGGCTCGGTCTCGCACCGGCGGACCTGGCCGAGCGGCACCCGGATCTGATCGCGGTATCGATCGACGGATTCGGTTCGGGTGGGCCGCTGTCGCACAAGCGCGCCTACGACCTGCTGGTGCAGGCCGAATCGGGGGTGTGCGCGGTGACCGGATATCCGGGTGCCCCGGCGAAACCGGGCCCGCCGATGGCCGATGTCATCACGGGACAGTATGCGGCGCTGTCGATTCTGGCATCGCTGTGCGGACGACAGCGCCGGGGATCGGATGCCGGCGCGACGATCGCGGTCAGCCTGTTCGACACCATGGCCGATGTGATGGGCTATCACCTCACCTACGCCAGGCACTCCGGAATCGATATGCAACCGCTGGGCATGAGCTCGGCGGCGGTCGCGCCCTACGGCGCCTACCGCACCGCGGACGGACAGACCGTGGTGATCGGCACCACCAACGATCGGGAGTGGCAGCGGCTGGCCCGCGACATCATCGACCGCCCCGACCTGGCCGACGACCAGGGCCTGCGCACCAATCCGGACCGCTGTAAGCGGCGCGACATTCTTGACGAGGCCATCGGATCCTGGTGCGCCCGACACGATCTCGCGCGGATTCAGGAGCTCGCCGACGCGGCAGGGATCGGCAACTCGCGCTACAACCTGCCCAGCGAGGTCATCGCGCACCCGCAGCTGTCGGCCCGCGATCGGTGGCGAAGCATCGACACCCCGTCCGGCCCGATCCCGTCGCTGCTGCCACCGGCCATTGTCGACGGTTTCGATCCGCCCATGGGCGCGGTTCCCGGTCTCGGCGAGCACACCGACGCCGTACTGGCCGAAATCGGCTGCGGCGGTGAGGATATCGCCGAACTCCGCGAGGCAGGTGCAATCGGTCCGGCATATCGGCAACCCGCGGAGCGGGCATGCTGAGGCCGCTGCTGACCGAGGATCGTGACGGTGTACGAACCTTGACCCTGAATCGGCCTGATCGCAAGAACGCGATCGATGCCGAACTGTGGCAGGCGCTGGCGGATGCGCTGCGGGCCGCCGCGGCCGATCGCACCGTGCGAGCGCTGGTGCTCACGGGGGCCGGTGGCGCTTTTTGTTCCGGCGCCGACATTTCGGTGCCCGACAACGGGCATCCGGTCTATCGCATGCGGGCATTGACCGATGTGGCGTTGCTGCTGCATGAGCTGCCGATGCCGACGGTCGCGAAGGTGAGCGGCGTTGCCGTCGGCGCCGGATGGAATCTGGCGCTCGGCTGCGATCTGGTGGTCGCCACGCCCGAATCCCGCTTCTCGCAGATCTTCGCCCGCCGCGGCCTTTCGCTGGATCTGGGCGGCTCGTGGCTGCTACCGAAACTGGTCGGGCTGCAACAGGCCAAGCGGTTGGCATTGCTGGGCGAAATGATCGACGCCGAACAGGCGCGGGAACTGAATCTGGTGACCTGGGTGGTTCCCGCGGACGAAATCGACTCCTACGTCACCGATCTCGCTGCGCGGCTGGCGGCGGGCCCGCCGGTGGCGCTGGCACAAACCAAGGCACTGCTCAACACGGGTGCCGATCACACCCTGCGCGAAGCGCTCGCCGGGGAGGCCGCCGCGCAGGGCCTCAATTTCGCCACCTCGGACGCCCCGGAGGCATTCGCGGCCTTCGCCGAGAAACGAGAACCGCAGTTCGACGGTCGCTGGACCGTGCACAGACCACCGGTCCGCGGCGCGGGCCGGTCCGAAAACGGGAGTACAGCAGATTCGTGAGGTAGTCATTGCCGGAGCGGTGCGGACCGCGATCGGCAAACGCAATGGCGGACTGTCGGGTACGCATCCCGCCGATCTGTCGGCGATCGTGCTCAATGCGCTGGCGGGCCGCACCGGCATCGACCCGGCGGTCATCGACGACGTCATCTGGGGCTGTGTCTCCCAGGTCGGCGACCAGTCCAGCAATATCGGGCGCTACGCGGTGCTCGCCGCGGGCTGGCCGGAAACCATTCCGGGCACCACGGTGAACCGGGCCTGCGGATCCAGCCAGCAGGCACTGGATTTCGCCGCGCAAGCAGTGGCGTCGGGTGCGCAGGAGGTCGTGGTCGCGGGCGGCGTCGAGGTGATGAGCCGGGTGCCGCTGGGTGCCGCGCGCGCCGACGGCATGCCCTACGGCCCGAAAGCTTCTGCCCGCTATGACGATTTCTCGTTCAACCAAGGCATTTCCGCCGAATTGATCGCACAGAAATGGGGTTTCGAGCGCACCCGGCTCGACGAGTTCTCGGTGCTGTCGCACGAACGGGCCGCCGCCGCTCAGGACCGCGGCGCGTTCGAGGAGCAGATCGTCGCCGTCGCAACCGATTCCGGGACGGTGATCGCCGACGAGGGCATCCGGCCCGGCAGCACGGTCGAGAAACTGGCCGGGCTCAAACCCGCCTTCCAGGCCGATGGCGTTATCCATGCCGGAAACTCGTCGCAGATCTCCGACGGCGCCGCGGCGCTATTGGTGACGACTGCGGAAAAGGCGCGCGAGTTGGGCCTGACGTCGCTGGTGCGGTATCGGGCCGGTGCGGTCACCGGTGCCGATCCGGTACTCATGCTGACCGGTCCGATTCCGGCCACCGAGAAGGTATTGCGCAAGGCCGGTATCGATCTGTCCGAAGTCGGTGTCTTCGAGGTGAACGAGGCATTCGCCCCGATCCCGCTGGCGTGGCTGGCCGAAACCGGTACCGACCCGGACCTGCTCAATCCGCTGGGCGGCGCGATCGCCCTCGGCCATCCGCTCGGCGGTTCCGGCGCCGTACTGATGACCCGGATGATCCACCACATGCGCGACAACGGAATTCGCTATGGCCTGCAGACCATGTGCGAGGGCGGCGGCACCGCCAACGCCACCGTCGTCGAACTCGTGCACTGAAGGAGCCGACCGTGCGCCGAGACATTTTCACCCAAGACCACGAGGCATTCCGGCAGCTGGCCCGCGAATTCATCGATAAGGAGGTGGTGCCGCACTACCCGGACTGGGAGCGGGCCGGGCAGATGCCGCGCGAAATCTTCGAGCGGATGGGCGAACTCGGCTTGCTCGGCACCGCCATCCCCGAGGAATACGGGGGCGGCGGCATGCGGGACTACCGGTTCAATGCCGTGCTGCAGGAGGAGGCCTACCGCGCGCTCGTCACGCTCAGTACCGTCCGCACCCAGATCGACGTGATCCTGCCCTACTTCTTGGAATACGCCGACGCCGAACAACGCGAGCGCTGGTTTCCGGGTCTGGCCGACGGCAAACTGCTGACCGCGATCGCCATGACCGAGCCGGGCACCGGCTCCGATCTGGCCGGTGTGCGCACCACCGCGGTCCGCGACGGCGAGGAGTACATACTCAACGGCGCCAAGACCTTCATCACCGGTGGTCTGCTCGCGGATCTGGTGATCGTGGTGGCACGCACCTCGTCGGATCCGGACAACCGGCGCGCGGGCCTGAGCCTGATCGTGGTGGAAAGCGGCCGAACCGGATTCACCAAGGGCCGGGTCCTGGACAAGCTGGGCTGCAAGGTGCAGGACACGGTGGAGTTGGCATTCGACAATGTGCGCGTCCCGGTGACGAACCGGCTCGGCGCCGAGGGGCAGGCGTTCGCCTATCTCGGCCACAACCTCGCTCAGGAGCGGATAACGGTCGCCGTCGGATCGGTGGCGCAGGCCAGGTCCGCGATCACCGCCACCATCGAATATGTGCAGCAGCGCAAGGTTTTCGGCCAGCCGGTAGCGGCCTACCAGAACACGAAATTCGAGCTGGCCGCGCTGTCGACGGAGGTGGAGGCGGCCCAGACGATGGTGGATCGCGCGGTGCTGGAATTGGTCGAGGGGCAGCTCTCGGGTGCCGATGCCGCCCGGGTCAAGCTGTTCTGCACCGAGGTGCAGGCGCGGGTGGTCGATCGCTGCCTGCAACTGTTCGGCGGCTACGGCTACATGACGGAATATCCGATCGCCCGGCTCTACGCCGATGCGCGTGTCGCCCGCATCTATGCCGGTACCAGTGAGGTGATGAAAATGATCATAGCCAAATCTCTCGGTCTGTGATCCAGCGCAAAAATTGGGCCACCTGAGACCCTTGTCACAGCCTCGGAACCAACCTACTGTGTCTTAAGTAGGTTGATCGAACGAAGGAGTTCGGTGCCCGATCCCGAAGCCGGTACCCCACGTCCATATGAGACGTTGCTCGCCAAAGGTGAGTACCGCAAGCTGCAGATTCTCGCCGTCGCACAGCGACTGCTCACGCGCAACGGCTGGCGTAATACGACGCTGGCGCAGATCGCGCGGGAGGCCGGGGTCAGTACGGCCGGGGTGCTGCATCATTTCGAGTCCAAGGAGCAGTTGCTGCATGCGGTACTCGAGGCTCGCGACACCGACGACGAACTCCATTCCGACCGCCGTCGCGATCTGATCGAGCAACTCGAAAACGTCGTCGACCGATTCCGGCGCTCGCCGGATCTGGTCGGCATGTTCACCGTGCTGCTCGTCGAGAATCTCGACCCGGACGCGCCCCTGCACGATCGCCTGCTCGGTCGGTACCGAGCCGCCGTCGCCACCATTGCCGGCGGCATCCGACGCGGTCAGCGCGCCGGCCGATACCGCACCGATCTGGACCCTGCCGTCAAGGCTGTGGAGATAGTCGCATTTCTCAACGGGATGGAAACCTCATGGCTGCTCGACCCCTCGATACCACTGAACCGGGTATTCACGGAGTACGTCCGCTCGCTCGAGCGCGAGCTCATGCCCGCAAGCACCCTCTGAGATATCGGCTGGCGGTCATCGCCCCCGATATCGCCGATGTGGTGCGGTACTCGGGAGGTTGGCTATTCGACCGGGCGATGGCTGGGTGGGAGGTGACCGTCTGCGTGGGCGATGTCGCCGATATCCGACCGCTGCGGATCCTCGGGGCAACCGTGCTGGATCTGGAGACCTCGATGGCATCGCTATCGGATGCGGGCGTGTGGCCGAACGGAATGGCAATCGCCGCAGAGCTTTTCGAATCCGATCCGCGAGTCCGCCAGGGGGTGCTGAAGAATATCGAGGATCGGTCGTTCGAAGTGACGGTGTGGGGCGCTGCCTGTCCGAGTGAACTCGATTGCCGGACCGAGGGAGTGCAGCACCGGCTGAGCGTGGCCGCGCGAGCCTTCAAGGCACGGGCACTTACGGCGTTGGGACAACCGGTCGACCTGCTCGAGGATGTGGAGATGTTCCGCTGCAGTGAAACCCATGATCACCTGGCGGCTGATCTGCTGCCGGTGGGGTGAGTTTCTGAGATGTGTGGATCTGTCCGGTAGCTGTGCGGTGGCGTCCCGTGGAATCGCCGAGGGCGCCACACGGGACGACATCGGGTGTGTCCCAAGCTATTCCGGCGATTCTGGACCGATTTCGCTGGATCGAACATATTTGCGATTTCTTCGAGTATGTTCGCGCGCATGGTCAGCTCCCAGCATGAGGCTATGCACCACCTCTTCCGGCAGGATCCGGGCGTATTCGCCCGCACGATCCGTGATCTGGGGCTGCCGTTTTCGGATCCGATTGATGTCGCGCTGCTGCCGACCGATCTCACCGAGATCGACCCATTGGAGCGCCGTGTCGATACCCTGTTGCGGATAGAGACTGCTGAAAGCCTTCCTGCTGCTCGTCGAAGCCCAGGGACACGAGGACAAGAAGAAACCAAGCTCCTGGGCGTACTACTTGGCGCACCTGCACGCTAAATACCGGCTCCACCCTGTGCTGCTGGTTGTCTGCCAGGACACTTCCACGGCCGCTTGGGCCCGTGGGCCACTTACCATCGGCCCGCCGCAATGGACCAGCCTCATCGTTCACCCACTGGTATTCGGCCCGGACAATGTTCCCGTGGTGACCAACCTGGACGCCGCCGTCAAAGACATTCCGCTGTCGACGCTCTCGGCTATCACACACGCCGCCGACGATTCCGTAATCGGTGACATAATGAACACGCTGGCCACCGCGCTGCGGAGCATCGATAAGCCTGACCGCGTGATCTTCGCCGAACTCACCGCACTCGGGTTGGGCAAAGGCCCGGCCGGACAGACCTGGAGGCAGTTGATGACCGTGGATACTTCGTTCTTCCGTTCCGAGTTCTGGGAGGAGACCCGTGCGGTGACCCGTGCCGAATACATCGTTCGGCTCTTGGAACTCCGCGAGATTGCGGTACCCGACGACGTACGCACCAGAATCCTTACCTGCATGGACGCCGACCAACTGGATGTCTGGTTCGCCCTGGCCGTCAAGGCCGACTCCATCGATGACCTCTTCGCGTAGGGCGCACTGACCGCACAGGGGTTGTTGATGACGGTGCCCACGTGGTTCCTCCGGTCCGAATACTGGCAGGAAGTTCGCGCTGAAGGTGAGGCCCGGGGTGGGGCCAAATCCATCTTGCGGCTGTTGGAACTGCGTGGGATTGCGGTACCCGACGATGTGCGTGCCCGAATCGGTTCATGCACAGATCACGACCAACTGGCCGCCTGGTTTGATCGCGCCCTCGGGGCTGACTCCATCGATGACCTCTTCGCGTAGGAGGGACTGACCGCACAGGGGTTGTTGATGACGGTGCCCACGTGGTTCCTTCGTTCTGAGTGGTGGCAGGCAATCCGTGCTGAATGCCGCGCTAAAGCTGAGGCGAAAGTTTGGGCCGCATCCATCTTGCGGATCCTGGAACTGCGTGAGATGGCGGTACCCGAGGATGTGCGTGCCTGTATTACTACTTGCACAGACCTCGACCAGATGACGACCTGGTTCGTACGCGCCGTCGAGGCCGACACCATCGACGAGTTGATCGCATAGGGGCGCGTCGCCCACGGGTACGGCGGTTTCGACGCAGATCTTGCCTACAGCGATCCGGTCGTGGTCGGATGCGCCGCGGCACCACTACGTCTCGATCACGTCGTCAGCGTGACTCCAGTTGGTGGTCAACAGGTTCCGCTGCGTCGGACTACGCTTTCATATCGAGCAGGATTTTGCCGATGACCTGCCCATCGGCGACGCGCCGTAGTGCGGTGGCAGCCTCGGTAAGCGGATACACCGCGCTGATATGCGGAAGTACCCGGCCGGTGGTCAGCAGCTCCCGCAATTCGTCCTCGTTGCGGCGGAATTCGCCGGGATCCAGATCCTGGAATTGGAAGCCGAGCACCTGTATTCCCTTGACCAGCACGAGATTCAGCGGGATGCGCGGAATCTCGCCGGAGGCGAAGCCGACGGTGACGAACCGCCCGCTGCGGCGCAGCGACCGCAGTGCGGGCTCGGATAGTCGCCCACCGACCGGGTCGACGGCGGCATGGGCGCCCTCGGGCAGTGCTTGCTTCAGCGCCGCGCGCAGGTCGCCGCTGGTGTGGTCGATCAGTCCGGTGGCACCGTAAGCTGCTGCGGCACTGAGCTTTTCAGCGGAGGATGCAACGGCGGTGACCTCTGCGCCCAAATGCACCCCGAGTTGCACCGCCGCAAGTCCGACTCCGCCACCGGCCCCGAGTACGAGCAGCCGGTACCCGGGCTGCACCCGTGCCATCGAACGCAGTGTGTGATACGCCGTCCGATATGCGACGCCGAACGCGGCCGCACAGTGGTCGTCGACTCCGTCGGGGATGCGGCCGAGTCCCGCGGCGGGCACGGTGACCTCTTCCGCGAACGCCCCGGCGATCCCGGTGCCGGTGACCCGGTCGCCGATGGCGAATTCGGTGACGTCGTCGGCGGTTTCGGTGATCGCACCGGCGAATTCGCTGCCGGGCACGAACGGTGTCGGCACCTTGATCTGATATTCGCCCGCGATCACCAGGACGTCCGGGAAATTGACCGCGGCGGCGCCGACGCGCACTCGAACCTGTCCCGATTCGAGTGCGGGCGCCGCACGGTCTTCGATGCGCACGACCTCCGGCGGCCCGTAGGCCGGGCAGATCACCGCGCGCATCTCACCGGCCTCGCCAGTTCGGCGGGCGCTTCTCGGCGAAGGCGCGGGCGCCCTCCCTGGCGTCTTCGCTGCCGAATACCAATGCCTGCCACTTGCCGAGTCGGTCGGTGGCCGCGGCCGCATCCGAAACCGCAAGGCGGGCCAGCTCTTTCGAAGCGGCCAGCCCGAGTGGTGCGTTGGCGGCGATCCGCTCGGCCAATGCCAGCGCGGTCGAGAACACGGCATCCGGTTCGGCCACCGCGTTCACCAGACCGATCCGCTCGGCGCGCCCCGCGTCGACGAGATCACCGGTCAGTAGCAGTTCGAGTGCGATGCCGAGCGGGATCCGGGTGCCGATGAAGGTGCCGCCGCCACCGGCGAAGAGTCCCCGCTTGACCTCGGGGAAGCCGAATTTCGCCGCTGCGGACGCCACGATCAGATCGCAGCCCAGCAGTAGTTCGAGGCCGCCGCCGACGGCGCTGCCATTGGCCGCGCCGATCACCGGGACACTCACCTGCCCCTTGGCCAGCCGCCCGTAGGCCTCGGCCTCCGCGCCCTTGCCGAAGTCTTCGCCACTGGCGAAGGCGCGCAGATCCATTCCCGAGCAGAAGGCGCGATCACCGGTGCCGGTGAGCACGACGGCCCGCACCAGCGGATCGGCCTCGGCCGCGATTATCGCCGCGCCGATTCCGCGCATCATGGTGCCGGTCAACGCATTTCGCGCATCCGGACGGTTGAGCCGGACGACCATGACCGGGCCGTGCCGGTCGAGTACGAACTCCGCGTCGCTCATTACTTGTACTCCGTACTCTCGGCCAATTCGGCGGCGGCGCGCATGGTGTCGACCACGATCGGTCCGAACGCCGCCAGCTTGACGTCACCCTTGGCGCGTTGGAAACCGCGCTCGAGCACGATGGCGAGCTTCCATTTGGCCAGGATCAGGTAGTAGTCGATATCGTCGACTTGGCGTCCGGATACCTGCGCGTAGTGCGCGAGCATCTGGTCACGCGAAGGCATGTACTGCATATTGGCGTAGCCCTTGGTGGCAACGGACGGGTCGCTGGTGTCTTCCGGCCAACCCTGCAGCATCCAGCCCAGATCGAGCTTCGGGTCGCCGACCGTCCCCATCTCCCAGTCCACCAGCGCCGCGAGCCGCGCCGGTCCGCCGTGTTGGAACATCACATTGGCGAACTGGTAGTCGCCGTGCATCAGGCCGGGGATGTAGTCCAGCGGGCGGTGGGTGCGCAGCCATTCGGTGGCCACGTCCATGCCGTCGAGCGTGCGCGCGCCATCGATCTTGTCGTAGAAGCTCAGCCACCGCGACACCTGTCGCTCGTGGTAGCCGTCCGGGCGGCCCAGATCCCGCAGGCCCTTCGCCTGCCAATCCACCTTGGACAGCAATGCGATTCCCTCGGCCAGCTGGTAGCCGAGTCCGGCCCGCGCCTGCAGGTCGGAGTCGAACGGCTCCGGCCATACGCCGCGATGGTCCATCGGCGACCAGCCGTCGACGAAGCCCATCAGGTAGAAGGTGCGGCCGAGCACGTCGGAGTCGGTGCAGACTCCGACGGCGGCGGTATGCGGGACATCGGTGCCTTCGAGGGCCTCGATGATCCGCCACTCGCGCAGAATGCCCGCATCCCGTTCGGCGGGCGCCCCGGCAGGTGGTATGCGCAGAACGCTGACGTGTTCGCCACGGCGGATCTGATAGATCTCGTTCTGGGTGCCGCCGGACAGGAAGCGGGTTTCGAGGGGTTCGCCCTTACCGGGCAGGCCCTGGCCGTCCATCCAATCGGCGAGCCGGGTGGTATCGATGCTCACTGGTTCCCTACTTCGTGCTCGAGATATTCGGCGAACTTCGCCCGGGCGGCTTCCTGCTTTCCGGGAATCCATTCGGTGGGCCACATGCCGTCTGTGGGCTCGTAGTCGCGCAGCACCTGCTTGGCCACGGTGGTCTTGTGCACCTCGGTCGGCCCGTCGGCCAGCCCCATGACACCGGCTCCGTGGATCATCCGGAAGAACGGCATCTCGTTGGTGGTGCCCAGGGCTCCGTGCACTTGCATTGCGCGCCAGGCGATATCGTGCAGCACGGTCGGCATGACGATCTTGGCCGTGGCGATGTCTTTGCGGACCTTCTTATAGTCGTTGTACTTGTCGATCTTCCAGGCGGTGTGCAGTACGAACAGCCGGAACTGGGCCAGCTGGGCGTAGGAGTCGGCGATGTAGCCCTGTACGAACTGCTTATCGGCCAACCTGCTGCCCGCGGTGGTACGAGACAGGGCCCGCTCGCACATCATGTCGATGGCCTTCTGCGCGAGCCCGATGGTGCGCATCGCATGGTGGATGCGGCCGCCGCCGAGGCGGGTCTGCGCGATGACGAAGGCCTGGCCCTCGCCGCCGAGCAGGGATTCGGCCGGCGCGCGCACGTTTTCGTAATGGATCAGTGCGTGGCTGCCGTCGTTCATCGGCTCGCCGTACAGGCCGACGTTGCGCACGATATTGATGCCCGGGGTGTCGGTCGGCACGAGGAACATCGACATGCCCTTGTAAGGGCTGACGTCGGTATTCGTCACCGCCATGACGATCAGGAATGAGGCGGTTCGGGCGTTGGAGGAGAAGTACTTCCAGCCGTTGATGATCCAGTCGTCGCCGTCGCGCACCGCCCTGGTCTGGAATTGGGCCGGATCGGCGCCGGCCTGCGGTTCGGTCATCGAATAGCTGGAGAACAGCTCACCGTCCAGCAGCGGCTGCAGGTAGCGCTGCTTCTGGTCGGCCGTCCCGTAGTGGGCGATGATCTCGGCGTTGCCGGTATCGGGCGCCTGACAGCCGAAGACGATCGGCGCCCAGGACGAGCGGCCCAGAATCTCGTTCAGCAGGGCCAGTTTCAGCTGTCCATAACCCTGGCCGCCGAGGTCCGGACCAAGATGTGTGGCCCACAGGCCCTGACGCCGCACCTCCTCCTTCATGGGCTGGATCGCCTTGCGCCGTGTCCCGTCGAGTGGCACGAACTGCTCGTGCTCCCAGACCAGATCGAGTGGTTCGACTTCCGCGCGCACGAACTCGTCGGCCCAGTCCAGCTTCTTCTGATACTCCGGATCAGTCTCGAAATCCCATGCCATTGCATCTCCTCTCGCATGATGAGAATATTCTTCTCGTGATGCGGAATGCAATTCTTCCAGGAATTTCGAGCCGAATGGAGGTCCTGTCGTGAGGGCCGAGGATCAGTTCCATATCGGGATCGTCGCGGCGGACTTCGAGGCCACCGTGGCGACGCTGTCGTCCGTACTCGGATACGAGTGGGGGCCGGAGGTCGGCGGGCCGGTGTCGGTGGACCTGCCCGACACCAGGACGGCTGTCCTGGAGTTGAAATGCCGATACTCCACGACCGTGCCGCGCCTCGAGATCGTACGCAGTGTCGCGGGCACACTGTGGGAACCCGCGGGGGCGGCCGGACTCCACCACGTCGGGTACTGGTCCGACGATATGGCCGCCGATGCCGCGGAGCTGGTGCGGCACGGCTACGTCACCGAGGCCACCCGGCCCGGCGCCGACGGGCAGCTGTTCTTCGCATTCCTGCGCGGGGCCAACGGCTTTCGGGTGGAACTGGTCGACCGGGCCGCGGAATCGAGCCTGGCCCAGTGCTGGGCCGCGCCCACGACCGATCGGAGCGACACGTGACAACAGTGGGTATCGCGACGGGCGCGGGTCGCGGTATGGGCTATGCCTGCGCACAACGAATGGCCGAGATGGTCGACATACTGCTCGTGGTAGATCGGGACGCGGCCGCCGCGGCTGCCGCGCGGGACCAGTTGGCCGAAAATGGCGGTGCCGCAGTCGAAGCGGTGGAGCTCGACGTCACCGACGCCGAAGGGCTGGCGCGGCTCGCCGAGCGGGTGGATCGGCACGGCGCACTGCGGGCTGTCGCCCACGCCGCAGGTATCTCTCCGACGATGGGTGACTGGCGCCGGATCTTCACCGTCGATCTGATCGGGACCGCGCTGCTCGCGCAGGCCCTGCGCCCGCTGGCCGTAACCGGCACGGCCATGGTGTGTTTCGCTTCGATGGCTCCGCTGCTCGATCCTGTCGCGCCGGACCCGGCCGGCCTCGCGGTTGTGGACGATCCGCTCGATGAGAAGTTTCTCGAGCGCATCCACGATGCGCTCGGCCCCGCCGTCGAAGATCCCGGTCTCGCCTACAGCTGGGCGAAACGCGGCGTACACCGCTTCGTGGCGCATGAGGCGGTGCGCCTCGGCCCGGTCGGCGCGCGCATCTGCTCGGTCTCACCCGGCATCATCGACACTCCGCAGGGGCGCCAGGAAGCCGACAACCATCCGGGCATGGCGGCGCTGGTGCAGCGAACACCGTTGCGGCGCAGGGGTTCCGCGGACGAAGTCGCCGCCGCCGTCGCATTCGCGCTGTCGGACCAGGCGAGCTTTCTCAACGGTATCGACCTGCTCGTGGACGGCGGCGCAATGGCAGCGGTGCGGACAGCCGGTTAGTCCCTGGTGCCCGCGCCGCAAACAGCAACGCGGGCAACGGGACAACTACACGTTCAGCAGCCGGGCGAGGTTGCCGCCCATGATCTTCGCCTGGTCGTCCAGGGGGAGATCCTTGATCTCGTTGACGTAGCGGGCGGGTTCCGCCAGTCCCTCCGGATGCGGATAATCCGATCCGAACAGCACATGGTCGGCGCCGATGAGATCCGACAGGGCGACCAGATCCTCCTCCCAGAACGGGCTGACGTGGATCTTCTTGACCGCCTCGACCGGATCGCCAGGGAAGCCCTGCGGGGCCTTCTTGTATACCTTGGCGAGGGTTTCCAGCAGTCCGGGCAGCCATTCGGCGCCGTTCTCGATGACCGCGATCTTCAGCTCCGGGAACCGGAAGAGTGCACCGTGGCAGACCCAGGACGCCATCGCGTCGCGGATCGGCTGCCACTCGTTGATCATCTTGAAGGTGTTGGTCACGAACGGCAGCATCTCCTGCTGGCGGCCGTCCCATTCGGAGGCGAAGCGGGAATATCCGCTGTCGGAGGAGTGCATCGTCACCAGCACGTCCAGTTCGACCACGCGCTTCCAGAACGGATCGAATTCCGGCAGAGCGAACGAGCGCGGTCCGTGCAGGCCGGGCACCGGTGCCGGCCGGACCAGGATCGCCCGGGCGCCGCGCTCGACGACCCACTCCAGTTCCTCGATCGCCTTCTCCACGATGGGCAGGCTGATCACCGGCACGGTGAAGATGCGGTCGGAGTAGTTGAACGACCAGGTCTCGTGCAGCCACTGGTTGAGCGAGTGCACGACCGCGTGGATCAGCTCCGGATCGTCCTTCATGCGTTCCTCGACCAGACTGGCCAGGGTCGGGAACATCAGGGCGCGGTCGATCTGGAGCTCGTTCATCAGTTCCAGGCGGGGCGCCGGTTCGCGGAAGGCGGGCGTCGAGCGGATCGGCTTGCCGAAGATCTCGCGCATGCTCTTGCCATCGGGATTGCCGTTCTTGAAGTACTCCTCCATCGCCCCGGGAGGCGCGACCACATCGAAGGTCGGGTTGGGGATGTACTCGCTGATCTGGCCGCGGATCGCGATTTTGGTGCGACCGTCGACCTCGACGTACTTGACCGCGTTTCGATAGTGCTTGGGAAGGTAGGTGGTCAGCGCCTCCTTCGTCTCGTAGAGGTGGTTGTCGGCATCGAACAGCGGGTAGGGCAGATCCCATTTGGGCATGAAACTCTCCTTCGCATTCTAGGAGAATTCTATTCTCACGACTGTGTGGCGTTCAATAGTTGAGCCGAAGTGTCGGCCGACGCCGGCGATCCGCCCATGGCTGCGGGCAGTAGTCGGGCGGTGCGGTCAGCCGCTGATTCGCGCTCCCGAATCGAATCCCCAAAGGGCCAGCGTCATCAGCAGATTGACACAGATCATGACGGTGATGCTGGCGCGCATCGCACGACCGGCGGCAATGCCGACGCCCACCGGACCGCCCGCGGAGTAATAGCCGAAGTAGCACTGGATGGTTGTCGTGATCACGACAAAGACGACGGCCTTGGCCAGCGAATACGCAACATCGGTCGCACTGAGCACCATGCGGAAGTAGTGGTCGTAGGTGCCGGGTGATTGGCTGCCCGCGACGCCGATGGCCACCTCGACCGCGACGAAATTCATTGCCAGACAGACGAGATAGAGCGGAACGATCGCGGCCACCGAGGCCATGAGCCGGGTGGTCACCAGGTAGGGGATGGACCGGATCGCGAGTGTCTCCATCGCGTCGATCTCCTCGGCGATGCGCATGGCGCCGAGTTGGGCGGTGAATCTGCAGCCCGCCTGGGATGCGAAGGCGATGGAAGCCATGATCGGAGCCAGTTCGCGCGTGGACGCGGTCGCCGAGACCAGACCTGTCGCCGGGCCGATGCCGAGCAATTTCAGTGCGCTGTAGCCCTCGATCCCCACCAGTGCACCGCCGCTCGCGCCGAGCACGACAATGATGCCCGCCGTACCGCCGCCGACGATGAGAGATCCATTGCCCCAGGTGATGTCGGAGATCAGGCGCAGTAGTTCCTTGCGGTAGTGGCGCAGGACGACCGGAATGGAGGCGAGCGCACGCAGGAAGAATATGGCCATATGCCCGAGGCGCATGGCTCCACGTAATGGTGCGTCGGCAACGCGGAGCACCTGCCTGAAGTGCAGCGGATAGTACGGCGCGGCCATCTCAGAGCGCCTGCCGCGGAAAGAGCATGGTGTACATCTGGGTGAAGCCCACGTTCACCACCATGAGCAGCACGATCGAGGCCACCACGGTGGCATTGACCGAATTCGCGACCCCGCCGGGACCGCCCTTGGTGCTCAATCCCTTCTGGCACGCGACGACGGTCACGATGAGTCCGAACACCACGGCCTTGACCACCGCCAGATACATATCGCCGATGCGCGCGAACGAGGAGAAGGTGGCGATGAAACTACCGGGCGTACCGCCCTGGACATAGACATTGAACATATATCCGGCGAGGAATCCGACGAAGGCGCTGAGCCCGGTCAGCCCGACCGCGACCAGCACCCCGGCGGCCACCCGCGGCACCACCAGTTTGCGCAGCACCGAAACACCCATCACCTCGAGTGCATCGATCTCTTCTCGGATGGTGCGGGCGCCGAGATCGGCGCAGATCGCCGAGCCGACGGCCGCCGCAAGCAGCATCGCCGTGACCACCGGCGCCGCCTGGCGGATGACCGCGAGACCACTGGCCGCACCGGCCAGCGAGGTCGCCCCCACCTGACCGGCTATCAACCCGAACTGGATCGAGAGTGTCGCGCTGATGGGCAATGCGACCGCGATGGTCGGCAGGTAGGCGGTTTTGATCATGAAAGCGGACTGCCGCACGAACTCCTTGAATGCGAAACGGCCTGTCGTTAGGTCGATTACGAGATACTGCACGGCTCGCACACCCAGGACGAACTGGGCACCGACCGTATCGAGCGATGCGACCGGATGACGGTGCAGATAGCCGCGTCCCCAGTTCTTTATCCGCGTGACCGACGGTGCGGAGGATTGATCGGTCACATCACACCAACTCCACTTTGCCGGCCAGCCAGCTGTCGCCGACCCGTTCCATGGTCATGATCATGCGGCTGCGATCGATCCGTGGATCGGGGCTCACCGAGTTGGTGACCTCCTGATCGACGAACAGCATTACCTCGACCCGATCCTTCGTCGCCGACTTGATACTGAAGCCCACCACCTTTCCCTTGCTCACCGCGTTGTTCTGGACCAGCAGCGTCTTGAGTTGGTTACTGGACTGGGAGTAGGTGTCCTTGAATTCACCGGTCGCACCGCTGAGGACGGCGGCGAAATTCTGATCGATGTGCTGGGAATCGATGCTGGTCAGCGTGATCGCGTAGTTCTGCGCGGTGGTCGCGGCCTGCCGGGCCGCGGTATCGACCTCGTCGCGGTCGTGCAATTTCCAGCCGAGAATGCCCGCGAGCACCGATGCCGATACCGCGACGACGGCGATGGCGCCGACCGCGGCGCGAGGTACCCAGCGACGCCGCCAGGAAGGCGATGCGGCCTCCTCGTCCACGGCCGAGTCCTCGGCCATCGCCTCCGAATCGGTGGTCTCGGTAGCGGTTTCCTTCGCCAGCACTGGTTGCTTCATCGAAACTCCTGGCCTTCGTTGTTATTTGCTACTTCGGCGGTACATATGCCGGAACGGGTGCGCCGCCATAAGGTGTCGGGATCGACAGCGGGCCCTGCGGTGTCGGATCGGCGGTCGCCAGCGGATCGACTCCGGCCGGTGGGTGTGCGGTGTCGTCGCCGGGGGGCCGCGGCGCATTGCGCGAACCGCGCGGCAGGAGCGTCGGATCCGGGTCGGTGCAGTAGGCGTACAGGTAGGGTTCGGGAAGGTTCGCGACGGTGACGGGTAGGCGAGGAAGGTTGTAGTCGCACTGCTTTCGCGGGTAGATGTTGGCGATCGCCCACACCGCGCCGTCGTGGAATGCGGTGCCCAACGCGTCCGCCGCGGACCCGGCCCGATACGTAGGGAAGAACAGATTGTTTATCGCCGGCACGTGTACGTACGACATCTGGGCCACGGTCGCGAGATTCCCGAGCAGTTGGACCATGGTCGGGGAGTTGTCGGCGATGATCTGGTCCATGGTCCGCAGCATTTCCGGCGCGGTGTCGAGCAAGGATTCGAACCCGCCCGTCATCGAATTCACCCCGGCGAGCGTGCGTTTGAGATCGGCCGCGGTAATCGCAAGGCCGGGTCCGAGGTCGCGTGCGGTGCCGAGCACGACCTCGCTATTGCGCAGCAGGCTGACAGTCTGGGGGAGTACCGCACCGAGTGTGGTGATCATGAAGGCACCGCCATCGATGATCGCCGCCAGCTTCTCCGGCGCCGCCGAGCTCGCACCCAACTCGTGCACGATCGCCTGGAGCTTGTCGGGATCGAGTTGTGCGATGGTGCCGCTGAGGTCGCCGAGCAACTGGGCCAACTGTACCGGCACCGTGGTCCGGTCGGCGCCGATGACCGCGCCGCCGGTGAGATACGGGCCGCTGGAGGTGGCGGGGACGAAATCCAGGTACTGCTCACCGGCCGGTGAGAGTCCGGCCACCCGGACCGTGCTGTCGGTCGGGATCCTGGTTCCTGCCTCGATCGATGCGACCGCGAGCACCTGACCGTCTTGAAAATCGACCGAAGACACCCGGCCGACGCGGACACCGCGCACCGTGACATCCCGGTCGGGCAGCAGACCACCGGATTGGGCCAGGTGGACCCGGATCTCATAGGTCGAGGCGAGCGGGTTCAGTTCGAGCGATCCGAAGACGATATATGTCGCGCCCACGATCAGCGTGGCCACCAGGGCGATCACGGAGACGACGAGCCGATGACGGACCAACCGGTCGATGACCGCGATGACCGCGCTCGCCGCCGACTCCAAGCCCACCTCGAAGGCCCGATTCGGTTCCGCGCGCTTCATCGTCCCGGTCCGATCACTCGGCCGTACAACCGGCTCAATGTGTACGCCAACGAACCGGCGAAGTTGGCCCAGTCGGTCTGGTCGGGCACTCGGGCCTCTGGACTGCCCGGGAAGTTCGGGTCCGGCACCGCGCCGAGCGCTATCTGATAGATATCGGCGTCCGCGCTGGCGGCCGTGGAGTTGGCTACCTTGCCACCGACAATGGCCAAACCGAAATTCAACTCATCGAGGTTGGCGTTGGGGTCGATCGCGGCGGTATTGAGTCCGGCGGCGAGATTGTTGAGGTCGGTTACCAGGCTGCGCCCTCCGGTGCCGTTGATCGACGGAAACTTCATGAGCTGGCCGGCAATGCGATTCAACTGGGCGGCGATATCCACGATGTTCTGCGTGCTGGCGGCCACGACATCCAGGGCCGGGCCCGCGGCGGCGACTACGTCGTTCACCACCGACTGTTGCGCGGCCACGGTGGCGGTCAGTGCGGCGGTGTCGCGCACCACCGCCCGGATCTGGTCCGATCGTGCCGAGAGCGTCCGGACCAGTGCGGTCGTCTGGGCGATCAGCTCGCCCATGCGGTCGCCCCGCCCGCCGAATTCGGCGCCGAGACCGTTGATCACCTTCGTCAGATCGCGGATCACGCCGCCGTTGACCAGCAATGCCGCCCGCGTGAGCACTTCCTCGATGGTGGCCGCGGCCGAGGTAGATGATTGCGCAATGCTGTCCCCGTCGTGCAGCAAACCGGTGCCGGGAGCCGGATTCGGTGGTGGGTCGAGGGCGACGAACACATCGCCGAGCGGGGTGGCCGAGCGCAATTCGGCGGTCGTGCCCGCCGGTAGCACGACCTCGGATCGGATCCGCAGGGTGACGACGGCGGCATAATCGCGTGTCGTCATGGACTCGACCTCCCCGACATCGGCGCCGTCGACCTTCACCTTGGCCTCGGTCGGGAGATTGAGCGCGTTGGCGAAGGTGGCCGTCAGCGCGAAGCTGTGTGATCCGACCGATGGGGCGGGCAGCGGCATCCGGTCCAACCCCACCGAACACCCGCCCGCCGGTGCCGCGGCCAAGAGCACGACAGCGGCAGTGGTGAATGTTGCTTTCCTGGTAGTCATTTCGGCAATCCCGCAATTCCGGCCAGCATGGCCACTATGCCGAAGTCCGGCCCCATATCCGACATCTTCCCGGTGTTGCAGCCGAGCTGTTTCAGGTCGAGCAGGTTGCACACCTGCTTCACCATCTGTCCATCCAGTGCGACCTTGTCCACATTCACGTGCACCCGACCGGCGCCCACATTCTGATCGACCACGGCATAGGCGTTGTCGACGACCAGCGGGAACAGGTCCATGAATTCCGCGACGTTGCGGTTGTAATCCGACAGACTCTGGAAGATGACGTTCGCTCCACTTGCCGTATTCGCCAGCGTGCCGCGATTGCGCTGGATGAGATCGGTTGTCCGGGTAAGGATTTCGTTCAGTTTCGCACCGGTGTCGCCGGTCCCGAGGTTTTGTTCGGCGAGCAGGTCGCTCAGCTGACGGACCCCGGCGCCGAACTCGCGAATCGCCTGGTCGTTGCTCGCGGCCGCGGCGGTGAGCGAGTCCAGGTTGTGCACCAGGGTCGTTATCGCGTTCTTGGTGGCGGCGCCGTGATCGTCGCCCATGCGCAGTGCTCGGGACAGTTGATCCAGCGCGGCCTTGATCTGGTCGCCGTTGCCGGTCGCCACCGCCGCGCCAACATCGACCGCGTCGGCGATCGGACCGTGCCCCTGTCCGTCGCCCTGCAATGTCGTGGACAGCTTGTCCGCCATCGCGAGCAGACTGTCGAACTCGACCGGGGTCTTCGTCCGGTCGGTACCCAGCGTCGCCCCGTCCGACAGTGTCGGCCCGCCGCGATAGACCGGAGTGAGTTCGATGTGCCGGTCGGTGAGCACCGAGTCCGAGACGGTCACCGCCGTGACATCCGCCGGAATCCGCGTCGCGGCATCCACACTCATCGTCACTTCGACATATGATCCGCGTTGCGCGACGCTCGCCACCTTGCCGATCCGCATGCCGAGTACGTCCACCGGATTTCCGACGAAGACACCGGCGGCGCTGTCGAAATGCGCTGTCACGGTGATAGTTTGGCGGTTCAGCATAGACAGCGGAGCGCTGGCCGTCCCGACGATCAGCGCGGTGGCCGCGAGCATGAGAACCAGCTTGATGGGACGGGGTAGCGATCTCATCGACAGTCCTCCGAATAGGGGGGCAGCTGGACCTTCGCGCGGCCGACCAGCGCGCACATGAAGGAGTCGAGGAACGCTCCCGAGGTAGCGTTGGCCTCCAGTTCGGGGCCGGAGCCGGTCGCGTCCACCCAGCTGCGCCAGGGGACCGGAAGGATCTGCAATATGTTGCGCAGCAGGTCGTCGTGCCGACTGAGCATCTGCACCAGTTGGCCGAGATTGTCGAGCAGGGACTGAATTTCGGGCTGGTCGTCCACGGCGATCGGCTGCAGCGTCCGCACCAGATTGCTGGTGGCCGCGATGAGGGCCGCGATGGCCTGCCGCTTGGCCGCGACCTCCCGCAGCAGGTCGCGGCCCTGGCCGACCAGTACACCGAGACCGGCTCGCTGGTTCTCGATGACCGTGGTGAGTTGGCTGGTGCTGGTCAGCAGTGTGCCGATCTGCCCGCGACGTTCGGCGATCACGCCGGACAACGTCGTGATGTTCTGCAGCACCGACGGAATCAGCTGCGGTAATCCGTGCAGTTGGGTGGACAGTTCGGTGAGCGCCTGCCCGACCTTGTCGGCATCGACCTGATCGAAGGTTGTCGTAGCGTCGGCGAGGGCCGACTGCAGATCGTAGGGAACACTGGTCTGCGCCAAGGGAATTCGGCCATTCGGTAGGGCCCCGGAACCGGCTGGTGCCAGTTCCACATACCGATTGCCCAACAAGGTGGTGAGTTTGATCGCCGCGGTCGTGGCGGGACCGAGCGCCACATTGTCGCCGATGCTCAGCGTGACCGTCACGTGGTCGCCCGCCAAACGCAGTCCGACCACATGGCCGACCGGCACACCCGCCACGGTCACCTGATCACCGGCACCGAGCTGCGCTGCCTGGGCGAAGTCCGCCTCCAGGCGTCGCTCACCGATATCGAACGAATTGACGACCAGTGCGGCGACGACCGCGACGACCAACAGGGCAATCGCGGTGAACCCAAGCCATGGCCTGCTGAGGTCTTCGAGTTGCCGACGCCCGATTAGCGTGCGGCCGTTGTGATTCCACGGTGTGCGCATGTGGTCACCTACACTTGGAGGTGTGTTGGGCCACCCCGCCGGGGGTCACCGCGTCGACTATTTGCGGAATCAGCGGTGTCAGGCCCGGCACGATCGACAGGGTCACATCGCAGATGTAGGCGTCGATAAATCCGCCTTCCTGCGATAGGCGGGCCAGCCCTTTCAGGACGAATGGCAGGTTGAAGCCGAGATACTCGAACTTCGCCTTGTTGTCCAGGAAGTGCTGCGAGAATCCGGGTTCCCGATTCAGGAATTCAGCGAGGGTGGGCTGGTCGGCGGCCACGATCTGCGAGGCCCGGCCGACCACCGCCGCGATCTGGTCCAGCGAATCGAACAATGCCTGCCGATTCTGTTGCAGGCCTTCGAAAACGGCCCGCGTCTGGTCGATCACCGTGGTCAGATTTCCGCTCTGCTGCGCGAGGTTGCCCACGATGGTGGCGAGGTTCGAGATGACCTGGCCGAGCACCTCGTCCGGCCCGGCGAATGATTCCGCCAGCCGGGTCGTCTCCGCGATCAGCGTGGTGACCGAGCCGTTGTCGCCCTGCAACGCCTTGATCAGGGCGCCGGTGATGTTGTCGACCGCGGTCCGGTCCAGCGTGCCGAACAGCGGTTCGAAACCGTTGAGCAGCTTGGAGATATCGAACGAAGGCTCGGTATGGTCGACGGGTATTTCGGCGTCGGGTTTCAGCACCGCAGGGTCGCCGTGGTTGCCCATGGCCACACCGAGATAGCGCTGACCGATCAGGTTCTGATAGGTCACCGATACGGTGGTGTTCCCGGTGAGCACCTGATCGCTGTGGATGCGGAAACCGACCCGCGCGAGCGTGCCCGCCAACTCGACCGATTCGACCCGCCCGACCCGCACCCCGGCCATCCGGACGTCATCGCCGACGCGCAGGCCGGAGACGTTGGTGAACAGTGCGGAGTACCTGGTGGTCCGGCCGCTGATGCCACGCTCGAGGGTGACGGCGACCGACCAGGTGAGTAGCGCCGAACTGATCAGGAAGGCGATCAGCACGAGCAGTGAGCCGCGGTAGTTCATCGGGTGCCTCCGTTCGGGTCCGGTGTGATCGCGACGGTGGCGCCGCGGGCCAGCGGACCGAACAGGATGGCCGCGGCGGCGTTGGGTTCGCCGCCGAGGATGCCCGCGATCTGCTCCTGTTCAGCGGCGCTGCCGACCGGCCCGATATCGCTGCCCAGCAGGGAGTTCGGTGGTTGGAAGCGGCGCGGATCGAAGCCGGGCGGCAGGCCCTCGGCCGGGGCGGGCGCCGCCGGAGCGGTCGAGCAGTTGGGACCGGCCAGCTCGCCGTATCGCGGGCAGTCCGCCGATGTGTACTGCCGGTTGGGAGTCAGCTGCAGGATGACGCGCGCGTTGATCCGTTGCTTCTCCGGATTCCACAACTCGTCGAATCGGCCGGTCATTCGCGTGAGCGAAGTACTGATCTGCGGAAACTTGCTCGCACCGTCACCGAATGCGCCGAGGGCCGGTGATATGTGCGTGGTGATGTCGATGATCTTGTCGGTGTTGTTCTCGAGCGCGGTGCCGACGGTGCCGAGCGTGTACAGGCCCCCGGACAGCAGCGCGGTGAGTTTCGCGCGCTGCTGTGCGAGCGTCTGCAGCGGCACTATCGCCTGGTGCATGGCGTCGAGCAGATCCGGTGCCGCCGACTGGAGTTCACGCATCGCGGCCGAGAGTGAGTCGAGCGTGGACGGTGCCGCGTCCACGGAGACGACCTTGTCCAGTTCGACGACGATATCGCGCAGCCGTGCCGCCGCATTCTCGATGCCTGCGCCGCGACCCTCGGTGGCTTCGGCGAGGGTCGCCAACATGCCGACCGCGTTGTCGGTGTCCTCCCGACCGACCGCGGCGATGATTCGCCGCAGCTGATCGAGCGAGGTCTGCAGGCGTACGGTAGCCAGGCTGTGATCCTGGCTGATCCGGGCACCTGAACTCAGCGGCGCCGCCGCACCGTTGTAGACGAGTTGTACCGAGGGCACCGCGAATACGTTGCTCGGTACCACCCGCGCGGTCACTGTGCCCGGAATCGCCTGCGCGAAGTGCGGATTCAGCTCGATTCGGACATCGTTCATGCCGGTTTCGGCGGCCGGTGTCACCGCCGTCACGAACCCGACCCGAATCCCTTGAAATTTCACATCCGACTTGGCGGGCAGCCCATCGCCCACATTGGCCATGACGGCGGTCACCGTCACGGTCTTGCGAAGTGCCCCACGGGAATTCGCGACCATCACGGTGGCGGCCGCCGCTATGACGACGATGCAGCAGACACCGGTCACCAGCAGGCGAACCGAGGAGGGGCCTCGGCCGTCGGGTTCGAACATGATCGACACGAAATCCAACTCACTCTCGCGGCGCGGATGCGTCTCGTGGCGTGAATCGGATATGTAGATCGGTGAGTCCGCGCAGAATGTAGGTGGGCTCGTAGCGGTATTGGCGATCGTCCGCGGGACCGTGCTCGTCGGCATCGATCGTGATGTCCAGCATCCGATCCAGGATGCGTTCGATCGATACCCGCCCCTCCACTCGCGCCAGCGGACCGCCGGGGCAGGAGTGCACACCGCGGCCGAAGGCCATGTGCTCGCGGAAGTTCGGGCGATCCATGCGGAACTCGTGCGGGTTCTCGAACCGGCTCGGGTCGCGGTTCGCCGCGCCCGGGCAAACCATCAGCGTGGAGCCGGCCGGTACGTCGACCCCGCCGACCTCGGTGTTCCGGCGGGCGAGCCGGAAGCCGCTCTTGACCGGGGCATGCATGCGCAGCGTCTCCTCGATGAATACCGGGATGAGGCTGCGATCCGCACGCAGCGTCTGCTGCAACTCCGGGTCGTCACCGAGTACGCGCACGGCGGCGGCGAGCAGTTTGGCGGTTGTCTCCTGCCCCGCGGCGAATACGAAGGTCGCCGAACGGACCACATCGATGATCTCGGGAGTCGACCCATCCGGATATTTCGCCAGCGCCAGTGAGGTCAGCACATCGTCGCGCGGCTCGCGGCGCCGATCGCTGATGTAGGCGCTGAACTTTTCGTCGAGCCACTCCAGTGGATTGACGGCGAGCGATGTCTTGTTCAGCGCACCCACCTGGGAGCCGGGGCGGTCGGCGCCGAGCACGACCCGGAACTCCTGGTGGTCCTGCTCCGGAACGCCGAGCAGATCGGCGATCACCAAGAGCGAGAACGGTTTTGCGTACTCGGCGACGAATTCGGAGCGGCCCTCGGCCAAGAATTCATCGAGCTGGCGGTCGGCCAGCCGCCACATGAATTCCTCGTTCTCCTTCAGCCGGGCCGGTGTCAGCAGCCGATTCAGCACCGATCGGGCATAGCTGTGCTGCGGGGGATCCATCGTGACCATGTGCTCGTACATGGGCAGCTCCGTGCGGTGCTGCGCGATCTGCGCATTGATGTCATCGCCCTCGGGCTGGAACGGCAGCGGTGGGAACGGGCCGCCGACCGCGATGCACGAGGAGAACCTCTCGGCGTCGCGCATTACCTCGACGGCCTCCTCGTATCCGGTCACCGCGAGGACGTTGTAGTGCGGCTCCCGCGTCACCGGGCACTTCGCGCGCAGGTGATCGAAATACGGATAGGGATCGGGCACGAGTGCCGGATCGGTGAAGTAGTCGATGGTGTCGAAATCGGTCATCGTCGGCTCCTTGGTCGGGAGATCACGGATACTGCACGGTGATCGAGGTGGTCTGGGGAACGGCCTGGCAGGTGAGGATGTAGCCGGCCGCGACGTCGTCGTCGGTCAGCGCGTCGTTCACCAACATCTCGACCCGCCCGTCGACGAGGGTGGCCATACATGTTCCGCAGTTGCCTGCCTCGCAGGAAAACGGGGGTGTCAGCCCGGCCCGGCGCGCGGTTTCGAGCACCGTATCGCCGGCTCGGCCGGGTTGTGACGTCGTGGCACCGTCCAAGTGAATTGTCACAATTCCATTTGCCTCCGCATTGGGAGGTAGCCCGGGTTCGGCGGGCGTGGGAGTGTGCGGGATCAACATCGATCGCGAATCACTTTCGTGGGATTATGGTGGCAGCGCATGCGGAGAAAGCTGCTCGAAATCGAATCCGAGTTTCCGATCCGATTTTGCTACGCCGATGATTGTGCGCGTGGTCACAGGTTCGGTCAATAGGTTTGAGTAAATATTTTCCTCGGCTGCCGATTCTTTTTTTCGGCGCGCCGGAATGCACCTTCACCGCATGATAATCGGAGGGTGCGTCGAATTCGGGAACCGAAAATTTCGGTCACCCGTCCACGGTAATTCTATTTCTGTTGAACGATCGGATTTCCGATCAGAAATACCACCCCCCGCGGTCGCCCGGCCGAGGTGTCGCAGCGCCCCGGCGGACCGTGTGGCTGTGCTCGGGACCTGCTAGCCCGCGTTCGGTCGATGTGCGGCGTCGTCCTGTGTCGACGCGTCGGTGTCCAGGGGTCGTTCCCGTACGAAAGGTGCGGTGACCGAGGGATTCAGTACCAATGGCTGCCGCTGGTCGGTGGCACTGCGCCGCTCGCGAACGGCCCGGTCCTGGTCCGTGTTGTCCGCGGTGAGGCGCCGCACGGCGCGCTCGAGTATCGGCAGGATCTCGTCGACGCCGAGGGTCTTGTCGGCGACCCGTGCGATCAGGGCATAGATCACGTTGGTCAGTATCAGTCCGATGTCCTCGAGGTACTCGGGATCGGCGCCGTCGAGGATCTGTCCGGCTACCGGTAGGACGGCGGCGAACCCGTCGACGCTCAGGCGCGCACCACCCGGGGCCGAGTGGGCCCGGTGGAACGCTTCGAGCATCGTTGGATTGCGCTCCCACGGCTCGAACACGTGCCGCAGCACGCGAATCACACCGTCGGCGATCGATTCCTCGGGGGTGGGCGGTGCGATGTCGGGGTAGGTGTTGGTCGCCATCCACTCGTGGACCGCGGCGATGATCAACGCGTCTCGGGTGGGGAACAGCTTGTACACCGTCGCGAGCGATACATGGGCGCGCCGCGCTACCTCGCGCAGCTGAACGGCGTCGTAGCCATCCGTCTGTAGCAGTGCGAGCACGGTTTTGATGATCTTCTTCGACGGAATCCGTGCTGCTGTCCGACTCACGCGAGAACTGTAACACGATTACCATGGTAACCGTGTTACTGGATCGATGGGACGCTTTCGGCGGGATGGATCGGCCGATCTGTGGCGTGCAGCGGTCGGCTCGATCCGCCGCGACGGACCGCGACGATTTCGGCTCCGATGGCGACGGCGACCTCGGCCGTGGTCCGGCCACCCAGATCCAGGCCGATAGGGGAGTGCAGGCAAGCCAGCTCGGCATCGGTGAGCCCGACCGCGCGCAACCGGTTTCGGCGCTCGGCGTCGGCTCGGCGCGATCCCATGGCGCCCACGTAGGCGATGGGCAGTCGCAGTGCGATCTCCAGCAGTGGGATATCGAATTTCGGGTCGTGGGTCAGGACGCACACCACCGTTCTGGTGTCGATCGGGGTGTCCGCGAGGTATCGGTGCGGCCAGTCGACGACGACCTCGTCAGCATCCGGAAAACGATCTCGGGTCGCGAAGACCGCACGCGCATCGCACAGCGTGACCCGATAGCCGAGCAGGCTGCCTACCCGGCATACCGCCGCGGCGAAATCGGTTGCCCCGCAGACGATCATCCGCGGTGGTGGTACGAAGGACTCGACGAAAACCGTCGATTCCCCTGCGTCGCAGCCGATCGTGCGTACGCCGGTTGCGCCGGTGTCCAACATGGCGCGGACCTCGGCGACGACGGCGTCGTCCAATGGCGCGCCCACGAAGTGGCTCGGATCGACCGTGGTCATGGCCCCGGTGTCCAGATCGCGGACCAGCGCCGCCGGGCCCGGCCGCCGCAATGCCGCTTCGATGATCCGGTAGTCGACCGGGCGCACCCGATGGACGAAAACGTCCATGGTGCCGCCGCAGGTCAGGCCGATGGCGAAGGCATCGGAGTTGTCGTAGCCGAAGCTCGCCCGCATCGGCGTGCCAAATCGCAGGACTTGGCGGCACAGGTCGTATGCGGCGGCCTCGACGCAGCCGCCCGAGATGCTGCCGAGGACGGTCCCGGCGGCGTCGACGGCGAGCGCGGCGCCGACCGGTTGGGGTGCGCTTCCGGTCACCCCGACGACGGTCGCGATCGCGTATTGCGTATCGGCCGCATGCCAGCGCAGTAATGACGCGGTCAGTTCCCGCATGATCGACCCTCTCGACGACATTGCGCGACGGCGGTGCAGATGGAAGAATGATAAGTGCTCAACTTGAGATCATAATTCTCAGTAAAGACATATTACACTCTTGACACCGTAATCGTTGCGGTGCTAGAAAATTCTTCAGCAGCGATGAGTGGCACCGAGGAGTGCCGGATCGCGTTGATTCGAACGGATTCCAATGCCCTTTTCCCCTGCTCGCAGATTTTCATCGCGCTAGTGCATATTTCTTCCGGCAGTGCGTTTCCGGACACCATTTACCCGGTGGTGGCGGAAACGCTGCGCACAGTGAATGGGAGGCCCACCTGATGACAGATATCGGGATTCGTCAGGTGACGGAAGCGCCGCCGACCGGATTCGTCGGCACCCGGGTGCCCAGGGTCGAAGACCTCCGGTTGGTGACCGGTGCGGGCAGTTTCGTCGACGATGTGCATCGGCCGGGCATGTTGCACGCCTGCTTCGTGCGAAGTCCGATCCCGCGTGGTCGCATCGTCGGCATCCATACCGCGGAGGCCGCGGCGCTCGACGGAGTGTATGCCGTGTTCACGGCAGCCGACCTGAATCCGGAAGTGCATCAGTTCTCGTACTCGCTGGACGCCCCCGGGCTGCCGCCGGTGCCGCGGCCACCGCTGGCCGAGGGCGAGGTGCGTTTCGTCGGTGATCCGGTCGCCCTGGTGGTCGCCATCGATCGATATGTGGCCGAGGACGCGGTCGAGTTGGTGGTCGTCGACTACGAACCGCTCGAGCCGGTCGTCGACTATCGCACGGCACACGAAACCACCGAACTCGTGCATGCGCAGTGCCCGGGCAACCTGGCCGGCGCGCTGAGCGGGCGTCCCGCCGCAGAGCTCGACCCGATCTTCGATTCGGCCGCATATGTGGTGCGGCAGCAGATCTTTCAGCAGGCGTACGCGCCGGTGCCGATGGAGACGCGGGGCTTGATCGCGGAATGGTGGGCGCCCAGCGGGGAGCTGACGGTCTGGGCATCCACCCAGGTGCCGCACGAGATCCGCGGCTTCTGCGCACGACTGCTCGGCATCGCCGAACATTCGGTGCGGGTCATCATGCGCGATACCGGCGGCGGCTTCGGGCTGAAGGCCGCGCCGTTGCGCGAGGACGTCTGCATCGTGCTGGCCGCCCGCAAGCTGCCGGTGGCGCTGAAATGGATCGAGGACCGGCAGGAAAACCTGATGGCGGGCGGCATGGCACGGCATGAACACGGTGACGCCCGCATGGCCTTCGATACGGACGGCACCATCCTCGCCGCGGCCATCGACTACGTACAGAATGTCGGCGCCTATCCCACCCCGTCGCCGCTGACGGCCGCCATCCCGGTCGGGATGCTGTTCCCGGGACCGTACCGGGTACCTGCCGCGACATTCGATGTGCGGCTTATGTATTCGAACACCGTGGGACGCGTCGCCTATCGCGGTCCCTGGCAGTTCGAGTCGGTGGCTCGCGAGGTGCTGCTGGATACCGCGGCGCGCCGGATGGGGATGGACCCGGTGGCATTGAGACGACGAAATATGTTGCGACAGGACGAGTTTCCGACGTTCAACCCCAATGGCATGCCGTATTCCGATGTGTCGCCGTATGAGACGTTCGAGCAGGCACTGGCGATGCTCGACTACGACGCCTTCCGTGACGAGCAGCGAAGCGCCCGGGCCGACGGACGCTATCTCGGAGTCGGTACCTGTACCTATCTCGAACCGACCACCGGCGGCACGCCGCTGCACAGCACCGAAGGCGCGACCATTCGGATCGAACCCTCCGGGAAGGTCAATGTGTATGTGTCGGGCGGATCGTCGGGAAACAGTCTGGAGACCACCGTGGTCCAGCTGACCGCCGATGCGCTCGGTGTGGACATCGCCGATGTGCACACGATTCAGGGTGATACCGCGCTGACACCGTTCGGCGGCGGCACCGGCGGCAGCCGGTCGGGTTCCATGCTGGCCGGTGCGATCGCGGAGACGGCCGCCGTACTGCGTGAGCGGATGGTGGCGATCGCCGCGCACAAGCTGGGCGTGCCCGTCGAGGATGTGGAGTTGACGCGTGGACGGGCGCAGGTCCGTGGCGTGCCCGACGCGGCGATGACGCTGGCCGAGATAGCGGATATCGCCTACTTCAACGGATACCACCTGCCGCCGGGAGTGCCCGCTGGTTTGGAGGCCAGCGGCCGATATCGGACGCCGCACATGATGATCTGGGCCAACGCGACCCACGTGTGCACCTGCGAGGTCGACATAGAAACGGGTGCGGTGACCTTGCTGCGCTACATCGTCAGCGAGGACTGCGGGCCGATGATCAACCCGGATGTGGTGGAGGGCCAGATTTTCGGCGGCACCGTCCAGGGTATCGGCGGCGCGCTGTACGAGCACCTCGCCTACGACGAAAGCGGGAATCCGATCAGCACAACCTTCATGGACTACCTGCTGCCCACCGCGACCGAGGTGCCGGTCATCGAGGTCGGACATGTCGAGACACCGAGCCCCGGCCCCGGCGGTTTCAAGGGGGTCGGCGAGGGCGGCGCCATCGGGTCCGCGCCCGCGGTGATCAATGCCGTGGTCGATGCCCTCGCACCGTTCGGCGTTGAGGTCGGCCACCTGCCGCTCTCGCCCGCTGCGATCGTGGCACTGGTGGACCGGGCGCGCGCCGATCTAACCGGGACGGTGCCGGCATGAAACCCGCGCCGTTCGAATATCACGCGCCGATCTCCACCATGGCGGCCGTCGAGCTGCTCGCCGAACTCGGTGACGATGCGAAGCTCATCGCCGGTGGGCAGAGTCTGGTGCCGATGCTGGCATTGCGGTTGGCGGTACCCGAGCATCTGGTCGACGTGCGCCGCATCGATCAGCTGCGCGGTATCGAGCCGCGCGCCGACTCGGTGTGGGTCGGGGCCGGGACCACCCACACCGCGGTCGGCCGGTCCGCGGAGATCAACCGGGCGGTGCCGCTGCTGGCCCGGGCCACCCCGCTGATCGGTCATCCTCAGATCCGCAACCGCGGCACGATCGGCGGATCGATCGCCCACGCCGACGCGGCGGCCGAATATCCGGTGGTGGCGCTGGTGCTCGACGCGCGTATCGAGGCGCAGTCGCCGCGCGGGCGTCGGACCCTGTCCGCGTCGGATTTCTTCACCGGCATGTGGAGCACCGAACTTGCCGCCGACGAACTGCTGACCGGGATCGTCTTTCCGGCGTGGCATGGCCGCTGTGGTTTCGCGATCGAGGAATTCGCCCGTCGCAGTGGTGATTTCGCGTTGGCGGGCGCAGTCGTAGCCGTCGGTCTGGACGCCGACTCCCGCGTGGACCGGTGCGGTATCGGTCTGTTCGGACTCGGGCCTACCCCGAGCAGGTCCGCTGCCCTCGAGGCGGAACTGATCGGCAAAGACATCGCCGAGCTCGCCCCCGGCGCGGTCGGTCATGCGGCGACGGAACGGTTGGACGCGGTGCCGTCCGATCTGCACGGCACGGCCGACTATCGCAAACGGGTCGGGGCGGTCATGGTGGCGCGCGCTTGGCGCCGCGCTGTTGAGGAGGCGAGTAATGACTGACATCGATATCGAGGTGCGGGTCAACGGGCGGGCCCGGCGCCATCGGGTGCCGCCCCGGCTGACGCTGGCCGACTATCTGCGCGAAATTTGCGGGCTGACCGGGACCCACCTGGGCTGCGAGCACGGGGTGTGCGGTGCGTGCACGGTATTGCTGGACGGGCAGGCGGTACGCGGCTGCCTGGTCCTGGCCGTGCAGGCCGACGGTGCGGAGGTGACGACCGTGGAGGGGATCGCATCGCCGGACGGCCGGTTATCCCCGGTGCAAGCCGCGTTCCGTGACTGTCACGGGCTCCAATGTGGTTTCTGCACACCGGGTTTCATAACCAGCGTGACCGCGTTTCTACAGGAAAGTCCGGACCCATCCGATGACGAGATCCGAGAAGAACTGTCCGGCAATGTATGTCGCTGCACTGGATATCAGGGAATTGTGAAAGCCGTTCGTGCGGCGGCGGAATCGATTGCGAAGGAGTCCGCATGAAGTTCGAGAACACCTTCAGCATTCCCGCCCCCGCCGCACAAGCCTGGCGGGTGCTGCTCGACCTCGAGCGGATCGCCCCCTGCGTTCCAGGAGCCGCCATCACCGGGCGCGACGGCGACGACTACCTCGGCAAGATCAAGGTCAAACTCGGTCCGGTCACCCTGTCCTATACCGGCACCATCAAGATCGTCTCGCAGGACGAGGCGGCCGGGATCGCGGTGCTCGAGGGCGGCGGGCGAGAGGCGCGCGGCAACGGCACCGCGAAGGCGACGATCACCTGCCGACTCGTCGAATCCGCTGGCGTGACAGAGGTTTTCGTCGACACCGACCTCGCCGTCACGGGCAAACCGGCCCAATTCGGCCGGGGCGCGCTCGCCGAGGTCGCGGGCACGCTCATCGGAATGTTCGCCACCAACCTCGCGGCCGAGATCACGACCGGAGCCCCCAGCGAACCCGAATCCGCTTCGGCTGATGAGCAAGTCGAGCACAGCGCCGAATCGGGCGTGGTCACCGAGCCGCGCGTGTCCGCCGCACCGATCGATCTGCTCGCCGCCAGCGGCATGGGCGCGGCGGCGCGCTACGGCGCGGTCGCTGGTGCCGCCGTGCTGCTGACAGTTCTGCTTTTGCTGCGCCGTCGGCACCGGGCCGGCGGCCATGAACCCAGGGAGTGATACCGATGACCGGACGAGTAGAGGGCAAGGTCGCCTTCATCACGGGTGCAGCGCGCGGTCAGGGGCGCAGCCATGCCGTGAAACTGGCACAGGAGGGCGCCGACATCATCGCCGTCGATGTTTGTAAACAGCTCGATGGTGTCACCATTCCGATGTCGACACCGGATGACCTGGCCGAAACGGTCGCGCTGGTCGAGGCTACGGGTCGGCGCATCATTGCCGTTGAGGCCGATGTGCGCGATCTGGAGACCATGCAGGCCGTGGTCGACGACGGTGTCGCACAACTCGGTCGCCTCGACATCGTGGTGGCCAATGCCGGATTGGCCAGCGATGGCGCCCCTATGGACCAGATGAGCGAACAGACCTGGCGCGACATGATCGACGTCAATATGACCGGTGTCTGGATGACCACTCGGGTCTCGGTTCCGCACATCGTCGCGGGCGGTCGCGGCGGGTCGATCGTGCTCACCAGCTCGATCGGCGGCCTGCGCGCCGTCCCGAATATCGGCCACTACGCCACCGCCAAGCACGGTGTCATCGGCATCATGCGCTCACTGGCAATGGAGGTGGGGGACAAGAACATTCGCGTCAACGCGATCTGCCCCACGAACGTGGCGACACCGATGCTGCTCAACGAGCCCACCTTCCGCATGTTCCGACCGGATCTGGAGAATCCGACCGTCGACGACTTCATCCCGGTCGCGCAGATGTTCCACGTGCTGCCGATCGCCTGGGTGGAGGCGGAAGATATCAGCAACGCCGTGCTGTTCCTGGCGTCCGACGAGGCCCGCTACATCACCGGGGTGGCATTACCGGTCGATGGCGGCATGATGCTCAAGTAAGGCAGGACATGGACTCCACCGCGACACGGTTGTCCGTCATGCAGCGGTGGGCGCTGATGCTGTCCTGCGCCGCGGTGGCGCTGGTCGTCGCGTCGATGGCAGCGCTCTACACGGCGTTGCCCGAGATCACCGCGGCCACCGGCGCGACCCAGCAGCAGCTGACCTGGATCGTGGACGGCTACACCCTCGCGCTGGCCTGTCTGGTGCTGCCCGGCGGCGCGTTGGGGGACCGGTACGGACGCCGCAGGATGCTGCTCATCGGTCTGGGTGTGTTCGCGGTCTTCTCCGCCGTGCCGCTGCTGCTGGACGGTCCGATATGGCTGATCGCGGCTCGTTCGGCCGCCGGTGTCGGCGCCGCGCTGGTGATGCCGTCGACGCTGTCGCTGCTCACCGCCGGATTGCCGGAGGACAGGCGCGGCGTCGCCGTCGGCATGTGGGCCGGTTCTGTGGGCATCGGCGCAGTGGGCGGGATCCTCGTCTCCGGTCTGCTGTTGCAGTTCTGGTCCTGGCTTTCGATCATGGCGGCGATGAGCGTGTGCAGCGCGCTGCTTGCCGTCAGCGGATGCGTCATCCCCGAATCGATCGCATCGGCACGACCCGGTTTCGACCCGTGGGGAACGCTGGCCTCGGCAATCGGCGTCGGCATGGTCGTCGCGGCGGCGACCGAGACGCCGCAACTCGGCTGGTCGCATCCGTTGGTGATCGGTGCCGCCATCGGTGGCATCGTATTGCTCGCAGCATTCGCGCTGATCGAATTGCGGGTGACGCATCCGCTGCTCGACGTCCGGTTGTTCGCCGATCGTCGATTCGGCACCGGGACCGCCTCCGTCGCGATTCAGTTCCTGGTTTCGTTCGGCATGTTCATGCTTATCGTGCAGTTCCTGCAGTTGATCCTCGGCTACCCTCCGCTGATCTCGGCGCTGGCCATGGCGCCGATGACGATTCCGTTCGTGACCATCTCGCCGATCTCGCCGTGGCTCGCCGAGCGATTCGGATTGCGGCTGCAGACTCTGTGCGGTCTCGCACTGCTGGGCGTCGGGCTGCTGGCGGTCGCCCGATTGTCGGTCGGCAGCACCTATTTCGATGTCGTCTGGCCGCTGCTGATCGTCAGCCTCGGCATCAGCCTGTCGGCGGCACCCGCCACGACTGCGATCATGGCGGGTGTACCTGCCGACCAGCACGGCATCGCGGCGGCCGTGAACGATGTATCGCGCGAGGTCGGTGCCGCGATCGGAATAGCCTTGGCCGGAAGCATTCTCGCCGCGGGCTACAGCCACCAGATCGCGACGATCCTGCCGATGCTCCCGCAACAGCTCCGCGATCCGGTCTCCGGCTCACTGGTCGGCGCACTGGCCGTGGTCGAGCATCTCGGCCCGCAAGCGCAACCGCTCGCCGACGCGGCCAAGGCGGCATTCGTCCACGGCGTCCGCCAAGCAGCGGCGATCCTCGGCGCACTGACCTTGGTTGCCGCCCTCGCCATCGGCCTATGGGCCCCCGGTCGCCGTGTCGGCCGAACCACGCCCACCGCCGCACCGAGCGCCACGCAGGAAGCCGAACCCGACTAGCCGGACAATCGGCGGCGCAGCATTGGCAGGCCGGGCCCGTCCAACTCGTGCATGAGTGCGATGCGGCCGCCGACACTCATCAGCAACGCTGCCGCCGACCCACGAACCTCGGCTGCGCGCCCCCACGTCCGATCGATATCGGTGGCGCACAGGCGAATTCCGCGCAGTCGGCCCAATGGCACGAAGCCGATCCGCCAGGGGCCGGTCAGGAAGTCGAGCGCAAGACTCGCCCGCCGCAGGTCCGGAGTGAAGGGCAGGCCGAGCGGGATCCTGATATCGCCGCTGTGCACAACGATGTCGGCCAGCGGGTCGAGTGGCCCGAACAGTGGCGGGCTGATGGGGCGATCGGCACAGCGACGCAGTGTGTCGGCGATCTCCGCGGCCGGTTGCCGAGCGCGACGCCGCGCCAGCTCATCGATCCCGGCAGCCAGACTCCGGTGGCGCACTGTCCGCCATTGGAACGTCCAGAAACCGTCGGCGAGCACACTGACCAGGTGTGCGGCCACCATCTTGATATCCCAGCCCGCGCAGAGGCTCGGTGTCGCCAACTGCGCGTCATCCAACTCGTCGAGCAGATCCGCGATTCGCCGCCGCTCGTCCGCGACGGCGGCGAAGAACTCCGTCACATCGGCTTCGCTCATCGTCTACCTCGATTCGGGGCTTGCCGTGCGTACGGTGACCACCGCCGGCCGGGTTCGCGCTAAGCATGTGCTCAGCGCGTAATGCTGAGCATATGGTTAGCATGTGGGGCCAGGCGCGGTCAACAGTTGCGGGCTAGGTCGATGACGAGGTTATGGAGGTTGTTGTGATGGCATCGCCGAGGAGGATCGGTACGCCCGATGCGAAGAATCGCGCCGTGCTGCTGGACGCGGCCGAGCAGTTGATGCTCGAAGAAGGCTATGCCGCAGTGAGTTCGCGTAGCGTCGCGCGCAAGGCCGGACTGAAGTATCAGCTCGTCTACTACTACTTCCGCACGATGGACGACCTGTTCCTCGCGGTTTTCCAGCGCCGCGCCGAAGAGGGGTTGAAGCGCCAGGCGGCCGCACTGCAGTCGCCGGATCCGTTGCGCGCGCTGTGGCAGTTCAATCTGGAGGCGGCGGCCAGTGGTGCGCTGACGACGGAGTTCGTCGCGCTGGCCAACCATCGAAAGGTGGTTCGAACCGCGCTTGCCGACTATTCGAGCCGCTTCCGGGAGGCCGAGGTCGCGGCGATGGAGAAGTTGCTCGAACGCTACGGGGTCGATTCCGCCGAGTGGCCCGCCGCCGTGGTGGCGTTCGTGATGGCGAGTGTGTCTCGAACCATGGTCCTGGAGAACGGGTTCGGGATGACGAGCGCTCACGCGGCGATGACGGAGTTCGTCGAACGGCAACTGGACCGGTTCGGCCCGCTGCCCGTCGAACCCGAAGTAACCCCCGCCACCTGACCGCTGACGGCAGCGCGCATGCGCATGCCTTGACCGGCCTCGGCCGCGCATGCTAAGCATGTGCTCAGCAACAAATGCTGAGCACTTGGTTAGCATGGTGTAGACCGGCGGGGATGTCCTCCCGTTATGGCTGGTGGGCCGTGCGGTGCTTTTCTCGTTAGGAGCCTGCCGTGAGCATGTCCGACGAAGTCGATTTCTTCACCGACATGTCGACCGTTGTCGATCCGCACCCCTACTTCGACGCGTTGCGCGCGCAATGTCCGGTCTTTCGCGAGCCGCACCACGGCGTCGTCGCGGTGACCGGCTACGACGAGGCGGTGGAGGTGTACCGCAACCATCAGGTGTTCTCGAGCTGCGTCGCGCCGACGGGTCCCTTCCCGCCGCTGCCATTCGAGCCGGCCGGTGACGATATCGGGCCGCTGATCGAACAGCATCGGGCGAAATTCCCCATGCACGAGCACATGGTGACCTTCGATCAGCCCGAGCACACTGCGCAACGCGACCTGTTGAAAACCCTGTTCACGCCGCGGCGGCTGAAGGAGAACGAGGAATTCATGTGGCGGCAGGCCGATCAGCTGCTCGATGAGTTCGACACCCGCTCCGAACTCGAATTCCTGCGCGAATACGCACAGCCGCTCGCCATGCTGGTGATCGCGAATCTGCTCGGTGTACCCGAACGCGACTATCCGGACTTTCGCCGGGCACTCGCTTCGCAGACACCGCCGGGTGCCGTCCAAAGCGAAGCCTTGGTAGGCAATCCGCTCGAATTTCTCGCCGACCGGTTCACGTCCTACATCGAGGAGCGCCGCCGTAACCCGAGTGGTGACGTGCTGACTGCTTTGGCCTCTGCGAAATTCCCGGACGGCGCACTGCCTGCCGTCGACGAACTCGTCCATTTGGCCGCCTTCCTGTTCGCCGCCGGTCAGGAGACCACCGCCAAGCTGATGACATCCGGTCTGCGCATACTCGCCGAACGGCCGGACCTGCAACAGATATTGCGGGAGGACAGTTCGGTCATTCCGGGTTTCGTCGAGGAGTGCCTGCGGATGGAGGCCCCGGTCAAGTGCGATTTCCGATTGGCCCGCACGACAACGAAACTCGGCGGCGTCGACCTGCCGGCGGGCACCATGGTCATGGTGGCGCCCGGTGCCGCCAACCGGGAACCGAGCCGGTTCGAGGATCCGCACGAGTTCCGCTACGACCGTGCGAACGCGCGCGAGCACATCGCATTCGCACGCGGCATCCACACCTGTCCCGGCGGCCCGCTCGCCCGCATGGAGACGCGCATCAGCTTCGAGCGGATCCTGCAGCGCTGGCGCGATATCAGGATTTCCGAATCCGAGCACGGTCCGGCCGACGCCCGGCGCTACACCTATGAGCCGACGTACATATTGCGCGGCCTCAGCGCATTGCATGTGGAATTCACCCCGATCGGTTGATCGCATTTCGCATCGGTGAGGAGCAGTGATGACACAGGACACCGCGAAGCGAGTTGCCATTGTGACCGGAGCCGGGTCCGGGATCGGGGCGGCAGTAGCCCGGCAATTGGCCCGAGGATCGCACCGCATGGCTTTGTTCGACCGCGATGTCGAGGCGCTCGGTGAGGTCGCCGCGGAATTGCGGTTTGTCGGTATCGAGGTATTGACCTACGCGGTGGACGTCGCCGATGAAAATTCGGTCGCCGAGGCGATCGGAAGCGTCCGCAAAGAATTCGGTCCCGTGCAGATAATGGTCACCAGCGCAGGCGTGCAGGAGCACGCCCCGGTTACCGACATCACGAGAACACAGTGGGAGAGGATCATCGCGGTAAATCTCACTGGCACTTTCGCCTGCATTCAATCCGTCGTCCCGGATATGATCGCGGCAGGCTGGGGCCGGATTGTCACGATATCGTCGTCCAGCGCCCAATCCGGCGCCGCCAATATGGCTCACTATATTGCCTCCAAAGGTGGCGTGATCGCCTTGACTAAGGCATTGTCCGCCGAGTTGGCGCCGAAAGGCATTACGGTGAACTCGATTCCGCCGTCCATTATCGACACGCCCATGGCACACCAGGCGACGAAGGCGGGCTGGTTCCCCGGTTTGGAGGCCATTGCCGCGGTGACGCCGGTACGCCGCACCGGAACCGCCGAGGATGTGGCCGCCGCATGTGAATTCCTGTGTTCCGACCAGGCCGGTTTCATAACCGGACAACTCATCGGCGTCAATGGCGGCTTGTACGTCTGAGCATGGAGAGATGTATGAAAATATCTGTCGATCCGCAGAAATGCGAAGGGCACGCGCTGTGCGCGGCCATCGCGCCGAACGTGTTCGAAGTCGGTGACGACGACCTGTCCAGAGTCATCGATCCGGCACCCGACGACAAGGCCTGGCCGGACATCCGCGCGGCGGTGGCTTCCTGTCCGACACTTGCCATTACGGCATCCGATGACATAGCCGATCAGGAGTAGGAGGCCGAATCATCGTCCGGTAGGCTCGGACAAGTGAGAGTCGGGCACGGGGTGAAAACGAGCGTCGGTGCGTTGTCGACGGATGGCCGCCGAAAGGATGAAATTCTCGAGACCGCCGCTCGCCTGTTCGCATCCTCCGGCTTGCGCACCTCGCTGCAGGAAATAGCGGATGCGTGCGGTATCAAACCGCAGAGTCTCTATCACCATTTCGGTTCGAAAGAAGCCATCGTCGTCGAGTTGGTTCAGCGCTATCACGCCGAAATCGATCGCGTGGCGGAGACGGCCCTCGCGGACCTGAAAGGTTCCCGATTCACCCCGGACAATATCGTCGAATTGGGTAAGGCGATCGCACAATGTGCCGCCCGAAACAGTGCCGCCTTGCAGTTCACCTTCTATGAGCCGTCGGCCGGCGCCGGACTCGAGCTGGTGCGATTGACCAGCCGTGGTGCGACGGCGATCGAATTCGCCGTGCTGGAGACGCTGCGCGCCGGGCGGTCGAACGGATTCATTCGTCCGGGTATCGATCTGGTGACGCTCGCCGATCGAATGTGCCAGACGTTTCTGCACGTGGGTCTGTATTTGTTCCACCGCTACACGGCGGTCGACCGGGTGGCCGACCTGTTCTGCGAGATCCTGCTGTACGGCGTGGCCACGGCGTCGCCGGAAAACGGCGAATTGGATAAGTCGGATGCTTTGGTCGCGGTCGATCGAGTCATGCGGCTGTGGAACGAGACGGACGAGACCGATGCGGATAGCAAGGTGGCTTTGATCCGCCAGGTCGCGCGTACGGAATTCGGCCGCCGCGGCTACGAAGTCACCACGATCCGAGATATCGCCGCGGCCGCGGGCATGAGCATCGGGACCGTCTATCGGGCGGTCGGCTCCAAAGAGGAACTGCTCGCCTCGATCATGAGCTCGTTTTCCAAGAAGACCCTCGCGGGCTGGGAGGCCGCGCTCGGCTCCGATTCGACCGCCGTCCAGAAACTCGACGCGCTGGCCTGGCTGCACATCAATGTCGTGGACCGGTTCAACGACGAGTTCAAGATCCAACTGACCTGGCTACGTCAATCGCCGCCCGAGGTGAGCAATCCCGGAATGTCGTTCCCTGCCGTGCTTCGGCAGCTGCGGACCCTGCTCGGTACCGGTGCCGAACAGGAAGAGATCCGCCTCGTCAACCCGGCGGCCGAGCTGACCGCGCGCTGCGTCCTCGAATTGACCTGGATGCCCGAGAACATCGTCCGCCGTATCGGCAAGCGCGCCGCGCTCATTCACGCACGCGATACCGTGCTGCGCGGTGTAGCGGTGCGTTGACGCCCCCGAGCGACGTGCGCGCCGATCTCACGCAGGTACCGGTCGGGTCCGCCGAGGAACGCGCTCCAGCTCAGCAGCCGCCCCAGATAGAGATGGGCATCGTGTTCCCAGGTGAAGCCGATGCCGCCGAAGATCTGGATCGCGGTTTCGCCGACGGTCGCGAGCCGGCCCGCGAAGGCCTTGGTCCGGATTGCCGCCAGGTGCCGGTGCTCGTCCGATGCGAAATCGGCGGCCCACAGCGCGTGCAGCACGCCGCCGCGAGCCAATTCGACGGTTTCGAACATATCGACGCACAGGTGTTGAACGGCTTGAAATGCGCCGATCGGGCGGCCGAATTGCTGACGGGTCCTGGCATGGTCGAGGCTCAGTTCCAGAATGCGTTGTGCCGCACCGAGAGCGTCGGCGGCCGATGCGATGAGAATGTCGTCGATCACCGCCGCGAGGCCCGGCGTCGGCGCGCTGCCGAGGTGTCGAGCGGGCGTGTTCACCAGAGTCACCCGAAATTGCTTGCGGGTCCGGTCCACGGTGGGTTGCGGCGTGATTTCCACTCCGGCCGAAGGTATTTCGACGGCGAACAGCGATATGTGCGTTGCCGTCGGGACTGGTACCAGCAGTACGTTCGCGGCCGCCGCGTCGGGTACCGCGGTGAAGGTGGCGGTCACCGACGAGTCGGTGCCGAGCGCAGTCGCGACGACGTCGTGTGCGTGCGGCAGACAGACCGTGGCCGTCACCGATCCGTCGGCGATGCCTGCCAGCACATCGGCGGCGTGCTCGGTCGCGTCGAGCCGGGCCAGGGTTCGTGCCGCGGCGACCGCGGTGGATTGCCACGGCCCCGGATCCAGTGCGCGACCCATTTCTTCGAGCACGATTCCGGCTTCCACCATGGCGGCGCCTGCGCCGCCGTAATCCTGCGGGACGAGCAGGCCGGTTACGCCGAGGTCGGCCAGGCCTTGCCAGAGCGGCTGCGTGGTGCCGGTGGGATGGTCGAGCATCGTGCGCACATGTTCGGTGATCGACGCCTTTTCGGAAAGGAAGCGACGAACCAGATCGCGTAGTGCCACTTGCTCTTCGGTGAATTCGAGGTTCATCGGTGCGGCAGCCCCAGTCCGCGAGTTGCGGTGATGTTTCTGTTGATCTGGGTGGTGCCACCCGCGATCGTCAGCGCGCGTGCGGCCAATCGCATTTTCGCCCACTTGCCGTCGGCGGCATGCGGACCGAGCACATCGAAACCGAGCGTGGCCAGATCTTGGCCCAGCTCGCCCCATACGGTCTTGGCGAGGCTGGCCGAACCGATGGCGTCGTTGCCTGCCATCGCCGCCGAAACCGCTCGGCGGCAAAGGTCTTCGAGAAATGCGATCCGTACCGCGACCTCCCCGAGCCGATGCAAGGTGGTCGGTTCGTCCAGGGGGGCGCGGCCGTCGACACTGGTCTTGTCGAGGTCGGCGACGAGATCGTCGAGGCGGACCTCCAGTTCCGAATACAGCCGGGCGGCGTTGGCCCGCTCGTGGCCGAGCGTGGTGGTGGCCACCGGCCAGCCCTGGTGCACCGGACCGAGTAGCGCGGCGCGCGGCACCCGTACCTCGTCGAGGAATATCTCGGCGAATTCGGCCTCGCCGGTGAGCGTCTTCAGCGGCCGCACTTGGATTCCGGGCCGTCTCATATTCACGATGAGGCACGAAATGCCTTGGTGTTTGGGTGCTGCGGGATCGGTGCGGACGAACAGCTGGCACCAGTGTGCGCGCTGGGCCAGCGAGGTCCAGATCTTCTGACCGGTGACCACGAACTCTTCGCCCACCCGCAGTGCGCGGGTGCGCAGCGATGCGAGGTCCGAGCCGGAGTCGGGTTCGGACATGCCCTGGCACCAGATGTCGTCCGCGCGGACCATGCGCGGCAGCAGCATTCGTTTTTGCTCCGGCGTCCCGTAGTGCATGATCGCCGGGCCGATATTGTTCAGGCCGATGATATTGACGGGCAGTGGAGCCCGAGCACGCACCGTTTCTTCCACATAGACGAGCTGCTCCAGCGGGCCCGCCCCACGACCGCCGTACTCTTCCGGCCAGGACACCGCACCCCACCCGGCGTCGGCCATGGTGCGATTCCAGTCGCGCACGACCTCGAACGCGGCCGGATCGTCGGCGATGTGCTTGCTCGCCGCCACGATGTCATCGGTCAAATGTTCGGCCAACCAGGTGCGCAGCTCGTCTCGAAATTCCTCGACGTGCGCGGGCAGGGAGAAGTCCACGCGGACCTACCCGAACAGCACTGGCAGTGCGGTGGGCGAGCGGAATACCTGACCGCGGATATGGGGGTCGTCGCCGGCCGGATCCAGGCGCAGATCGGGCAGGCGATCGAGCAACCGGTTGAGCGCCACGCGCATTTCCGTGCGCGCCAAGTGAATTCCGAGGCACAGATGTGCGCCCTGACCGAACGACATATGCGGCCGCGAGGCGCGGACGATATCGAGGCGGTCCGGGTCCGGCCAGCGGTTCTCGTCCCGATTGGCCGCGGCGAGCATGAGCATGACCGTCGAGCCGGCCGGGATGGGAACACCTGAGAGCACGGTGTCCTGGGTGGCCAATCGAGTGATGTTCAGCAGTGGGGTCTCATACCGCAGCACCTCTTCGATCGCCCGTGGCACGAGCGCGCGATTGGCGCGGATCGCTTCGAGTTCGGCCGGACGCGACAGCAGTGTCATCAGCATGTTCCCGGTGGAGCGGTAGGTCGTCTCGACACCGGCGGGCAACAGCAGTCGCAGGAACGAGAAGATCTCCTCGTCGGTCAGGCGCTCACCGTCCAGCTCGGCGCGGGCCAGATCGCTGATCAAATCCTCCCGCGGGGACCGGCGCCGTTCATCGAGAATTATGGCGAGGTATTCCTTGACCTCCTGTGAGGCCGCCACCGCCCGCTCGCGCTGGGTGTGGAAGCTGAGAATGGCGATGGACCAGCGCTGGAACTGCTTGTAATCCGCGCGCGGCAGCCCGAGCATGCCCGCGATCACCTGCGTGGGGAACGGGAAGGTGAATTCCTTGACCAGCTCGGCTCGTCCGCGGTCGGCGAAGCCACCGATGAGTTCGTCGGCGATGGGGGCGACGAGTTCGGTTTCCCAGCGCGCCAACGCTTTCTGCCGGAACGCGGTCGATACCAGTCCGCGGTAGCGGCGATGTTCGGGATCGTCCATTCCGAGCATGATGTGCTTGCCCATGATGTCGCCGAGCAGCATGTCGATGATGTGGCCGGAGGAGAACCTCGCCCCGTCGCGCAGCACCTCGAGTATGTCGTCGTAGCCGTAGACGAAGAACACCGCCTGATCGTCGGCGTGCGGCATGTTCGATGTGTCCAAGCGCTGCACCGGATTGGTTTGCCTGGCGCGGGCCAGCTCCGGGTACGGGTCGCGGACATCGCCCGCGACGGCATCGTCGAACACTTCGAAGTCGCTGTCGTCGCCGGCGCGGCGATCCTGGTCGGCATTCGCATTGTCGGTCGTGGTCCGAACAGGGGTGTCCACGGCTTCTCCTCACATCTGACCGAATATTCGTTCCGGGTCAGCGTAAGTGAGTCGAATGGTCGCGTCAACGGCCACCGATGCCTATCGCGCCCGTTCGGCCAGGTCAGGTGTAACGCTTGGGAATTGGCGTCAGGCAGGCCCGATCGATGCGTTGACGGCATCGGTACCGCTACGTAACATTCTGAACGAATTTTAGGTTCGGCCTGAGAATGGCCGCGCGGACGGAGAGTGACGTGGCCTACGAAAGCACTGCCGAGCCGATCAAACTTGGTTATCTGTTCGACTTCCGCCTCCCGGAGGGCTATCCGCCCGAGATGCGAGCGGATCTGACCCGCCCATTCGATCTGGTCTTCGAACAGGGCCGCAGGCAGGGCATCATCGACCGCGCCGTCGAGATCGTGTTCCGCGAGGTGGAGGGGCTGCCGAAGGGCACGGTGAAGGCGGTGATCGACGCCTACGGCGAACTCGTCGACGAGGGCTGCCTGGCGGTCTTCGGACCGCACATCACCGACAATGCGGTCCCAACCCGCGAAGAGATCGAACGGCGATTCCATGTTCCGGCGATCAATGTGTCCGGGACCGACGATTGGCTCGGCGAGTGGACATTCGCGCTGCCACAGGGCTCGATGACCGATGAACCGGTGTTCTGGGCGCATCTGCTGGCCAAGGGCGGACACGCCGACGTCGGCGCACTCGTCGAACAGTCACTGGTCGGCGAGAGCTACGTCAAGAACTTTCGCCGCGCGTGCCGGGAACAGGGCATCCGGATCGTGGCCGAGGCACAGATCCCGCAGACGGCCCAGGACATCAGCGTCGCGGTGCGCACACTGCAGGAAGCCAAGGCGAGCGCAATTGTGCACTGCGGCTTCGGATTCGGCGTGGCCATGGTCACGCCCGCGCTGCACGCGCTCGACTGGGACCCGCCCCGTTTCATGGGCACCGCATTCCAGAATGCCTGGATCAATCCGCTCCTGTGGCGGGCGTTCCTCGGCTGGACCGGTGTGGACCAGTACGACGAGGGAAATGCGGTCGGCCAGCGGTTCCTGGACGAATACGAGACCGCCTACGGACGCCGTCCGCAGTATTGCGTGCCGGTGATGAACCGGGATATAGCGACCGTGCTGCTGCACGCGTTCGCCGATGCTCATCCGCTGTCGCCACGCGGGGTGAAGGAGGCCATGGAACGGGTGAAGATGCTGCCCGCGGCCGCGGGTGCACCCGGAACCCGGCTCTCCTTCGGGAAGTGGACTCGGCGGGGCTGGATGGGCGCCGGTTATCTCGTCGCCCGCAAATTGGATCCGGATGGACAGAATTCGCATCTCGTCGCGCGATTCGGTGAGGACTGAAACCATGACATCGTCGAAATCGGAAGTGAGCGAAACATCGCTCGGCACAACGGATCCGGTCGCAGGGGGGCAGGCGCGCAGGTGGCTGCCGGTCGCGGTGGTGGCGGTGGTCGCCGTCGTGATCGGGTTGATCGCCGCCAACGCCAGGCGCGGCGCCGGCGATCCGCGCATCGCGAACCCCGACGTGAGCGGTGCGCCCCGTCCGATGCCGCCGCTGTTCGGCTGGGACCACTGGATCACGCTGCACGAGATCGGGACCGTCGTCATGATGGTCGCGCTGATCACGGTGGTGGTGGTCATGTGGCGTCGCCATCCGCGCCACCCGGTGCTGTTGATGGTGCTGGTGACAACGGCGATCGTGTGGCAGGACCCGATCATGAATTGGGCCCCGTACGCCGTCTACAATCCGCAGCTGTGGCACTGGCCGGTGCATTGGCCGCTGGTCTCGCTGTCGCCGACGGTCGAGCCGTTCATCGTGATCGGTTACGCGGCTTTCTATCTCGGACCGTTCTTCCCGGCCATCTGGCTGCTGCGGCGAATGCAGGCCCGCCGGGCGCCCGGCTCGTTCATCTGGCGGCATCCGCTGATCTGCTTGGCCGCTTTGATTCTCGCTATCGGGTTCGTCTTCGACGCACTGCTGGAATGCTTTCTGGTCCGGACCCAGCTGTACATCTATTCGCAGGTCATTCCGTTCGGTTCGGTATTCACCGGTGAGTCGTACCAGTTTCCGCTGATCTGGGAGTCGGCGCTCGTCACGGTCGTGATGATCCCGGCGGGCGTGCTGCTCTATCGGGACGACACCGGTCGTACCGTCGCCGAGAAATTGGCGCTGCGCGTGCGACTGTTCCGCGGCAGGCCCGTGCTGGGTGCGTTCATGGTGATGTTCGTGATCGTGAACGTCGCCTACTTCTGCTACGGCGCCGGGTTCACGCTCATTCGCGATACGCGAGTCGCCACATCGGTGGCCTGTCCATGGCCGTTCCCGGAGGCGAAAGTGTATGACCCGCAAGGCTTCTACGAGAAGGCCGGACAGCCCGGCCTGTATTCCGCCGGGATCTGGTCGGGGTGGGAGAGCGCGCAATCCGGACGCCCCGCCGTGACCCCGCCCGCGGATGGCGGCCGCTGCGGAGCGAACAATGGCTGAGGTCAGCGGCGAGCTCGGCCTGCCGAATTCGAGTCGGCGGCGGGACTAGCCGTGGGGATCGGATGACTGCGGTCGGCCCTGGTCGAGAGGGACAGCCGGATCGATTCGGATTGCTGGCTTCAGGTATCGCCGGTCGGCCACTCGAGGTGGTCTCGGCGCAGGTCGGCGAACTGGCCTGGACCGACGGTACCCGCGTCCACCTCGATCCGGCCGCGACGATCCGGGAGCAGATCAAGGCTCTCGCCGTGCAGGCATCGTTGCTCTCCGCCGCTAGCCTCGCGCCCGAAGTCGTTCGGCCACTGGCCCGTCGGCCCGCGCTCGCCCGGCGATACCTGGCGATCGAGGGCCATCGGGCCTTGGCGGCCAACAGGTTCGCGCTGCCGTGGCTGGTGCAGTCGATCATCGATGCCGATCTGGCCGGGCGCGTCGGTTCGGCGGCCGCATCGCTGGCCCTTGCTCGTGAAGCCGACCCACTGCCCGATCCGCCTCCGAGTTTCGGAGCCATCCACTCGGAAAGCTTAATAATGGCGGCGGAAAAGTCTTCGGGTGCGGCGGTTCTGGGACAACGCCCGGTCGACGATGAAACCGCGCGCCGGAAGACCGAATCCGAAACCGAAGACGATTCGGCAGCCCCATCGTTGAGCATCGACCTGGTCGGTGGTCGAGGGGCACTATCGAGGCTGTTCGAGCGCGTGATCGGATTCGGTCGCACATCGCAGGGCGGCGCCACCGGTGGGGACCGGCCGCGAGTCATGCGGGTCGCCGCGGCGCGTCTGCGCGGCGCCGGACCGGCGACCGGTACCGCCGCGCTGCGTGCTGCGCTACCGGTGATCCGGCATCGCGGTATCGCGTACCCGGAATGGGATCTGGGCCGCGGACGCTACCGGCGCGACTGGTGCACCGTGACCGAGTTGGATCCGCGCGATCTCGGCACACCGGTCCTCGTCACCGGTCCCGGACTGTATCGACCGCTGGCCCGCCTGGGCCTGAGCCTGGAGCGCCGCCGTCGACGGCCGCAAGGTGACGATCTGGATGTGGACGCGGCCGTCGAGGAGCGGGTCGATGCCATGGCCGGTACGACGCCCGACGGTGCGGTCTATATCGAAAGTGTCCGGCGCGGACATGATCTCGCGGTCCTGGTCCTGCTCGATATCTCGGGTTCGACGGCCATGCCGAGCGCCGGCGGGGCGTCGGTGCATGAACTCCAACGAGCCGTGGCGGCATCGCTCACCACCGCGCTCGACGGTCTGGGCAATCGAGTCGCACTGTACGGCTTCTATTCCCAGGGACGATCCGCCGTCCGCCTGGTGCGCGTGAAGAGTTTCGACGATCGCCTCGATCTGCCCGCGCTGCGCCGTCTCGGCGCGCTGGTGCCGGGGGCGTATACCCGCCTCGGTGCGGTAATCCGGCATGGCACAGCGCTGTTGGAGACCTCCGGTGGGACGACTCGCCGCATATTGGTCGTGCTCTCCGACGGATTCGCCTACGACCACGGTTACGAAGGCCCGTACGCGGAGGCCGACGCGCGGCGTGCCTTGGCAGAGGCCCGCGCGCACGGCACAGGTTGTCTGTGCCTGAGCATCGGTGCCGATGCGGAGCTCGCCGCACTTCGCCGGGTCTTCGGAACCGCAGCACATGCGACCGTGCCACGGCCGGACGATCTGGTGCCGGTGATCGGTCCACTACTCCGCGACGCGATTCGTGCGGCAGACCTTCGACAGCAGACGATCTCGAGGAGACCCCCATGACAGTTTCGCTACGTCCCTACTATCTGCCGGTCGGTACCGAGGAACAGGTCTTCCGAGCGGCATTCCGGCAGGGTTTATCGGTCATGTTGAAGGGCCCGACCGGTTGTGGGAAAACGAGATTCGTCGAGGCGATGGCACACGACGTCGGGCGGCCGCTGATCACCGTCGCCTGCCACGACGACCTGACCACCGCCGATCTGGTCGGCCGCTATCTGCTGCACGGTGGTGAAACCCGTTGGGTGGACGGACCTTTGACGCGCGCCGTACGCGAGGGCGCGATCTGCTACCTCGACGAGATCGTTGAAGCCAGACAGGACACGACGGTTGTGCTCCATCCGCTGGCCGACCATCGTCGACAGCTCCCTATCGATCGGCTCGGTGTCACGCTCGATGCCGCCGAGGGTTTCTGTCTCGTAGTGTCCTACAACCCCGGATACCAGAGTGTGTTGAAGGATCTGAAGGATTCGACGCGCCAGCGCATGGTCGCTATCGAGCTCGGCTTTCCGCCGATAGAGGTGGAGGAGAAGATCGTCGCCGCCGAAGCGGGTGTCGATCCGCAGACGGCCGCGCGACTTGTGCAGATAGGTCACGCCGTCCGCCGCGCAGAGGGCGTCGGCCTGCGCGAGGTCGCCTCGACCCGGGTGTTGGTCACGGCGGGCCGACTCATCGCAGATGGACTGGATCCGCGAGACGCGGCACTGGCGGCGATTGCCGGTCCGCTCAGCGATGATCCCGCCGTGACGGCCGGACTCGTCGAACTCGTCGATGCCTATCTCGGTAATTGATCGCGGACGCTCTTTTGTTTGTGAACCGAATATTCGTTCCGTAAGCTGATGAGTCAGACGGGGGTCGAAATCGAAACTGTACGAAGGGAAATCGAGATGGGGCGTGTTGCAGGCAAGGTCGCATTCGTCACGGGTGCGGCCCGCGGCCAAGGGCGAAGTCACGCGGTGCGACTGGCAGAGGAGGGCGCCGATATCGTCGCGGTCGATCTATGTCGCGATATCGAGACGATCCGATACGCCTTGGCGCGACCGGAAGATCTGGACGAAACCGCCCGGCTGGTGCAGAAGGCGGGCGCGCGCATCCTGACGATCCAGGCCGATGTGCGGGACCCCGAACAGATGCGTCGAGCAGTCCAGCGCGGTATCGCCGAATTCGGCAAGCTCGACATCGTGGTCGCCCAGGCGGGTATCGCCGGGATGCGGGGTGAACCGCAGGATCAGGCGTGGTGCGACGTGATCGCCACCAATCTGATGGGCACCATCAACGCCGTTCAGGCGGCACTGCCGCATCTGCGGGAGGGCGCGTCGGTGATCGCGACCGGCTCCACCGCGGGCTTGATGGAAACCAAGAAACTGGACGTCCCCGGCAGCGATCCGGGCGGTATCGCCTACTCGCTGTCCAAACGCCTGCTGTCCCAATACATGCACGAGTTCGCGGCACAGTTCGGCCCACGCAAGATCCGTGCCAATGTCATTCACCCCACCAACTGCAATACGCCGATGCTGCACAGCGAGCCCATGTATCGCGCGTTCCGTCCGGATCTGGACAATCCCACGCGCGCGGATGCCGAGGTGGCCTTCCCGGTGCAGCAGGTGATGCCGGTGCCCTATGTGGAGCCGGAGGACATCAGCGAGATGGTGGTATTCCTCGCATCGGACGAATCACGCTACGTGACCGGTATGCAGATGCGGGTGGATGCCGGTGGTTACCTCAGGTGGTACGACTACCACATCTGACGCGCGGCCCGGGAATCACCGGCTGACCGCCGGGGTCGCCACGCCGACCTCGACGCGGACCCGATCCTGATAGAAACCGATGTGGCCGCTCAATATCGCGACCTCCGCATAGGGCTCGGCGTATTCCCAGGCGATCGGATCCGGACCATCGGCCGGGCGCCAGTACCGCGCGGTGCCCTTGAACGGACAGCGTGAGGTCTGCTCGTGGGGGACGAGCAGGTCGAAGCGCACATCGGATGCGGGCAGATAGAACACGATGCCGTGATCCTGTTCCGCGACAAGCAGACTCGCGGTCGACTCGCCGAAAATCCGATCGCCGGAAGTGACTCGGACCAGATTGCGGATGCGTCGGATATCGACGCGATAGTCCGGCCGGTCCAGATAGCCCGATGGCTCCAAGAGGTCTCCTGTGGGTCAGAGCAGTGTGTCGGAGTTCGTGGCGCGGGGTTCGAGGCCACGCACCATCGCGTGCACGCTGTAGGAGGCGACCACGGCCCCCTCTTCGGTATACACCTGGCCCTCGCTCTGGGCGTGGCCGCGCCCGGCGTAGGTGACGCGGGTGGCGTACAGCAGCCACTGCGTCACGTCGAGCTCGTCGTGGAAGGTGATGGTGGCCATCGTGATTCCGGTGGAGATCGACCGGTGCGCCATCGCCTCACCGAAACCCGCGTGCGGGCGCAGCGCGGCGGCCACCGTCCAGTGGGTGCTGGACTGGGTCAGCAGCGCGGCGTGCAGGTAGTCGTGCTCCGGTGCGTCGCGAAATCGCGTCCAGACGAACAACTCCGGCGGGCCGACCCGATTCGGATCCGGGTCATAGGCGTCGTCTACCACCCGCATATCGCGGCCGTCCACCTCGGTGCCCGGAATCGAGAGTGGGCGCAGCCGATCCGGCGGATCGACCTGCGGCATCGGGGCCGCCGAGCGAATCAGGTCGGGCGCACCGGCGTCGAGCAGCACGACCCCGGCGCAGCGCGGCGACTCGTGCTGGCGGATGGTGACCTGCGCGGTGGTGAAGGTGCGCCCGGATCGCAGTGCATCGACCTCGATATCGAGCGGGGCCGTATGTGCGGCAGCGCGTGAGAAGATCATCGATGCCGAGGTAACGCGTTGGTGCGGTGCATGTTTGGCCGCGGCCACCACCGCGTCGCCGAGCATTTGTCCGGCTTCGACCACATCGCGGGCCGTCGGACCGTGAGCCGGGGCCAGATATCGGCCCGCGCCGCACGTCTGCACATCCATCAGGCGTTGTAGTTCCGCCTGATTCCACGCGGGTGCGGCAGTATCTACCTGCGTATCGAATTCGTCGCTCAGCATATGGCTCGCATTCAGTGGCCGTTCGGGAGGTGCGGGAGGAGTTCGGTTTCGGGCTCGACGCCGAACGAGCGCAAAGCCATGGCCACCAAAGCGTAGGTGCCGACCGTGAAGACCAGGTCCATCAGCTGCTTGTCGTCGAACTGGCCGACGAGAACGTGCCAGGTGTCCTCGCCGATCGTGCCGTCGGCGAGCAATTCGTCGGTCGCGCCCAGTAGCGCCCGCTCGCCCTGCGACCAGTCCCGAAGACCTCCCTGCGCTACGCGGGCGATCTCTTCGGCAGCAATACCGGCCCGTTCGGCGAGGATCGCGTGCTGCGCCCATTCGTAGGCACAGTGCCGTAGATGCGCGACGCGCAGGATGACCAACTCCCGTTGCCTTGCCGACAACGTGTTCTCCGCAAGCAGGTGCCGGTTGAAGCTGAGGAACGGCTTCGTCAAGGCCGGATAGCCCGCCAATGTGCCGAGCAGATTGGTACCGCTCTGGTGACTGTCGTCCGGTTCCTCGCCGATGACCGAATTGCGGAATCGGGCGATGAACGCCGTCATATCCTCCGACCATTCCGCGCGGGGCAGCGGTGCTATGCGTGCCATAGTCGTCGAATCCTTTCGAGTCGGTCAGGTATTGCGGCCACCGTTGACGCCGATGACCTGACCGGTGATGTATCCGGCCTCGGCACTCACCAGGAACGCGCAGGTTGCGGCGATATCCTCGGGCTGGCCGATCCGGCCCACCGGGGTCGCGGCCACTTGCTTGTCCAGGTCGAACACCCCTCGGCGCAGACTCTCGCGCATCATGGGCGTTTCGATGAAGCCGGGCGGAATCGTGTTGACAGTAATGCCTTTTCGGCCGTATTCGAGTGCCAGTACTTTGGTCAGACCGACCACGCCCGCCTTCGACGATACGTAGGCCGCCATACCGGGAACACCCGAGTGCATGCTCGACGACGAGATATTGACGATGCGCCCCCAGCCTTCGTCGATCATGTCCGGCAGTACCGCCTGGCAGCAGTCGAACGTTCCGGTGAGGTTGACCGCGAGCACCCGGTTCCAGATCTCGGCGGTGATATCGAGGAACGGTCCGGCGATGGTGACCCCCGCGCTGTTCACCAGGATGGTGGGCTTGCCCAGCCGGGCGCGGACCTCGGCGACACCGGCATCGATGGCGGCGCGGTCGGCCACATCGACAGACCGACCGATCGCCCGGCCACCGGTCGTCTCGATCGCGGCGGCCGCGGCCTCGGCGCCGTCGAGATCGAAGATCGCCACCAGCGCACCATCGTCTGCCAGGCGGCGGGCGATCGCGCTGCCGATACCGGAAGCGCCGCCAGTGACGATGGCTGTACGGGCGGGAATACCTGTACGAGAACTCATTTCGCGGCGATTCATCGCTGCTGCTACCGGTCCGCGTATCCGAGGATGCCCTTGATTTCCAGATATTCGTCGAAACCGAATTCGCCCCATTCGCGACCGTTGCCGCTCTTGCGATAACCACCGAAGGGGCAGGCGAAGTCGAAGGCATCGTTGATCGATACCCAACCGGCGCGGATGCGGCGGGCGACGGCGCGGGCCCGGTCGAGATCCGCACCCGCCACATTGCCTGCCAGTCCGTAGTCGGTGTCATTGGCTATCGCCACGGCATCGTCGATGTCGTCGTAGCCGAGAATCGATAACACCGGCCCGAAGATCTCCTCGCGGGCGATGGTCATGTCGTTGGTGACATTCGCGAATACCGTGGGTTTGACGTAGTAGCCCTTGTCCAGCCCGTCGGGGCGGCCGGTGCCGCCGATCACCAGCGTTGCGCCCTCGTCGATGCCCTGCTGGATCAGCGCCTGGATCTTGGCGAATTGTGATCCGGACACCACCGGTCCGATCGTGGCGTCACCGTTCGGATCACCCACCGTCACTTGCGCGGCCGCGGCGCGTGCTGCCTCGACGGCCTCCGCCATGCGGCTGTGCGGGACCAGCATACGCGTTGTGGCACTGCAGGTTTGGCCGGAATTGAGCATCACACCGGATACACCCCTGCCGACATTGTCGGCGAAGTCGGCGTCGTCGAGGATGATGTTGGGGCTCTTGCCGCCGAGTTCCTGAGTCACTCGCTTGACCGTCGGCGCGGCATTGCGGGCGATATCGATGCCCGCGCGGGTGGAACCGGTGAAGGAGATCAGGTCGACATCCGGATGTGCCGACAGCGGCACGCCGACGTTCGGGCCATCGCCCTGCACCAGATTGAACACTCCGGCGGGAACTCCTGCGGCATCGAGGATTTCGGCGAATATCTGACCGGTGAGCGGAGCCTGCTCCGAGGGCTTGAGCACCGCGGTACAGCCGGTTGCCAGGGCCGGAAATACCTTCACCGCAATCTGATTCAACGGCCAGTTCCACGGTGTGATCAGGCCGCAGACCCCGATCGGCTCCTTGACGATCAGGGTTTGCCCGCGCTGCACGGTGAAGGCGAAGGTTTCCAGCACCTCGATCGCCTTGGCGAGATGCCCGGCCGCAAGGTCCAGTTGGAAACCATTCGCCAACCCGGCCGGCGCGCCCATCTCCTCGGTCAGCGCGGTGCCCAGATCGTCACGGCGCTTCTGGTACGCGTCCGCGATGGCGCGCAGCACATCCAGCCGTTCGGCCACGGTGGTTTCCGACCAGGCCGGAAATGCCACACGGGCCGCCGCGACCGCACGGTCGACGTCGGCCGCCGATCCGAATGCGACTGTGCCGCAGACCTTTTCGGTCGCGGGGTTGACAACATCGAATGTCCGCTCTTGGACCGCCTCGACCCACTGCCCGCCGATATAGAACTTCGAATACCTACCCATCACTGCATCCCCTCCGCGTACCAGGTGCGGAACTCGTCATAACTCGGCATCTCCTCCGAATTCGCCTTCGGGTCCACCGCGACATGGATGACGCCCGGTTTGCCGCTGGCATAGGCCCGTTTGATCGCCGGGGCGATATCTTCATCGCGCTCGACGTATTCGCCGTAGCAGCCGAAGCCCTCGGCGACCTTGTCCAAGCGGGTGTTCTTGCTCCAATGCACACCCGTCTCCAGTGATCCCTGGCCGAAAGTGCGCTTGTAGACGCCGACTTCGAGACCCCAGGCATAGTCGACCCCGACCACGACTACCAGCGGCAGATTCAGCCGCGCCGCCGTCTCCAACTCGGCGATCTGGAATTGGAACGACGAATCTCCGGTGATGAGCATGACCGGGCGCTTGCGGCCTTCGGCCACCGATGCGCCGACCGCATAGGGCAGGCCGGTACCCAGATGCCCGAAGTTCTGGTTCCAGATCACGTCGTGCGGCTTGGCCTGGGAGTAGGTCCAGCCGAATATCGTGGTGGCGCCGCCGTCTCGGACCATGATGCCCTCCGGCGGGAACGCCTTGGTCGCCTCGACGATCAGGCGTGCGGGATGGACGGGGGAGGCACCGGAGGGGGCGGTCTCGGCGAGTTCGGCCAGCCGGGCCGCATCCCGCTCGATCCAGCCCGCCAGTTCGGGCGACGCCGTGCGTGGTGAATCCTGCAGTGCCGCAACCAATTGCGGGACGATCGCGCGCAGGTCACCGACCAGCGGCACATCGATGGGCCGGTTCACGCCGATCGCGGTGGGGTCCTGTTCGACGAGGATCCACTTGCGCTCGGCCTCACCCGCGACCCAGTGCCTGCCTCGGCCGTAATGCACCGGCTCACCGAGTTCGGTGCCGATGGCCAGGGCCAGATCCGATTGCACCACCGCCTCGACCGCCGAGGGGGAGAAGCCGTAGGGGAAGGTGCGGTCCTCGAGTCCCTCGATATAGGACGTGCCGCCGGAGGTCTGGATGACCGGCGCCGCCATGAGGTCCGCGAGTGCCTTGACCGACGCACCGGCGCGGGCGGTGTGCACACCGTGCCCGACGAGCAGGACCGGCTGCCGCGCCGCGCGGATCAACTCGACGGCCGCGGCGATCTTGTCCGGTCCCGCGGTCTGGCCGACGAGGCGATACCTCTCCGGCGGTAATGCCGGTGCGACGTCGAGCTCTTCGAGGATGACGTGCGACGGATACTCGATATAGACCGGCCCCGGCGTCCCGCTGAGTGCCTTGCGCAGGCCCTCCCGGATGATTTCATCGGTCTGATCCGCGTATTCGATGCTCGCCGCATACTTCACCGACGGTTCGAACAGCCCGGACTGCTTCACGAACTGGATCCGCCCGCGACGCACCCGCTGCTCGGTAATGCGGGCGCGCTGTCCGCCGAGGAAGATGATCGGCGAATTCTCCACTTTGGCGCACATCATGGCGCCCGCCAGATTGGCGACGCCGGGGCCGAGCGTGCCGATGCACACCGCCGCTTTGCCGGTCATCCGCGAGACCGCCTCGGCCATGAAACCGGCGGACTCTTCGTGATGCGGTGCCACGACCTGCCAGCCGCGCTCTTCGGCGCGCTGGAACAGGTGCACGAAGTTGGGGTCCGGGATGCCGAACAGGGTATTGATTCCTTCGGCCTCGAACAGGTCCAGGATGCGTTCGTAAACCTTGACCCTCATGCTCACTTCCATTCCGTAGCCATCGCGAAGCTGCGGCCGATGTGTTCGCCGAAGGCGGACGGCACCGGCGGCAGCACCCACGAGTTCTTGGTGTCGCGGATCTCATCGATGCGTGCGGCGACCTCGTCGACGGTCCAGGACGGCTGATAGACGCCCTGCGTCTCGGCGATATAGGCACGCGCTACCCGGCCCGCGATCGATACCAGCAATTCCCCACTGACCGAACAGGATTCGTGGGCCAGCCACCCCACGGTCGGTGCCACCAGCTCGGGGCGCATATCCGGGTAGGCGGAGGTATCGAGACCTTCGGCCAGCCGGGTCAGTGCGGCCGGAACGATGACATTCGATTTGACGCCGACCTCGGCCCCCTCCAATGCGACCACATTGGACAGTCCGATCACACCGGCCTTGGCCACCGCGTAGTTGGCGACCGCCAGGTTGCCGTACATGCCGCCGATCGACGACGTCAGGACCACTCGTCCGTAGCCCGCCTGGCTCATCCAGGGGAATGCCGCCCGCACCATGTGAAAGGCGCCGCGCAGGTGCACGTCCACGACGGCGTCGAAATCCTCGTAGCTCAACTCGGTCAATGAGCCGTAGCGCACGTTGCCCGCATTGTGGATGAGTATGTCGATGCGGCCGTAGGCGTCCAACGCGGTATCGATGATCGCCTGACCGCCCGCGGGCGTGGTGACCGATTCGGTGGACGCGACCGCCGTGCCACCGGCCTCGGTGATCGCCCGCACCGCCTCGGCCGCGACATCACCCTCGACGTCGTCGCCGCGCATCGTGCCGCCGACGTCGTTGACGACGACCTTCGCGCCATGGGCGGCAAGCAGTTCGGCGTATGCGCGCCCCAAACCGCGTCCCGCGCCGGTGATTACGGCGACACGATCGTCGAATCTGAGTTCGGACAATGAGTTTCCTCTCCCGATAGGTCGATGTCCGTCACTTGCTCAGCGTCAAGCCCTGCAGGTCGCCCGCATCGCGCCAGGCCTGCAGCAACTCCTCGAGTACGTAGAAGCCACCCCAGAAGGGGTCACCGAGGAACGACCGCCCGTTCGGCTCGCCCTCGCCGTTGTAGTAGCCGGGCGTGCATTCCATGACGAAGGTGCTGTTGTCGAAGGCGTTCGCCCGGATTGTCCGGACCCACTCCGCCTCGGCTTCCTCGGTCGGCTCCACGGTGGCCGCGCCACGGTTCTGCGCCTCTTTGATGATGTAGGCGATGTGATCGGCCTGCTGCTCGAACATCAGAGTCGTCGCCGCCGTCACGCCGCCCTGGATGAAACCGGTGGCGAAGTGGTTGGGGAACCCGTGCGCCATAACGCCGTGCAGTGTGCGGAAACCCTTGCCCCAGTGGTGGTAGAGCGACCTGCCTGCACGGCCCGCGAACGGCTCGATATCGAGTTGGCGGTCCAGGGCGGTGGTGATCTCGAAGCCGCTCGCGAAGATGATGCAGTCGACCTCGTACTCGAAACCGCCCGCGACAACGCCCTTTTCGGTGATGCGTTCGACACCTTTGGTCTCCGACACATCGACCAGCGTGACGTTCGCACGATTGAAGGTCGGCAGGTAATCGTCGTTGAAGACCGGCCGCTTGCACATATTGCGGTAGTACGGCTTCAGCTTTTCCGCCGTCTGCGGATCCTCGACGATCTCCTCGACGCGCCGCCGGAGCCGTTCCATCGCCCGGTAGTCCTCGTCTTCCTTCCACTCCATGAACTTCTCGGGCGTCAGCTCCGCCCAGCGATTGCCGCGATTCAGCTTGGCGGCCAGGTTGCGGGCGACCTCGGTCCAACCGTCACAGATGAGGTCCGGTTCGCCGGGGGAGTAGAAGGCGAAGGCCGCGTTATGGAAGTTGCGCTGCCGCTCGGCCCGCCAGCCCGGTTGCAGTGTCCGCACCCACTCGGGATCGGTGGGGTGGTTGTCGCGCTCGAAAATGTAGGAAGGCGTCCGCTGGAAAACAGTGAGGTGCCGGGCGCCGCGCGCCAGGTGCGGGATCGCTTGGACGCCACTCGCGCCCGTGCCGATGATCGCGATTTTCTTGTCGGCGATCTTGTCCAGCCCACCGTGCAGATCGCCGCCGGTGTACTCGTAGTCCCAGCGTGCGGTGTGGAAGGTGTGCCCCTTGAAATCGGTGATCCCGGGGATGCCCGGCAGCTTCGGCCGGTTGTACGGACCCTGGCACATGACGACGAAGCGGGCGCGGATCTGATCGCCACGGTTGGTGGCGATGCGCCAGCGCTGGAGCTGCTCATCCCATTCCAGCGAGCGGATCAGAGTATGGAAGATCGCCTTCTCGTAGAGGCCGAAATGCTTCCCGATGCGCTGGGCGTGTTCGAAACATTCGTCACCGTGGGAGAACTTCTCCTTCGGCATGAAGCAGGTTTCCTCGAGCAGCGGGAGATAGCAATAGGAGTCCGAGTCGACCTGGATGCCCGGGTAGCGGTTCCAGTACCAGACGCCGCCGAAATCGCCGCCCAATTCGATGATGTGGAAGTCGGTGACACCGGCCTGCAGTAAGCGGTGTGCGGTAATGAGACCCGAGAAACCGCCACCGATGACCAACACCTCGATGTCATCGGTGATCGGCTCCCGCGGCACAACCGGCAGGTGCGGATCACCCTCGTAGAACTCCGCGAATTCGTTCTCGGCCTGCAGATACTGGTTACCGCCGTCGGTGCGCAGGCGTTTGTCCCGCTCGACCAGGTACTTCGCTCTGAGGGCCGCCTTATCGACCTCGGGGGTCTGCGTGGGTTCGCAGTCTCGCATGCCAATTCCTTTGTCAGTCAGCGCAGTTCGCGCGGCTCGCCGGTACCCATGTACCTGGCCAAGTTGTGGTGCAGGTTGACGATGGTGCGTTCGCGATACGGGTTGGGTTTGGGGCCGGAGAATCCGCGCGATTTCATGCCCTGCTGGACCGCGGCCATATTGTCGAAGTCCTGCGGCAGCACCGTCCGCCAGTCCTTATCGCCGACCGGTGTGTAGATCCACTCCGTTTCCGGCTCCTCGCCCGCCGGGAACAGTTCGAATACGGCGGCCTCGAAAATGCATTTGTCGGGGTTGTAGCCGTAGGGCCGAAATCGGTAGCACAGCATGTTGTTCAGCGCATGGCCGATCTGGAAATTGGGGAAGATCTGCCATGCGGTGCCGCTCTTCGCGACGGTCTCGGGGTCGACGGTCGGCCAGATCACGCCGCGCTCGGCATCCTCGCGCCGGCACGTGTCCAGCCAATACCGCAACACCTCGGTGGGGGACGTGCCCTCGGGCAGCTCATCGGCCAGCCGATTGGCGACCGCGACCATCGATTCGGTGGTGTTGGTATTGGCGTTGTCCCACGTGAAGTTCTGCAGCTGGGCGGTGGACAGGCGGGCGTCGGGGCCGCTGCCGAGCCGCAGCTTGCCCTGGTTCTCCTCCATACCCTTCGGCGCGTCGTAGCCGATATTGCTGTGCTTGCCCTGGGCCCGTCCCCAGCCGAGGAAGTTGCCGAAATTCATGAACTCCGGGTGGGTGTAGGGCACGTGGTAGGTCTCCATGAACGCCTCGAAGGCGACCTTCCAATTGCAGTCGAAGGTCAGCCACCGCCGCCACCGGTAGCGCATATTCTCCAGGTGGAAGGGGTCGAGTAGACCGGCGGCGGGTTCCAGATATTCCCGCAGCGGTTCGCATTCCGGATCCATATTGATCCAGACCCAGCCGCCCCAGGTGTCGATCGAGACCCGCTGCAGTCCGTCGTTGCGCTCGGTCAGCCCGCAGGTCCAGTCCGCGCGTTCGGGTGCAAAGGTATTCTGGCCCTCCAGGTTGTAGCGCCACCCGTGGAAACCGCAGACGAACTGTTTGCGGCTGCCGCGGGCGTCGTGTGCGCCGCGTGGGGTGTCGATCAGTCGGCGGCCCCGGTGCGCGCAGACGTTGTAGTAGGCGCGAATGGTGTCCGGCGCGGTGCGCAGGATGATGAACGAGTCGTCGAGGATGTCGTAGGTGAGAAAGTCGCCGACCCGTGGAATCTCTTCCACGCGACAGACCTGTTGCCATACCTTGGCCCACAGCCTGTCCCGCTCGGCGCGGGCGTACTGCTCGGACAGATACGCCTCCACGCCGATCGTCATCGGCGTCGACAACGGCTCGGCCGGTGCTTGTGCATTCTCGACGGTTTCGGTCATGGCATTCTCCTGATGTCAGTGGGTGATTGCCGCGCGGAACGACTCGTCCTCGAGAAATAGGGAGGTATTGTCGGCGCCCAGGTGGGGCCATTTGAGATTCAGCCCGCCGTCCACGAGCAGGGTCTGCCCGGTGATGTAGCTCGACAGCTCCGACAGCAGGAACAGAATCGTCCCCGCCTGCTCGTGTGGCCGGCCGCGGCGGCCCATGGCGATGGCCCGTCGGTCGCGCTCGACATCATCGCCGACATAGGCGCCCGAGGCGGGCGTTTCCGTCACACCGGGGGCGACGGCATTGACGCGGATATCATCGAGCGCAAGTTCTACGGCCATGGTCCGGGTGGCCGCCACCAGCGCGGCTTTGGCTGTGCCGTAAGCGATATGGAACGGCGCGGTATTCATACCGCTGATCGATGAGATCGAGACGATCGATCCCGGACGGCCCCGCGACTTCAGCTCCGCCGCGACCGCCTGGCTCATGAAGAACATCGTTTCGAGGTTCTGGGTGAACAGGGCACGCCAGTCGGCGCGGGTCACCCGGGTCGAGGGCATCCAGGTCGACGGCGCGGCGCCGCCTGCCACATTGACCAGCCCGTACAGTTCGCCGTCGAGCCGGCGCGCCCGCTCCAGCACCGTGGCGACACCGACGTCGGTGGACGCGTCGGCCGCCAGCGGCAGGACCGAAAGTCCCTCGGCGGCGAGCGGTTCGATGTGCTTGCCGAGATTTTCCGCGGATCGGCTCACCGCGAGCACGGTGGCCCCGGCCCGCGCGACCATGCGTGTCACCGCGGTGCCGATACCGCCGCCGCCTGCGCCGGAGACGATGACAATGCGTCCGCCGAGGCCGAAGAAGTCGTTGTGCGCGTTGGTCATAACCGGCTCATTCGGTCCGGCGCAGCGCCATGACACTGCCCTCGGCATCGGCGGAAAGGTATAGCGCGCCGTCCGGACCGGCGGCGATCCCGGCGAAGGGCCCCTGCGGTCCGGAGAATGGTGGCAAACCGTGCAGCGGTTTGGGCGTTACCCCGGCCGGTGCGCCGACCGGCAGGTCACGGGCGATGATCCGGCGAGCGTTGGTGGCCAGATCGACACTGATCAGTGTTTTGGCTCCGGCGTCGACCACGAACAGCTCTCCGTCGCGGACGAGGATGCCTTGCGGTTTGTCCAAGCCGTCGACAACCGTGTCGGTTCCCGCGCCCGTGATCGAAATGATCCGTCCCGCACCGGATTCGGAGACCAGACAGGTGCCGTCCGCGCCGAAGGCGACTCCGAGCGGCTCGTTCAGCCCAGTGGCCAGCACCTCGACCGTGCCGGACCGGATCGACAGCACCCGCCCCCGGCCGAGTTCGGCGGTCACGACGGCCCCGCCCGGTGCCACTGCCACGCCGTAGAGTTGGTCGAATCCCTCGGCCAGCACCTCGGTTTCGGATGCACCGGTAAGGTAGCGGCCTACCTCGCCGTTCGCGGTGGTGACGATGAATTCGCCTGGGCCGACGGCGATTACGCCGCGGAGGAAGCCCGGGTAGCCCGGTGTGAAGAGCATCCCGACCGTTTGCGGTTCGCCGCCGGGCGGCAGCGCGTAGAAATAGGTGCCGTCGGCGACGTACAGGATTCCGTCGGGTCCGACGGTCAGATCCAGCGGCCAATTCAGGCCGCCCGGAAGGGTTTCCCGGGTTTCGCCGCCGCCGAGGATTTCGGTGATCGCACCGGTGAAGTGCGAGACGAACAGCCGACCGTCGACGAAGGTGCAGTTGTCCAGTCCCGGCGTCAGGGCGGCCAGCACCTGGCGTTCGCCGTTGCGCGGATTAACGCGCAGCACCTCGCCGCTGGCCACCTGAGTGGAGACGATGAATCCTTCGGCATCGAATTTCACCGAGTCGGGGACGCCGAGGTCGCCCACGACGCGTTCGGGTTCGCCACCTTCGGGATCGATGCGCCAGATGTCGTTGGTCCCCATCACCGGGTAGTACAGGAGGCCGTCGGGTCCGACCTCCATGGCATTGGGCATCGCGATGTTCTCCACCAGGACGCGCGGTGCACTGCCGTCGAGCGGCAGTTCCATCAGCCGCCCGCCGACGCGGCATTCGTTCACGAACAGTCGCCCCTGATGCACGGTAATGCCGTTGGCGCTGGGCAGATCGTCGCGCAGTAGCCGACTGCGGCCGTCCGTGCCACGCGCACTGACCCGGCCGTCCATCACCTCGGTGGCGTAGAGATTGCCCGCGTCGTCGAAGGCGACGTCATCGGGTGCGATGATGTCGCCCCCCTTTGCGCTGATGGTTTCCACCTGTCCGGTACTGACGTCCAGTGCGCTGATCGTGCTGCCGGTCACCTGGGCGACGTAGATGCGGCCGTCGGGACCGGTGCGTAATCCGTTGGCGCCGAACAGCCGGCTCGGCGGTGTGAGTCGTTCCAGACTCCAGCCTGCGGCGAGAGTTACTGGTGCGGTGCTGGTATAGCGCGCCCCTCGAGTCAAGGCGGGGCCTCCCATGCGAAGAGAAGGTCGATGTCCACGATGTGGTGCTGCACGCCGGGCCGGGGTCGGCGGTCGTGACGCAGGCCACTTTTCGTGGGCTCACGCTACTTCAATCCTCATAAGGATAGCAATACTTGACTGGTCGAATTTCGCCAGTAGGCATTCCGAGATTTGAGAATGATGTTCTCGCGCTTACTCGAATGTACCGTGGCAGTGTGGTCGGCATATCGAGGGAACTGAGCAATCCGGCTCGCGCATCCACCACGAACGGGATGGTGTTCACGACACGCATCGCGGTCGCGGTCATCGCGGCTTGCCCTGCCCCGTCACGGAGACTTCTAACCTAAAATTTGTTCAGAGCAGACCGGCCAGCGTGCCGCGCTGCCGGTTCTTACGAATCAACCCGCTCGGTCGATGACGCCGCGCAACACGGTGTCGCGGACGTGAGTCTGGGACGCGTGAGTCCCGATATCCCGCAGGATGTTCTCCGGGATCCAGCCCACGGCGATCACGCAGCGGGCGAGCATCTCGTTCGACGGACTGTCGATCTCGATCTCATTCGATCGAATCGCTTCGGCGAGCAATGTCTTCATCTGCCGCAGCCGCTTCGTGAAGAGCCAGCCCGGATTCGGGGTGTCGGGCGGCGACTGCCGCATCCACGCCAGTTGGATGCGGAACTCGTCACCGAAACGATCCAGCGCGTTGGTATTGATCCAGCTCAGCGCATCCAGCTTCTCGACCGCCGAGGCATCCGACCGCAGCACATTCGTCCAGCCGAGGCCGATCTTCTCGCCGAAGGACTGCATAATCGAGGCGAGCAGCTCCTCCTTCGAGCCGATCAGCCAGTACACGGTTCCGGTGCCGAGTCCCGCGGCCGAGGCGATATCGCGGACGGTCGTATTCTCATATCCGCGTCGACCGAATTCGGCCCGCGCGACCGCGCGGACGCGAGCCGCCTTGTCATCGGGCTCGCTCTCCTCGGACCAGCTCCGGACGACTTCGTCGGCGGCGAGGAAGGCGGCGGAACGGTCGAGCTCCGCATCGGTGTGCTGCCGTGTGGCCAAGCCCTCCAATAGAATTCGGCACAGCAAGGTGGCCAGCTTGTCCGGCGTTCCCTTGTGCCGGATGACGTCCAAACCGACCTGCAGCATCGTCTGACAGATCCGATCGGCCAATATCGGCAGATCGACATCGGCCCGCAAGTACCCGCTCCACCTCGCGGCGCGCAGGGTTTGCAGCATTGCCTCGAGTACGGCCGTCGGTCGCTGCCTGGTCAATTCGACGAGTTCGGGTTTCGAGCTCGGCCCCTCGTAGAACGACATCTGCAGTGCGGCACGATGGGCGACCGCGCACTGCGCGATCGCCGAACCGAGCTCGACGATTCGGTCGAAAGGCGGGCGCGAGTCCGGATGGTTCAACCGGTCCTGTGCCCGCTGCGCGACCTGGTCGAGGTCCGCGTGATAGCGGCGCAGCAGTTCGACGAGGATGGCTTCCTTGGATTCGAAATGGTGGTACAGACTGCCCGGGAGGATGCCGCACGCGTCGGCGATCTCCTGCAGCGACGTGCGCAGCCCCGAGGTTGCGATCAGGGATGCGGCGGTCTGCAGGATCTCGGTGCGTCGGGTGCCGTCGTCGTAGGCGTGGCCGATATCGGCGGCGATGGCGCGCGGCTGCACATCGCGCTGCGCCGGCTTGCCCTGGCCACGCCCCACAACACCTCCCCGACACCTCGCCGCCGTTAAGGGACCCCTGACAATATGGGCTACCCAATGTTTGTTCAAAGGTAGCAGAGGGTCTCAAGCCGACGGCGTCGGCAGTTGCCGGGCCAGGTCCAGGACCGTCACGGTGTCGGTACCGGTCTTCTTGAGGCGTTCGGATGAACGGAATCCCAGGTCGACGTCGGTGGCCTGCGCCCGCAGTGCGCCGACCGTGGCGTCCTGCTCGGGCAGATGTTTGAACATGTCGAAGGAATACAGCCGCAACGCATTCGCGTGGGTGATCTTGTCGATTTCGGCGTCGGGCACGCCGTCGAGGTAGTGGGCGAGCGTCTCCGGAGCCAGTGGCCAGGTGGAGTCCGAATGCGGATAATCGCATTCCCAGGCGACCATGTCGAGATCGAGTTTGTGCCGGTTCTCGACGCCGAAGCCATCGTCGATGAAGCACAGTGCGATGCGTTCGAGGAAGACCTCACTGGGCAGCCGGTCACCGAAGTTCTGGTGCGTCCACGCGCGGTGCATCTTGTACACCCGATCGACGCGTTCGAGAAAGTACGGCACCCAGCCGATCCCGCCCTCGGACAGTGCGAAGGTCAGATCCGGGAACTTGCGCAGCATCGGCGACCAGACGAGGTCGGCGGCGGCTTGCACGATGCTCATGGGCTGCAAGGTCATCATCACGTCGACCGGTGCGTCGATCGAGGTGATGACCACGCTCGACGAGGAGCCGATATGCAGATTCACCACGGTGTTCTCGTCGCTGCACGCCTGCCAGAACGGATCCCAGTGTGGGTCGTGCAGTGAGGGATAATTCAGTTTGGTCGGGTTCTCGGAGAAGGTGACGGCGTGGCAGCCCTTCTTCGCCACCCGCCGTACCTCCTCGGCCATGAGTTCCGGGTCCCAGATCGGGGGCAGCGCCTGCGGGATCATTCGTCCCGGGTAGGCGCCGCACCACTCGTCGATGTGCCAGTCGTTGTAGGCCCGCAGTACGGCCAGGCCCAGATCCTTGTCCTTGGCGCGGGCGAAGTACTGCCCGCAGAATTGCGGATAGGACGGGAAATTCAGCGCCGCGGCAACGCCATTGGCGTTCATATCGCGGATGCGCTCGTGGATGTTGTAGCAGCCGTCGCGGATCTCGCTCAGTTTGGTCGGCTCGGCGCCGTACTCGTCCGGGGGTCGGCCCGCGACCGCGTTCAGGCCGACATTGGTGGCTTCCTGTCCCTCGAATACCCACGCATCGGTGCCGTCCGCTCGCTGGATGAGCTTGGGCACATCGTTTTTGTACTTGGCGGGGATGTGGTTGTCGAACATGTCCGGCGGTTCGACGAGATGGTCGTCGACCGAGACGAGTACGAAGTCGTTCATGCCCATACCGCGCTCCTTGTCTACCGTTCGTTCGGACTGTAGCTCTGAACAGATATTTGGTCAACGGCCTTCGGGCGGCTGTGCGAAGGGTTACGATCCGAACAAAAGTTAGGTACGTCGAGGAGTCGTCACATGGCCGATGAACTGACACAGGGCGTCAAGGACGCGCAGGCCAGATTCGATGCGGGCATGGGCGCCGACGGCGATGCGTCGCCGTATCCGATGCTGGCCGACTTGCGGGCGCGGGCGGCGGTACATCCGGGGTGGCCGGAGATGTCCATATTCGACAATCCGGCAGACGGTCAGCAGATCTTTTCGGCATACACGTTCGACGCGATGAAATCGGTATTCACCGACAACAAGACCTTCAGCACACGGTGCTACGAGGCGATCGTGCGTCCGCTGCAGGGGCCGACGATCCTTGAGATGCAGGAGCCCGAGCATCAGATCTATCGCAAGCTGCACGAATTCGCTTTCGCCCGTTCGTCGATGCGGCGCTGGGAGGGCGAGTTGGTCCGCCCACTGGTGCAGCGCACCGTCGACAGGTTTCGCGATATCGGGCGGGCCGATCTGGTGGAGCAGGTGTTCATGCCGATTCCGGTGCGGGTCATCGCGGCGCTCATCGGATTGCCCGAATCCGATATTCCGGAGTTTCACCGGTTGGCCATCGAGTTACTGGGATTCCACTCGGATATGGACACCGCGCTGCGGGCCTCAGCCCAATTGCGTGAGTACTTCGTCGGTATCCTCGCCGAGCGTCGGCGCGCGCCCCGCGACGACTTGATCACCGTGCTGGCGCAGGCTGATATCGACGGCGTCAAGATGTCCGATGAGCAGATCTACGGCTTCCTGCGAAACCTCTTGCCCGCGGGTGCGGAAACCACCTCGCGATCCACCGCCAGCTTGGCGCTCGCACTGCTGACGCACCCGGATCAACTGGCCGCGGTCCAGGTCGACCGCGACTTGCTGCCCCAGGCGATCGAGGAGGGCATCCGCTGGGAAACGCCGCTGCTGAACTTCATGCGCGAGACGACATGCGATATCGAGTTCCACGGTGTAGCGATTCCGGCGGGTTCGTTGATGGCGGTCAACCTCGGCAGCGCCAACCGCGACGAGCGCAGGTGGGTCGATCCCGAGCGCTTCGACATTTTCCGGGAACGCAAGCCGCACATCGGTTTCGGTCATGGCGCGCACGTCTGCCTCGGCATGCATCTCGCCCGGCTCGAGAGCATCGCGATCTTCGAAGCGTTGCTGGACCGGTTGCCGGGGCTGCGCCTGGACCCCGAGGCCCTGACGCCGTACGTCGCGGGCACGTTCTTCCGATCCCCGCCGCACCTCGAAGTGGTGTGGGACCGATAGTGATTGACCGACCGATCCACCTGCCGTTAGCGTCTGAACAAATATTAGGTTCAATTTGCGCCGAACGACACGGAGGATCTATGCCGAACGAATCGCGCAGCGTTGTCATCACCGGGGCTTCGAGAGGTCTGGGACTCGCCTCCGCGGCGTATCTCTACCGGCGGGGGTGGCGAGTTGTCGCGGCCATGCGTTCCGTCGATACCGGGCTCGATCAGCTGCGCGCGAAAACCGGTGCGCAACAGGGTGATCCGCGCTTGATTGGCGTCCGGCTCGACCTGACCGACCCGTCGTCGATCGAGGAGGCCGCGGCTGCCATCGTCCGTGCGGTCGGTGCTCCCCACGCGGTGGTGCACAACGCCGGTGTCTCGGCGGCCGGAATGGTCGAGGAGACACCGGTGAACCTGTGGGAGCGGATGTTCGCGACCAACCTGTTCGGTCCGGTTGCGCTCACCAAGGCGCTCCTGCCTGCGATGCGGACGGCGGGCCGTGGGCGCATCGTGTTGGTTTCCAGCCAGGCCGGTGTGCGGGGAATGCCTGCTACGGCAGCGTATTCCGCGGTCAAGGGCGCACTCGAGCGGTGGGGTGAATCGATGGCCATCGAGGTCGCGCCGTTCGGCGTCGGGGTCACGGTCCTGGTCTCGGGGACCTACGACACCGACATCATCACCGATGCGGGGACCACCGATTGCCGTGATCTCGACGGGCCGTACGCCCGCCATCACCGCACCATGGACCGGCGCGGGCGGGCGGCGATGAAGTACGCGGCCCGCTCGCCGGAACAGTTCGCTGCCGGACTCGCCCGAGCGCTCGGCGGTACCGCACCGTTCGTGCGCCGCGCAGTGGGCCCGGATGCGCGAATGCTGTTGATCGCCAGTCGTATTCTGCCCGCCGCGGCCTTGCACCACCTGACCCGTCTGATGCTGGGGATTCCACGATCCGGTGCCGCGAGCCACCCGCTACCTGCCGACCTCCCTTCGCACGAGAGTGAGAGAAATGCCTGACACTGTGCTTACCCACCCCGCCGGCTGCCATCCCGGGCTCGCTTCGAATCGAGGATGTTGATCGACGGGGAGCTCGTCGACGGCGGGGCCGGGACGTTCGACAACATCAACCCCGCCACCGAGGAGGTGCTCGGTGCCGTCGCCGACGCATCGGAACTCGATATGCTGGTGGCTATCGATGCCGCCCGCCGAGCCTTCGACGAAACGGCCTGGTCCACCGATCATGTCTTTCGGCAACGCTGTCTGCTGCAGTTGCAGGTCGCGTTGGAGTCCGAGCGGGAGGAATTGCGCGAGGAACTCATACTCGAGGCCGGCTGCCCGCGGGCGATCACGATGGGTCCGCAACTGGACGCGCCACTGGCGGATGCGCTCAGGTATCCGGCCGAGCTGATCGACAGTTATCCGTGGCGAACCTCCCTCGGCGATGCGCTGGTGTCGGTCACGGGCGTGCACACGACCAGGCAGGTCTGGCGTGAGCCGGTGGGCGTAGTCGGCGCGATCGTGCCGTGGAACTTCCCCTTCGAGGTCACCATCCACAAGGTCGGTCAAGCATTGGCGACCGGCAACACCGTCGTGCTGAAGCCCGCACCGGACACCCCGTTCAATGCTACCCGGCTCGGCCGGTTGATCGCCGAAAAGACCGACATACCACCGGGTGTCGTGAATGTCGTCACCGCATCGGATCATCTGGTCGGCGAGGAACTGACGCTGTCCGGAAAGGTCGACATGATCTCCTTCACCGGTTCCACCGCCGTCGGTAAACGAATCATGGCGAAGGGCGCGGCGACGATGAAGCGTCTGTTCCTCGAGCTCGGCGGCAAATCGGCGACCATCGTGCTGGAGGATGCCGACCTGGCCTTGGGCTGCATGATGGGTATTGCGCCGTGTATGCACGCCGGCCAGGGTTGCGCCAATCCCACGCGACTGTTGTTGCCGCGGTCGAGGTATGACGAGGGTGTCGCGATTCTGAAGGCGATGTATGAGGGGTTGCTCCGGGCGACCCGCAGGATCCCGCCACGCTGTGCGGTCCGGTCATCTCCGATAAGCAACGCAGCCGCATTCGCGGCTATATCCGGACCGGTATCGACGAAGGCGCCACGTTGCTCGTCGGCGGCGCCGAGCAACCAAAAGGCTTCGACAGGGGATTCTTTATCGAGCCAACGCTTTTCGTCGATGTGGACAACTCGATGACCATCGCCCAGGAGGAGATCTTCGGTCCGGTGCTGGTCGTCATCCCCTACGACAACGAGGACGATGCGGTTCGCATAGCCAACGACAGCCCGTACGGCCTTGCGGGCAACGTGATGTCGGAGTCCGTGGAGCACGCAATGGCCGTCGCCGCACGATTGCGCGCGGGCTTCATCGGCATCAACGGCACCGCGGGCTGCGGCGCGGACACCCCGTTCGGCGGATACAAGGCAAGCGGTGTGGGCCGCCAGAACGGCACCGCCGGATTCGACCAGTACACCGAGCTCAAATCCATCGCCTTTCCCGCGATGTGAGTCCGGACGCTGGTGCCGCGCCCAGTTGCCTTCCGAGGCAACCGGGGTCCGACGAGCGCAGTCATATGGCGGTGCCGCGAGGCGTGTCGTGCCGCGTTTCGACTGCGCTCGGCGAGCGAACCGGACCTGATCGTGCGGCAACCCATCTGGACGGGGTACTAGATCCGTGGCCCTCGACTGGCCTGAATCGCCTGGCGCGCCATGTCGGAGGTGGCGTTGACGATGCCGTTGTCGAAACGCTCCAGTACCAATGCTTGGGTCGCGGTGAGGTGGGCCCGATAGAGCCGCTCCGCCGCCTCGGCCCGTCCAGCCGCGATTTCCTTCAGGAGGCGGCGGTGGGTGCGAACGGATTCCTCGGACTCGGCCTCGGAGGGGTATTCACCGCGTTTGGTGAGTACCTCGGCCCAGGCCTCCTCCTGCGACGACCACAGTGCGACGAGGCTGCTGACCACGTAGCGGATCGTCGCGTTCGGGGTGAACGAGACGATGAGATCGTGGAAGTCGCGCGCGGTATGGGTGAAGGGCAGGCCTTCGCCGATCAATGCCGCCGATGCCTCGATATTGGCCTCGAGTGCGGGCACGACCACCTCGCCGCGGTCTTCGCGGCGGGCGCATTCGGCGGCGCACATGGGCTCCAGCGTCCGCAGGCCCGCGGCGAGATCGCCCAGCGTGACCCGGGCGCCCTGGAGTGCGAGACCGAGGTGATATGCCGCCGACGATTGGTCCGGGCGGTGCACCTCGGCGCCGCCGACATTGCCGCGACGGACGGTGACCAGACCCTCGGTCTCCAGGATTCGCAGCGCCTCTCGGATCGAGGGGTAGCTGACACCGAAATCCTGCACCAGCTGATCCTGGGTGGGGAGCCGGTAGTCGTCGTCGCCGGACAGGATGCGCGCGCGCAACTCCGCGGCGACGCTCTCCGCGATGCGGCGTTGCGGAATCCGGCCGCGCCGGGCGTTGGTCACGCAGACCGCCTCTCGTCCATCGCAAGCCGCCTTTCATCCATGCAGGGAGTTTACGCATAGGCTCGTGACCATTCAAATATTGCTATCCTTATGAGGATTGACGTAATGTCCGCCCTATGGACTTCACGATGGGTGAGGCCGCCGCCGAGCTACGCAGTGAGCTACGCCGGCTGGTAGCCGCCGAGGTCTCCGCGGATTTTCTCGGCGCTTTCACCGACGATCCCGCGGATCTGGCTGTCGCCCAGCGGTTTTCCCGCATCCTCGCCGATCGCGGCCTGCTGTGTCTGGCCTGGCCGGAAGAATTCGGCGGTCGCGGCGCCTCGGTTTGGGAACAGACCGTGGTCCGGGAAGAGATGTGGGCGCATCACGAGCCGCGCGGTGCGCAATATATGGGCGTCAACTGGGTGGGCCCGACCATCATGCGACACGGAACCCCGGAACAGCAGCGCAAGCACCTGCCGCCGATCGCGCGCGGCGAGGTGATCTGGTGTCAGGGCTTCAGCGAACCCGATGCCGGTTCCGATCTCGCATCGCTGCGCACGGTGGCCCGCCGCGACGGCGACGGCTGGCGCATCTCCGGCCAGAAGATCTGGACCTCCTACGCCACCATGGCGCAGTGGTGCTTTCTGCTCGCGCGGACTTCCAAAGGGGAACGCAAGCAGCAGGGGCTGACCGTATTCCTGCTGCCGATGTCGGATCCGGGCATCGAGGTCCGCCCCATCCGGTCCATGCTCGGACCGCATCACCTCAACGAGGTCTTCTTCGACGGCGTCCGGGCCACCGAGGCCGACGTGCTCGGTCAGGTCGGCAACGGTTGGCCGGTGGTGCAGGAGGTGCTGGCCTTCGAGCGGGTCGGCATCGCCCGGTATGCCCGCTGCGAACGTTTGCTGCAGGCCGCACCCGCGGTACTGGGTGAGCGCTGGGACGAGTTGCCCCGCGAGCTGCGCGGCAGCTGGGCGCGCCTGCTCACACACTGCCGGCGGGCCCGCCTACTCGCCTACCAGGTCCTTTCGCTGCAGAGCGCCGGGCAGGTCACACCCGGCGACGCCGCGGCCTATCGCATCGCGGTGACACGGCTGGACCAGGACAGCGCGGCGGTGCTTTCCGAGATCGCCGCCTTCGCCGCCACGGATGATCAAGCGCAACAACGGTTCCGACGTGCCGTGGAGGATCACTGGCGGTACGCCAACGCCGCGACGGTCGCCTCGGGAAGTATCGAAATGCAGCGGATTCTGCTGGCCCGGTCGCTACTGCGGGCGTCCGGCAGGGCGGGGGAGGCGGCATGAAAATCGAGCAATGTTCGGAGGCGCGGGAGTTCGGTAGACCGGTGCTGCATGTGGTCGGGGGCGACGAGTTGGCGGTGCGGGTGTTCGGCAGGGTGGGGGAGGCGGCGTGAATATCGAACTATGTTCGGAGGCACAGGAATTCGGTAGGCAGATGCGGCGGGCGCTGCAGGCTGCCGGGGGCGACGAGTTGGTGCGGCGGAGCGAGGCGGAGCCCGGGGTGCGGCGGACGCTGATCGCGTCGGTGCTCGCCGAACTCGGTGCATGGGAGCTCGAGCCGTCGCGCGATGCCGCCGAGTTGGAAGCCGCTGCCGCGTTGTGCCGTAGTGCGGGCTACTGGGCGCTGCCGTATCCGGTGGCCGAGCGGTTGGCGCGGCCGGTCGGACTGGGTGTCGACGGACTGGTCGTGGTGTCCGGTGGGGAACCGGCCGGTCCGGTGGCGGATCTCGACTTGCGTTGGGGGGCAGTAACACTGGACGGTGCACTCGGGCGTGCGTCGGTGCGACAGGCGGAATCTTCGCCGCGAGAATCGATGTTCGTCGCACAGTTGGATGTGCACCCGATCGACAGCAAGGGGCGTTCACGCTGGGGCGACTCCGGTCAGGCCGGTACGACGCATATGGCTTTGGGGCTGGTGCTGCCGTGCTGGACGCTCCTCGGAATGCTTGACCGCGCAATGGATCTCGCGCGCACGCATATCATGACGCGCGAGCAGTTCGGCCGTCCGCTCGCGCAGTTCCAGGCGGTGCAGTTCCAGTTGACCGATGCGGAGGTCGAGCGCCGGGGCGTGGAGATGCTGGCCCGGTACGCATTGTGGAGCATCGATACCGGCAGCGATGCCGCGGTCGGCGATGCGCTGGCGCTGCGGCTGGCCGCATTGGAGGCCGCCGATATCGTCTTCCGCGTCGCGCACCAGCTGCACGGCGCACTCGGCTTCTGCGACGAGTCGGCGCTGTCGTGGTTATCGCGTTACAGCAGACCGATCCGCCGACTGCCGCTGGGACGCTCGGCCACCGAGGATCTGCTGACCCGCAGCATCGATCGTGCCGGTCTAGCCGGGCTGTATTCCGACCCGACGGGTGTGTGAGCGACGTGCAGTACGACCTACCGGCCGCGCTGACGGTCGAATGCGATGGGCCGATCCGCACGGTTGTCCTGAACCGGCCCGACGATTTGAACGCGGTCGACGCCGCGCTGCACTGGGCGCTGGCCAATGTCTGGCGGCAGTTGGCGGCGGATCAGGAGGCTCGGGTGGTGATCCTGACCGGCGCGGGCCGCGCCTTCACTGCCGGTGGCGATTTGGATTGGATCACTTCATTTCTCGACGATCCGGCCGCGCGGGACGAAAGTATCCGAGAGGGTGCGCAGATCGTCGAGGAGTTGCTGCGGTTTCCGCTGCCGGTGATCGCCGCCGTCAACGGCGCGGCGGTGGGACTGGGGGCGAGCGTGGCCGTCCTGTGCGATGTCGTGCTCATATCGGAGCGGGCGCATCTGGCCGATCCGCACGTCGCGGTGGGCCTGGTCGCAGGCGACGGCGGCGCCGCATTCTGGCCGTTGCTCACCCCGATCCTGCGTTCCAGGGAATACCTGTTCACCGGCAATCGCATCGATGCGGCTACCGCGGTCCAACTCGGCCTAGCCACCCGTGTCGTTCCGCCGGAGCAACTGCTCGCCGAAGCCCGGCTGCTCGCCGAACGGTTGGCCGCCCAGCCGGTGGAGGCCTTGCGCAGCACCAAACGTGTTGTGAACATGTACCTTTCGCAGGCACTCGGCGGTCCGCTGCAGGCGGGTTTCGCCGCCGAGGCGGTGACTATGCGGTCCGCCGAGCATCGTGACCGGCTATCGGCCATGCGGCAGAAAGCGGCGCGGCGATGACCTGGGCGGTTCGGCGTAGACCTTTCAGCATGCCGGGACGACCGTGCATGGCCGACGCCGAGAGGTCGGTCGCCCGATGACTGCGGCAGGTCGCGATCCGGCCGAGTTCCGGGCCGAGGTGCGGGACTGGTGTCGAGCGCACATCCCCGCCGATTGGCGCCAGACGCAAACTGGTTGTACAGCAGCGGAATTCGTGGCATTTCAGCAGTGGTGGTTCCAGGAACTGCGTGGCGGCGGCTTCGCGGTGCCGCATTGGCCGAAGGCGTGGGGCGGCGGGATGCCGGTCGCCGAGCAGGTAGTGCTCTATCAGGAACTCGCCGCACACGATGCGCCACGGCTGGTCTTGGCATTCGTCGCCATCCACCATGCGGCGGCGACGCTGCTGTCCGCGGGCAGCGAGGCGCAACGCCGCGAACATCTACCCGCGATTCTCGACGGTGAGATCTGGGTGCAGGGTTTCTCCGAGCCCGCGGCCGGATCGGATCTGGCCGCGCTCGCCACCACGGCGCGCCGCGACGGCGACGGCTATCTCGTCACTGGGCAGAAGGTATGGGCGAGCGGAGCCCAATACGCCGACTGGTGCCTGCTGCTGGCCAGGACCAATCCGAAAGCGCCCAAACGCCAGGGCATTTCGTACTTTCTCCTGGATATGCGCACACCCGGCATAGATGTGCGGCCCATCCGGCAGGCCACCGGCGAATCGCACTTCTGCGAGATCTTTCTCGACGAGGTGCGCATTCCCGGCACCCAACGGGTCGGCGCGGAGCACGCGGGCTGGCAGGTGGCGCAGCAGACCCTCGGCGCCGAGCGCGGATTGACCATGCTCGAGTTGGCCGAACGGCTCGGCAACGCCGGATTCCGGTGGCTTCTGCAGGCGTGCACCCGGCCGGACGCGACGGGAAGGCGTCCGATCGATGATCCAGTGGTGGCCGATCGCCTGGCCGGGTTCGAAACCGAGATCGCCGGTCTGCGCGGACTGTGCCGCGACCTGGTGCAACGCCACGATGCCGGAACCGTCGGCCCGGCCGACGCCTCGATCGTGAAGCTGTTCTACAGCGAATTACTCCAACGGGTAACGGATTTCGGCGCGGAGATCGGGGGAGTGGCCGCCCATACGGTGCTGTGCAAACCGATGTCGGGCGGTTGGGAGTCCGGGGCATGGGTACTGGATTTCATCGGCTCATGGGAATGGACGATTCCCGGCGGGACGAGCGAGATCCAGCGCACCATCATCGGCGAACGCGGCCTCGGCCTGCCCCGCGAACCGGCAGCGACATGAAGGCCGGAACAGTGTGCACCGAATCGGATTTCACCGAAATCCACGCCGAACTGCGAGCGGTTACCCGCGACCTGCTCGCGACAGTCCCGCCGGGGGAGCGCATCGAACCTCGAGTGTCGGCCGCCCAGGGCTGGCTGGGGTTGGAGGTGCCGGAGGAGTTCGACGGTGCCGGAGCGACTTTCGCCGAGGTGGCGATCGTGCTGGAGGAGTTCGGTCGGGCGGTGGCCTCCAGCGGCTATCCGAGTGCTGCCTCGGCCGCCGGAGTCTGCGGGTTAGTCGCCCCCACACCGGCCAGGGACGAGCTGTTCTCTGTTATCGCGGCCGGTGCGGCCATGGCCACCGTGGCATTCGCTGCCAACGCCGACGACTGCGATGCCACGCCACCGTTCCGGCTCGAGGGACCGGCAGGACAGCTGAAGGTTTGCGGCCGTGCGGAATTCGTTCCCGACGCGGTCGTAGCCGATCGATTGCTACTGCTCGCCGCCGATCCCGACGGTATCCCGGCCATCGTCGCCCACGCGGCGGACACAGCCGTCTGCTCAGCCCAGCCGGTACTCGACGAGACCCGGATTTTCGGCACCGTGACCGCCGATGCGATCGCGGTCCCGGACGACGCTGTGTGGCGCTTCGAAGGCGACCCGTCCGCCGCGATCCGGCGGCTGCACGATCGGGCGGCCGTGGCAATCGCCTGCGACAGCCTCGGCCTCAGCGAGGCCATGTTGGCCGCCATGGTCGCCTACACGAGCACCCGCACCCAATTCGGCCGCCCGATCGGTTCATTCCAGGCCGTAAAGCACGCCTGCGCCGACATGCTCGTAGAAACTACCGTCGCCCGGCAACTGGTCACCACCGCGATACGGCAGCTGGTGACCGAGTCCCCGGAAGCCTCCGTGGCCGCCGCAATGGCCAAGTCCTACACCTGCACCGCCGCAGTCGAAATCGCAGGCAAGGCAATGCAATTGCACGGCGGCTTCGGCTACACCTGGGAAAGCGGAATCCACCGCTACCTGAAACGAGCAACCCTCAACCGCTCCCTATTCGGCTCCCCGGCCACCCACCGCCGCCACCTGGCCACCCGCTACCGCTGATCCGCGAGGGACCGCCTCGGACTCGCGAGAAGTGTTGGCCGGTAGGGATGCGGCCCAGGCGATCAGGGTCGGGGTTGTGGATGCGCGGATAGGCTGCGGTTGGCTGTTCCCGTCGCGCAGGCGGGCATGGCCGGTGTTGCTGGCGGACGTTTGGCCGCTGCCGTCGCGAGCGCGGGTGGGCTCGGGACGATCGGGTTGACATAGCCCGAACACCGTGACGGCCGATCTGGTCGAGAAGCGGGCGGAGTATGCGCGGCTGGGCATCCCGCACTACTGGATCGTGCGCATGGTGCAGGACGACGGCCCCGTGACTTCGATCGAGATGCTACGGCTCACGACCGATGGCACCTACGTCCGGGAGAATATGTCATTGCGAGCCCGCGGCGATGCGGTAGCGGTCGACGTCGCCGACCCACTCGATGTGACCATCAGTTGGAATCAGCTCGATCTCGGGTTGGACTGAAGCGGTCGACTACTGCTCCAGCCGCTCGGCCGCAAGCGCGCGGAGGTCGCTGGATTTGATTTTGGCGCTGCCGGTGAGGGTGAGGTCGGCTTCGTCGAAGAAAAGTACGGCGCGCGGGACTTTGTAGCTGGCCAGGCGAGCTTTGGTGAAGGTGCGGATTTCCTCGGCGTCGAGGGGGGTTCCGGTGTGCGGCACGATGCATGCGACCACGAGTTCACCGAGGGTTTCGTGTGGTACGCCGACCGTTCGGGCGACTTTGACTCCGGGGTAGGCGGCGAGTATCTCGTCGACCTCGAGCGGTGAGACGTTGGCGCCGCCGGTTTTGATGATGTCGGTGAGCCTGCCTTCCCAGAACAGTCGGTCGGTGTCGTCGAGGTGGCCGCCGTCGCCGGTGTGGAAGAAGCCCTCCGCGTCGAGCGTTTCGTCCAGGGGCGTTCCGATGTAGCCCAGCATGAGCGTGGGGCCCTTGACGCAGATCTCGCCGGGTTCGCCTCGGGGTACGACGGTCCCGGCGACCGGGTCGGTGATCTTGATCGTAACGCCGGGCAGCGGTACACCGTTGCTGCCCGCGTGTATTTCGTCAGGTGTGTCCGCCGGGAAAGCGGTTGTGATGGTGAATGTTTCGGTGTTTCCGTAGGCGTGATTCGGCTCGTCCCAGCGACTCGACACCGTGGGGTGTCGGGCGAATGGACTGCGGCGGTCGACGAACCGCATGCTGGTCAAGTCCACGCTGCCCCAGTTGGGCGCGGCCTCCAGTTGGGCCCACTGGTGCGGCCAGGCGAAGGGGAAGTTGACCCGTTCGGCGTGCATGAGTTCCAGCGCCTCGGCGGCGTCGAAGGTCGGCTGCAATACGATCGCGCCGCCACTGGCCAGCGTCGCGCCCAGCGCCAGGGCGAAATTGCCGGACCAGAAGAATCCGTTGGCGGTCCAGCAGCGGACCTCGTCGGCTGGGATGAATCCGTACATGCGGCGGAAGCGCCACATCTGGATCGTGACACCGCGATGCGCGCTCAGAATGCCCTTGGGGCGGCTGGTCGAACCGGACGAGAAGAACAGTACGGCGGTATCGCTCGGCCGCACCGAAGTCGCGATCGCATCGATCACATCGGCCGGTTCGGTGCGGCCGAGCGCCAAGAACTCGTCCCAGGTCTCGATTGCGTTGTCCAGCACCGGTTCTCCGACTACGACTAGACGGCGTAGGAAGGGAAAGCGGACCGAGTGCAAGCAACCGGGCGCTGCCGTGCCGATCCGTGGTTCCAACTCGGTCAGGATGGCGGCGAAATCCCTTGCCGCCACGTCGCGTTCGAACAGCAGCACCGATATGCCGGACTCGTCGAGCAGATACTCCAGTTCGGCGGGCGTGGAAAAGGTACTGAGCGTGACCGCCACGCCCCCGGCGAGGGAGGTGCCGAACACCGCCGCGATCCACTCGGGACGGTTGGTCATCAGCACACCGACCCGTCCGCCGTGCCCGACCCCGGCGGCACGCAGGGCGCGTGCCACCTCGACCGCACGCTCCCACAATTCGCCGTAACTCCACCGAACGGTGCACCCAACCACCGCCTCGCGATCGCCGTACAGCCGCGTCACCTCGCGCAGAAAGCCGGGCAGCGTGCGTGCGCCGATGCCGGGCTCCTCGTCCAACGGCGGCCCGGAGGCAATCGAAACAGGTTGTGCGGGTTCAGCTGTGGCCATCGGTCGCTCGCTCATCTCGGGCTGCTTTCACAACGGCAGTTCGACCTCGGCGGTGCTGTCCACCAGCACCCCGCCGTCCTGATTGGTCAGCCGCAGCTTGATCTGGACCAGCGGCACGCCCCACGTGGACATGGCCTCCTTGTCGATGACCTCGGCGTCGAAGTAGGTCACATCGCCTTCGAACGCCGGTCCGCGGAAATCCGATTTGATGTGGCGCACCAGACCGTCGTTGCCCGCCCAGTAGGCCAGGTAGTCAGTGCACCAGGCGCCCATGGTCGCGCCGTAACCGTAGGCGCGTGCCATGCCGACCGCACCCGCCTTGTCACCGTCGATGTGGCCGCGCGAGGGACCGACATACAGGCCGTCGCGCTTGCGCGGATCGATCTTGGCGCCCTCCTCGTCGAAGGCGAAACCCTCGGTCCAGCCCGGATCCTGGTAGACCCACGGATCCTCGACGCCCTCGGGCGTCACCCAGCCGAACGTACCCCAGATATTGAACAGGAAGGCCCGGTATTCGGTGGTGAAGCTGGCGATGCTGTGCGGTCCGAGCACCCGCCGCGGCAGCCTATCGCCCACCTCGACCTCGTCGAAATGCGGTGAAATACCGAGGCGGTTCGACATCAACCATTCATGGCGCAGGACGGCGATTTCGTTCGATTCCAGTTCGGTCCAGCGCTTCACCTCGCCGACCTGGTTCTCGTACATGCCGCGCTTGTTCGCCTCGGCGGCGAGATACCGGATGGAGGTGGACCGTTCGCGCGCGACCAGGGTGCCGTGCTGGTTGCGATGGGTGGTATCGCCGCGCTGGAACATGGTCGGCCCGGCGAATTTCGTCTGGACCACCTTGTAGTCGTGAAAACGCCTGTCCTGGAACAACTTATCCCCGGGCCGTACCGCGGCGCCGTAGAACCACCATTCCTCGCCGCCGAAGATCAGGTGGCTGCCCGGAATGCGTCCGACGCACGCGGGTGCGCAGCCGTGTCCGTAATCCAGGGCGACCGCGATGGATTGCGGCGCGATGATGCCGCCGTAGCGGGACTCCCCGGCGAATTCGTGGTCCCAGTGCAGCGGATTGGGATAGTCCATCGCCATCACCCAGCGGCGAATGTCGGAGGCGCTGCACGGCTCCCACAGTTGTCCGCCGCCGATCGGTTGTCCGACGCGGGGTTCCACGTCGGACAGATCGAGTTCGATGACATCGGGTTCGGGGGTTGCCTTGGGGCTCACTGCTTCTCCTGAGGGTGACGGATTACCGATTGACATCGACGACGATGCGGCCCCGCACCGTGCCTGCGATGAGCTGACCCGCGGCATCGATCGCATCCCCCAGCGCGATCTCGCGGGTGATGGCCTCCAGCGCGGCCGGATCCAGATCGCGCGACAGACGGCTCCAGGCCGCTAGACGTCGCTGTCTGGTCGCCTGCACGCTGTCGATGCCCAACAAAGTCACCCCGCGCAGAATGAAGGGTGCGACCGTCGACGGAAAGTCCATGCCCCCGGCGAGACCGCACGCGGCGACCGCGCCGCCATATCGGGTCTGGGCGCAGGCATTGGCCAGGGTGTGACTGCCGACGGCATCGACGACACCCGCCCAGCGTTCCTTCTGCAGCGGCTTGCCGCCGTCGGCGAGTTCGGCCCGGTCCACCACGGTCGCGGCACCGAGTTGCTGTAGATAGTCGACCTCTGCGGTCTTGCCCGTCGCGGCGGCCACGGTGAAGCCCACCTTGGCCAACAGGGCGATCGCGACACTGCCGACACCGCCCGTCGCGCCGGTCACCAGGATTTCACCCTGGTCCGGCCGCACGCCGTGGTCCCATAGCCCGTCCACGCACAGGCTCGCGGTATAGCCGGCCGTGCCGATGGCCATCGCTTGCCGGGCGGTGAATTCGGCGGGCAGCGGCACCAGCCAATCCCCGTCGACTCGGGCGCGCTGCGCCAAACCACCCCAATGGGTTTCGCCGACACCCCAGCCGTTGAGCACGACGTTGTCGCCGACCGCCCACGCACGGTCAGTGCTCGCCGTGACGACACCCGCGAAATCGATGCCGGGCACCATCGGGAACTTGCGGACCACCGGCGATGTGCCGGTAATGGCCAGGGCGTCCTTGTAATTGAGCGTGGAGTAAGCCACCTCGACGGTGACGTTTCCGTCGGGCAGGCGACCTTCGTCCAGGTTGCTGGATGAAACCGATTGCCCGGCTTCACCTTTCTCGATCAGCAGTGCGGAAAACATTGGCGGAAGTCCTTTCTGGAGTCCGTCATCTCGCGGTCCAGCCGCCGTCGACGACGATGGTCTGACCGGTGACGTAGCTCGCGGCATCGCCGACGAGCCAGACGATGGCGCCGACGATGTCGTCGGCGGTCGCTTGCTGGGGTAGTGGGGTGTTGCGGCGCAGATATTCGGCGCCGCGCTCGCTGTCGTAGAGCGAGTCGGTGATCTCGCTGCGGAAAAAGCCGGGCGCGACGGTGTTCACCCGGATCGAATACTGGGCCCACTGCACCGCCAGTTCGGCGGTCAGGCCCGACAGGCCCGCCTTGGCCGCCGCGTAGGACGCCTGCGGGATGCCGGGGACGCCGACGCGGCCGCTGATCGACGAGACGTTGACGATCGCGCCGCGGCCGACGGCGCGCATATGTGGAAATACCTGCTGCGCCAGCACAAATGGGGCAAGTAGATTGAGATCCACGGTGTCGCGCACATCATCGAGCGCCTCGGATTCGGCGCGCTCGGTGGTGAACCGGTTTCCGGCGGCATTGACCAGGATCTCCGGTGGGCCCAATTGCTCGACCACGGACGACACCACGCCGCCGATGCGCTCGAGATCGGACAGATCGCCCGCGACGGCGATGCCGTCGGTGCGCTTCGCGAGTTCGGCCAGCCGGTCGTGCCTGCGGGCGACGACTGCTACCCGCGCACCCAACGATGCCAGCGCTTGCGCCGCCGCCGCGCCGAGGCCGGACGAGGCGCCGGTGACGATCGCGACCCGGCCGTCGAGATCGAACATGCCGGTCACCTGGTCTCCCAGGTTCTCTGGTGCCGCTCGACGAGTTCGACGAGGCGGGTGCGGTCGACCTTGCCCATGGCATTGGTCGGCAGGGTATCGACCCGACACCAGATCTCCGGCACTTTGTAACCGGCGAGCGCCGTTCGGCACAGGTCGGCGAGAGCACCGAAATCGACTGCATCACTGGCTGATTCGACCAATGCGGCTACGCGCTGCCCGAGTCTGTCGTCGGGTATCGGGCACACCGCGACCTTGTCGACATTCGGATGGGTCCCGATGACTCGCTCCACTTCCAGCGGGTAGACATTGGCCCCGCCTCGGATGATCACCAACTTCTTACGATCCAGCACCGTCAGCCACCCCTCGTCGTCGACGGTCCCGATATCACCGGTGGCGATCGGGCCGGATTCGAATGATCGGAGACCGCCGGATTCCCAGTACCCGAGCAACGGTCGCCACCGATGCGCCCACGGCCCGGCCGAGGTTGCACACAATCCCAGTTCGCCGAGTTCGCCCGCGGGTAAGCGTCGGCCCTCGTCGTAGGCCGCGACGTCGTATTGCGGCAGCACCTGGCCGCTCGAGCCCGGCCGCCAATCGCCATCGGCCGGGTCGATCGACACCACCGTCGGCGCCTCGGTGAGGCCATAGGTGGCTCGCGGCACGACGCCGTGCGCGGCGGCGAAGGCAACCCGCAACTGGTCCGGAGTGTCGCTGCCGCCGCTCCACACCTCCCGTAGCGAGCTCAGGTCCAACTCCGGACGCCCGGCCAGATCGAAAAGCTGTGCGGGAGCACCGTTCCAGACCGTCACCCGGCGCGTGGCGATCCACTCCGCCACCCCGTCGACATCGCGGCGATCCATGATCACCGCGCAACCACCGGCTTGTGCGGTGAGCAGGGTGGACAACACCATCAGGTTGAGGATCGTAAGCGGGAAGCTGTCGCCCTTGCGCAGGTCGGATCCCCAGCCGCGGGTCCCGACCAGCGCGGCGCCGGGCAGCAGCAGATTGCGCTGGCTGTGCACGACGGCCTTCGGTCGCCCGGACGTACCACTGGTGAAAGCGATCGCGGCTGGTGTGTCGATATCGGGGTCGATCGCTGGAGCCGCCTCGGCGCGAGCGATGAGCTGTGCCCAGCGTCGGGTGTCGACGCACTCCGGCGCAATCAACCGGCAGCGCGGGCCCGCGAGTACGACCGTCGGTTCGCAAAGTTCGTAGAGATCCTGTTGTTCGCTCTCGGACAGTACCTCACCGATGCCTGCCCACACCGCACCGATCCGTTGTGCGCCATGGAAAGCCGCGACGATCGTCAGATCGTTGGGCAGGCAGGCGGCCACCCGATCGCCGGGGCGCACGCCAAGAGACCACAGTGCGCCTGCCGCCCGTCGCGCCTGGTCGTCGAGTTCCGCATACGACCAGATACCCGAGGCCGCCTCGATCGCGGGGGCGTCCGGACGGGTGGCAAGCGCGGTGTCGAGGACCCGCGCGATGCTACTTTCCACGCCCTCTTGATATCAGCATCGTTGCTATCCTTGCAAGGATTAATCTTATAGTCTGTCGACGTCGGCGGTGCTCTGGGGACCGCGCCGAATCGTGGAGGCTGAGGCAGATGCAACGTTCGGGTCCGTTGTCCGGGGTGCGGGTCGTGGATCTCACGGCAATGGTGATGGGGCCCTACTGCACTCAGATCATGGCCGATATGGGGGCGGACGTGATCAAGGTCGAACCCCCGGCCGGGGACAACACTCGCTACATCTCGGTCGGACCCGAATCGGGTATGGGCGGGGTGTTCGTCAACGTGAACCGCGGTAAGCGCAGTGCGGTGCTGGACTTGCGCTCCGCGGACGGAAAGAACGCACTGCGTGAATTGATCCGCACCGCAGATGTTTTCATCCATTCGATGCGCGCCAAGGCGATCGCCGACCTCGGCTTCGACTACGAAGCTGTCGCCGCGCTGAATCCGTCGATCGTCTACACCAACTGCTACGGTTACGGCCGCCGCGGACCGGATGCGAATCTCACCGCCTACGACGACACCATCCAGGCTGAATGCGGCCTGCCGTATGTGCAGGAGCAATTGACCGGTGCGCCCGGCTATGTCGGCACCATCATGGCCGACAAGGTGGCCGGCCTGACGGCGCTGTACGCCACAACCATGGCGCTCTTCCACCGCGAACGGACCGGTACGGGGCAAGAGGTGGAGGTCGCCATGTTCGAGACCATGGCGGCGTTCCTCTTGGTCGAGCACGCCAACGGCGCACTGTTCGATCCGCCCTTGGGTGCCGCGGTGTATCCCCGAGCGGTGGCGCCGAATCGGAAGCCGTATCGCACCCGGGACGGCTATATCTCCGCGCTAGTGTACAACGACAAGCAGTGGTCCGCCTTCATCGAAGCCGTGCAACCACCGTGGGCGAGTGCGGAATTCGCCACTCTCGAACAGCGGGCCCGCCGGATCGATACCGTCTATGCGCTACTGGGTGAGACCTTCCTGGAACGGTCGACGCGGGATTGGCTGGAATTGCTGCGGTCCCTCGACATTCCCGCCGCACCCGTGCGCACCCTCGACGAACTGTTCGACAATCCGCACCTGCAGGCGGCGAACTTCTTCGAAACAGTCGAATCTCCTTATGGCACAGTGCGTTTCCCCGGCCCCCCGACCTGGTTCTCGCGGACACCCGGTCGGGTCGCGGGTCCGGCGCCCCGGCTCGGTGAGCACACCGCCGAGATCGTCGGCGAGCTCGGCGTGGTGGGGGAGGCACGCGCATGAAGATCATCTCCGACACCGACCTGGATGTGCGCGAGTTCCTGCGCCCCGGTGATCGCATCGTCATCGGTCAGGCCTGCGGCGAGCCGACCACGCTGATCGAGGCGCTGATCGCGGGCGGCGGCGATATCGGCGGGCTGTCGGCCTTCATCGCGACCAGCTTCTCCGGTCTGTTCACCGATCAAGCGACGCAAAGCTTTTCGCTGTCGAGCATGGGTGCGATCGGTGCGCTGCGCGCACTAGCCGACGCGCACCGGCTCAGCGTGATCCCATGCCATGTCAGCCAGGTCGCCGCGCTCATCGAGGACGGGATCATCGGCTGCGACGTGGCCTTTGTTCAGGTCGGTCCTGCGGATGCGCGCGGCAACCACAGCTTCGGCCTGATCAGCGATTATGTGCGCGCGGCCGTGGCCCGGGCCCGGGTCGTGGTCGCGGAGGTCAACGAGCAGGTGCCATGGACCCACGGCGAACTGCTGTCCTCAGCTGAAATCGACTACGCCGTAACGGTTTCGCGGCCACCGGTGCGGGTGCCGCCCGCGCGGATCGGCGCGACCGACACGGCCATTGCCGAACGCGCTGCCGCGTTCATCGAGGATGGCTCGGTCGTACAGACCGGAATCGGAGCGGTGCCGGACGCCATCCTGCACCTGCTGCACGACCGTCGCGATCTCGGTGTGCATTCGGGCATGATCGGTGACGGACTGGTCGATCTGGTCGAGGCCGGAGTCGTCACCAATGCGCGCAAGCGCATCGACCGGGGTGTCTCGATCACCGGCGCCCTGATCGGCACCGAGCGACTGTACGAATTCGCCCACCGCAACCTCTGCATCCGCATGTGCCCCACCTCGTATACCCATAATCCGGACGTGCTTGCCCGACTGGACAAGTTGGTGACGATCAATTCGGCGCTGGAGGTCGACCTCACCGGCCAGGTGAACGCGGAGCAGAGTGGTTCGGACTACCTCGGTGGTACCGGTGGTCAGGTGGACTTCGTGCGCGCCGGGGCACGCTCGCCGGGTGGGCATTCCATCATCGTGCTGCCCGCCACGGCCAAAGGCGGCACCATCAGCCGGATCACGGTCGGCCTGTCGGGCCCGGTCACCACCGCTCGCAGCGATGTGGATGTGATCGTCACGGAGTTCGGCGCGGCCGAACTGCGCGGCCGGACCCTGGCCGAGCGCGCTCGTCGCCTGATCGCCATCGCCCATCCCGACTTTCGGGAAGACCTGGCGCGTGCCGCCCACACCATCGCCGAGAGGGGATTCTGATGAGCGACGCCGTCCTGTTCGACGCCCGCGACGATGGCATTGCCGTGATCACGCTGAACCGACCGGAGACACGTAACTGCCTGGCCGCCGACGTGCGCGCGGGACTGGCCGCGGCCTGGGACCGGTTCGAGCGAGATCCGTTCCTGCGCATCGCGATTCTCACCGGCGCCGGTGAGAAGGCCTTCTGTGCGGGCGGCGATCTGAAGGAGATGGTGGAAACCGGTATGCGGGTGCCGCCGCGCGATATGTTCGCGCTCCCGTACGACACCGTCGAGCTCTCCAAACCCACCATCGCGGCGGTCAACGGCGTTGCCTACGCGGGCGGTTGGATGATCGCCCAGGCCTGCGATCTGTGTGTCGCGAGCACCACCGCACGCTTCGCGATCACCGAGGTCAAGGTGGGTCGGAGCGCGCCGTGGGCGGCACCGCTGATTCATATGATCCCGCAGCGGGTCATGATGGAAATCCTGCTCACCGGCAAACCGATCACCGCCCAACGCGCCCACGAGATCGGCCTGGTCAATCGCCTCGCCGAACCGGAGGAATTGCTGGCGACCGCGCTCGAGTTGGCCACCGAAGTTCTCGCGGGTGCTCCGCTGTCGGTGCGGGCGGCCCGGGAAACGGTAATGCTCGCCACCGAGATGGGTCGTACGGCCGCCCTACACGCCGCACGGCACGCGGCCGAACACTGCTACCGCAGCGAAGATGCGCAGGAGGGGCCACGCGCATTCGCCGAAAAGCGTTCCCCGCGTTGGCAGGGACGATGAGCCGTCCCATCCGCGACCGATCATGTGCTCGTGCGGCCTCTTCGATGATTGTGGGTGAGGTTCTCGATATCGGATTGGTGGTCAGCAACGCGGGCTTCGGCATGAAAGGTGCGCACCACACTGCCGAATTCCGGATATTCGTCGTCCGCTTCCGGCGGACCGAGTGGGTGTTGCGATTGGTGTGCGCCTGCATGCCAGTGGGATGTGAGGGCGGTGCAAGAGGGCGGTGTCAGGGTTGCCGGTATGACGTGGCGTGGCGGCAATCGGGCCGAGGGGAAGACAGTTCTGGTTACCGGTGCCAGCGCGGGCATCGGGTATTTCGTCGCAGAACTACTCGCGGCCAACGGTGCCACAGTGGTGCTGGCTGTCGTGACACCGACAAGGCCGACCGCGCGATACACGCGATCCGAGCACAGGTTCCGGGCGCTCGACTGCGGCCGGTGCGCTTGGACCTGGCGGATCTGTCCTCGCTGCCTGCGACAGTCGACGCACTCGGCGTCGATTGCCTGGACGCGGTAGTACTCAATGCCGGGGTGCTGCTGTCGGGCCCCGAACGCCGCGTGAACGCTCGGGGGCACGAATTGATGTTCGCGACAAACCATCTCGGGCACTTCGCACTGGTCGCTCACCTGTCGCCGATGTTGACGGCCGCTGCGAACAGCCGGGTGGTCACCGTGGGCAGCTTCGCAGCGCGGTCCGAACGGCTGGATCTTGCCGATCTGCAGTCAGAGCGCGACTATCGGCCCAAGCGCAGCTACGGGCGATCGAAACTGGCCCAGATGCTGTTCGGTTTCGAACTGGATCGCCGCCTGCAGGCACGTGGCGCCGATACCGCCAGCATCGTCGTCCATCCCGGCGGCGCCCTGGACGCGCTGACCCCGTCGCGGCCGCCGTTGTACGGGCGCACCACTGCCCAGCGCCTGCGCGCGCTGCCCGCAGGCGTGGTGCTGCACGGCAAACACGAGGGGGCCGAAAGTATCGTCCGAGCTGTCCTGGACACCGAGATCACCAGCGGGCAACTGTGGGGGCCAAGAGTTTTCGGTCTCCGCGGACAACCACGCCGGGAAACACCCCACGCGCACATGACCGACCTCGACACCGCCGCCGGACTCTGGGCCGCCAGTGCCGCCCTCACCGGCGTGGATCCGCTGGAGCGTCCGGCAACCCCGATCCGGCCATGACAACCGCTCTTGCTTCGCCCGAATCATCATGACCGGCAACCCCGAAATGCCGCGCAGCCCACGATCCGAAACCGGCGACCGGGCACGTTCGAACGACCGCGTCACAATGCCGCTGGGCGGGCGATCACCGACCTAGATGCGCTGCGGCTCAGGACATCCCGCTCATGCCGATCTCGGCTAGCGGCCTGGGTAGATATTGCAGAGGTCTTCGGGTTGGAGGAGGCTGCCCTCGCGGGCGATGCGCGCCTGCTCCTGGGTGATGCACTCCTGATACTGCAACCGCCGATCCAGATCGTGTTGGTCGTCCCCGCTGAGGAACCCGGCGATGAGCGAACCCAGCACCACGACCACCGCGCACACGGTGGCAACCACCCGCTCCGTCGGCACAGAGGCCAGGGCAGCCGGCGCCGCACCGTCCTGCAGTGGCGAACCATCCCTCGACAGTCGGCCGTCGGATGTACCCCTCGCCGACACCACCTGGTCCGGGCGACCGGGTGCCCGTTCCAGAGTCGAATCCTCCGTTGGACGGGAGTACGTATATCCGTCGATGTCTCGATCCGCTCGATCCTGGTATCCGAAGTCACCTGTCACGATGAAATCCCATTCGCCGATTCCGTTGTGCCGGAAGTAATATCGCGGACTCGACCTGGAGAATGCTGAACACAACCTTATGAACCGGCCAACGCACTTGGGTGACAGTCGAACTCGCTGTAGCTTCGGGTCGGCCCGCCGCGCCCGCGTGGAAACGTCCGTGCAAATCCCATAACCATCGAGCGGCAGGCGATCTCGCTGGAACGCTTGCTCATGCCGATTATCGAGCGGTAGACCGTGATCGGACGTTGGTATCGTGGGGCCGGTGTCCATGGGAGGAGGGCGCGTATGCCCACGGTGCGGCGGTTCTGGATCGAATTCGATCTGGAGCACGAACCAGATTTCAGGGTTGAGCTGGGCCAGGGCGTCGGTGTGACCGGATTCGATGAGCAGGACTGCTTGGCGATGGTGGCGGATCTGCTCCCCGACGACACGGAGTTGCCCCCGGTGCGCCGCATGACGGTCGACGTCTCACTGGCCGAGAAACTCCCGGTGAACCCTCCCACTCTCGGAGTCCCGGTTTGGCGAGGCGTGTGGTACCCACCCATGAACCTTCGAACCGGGCCGACGTGGCGCCCCCGCGGCGTCGACCGAGCGTTCAACCCCTCCTCCGACCCGGCGCCTGTCGCAAATTCACGCCCCCACCCGAGGGCCAGTGAGACTTTGCGCGCGAAGACCAGATGGTAGGACGAAATCCCGCACATCAATCGTCTGCTGTGGCCGCTCGTATACCTGCACTACGCAGACTTGGGTGACCTGATGTGGCGTTTTGCCCCGGTAGAGCGTGAAAACGTCGCCACGAATCCGGTCTATGGGGACATGATGTGCGAAGCTCTCGACTACATGATCGCGCGGCGCCCGACGCCGAGCGAATGGTTCGACCCGACCAAATCTTGGTTTTGCGATCAACGGGAACTGGACGAGTATCTTCGGGCATTCCGAGACTATTTGTTCGGAAATCGCCCGGAGCCGATCTCCGCTCCCGGCAACAATCGACTTCCACCCGATGCGGGAACCGCACCCGCTGGTCGAGCGAGCGACTCCGGGGAATAATTCCGGATCCAGGCGACTCACGAACAGAAGCTCAGATCCGTTGCAGCACAAGAGATTTGACGACCAAGACGGCAGCCTGGCATGCACGGCGAACACCGGCCGGTAGGGTCGGTCTGATGGAGTGGAGTTTGCGGTCGGCCGAAGAGCTCGCAGCTGCGTTGCGTGCCGGTGAGGTGACCTCGGTGGAACTGACCGACGAGGCGATCGCCCGTATCGAGCGCGACGACAAGGCGATCAACGCGATCTGTGTGCCGGACTTCGACCGTGCGCGGGCCGCCGCGCGCAGTGCCGACCAGGCGCGCGCCCGCGGCGAGGGCCGGTCGCTGCTCGGTATTCCGGTGACGGTCAAAGAGTCCTACAACATGGCCGGGCTGCCCACGACCTGGGGCATACCGCAGCAGCGGAACTATGTGCCTGCCGAGGACGCGGTAGCGGTGGCGCGACTGAAGGCCGCCGGCGCGGTGGTGCTCGGCAAGACCAATGTGCCGTTCATGCTGGGAGATCTGCAGAGCTTCAACGAGATCTACGGCACCACCAACAACCCGTGGGATCTCGGCCGCACGCCGGGCGGATCCTCCGGCGGATCGGCGGCGGCCCTCGCGTGTGGGTTCGGCGCGCTGTCCATCGGCTCCGATATCGGTGGTTCGCTGCGCACCCCGGCGCATTTCTGTGGCGTCTACGCGCATAAGACGTCATACGGGTTGGTGGCGAGCCGCGGTCATGTCCCGCCGCCCGCGCCGGCACTGCCGTCCGAGCGCGACCTCGCCGTCGTCGGGCCGATGGCGCGCACCGCCCGCGACCTCACGCTGCTGCTGGACGTGATGGCCGGACCGGACCCGCTGACGCTCGGCGTCGCATACGACCTGGCTCTTCCGGCCGCGCGCCACGAGCGGCTCTCCGAATTCCGTGTCCTGGTCATCGACGATCATCCGCTCATTGCGACCAGCTCCGCTGTGCGGGCCGCGGTGAACCGAGTCGCCGACGCGCTCGTCGGCGGCGGCGCCCGAGTCGAACGGCAAAGTACGTTGCTGCCCGATCTGACCGAGGCCGCGACGCTCTACACCCAGTTGCTGCTGGCGAACCTCGCCGCAATGTATCCCGTGGAGCGGTACGAGCAGATTCGGACCCACGCCGCCGGACTGAACGCGGACGACCAGAGTCTCCACGCGGCGCGGTTGCGCGGCGCGGTGTTCAGCCACCGCGACTGGATCGAGGCCAACATCCTTCGTGAGCGCCATCGCCAAGGCTGGCGGCAACTCTTCGCCGAGTTCGATGCCGTGGTCTGTCCGGTCACGCCGACTCCCGCGTTCCCGCACGATCACAACCCCAATCTGGGAGAGCGGCGGATCGACATCGACGGCGTGGCCTACCCGGGCGCTGACCAGCTCGTCTGGGCCGGTCTGGCCACCATGCCCGGTCTCCCGTCCACCGCCATACCGGCGGGCAGGTCCCCCGAGGGCCTGCCGGTGGGAGTGCAGCTCATCGGTCCGATGTTCGAGGACCGCACCCCGCTGCGGCTGGCCGAACTGCTCGAACAGGAGATCGGCGGTTTCGAGGCGCCGACCGCAGTGGCCGAGCAGGTTCGATAGCCGACAAGCGGACTCCGGTGGCCCGCCGGTGGCCCGAAATATGGTGCGGCGTCAGGTGACTCGCGGTCTGCGCAGTCCGAGTATGCGGCGGCCGATGTCGAGTAGCTGGCGGTTCAGCGTCTCCTGATCGACATCGCTCGGCGCGCCGGACGCAGCACCGGCTAGACCCGTCAGCACCGCGGTGGCCGCGATGACACCATCGGGTCCCGGGGTGAGCTCGGCCAGTAGTGCGACAGGCCGATCGATAACCTCGCGCCAGTCCGGTTGCTGACGCACCACCCGAATGACGCTGGGATCGGTGGTAACGACGGCGGCGATCGATCGGCTCGCGGCGGCGAGTTCGGCGTAACCGATCAGCATCGACTCCGCGCGGGCGCGCGGGGTGCGCTGCTGTTCGGCGGTCTCGATCACCGACCGGAGTTGTTGCAGCAGTGGTTGCAGCACCGCGAGGAGTAATTGTTCCCGGGTGCGGAAGTGGTAATAGATCGCGGCCTTGGTGAAGCCGAGCTCATCGGCGATCATCTGCAGCGAGGTCCCGGCAAAGCTGTGCCGGATGAAAAGTGTTACCGCGACGTCGATCAGGCGCTGCCGACTGTCGGCTTCACGCGCGACAACATCTGCCCTAGTCATGGCGTTCCTTCCGCTGAGCTCATCGTGATGGCTAAGACTGTACTTGACGATCGGCAAGGCATTTACTTTACGAACGGCCAGTAATCTACTTTACGAACGACTAGCATTTCCTGGTGTCGGCGGCCCGTTGGCCGTGGTATCCGATATGACGGGAGCTACAGATGCCGCATTTCGCGAAGCCCGCGGAGGGGTCGTGGACGGAGCGCTATCCAGAGCTGGGCACCGGCCTGGTGTCGTTCGAGGATTCGATCTCGCCGGAGCACTATGAGCTCGAGCGTAAAGCGATCTTCGCGCGTACTTGGCTGAATGTCGGTCGGGTGGAACAGCTTCCACGCAAGGGCAGCTACTTCACCAAAGAGCTCGCGGTGGCGAACACGTCGCTGATCATCGTCAAGGACAACGATCAGCAAATCCGTGCTTTCCACAATGTCTGCCGCCATCGCGGCAACAAGCTGGTCTGGGACGACTATCCGGGCCAGGAGACCGCCGGTACCTGCCGACAGTTCACCTGCAAGTACCACGCATGGCGCTACAGCCTCGAAGGCGAGGCCACTTTCGTGCAGCAGGAGCAGGAGTTCTTCGACTTCGACAAGGATCGATTCGGCCTGAAGTCGGTGCGTTGCGAAGTGTGGGAAGGCTTCATATTCATCAATCTCGATGAGGATGCCGCGCCGCTGACCGACTATCTCGGCAAGTTCGCCGAGGGCCTGGCGGGCTACCCGTTCGGGGAGATGACCGAGGTGTACAAGTACCGGGCCGAGGTCGGCAGCAATTGGAAGCTCTACATCGACGCCTTCGCCGAGTTCTACCACGCGCCCATCCTGCACGCGAAGCAGTACGTGTCCGGTGAGTCGTCGAAGCTGTCGAACTTCGGCTTCGAGGCGCTGCACTACGAGCTGGATGGGCCGCACGGCATGGTGTCCTCCTGGGGAGGCATGGCCCCGCCGAAGGACCTGAATATGGTCAAGCCGATCGAAAGGGTATTGCGCAGCGGCAATTTCGGCGCCTGGGATCGCCCGGACATCCCCGCGCTGGACAATCTGCCGCCCGGCCTGAACCCCGCCCGGCACCGGGCATGGGGCCTGGACTCCTACGTCTTCTTCCCGAATTTCATGATCGTCGTGTGGGCGCCGGGCTGGTACTTGACGTATCACTACTGGCCGACCGCCTACAACAAGCACATCTTCGAGGGCACCTGCTATTTCGCCCCCGCCCGCAACGCCGCCGACCGGTTGCGTCAGGAACTGGCCGCGCTCACCTTCAAGGAATTCGGCCTGCAGGACTGCAACACCCTCGAGGCCACCCAGACCATGCTCGAATCACGGGCGATCACCGAGTTTCCGCTCAACGACCAGGAGATCCTGTTGCGGCATCTGCACAAGCAGGCCACCGACTTCGTTGCCGGGTACCAGGCGCAGTCACGAAACGGCTGACTGGACCAGCCGGTCGCGCAGCGCGGTGAGAGTCGAGGGCGATAGCCCGGCCCTGGTACACAGGTAGCCCTCGACACTCCCGTGTTGTTCCCGAAGCGAGGTGAGCAGGGTGGCCATCGCCAGCCGCGGCGCGCCGAACACCGCGCGGTAGCGTGCGGGGTCGACATCCTCGGGAAGGCGGGCGAGTAGGCGAGGCAGGCGCCGGTCGGTGAAGTGAATGGCGCTGAGTTCGTAGTCGTCGAGAATCGTCGTCTCGTCGACCCCGAGTGCCGCCAGCAGTAATGCGGCGGCGACGCCGGTGCGGTCCTTGCCCGCGGTGCAATGGATCAGCGCCGGTGTACCGTCCGCATCGGCTAGCTCGGTGAGGATCCGCCCGAATATCCCGGCGTCGAAATCGGCCATCCGGCGATACATTTCGGCGAGGAAGTCGTCGGGAATGTCGGCGGGCCGGGTCCGGATCATCTCGGCATTGGCCCGGGTGTGGGCGGCGGTGCCGCCGATGGTGAGCGATATGCGGCGCACGGTGGCGGGCAGGGCCGAGGGGGAGCGGTCGCGTTCCTCGTCGGTGCGCAGGTCGTAGGCGACGAGCAGCCCCAGGCGTTCGATGATGGCGAGGTCGTCGATGCTGAGCCGGTGCGGAGCGTCGGAGCGATAGACCATGCCCCAGCGGGTGTATCCGCCGTCGACGGTCGGATAGCCACCGAGATCGCGGAAGTTCGTCGCACCGTGCAGGGTTAGGACACGCTCGGGCATTTGCGCCGACTCCTAATTCTGAGAATACTCTTCTTGTGAGCGAGAATAGTCTTGCAGGTCCAGAGGTTGACGTGGTGGGCCGCATTGCAGCGCGGGCTCTCGCCAAACGGGAGGCGACCTACGCCGACGAGGTGCGCCGCCTGCTGGATGCCGCGCTGGCCGTCATCCGCGCCAGCGGAACCGCGTCGCGACCGCGTGTCGCCGATATCGTCGCGGCCGCCGGTCTATCCAATGACGCCTTCTACCGGCACTTTCCGTCGAAGGACGCACTCATCTCCGCGCTCATCGAGGATGGAGCCGAGCGCCTGGTGCGTTTTGCCGCCCGCCGAATGAGCACGGCGGAGACATCGGAGGACCAGGTGCGCCGGTGGGTCGAGGCGGTGCTGTCCCAGGCGGCCGAGGCCACGGCGACATTGACCAGGGCGGTGCTGTGGAACGCGGGCGGGTCGGCACCGGATCTCGATGGCGGGTCGCCGACGCCGAGCGATCGGCTCGCCACACTGCTGCACGGCGCGTTCACCGAATTGGGCAGCCAGGACCCGGCATTCGATGCGGGGCTCGTCGCGCACGCGACCGTCGGCAGTCTGACCGATTTCCTCTGGCGCCGGGTCGAGCCGACCGCGGCCGATATCGATCGCACGACCGCGTTCTGCCTGCGCGCGATCACCCCGATCAACTCTGGAGATAGCGCAGCGGAGCGTAATTGGCCCAACCGGTATCCGGCCAATTGAACCAGCCCGCCGATGCCGAGGTGCCGCCGTCGGGGTGCAGGGTGGTACCGGTGAGGTAGGCCGAAAGGGCCGAGGCGAGGAAGACCACGCAGTTCGAGACATCGGTGACCTGCCCCGGGCGGCCGAGGGGGATGGCGACCCGGGCACCGGCCGGATCGGACATGGCGCCGTCACCGTGCGAGAACCTGGCGAGGTTGGGGGTCGGCACGAAGTCCGGGGCCACATTGTTGACCCGGATCCGGTCCGGTGCGAGTTCGACGGCGAGGGTGCGGCCGAACTGTTCGACGGCCGCCTTCGCGGCGGCGTAGACGGCGAAACCCGGTGCGGCACGGTGCGCTTCGATGGTGGTGATATTGACGATGCTGCCGCCGCGTCCACCGGCCCGCATCCGCGGCGCCGCCAGTGCGCAGGCGTGGAATACGTGCATCAGATTGGTGCGCAGCAGCGCGTCCCAGCCCTTCGGTGTGGTGTCGGTGAACGGTGCGCGGAAGGTGCCGCCGACGACATTGACGAGGGTGTCGAGTCGACCCCAGCGCTCGTCGACGGCGGCGAACAGTGCCGCCAGCGCATCGGGATCGCGGGCGTCACCGACCTGCACCAGGGCGTCGCGGTCGGTCATCGTGTGTCGCAGGGCCTCGGCTGCTTCGGCATCGAGGTCGAGGACCGCGGGCCGGACACCGTTGGCGACCAGATCGTGCACGATCGCCTGCCCGAGACCGCCTGCGCCGCCGGTGATCACGGCCACGGTGCCGTCGAGGCCGCTGCGCTGTTCGAACCAACCTGTCATTCAACGACCTCGCTCGACCTTGTTGAACGGCACGTCGCGGTCGGCGGCGTGTTCGCGGGGCATGCCGAGTACGCGTTCGCTGATGATGTTGCGGGCCATTTCGGTGCTGCCGCCGGCGAGGCTCCAGGCGTTGCGGAACAGATAGTCGATGCCGAGTTGACCGACGCCCGGACCGTCCGGATCGCCGGTCACCGCCGCCGCGCCCGCGATCGTGACCGCGGAATCGGTTTGCAGCAAGGCATTTTCGGCACTGAACAGGCGCACGATGGATCCGGCCGCGGGCGGCAGTTCGCCGGTCCCGATGGCGTGCGAGACGTGCGCGATGAGCTGGTTGCGGACCACGATCATGGCCCTGGCCGCCCCGATATCCTCGCGCACCCGCGGATCGTCGAGTCCGCCGGTCGCGCGCGCCAGGTCGACCAGCGTGGTGGCCTCCGCGCCGAGATGCGGGCGCTGGCCGCTGGTGTAGGGCGAGGTGCCGCCCATAGCGGCCCGTTCGTGATTCAGCAGCCGCGAGGCCGCCGCCCAACCGCCGCCGACCTCGCCGATCACGGCGTCGGCGGGTAGCCGGACATCGTCGAAGAACTCCTGGCAGAACTCGGTTGATCCGGTGACCTGTTTGATCCGCTGAATGGTCACGCCCGGCGCGGCGACCGGGACGAGGAAAAGGGTGAGCCCGTTGTGCTTCGGCACGTCCCAGTCGGTGCGGGCCAGGCACAGTCCGTAGTCGGCGGCATAGGCGCCCGAACTCCAGATCTTGGAGCCGTTGAGAATCCACTCCGCACCGTCGCGGTCGGCGCGGGTGGTCAGGCCGGCCAGATCCGAGCCACCGCGCGGCTCGGACAGGAACTGGGCCAGGATCTCCTCGCCGCGCAGCACCGCCGTCAGATGCGTGCGCTTCTGCTCCTCGGTGCCCAGCTCGAGCAGGGTGGCCGCGCAGATCGCCAGGGTCGGCACATTCAGTACCAGCGGCATCTCGTAGCCGAGCGACTCCTCGGTGAAGGCCTGCTGGTGGGCGGGCGTGAGCCCTTGGCCGCCATAGGCTTTCGGGAAGCAGATACCGGCGAACCCGCCGTCGGCGAGGATGCGCTGCAGTTCGCGCGCGCGATCCCACACTTCGTCGTGGTCCGCGCCGGTGTAGGTCTGCGCGGTGGGCGGGAGGTTTTCCTTCAGCCAGCGCCGGGCGCGGTCGCGGAAGCTGTCGACGGGTTCGAGATCGGTTGTCATGCGGCGCTCCGGACGAGTAGATCGGTAATGCGGCGGTGATGTTCCTCCGGGGTGCCGTACAGGGCCCGACCGTAGGTGACGCGCCGCAGAAACAGATGCAGGTCGTGTTCCCAGGTGACGCCGATACCGCCGTGGATCTGGACGCAGTCCTGAACGATCACCGGGGCCTTCGTGCCGACATAGGCCTTGGCGACGCTGACGAATTCGGCCGCCGTGGACGGGTTTTCGTCGATGGCCGCGGCCGCGGCGTAGGCGGTCGCGCGGCAGGCCTCCAGCCAGGTCTTGTTATCGGCCATGCGGTGTTTGAGGGCCTGATAGGAGGCCAGCGGGCGGCCGAAGGTGTAGCGGTCGAACATCCAGGTCACGGTGGCGTCGAACGCACGCTGGGCGGCGCCGACCGATTCCGCGGCGCTGAGTGCCGCTGCGATATGCAGTTGCGATTGCGTTGCCGCGGTGGCGGTTTCGCCCTGCTGGACCAGGGCCTCGGCGCCCACGAAGACATTCGCGAACTCGACCCTGGCGGTACGGCGAACGAGGTCGAGCGTCCAGGTCGGGGTTACCGTCACGCCCGGGGTATCGGCGCGCACCAGGAGCTGGATCGGGCCGTCCGGGCCATGTGCGGTGACCAGGAACAGGTCGGCGCGGTCACCGGCTTCGACGCGGTCCTTGAGTCCGGTTAGCCGGTAGCCGGTGCCGTCGGGTTCGGCCCGGGTGTCCGGGGCGGTGAGATCCAGACCGCGGCCCGGCTCGTAGAGCGCCCACGCGGCGATGACGTCCCCACTGACGATCTCGGCGATCACATCGGCGAATCGATCACCCGCGGCTGCCAGTCCGGCCAGCACCGCGCTGGTGGGGATCAACGGGCCGGGCGCGCAGGTGCGACCGAACTCCGCGGCCACCAGCGCGAGTTCGGTCACCGGCTGGCCGGAGATCGAGCCGCCCCCGAGGCTTTCGGGCACCAGCATCGCCGTCCAGCCCAGCTCCGCTCCGCGCCGCCACCACAGGTCATCGAAACCCGATGCGGCATCGGCTAGTTCGCGCACCGTCTCGATCGGGACGGTCCGGTCGAGGAACTCGCGCGTCGTCGTCTGGAACAACCGCTGATCGCCGGTCGGCTCGACACTCATGATTTTCGGTCCTCCGAATCAACCGCTGAGCACCTGCTCACCGGGCTGAGACGCGCTGGTCGGGAACCGCGCGCCGCCGTCTCCTATTTGACGGTCTCCCATACCGATGTGAGAATCGGATTCAACAGTTATTGAGAGTATCATTCTCGCGCGCCGGTCGGTAGATCCGTGGCGAGCGCGCGGTGCCGAAGGGAGCCATCAGTGGTGAACGACTTCGAGGAGATGGATTTCTTTCTCGGGCGGGAGCTCATAGCGGATCCATATCCGTACTTCGACGCCATGCGCGCGCAGTGCCCGGTGGCGCGCGAGAACCACCACGGCGTGTACATGGTGACCGGCTACGACGAGGCGCTCGAGGTGCTGAACGACACCGAGCACTTCTCCTCCTGCACCTCGGTGACCGGTCCGTTCCCCGGTTTCCCGGTGCCGCTGGAGGGCGATATCGATGCGCTGATCGCCGAGCACCGCGACAAACTGCCGTTCAGCGACCAGCTGCCCACCCTGGACCCGCCGGTGCACACCCAGCATCGCGGGCTGCTGATGCGGCTGATCACCCCGAAGCGTCTCAAGGAGAACGAGGACGCGATGTGGACGCTGGCGGACCGGATGCTCGACAGCTACCTCGCACCCGGTCGCGGCGACTTCATCCGCGACTTCGCCGGACCGTTCACGCTGTACGTCATCGCCGACCTGCTCGGTGTGCCCCCGGCCGACCAGGAGGAATTCCTGCAGGCATTGCAGCGCGACCCGCACCGGGAGGGCTCCACCCTCGGCAGTACCGAAGGTGAATCCATGCACCACAACCCGATCGAATTCCTCTACGGCAGGTTCGCCGACTACATCGAGGACCGGCGCCGCGAACCGCGCGGCGACGTGCTCGGCAGCATGGCGACCACGATGTTCCCGGACGGTTCCGAACCCACGGTGCTCGATGTCGTCCGGGTGGCCGCGAACCTGTTTTCGGCCGGTCAGGAGACGACCGTTCGGCTGCTCAGCTCCGCGCTGAAACTGCTCGCCGAACAACCCGACCTGCAGCGGTGGCTGCGCGAGGACCGTTCGCGCATACCGAATTTCATCGAGGAGGTGCTGCGCATGGAGAGCCCGGTCAAGGGCGACTTCCGTTTGTCGAAGGTGCCGGTCAGCGTCGGCGGGGTCGACCTGCCTGCCGGTACCACCCTGATGGTGGTGAACAGTGGCGCCAACCGGGATCCGCGCCACTTCGACGACCCGACGACCTTCGATCCCGAGCGCTCGAATGCCCGCACCCACATCGCCTTCGGCCGTGGCATCCACACCTGTCCGGGTTCGCCGCTGGCCCGGGCCGAGGCCCGGGTGGCGATCGAGCGGCTGCTGGACCGCACGACCGATATCCGCATCGACGAAACGGTGCACGGCGCCGCCGACGCACGCGAGTACGAGTATGTGCCGACCTTCGTCCTGCGCGGCCTGACCGCGCTGCATCTGGAATTCGATATCGCGGAAGGTGGTGCCCGATGAAGGTCTCGGTCGATTCCGACCACTGTCGCGGACACGGAGTGTGCGTGGCGTTGTGCCCGGAGGTTTTCGCCCTCAACGACGACGGCTACGCCGAAGTGCGGACTCCCGAGGTTCCGGCCGATTTCGCCGGTGCCGTCCTGGTGGCGGTGTCGGCCTGCCCGGAGCATGCCATCACCGCGAGTTGACCGATGGCCGCGAATCACATTGCCGGACACGGTGATCCAGTGGCGGGCGACGACGTTGTGCGGACCACCGCGGCGCCGATGACGCCCGGCTGGCACGCCGATCGGGCGCCGGATCGCCCGGCGATCGTGCTGGCGTCCAGTGGTGAGGTGGTGACCTATGCCCAATTGGAGCAGCGGTCGATCCGGTTCGCCAGGGCCATGCGCTCGCGCGGGCTCGCGGTCGGCGACCACATCGCGATTCTCATGGAGAACAATCGCCCGTTTCTCGAGATCGCGTGGGCGGCGCAGCGCTGCGGTCTGTACTACACCGCGATCAACCGGCACCTGAAAGCCGGTGAGGTGCAATACATCCTGGACGACTGCGGCGCCACCGCGCTGGTGACCAGCGAGTCCATGGCCGAGGTGGTGGCCGAGCTCGACCTCTCCGCCCTCCCGGTCCGGATCGTGGCGGTGGGGGAGCTGGTCGGTTTCGAGCAGTACGAGGATGTGCTGACGGCGACATCACCGCATCCGCTCGGCTCCGACGAATGCGAGGGCCGGGAGATGCTGTACTCGTCGGGAACGACCGGGCAGCCCAAGGGGGTTCGCAAACCGCTGCCCGCCGCTCCGCTCGGCGATCCGGATTCGGCGCCGGTGCAGATCGCGCGGGGTCTGCTGGTGAGCGGCGCCAGTGCGGATGCGGTCTACTTGTCGCCCGCACCGCTGTATCACGGTGCGCCGCTGGTGTTCTCGATGTCGTGGCATCGAATCGGCGCGACCGTGATCGTGATGGAACGCTTCGACCCTCGGCAATGCCTCGAGCTGATCGAGCGTCATCGGGTCACGCACGCGCAGCTGGTGCCGACCATGTTCGTGCGCCTGCTGCGATTGCCGAAGGCCGAACGCGAACGGTATGACATCTCGAGTCTGGTGAATGTGGTCCACTCGGCGGCGCCGTGCCCGGTGCCGGTGAAACGGCAGATGCTGCATTGGTGGGGACCGATCGTCAGCGAGTACTACTCCGGGACCGAGGATGTCGGGAACACCTACATCAGTGCCGAGGAGTGGCTGGCGCATCCGGGTTCGGTGGGCAGACCGGCGCAGGAGTGTCACATTGTCGGCGCGGATGGCGAGGAGTTGCCGCTCGGCCAGGTCGGAGTGGTGTACTTCGGTGGGGGGCGGCCGTTCGAATACCACCACGATGCTGCGAAGACCGCTTCGGTGACCCACGAGAAGGGGTGGCGCACACTCGGCGATATGGGATATCTCGATGCCGACGGCTATCTGTATCTGACCGATCGGCAAGCCCACATGATCATCTCCGGCGGGGTGAATATCTACCCGCAGGAGGCCGAGAATGTCCTCGCGGCACATGCCGCGGTCGCCGACGTCGCCGTGCTCGGTGTGCCGGACGAGGAAATGGGTGAGGCGGTGAAAGCCGTTGTCCAACTGGTCGATCCGGCCGCCGCCGGTGCCGAGCTCGCGGCCGAGCTGATCGCCTGCTGCCGCGCGGAACTAGCCGCCTACAAATGCCCGCGCACGGTCGACTTCGTCACCGAATTGCCCCGTGATCCCAGTGGCAAGCTCTACAAACGCCGGCTTCGCGCCCAATATTGGGAAGGCCACGACACACTGGTCAGCTGAGTGGCCTACCGGGCGGGCGTCGGCTCCGGGCGCGGCCAGGTCCGTCCGTACAGCCGCTCGATATCGCTGTTGAATCGCTCCAGATAGCGGGCGAATTCGGCGCGCTCCTCGGCGGTCCAATCCTGCGTCACCGCTGCCAGGACCTCGATGATGACAGCGCGCTCCTGATCGAGGCGCTGACCACCCGCAGCGGTGACGCGGAACTTGCGCGCGATACCGCCCTCCGGATCGGGAATGCGTTCGACGAGTCCGGTGCGCAGCAGTGTGGCGGTCTGCCGATGCAGCGTCGATACATCCAATCCCAGTGCGTCGCTGAGCTGTCGCAGCGACATCGGGCCCTGGATCCGCAGTCGGCTCAGTAGCAGATACGAGCTGCGCTCGAGCGGGTCGTCGGTGCGCCGATGCTGCGGGCTCAGTCGGTAGTGGCCGAGTAGCAAGGTCTCGAACTCGATCAGTTGTATGCGCTTGTCCATGCCTTCCTTCCTCAGAGATGTGCATCACACATAGTGCGTGTATTGTTCACGTGGAATGCATGATACACATGTAGTGTACGATACACGCTGATTGTTGTGAGTCCGAGGGAGATTTAGGTGGACAAGCCTGATTCCGCTGTCCGGCCAGGCGCCATCCTGGCGGTGCTGGCCTATACCGGCATCGTCGCGTCGCTGATGCAGACGCTCGTAGTGCCATTGCTCGGCGAGTTGCCGCAAATTCTGAATTCCTCGGCGGCCAATACATCCTGGGTCGTCACGGTCACTCTGCTCGTGGGTGCGGTCGCCACCCCGGTCGCCGGACGCCTCGGCGATATGTTCGGCAAGCGTCGGATGGTGATCGCCTCGACCGTGCCGCTCATCATCGGCTCGGTGGTCTGTGCCATGGCGGGTTCATTGCTGCCGATGATCATCGGCCGTGGCCTGCAGGGTCTCGGCTTCGGCACCATCCCGCTGGCCGTCGCGCTGCTGCGCGATGTGCTGCCGCCCGAGCGACTCGGCTCGACCATCGCGCTGATCAGCTCCTCGCTCGGTATCGGTGGCGCGCTCGGGCTGCCGTTGGCGGCGGCGGTCACCGAGTACAGCAACTGGCGGGTGCTGTTCTGGGCGGCGGCGGCGCTGGTCGCGGTCGCCACCGCGCTGATCACGCTGATCGTCCCGGAGGGTATTGCCGAAGGACCTTCGGGTCGTTTCGACGGACTCGGTGCGGTACTGCTCGGCGCCGGCCTGGTGTCGCTGCTGCTCGCGGTGTCCAAGGGCGCGACGTGGGGTTGGACGAGCGGCAGCATTCTCGGCCTGTTCGTCGCGGCCGTAGTGGTGCTGCTGGTGTGGGGTTGGTGGGAGCTGCGGACCGTCGAGCCGCTGGTCGACCTGCGGGTCACCGCCCGGCCGCAGGTGCTCGTCACCAATCTCGCGACGGTCGCCATCGGCGTCGGCATGTACGCGTTGCAGCTGAGCGTCCCGCAGTTGATGCAGCTGCCGCGTTCACTCGGTTACGGTCTCGGCCAGTCGATGATGGCGATGGGTCTGTGGATGGCCCCCGCCGGCATCATGATGATGCTCATCTCCCCGGTCGGCGCGAAGCTGTCGGCAATGCGCGGTCCGAAGTTCACCCTTGTCGTCGGTGCCGTCGTCATGGCCATCGGCTACGGCGCCGCGCAGGTCCTGATGGGCAGCACCTGGGGCCTGCTGATCGTGAACATCATCTGCAGCTCGGGTGTCGGTTTCGCTTACGGCGCCATGCCCGCGCTGATCATGGGCGCGGTACCGCAGTCGGAAACCGCTGCCGCCAATGGCTTCAACACCCTCATGCGCTCGATCGGCACTTCGATCTCCGCGGCCGTGGTCGGCGCGGTGCTGGCACAGCTGACCATCACGGTCGGCGGTCACAGCATCCCTACCGAGGACGGTTTCCGCGTCGCGTTCTTGATCGGCTGTGGCGTATCGGTTCTCGCGGCATTGGTTGCGATGGCCATTCCGGTCCGGCGTGCGATTGCCGCCCGGCCGGCCGAGCAGACCGAAGCGGAAGTCCCTGCCCGGGTCTGATTGCTCATCCGCGCAGCGTGGCGCGGTGGGAACCGCGCCCCGAACCTGCACTGGCAGCAGGTTCGGGGCGCCGCCTTGTTATATGTCAGTGCCGATTGTCGATCGCGTCGTCGAGCAGGCCGAGATCGGTGCCGAGTTCGGCGGCGATCGACCGGACCGCCGCGACATCCTTGCCGACGAATTCGCCGACCGATGCGCTGAATTCGGCCACCGACCCCCGGCCCGCGACAGCGGTCAGCGCGCGACTTGCCGCGCTGCCGTGGGGCAGCGCGGCCAACAGGGTGGTCTCGGCAAGGCCCAGCTGTTTCCCGAGATCCACTGCCGCGGTGAGTATTCCGAGCTGTGCGGCGAATACGGCATTGTTGACCAACTTGACGCGTTGGCCCGCGCCGAGCGGACCGACGTGCAGAATCGGGTCGCCATAGGCGGCCAGCACGGGCCGGACTCGGTCTACGGTTTCAGCCGGGCCGCCGACGAAGAGGGTGAGGCGCCCGGCGGCGATATCGGGCGGGCCGCCGCTCACGGGCGCATCGAGCACCTGGATGCCATGTGAGGCAACGGCTTCGGCGGCAATGGCCGCCGTCGTGTGCGGACCGCCGGTCGTGTGCAGGACGAGAGTCGAACCGGACGGCATGGCGGCCAGCAATGGTGTGCCGAGACATACCGCTCGAACCTGTTCATCGGTGAAGACGCACACTATGACCAGATCGGCATTGGTCCCGACGGCCGCGGGGGCCGATACCGCCTGCGCGCCGATCTCGGTGAGGGCCCGCCGTGCTTCCTGCGACCGGCCGAGCGCGCACACCTCGTGCCCGGCCCGGACCAGCCGCTCCACCATGGGACGCCCCATTCGCCCGGCGCCGAGGAATCCGACGCGCATCAGCGCGGGTGATCGATCATCGCGAGGGTCGCATCGGCGGCGTCGAGCACGATGCCGGGTTCGGCGCTCGCGGCGGCGGCCAGTTCCGCGATCAGGCCGACATCCTTGCGCAGCAGCGGCCCGGCGTGCGCGGCGATCCGGTCCAGCGTGCCGCCCGCGGAGACGACACGGCCGAGCGCGAAGCTGTCGGCGGTGCCGTGCGAGATCACCTCGCCGAGGCGGGCCGGATCGATACCGATCGACGTACCGAGTGCGAGAGTGCTTGCCGCCGTGGCGAGATTCGCGGTGAACAGCAGGTTGTTGAGGAGCTTGGCGGTCTGTCCGGCGCCGAGCGGGCCCAGATGGACGACGGGCTCGGCGTAGGTCTCGAATACCGGGCGAGCGCGTTCGACGATATCGGTCGAGCCGCCGACCATCACCAGCAACCGGCCGTCGGCGGCCGCCGCGCCGCCACCGCTGACCGGTGCGTCGACGATCGAAACCCCCTGTGCCACAGCGATGTCGGCGAGATCGCGGCAGGTGTCCGGATGCACCGTGCTGTGCACGGCGAGGATCGTGCCCGCGGCCATGCCGGCCAGTACGCCGTCGGCCCCGGTCACGACCTCGCGGACATCGGCGTCGCCGACCACACAGAGACAGACGAGATCGCTCGCGGCGGCGAGTTCCGCGGGCGATGCGGCGACCTTCGCCGCTGTATCGGCATACGGCTCCAGCGAGGCGGGCCGCCGCGCCCACAGCGTCGTCTCATATCCGGAATCGACGATCCGGCGCGCCATCGGCCCACCTTGGCTGCCGAGTCCGATGAATCCGACCCGCATCACACTTCGCCTTTCGCTTCGGGCCGCCAGAACACGGCGAGCAGGCCCGCGGTGGCGACCAGGCCGACCCCGAGGGCGATGCCGCCACCGGCCCAACCCGTTATCTCGATATCGGCGGCGTGATCGATGGACAGCCACCCGGGACCGAGCAGCCCCAGCGCCAGCGAAACGACCGCGAGCACGAGCACATACTCATAACCCTCTTTGAATACGAAGAATCCGTTGGTGCGGTGGGCGAGCAGACCCGCGACCGCCATCACCGAGATGACCGCCGCACACGCCAGTGGAGTGAGCAGCCCGACGACCAACAACACCCCCGCACCGATTTCGGTGACGACGCTCAGCCAAGCGTGCAGAATGCCGCCGCGCAGTCCGAGGCCGCTGAACCAGCGCGCGGTGCCCGCGATCTTGCCACCGCCCACCCAGTGATTGACCCCGTGGGCGATCATGGTAGCCCCCACGACGAGTCGCACGAGTGCGATGGCAACGTCGACGACGTCCATCAGTTGACCTCCTGGGTTGCGCCGTTGAATTGTATTGCCGGGCCGAAGAATTCGCCGAGACTCCGGGCGACGGCGGCTTCTTCGGCGAAGGCCAGCAGACCGAGATGGTAGGCGGCGGCGGTATGTCCCACGCTGAGGTTGTGGCCGCTGTTGGGCTGGATATTGAGCACGACCCTGGGCGCGGCGGTGAACCGGGCGGCGACTTCGGCGAGTGCCTCCGGATCGTTGCGCCACACCCGTTCGTGGTCGCCGACGGTGAACCGCACCGGAATCCGCACATCGGCGGCAAGTGTGGGGAAGGTGACCGTCGGCCAGTCCTCGACCGAATTCCCTTCGTAGCGTGGGCCATAGGACCCGATCCGCGCACCGCCGACCAACTCGGGCGGATACAACCGGGCCGGATACCACAGCAGTTCGGTGACCCCGCCCGGCACGCCGTCGCGACGCATGCGCCGTTTCCCGTGCGGATCCGCTCCCCACAGGATGTCGTAGGCCTCCTGCTGATGTTCCAGCCCGGTCCCGGCCAATTCGAGGCCGAGCAATTCGCGGCCGCGCTCGTCGGCCGCCATCCGCAACGCCAATTCACTGCCCGCGGAATGGGCGAGCAAGAAGGTGCCCGCGCCGCGCGGTCGCGACCCGAGATGCTGCTCGGCGGCCGCATACATCAGATCCACACGGCGCTGTGGGTCGGCGAGTTCGTCGGCATGCGTGCGCGAGCTGCCGTATCCGGGCCGGTCCAGGGCCAGCACGGTGTATCCGGCCGCGGCGGCCAGCCGCAGCAGTGACAATCGCGGATGGTCCGGGCAGTCGAAATACGCTGAGGTGGTGGCTCCGCCGTGCAGGGCGAGTAGCACAGCCCGTGGTGTCTGCGCCTCGGCCAACAGCCCCGACATCGGAATGCCGTCGACTTCGGTGACGACTGGAATCGGTTCGTCTCCGGTCAGTAGCGAGAAATCGGATTCGGTAATCGTCATGAATCACTCCGCAGCAGCATCGCCCCACCGGGGGTGAGCCCGCCGCTGGACACCACACCGATGCGGGCATCGGGGACCTGGCGCGCACCGGCTTCACCGCGCAGCTGCAAGATCGCCTCGTGCAGCAGGCCCATGCCGTGGGTGCGGCCGTGCGAGAGCTGGCCACCGTGGGTATTGAGCGGCAGCAAGCCGTCGCGGGCGATGTTCTTACCGCCGTCGAGGAAGTCCTTGGCCTCGCCGATACCGCAGAAACCGAGGGCCTCCAGCCAGGACAGGCAGTTGAAGGTGAAGCCGTCGTACAGCTCGGCGATGTCGACGTCGGTGGGGCGCAACGTGGTTCGAGTCCACAGGTGCGCGGCCGGGCCGAGGACCTGTGGTTCGTGGGTGAGGGTGCTCTGATCCCATTCGATGCGCTCGATGATCTGGGTGCCGACCGCCTCCACCAGAACCGGTGGTTTGGCCAGATCACGCGCCGCGTCCACGCTCGAGACGATGACCGCGATCGCACCGTCACAAGGCACATCGCAGTCGTAGAGCCCGAACGGCGTGGTGATCGTGCGCGCCTCGAGATAGTCCTGCATGGTCATCGGATCTCGATAGATCGCGGTCGGCTCCAGTTCGGCATTCGCGCGCTGATTCAGTGCGATCCAGCCGAGGGTTTCGCGAGTGGTGCCATAGCGATGGAAGTGCCGTTGTGCGTTCTGCGCCAAGGTATGTGCCGCCGAGGTGGCGCCGAAGGGGGCCATCCAGCCGGCTGTGCGCCCACCCGATGGCTTGATCTTTCCCGTGCGCATCAGATCATTGAAGGTTGCTTCCCACAGGGTGCGGAAACACAACACATGCCTGGCCAGCCCACCCGCGACCGCGAGCATGGCCGCGATAACCGCCCCACCGGGGCCGAAGGTCTCGATGCCGCCGTTGTACCAGGTCGGCCGGATACCGAGGGCGGATTCCAGGGCAGTGACACCGCCCTCGCTGAATCCGCCCATATTGCCGCCGCCGGGATAGGTCGACAGGCCGTCGATATCGTCGAGCGTCAATCCGGCGTCGGCGACCGCGCGTTCGCAGGCCTGGATGGTCAGCCGCAGCGGCGGAACCTGCAGCCGCCGCCCGATCGGCGACATACCGATACCGGTGAGCGCGACCCGGTCCTCGAATTTCTCCGACCGCACCATGGGCCGCACGTGCCGCCAGAACTCCTGTGGCGCAATATCGTCCACGGGCAGCGGGACCGGTTCCGGCTGTGTTTCGACGGGCCGGAACAGCGGCAGCCACACGTCGTCGTCCTGTTGGAAGACCACCTCGACCCGCATGCCGAGGACCAGGGCATCCGGATCGCAGTCGATCACATTGGTGGTCAGCCGAACTCGCGGATCCTCCTCGAGCGCGACCTGCGCCACGACATAGGGCGCGGGCAGTCCCGGCACACCGAAACGATGGTTGACGGTGAAGCCGGCGAGTGTGGCGAAGCCCGAGACGGCACGCACTCCCATCTCGTGTCCACGGCAGTACCGGCACACCGGCTGCGGTGGATGGATCAGTGCCGCACAGGATTCACATTCCTGTATGCGCAGCGTGCCATCGCTCCCCGAGGTCCAGAAGAACTCGTTCTCGAGGGTGAGCAATGGCAGTGGACGTCCCGATGCTTCGCCCATCTCGCCTCCTCGCTCTTTCGTCAGATCTGGGCGTCGCCCTTGCGCACGGTGACCGGTTCGGCCAGCCGCTGCTCATCGCAGACGCGCTGCAGTTTCGCCAGGGTTTCATCGAGTCCGGCGCCCAGCCGGGGACCGGGGGTGAAGGTGGCAGGCAGATGCCGCATGCCCTGGATGACGCCGATGGTCTCGTAATGTACGGCGTCCTCGGGAGCGCAGCGATAGTCCGGCATCCGGTCGAACACCGCGAGCAGCATTCGCTTGAACACCATGCGCGCCATATTGGAGCCGATGCAGCGGTGCACGCCGAGACCGAAACTGTAGTGCCGGTTGCCCCGGCGTTCCATATCGATCTCATTGGGGTTGTCGAACACCTCGGGATCCCGGTTGGCCATCGCCCACGACAGCCACAGCCGCTCACCCTCGGCGAACTGCTTGCCCGCGACCTCGCAATCCTGGGCGAAGGTGCGGCCGTCACCCGGTGCGGGGGTGAAGTAGCGCAGGAACTCCTCGGTCGCGGAATCCAGGATGAGATCGCGTTCGCGGCTGAGCAATTCGCGCTGATCCGGATTCTCCGACAGCCATTCCAGTGCGTGTGCGGTGAGCGCGGTGGTGGTGTCGAAGCCGCCGCCGATAATGAGGCTGAGCATGCCGAGCGCGTCCATATCGGAGATCGGCTCGCCGTTCAGGGTGGACTCCGCGACGGCGTGCAGCATGCCCGGCCGCGGATTCTGTTTGACCTCCAGATAGTTCGTCAGCAGGTCAAGGCCCATGGTGCGGTGCATTTCGGCGATGCGCGGGGTGTCCGGCGAATCCGGTGGGGTGTACACCGAGGCGTGCGCCGGTTCGTTGTAGATGGTCCACTTGTCCAGTGGGATGCCCAGCATCGCGAGGGTGAGCACCGCGGGCACGATATTGGCCAACTCGTCGACGAAATCGATACTGCCGCTTTCGATCTGCTCGTCGATGCTGGCGCGCACGATTTCGTCGACGAACGGAATCCAGCGCTGCACCGCCGCGGGGGACAGGTACGGATTCAGCGCCGAGCGCAGTTCCCGCTGTTCGGGCGGGTCCATTTCCAGGATGCCCGCGCGAATGCCCTGGCCGCGTTCCGGCGTCGGAATGGAAATCCCCTTGTAGCCACGACGTTCACCATTTGGGTCGTTGTCGTTGGAGATGTGTGGGCAGCGGGCCAGCTCGAACACTTCGCGGTTACCCGCGGCCACCCAGTGCCCGCCGTAGGTTTCGGTCCAGGCGACCGGGCACTCGCTCTGCATCTGCTGGGTGATGTCGACGAACTGTCCGCGATATTGCGGTGTGTGTCGATCGAAATGAAATATCGGCTGTCTGCGCTCGGCATCGGATGCGATATCGGTCATCGGCGGTTCCTCTATTCGGTGCTGGAGATCGCCCGCTCAGGGCAGGACCGGACGGCCTCGCGCACGTTGTCCTGCTGATCGGCTGGAACGTCTTCGCCGACCGGTGACGAATGCCCGTCGATTTCACTGAGTTCGAACACTTTCGGGGCGATCATCGCGCACAGCGTGTGCCCCTGGCAGCGTTCGTCATCGACTCGAACCTTCACGGTATTTCTTCCCTTCAGACGCGGTAGTCGTACCACTTCAGATAGCCGCCTGCATCGACCCGCAGCTGGGTACCGGTGATGAAACGGGACTCGTCGGAGGCCAGGAACAACACCGCGTTGCTGATCTCCTCCGGCTCGATATACGGGACCGGCATGGCCTGCTGCACGAAGAAGGCGGGTTCGGCGTCCGTGCGGGTGGGATGTTCGAGATCCGGGCGGAACGAGCGGTACATCGGTTCGCTCTGCAGCATGGGGGTGTTGCAATTGGTCGGATGTACGACATTGGCCCGAATACTGCTGGCGGCCAAGTGGGTGGCGATCTCGTGGATGTATTGCGACAGAAGGCGTTTGGCGACCATATAGGCGACACCGCCCGGATCCTTGCCCGGCTGATCGACCTTCGCCAGATCCATCAGCGCCGCGGTCGAACCGGTCGCGATGATCGATGCGCCGGCGCCGAGATGCGGCAGCGCCGCCTGGACGGCATTGATGACCCCGATCAGGTTGGTATCGATGACATCGGTCCAGGCTTGCCACTGCGGCTCGCCCTTCATGCCGGCGATGCCGGCCTGCGCCACCACGATGTCGAGGTGGCCGAATTCGGCTATGCCGCGCTCGATGACCGCGGCGAGTTGCGCTCGGTCGCGCACGTCGGCCTGTTCGGCGATGATGCGCCGTCCGGTCTTCTCGACGAGACGGGTCGTCTCCTCCAGATCCTCCGGTCGCGATAGCGAGTATTGGATGGTCGCGATATCACGGCAGATATCCACCGCGATGATGTCGGCACCCTCCTCCGCAAGCTTCACCGCATGACTGCGGCCCTGGCCTCGCGCGGCTCCGGTGACGAAGGCGACCTTGCCCTGCACACGTCCCACGGCTCTTCCTTTCGGTCCTACTTCTTCTGGGCTGCACAGTCCGTGCCGGGGCACGGACGGGTTCAGGTATTACGGCCGCCGTTGACGCCGAGGATCTGTCCGGTGATGTAGCCGGCGTCCTCGGAGATCAGGAACGAGCAGGCGGCGGCGATATCGGCGGGGCGGCCGACCCGGCGCACCGGGGTGCGCTGGATGTGCTCCTCGATGGTTCCGCCGAGCAACTGCTTCTCCTCGGACCGGCGCAGCATGGGGGTATCGATGAAGCCCGGCGGCACCGCGTTGACGGTGATCCCGTACGGCCCCAGTTCCAGCGCAAGCGATTTGGTGAGGCCGTTGAGTCCGGACTTGGCCGCCACGTACGCCGCCATGAACGGCTGGCCGGAGTGGGTACTGGAGGAGGAGATATTGACGATGCGTCCCCAGTTCGCGGCTGTCATATCCGGCAGAACCGCTTGGACGGTGTGGAATACGCCGTGCAGGTTGACATCGATGATGCGCTGCCACTCCTCGAAGGTGAGGTTCTGGAAGCGGCGGTACTTCTCGATTCCGGCGGCATTGACCAGCACGGTGATCGGGCCCAGTTTGGTGCGCACGTCGGTCAACGCCTCGGCGATCTCGTCCGGCTTCGTCACGTCGACCTGATAGGCGAAATCGTCCTCCGCGGACGGGTTCAGGTCGAGGGTGGCGACGTTCAGGCCGTCAGCGCGCAGGCGCTCGACGATGCCGAGGCCGATGCCCGAGGCGCCTCCGGTGACCACAGCGGTTTTCACGCAAGAATCTCCCTTCCGGATGTTGAGAACCGTACTCTCGCGTTGAGCTTAGACGCAAGACTTCCCGGGTGATGCGGGCATATCGACATTCGAACGCCAACGACATCCATGCGCTGACAGGTGTTGCCTATTTCTGAATGTTGCTACAGTCTCGCGATCGACGAATGTAAGATTCTCCAATAGCGAGAATGAAGTTTCCATGCGCAGTCGAGGAGACCGGATGTCAGTGCAAGAAGAAGTGGCCGCCCGGACGGAGCAGATTCCGACCCGGCGGCTGCTCGTCGACGGACAGTTGATCGAGACCGGGCACACGCTCGCCTCGCTCAATCCCGCGACGGGCGAGGTGTACGGGTACGCACCGGAGGCGGGCCTTACCGAGACCGACGCGGCCATCGCCGCGGCCCGGCGGGCCTTCGACACCACGACCTGGGCCACCGACGCCGCATTCCGCGCGCACTGCCTCGAACAGCTCTACCAGGCGTTTCGCGATAACGTCGAAGAACTGCGAGAGCTGACGATCGCGGAGGTCGGCGCGACCAGGCAGCTCACGCACGGTAACCAGCTCGAGATCCCCTTCGAGATCGTCCGCTTCTACGCCGGACTGCTGTCGAAGTTCTCCTTCACCGAGGACCTCGGCGATATCGAAATCCGCGGCCAGCGCCATCGGCGCTGGGTCGAGAAGGAAGGCGCGGGCGTGGTGTCGGCCATCGCCGCATACAACTATCCGCATCAGCTCGCATTGGCCAAGCTCGCGCCCGCGCTCGCGGCCGGTTGCACGGTGGTGCTCAAGGGCGCACCGGATACGCCGCTGGCCACCCTGGCGCTCGGCGAGATCATCGCGCGCCACACCGACATCCCCGCCGGTGTGGTCAATGTGCTCACCTCCTCGGATGTGGCTGTGGGCGAACGGCTGACGACGCATCCCGACGTAGACGTGGTCACCTTCACCGGTTCGACGCCGGTGGGACGCAAGATCATGGCCGCCGCGAGCGAGACGCTCAAGCGGGTATTCCTCGAGCTCGGCGGCAAATCGGCCGCGATCATGCTCGACGACGCCGACTACCGGACGGCGGCGCAATTCGCGGCGTTCAGCATTGTCAACCACGCCGGCCAGGGGTGTGCGCTGACGTCCCGGCTGCTGGTGCCGCGCAAGGATCACGACGCGATCGTCGAAATGGTCGCGCAGAACTTCGCGCATGTCCGCTACGGCGACCCCGGCGATCCGAAAACCTATATGGGCCCATTGATCAGCGAGCGCCAGCGCGACAAGGTCGACGGTTTGGTGCAGCGCGCCGTAGCAGCGGGTGCCCAACTGGTGACCGGTGGCAAGAAGGTCGATCCGGGCTTCTTCTACCTGCCGACGCTGCTGGCAGGTGTCGATCCGGACAGCGAAATCGCCCAGGAGGAGGTCTTCGGACCGGTGCTCGCGGTGATCCCGTACGAGGACGACGACGATGCCGTACGGATCGCGAACAACTCCATCTACGGCCTGTCCGGCGGTGTGTTCAGCGCCGACGAGGAGCGGGCGCTCGCGGTGGCGCGGCGTATCCGCACCGGCACCATGAGCATCAACGGCGGCAACTACTTCGCCGCCGACGCGCCCTTCGGCGGTTATAAACAGTCCGGCATCGGCCGGGAGATGGGAGTCGACGGGTTGACGGAATTCCTGGAGATCAAGACCTTCGCGGCGGCGGTCCGATGAGCCGGGGACCACTCGACGGGATCCGCGTCCTCGAGGTCGCGATGTACGGGTTCGTGCCGTCGGCGGGCGCCGTGCTCTGCGACTGGGGTGCGGACGTGATCAAGGTCGAGCACGCGGTCACCGGTGACCCGCAGCGCGGGCTGCGTCAGATCGCCACCTTCAAGGTCGAGGGTGACCCCAATCCCAATGTGGAGCATGCCAATCGGGGCAAGCGCAGCATCGGCGTCGATATGTCGGTGCCGGAGGGCCGGGCGGTGATCCACGACCTGGCCAAGACCGCGGACGTATTCCTGACCAGTTTCCTGCCGCAGCACCGAAGCAAGTTCGGCATCGACGTCGACGACATTCGCGCGGTGAACCCGAAGATCATCTATGCCCGCGGCAGCGGGCTGGGCCCGCGCGGTGCGGAGGCCGACAAGGGCGGCTACGACATGACGGCCTACTGGTGCCGCGGCAGCGTCGCCGCCACCATCACCCCGCCTAATATCGACGGGCTGATCCCTCCGCCCGGTCCGGCATTCGGCGACACCATCTCCGGAACCAATCTGGCGGGCGGCATCGCGGCCGCGCTGCTGAAGCGGGAACGCACGGGCGAGCCGTCGATCGTGGATGTGTCGCTGCTGAGCAGCGGGCTGTGGTCGATGGGGCACACCATCGCGCTCTCGGCATATATGGGGGAGCCGCTGCGGGCGTTCCCGACCGGATCGCACGGTTCGCCGTCGAATCCGCTGTCGGGGTTGTACGCAACCAAGGACGGTCGGTACCTGTCGCTGGTCATGTTGCAGCCCGGCAAATTCTGGGGCGACGTATGCAAACATATCGACCGGCCGGACCTCGCGGAAGATCCGCGATTCGCCGATGCCGCCGCGATAGCGACCAATACCGCTGTGGCCGTGGAGATCCTGCGCGAGGTGTTCGCCACCCGGACGCTCGCCGAGTGGACCGAGCGTTTCGCGACCCTGTCCGGGCCGTGGGCGCCGGTGCAGGACGCGCTCCAGGCGATCGACGATCCGCAGGTGCAGGCGAACGAATATGTCCGCAAAGCCGGTGAGCTGCAACTGGTTTCGAGTCCGGTGCAGTTCGATCTCGCCGCGCCCGACCTGCGTCCCGGCCCGGAATTCGCCGCGCAGACCGACGAGGTCCTGCTCGAACTCGGCCTGGACTGGGACCGCATCATCGCGCTCAAAACCGCGGGTGCGATCACGTAATTCGCTGGAGTACCCATGACCTACATCGCTTCGATAGGGACCTACCTGCCGTGCTGGGGCGCCCAGCGCCATCGGGTGCTCGGCGACGACGAGGACGCGATCACCCTGGCCGTGGAGGCCGGTCGCGCCGCGCTGTACGACGCCGGTCCGGTGGAACGGGTGATTGTGGTCAGTCGTGATCTGCCGCTGGTGGGAAGCAGTAATGCCGCGGTCCTGCTGGCGGGGCTGGGGCTGGATCCGGAACTGGAGGTGATCGAGCGGCTCGGCGGCGCCCCCGCCACCCTCGACTCGCTCAGTTCCGCCCGGCCGCGCACCCTGATCATCGGGGTCGATACCGAGCCCGCGGGCGCGGCCGCGGCAATGGTGTCCGATCACGGCCTGCAGGTGCGCACCGCCGCCCGGGTGGCGCGCAGCCTGCCGGTGCGCACCCGCAATGCCGTTGGGGCCGTACACGATTACGGCGACCCGCGACTGCTGCACACGCGCGGCTTGTTGGCCTCGCTGGCTGCGGCTTGGCTGGACACACCGGTGGCGGTGGCCGGGGTCGATGACAAACAGGCGGCCGCGCTGTGCCTGGGCGGCCCGCCGTCGCTGCCGACGGTGGGCGCCAGCGCCGGGCTGTTCGCCTTGGCGGCCATGGCCGAATGGGGCAGTACGGGTCTGCTGGTGGGGGTGGAGCAGGCCAGCCTGTCCGGTATCACGGTGGCCACCGGTACGGCCGTGCTGCACCGGCACGAGTCGACGGCCAGAGAGCTGCCCGAAGGCGACCTGTGGCCCGGATCCGAGATTCCGATCTCGCTGGCCGCCTACGAGCGCGCATTCGAGGCGAAGGTGCGCTGGGAGGCCGGAAAACACCCCGGCAGTGACGAACTGGACTTCCCGCCGCGCTATCGGGTCGCCGCGGACGGCGGTCTGAGCACCGGCTACACCCTGGTGCCGCTGCCGCGCACCGGCACCGTATACACCGAGGCCACCGTCGCGATACCGGTGCCGGGGCTGAGAAGTCCGTACACCCTGGTGATCATCGAACTCGACGGTGTCGGGGTGCGGGCGCTGGCGAAGGTGACCGGCACCGATCCGGGCACCGTCGCGATCGGGGACCGCGGCCGCATGGTGCTGCGCCGGGTCGCCGTGCGGTCGGGGGTGCCCGACTATGGATACGCATTCGAACCGGAGGTCGCGCGATGAGGGAAGTAGCTATCGTCGGTGCGGGTATGACGCCCTTCGCCGAGCATTTCGCCCTCGGCGTCAAGGATCTGGTGCCGATGGCGTTCGCCGAATGCGCCGCCAGCATCGACAAAGGGTTGGCCACCTCCGATCTGAAGGCGGCCTGGTTCGGTGCGATGGGCAATACCGACGGATTCCCGGCCGGGATTGTCGCCGATGCGCTCGGGCTGCCGGATCTGCCGGTGACCCGGGTCGAAAACTCCTGTGCGACAGGCAATGACGCGGTGCGCAATGCCCTGTTCGGCATCGCCTCGGGCGCTTTCGACGTGGCCCTCGTCGTCGGCGCGGACAAGTTGCGCGAGACCGCGCAGAAGGACATGCTGTGGGAATGGGAGGCGATGGCGCGCGATATGGCCTGGGACTACCCACTCGGCCTGATCGCGCCCGTCGGATTCGCGCTGCACGTGGCCCGATATCTGCACGAATCGCCCGCGACCAGAGAGCATTTGGCCATGGTTGCGGTGAAGAACCACCGGCACGGTGTGCGTAATCCCAAGGCCCGCTTGCGTTTCGAGATCAGCCTGGAGCAGGCGCTTGCGGCGCCGATCGTGGCCGGACCGTTCGGGCTCTACGACTGCGCACCGCAGAGCGACGGTGCGGCGGCGCTGGTGCTCGCCGCGGCGGATGTGGTCGACCGCTACACCGATCGCCCGGTGTGGATCCGCGGCGTCGGCCTCGGCCTGGATTCGGTGATGCACCAGCACAAGCGGGATATGACGACCTTCCCGGCCACCGTGCGAGCCGCTGAGGCGGCCTTCGGGATGGCGGGTCTGACTCCCGCGGATGTCGACGTCGCGGAAGTGCACGACTTCTTCACCGGTATCGAACTGATCAGCTACGAGGACCTCGGCTTCGCCGAGCGATTCGGGGCCGCGAAACTGATCCAGAGCGGGGTCACCGAGGTCGGCGGCGCGCTGCCGGTGAATCCGAGTGGCGGCCTGAAGGCCAAGGGACATCCGCCGGGGGCGACCGGCGTGGCCCAGTGCGTCGAGTTGTTCGAGCAGTTGCGCGGTACGGCGGTCAATCAGGTCGACGGTGCGCGGATCGGCTTGGCGCACAACCTCGGTGGGCCGACCGCGGTGTCGGCCGTGACGATCCTGGAAGGACCCGGCGCTTGACCGCGGCGGCCGTCGCGCTGGTTTCGGGCAGCCCGAAGAGTCGCCGTGCCGTATTGGAGCGGGCCGCACGGTGGGTCGGCGCCACGGGCACCGTGCACGTCGTCTGCGACGGGATCTCGCCGTCGATGCTCTTCGGGTCCATTGCGCTGAGCGGACTGTTCGTCGATGCCGTCGGGCTCGAGGACGCGGACTTCACCAGCACCGCCCGTATTCTCTCGCGACACGGCTGTGGCTGGAATTGGTGGTGGGGGCCGGTCGGCGCGCACTCCGTCGCGGTGCGGCGGGCCGCGGCGCTCGGCGCGGTCATGGTGCTGCCGACCCGATCGCTGATGTTCCAGGTGCGGGTCGTGGTGCGGCTGCCCGATGCGCACCACGACCTCGCCAAAGGTGAAAGGTCGGGCTAGCTAATCCGGTGCGACTCCGTCCTCGTGCGCCATCCAGTGCACGAAACGGTGCAGCGGGTACATCGCGTCGTGCGGGTTGCCGATCGTGCTCGGTCCGGCTTCGCCGAGGCGGACGACGCGCTGGGCGCCGCCGCTGGCCAGCCGGTCGCGGTAGTCGGCCATCCGGTCGAACGGAAAGAAGCCGACCGTCTGCGTCGCCACATTGACGTACTTCATCGCCGTGTCGAGGCTGTCCACGCGAACGACATTGGCGGTCTTGTTGATCGGGTGGAAGTCCACCGGTTCGTCGGAACGGATCACCAGGCCCTTGCCGTCGGTCCGTCCCCAGACCTGGAACTCGTCGTCGAGCATCATCAGGGTGTCGATCTGCTCGCGCAAATCGATATCGAGCGGTCGGGTGTCGCCCGATCCGGCGGCCTTGTCGACGATGCGGGCGTGCAGCCGGGCGCAGAAGCGGTCGGCGTCGGCCTGATCGGCCTCGACATAGACGAAACGGCTTGCGACGCAGGCCTCCTGGTTGAGCACCATCACATCGGTGGCCGCGAGTTCGGCCGCCCGGTCGAGCGACTCGTCCGAGGCGAAGGCCTCCCGGCCGACCATCGAGATCGAGGTCTTGGGGTCGAAGGACACCAGTTGGAAGCCCGGCCCGAGGTATTTGATCACGTTGTCGATCGCATCACCGCCACCCCAGGCGACGATCTTGTCGAAATACTGCGGCCGGTACAGCACCCGTTCCACCGCATCGTCGCCACCGCGCCAGTAGAGCGCGGACATCGACCGCACAATGGCGTGGTCGGGATCGATATCGGCCATGGTCCGCAGGATCGCGACCGTGGTGAACGGATCACTCGACGACATCTTGAACAGATTGACCGCCTTGACCAGTGCGCCGTGGGCAATGGACTTCACCGCGACGCCGGGGGAGTTGCCGGGCAGCACATGGATCAGCCGGGGTGCGAATGCCCGCACGAAACTCTGGCGACCGGTGAAGTCCCGCTTGGGAATCCACTCGTCAAGAGCCCGCGGGTTCGGAAAATTCTGTTCGACCACGGTCTCGAGCAGCCGCTTGTCGAGGTAGCCCGCCGCGCCCATGACCTGTGCCTGCAGGACGGCGCCCGGCAGCACATGGGTGGACGACATCCGGTCGATGCAGTCGCGCACGAACGGGTTTTCGGGGGCGCGCAGTTGTCGCCCGGTCTCGACGAGGAAATCGATGATCTCCGCGAGCGGGACGTTCAGCAGCGGCGGCACTTCGCTGCGCGGATGCACTGCGCGGTCCATCGGGATGTGCGGTGTCGCGAAGGTGACGCCCAGATCGCGCGAGCGGTGCGTGACGTCGTCACCCTCGAGCAATTCGCCGCGCAGGAAGAAAGGCGCGGCTGCGACGGCTTCGGTGTCTGTGATGATCATCAGATGGCCGTGGTGTGGAGACGTCCGGCTTGAGCCGTGGGAGGAAGCGGATCGAGTTCATGCCAGGCATGAGCCGAAAATGATCCTGGCGCAGATTGTTTCACTGTTCACGACCTGACTTGTTAATGTGTGGGGCATGGGGGAGAGGTTGGTGAAGCGGGCGTTTAAGTACCGTTTCTATCCGAGTGAGCAGCAGGAGCGGGAGCTTGTGCGCACGTTCGGGTGTGTTCGTTTGGTCTACAACAAGGCTTTGGAGGCCAGGACTAGCGCGTGGTTCGCCGAGCAGCGGCGGGTGAGCTACAACGAGACTTCCGCGATGCTGACTGCGTGGAAGAAAGCCGATGAGTTGAAGTTTTTGGGTGAGGTGTCTTCGGTGCCGTTGCAGCAGACGTTGCGGCATCTGCAGGGCGCGTTTGCGAGTTTCTTCGACAAGCGGGCAAAGTATCCGCGTTTCAAGTCGAAGAAGAAGTCTCGCTCGTCGGCGGAGTACACGCGGTCGGCGTTCACTTTCCGTGATGGGGAACTCACCCTCGCGAAGATGGCCGACCCATTGAATATCGTGTGGTCTCGGCCGTTGCCCGAAGGTGTGCAGCCGTCCACGGTCACCGTGACTTGTGACAGTGCGGGCCGCTGGTTCGTGTCGATGCTCACCGAGACCGTGGTCGCCGACCATCCGCGCACCGAGAGTGTTGTTGGTGTGGATGCTGGGATTACTTCGCTGTTGGCGTTGTCGACTGGGGAGAAGATCATCAATCCCAGGCATCTGCGGCGAGAACAGGCGCGGCTGGTGAAAGCTCAACGCGGGCTTGCCCGCAAGGCCACGGGGTCGTTGAACCGGGAGAAGGCTCGTCGGAAGGTGGCGCGTCTCCATGCTCGTATCACGGACCGCCGCAGGGATTATCTGCATAAACTCAGTACTCGGCTCGTTCGTGAGAACCAAACGATCGTGATCGAGGATCTGAATGTGGCAGGGATGCTTCGCAATCGCCGTCTGGCACGTGCGATCTCCGATGCCTCGTGGTCGGAGTTGCGTTCGATGCTGGAGTACAAGGCCGCTTGGTACGGGCGTGAGGTGGTTGCTGTGGACCGGTGGTTCCCGTCGAGCAAGGTCTGCTCGGCGTGTGGATCGGTGCATGATGCTATGGGGTTGGATGTGCGGGAGTGGGTGTGCCGGTGCTGCGGTGTGACCTATGATCGTGACATCAACGCTGCGAGGAATATTTTGGCCGCTGGGCTGGCGGTATCTGCCTGTGGATGTGGTGTAAGACCAACCCGGCAGTCGTCGGTGCGGCAGTCGCCGGGGAAGCAGGAAACCCGACCTGTGAAGGTTGGAATCCCCCGCTGTTAGGCGAGGGGAGGAAGTCAAGACAGGCCCCTGACGTACGCGTCGACGGTGCCGGCGCAGCCGATCTTGTCGTCGCCCTTGATATCGGCGTATCGAACGATGTCATTGCGGACCGACGGGCCCTTGTTGCCACAGGCGCAGGGGTCGACGTCGAGTGCGATCTTGTCGCCGGTGATGATCCCGCCCCAGTGTCCGTCCAGTGAGAGATCGAAAAATGCGGCGCGGCCTTCGATTTCACCGGATTCGTGCGGCAGCAGTGTCGCACCGTCCTCGTCGAGGATGAACGGCACGATCCATGGTGGTATGTGATAGCGATCGCCCTTGCGGCACTTGGGCATTCCGGAATTGAGTTCTTGCATCGAATAGTTCTGGAAGTCCCGGTCGGCCGGGATATTGAAGGTCTGGTGGACGAATTGCTGGTAATCCGGCGGCAATTGGGCGCGCTTGAGTCCGCCGCCGACGTAGAGGCAGTTGTCGGGGTGGAAGTCCGCGGCGGAGTAACCCATATCCCGGACGATCGCGGCCACCTGGTACAGCGCATTCCACATGCCCGAGATATAGAGCTTGTCCGCACGGTATCGCACGAGCGCCTCGGCACCGGCGATCATCGCTTTGTCGAGCGCCTCCTGCCGATCCCGGGAGTTCCGGTCGAAATCGGCCAGTTCCTCCGGCCGGGCGGTACCGTCGGCGATCTTCTTGCGCAGCACCACCATTTTGGTCAGCGAGCCGACGGTGATCGGTGGAATGGGCAGGCGGAAACGCACTTTGGCCGGATCGCCGAACGCCGCTTGCTGGGCCGCGGCGATGACCGCGTTCTTCGGGACGGATGCGGTGGCGGCGATCCCGACCATCCGCCGATCCTGTTGGGGGCGCACACCCGAACCCCAGGAGAAGACATTGACCGTATCCTTGCGCGACCATTCCATATCCCGCTCCGAGGCGAGCAGCATGGCCGACTTGCCGGTCGTTCCGCTGGAACAGGAGACGTAATGCCCCGCCGCCTGCAGCCGCCCGATCCAGTCGTCGATATCGGCGATGTCGGAGGTCTCGATCGGGCTGATGGGGTAGGGCGATACGGTGCCGAGCCACTTGCCGAGCCGATCCCACTTCTCCTCGATCAGAAAGCTTTCCGGATAGCTCTTGTAGACCGAGTGCGGGAACAGTAGCGGCACCATATCCGCGCGGTCGCGGATCTCGGTGATACCGGCTTCCCGCGCGCGGTGTCCGAGCAGCCTGATCCGGTCGTGGTGTTGTCGGAGTTTCTCGTCGAGTGCCGCGACCTGGGTTTCGCGCAGGTCGGCGGCGGAGTGGTCGAAGCGATCGGCGGCATCGGCCAGTTGTGTCAGGGTTTCGATGGCTGAGCTCACGGGGGTCCTTCCCGGTGACGTTGCCCGCTGGAAAAACGGCAACTCATGCGTATCATTATTAGCGATCGGAGGCACGATGACGCAAGCGGCAATTTCGTGGAGGCGGCGATGACGGAGGTCGGACCGCCCATTCGGCGCGCGGCCGGGCGGCCTACCCGAGCACAGGCCGAGGCGCGGCACGAGGAATTACTCGACACCGCACTGGATCTGTTCCTGGAGCACGGCTACGAGCTGGCGACGATCGAGATGATCGCCGGTCGCGTGAACATGACCAAACGCACCGTCTACGCCCGCTATCCCGACAAGGCATCGCTGTTCCTCGCCGCCGTCCGGCGCGCCATCGAGCGACAGGTCGTACCCGCGGACGTGCTCGCGGGCTTCGACAACGGTGACCTGGCCGAGACGCTGACCGAGGTTGCCCGGCTGCGGATCGATCAGGTGATGACGCCGAACGGACTACGCCTGCAACGCATTATCAATACCGAGAGCTATCGCTTCCCCGAGATCTTCGTCGCCAACTACGACCTGAGCGCCGGGCCGGTGGTCGACTTCGTAGCCGGTGTCCTCGACCGCGCTATCGCCGCCGGGACGATCGCACCGACCAACTCCGGACAGGCCGCCCGCGCCTTCATGAGCATGGTCGTCGGCGGCCAGGTGCGCTCCATCGTGGCCGGTCGCCCACCAACTCCCGAACAACTCGACGAGCGGGTCCAATTCACCGTCGGTCTCCTGCTCGACGGCCTGCGGCCCCGCTGAAATGACTGAGAGGCTACGACTTTGGCATTCGAGGCAGATCGTCCGGTAGCGGTGGTGACCGGAGCCAGTTCCGGCATCGGCGCATCGACCGCCGAAAAGCTGGTGGCACGCGGCTGGCAGGTGATCGGTGTCGGTCGCGATCGACAGCGTTGTGCGGCCGCGCGAATGCGGATCACGGTCGCCGCGCGCGACGGCGGCGGCTTCGACATGGTGCGCGCCGACTTCACTCTGATGACGGAGGTGGCGCGTGTGGCCACCGAGATCGCGAGCCGCACAACACGTCTGGATGTGCTGATCAACAATGCGGGTGGGGTGCGGGATCGGCAGATCATCACCGCCGAAGGCGCCGAGGCGACCTTCGCCGCCAACCACCTCGCCCCGTTCCTGCTCACCAGAGAACTGATGCCGCTGCTGCGGAGGAGCGCGGCGGGCCTGCCATCCGGATCGGTGCGTGTACTCGCCGTATCGTCGAGCGCGCACCGTGCGACCGAGGGCTTCGATTGGGCGGATCCACAGAGCCTGAACGACTTTCACCCGACAGCGGCCTACTGTCGCGCGAAACTCGCCAATATTCTGTTCACTCGCGAACTGGCGCGACGTGCGGCACCTGACCGGATCGTCGCGCAGGCCATGCATCCAGGAGTCGTCGCCAGTAACTTCGCCACACACGGCGATGCGGCGATGCGAGCATATATGGCCGCAGCCGATACGGTGCCACCGGATGAACCGGCCGACACCCTGGTGTGGCTGGCCACCGATCCCGGGGGCGGTCGAGACGGTGGGCGTTACTTCTACCGGAAGACAGTGGAAACACCGGCCTCCGTCGCCCTCGACGATGCCGCCGCCACCCGCCTCTGGGCCGAAAGCGAGCGGCTGCTCGCCGATCTCGGGTTCTGAGGATATGCGGATCGCGGTCGTTCGAGTCACAGCCGACCTACCGCACGAGCTGGCACTGCGCAGCTCATCTCCGGCAAAGCATCTGCCGACGGTAGTCAAATGGTGGCTGTCGCCGGTGCTCGGCCCACCATTCGACTACCGCCGATGACATTTACCCTGTGGTTCGGTGCGCGGCTTTGAGGTGGCGAGCGCGGCGCGGTGGGTTCCGCAGGGTGGCCGCATGTCGAATCGCGCGGTGACGACGTCTTGCTCGGACGGCAGCGGTGTACTCATGTGGCCACCGACCGAGTCGGTCGATGCAGCAGGTGTGCGCGGGTCGGTTCCGGTGGCACCAGACGGTATGCCGCGTGACCAGGGACCTGTCCGGCGCGAATTGGTTTAAGAGTAGCTACAGCCAGCCGAGCGGGGACTGCGTGGAAGTCGCAAACCTACGCGGCGGAACGGTCGGTGTTCGCGACTCGAAGAACCCGACCGGCCCATCGTTGATCTTCACACCGAGCGAATGGGACGCCTTTACCGCAGGCGTGAAAGACGGTGAGTTCAACCGACTCGATCCGTAGCGGGTTCCACACCCTGACGGCTGAACGGCCCCAGTCCGACACGTAATGGACTGGGGCCGTTGCTATTTGAGTTCAGTTGTGTCCGGGTCGGTATGTTGGCAGGCTGCCGCCGAAATCGTCGACATGACTTGCAGGGCTTCGCGGTGCGGATGCGGCGGTCTTCGTCGTAGGCTATGTCGCGGACCCAGCCCAGCGACATCGACGTTTGCCGGGATTGCCCCGCGGGCTGCGGATCAGATCGGCTCCCAGATCGTCATCCGCGTGTTGGCCGGATCGATCGACGGGCTGAGCCTCATCCGGCCGTCCTTGGACCTGGCCATCAGTTCCTTCATCACGGTGTCGATATCACCGTCGATGTCGTAGACGGCAAGATATTCGGCGGGCTGGTCCTCGGTGGTCCGAAGACGATGGCGCGTACAGGATTTCACGCCATCGATGGCGAGCATCTCGGGTACGTGGACTTCGCCGTACCAGGTGTTGTATTCCTCGTCCCGGCCGGGCTGCGGGCGGGAGAAAACCATCAACTGCATATCGTCATCCCTCGATCAGTGTGCTTGCTGGGCATAGGCTTCGGCGTATTGCTGCCGCGTGGTCGTGGAGGTATCCCAACCCGCGGCCTTCGCGCGCAGCGCGCCGACGGTAGCCTGCTCCTTCGGGGTGTGCTCGAACGGATCGAAATTCAGGAAACGGCAGGCGTTCTGCCAGGTGATCTTGTTGATATCGGTGTCGTCGGCGTGGGCTGCGTTCAGTTCCTTCAGCACGAATTCGGGTGCGTCGGGCCACAGCGAGTCCGAATGCGGGTAGTCGCATTCCCACGCGATGATGTCCATCCCGACTGCGTCGCGATAGGTGAGTGCGGTCGGATCGGTGACGTAGCAGGCGATCACGTGCTCGCGGAAGACCTCGCTCGGCAGTTTGCCGCCGAAGTCGCGCCGCAGCCACCTCTGGTTGGTGTAGTGGCGATCGGAGCGATCCAGGAAGAACGGGATCCAGCCGATGCCGCCCTCCGACAGCGCCACCTTGAGATTGGGGTAGTTGCGAAATGCCGGACCCCAGAGCAGATCCTGAACGGTGATCTGGGACACCGTCGGCGCCAGGCACATCAGATTGTCGATCGGCGCGTCCGGCGCCAGCTTGAGCGCCCCGAATCCGGTGCCGATATGCAGGTTCATGACCAGACCGGTTTCGTTCAGCGCCCCGAAGACCGGTCCCCAGAAGTCCTCGTCGAAATAGCTCGGGCTGCCCTGCAGGTGCGGCAGTTCCGCCATCGTGACGCCGCGGAAGCCCTTCGCGGCGACGCGGTGGATCTCGGCGACGGCCAGCTGCGGATCCCACAGCGGCAGAATGGCGTTCGGGATGAACCGGCCGGGGTAGACGTCGCACCAGCCCTCGAGATGCCAGTCGTTGTATGCCTGGATCATCGCGACGGTGATCTCGTCCTTGAAGTGACTCAGGTGGCCGGCGCTGAATCCGGCGAAAGTGGGGAAGCACATCGAGGCCAGGATGCCGTTGGCGTTCATATCCCGTATGCGGGCGTGGATGTCGTAGACACCGGGCCGCATTTCCGCGTAACCGGCCGGGTCGTACCCCCACTCCTCCGGCGGCCAGGAAACGACCGCGTTGAGCCCGGTGACACCCGTCGGTTTGCCACGGTAGACCCACCGGTCGACGCCCTTTTCGTCGACGATCACCTTCGGCGCCAGATCGGCCCACTTCTTCGGCACCCGGCCGTCGAACATATCGAGCGGCTCGACGACGTGGTCGTCGATGCTCACCAGGATCATGTCGTCGATGTTCACGTGACTCCTCGCTGTTCGTGCGACGCCGGGGGTGTGCGTCACCCCGATCTAGACAAGCGGAGAGATGGTCAATCTTCATTTGGGAGAATGCCACTCTCGCAGTGAGGTCGACCATACACCCTGCGCGCGGGCGCGGTCGACAAATTCCCACCGGATATCGACGACTAGCTGTCGGAGCCGCGGGCTACCCCGGTTCGGATGTTGAACTAGTGCTCAAACTCAGACTGAACGCATGCGCGGATCACGAATCCGCGGCCTCGATCTCGGTGCGCTCGGATGCGTTCGCCTCGAACCGGTCCAGGTACTGCTCGACGAATGCGACCAGATCCGCGTGGCCGAGCGTGACGCCCACGGCATTCTCGGTCGCGATGACGCCGGACACGCTGGCGATGAGCAGTGAAATCACCACCGGCGGCAGCTCGGTGAGGTCGAGGCCGTTGGCCCGGGCGATGAAGGTCAGCGCGGTCACCTGGATATCGCGGAAACGCTCGATATAGGCGGCGATCTCGGTCCGGATGGCCGGGCGCTGGTTGGCCAGCGCCATGAATTCCTGCTGTAGCCGGGTGCCGTACGGTTCCCGGCTGAGCTGCCAGAGCGCATGCAGCGGCTGCTCGGAGAACATGGCTTGGCGCTGCCGCTCCAGATTGGCCTCCGCGCCGCGCCGGAATACCGCCAGGAACAGGTCGTCCATGGTCGGGAAGTAGTAATGCACCAGCGCGGGTTTGACCCCGGCCAGCGCGGCGACCCGCCGTGACGTCGCCGCGGCATGTCCCTGCTCGAGCATGATCTGCGCGGTGGCATCGAGGATGGCGAGCCGGGTGGTCGAATCCTGCGCGCCGATCCGGCGGACCCGGGCGGTGCCGCGCGCGGCAGTCGGCTCGTCCGTGCTCGCCCGGCCTCTTGACCTGTCATCCGTCACGGTGTTAAGCATATGCACATATCAAGTTTGGGCACTAGTTCAGCATTCGCAGGGCATCGACCCGCGTGCTGCCGTACCGAAGAGGCACATCATGACCGTCACCGCCACCCCCGTGACCGACCACATCGGATTGGAAATCACCGGCCTGTCCGGTCGGCAACTCGCCGATCGGCGAGTTGCCGACGACCTGCGCGCGGCGCTCGACCGCTATGGGGTGGTGATCTACCGCGACGCCCACATCGATGACGATGCGCTCGTTGCGCTGAGTCGCCTGCTCGGTGAGGTCGTGGTCGCGCCGTTCGGCGGCGAGAAGGCGCATCCGGAAGTATCGGCCATCACCCGTGATCCGGCGAAGAGCGTGCTGGCCGCCTATCGGGAGGGCACCTTCTTCTGGCATATCGATGGCGCGACCGACGCTGTCCCGCAGCAGGCCACCCTGCTGACCGCGCTCGAGGTGGCCGCCGACGGCGGTGGCACCGAATTCGCCAACACCTTCGCCGCCTACGCGGCGCTGCCGGACGCCGAGCGGGCCGAACTCGAAACCCTGCGCGTGGTGCACAGTTTCGCGCATGCGCAGTCGCTGGCCAATCCGGATCCGACGGATCGGGAGCGGGCCGCCTGGGCGAAGGTGCCGACCCGGGTGCATCCGCTGGTGTGGACGCGCAAGAACGGCCGCAAGTCGCTGCTGATCGGCGCGACCGCGGCACAGGTCGTCGGCATGTCGGCGGACGAGAGCCGGGCGCTGCTGGATCGGTTGCTCGACTGGTCGACCCAGCCGCAGTTCGCCCTGCAGCATCAATGGCGGCCCGGCGATCTGGTGGTTTGGGACAACACCGGCATGCTGCACCGCGCCCAGCGCTACGAGGTGAGCTCGCGCCGGTTGATGCACCGCACGACCCTCGTCGGCGAGGAAGCCGTCGCCTGATACCGAAATGGGTGGGCCAGTCTTCCTTGTTTCCCTTGCGGAATGTCATTCTCCTGTTATGAGAACAACATTTCTCACCTCGGTGGCGCAAGCAATGACGCGGGAGTCCCCATGATCGACAACACCAGCGAAGCCGTCGCGGCGCCGACCTGTCTGACCTGGGAGCTGACCCACGCCTGCGATCTGCCCTGCATCCACTGCTCAGCCAGCATTCGCGGCCGCGATACGCGCGAGCTGAGCACCGCCGAATGCAAGGCCCTGATCGACGAATTCGAGCGGATGCGGATCAGCCGCGTCGATATCGGCGGCGGCGAGCCGACCGTACGCCCGGACTTCTGGGAACTGGTCGACTACGCCACCGCCGAGCACATCGGAGTGAAGTTCTCCACCAATGGAATTCGGATAACTCCCCATGCCGCACGCCGGATCGCCGGGAACGGCGATATCGACGTGCGGATCTGCCTCGACGGCGCGACCGAGGCGGTCAACGACGCGGTGCGCGGCACCGGGGCATACCGGGCGGCGGTGCGCGCGATGGAGTTGCTCGCGTCGTCGGGCGTCTATGGATTCGAGCTGTCCGTCGCCGTGACCAGCAAAAATGTCGGCCAGCTCGACGCTTTCAAGGCGATTGCCGATATGTTCGGTGCGCGGCTTCGGCTGACCCGGCCATCCGGCCGCGTCTCGGATGAGCCGCACCCGACGGCTGCTCAGCAGCGGACACTCGCCGACTGGCAGCGCGCGCACGATACCGATGTCCTGACTGGAGATTCGTTCTTCCACCTGCCTGGCGACGGCGCATCGATTCCGGGGTCGAACCTGCGCGGGGGTGGCAGGGTGCGGTATGTGATCGACCCGATCGGCGATGTCTTCGCGTTCGCCGACCACGACCGATTCCACGCCGGAAACATCCGTGCCGCAGGCGGATTCGAACCGATATGGCGCGCTTTGGAACTGTTCACCGGACTGCGCGGGCTGCCGAGCAGCCGCACGCGTACGGAATGCCCAGGTGGACACGGTGATTCGACGTCGGCCCGGATCGACCGCATAACCGCGTCGAGGCCGTCGGAGGACTACTCGCATCGGCGTCGACCGGGTGCCGAATATCCGCCGATTCCGAGGTCGGCGTGACCTCGCGTTCGGAGCATCGGCGGGTCGCGCTGGTCACCGGCGCCGCGCGGGGGATCGGGGCGGCGACGGTGCTGGAATTGGCGTCTCGGGGCTGGTCGGTGCTCGCAGTGGATCTGGCGAGCGATGATCCCGCGCTGCCCTATCCGATGGGGAGTAAACGCGAACTCGTCGCGGTGGCGACCGAGGCGGGCAGCCGGGTGAACCGGGTCGGTGCGGTGCGACCGTATATCGCCGACGTGCGCGATCCGTCTGCACTGCAGGCTGCGGTGGCCGAGGCAGTCGGTACTTGGGGCGGGCTGGATGCGGTGGTCGCGGCGGCCGGGGTCATCGCCGGTGGAGTTCCGTTGTGGGAGATGCCGATCGAGCAGGAGCGCGCGGTCCTGGATGTCTGCCTGGGCGGGGTCGTGAATCTGGCGCGGGCGGCCGTTCCGGCGCTGCTGGCCCGGCCCGCACCGCGTTCGGGGCGGTTTCTGGCCGTCGCCTCGGCCGCCGCGACGAAGGGCCTGCCCCAGCTCGCCGTCTACTGTGCGGCGAAAGCCGGTGTGACAGGGCTGATTCGAGCGCTCGGCGCGGAGCTCGGCGGCACCGGGGTAACCGCGAACGCGGTGAGTCCCGGCTCCGCCGATACCGCGCTGCTGGCCGAGATCGCGCGCCTCTACCGGCTGCCCGACGTGACGGGATTCGCCGGCCAACAGCCGATCGGACGGTTGCTCGATCCGGGTGAGATCGCCGGCGTCCTGGCCTTTTTGGCCGGGCCGGACAGCAGCGCGATGACCGGTGCGACGGTCGCAGTCGACGGTGGCCTGGCGGTGTGAACAATCCGAGGCCCGAGTGGTTTCTGTTCTTGCCGCAGATCAAGTTGCGCGTCGAGGACATCGTGGAACGGGCCCGCGTGGCCGAGGCCGGCGGGTTCGACGGCATCGCGTTCATCGATCATCTGGTCGCGCCCGGCGCCGAACAACTGCCGCTGTGGGAGGCGATGACGGTGGCCGCATGGGTGGCCGCGCGAACCGAGCGGCTGCGGATCGGACATCTGGTGTTATGCGACTCGTTCCGGCATCCGGCGATTCTCGCCAAGGAGGCGGTGACGCTGCAGGAGGCATCGGACGGCAGATTCGAACTCGGCCTCGGCGCCGGCTCGGTACCGCACGAGCTGGTGGGATTCGACATCACCCGGGACCGAGCGGCCGCGCGCCGCGATCGGCTGCGGCGCAGTCTGGAACTGCTGCACCAGTATTGGGGCGCACCGAATGCCGAGGGACCGGTGCAGGTGCCGGCGCCGAGTACACCGATTCCGATTGTCATCGGCGGCACCAGCGCACCCCTGCTGGAATTGGTGCGTGACTATGCGACATGGTGGAATCTGCCTGCGCCGCAACTGAACCGGCTGCCCGACCTGCGACCCGAGATCGGGTCGGCGCGGGTATCCGTCCAGCAGATGGTCGGCTTCGTCGGTCACGGCTGGGATGCCGCGGAGGTGCATGCGCGCAGCACTCGGCGATTCGGTCAGCTGGGTGCGGGCCTTGTCGTCGGCGATGCCGCGCACCTGGTCGCGCACTTCGACGACCTCGTCGAGCGCGGCGTCGAGCGGTTCTATGTGTGGTTCACAGATTTCGCCACACCGGAGACGTTGGCCGAATTCGGGGCGAAGGTGATCGGGAACCCGCGGTAGGCCTACCGCAGCTGATCCTTCATCACCTTCCCGGTGGCGTTCAACGGCAGCGCTTCCCAGAACTCCGCGAAACGCGGGACCTTGTAACCCGCCATGCGGGTCTTGGCCCAGCCGATCAGTTCTTGTTCGGAGATCGGTCCGGTGGCGACCACGAACGCCTTGCCGACTTGCCCGAGCCGCTCGTCGGGAACACCGACCACCGCTACCTGCGCAACGGCCGGATGCTCGAGGAGAACGCCTTCGATCTCGGCCGGATAGGCATTGAAGCCGCCGACGATGAACATGTCCTTCTTACGGCCGATGATCCGCAGCCGTCCGTCGGAATCCAGGCTGCCGAGGTCGCCGGTGTGCAGCCAGCCCTCGGGGTCGACGGCCGCGGCGGTTGCCTCGGGATCGTCGAGGTAGCCCTGCATGACGGAGTACCCGCGGACGAGCACCTCGCCGTCATCGGCGATGCGCACTTCGATGCCGTCGCAGGCGGTTCCGACGGTCGTCGCGATCTGCTCGAAGGTGTCGCCGGGGCGCGACGCCGTCGCGGTGCCCGCCTCGGTGAGCCCGTATCCGGTCATGATCGATCGGAACGGCAACTCCTCGTGCACCCGGCGGATCAGTTCGACCGGAATATCGGCGGCACCGGTGACCGCCGTCCGCAGCGACGACAGGTCGTAACGGTCCTTGGCCTCCAGCAGCGAGTGATAGAGGGTCGGCGGACCGGGCAGCATCGTCACCCGCTCGCGCTCGACCAACTCGAGTACCCGATCGACATCGAAGACCGGGACCGGCAGGATCGTCGCGCCGCGGATGAGCGACGCGATGATCCCGGCTTTGTATCCGAAGGTGTGGAAGAACGGATTGACGATCAAATAGCGATCGCCCTCCCGCAGATCGGCCAGCTCGCACCATTCCGAATACAGCCGCAGGGTCTGCAGATGATTCATCATGGCGCCCTTGGGCTTTCCTGTTGTGCCCGAGGTATAGATGATGTCGGCGATATCCGTGCCACGCACCTGCCGTTCGAACGGCGCACCGCTGGACAGGAAGTCCGACTTCAGGTCGATCACCGGCACGCCGTGCGGACCCGCGTAGTCCCCGCCGAGGAAGCCCTGCTGCACCAGCAGCAGTTTCGCCGCGCTGCGGCGCACGATATCGTCGGCCTCCTCGGCCTTGAACCGGGTGTTGACCGGGACGAGGACCCCGCCCGCGCTCAGCAATCCGAACGCCGCGATGATCCACTCGGCCGAATTGGGCGCCCAAATCGCCACTCGGTCACCGGATTCGACTCCGGCGTTCGCGAAGGCGCCCGCGGCCCGGCGGACCCGTTGCGCAAGTTCGGTGAAGCTGATCCGCAATGGTCCGTCGACGACCGCTTCGGCGGCACCGAAGCGGTCGGCCGCACTCATGACCATCTGCGGGATGGTCTCCCAGTTCATACGCTGTGCCCACTTGGCGCATGAGCGGGGCCCTGCGTGGTTACGCTTCGCTGCCGCCTCCGGGCCTGACCACTCATACGCCGAGCAGACCAGCCAGGTTGCCGCCCATGATCTTGGCCTGATCCTCGACCGGCAGATGGGTGAGCATATCGGCGAAGCGGGTGGGCTGGGCCAGGCCCTCGGGGTGCGGGTAGTCGGACCCGAACAGCACTCGATCCACGCCGATGAGGTCGATCAGGTCGCTCACGCCCTCCTCGTAGAAGGGGCTGACGAAGATCTGGTTTTTGATGGTCTCGATCGGGTTCTGCATGCCGAAGCCTTCGGGTGCCTTCTTGAAGGTTTCGGACAGTTTGTTCATGAGCGGGCCCAGCCAGGCGGCGCCGCTTTCGATGATGGCGACCTTCAGCTCCGGATGCCGCAGCAGCGCACCGTGGCACAGCAGCGAGGTCACGGCGTCCTCGACCGGTCGCCATTCGTTGACCATGCTGAAGGCATTGGTGACGAAGGGCAGCATCTCGGCGTTGGCGCCGTCCCATTCCTGGGTGTAGCGGGCGTAGCCGCTGTCGGAGGTGTGCATGGTCACGGCGACGCCGAGCTCGACCACCCGCTTCCAGAACGGATCGAATTCCGGCAGCGCGAACGAGCGCGGGCCGCGGAACCCCGGCACCGGAGCGGGGCGGATCAGGATCGCCTTGGCGCCGTGCTCGACGACCCACTCCAGCTCCTTGATCGCCTCCTCGACGATCGGCAGGGTGATGACCGGAACCGCGAAGATCCGGTCCTTGTAATTGAACGACCAGGTCTCGAGCATCCACTGGTTCAGCGAATGGACGATGGCGTGGATGGCTTCCGGATCATCGCGCAGGCGCTCCTCCACCAGGCTGGCCAGGGTGGGGAACATCAAGCTCCGGTCGACCTTCAGCTCGTCCATGAGCGCCAGGCGCGGCCCGGGCTCGCGGAAGGCGTCGATGGCCTTCATCGGCTCGCCGAAGATCTCGCGGCGGCTCTTGCCCTCCGGGTTGCCGTTCTTGAAGTAATCCTCCATGGCGCCCGGGCGCGCGACCACCGAGAAGGTGGGATTGGGGATGTACTGGCTGATCTGCCCCCGCACTGCGATCTTGGTCCGGCCGTTGACCTCGACGTACTGGATGATGCCCTCGTACCGCTTGGGCAGGTGGCGGGTCAGTGCTTCCTTGGTCTCGTACATGTGGTTGTCCGCGTCGAACAGCGGATACGGCAAGGTTTGGGCCGACATGAGATCCTCCTTCACTATTTGCGAGAATCCTATTCTCATTCCTGCCTGGTGGCAATCGCGTGCTGGCGGGTTATCGCGCGGTCGGCTTGGTCGGGCTGTCGCCGAAGTTCGATGTAGACCACATTTCCCAAATCGACCGTGATGATTCTCCAAATATGGAAAGCTGCTTTCCCGACGGCGAGAGCATCAGATCCGGTAGGGGCGCCGCTCGATGAAGAACAGGGACGCGGGCCTCGACCGATCGTGGCGGCGTCCCATAGAGGAGGAAACGTGAAATCGCAGCGAATACTCGTTGCTCTGCTGGCAGCCGCGCTGCTGGCGGCCGGCTGTAGTCGTGGTGGTGAAGAAGTCGAGGGCACCAACACCACCAGCTCGACTGCGTCGGGCGACTTCGGTGATCTGAAGAATGTCTGCCAGGCCGGTAAGCCGTCGAGTTCGTCCGCGCAGGGTGTCACCGCGGGCGAGATCAAGGTCGGGGTCTTCAGTGACGTCGGTTTCACCAAGAACACCGAATTCGTCGATGCGGCAAATGTTTTCACCTCCTGGTGCAATGCGGCCGGCGGTGTCGGCGGGCGCAAGCTGGTCGCCACCGTGCGCGATGCGAAGCTCATGCAAGTCCGCCAGCGCATGATCGAGGCCTGCCGCGAGGACTTCGCGCTGGTAGGTGGCGGCGCCGCACTGGATTCGCTCGGCGTCGAGGATCGGCTGAAGTGCTTGCTGCCGGAGTTTCCGGCGCAGGTCGTCGATGTGAAGAACTCCGGATCCGACCTGCAAGTCGGCGGCGGCGCGTCGGCCTCTCGCCCCTACGACATATACACCGGATATCACCAGTGGCTGCTCACGACCTACCCCGGCTCGGCCGGTGCGGTCGGCATCATCACCGGTGACTCGCCGGTGACCAAGGCGATGGTGCCCAAATTCCAGGAATCGCTGAGCGCGATGAACGCCTCGGTGGTGTACAACGAGCTTTATCCGGCCACCGGCGTCGCGGACTGGACACCGTACGCGCAGTCGATCAAGAGCAAGGGCGTCAAGGGGCTGATCTTCCTCGGCGATTTCCGCAGCCTGGCCAAGCTCGAGGATGTGCTGACCGGGATGGATTACAAGCTGGACTGGATCGACGCCAACAGCAACGCCTACAACTCGCAGTTCCTGGAGCTGGCGGGCAAATCCCTTGCGGCGCAGAACAATTTCGCCGATCTCAGTGGCATCGCGCCGCTCGAGGCGTCCGCGACGGTGCCGGATGTCAAGCTGGTGAAGGACCTGTTCGCCAAGTACGCCCCCGGTAAGGATGTCACCTATCCGGCGCTGCGCGCTTTCTCCGCGTGGCTGCTTTTCGCCAAATCGGCTGCCAGCTGCGGTGATCAGTTGACCAGCAAATGCGTGTACGACGCCGCCATCAAGGAGACGGCGTGGACCGCGGGCGGCCTGCAGGCACCGGTGGATGTGCGGCCCAACGGAGCGCTGCCGAAGTGCTACAACATCGTGCAGGCGACCCCGCAGGGCTGGCAGCAGGCCACCGGTTTCAAACCCGATACCGGTCCATACCGCTGCGATATGGACGCCTACGTGTACAAGAACGACTACGGCAAGGCCATGACCCTCGCCGATGTCGGGCTCAGCATGAGCGACTTGAAGTAGCGGAGTCGTTCGGCAATGGAGCAATTCCTCGCCTTCGGCATCGTCGGGCTGAGCACCGCGGCGATCTACGCGATCATCGGTAGCGGCCTGGTGCTCACCTACACCACCACCGGCGTATTCAATTTCGCGCATGGGGCGGCAGGCATGATGTCGGCATTCGTGTACTGGCAGTTGCACATCGGCTGGGACGTGCCAGCGCCGTTGGCGATCGCCGCGGTGCTGCTGGTATTCGCGCCGCTGTTCGGCTTGTTCTTCGCGTGGGCGCTGGCCCCTACCCAAGGCCTCGGCGATGCGGAGAAGTTGGTGATGACCATTGCCCTGCTGAGTGGTTTGATCCTGCTCGCCCAATGGGTGTGGGACCCCAACACGGCCCGTACCCTGCCGAAGTTCTTCGCCGAACAGCGGCCGTTGCACTTCGGGGTCGTCACCATCACCTGGCATCAGGCATTGACGATGGTGGTCGCGATCGCGGTGGCCGTCGGCCTGCGGATCCTGTTGTACCGCACCAGGACCGGTGCGGAGATGCGGGCCACCGTCGACGATCGTGCGCTGGTGGGTCTGACCGGCGCCGACCCGCGGCGGGCGAACCGAGTCGCGTGGATTCTGGGCATCGAGTTGGCGGCGATCGGCGGCATCCTGGTGGCGCCGACCGTCGCGCTCGATGCGCCACAGTTGTCGCTGCTGATCGTCAGCGCCTACACCGCGGCGATCTTCGGCCGGTTGCGCAGCCTGCCGATGACCTTCCTCGGCGCGATCGTGGTCGGCTGTCTGGAGAGTTACCTCACCGGCTATCTGCCGCAGAACGAATATCTGCCGGGTCTGCGGCTGGCCGCGCCCGCGCTGCTGTTGTTCATCGCGCTGCTGCTGTTCCCGCACGGACGGCTGCGCGGTCGGGATCGGCGCCTGAGTCCGGTACCGCTGCCGACGGTTTCTGGATCGGCCGCCTTCGCGGGGGTGGTCGTGGCGCTGGGTGTCGTGCTGGCCACTGTCCTCGGCGAGGCCGATCTGATCACCTACGGGCAGATCTTCGCCTTCGGCGTGATCGGGTTGTCGTTCGTGCCGTTGGCCGGATACGCGGGGCAGATCTCGCTGTGTCAGCTCAGCATCGCCGGAGTCGGGGCGGTCGTCTATGCCCAGTACGGCGCGGACGGGCAGTGGTGGGCATTGCTGCTGGCAATGGCGGTCGCGGGTGCGGTGGGCGCGGTGATCGCATTGCCCGCGCTCCGGTTGTCCGGGGTCTATCTGGCCCTGGCGACGGTGGCGTTCTCGGTCGTCCTCGACCGGTGGGTATTCACCTTGCCGACCGTGCACATATTCGGTACGAAGATCAACTTCTTCGAACAGGGCTCGGTGAGTCTGGTCGGGCCGCACCTGTTCGGCCTGCATCTCGACAGCACCGCCCAGGTGACCGTATTCGCGGCGGTATGCCTGGCGGCGGCGGGCTTCGCGATAGCGATGCTGCGGCGCAGCCGGTTCGGGCGGCGATTGATCGCGATGCGCGACAGCGAGGCCGCGTACGCGACCCTCGGCGGCAATCTGCTCATGGCGAAGGTGCTGGTGTTCGCCCTCTCGGCGGCCATCGCCGGACTCGGTGGTGCGCTGTACGGCATGCAATTGCGGGCGGTCACCTCCGATCACTTCAACCTGGTTTCCGGGTTGCCGATCTTCCTGATCGTGGTGATCGCCGGACTCGGCGCGGTCGGCAGCGGCTTCTTCACCGGCGCGGCCTACGCCGGGCCGCTGCTGGTGATTCCGGTGCTCTGGCCGTCACTGTTGAACCTGTCCCAGGTGCTGCCTTCGCTGGGCGGTATCGCCTTCGCCGGCGGCATGCTCGGTCAGGGTGCGATTGCCACCATGCGGGAGGAATGGCTGCCGATGTTTCGCGATCGTGTGGTGATGCCGGTGGTGCTGGTCGTCTCGGTGCTGCTGTGGGTGCTTCGACTGGCTGATGTGATCACCGGCTGGCATTTGTTCTTCGGACTGGTGCTCGTCGTCATCGGTGCCCGCGTCTGGATCGCGCGGCAGCGCGTGCCGGCCGAACCCGAACTACCGGTCGAATGGTGGGGGATTCGGCGGCCATGGCGTACCCAGGACGAGGAGGTGTTGAGCCGTGCCACCGCTGCTGCACGTTGAGGATGTCAGCGTCGTCTTCGGCGGCCACCGCGCGCTCGACGGCGCGGGGTTGGTGGCCGAAGCCGGTCATGTCACCGGATTGATCGGTCCGAACGGTGCGGGCAAGAGCACGTTCTTCGACGTGATCTGCGGTCTGCGCAAACCGGCCTCGGGACGCGTGCTGATCAACGGGCGCGATGTGACCCGGCTCGGTACGGGCCGCCGCGCCCGGCTCGGGATGGCTCGCACCTTCCAGCGCCTGGAACTGTTCGGACGCTTGAGCGTTCGTGACAATCTGCTGGTCGCCGCGGAACTCGGGCCACAGCGTCGGCATGCCGCCCGGGTCGTCGACGAGATCATCGAACGGTTGGACCTGCGCGAAGTCGCAGACAGCAGTGCCGATGCGCTACCGACGGGGACCGGCCGATTGATCGAGGTGGGCCGGGCACTGGCCGCTCGACCAGAGCTCATCCTGCTCGATGAACCCGCGGCCGGTCAGGACCACAGCGAGACCGAACGATTCGCGGCGCTACTGCGTTCGCTGGCCGCCGACGGGACGGCGGTGCTGCTGGTCGAACACGATATGGGGTTGGTCATGAATGTCTGTGACGAGGTCTATGTACTCGACCTCGGCAAGGTCATCGCCTCGGGCCCACCCGAGGTGATCCGGCGCGACGAAACCGTGCTCGCGGCCTATCTGGGGGCGGCATGACCGTGGAAAGTATCGAAACAGTCACGCCGACAACGGATCTCGTCGCCGACCCGCTATTGGAACTGCGTGAGGTGCGCGCGGCTTATGACGCGATCACAGTGCTGCACGGCATCGATCTGAGCGTCGTCGGTGGTCAGGTGGTCGCGTTGCTCGGGCCGAACGGCGCGGGCAAGACCACCACACTGCAGGTCGCGGCCGGTGTGCATCCGGTCGCGTCCGGCCAACTGCGGTTGGGCGGACGCGATATGACCGGTGCCGACCCACGCGACTTGGCCAGGGCCGGGGTTTGCCTGATCCCGGAGGGGCGCGGCGTTTTCCCCAATCTGTCTGTCCGCGACAACCTGCTGATGATGACTTTCACGGGTCGCTCCCGCGAGGAGATCCAGGAGATCGCCTTCACCCGCTTTCCGATTCTCGGGAAGCGGGCCGATCAGACGGCAGGCACCATGTCCGGCGGCGAACAGCAGATGCTCGCCCTGGCCCGCGGCTTGGCCACCGATCCGGCGGTCCTCATGCTCGACGAACTGTCCATGGGGTTGGCGCCGTTGGTGGTCGGTCAGCTCTACGAGCAGGTCGCCGAAATCGCCCGGCAGGGCGTGGCGGTCCTGGTCGTCGAGCAGTTCGCCGCGGCGGTCCTGGATATCGCCGACCACGCGGCCGTGCTCGTGCGCGGTCGCATCGAAAAACAAGGCCACCCCGACAGCATCCGCGACGAACTGGCGGCCCTCTACTTAGGAAGCTCCGAATGACCGAAACACGCGCGGACCGCTTCGTCCGCGAACTCGACGAGGCCAAGATTCCCGACCCCGCGGCCGGCCGGGCCGTGCTGTGGCTGCGCACCGGAGTGACCCTCATGGTGCTCGGCCTACTGGTGGCCGTGGTGTCGTACTTCATGTCGCACGGCACCAAAGACCCACTGGCACAACGTGATGCGATAACTCTCGCACTCGGCGGCGTGGCGGCGAGCGTGGTGGGATCGGCGCTGTTCCTGCGCTATTCGCTGACCGGATTCCTGCGCTTCTGGCTGGCCAGGCAGTCCTACGATCTCGCGCAGTTGGGTGACCAGTTGAACGGAAAGGCGGTTACGCACGACGGTGCCGCCGTCCCGTAGGGCGGGCCGCGGTCCGTAGTGTCCCAGCGCCGGGCGATAATGTAATTCTCATGAATGAGAGCCAGTTCGAGCCGTTACCCACCGAAGAGCACCACGAAGGTGGGTTTCGGCCGGCGCGGTCTCCTTCGCTGGATCGCACGCCCGATATCTCCCGTGGCGGTCCGCACTACGGGGAGTTCATCGAACAGATTCGCGGCCTGATGGACCGTGTGCGACTGGCAAGCCCATCCGATGACGTGGCGCTCGAGACGATCACCACGCTGAAGGAACTCAACGGCCTGTTGGACACGGTCCTGGTCGACGAGTGGTCGGTGCCCACTTGGGTTCGATCCGACCTGCCCGCGAACGGCAATATCACCCTGCCGCCGTTCGTCGTCGACCGCTCCGACCGCGACGGCGTGTCGGCTCGTATTACCTTTCGCCGCTTCCATCTCGGCGGCAATACGGCGGTGCACGGCGGTCATGTCGCGCTCGCCTTCGACACCGTGCTCGGCATGAGCGGGGTCGCCTATTCGGGGGCGGCGATCCGCACTGCTTCACTGACCGTCGACTATCGGTCCATCACGCCGCTCGACACAGAGCTGACCATCCGCGCCAGGGTCGAGCGGCAGGAGGGGCGCAAGATCTTCTTGGTCGCGACCCTGCACGATGGCGACCGGCTGTGCGCCGATGCGCACGCGCTATTCCTTACCTTGCTGCCCGGACAGCAGTAGTCGCCAAATATTCGCAAAACACCTCTAACTGCCCGCATCCCTTGTAAGAATGACATTCTCTCAATGGAGAGAGAGATTCGCGTAGGGAAGAAGTTAGTTATCGTGAAGATGAGGAACCTCACCGCGGCGGCCGTTCATCAGCGGAAGGCTGCCGAGGAGGAGGGGTTGTGAACAGTCGCAGACGACGCGTGTCAACCCGTCGGCGCCTACGCGGTGCATAGCCATGCCGATCTTGCATGTAGGCATGATGTCTTTCTATTTCTCGGCTGTGCCCTTACTGGTATCAGCATTCTCGTTCTATGAGAACGTGATTCTCGCTCTTCTTCAGCTCCAATATCAGTGAGGCAGCAACATGCATCAGATACCCAAGGCGGCCGGATGGGCGGCCGTTGCGATCGTGGCCAGCACGATTTGCGCGGGAACCGCGACCGCCGAACCGGACCAGGCCGCCACGCCGTCCTCCGTCGCGGTAGTCGATAGTTCCCAGCAGGCCGGTGCGGCGCCCGCGGATCCCGGGCAGGAATACCTGAACGCCTTCACCTCGATCACTGGCGCCTTCGCCAACGATTCCACGGCAGGCCGGGTGGTCGGGACGACGATCGGTGTGGTCGTCGGGTGCCCGTTGGGTGCGGTGACCGGCGGTGCCCTCACGCTCCCGACGGCCGTATTGACACCGGTAGGGATCGTCGGCGGCTGCATCATCGGTGCGAGCACCCTCGGCTTCCTGGGTGGGACCGTCGGCAGCATCGTGACCGGCTCACCCGCGATGAGCAATGCCTTTGGCCAGCAATACAACTCGCTGCATTCCAAGGGGCTGATCGCCGAAGAGGTCCCGAACCCCGATTCGGCCCAATAGCTCACCCGACCCAGGAGATACACAACAATGAACCTCAAGACTCGTGGCATGGCCGTCACCACCTTGACTGCGGCAGCGGTCGCGATCGCCGCCGGTACCGCGCGCGCCGACGCGGATACCGGAGTTGCCGTCGATGCCCAGCAGAATCAATCCGTCACCACCGACGTTGCGCCCGGCGTGCATTTCAGCGACGACCTCGCCGTCGGAAAGTCGGTGCTCAGCACGCCTTTCGGCACCGTAGTCATGCAGCAGGGCCAATTCGACGTCCGTGATGCTACGGGCCGGACGGTTGCCGGATCTCCGATCCAGGACGAGGCCGGCTCGGCACCGGTTGTCTCCGACTCGAGCACCACAACTGCGGCGCTTCCGATCACCGCAGCCGCTGCCCCGGTGGCGGGTGATCCCATGTCGAACTTCAATCAGGCTGTCGAGGCTGCGAACCCGCATATGGGTGCCGCCTTTGCGGTGGGTTCCGCGGTCGGTTCGGTGCTCGGTGCCGTGGTGGGCTGTCCGTTCGGCATGGCAACGGGCGGCACTCTGATGACGCTCATGTCGGCGGGCACGCTGACGGTCCCCGCGCTCGCGGCGACCTGCCTGATCGGTGCGGTCGCGGTGGGCGGCTTCGGAGCTACGGTCGGCGGTCTCGCCCTGGCCATCCCGGTCGGTCTTGCTGCCGGAACGCAGAAGTACAACCAGTTGCAGGCTCAGCACGGCACCGATGCGCCTGCGGCTCCGGCCCATTCGTAACCCTCACGCAGTTGCCCGGCGGGGCGTTCACCGGTTGTGCTCCGGTGATCGTCCCGCTGGTGCGTTAGTGCAGCTGGTCCGATCGCCGGAGTCGGCTCCGGCCACCAGCGAAAGAGCGCGCATGACAAAGACTCTCGGAATCATCGGTAGCGGGAATATCGGCAGCGTGGTCACCCGGCGGGCCATCGCGGCCGGTGTGGACATCGTGCCGCGGGCCGGCCGGTGGGGCGAATCCGGTCTTCGATCGGGACTGACCCGTTCTCGGGAAAGTGCGCTGAGGTCGGGCCGGTTGATCTGCCCGGCCATCGTCGGTGCGGCCCCGCGCCGAGCGCCGCACCGAGCGCGCGCTAACCGAGCAGTGGCAGCGCCGCGAAGACGTGGTCGCGCCACAGACCGCGAGAGGTTTCCTCGGGGTAGGCGACGACCGAAGGTTTCGCATCGAGGATATGAGTCAGGCGCTGCTCCGAATCGTAAGCGGCCCAGCCGGGTTCGCTGGTCCTGACGAACTCGCTCCAGCGTGCACGCATATACGCCGACAGTTCCCGGGCAAACCGGGTTCGGATTCTTCGACGGTGGACCGGTGGCCGAGAAGAACTTCCCGGTTCCCGGCGACATCGCCGCGATACCCGCGCTGCACGGACTGACCGGCACCATGCTCGGTCCCGATCGCAAGGCGATCCCGGCCGCCCCCGACTTGTGCCAGAACGGATTCGGTGTCCGGAGCCAGATATGCGGCCAGTCCCGCGATGCCGAGCAGATTCATCGTCTGCGGTAGCGCAGATACGACAGATGGTCGCACGCGCTCGGATGCGGTCCGACCGACTCCGGCAGCGGAATCTGCACGGTTACCACGGATTCGGTGACCGAAGAGATCGCCGATGTCGAGATCACCAGCACTTCCGTGCGCTCGGCGTCGCTCGGCTGCGCATGTGCGGGCACCAGCACGGCTGCCGCCGCGACGCCCGTCATCGCCGAAGTGATTGCGCGCCACCATGTTCTTGCCGACCAGAGACCTGACCACACACGCCGTATCAACGCTGAGTTCCCTTCGTCGGGCCGGATTCCCGTTCCGGTCCGCCGAAGCTACGAGTCGTCCTCCTCGGTGTCAATCACGCAGTCGCGCCGCACTACCCGCGCTGAACAGGGCTTTTGTGAAGCCGTTGTAACAGGTTCCGCTGATTTTGTGGTATCTGACGAACTCGCTCAGCGGCCGATGAAACCTGGCGTGCGCTTGGCTTTGAACGCCGCGATGCCCTCGGCGACATCAGCGGTCTCGAAGAGGGCGGACTGACCTTCGCGTTCCAGGTCGAGCGCCTGGTCGAGCTGGGCGAGGGCCATCGCGTTGAACGCGCGCTTGGTGCGGGTGTATGCCGCCGTCGGCCGGTTGGCGAGCTTGGTTGCCAGCCTTGCGATTTCGGCATCGTAGTCGGTATCGGGCACCGCCTGGCCGATCAAGCCCCATTCGGCAGCCAGCGGTGCGGGAATGCGCTCGGCCATCATGGCCATGCGGGCGGCGCGGGCATATCCGATCAGAGTCGGGACCATGGCGGTGGCACCGCCATCGGGCATCAGACCGACATTGGCGAAGGCGAGCAGGAAGTAGGCGGATTCGCGGGCGACCGTGATGTCCCCGGCCAAGGCCAGCGAACATCCGACGCCGACCGCGGGACCGTTGATCGCCGCGAGCACCGGTTGGGGTGCGGCGCGCAGGGCACGGATCAACCGGTTCGCTGCGTCGAGCGTCGCGACCTGTGGACCATTGCCGGCCGAGTTGGAAAGATCCGCTCCCGAGCTGAATGCCCGCCCGTTGCCGGTCACGACGAATACCCGAACGGTCGGATCGTCGCCGAATTTCTCGACGACCGCCGCGGCCTCGTTCATCATGTCGCCCGTCAGGGCGGTTGAGGGTCAGCCGCACCATCGTGTCGGTGCGTTCCACGAGGACATCGGGCTGATCGGTCATGGTCGGCCTTCCGGGTCGAGAATCGGACTGTGAGTTACTCTAACCAGATTAGGTATACTCTTTCCGGTCGGTTCCGGACATGAACGACTGGAGCGTCGATGCAGTTGGTCCCGCTCGTCGACGCGGTTAGTTTTTAGTTATGCCGGATTCGGGGATCGATTTGTTCGACGAGTCCGCGGTGGAGCTCACCGCGGACGGAACTCCGGCCACCCCGATGGTGGTGGTCCCGCTGGACGCATTCGGCGCGGAAACGCCGGACCGAGTCGCCCGGACCGCCGAACGGATGAATCAGGCGCTACCGCTCGTCATCGGGGTGCTGCGTGGGCCTGCGACACCCGGCCTGACGTCCCTGCTGGAGGCGGCGACGCTCACCCTCACCACGGACGCCGCGGCGAGCTCGTTGCCGCACGCCGTTGTGGTGGACGACATCGATGCCGCGCTCGATCTGCTGGGGGCGGCGGTACAGCATTCGCCCCGCGCGGCCGTCGCGTGTGGACAGTTGCTGCGCCAGACGGTGCGGTTGCCGACCGTGCCCGGGCTGGCGGCGGAGGCGGCGGTGTACTCGATGCTCCTCGGTGGCACCGAATTCGAGCGTTGGCTGGCCGAGCGTGGCGCGCCGCGCACCGTCGCGCCGCCGGAGCATGCATTGGTTCGGACACACCGCGACGACGATCGCCTGACGATCACGCTGAATCACCCGCAGCGGCGCAATGCCCTCAGCATGCGGCTGCGTGAGGAACTGCTGGAGGCGGTGCGCCTGGCCGACCTCGATTCCACGATCACCGCCGTCGAAATCAACGGGGCGGGGCCGGTTTTCAGCAGTGGCGGCGATCTGGACGAATTCGGTACGGCGACGGATCTGGTGGCCGCGTATCTGGTCCGGCTGGACCGGGCGCCATGGCGGATCATCGACCGCATCCGGGACCTGGTCACGGTGCGCGCCCACGGAGCATGCATCGGTGCGGGGGCGGAGGTGGCCGCGTTCGCGGGCACGGTGATCGCCGCCCCCGATACCTATTTCGCATTCCCGGAACTGCGGATGGGCCTGGTGCCCGGAGCGGGCGGTACCGTCAGCGTGCCGCGGCGGATCGGCCGCTGGCGCGCCGCCTGGTTGATGCTGACCGAACAGCGATTGACCGCGGCGGACGCACTGGACTGGGGCATGGTCGACGCGGTGGAACAGACGAGGAGTTGATCGCACACGGATACCTCGGCTACGGCAGCGGTGCAGCGGGATTGGATGCGGTCACTGTGCCCGCCCGATGTCCTGTCGCGCCCGGTCGAAACGCAGCCGGAGTGCGCGGCGCTCGCCTGGGCGGCGTCCGGCGCGATGGATCTGACCGGACGCCCTGATGGCGCTCCCGCTGTCTCGCCGGCGGCGGCATACGGACTACTCCTCGAAACCACCGGGGCGCTGGCGCGAATCACCGCGCAGATCGGCTCCGAGGTTCGTGCCGATCCGGGGCTGCTCCTGGCCGGTCGCGCCGGATTGCTGAACCTACGACGCGGCGGTCGGCAGACCGCGGGCGGAGCCGGTCGATTGCTGCGCACCTCGGACGGTTGGTGCGCGATCACCTTGAGCCGCCAAGACGATATCGACTCGGTGCCCGCGATCCTGGGGATGGATTCGGTGGCCGACGATCCGTGGGAAACGCTCACCACGGCCGCCCGTGCGTGGACCGCAACCGACCTCGCCGACCGAGCACAGTTACTTGGCGTACCCGCCGCCGCGCTGCTCGCCGCTGCGGACCCTGCCGCTGTGGTGCCTGCCGACGCGCTGTCCGCTGCCCCGCCACCCGCCGCTGCGCTGCCTGTCGACGCGGACCCCGCCGCGGCGCTGTCTGCTGCCGGACACCCCTTCGACGCGCTGCCGGTCGATGCGCACCCTTCCACTGGCGTGCCCGACGACGCGGCACACACTGTCGCCGGATCATCAGCCGCACCATCCGCGACGCCCGGTCCCCAATGTCCCTGGCAGACAAGTCGGATTGCCGAACCGGTCGTCGGAGCGCGGCTGGACGGGGCTGTGGTCGTCGATCTGTCCTCGATGTGGGCTGGCCCGCTGTGTGCCCATCTGCTCGGGCGCGCAGGCGCGCGGGTGATCAAGGTGGAGAGCACGCGGCGCCCGGATGGCGCGCGCCGCGGTGATCCCCGCTTCTTCGACTGGCTTCACGGCGGGCACGAACAGATCGCCGTCGACTTCCACACCGCCGCGGGGCGGGAGACGCTGCGCGAGTTGGTGTCCACCGCGGACGTGGTGATCGAGGCATCGCGGCCGCGGGCGATGGCCCAACTAGGGCTGGCTCCCGGGGAACGTGTGCATCGCGACGGACAGGTCTGGCTGAGCCTGACCGGATACGGACGTGCCGAGCCGATGCGCGTGGCATTCGGCGACGATGCGGCGGTGGCGGGCGGCCTGGTCGGCTGGGACGCGGGCGAGCCGGTGTTCTGCGGTGACGCCATCGCCGATCCACTCACCGGAATCTGTGCGGCACTGGCGGTATGCTGCGCCGTTCTCGGTGGCGGGGGACAGCTGATCGACCTGTCCATGCGCGCCACTGCCGCCGCCTTCGCCTCGGCCCCCGCGCTCACCCATGGACCGCATCGAGTGCTTGCCGATGGTGCGGATTGGGTTGTCGAATGCCCGCACTACGGTCGTTCGCAACGGGTACTGCGTCCGCGGGTACCGCAACTGGACGGAATGAAACGAATTGTGCCCCATGTTGATTCGTGACGCGGAGGTATTCGGTTCGGGCCGGATGGACGTGCGCACCCACGGCGGTGTCATTACCGAATGCGCGACCGGTTTGGTTCGCCTGCCGGGTGAGGACGAGATCTACGCGGGCGGTGGCTGGTTGCTGCCCGGATTGCACGACCACCACATCCATCTGCGTTCACTCGCGGCGACCTACGAATCGGTTCCGCTGGGCCCGCCGCAGGTGCGCACGGCAACCGAGTTGGCGGCGCGATTGCAGGAGGCCGATCGAAAGCTGCTGCCCGGCAGGTGGATTCGCGGCACCGGATACCACGAGTCGGTAGCCGGACCCCTCGATCGTGCGGTGCTGGACCGGATGCTCCCGCACCGTCCCGTGCGCGTGCAGCATCGCACGGGTGTGTTGTGGCAGCTCAACTCGATGGCATGTGAGCTGGTCGGCCTGGACGGCAATGACACGTCGGGTGTGGAACGCGACGAGAACGGACGGCCGACCGGGCGGCTGCGCCGTCTCGACTCCTGGCTGGGCGAGCGAATCGACTCGCGGACAACGGATCTGGCCGCAGTCAGCGCCGCCGCGGCGGCGATGGGCATAACCGGATTCACCGACGCGACCCCGGGACTCGCACAGACCGATATCGACCAACTGGCCGAGACGGTCGAAACCGGGCGGATCGTCCAGCGGGCGCACTGCATGGCTCCGCCCGAAGTGTTGGAGCCCAGTGGCACACGATTCACGTTGGGCCCCACCAAGATCGTGCTCGACGATTTCGATCTGCCCCCCTTCGACGAATTCGCCGACCGGCTGCGCGCGATTCATGCCGCAGGCCGGGCTGTCGCGGTGCACTGCGTTACGCGGGTGCAGTTCATCTTGACCATGGCCGCGCTGGACCTGGCCGGTGTGCGAGCGGGGGATCGGATCGAACACGGTGCGGTGATCCCGCACGAATCGCTGGATTGGCTGCGCGGACAGCGAGTTACGGTCGTCACCCAGCCGCATTTCGTGGTCGAACGAGCCGAGCAGTACCGCGACGAGGTGCCCGCGGAGGATCTGCCCGATCTGTGGCGGTTGCGTTCACTCCTCGATGCCGGGGTCGGTGTCGCAGCTGGGTCCGATGCACCGTTCGGCGCACCCGATCCGTGGTCGGTGGTGCGTGCCGCGGTACATCGGCCGACGGAATTCCATGCCGCGGAAGCGGTTTCGGTCTCCATAGCGCTGTCGCTGTTCTTCGGCGCACCCGAGCGCCCGGCGACGCCGCGCCGGATCACCCCGGGCGCGGTCGCCGACCTGACACTGCTGTCGGTACCGCCGGACGAGGCCGCCCATCACCTCGATGCCGAGATCGTCGCGGCGACCATCGTGGCGGGTGACCTGGTGTATTCGGGTCAGTAGACGCCGCACATACCGTCGATCGAGACCTCTGCCGCCAGCCCGTCAGCGATCACCAGGTCGGACTCGTGCACAATGCCCTTTTCGTCACGCATCGGGTGCTCCTTGCCGATGAATTTCGTCAGTTGATGACAATTATTGGGCGATAGCGAGCGCCCGGCGACGCGTCTGTCGGATCCCGGTGAGCGGAACGATCTCGAGTACGCCTGCAGATCGCGTCCGCAACAGCTTTCCGGAATCCCGGCACTGCCTCGGCAACCCCACCGGAGCTCGGCTTTCCCGACTATGATCGGCAGGTCGGGGTCGGCAGGTTTGCCTCGAGAGGTGATCGTATGGTCGGACATCGCGGCTTCGGGGGTTCGCGCGGATCGACGCCGGTCGATTAGCCGATTCGCCATGTCCGACTACGAGAACGAACACACCCAGCGCGATATCCGGTTCGGGATCGCCGCGGAACTGACCGCCGCCGGATTCGAGGATGCCGAGGAGATCGGCCGCGGAGGTTTCGGCGTCGTCTATCGGTGTCTGGAGCCCTCACTCGATCGCACCGTCGCGATCAAGGTGCTGACCGCGGAGATCAGCGGCGACGAACGCGAGCGATTCGTCCGGGAACAGCACGCGCTCGGCCGACTCTCGGGCCACCCCAATATCGTTGCGGTTCATCAGGCCGATGTGACCGCCGACGGCCGTCCGTTCATCGTCATGCCCTTCCATTCGCGCGGGTCGCTGGATGCGCGATTGCGCGCGACGGGGCCGCTGCCGTGGCAGGAGTTGCTGTCGATCGGGGTGAAGATCGCCGGGGCGCTCGCCGCGGCGCATGCGACGGGCACACTGCACCGGGATGTGAAGCCCGCGAACATTCTGGTGACCGATTACGGGGAGCCGCAGCTGGCGGACTTCGGCATCGCGCATATCGGCGGGGGATTCGAGACCTCCGCCGGACGCATCACCGGCACACCGGCATTCATCGCACCCGAGGTGCTGCGCGGTGCGCCGCCGAGCGCGGTTTCGGACGTTTACAGCCTCGGCGCCACCATGTTCTGCCTGCTGACCGGGCACGCGGCCGTCGAACGCCGGAGCGGTGAGGCCGTGCTCGCGCATTTCGTTCGAGTCACCTCGACACCCGGTCCCGACCTGGGGGAAGTCGACGTCCCCGCCGAACTCCGCGCCGCGATCGAAGCCGCGATGGCCACCGATCCGGACCGAAGACCGCGTACGGCAGTCGAATTCGGCTATCTGCTGCGCGATGTCCAACGAAATTGCGGGCTCGATGTGGACGCCATGGCGGTGCTCGGGGATCCGCACGAACCGCGGTCCGGGCCGATAATGGTGCCCGCACAGCGCGGGACCGGCCCGCGGACCACCGTGCCACCGCCGGTCGCGTCGACCAAATATCGTCCGCCGACCTCGGGACGCCCCCTGGTGGACCGGCCGCGGCTGCTGCGCAAACTGCAGGAGGGCGGCAATCGCCGACTGCTGCTCATTCATGCGCCGCCGGGCTTCGGCAAGAGCACACTGGCCGCGCAGTGGCGCGATGTTCTTACCGCACAGGGGATGGCGGTCGCGTGGTTGACGATCGACCACGACGACAACAATGTCGTCTGGTTCCTCGCCCACCTGGTCGAGGCGATTCGCCGGGCTCGCCAGGATCTGGCCGGCGGGCTCGTGACGATGCTGGAGGAGCGTTCCAACGATGCCACTCGATACGTGCTGGTATCGCTCATCGATGAAGTGCACGACAGCGGTGCGCCGCTCGCCGTCGTCATCGACGACTGGCACCTCGTCACCGATGCCGGTACCCGCGCCGCCATGGAATTCCTGCTGGACAACGGATGTCATCACCTGCAGGTGATCGTCACCGGCCGAACGCGTGCGGGATTGCCGCTCAGCCGGATGTGCGTCGGCGACGAACTGGTCGAAATAGATTCCGACGACCTGCGATTCGATGATGCCGAATCGACGGCGTTCCTTCTCGACATCAATCGCTTGACGCTGGGCAGGTCGCAGGTCGCCGAACTGCTCGATTCGACCGAAGGCTGGATCGCGGCGCTGCAACTCGCTTCACTGTCGCTGCGCGGCAGCAGTGATCCCGCCGAGTTCATCGATCAACTGTCGGGCCGGCACGAGGCGATCGGCGAGTACCTCGTAGAAAACGTGCTCGACACTCTGGATCCGGACCTGCTGGACTTTCTGCTGGCGACCTCGATCACCGAGAAGATCTGCGCCGGACTGGCCGAAGCGCTGTCGGGCCCCACGGCCCCAAAGCTGTTGCAGCAGGTCAAGGCCCGAGATCTGTTCCTGCGCAATGTCGATTTGCGGGACAATATCGGCGACCACTTCGAGTGGTTCCGCTATCACCGCATGTTCGGCGATTTCCTGCGCCGCAGGCTGGCCGAACAGGATCCCGACAGATGGATCCGGCTGCACCGCATCGCGGCCGACTGGTTCGCCGACCACGCGATGTTGAACGAAGCGGTGGATCACGCACTGACCGCGCGTGATTCGGCGGGTGCGCGGCGCCTGATCGAGGAACGCGCGACGGAACTGTTGGAGAGTGCCCGGACGGCCACCCTGCTCGGGCTGGTCGCCAAACTGCCGACGGCGGTCGCGGTATCGAGCGCGCGCCTGCAACTGTTCGTGGCTTGGGGCAATATCTCGCTGCAGCGGCCGGTGGCCGCCGAGGCGGCCCTGGATCGGGTCGACGCGGTGCTCGGCGCCGATCGGCCGGATGCGGACGACACCGCCGGACTCCACCTCGAGGCCATGCTTGCGCGTGCCGCGTGCCGACTCACCGCCGACCGATTCGCGGAATTGCCGGAGTACGTCGCGCATCGGCTCGAGTCGGTGGTCGACCCGTTCATCGCGACCGTCGCGGCGGGGGTCGGATCGGCAGCCGCCCTCTATCGGTTCGACTTCGACGAGGTGTACCGGTGGCAGCGGTGGGTGGCGCCGCATCGGGCCCGGGTCAAGGGGCCGACCGGCTTACTGCACAGTTACGGCTTGACCGGGGTGGCCGCCTTCGAGCAACTCGATATCGCGGCGGCGCAGGCGCATCTGGAAACCGCTCGGTCGCTGGCACTGGAAACCGGCCGCCATTCCTACGTCACGCGTATGACGGGCGCACTGCTCGGTGCGATGTGTTATTGGCGGGGTGAACTCGACGAAGCGGAGGCGCTGCTCGACGAGAGCGTCAAGGCGGGGCCCGAAGGCGGAGCGGTCGAATTCGTGTCGGCAACATATGGAATCGGCGCGCGGATCGCGGCGCTGCGGGGCGACCTCGGCGCGGCGCGGGAGCGACTTGCCAAGGGGGCGAAGATGGCCCGCAATCTCGCGCTGCCCCGGTTGGCCGCCCGCATCGTCAACGAGCGAATCCGCCTCGGCCTGCCCATCGCCGCAGACGAGGCCGCGGCACTGAAGCGGCTCGAGCCCTACCGCGCCGAAGGAGACGGAATCGCCATCCTCACCTCGGAAATCCAGTGGGATTCGGCAATACGGCTGCTATTGACGGATCACTCGGCCGGGGCCGCCGAGACCGCCACCGTATTGGCCGAGCGGCTGGTACGCGGACTCGAGCGCCAGCGCCGCCCGCGGGCGTTATTAGAGGCGCGTCTGCTATCGGCGTGCTGCCTGGCAACCGCAGACCGCTTGGAAGAGGCGATCGCCGTGCTGGACCCGGTATTGGCGCAGTGCGCCGAACTCGGCCTGCCACGGTTGGCGGCCGATGCCGGAGCCGCCATCGAGCCCGCCATCGTCGCGCTCATCGGTACCGATCCGGCGCTGCGCCGGACGCCGCTGTCATTTCTGACGCAATTACTGCCCGCCGGTACCGGTCGGCGATAGTCCCCGAGATATTTGTGGCGTGGGCCGCGCGGGCGCAGGAACTCGGGCTGCCGAACTCCTACGACTACGGCGGCATGCGCGAGACCTGGCTGTGCCATCTGCTCACCGACTGGGTCGGCGACGACGGCTGGCTGTGGAAACTGCGCTGCGAGCACCGCAAGTTCAATTACATCGGCGATACCACCTGGGTGCGCGGCACGGTGGTCGACAAGCGACAGGTCGACGGGCGCAACGAGATTCACCTCGAGGTGCGCTGCGAGAACCAGCGCGGTGAGATCACCACACCCGGCACCGCCGTCGTGCTGTTGCCGGCACGGGACCGCGCCGTCGAACTGCCCGCACCACCCGCCCCGGATCTGGACGGCATGGTGGCCCACGAACTGGCCCGGTTCAGCGTCAGCGGTTGATCCGGACCCAGCGGCCGGGACGCGGACAACGCCAGTGGTCGGCGTCCCGGTCGTCGAAACTTCAGTGGCGCTGCGGAAATCGGTCCGGCTGCAGGTTCAATGCCACCAAGGAGCGAGTGCGTCGAGGTGGCGGCGCATGCGGTGCCTGGCGATTCCGGCATCGCCCTGGATGATCGCGTCGAGGATGAGCTGGTGCACGTGCTCGACCTCCTCGGCGGCGGTGTCACCGGGCAGCGGCTGATCGTTTCCGGCCGCGTGGCGGCGGAACAGTTCGGTGATGATCGACAGGAACAACGAAAGCACCGGATTGCCGGCCAAATCGGCCAATTCGGTGTGGAAGAGGTCGGCCTTGCGCGGGTCGTCGGCCGGGCCCTCGGTCGGCCACCGGACTGCCGCCGAGAGACGTTGCGCCACTTCGTTATCGCCGTCGGCGTAGCGGGCGCTCGCCCGGGCGACGACGCCGAGTTCGATGGCATTGCGGACGATTCGCAGATCGTCGGCGGTGACGCCCTCGTATTCGAGGAACAGCGCCATCGTGTCGATGCTGGCCTGCGGTTCGGGTTCGGTGACGACCAGTCCACCGCCCGGTCCGCGGCGCATCTGGGCGACCGCGTGGTATTCGAGCAGGCGGACAGCTTCGCGCAGCACCGCACGGCTGATGCCGTAGCGGGCGAGCATATCGGTCTCCGAGCCGAGCACCATGCCGACCTGCCAGCCGCGCGCGGCGATATCGTCGTGGATCCTGGCGGCGACCACCTCGGCCAGCTTTGCCCGCGGCCCCTCGACCATTTCGGGCTCGATCACATTGCCCGCGACCCGCGGCCCGCGACGCACCCGGTGCTTTTCGATCCATGCCGCCACCGACTCCAGATGCGAGGTCAGATCCGTCTGGGCCCGCGCGCCGTCGCCATCGATGACGGCATCGATGATGGCCCGATGCGCGAAGTCTCCTTGGAGCTCAGTATCTCGGCCTTCGAGAGTCGGCGCGAGGTGTTCGCATATCGTGCGGTGAGCCGGGTCAGCACGTCGATGAACAAGTGCAGCACCGGATTTCCGGACAATTCACCGAGCATCGGATGCAGCGGATCCTGCGACTGAACCTCGGGCTCCTCGGCATGGCGAATTTCGTGTTCGAGTGCCGTGCGCAGGGTATCGATTCCGTCCTCGGTGATCCGCTCCGCGGCCAGCCCCGCCGCGATCGGCTCGAGCAGCAGCCGGGCCTGCAGTAGATCCGACACACTGGTGCCGATGTATTCGAGGTAGATCACCATGGCGCGCGTCGCCGGGCCCGCATCGGGAGCGCAGACGAACAGGCCGCCATTGGGACCGCGCCGCATCTTGGCGACCTGGTGATGTTCCACCAACCGCACCGCCTCGCGCAGCACCGCGCGGCTGACCCCGAAGCGCTCGCGCAGATCCACCTCGGATCCCAGGGACTCGCCGACCGGCCAGCCGCGGCGCATCACATCCGCCTCGATACGATGGGCGATCTGGGCGGCGAGTTTGCCGACCGGTGCGTCGGTCTCGACGGTGGTGAGGTCGGAGTCCTGCCCGCTGTCGGCGGGCTCGACGTCGACGGCAGTCACTATGGGCCAACTCCTCGATGCGTGGCTTTGCGGATCCTCAGTCTACTGGCCGGTTGGCAAAAAGCGCGTGCGACGTGCGGGGAGAAGTGGTGCGTGACGGGATTAGGGCCACTGTTTATCACTCACCGGGCGTCAAGCGCCCAGCATCTGCAATCCACCGCTGACCGCGATCAACTGGCCGGTCATGACCGCAAGAAGGACATCATCGTTCGCGGCGGGGAGAGCATCTCCGCGAAGGAGGTCGAGGACGTCCTCGCGCAGCACCTCGCGGTGGCCGAGGCGGCCGCGGTGGGCCTACCGGATGAGCGCTACGGCGAGCGCGTCTGTGCCGTGGTCGTGTTGCGCACGGACTGCGCGCTGAATCTCGACGAAATCGGAAAGCACTTCGTCGGAAAGCACTTCGCCCGAACCGGTTTGGCACGGCAGAAGACGCCCGAGCGGCTCGTCATCGTCGACCAACTGCCCCGAACGGCCGCGGGCAAGGTGCAGAAGTTCGTGCTGCGCGAGCGGATGCGCGGCCGGCGGTAGCCGCACATCCGCCCGCGATCGGCTGTTGCTTCAGAACGAGTAGGGGCCGAACCGGCCCCACGCGATCACGGCGGCAAGTACGAACAGCACCACGCTGGGCGCGATTTCGCCCCATTCGCTGCGGCGGGCGTGCGTCAGGGCGGCGCCGATCATGATTATCGCGACGCCGACCGCCGCGATCGGGGTGAGTACCGGGACGATTCCGGTGAGCGCGGGCAGCACGAGGCCGAGTCCGCCCACCACCTCGACCGCGCCGATCGCCTTCACCTGCTGGTCGGTGAAGCTCTCGACCCAGGACATTTTGGCGGCAAGTTTTTCGCGCGGCTGGGCCAGTTTCGTGGCCCCGGCGGCCACCAAGACCACGGCCAACAGGCCCTGGAGGATCCAGAGGAAGACGTTCATCGAGAACTCCTAGTCAATCGCTCGACCGGAGGCGGTGAGCGGGCAAACACGAACAGAATCGAAACCGGACTTTACCCCGCTTTCATTCCCGGCGGTAACTTGGAACTCGTGGAACCGACCGCGCTACACCTTGGCCTGCCGCGCAACGAACGCGGCGATGCCGCACGTAATCGACGACATCTGCTGGATGTAGCGCGCCAGTTGGTCGACGAGCTCGGCGTCGAAAAAGTCACCATGGACGGACTGGCCGAACGTGCCGGACTCGGCAAGGGCACGGTTTTCCGCCGATTCCGGACCAGGGCGGGCATCTTCCACGCCCTGATGGACGAGGACGAAAAAGCCTTCCAGCAGTCGGTACTGTCTGGCCCACCACCACTTGGCCCCGGCGCCGACCCGATCCAGCGATTGATCGCTTTCGGCCGAGCTCGCCTGGATTTCCTGTTCGACCACATCGCGATCGCCCGCGCAGCCCTGGACACCAATCAGCCGATCCCGGTCGGTGCGGCCACCATCTCCCAATTCCACATCCGCATGCTGCTGAACCGGGCGCACGTCGATTTCCCCGACACCGACATCCTCGCCGTCCAGCTGACCGCGGCCCTGGAAGCCCCCGTCCTGCTCTACCTGCACACCACGACCGCAGCGGATGCCGCTGACGCGCGACAGCAATTAGCTGATGGTTGGCAGCGGCTGGTCGAACGAATCCTCACCCCGAAACCGGTGGATGCCAAGGTGATTCGATAGCCGACCACCGCATGGTCGCTTGACCTGAACTCGCATTCAGATTTTAGCGTCATGCTCATGATCAACTCCGAACTGTCCGCGAAGACGATTCTGGTAACCGGCGCCACCGGCAATATCGGCAAGGAACTGCTGACACAACTGGTGAAGCACGCCGATGTTCGGGCCGCGACCCGCGACACGGCCGCTGCTGTATTTCCCGCCGGGGTCGAACCGGTCGAGGCCGATCTGCGGCACGCGCACTCGCTGAAGTCCGCGCTCGACGGCGTGAGCTCGTTGTTTCTGGTGTCACGGGTGGACGCCCACCCATGACAGAAATTCACTGTCCCGACATGGGTTAGAGGCTCGAAGGCAAGACCGCGGTGGTGACCGGCGTGGGTGGCGCGCTCGGCTCGGCGGTCGCGCTGCGCTGCGCCGAGGAGGTGTTCGCGATCTCGTCCTCGCCGATCTCAATGTCGATGCCATGGCATCGCTGGCAGATATGTTGCGCGACAAGGGAATTGACGTGGCGACCGAAGGGCTCGACGTCGCCGACGAGTTCGACGCGCTCATCCGGTCCGGGCCGGAGGTCAACGACCGCATCCACGCCTACGGCGGCATCGTGCTGCACGACGTGATCAACAATGTCTTCGCCCGCAAGGCCGTCGACAAGGGCGCCGACGGACTCATCGCCGTGGCGGCGGGCGCGGGCGGTCACGCGGGAACGCAGTCGCCGTTCGCATTGGTCCAGGAGATCCGCAGTTGGTACGACGGACCGCTGGTGCTGTCCGGATCGATCGCGCACGGCAACTCGGTATTGGCCGCCCAGGCGGCCGGTGCCGACTTCGCCTACATCGGGTCGATATTCATCGCCACCGACGAGGCGAACGCGGAACCCGACTACAAGCAGATGATCGTCGATTCGACCGTCGGACATCATCTACAGCAACCTCTTCACCGGCGTGCACGGCAACTACCTGCGCGGCAGCATCATCGCCGCCGGACTCGACCCGATGCGCTACCCGGATCCGACTCCGCGGCAATGAATTTCGCCGGCGGCAGCGCCAAGGATGCGAAGGCCTGGCGCGATGTTTGGGGCGCCGGTCATGGCATCGGCAACGTCGATGTGGTACGTCCGGCCGCCGCCCTCGTCGATCGCCTCATCGCGGAGTACGGGACGGCTCGGGCGCGTCTGTCGGCCGTACCCGTCCATACGTGACGGTGGTGCCAGGGAGCCCCGCACCGATGCTGCGGCGGTCGACCGGTGGTTGGTGAGTCGCGCTGCGTAACTGTCATATCGCTGGGTATGGCGGGTTATGACGGCTACTTGCGAAGAAGGTGAGTCTCTGATGTTGATGGATATGTTCTGGATGACGGTGAACTTCTTGCGTTCCATGCTCGGCATGTGATTACCGACCACATCCACGGCCGGTTCCTGTCGCAATGCGGCGAGGACCGGCCGCTTCATATCCGGTCATAGTGTCAGCACTCCGTGTGATCTGAGGAGTTTGGTGAGATTGGTGCTGACCGATCCAGCCGCCCGCTTTACCGCTTCGGCCACGGCCGGGATTCGCTGGACTTCGGCCACGGTCGCCGCCAGCGCCGCGACGATCTCACCCGCGGGGCCGTGTACCGGCGCAGCCACACAGGCGAGTCGGAATCGGCTCATATCGGTGTCGTAGGCAAGTTCGGTGTCACTGGTCATGGTGACTCGGCGACGCCACTCTCGCGCCGAAAAACCCTCTGGCGGTGTGGGATTCGGATGACCGAAGGTCAACGCCTGTTCGGCGGCCGTGCCCGGCGGCAGCAGTACTCCCGGCCGCAGTGGAAAGATCTCGTCGATCTCGCGTCCGATGCCGCCGATGAGCATGGTGTGTCCCCGGTCGGTCACCGCGAGGCTGAAGCCGCCGCGATCTGATGCCGCGGTCAACTGGCGCAGCGGCCGTGCCGAGGCCGCCCGGAGCAGCCGCGCTGGTTGCCAGGTCTGGCCGAGCCGGAACACCCGGGGGCCGATCTGATAGCGGCCCCCGCGCCGCTGTACCGCACCCTCGGCGACCAACTGGTTGAGCAGCCGGTACGCCGTTGCCTTCGGTAATCCCGCTGCCACCGCCAACCGGGCCAAACCCATTTCGTTGCGGTGTGCGAGCACCTCGAGCAGGGCGAATGCCCCCTCGGACACGCTGCGCCCGCCAATGGTCCCCGTGTTCTGCGTGATTGCTTCGCTCACTGTCTGTCCTCCCGTTCAGATAGTGAGAAGCCTCCGACTTCCAGCTCTCATCCGCGTTTCACCGACGTCTCACGGCGCTGCGGGAACCTCGGGCGATGCCGCAGCCGCGTTCGGGGTCTCGGCGAAATCGGCGAAATGCCAGCTGTTCTGCAATCGCCCCGGTTCGGGCACCTCCGTGCACTTCGATCCGGTCGATGTCATCACGGTGCAGCTGACCGGCTGCAAGACCTGGCGCGTCGCCCCCAACCGCTTCGCGCCCGCGCCGCTGGAGGGCTGGGCGCCGAATGATCCGGTGTCCGCGGTGATGCGCATCTACGGTGAAGGCGAGCCACCATCGGAGATACCCGACGACGCGACCGATTACCGGCTCGAACCCGGTGCGGTACTGCATGTTCCGCGCGGATACTGGCACGAGACCAGTTCCGACCAGGAATCGATCTCGCTGCATATCCTGCTGATCCCACCGCTACGCCTGGACTTCCTGCCGGCCTCGCTCCGCAACGAACTGCTCCGGGAGCAGTACTGGCGTGAATCGGTATACGACCTCGACAACACGCAGTGGCTCACCGCCGCCCTGGACGCCTTCGATGATGCGGTCGCCAGAATCGGCATCCAGGATCTGGTCCGGTCACAGGTCCCCGACTTGCCTGTGACCCCCGAAACCGCCTTTGTCCGAGCCGGGCAATGCGCATTGCACGTCGACACCACCCACGCCGAAACCGCCGGAATCTCCGTGACCGCCTACGGCTTCCGCGACACCTCGACCACGACCGTGCGACTCGACCGGGGCTACCTACCCGCATGCCAGTGGGTGAACCAGCTGCCGACCGGAGTCTCACTGGACGTAGCCGACGTACTCGGCGCGGCACCTGAACTATCCAAAGCGGAGGCGCAGCAACTGCTCGCCTTCTTCGAGCGAGCCCGACTCGTCCGCCGGATCCGGTAGGCGGTGGGGGATCACTATCTCGAATAGTGCCGAGAGGCTATTGACAGGAATCGGGATTGGGGTGCTATACATTAGGGGAGGCTTACCTCTTTAGATGAGGCTAACCTCGTGAAGCGTCCCACTCGCACAATGAGGCATCCGTGTACGTCTGTATCTGCAACGCCGTCTCCGAATCGGACGTGCACAGCTGTGTCGCGGCAGGCGCCAGCTCGACCGCGCAGGTCAAAAAGGCGTGCGGTTGGAAGCCTGGCTGTGGCAGCTGCACTCGTCGCCTTTCGGAGGTCGTCGGCCGAGCCTGTGCGGCCCCCGCCCAGGGCGTCGAGGTGCCCGCTGCATAGTCCGACACGATAGGCCGTCCTTACCGATTCACCGACTGTGAGCTGTGACACCATCACACCCATGGAAGGCGATAAGGAAATCATCACGCTGCTCAACGAGCAGCTGACAGCCGAACTCACGGCCATCAACCAGTACTTCCTGCACGCCAAGATGCAGGAGAACTGGGGTTTCACCAAACTTGCCAAGCACACCCGCCACGAGTCCATCGATGAGATGAAGCATGCGGAGGTGCTTACTGATCGCATCCTCTTCCTCGAGGGGCTGCCCAACTATCAGAAGCTCAACCCGCTGCGCATCGGCCAGACCGTCCCCGAACAGTTGCGGGCCGATCTGAAGATCGAGATGGAGGCCGTGGACCGGCTGCGCGGCGGTATCGAGCTGATGCGCTCGCGCGGTGATGTCACCTCCGCGCGCATCTTCGAGTCCATTCTCGAGGATGAGGAATCGCACGTCGACTATCTGGAGACCGAACTCGACCTGATCGAGAAGCTGGGCGAGCAACTCTACCTGCAGCGTTTTACCGAGACCCCGGAAGGCGATTGACATCGTCACCGGTTCCGGTCCGTCGATCTCGGTGCCCGGAACCGGTGATCGTCAGGTGCCTGCACTCAGCGGATCGGCTGCGTGACGGCGTCGTGCTCGTCGTTGACCAGATGGAATGCCATCGCGAGATCATCGATTACCGCCTGCCACGCGGCCTGGCTGCCCTCGCCGCGCGGATCGCGGGCCAGCGCCAGCAAAGTGGTTGCAGCGTCGACGGCCTGCACCGCGGCGGCCAGTAGCGCGGGCACGGGGGTCGGGGCATTGCGGGAGGCCAGTGTGGCGATGTGGTGACGCAGCCACCGTGCGTCGAACTGCGCCTGCGCCGACACATCACCGACGGCGTCTTGCTCGGCGGTCGCGGCCATCGACCAGTGGCCCATGTACTGCCCAAGTGGGTCCTGGACTACCAAGTCCCGCAGCTCACTACTGATCAAACCGTGTAGCCGACCCGCTAGCTCGGCGCGTTCGACGGGCGGTTCCGCCGACCGGCTGGAAGCGGTTCTTTCCATGTCGGCCTGCAATACCGCCAGCACGGCTCGCAATTGCGCAGCTGTCGCCACCTACGCCCCTCTCCGTCGTTCATTCCGAGCTACCGTTGCGCGACAACACTTCGTGGACCCAAACGACTACTTCGAACCCTCCCGGCACCTCCGTTGCACGGCCGTTCGTGTCGAAACGTCCGCCACCCGACGGTAAGTGCAGACACGACGATACAGAAGCAGACAATCTCGAGCTACCGACAAGCGGCAGCCAATAGTCGCTGTATCTACCGGGGTGAGCGTCGGTTCCGGACATCATGAACATCGTGGACTAGGTATTGAAACCCATGCGTTCAATACTTGAATCCAATCGGTTCAAAAGAAGGCCGCGGGAGGCGCCTCGGGTCGGCAGGTCAACCGGGCGAAATCAATTGCGCGAACACACCTCTGGTGCCTGCTGTCCTGCGGCGGGCCCGTCACGTTAATATTGGGATGATTGCTTTCACTCCGAATGCGGCGCGTCCGCCCGACCGAAGGCTGGTGAGTCCGCCGATGTCGGTATCGATGTTCGATGAGGCGCTTCCACGCGGCGAACGTGATGGAGTCGGTCTGCGAGTCGGTGCGATCATCGACCGGGGCGGGGAAGTGTTGCTGCTCGAGGCCCACAGCACCGGACCGCTCCCGCTGACCCGCAAGCTTCCGGGTGCCACTGTGGAACCGGGCGAATCGGTCTCCGCCGCACTGATTCGCGGAGTCCGCGAAGAGACCGGGCTGACGGTCACCGATATCGGCCGCCACATCGGCGACTTCGACTACCTGTCGCCGGCCGGAAAGCCCGTGCGGCGCTTGCATTTCGCCGTAGCGGTCGCAGCCACCAGCCCGATCGTCCTGTCTGCTCACGCCGATTACGTATGGGCGCCGCTGGACGGTGACCTGCTCGTGACGCCATCCATCCGCGGCATCCTCGAAACCTACAGGGACCTCCTCAGCCGCTGAGTGTCGTTTCGATACTCGATATCGGTTGTGCCCGTGCGCTTTTCAAGCTGAACGCGTCTGTCGGGCACGTCGACGGCCCACACCTTCGCGTCGGCCGTGGGATTCGCGGGATAGGCGACGCTGGACTATCGCTCGCAGGGAGCCGATCGCGGCTGCCGGCGCGTGATGCGACTCGTCGGTTCCCGGCCATTGATGTTATCCACAATTCGTGCGCATCCACGGCCGCCGAGCGGATAGCAACGGCCTGCATGTGTACCGAATGTAGCACGGTTTTTTTCGCTGTTGACCAGCGTGATCGCCTGGCAATAAGTTACTGTGTATTCACAATACTTCGACCTATTGGTCGCTAGGAAAGGGCTGCATGCTCGTCCGCTGCCGGATCGGGGAGGAAACGACAGAACGTACATACGCATCTCATTCGACCGCTACAGACCCGACAACGGAAGGAATCCGATGACCGCAACCGCTGAACCGCTGCCCACCGTGGGGCCACTGACCACCGAGGAAACCCGGATCCATATTCCGGCCATCCATCGCTCGCAGACCAAGCGGCCGCTGAAACTCGCTGACGCACTGGACTTCTGGAATTTCGCGGGTGCCGCGGCCAATGTGGTGATGCAGATGGCGCGACCCGGTGTCGGCTATGGCGTTTCGGAGAGCCGAGTGGAGTCCGGAGCGCTCATGGTGCATCCGTGGAAGCGGGCCAGGACCACCACGCAGTATCTGGCGGTGGCGATCCTGGGCACCCAGGATGAGATCGATGCCTATCGGGAGGCGATCAACGTCGCGCACCGTCAGGTGCGGTCGGGTCCCGATAGCCCGGTCAAGTACAACGCCTTCAACCGTGATCTCCAAAAGTGGGTTGCTGCTTGTCTTTTCATCGGCTTCGAAGACACCTACCAGTTGTTGCACGGCAAGATGAACGATGGGCAGGCCGAGCAGTTCTATCAGACCGCCTCCACTCTGGCGACCGGTGTGCAGGTCACCAAGGACATGTGGCCCGCCACCCGCAAGGACTTCGACCGCTACTGGAACGAGGCGAGCAGCCAAGCCGTCCTCGACGACACGGTCCGCGCCTACCTGGATGATCTGCTCAACCTTCGGATGATCCACTGGTATCTGCGGCTGCCGTTCCGAAACCTGTTGAAGTTCTTGACGATCGGTTTCCTGGCGCCGTATTTCAAGGAGCAACTTCAGGTCGAATGGACCGACGCCGATCAACGCCGCTTCGAACACCTTTTCCTGTTCGTCGGGTTCGTCAACCGCTTCATCCCACGGTTCCTGCGCTTCGCGCCCACCTACGGGCTGATGCGAGACCTGCGTTGGCGCATCCGCAAAAACAAGAGCCTCATCTGAGAGCTCCCTTGCAGGCATCGCCCCTTAATTCTTTGCCTCCCAAGCCGTCTCGTCGAGCGGAAACGTGGGATCGGAGCTGCCTGCATCCGCCGTAGCGTTACCGGCATGGAGAAGGGACTGGATAATCTCGAGGATTTGTCGGCCTTCGAGCTGTCTGATGACGACCGCGAGAGGTTGTTCGAGCTGCAGAACGAATGCACCGTCTGTTGGACCAACAAGGACGGTTGGCCGGTCGGCATGCCGCACTCTTTCGTCTGGTCGGACGGCAAATTCTGGGTCCACACCACCACCAACCGGAAGCGGGTGCGGGCACTGCGCGCCCGCCCGCAGAGTTGCATCGTGGTGTCGAGTCTTGGCACCGAAATGATCGGGGCGATGGTCACCACCAAGACGATGGCGAAGGTTCACGACGGTGATCGCGATCTGGCGCGGTGGCTGCTGCCGTTGTTCTTGGCGCGGGTCGGGATGGCGTCCGACGAGGAATCCCTGCGTCAGCAGACGGAGTTACTCGACACACCGGGATCGGTCAATGGGCGACATCGAGGTCATCGAACAGGTCAAATACGGCTATCTGTATGCCATCGACACCAAGGCATGGGATGTCTTGGAGGACACTCTTACCGAGGACGTCATCGGCGACTACGGCGAAGACGGTCACCAGGGTGGCAATCTCAGGCTTGCCAATCGCGCCGATATGGTCGAGTTCATGCGCTCGGCCCTCGGTGCGGCCGTCCTCACCGAGCATCGGGTGAATCATCCGGAGATCACCGTGCACGGCGATGAGGCGACCGGTCGCTGGTATCTGCAGGACCGGGTGATCATGCTCGAGCAAAACCTGATGCTGATCGGAGCCGCCTTCTGCAACGACCGATATCGGCGCACCGCCGACGGCTGGAAGATAAGTTCCACCGGCTTCGACCGCACCTACGAGGCGACCGTCTCGCTCCAGGATCTGCCGAGCTTAACCGTCAGAACCGGAGTAGCGCTCAATCTTTGACCACCTGCCGCCGACCGGCACGACAACATCCACCGGCACGACGGCCACATCGGTCCTCCCGACAACCACGACGGCTATCGGCAGGACGACAACATCGACCAGCGCAAGGACAACGACACCATCCGGCAAGACGACAACCACATCGGCCCAACGCATTCCGGCGACGACCACAATCACCAAGACGACCGAGAGGAAGCCGGTGCCGCCACCGTCCCAGCCGACGATCGCGCATCCACCGACCACGACTCCGCATCACTCGACCGCGCCTAAGCCCACGAAGGTGCCCCCGAAGACGACGCCACCCCTGCGCACCGAATAGCAAGCGACCCGCATTGGAAGACCCACTGCGACAGTGAATTTCGAGGGACGATGACGAATTCTTATCCGCCCGGCCCGCGCGCTCGGGGGTGATGACAGCGCCCACGGCGCTGCTCGTGGCAGCGGTAGCCGCAATCCTCGCGGGATGCGGTGGCGCATCCGATCCGTTGCCGCCCCGTGCGGGGGAGCCGGTACCGGCGATTCGGCTCGATGCGGTCGATCACCCGCTCGACCAACTCCGTGACTGGGCTCGAGTGCGGGCCGGAAAATACGGGATCCCGGTGCGAGCGTTGCGGGCTTACGGAATCGCGACGGTGGCCATGGCGAAGGCGCAGCCGACGTGCCATCTCGGCTGGGTCACCCTGGCTGGGATCGCCCCGTGCGGAAAGCGATCACGCCCGATTCGGCGGTGCCGCCATCGCCGCCGACGGTCTGGTGCGGCCACCGATCCGCGGCATCGTCCTGAACGGGACCGGCGGCAATGCCCTGATCGTCGAACCCAACGCCACGGCCGGAGCCGGGCGCACGGTGTATGCGCGCGCGATGGGACCGTTTCAGTTCATCCCTGACACGTGGAAACGCTGGGTGTGCGCGCCGGCACAGACTACAACGCCCTCGCCAAAACCTTGGAGACCGGCAAACCTGCGGCCACCAGCGATCTTTCGGGTAGCCCCGACAACATCGACGATGCGGCGCTGGCCGCGGGCCGCTACCTGTGCGCGACCGGCGCTGACCTGGCCACCGCCCATGGCTGGCGGCAAGCCGTCCTGGATTACAACCACTCCACCGTCTACGTCAACCAAGTACGCAGTGCCGCAATCGGTTACGAGAGCTGATGGAGCACGGTATGGACTGCCCTCAGGGTGGTGGCCCAGCGAAATCTCGGTCGGCCGTCGACACGCATTGATGCCTGAGCGCTGCGACGGTCTATCCTGCGGGTACGGCCGAGGATGATGGCGGAAAGCATCCGGGTTGCGCGAGTGGGTGAGTGATCATGAAGACGAGATCGGCGGAGACGGTGAAATGCCGCGGATGTCGCTGCTGGTGGCCTTTGAGTGCGCACAATGTGTGCCATTGTTCCCAATGCCATCAGACGTTCACCGGTGAGAAGGCTGCGACGCTGCATCTGGTTGTGGATTATCGCCACAAACCGCACGTCATCTGCCGCACGCCGCAGAGCGTCGGCCTCGTTGATGCCGGCCGCGACTACCCCTGCTGGGGCTTGCCGCAGAATTAGCCGGTTCTGATTCCCCCGAGCCGGACTACCGGCCGGTCGTGCTTTGGTCCTGCTGGGCGAGGACGAAGGTGCCCTGGCCGTTCGGGTCCAGTTCGGTATCGAGGATCTTGTCGTCCAGGAAGGCGGCGGCTTGCTCGTCCAGGAAGATCCGCGACCCTTCCGCGGTCAGCACCTGGTCCTGCTCGGCCGGACCCGCGGCGATCGCGAGCGACATCGTCTCTGCGCCATCCGTCGTGGAGATCCGCAGCCCGGCATCCGTCGGCGTGCCGTCTGCGGAGGTGATGGTGCGAACTGCCTCGATGGCATTGGGGGTGAGCATCAGCATGTGTCTGGTTCCTTCCGCTGTCGCGGCAGTCGACCGAGGTAAGTGGCGGACTGCATTTCCCGCGGGCTAGTCTCCAGCCCGGATCATGAGCCGGTGGCGTCCTCGGCACCGGCATCCTCCTAGCTTTAACCACGATCTGGCTCGCGCAAACTACTTTTCCGAGCGTCGCAACCGATCTCACGGCCTACACACGAAATCTAAACTTACTCTCAAGTCAACTTACTTCTGAGTTTTCTTACCGAGAAGTAATGTCGGAGGGATTCTGGGTCATGGTGGTTTCGAACCAACCGCGATCGATGGTGACGGCCGGTGGGCAACCGATTTCCGCGCCGCTGCGCGATGTGCGGGTGCTGTCCGAGCGTCGAATCGTTCGCCGAGAAGGTGGCACCGTGCAAGATGCTGTCGACCGAGGCAGCCGGAACCCATCTCGCCGTGGTCGCGATCTGCCTGGAATCGGCGAGCATGCTGCTCGACGGCCGCAAGGAGACCGATCCCTGCAGGCATGGCCCGCTTGGAGAAGGCCGCTGCGGGATGGGCGCGGGAAGGGATCCCGCTCGACAGTGTCCTGCACGCGATCTTCGAAGGCTCGCGTATCGGGCACCGACTCGTCAGCGACGCTAATTCCGCACGAGACTTCGACGGCGCGAGTTCGGCGGTGTTCGTGCTCATCGACGTGCTCGACACCCTGACCACCATCATCACGATTGCCTACCCTCGGGAGCTGCGCGCAGGCGGCAACGATCAGTATGCCGCGGTGCACACGCTGACCACGGCGCTGCTCAGCGGGAACCCCACCGGCGCGATGGCCAGGCACACCGGGATAGCGATTGCGGATTCCTGTGCGGCCCTGGCGACTTCGCTGTCGCCGCAGCCGGAGGAGAACAATTCGCGGATGAGTCGCGAGGTCGTCTCGCGCCGTCGACTCCCGAATTGAGCCGGTCCACCGGGCTGCTGGCCGCGCTGCTGCTGTCGCGATCGGGCGAAGTGCGCACCCTGCTCGAGGAACCGCAGCGGGTCGACGCCGACAGCGACTGGGCCGGACCGGCATTCGCACCACGAAACCCTCCACCGCACAGCGAACCGTGCGGGTGCCGGTGTCGACCGTGCTCGTCGCCGCGGCCGGTGCGCTGCTGCTCACGGCCACAGTCGCCTTCGGCACGCTGTGGGCCGTCGCGCGCGGCAACCTCGCCGACCGCGACGCCGAACAGCGCCAGGCAGAACAGGTCGCCATCGACTATGCCGCGGGCGCGTCGACCACCGACTGCCAGGATTTCAATGCCTGGATCGGCAGACTCGAGGCGAACACCACCGCCGACCTGGCCGCGAAATTCGGCACCACCGCACCGAAGATGCGTGATCTCGTCACCCCGCTGCGCTCGACCTCGACCGCTACTCCCGATGCCGCGATGGTCATGTCGAACAAGGCCGGCGTCTACCTGGTGAACGTCTACCTCACCGTCAGCTCCACCAACGTTCAGACGCCAGGAGGCGGGATGACCCCGGTGGCCTACAAGGTCACCGTGAACAAGAGTGCGGGCTGGAAGATCACCGACGTCGGTACCGACCGTCGCGAAGCGATTTCATGATGTTTGTCCGAAGTAATCCGTTGCTGCTCATGGTCGTTCGCCCAGCGATACCGTGGTAGGTGGAAGGGTTCGGTCAGGCCCAGCGAGAAGCCGGTGGAAGCCAACAAATCTCAGCAAACTACAAGCGAGGGGCGGATCAACCCTCCAGGACCTATTCAACGTGCCGGCAGCAACTCCGCCGTGCCGAGGACTGCAGAGGAGGAGATCGTGACAACGGTTCAAATTCCCGGTCCCGTCGCCGAGGTCATCCGGCGAATGCACGACATCAAGGACCAGCTCGATCCGCGCGACGGCGTCGCGTGCTTCAACAACATGTATTTGCGCGTCACCGAATTGGTCGGTCAACAGATCACTGCGGGATTCTTCGCCGATCCCGAATTCGTCGAACGCCTCGATGTGGTGTTCGCGCAACTGTATTTCGATGCGGTCGACGCCGACAAGGACGGCAAGTGGCCGAATCCGGTCTGGCAGCCGGTCTTCGATTCCCGATCCAACCGCACCGTGTGGCCACTCCAGTTCGCGTTGGCGGGCATGAATGCCCACATCAATCACGATTTGCCGATGGCAGTTGTGATGACCTGCAAGGAGCGGTCCACCACACCCGACACCAAACCGGTGCACGCCGACTATCTGAAGGTCAATGAGCTGCTGGCCAGGATCGAGGCCGAGGTTCGCGCGGAATACGAGCCCCAGTTGCTCCGGCTGACCACCAAGGACGCCGAGACACTGAAGCACATCCTGTGCAGCTTCAGCATCGCCCACGCCAGGGACGCCGCCTGGGCCACGACGCAGTCGCTCTGGATGCAACGCAACAACAGCATGCTCCGCCGTATGACCGAGCGCGGACTCGAAGAAGGCGTCGGCGCCACGGGACGGCTGCTCCTCACACCCGTAGTCCGGCCGCCGAAGTAGACCTCAGCTTGTTCCTTGTCAGCCGGTTCGAAACCGGCTGGCTCGGTTGACGTTTCGCAGGAAGAGCAGCCGGCCGTAGCACGGATTGCGGTGGAGCCCCACCGGGCTCCACCGCATCCTCAGCTGACGATCCCCACCGTCCTGGTCGTCTGCTCAGAACGTGCCGGCCGTCGGCACCGGCTGGAAGAAATTCATACTCGTCGGCGGTCCGGGGATCCCCGCCGCTTGGATTACCCGGGCGATCTTGGGGTTGTTGTCGAAGAACTTGCGAAACGATTCTTCGCTCTCCCATTCATCGATGACGATGATCTCTCCGTCGCCCTCCAGGAATCGATGGTGGAGTCCGCCCATGTTTTTCGCATCCTGGGTGATCTCCTGCAACAGATCCCGGTTGGAATCAAGAGACTGCTTGGCTGCGGACAAGTCGTCGGTCTTGAAATGCAACTCTACGACGACAGCCATTATTGGCCTCCTCGGGTCGTCTTCAGAAGCTTTCTCGGACCGACGAATCATACTGCTGTCGGGCCTCAGCCGTGACCGAAGCGCCACCGTCGTCGAGACGTCGGCAAGAACAATGTCACCGGTGCCGTGAGATGCCGCGAGAGGGTCTGTCTCGAATGTCCGCAGGGCGTATCGCATTTCAGTTCCGCTGTTCCGGTAATCATTTCGATTCGTTCGTGGACTTGATTCTGAACAATTATCGCGATTGCCGACGCTGCTCCTCCGGTAATTGAGTACATCGGGATCTCGTCGGTGTTCGGCCGCAAATGGACGAAGTCCGTGGTGTGTGCCATGGAGACCGGGCACGTCATGGCGTCCAGGGATTTACACCACGACCCCGGCCTTGCCTTTGTCGGCGATACGCTGAGTATTGGCGAAAGGTAAGCGCATGGTGCCCGGTGACCGAAGACATGTCGGTGGGATCGTACTCGGCCGATGACTCACGACGATCCGCTTCGCACACACCATGAGGTGGCAACGACCATCATGGCGGAGTTGGCTGCGGCCGGTTTCGAGGATGCGATGGAGATCGGCCGCGGCGGTTTCGGGGTGGTGTATCGCTGCTGTCAGATCGCGCCGGAGCCCGGTGCCATCGCCAGTGTGAAACCGGGAAACATCATGCGCACCGACGACGGCGAGCCTGCTTTGGCCGATTTCGGGATGGCCCACATCGCTGGTGGATTCCAAACGGCTGCAGGCATTGTCACCGAATCACCGGCATTCAGTGCCCCGGAGGTGCTGAACGGGGATGCGCCGGCGGCGGCCGCGGATGTGTACGGGCTCGGCGCGACCCTGTTCTGCGCGCTGACCGGCCATGCCGCGTTCCAGCGTGGTAAGGGTGAGAATGTGGTGACACAGTTTCTGCGGATCACCGCCCAACCGATGCCGGACCTCCGGGACAGTGGTATCCCCGACGATGTGTCGGTGGTGTGGAGACTGCGATGAGCCGCGACCCTGACGAACGCCCTTCTACGGCGGGCCTGAGCGAGAGCAATCGACAGGTGCAGCGGCGCCACGGTTTGTCGGTTGGTGAGGCGGGCCGGCAGTCGGAATCGATTATCGAGCATCGGCACCGGGAGCCAACGCTGGAGGGACGACGCCCGCCGGCAGCGGGCGCCGAGGACAGTGGTGGCAATCTGCCGTTCGAGCTGACCAGTTTTGTCGGCCGACGCACCGAGTTGTCGGCGGTAAAAAATCTGCTGTCCACGTCCCGGCTGATCACCTTCACCGGAGTCGGGGGTGTCGGCAAGACGCGGCTCGCGCTGCGGGCCGCATCGCAAGCGCGGCGGGATTTCGCCGACGGGGTGTGGTTGGTCGAACTGGCCGAGGTCTCCGATGCCACGCTGCTGGTCGACGTCGTGGCGGCTACCCTGGGCTTGCGGGACGCGGCGCCCGGTCCTTTGCGCGATGTTCTGGTCAAGTTTCTGGGCGCGCGGGAAATCTTGCTCGTTCTGGACAACTGTGAGCACATGGTGGAAGCCGTGGCGAAGTTGGCCGAGGCGTTGCTGCGGACGTGCCCGGACCTGCGGATTCTCGCCACCAGCCGGGAAGCGTTGAATATCGCGGGGGAGGCGGTGCTGCGGGTGGCGCCGTTGACGGTCCCGGATCAGGACCGGGAGCCGACGCTGACTAGGCTGCCCCGTTTCGACGCGGTGACGCTGTTCGCCGATCGCGCCGCGGCAGCCGTGCCGGGCTTCGAACTCGACGAGCACAACAAGGCTACCGTGACCCGGATTTGCGCTCGGCTGGATGGGTTGCCGCTGGCGATCGAACTGGCGGCGGCTCGGATGCGTGCGATGTCCTCCGAGCAGCTTCTGCAACGCCTCGATGATCGGTACGCGCTGCTCACGCGTGGCAGTCGTACCGCGCCGACCCGGCAGCAGACCCTGCGATGGTGTGTCGACTGGGGCTATGAGTTGTGTGCCCCGGCCGAGCAGCGGCTGTGGGCCTGGTTGTCGGTGTTCGCCATGAGTTGCGAACTCGACGCCGTGGAACAGGTATGCGGTGTCGGCCTGGCACCGGACAGCTCGCTCGATGTGCTGTCCGCCCTCGTGGACAAGTCGATTCTGATCCGGGAGGAATCCGACACCATCGTCCGATTCCGAATGCTCGAGACAATGCGTGACTACGGTCGGCAAAAGCTGCGAGAGTCCGGCGAAGACGAGGAGCTGCGCCGACGGCACCGCGACTGGTACCAGCAATTGGCGCTGGACGCCCAGGCCGGGTGGATCAGTGACCGGCAGCCCTACTGGATTGCCCGCCTCGAGCGCGAACTCCCCAACCTGCGCGACGCGCTCGAATCCTGCCTTTCCGAGGACACCGACGAGGCGGCTGCGGCCGGGCTGCGAATCGCCGCCGCGCTGCACGAATTCTGGATCCTTCGCGGAATGTACGGGGAAGGCCGAATCTGGCTCGATCGCGTACTCGCCCACCCCGGCGCGCAATCGATACCCGACCGCATCGGTGCGCTACGCGCTGCCTGCGAGGTTGCCGCGCCACAGGGGGATTTCCCAGCCACCGCCGCCCTTCTGGAGGAGGGGCGATTGCTCGCCCAGCAGGCAGCTACCCCCGCCATCCAGGGACAGCTCGCATACGCTACCGGCATCACCGCACTCGCCAGCGGCGCAGCGGCCGACGCATCCTCCTCCCTTGAACGAGCTGTCGACCTGCTCGGCTCGAACCAGACCGACGAGCTCTACGTCAGTGCTCTGACCATCCTCGCCTGGTCTTACGAACTGCGCGGCCACATGGTCCAGGCGACCGAGCATTACCGCCGAGTACTTACCATCACCGAAGCGCAAGGTGAATTGCTCTATCGCTCTGCCGCGTTGCGCGGCTTGGGCGTTTCCGCGTGGCTGCAAGGCGAACGGGACCGCGCCCAAAGGTTGCTCGAGGCGGCATTGCGAATCAACCGACGGCCGAATAGTCCGGTGTTCACCGCATTCAGCCTCGAGGCGCTGGCCTGGACTACCGCCGACCAGGGCGATACCGAGCGCGCGGCCGTGCTGATGGGGGCAGCCCAGGGAAAATGGCTGGTGGGCAGCAGTGTGCGGGCCGTCCTGCGAAGCATGTCGCGCTTTCATGAGGAATGCGAGCGGACAACACGTCAAACCCTCGGCACTCGCAGATTCGATGGTGCCTTTCGGCAAGGCCGGGAGATGAGTATGGATGCCGCTATCGCCTATGCGCTCGGGGAACAACCCGCCGATGCGGCCTCCGTGTCGGACACCTCCGCGAAATTGACCAAACGCGAGCGGCAGGTCGCCGCCCTCATCGCCCAAGGACTCACCAACAAGCAAATCGCTGCCGAGCTGGTGATCGCGCAACGCACTGCCGAAGGTCATGTCGAACATATCCTGACCAAGCTCGGATTCAACTCCCGCGCTCAGATCGCGGCTTGGACAGCGGACCAAACCGAAGAACACTGATGACGTCAAGGCTGGGCTCGGCAATCCACCGGCGCTGGCAGGAAACGGTCGTGGTGTTGAGTGCTCCGCGAGCGGAGAAGGCGCGGTCGAAACCGCGGTCAGCGACTGTCGTTTCCGCGGCGACACTGGTCAGGATCTGACGAAATCGGCCGTCCGACTGACCCTTCCGGCCTTCGGTGTCGGCCGCGCCGGTCTCCCGGCGTTCAATTCCAGCAGGTCGCAGTCGCGGCCACCGGATGATTCCGCTGGAAGGAAACGACAATGACCGAGTATGTGACGCTCGAATACGGACAGCTTGCCTGCGATGTGGTCGGCGACGGACCGCTCGTGGTGCTGTCGCACGGCATGGGCACCGTGCGGCAAGACTTCCGCCACCTCGTCGGCCCTCTGGCCGACGCGGGCTACCGGGTGGTCAACGTGGACATGCGTGGGCACGGCGAATCGAGCCTCGACTGGCCGTCGGTGACCGGAAAAGCCGCCATCAGCCGCACCGATGTAGCGGAGGACCTGCTGGGCGTCATCCGGCACTTCGGCGGCCCGGCGGTGATCGTCGGGCACTCGCTGTCGGGCGGCTCGGCAACGATCGCCGCGGCGCAGGCTCCGGAGTTGGTGACCGCGATCGTCGAGATCGACCCCTTCACCCTCACTCAGCGCGTGCATGTCGGTGCCCTGCTCACCAGCCGCAGATACCGCCGCGGCGGGGTGCGTCTCACCCTCACCACGATGATGAAGTCGCTGCCCTGGTGGCGGCGGTATCTGGACATCGCCTATCCGACCAAGCCTGCCGACTACGACCGCTATATGGCCGACCTCGAGGACATCCTGCGGCAGCCCGGCCGCTGGGCGGAGTTCATGAAGACCGCAGAGACCACGCCCGCGGACGCGCACGCCCGGTTGGCGGACGTCCGCTGCCCGGCGCTGGTGGTCATGGGTTCGGCGGACCCGGATTTCGCGGATCCCGAGGCCGAGGCGAACGCGATCGTGGCCGCCATGCCGGACGGTTCGGGCAGGGTGGTGATGGTCGAGGGCGGTGGACACTATCCGCACGCTCAGTTCGCGGATCGTGTTGCCGCAGTGATCATCCCGTTCCTCGATGAGCACACGGTGCGCGGCAGGAGCGCCGGGGCCGCGCGCGCTCGCTGATGGGGACGCTCGGACGGGCCTCCCGATCGCCATTCCATGCGGCGATTCCTCGCTGCGGGCGGCGATGTGGGAGCCCGGCGGCCGTCACGGTCACCACCTGATCGTGGCGGCCACCTGTCCCGACTGCGATGATGGGGGAATGCCCGCGCCGCGCACCATCGTTTTCGTCGCCTACGAGGGCATGCAGTTGGTCGAATTGGCCGGGCCGATGGATGTTTTCGGGTTCGTCAACGCGATCACCGCGAAGACGCTGTACCGGCTCGTGACGGCCTCGCCGAAGGGCCGGTCGATCAAGGCCGACGGCGGTCTGACCATCGCGGTCGAACACTCGCTGCATGACCTGGCCACCTCCGCTGACGAGATCGACACCCTGATGGTCGTCGGCGGCTGGATCTCCGGGCCGGTGTCCGCGGAGGTGGTCCGCGAATTACCCGCCCTGGCCCGCAAATCCCGCCGAGTGACCTCGGTGTGCTCCGGCGCGCTGCTGCTCGCCGCCGCCGGCCTGCTCGACGGCTACCGAGCCACCACCCACTGGGGTACGACCGATCGACTGGCCCGCACCTACCCTCGCGTCATCGTCGAGCCCGACCGCATCTACGTCCACGATCGTAACCGCTGGACCTCCGCGGGCGTCGCGGCCGGGATCGACCTCGCCCTGGCCCTGGTCGAGTACGATCACGGCCGCGAAATGGCCCAGCAGATCGCCCGCGCCTTCGTCGTCTTCACCCGCCGCTCCGGCGGCCAAGCCCAATTCAGCGCCCAACTGCGCACCCAGCCCGCCCGTACCCCTGCCATCCGCGCCGTCCAACAGTGGCTCCCCGAGCACCTCGACGACGACCTGGCAGTCTCCGCTCTGGCCCAGCGCGCCGGCATGAGCGAACGGCATTTCGCCCGCGCCTTCCGCGTCGAAACCGGAACCACCCCTGCCGCATTCGTAGAAGACCTCCGGATCGACGCGGCCCGCCGCCTCCTGGAATCCACCGAACTCACCATCACCGCCATCGCCCGCGCGGTCGGCTACCGCCACGGCGAAACCCTCCACCGGGTCTTCACCCGCCGACTCTCCACCACCCCCGAGCGCTACCGCCAGCACTTCGCCACCGGCGCAAGCGCCGCCGAAGACCACCCCGTGAGCCCGATGCACAACAGCTGATCCTTCGGCATCTGCTCGGTGATCAGATCGGCCATTGTCGCCTGCTTGCCCCACCCGTCAGGACCGGCAGCTGCGTATACCACGGATTGCAATCGGTTGCGGAACCCAGCGGTCAGCCCGGTTGGGTTCGGCTGCGCCGCAGCCGGTTTGCGAGCTTGCAGGTTGCTGGAATGACAATTATCGACGTCGCTCCGCGAAGCGGTGGCCGATCGTCGATCAAGTGGCGCCCCGAGGAACCGTTGCGCTCGAGTACGGCTGGAATCAAGCCATTTCTCCGATGAACGGTCAGCGGCGGCGGCCCCGGTTCATGGCCCCGGAACACGCAACAGCCCCGCACCCTGAGGGTGCGGGGCTGTTCCGAGCTGCGTCGATCAGATAACGCTGACGTCCTGGGCCTGCGGGCCCTTCTGTCCTTGTCCGACCTCGAACTCCACGCGCTGTCCTTCTTCGAGGGACTTGAATCCCGAGCCGGATACGGCGGAGTAGTGCACGAAGACGTCAGGGCCGCCACCGTCCTGCGCGATAAAACCGAAGCCCTTTTCGGCGTTGAACCACTTCACACTGCCTTGAGTCATTGCTTAATTCATTCTTTTCTGTAGATGAGCCAAGCGGATCACGTCGATAAGCCTGATCTCACCGGATAACCATCTCATGGATATACGGCAGGAACGCAAAATGTGATCCAACCGACCCTCAGCGCCAGGTACGAACACTGACTGCCGTGTCCTGTCGGGTGACTGATCTGACGCCACTGCCGATCCGAGCGCGCAGACCGCCGGTGGTCGAGCGCCCAGTCGCACACGCAATTCGTCGACGAAGCAGACACTTTGGCGCGCAAGCAGTACAACGCCGGGATCGGCGCGCTGATCGGCACCGATGCTCGGCACGGTCCACGGTGAACATCGAACGGTCCGTATTGACCAGGGCGATCAAGGGCCACTGTCGAGTCACCACCCCGAATTTCCACAGCGACCAGGCGTTGATGTGCTTGACCAGCCTGGGGTCAGTGAGCAACTGTCTGTCCAGTGCGTGCTGGGGTGACGGTCCAGGCGGGGCGCGCCCAGCAGGTCGATCCGCGTGAGCGGACCCGCGGCGCGCAGGCGGCTGGTCTTCCCGGCGAGATCACCGACCATCGGATCGATGGTCGGATCCAGTGAACTGGGACTCTGATCCACGGTTACGATTCGCGGCCCGTACGCAGTCCACGGTCGATGAAGCGGATCATCCAGTCGAAGCTGACTTCCGGGTCGCCGGTCCACTGGAAACCGCGCGACGCTTGCAGGGACGCGAAACCGTGGAACGTGCTGCGCAGCGTGCGCAGCGCGTGATCCATCTCGTCGTCGGGAATCTCGTAACCGCGCAGCACCGCGACCATCGAATCGAGCACGCGGGTACTGGATTTCAGCAGCGGATCGTCGGGGCCGGTGAACTCGGCCCCGATGGTGGCGGCGTACCGGCCGGGGTGCGCGACCACATACGCCCGGAACGCGCGCGCGAAGGCCGCCAATGCCTGTCGGCCGGACAGACCGTGCATCCCGTCGCGAATCGCGCTGTCGAGTTCGGTCATGGCCAGCGCGGCGATGCCGTGCTGCAGGTCGGCCAGGTTGGCGACGTGCTTATAGAGGGAAGGTGTTCGGACGCCGAGCTTTTCGGCCAGCGGCCCCATCGCTAGATTGCCGTAGCCGACGTCGTCGGCGAGCTGCGCACCCGCACGGACGACGTCGGCTTTGGTCAGTCCGACCCTAGGCACGCGCCCGCTCCGCGAGGAACTTCAGCGCAAGTTCGGCCACCCGGTCGGGCGAATCCGCATGCGGGTAGTGTCCGGAGCCTTCCGACAGCTCGACGGTGCCCAGGCCCGCGGGCATGAGCGCCACGACGGCGGCTCCTTCGGCCTTCGGGTCCGGGAAGTCGGGGTCCTCGGTGCCCATGATGATCAGGGCGGGGCTGCTGATGTTGGGCAGCTGCGCTTCGGCATCGGCCGGTGTGGACTTGCCGGTCTTCAGGAACTCCGCGAACCGACCGGGTTCGCGCAGCTTCGCCGACAGCTCGGCCATGTACTGGTCGTAGTCGGCAGGCTTGATCGGGTAGGCGACGTTCAGGTAGCTCATCCACAGCCCGAGGCTCTTGAAGATCATGGCGCCCATCAGCCGCGTCATTCCCTTGCGGTAACGCGAAACCGTGAACATCGCTCCCGCGGCGAAGGACTGGGTCTTGGTGAACGGGTTGAGTTCGATAATACCGTTGACGAGTTCGGGCTCCTGCGCGGCGGCGATGGTGGCGGCGCCGCCGGAGATGGAGTGGCCGATGATGACCGCGGGACCGCCGAGGTGGCGGATCAGGGCGAGCAGGTCGCCGGCGACGTCGGTGCGCGAGATGGCGTCGCTGCCGTCGTGCGACTTCCAGTTCATGCTGGACTCCCCATGTCCACGCAGGTCCGCCGCCGCGACCCGGTAGCCGGCGGCGACCAGCTTCGGCGCAAGCAGCCGGTAGGCCTGCCGCCGGTCGCCGATGCCGTGCGACAGCACCACCAGCGGGCCGTCGCCGGTCACGTCGTAGGCGATCTGTCCACCGTCGATGGTCAGGTACTCGGTCATATCGAACTCCCGGAGAGCTTGAAGCTAATGCTGATAGCTCAAAAGCTAATCTACTTAGCCTCGGGTGTCAACACGTGTGACCGCTGAAATGCCAGCAACAGGATTCGGCCTCGCCGGGGTTGCGATAGCTGATCGCAGGCACAGCGCTGCCCCGCCGATCACGATCGGCGGGGCAGCGCTGTGCGGAGGTGCCTGACCTCGGGCTCGAAACTGAAGGTTCAGTGGGGAATCGGGAAGTTGGCGCGGAATACGCCGTGTGGGTCGCGGGCCTGCTTGAGCTTTCGCAGCCGGTCCAAGGTGCCGGTGTCGAAAACCTCTGCGACACTGTCGCCGGCGGACAGGACGGTATACGGTTTGCGGCCGCTGACCCGCGCGCCCAGATCGGCGATGAGGCGCTTCTGAGTGGCGTGCACCGCGGCAACCGTGTCGAGGTCCGAGCCGGTCGCCTGCAGACACAGCGCGTAGGGCTCCGCGAACGGCGGAACCGCGCCTCGGGTGGGCTCGGCGAGCGCACCTCCCAGCTGCCGGATCTGGATGCCCATCAGCGGATCGATCGGCGCGTGCAGCAGAATCTCGGCGGCGGTCTCGTCCAATGCGGTCAGCAGCTCGGTTCGCAGCAGTCCGGGGCCTGGGGCGGTGGGCTCGTTGACGATGGCGCCCAAATCGGCCGGGGACAATTCCCGGCGCGTGTCCGCGAGGATGCCGTCGATCGTGTCCAGCCGTTGCAGCAGTTCCCGCCCACGTGCCGGTTCGCCCAGGTAAGCCGCGGCGATCGCGATCATCGGGGGTGCCTGTGGCAGCTCCAGCCGATTGAGCCAGACCGTGAGCTCGGCCGGTGCGTGATCGGCGATGTCCTGGAAGGCAGCCCGGACGGCCTCGGTCTGCTCGGTCGGCCAGGCGATCAGGCCCCCGAACAGGGCCGGAGCCGCGAACAGATCGAACTCCACTGCCGTCACCATTGCGAAATCCCCGCCGCCGCCACGCAGTGCCCAGAACAGCTCCGGGTCGGATTCCGCGGTGACCCGGGCCTGATGACCGTCGGCATCGACGATGTCGAAAGCCCGGACGCTGTCGGCCGCCCAACCGTATTTGCGGCCGAACCACGACAAGCCGCCACCGAGGGTGTAGCCGACAACGCTGACCACCGGGGAGCTTCCGGCCAGCCCGGTCAAGCCGTGTGGAGCGGCCGCCGCCTGCACCTGGCCCCAATTGGTTCCCGCACCGACGCGGGCACGTCGCCGCGCCGGATCCACCTCGACCCGATCGAGTCGGCGCGTGCGCACCAGGATGGTGCCGGCGGTATCACCGGAAGCACCGTGGCCGTTGGGCTGAGCGGTCACCGACAGGCCCGCGTCACGCGCGTAGCCGACCACGGCGGCCATATCCTCCGCGTCTTCGACGTGCACGACGGCCGCGACCGGCTGGTCGATATTCAGATTCCACGGCGTCCGTGCCGTATCGAACTCTTCGTCACCTGGCAGCAGTACCCGTCCGCGCACGGCGGATCGCAATGTGTTGTGTGACATGTGAATTCCTCTCGCTACAAGAATGTTCATCGCGCCGTGCCCGAGCCACTGGACGGAGCCAGGCCCCGGGTGGCCGGGTCGGTTGCCGGTGAGATGGGTGTGGGCATCGGAAAGACCGCCTCGATATGGGCGGCGGCAATCAGCGCGCGCCGCTCGGCGAATGGGGCGGTGATCAACTGGACCCCGATGGGAAGACCCTCGGCCGAGACGCCCGCGGGGACCGTGACCGCGGGCAGGGCCAGGTAGTTGGCCGCGATCGTGAGGCGTTGCGCCGCGTACATGGTCGCGACCTGTGCGGTGCCGCCGAGGTCGTAGCCGACCGGCCAGGGCAGTTCGTCCGAGACCGGGCCGAGCACGATCGGATGCTCCGCGAGGAAGCGCGACCAGGCCGCGCGGCGGGTGAGGCGCTCACCCAGCGCGGTCATGTAGCCCGCCAGATCCAGGGGTGGGAACAGGTCGATCGCCGCGTTCACGAAGGTGTTCAGTCCGGCGCTGCCGACTCGCCGCATGGCTTCGCGGCGCTGGACCACCACCTCGGTGGACACCAATCGGCCGTAGTCCGCCGCCACCTCGCCCAAGTGCGGCGGATCCAGTTCGGCCACCGGATATCCCGCGCGTTCGAGGGCGTCGGCGCAGCCGAGCAGCGCGGCCCGCACCTGCGGATCGATATCGCCACCGAGCATGACGGCGACCGCGGGCGGGGCGGCATCGGTCGCGTCACGCACCGGAATCCACCCGGGATCGCGCGGGTCGGCGCTGTCGCCGAGGACCTCGAAGGCGGTCGCCAGATCGCGCACGGTGCGCGCCAACGGCCCTGGCGCCGCGAACAATTGGTTCGTCGGTGCGGGTGCGGCCCCGGGCAGGCTCGAGGCCACCGCCACCCGGCCGGGCGTGGTGCGCAGGGAGGCGACTCCGCAGAACGCGGCGGGTATCCGCAGTGAACCGCCGAAGTCGGTGCCCAGGCCGAGGGGGGTCATGCCCGCCGCTACCGCGGCGGCGTCACCGCCGCTGGAACCGCCCGGACTGCGAGTCGGGTTCCACGGATTCACCGTCGGGCCCGCCTCGTCGTTGTCGGTGTGCCAGCGAGTGGCGAAGTCCGGCATGTTCGTTCGCCCGATGACGATCGCCCCGGCTCGCCGCAGTGCGGACACCGCGGGTGCGTCCGCTGTCGCGAGGGCCTGTCCGAAGGCCGCCACGCCCCAGGTGGTCGGGCTGCCGGCGACATCGAGATTGTTCTTGACGGTGACCGGAACCCCGTGCAGCGGCCCGGTCGGCGCCCGGCGGTCGGCCGCGGCCGCCTCGGCGCGCGCGATCTCGGCGAATACCGCGGTGAGCGCGCCGATTTCGGAATCGACCTGTGCGATGCGCTCGAGATGCGCCTCGACGACCTGGGCCGCGGTGATCTCGCCCTCGGCGATAAGCGCCGCGAGCGAGACCGCGTCCCGCGTCCACAGCGCGCCGTCCCGGCCGGTCGTCATGACGCCTCCTGGTCGGCGAATACCGCTGCGGTGCGCGGTGTTCGGCTGTCGCCGACGGATTTGCCGAGGGTGATGAAGAAGACGATCAGCCCGGTGGTCAGCAGGATGTGTCCCAGACCCGCGCAGAGCGCGATCGCCTCATTGCTGCTGCTGCCCAGCACGGTGAGGGTGCCGTGCAGCGTCATAACCGCGACGGTGATGACCAGGCCGATGTTGTACAGCCAGAAGAACCAGGCGTACAGGCTCTTCCGGGCGCTGAGCGTGAACTGCTTCTCCAGGGGCAGCACGATGAGGAAGAACAGCATGCCCAGCGCCAGCACGTGGGTGTGCACGACACCGAGCTCCGTCTGCCCGGTGAAATGTTCGGCCTTGGTGATCTCGCGGTAGTAGAACCCGGAGATCAGGCCGATGATCATGTAGATGTGAGCGGTGTTGACCAGCGTCTTCATCTGTTGCTCAACGGTTTTCACGGCGCAGCAGCAGCGCGCCGGTTGCGGCTACCAGGGCGGCGGTGAGGCCGTGCACACTCAGCGCAGTGGCGGTGGAGCCGCGGCGCACCAGGATGGTGAGCATGTCGCCGGTCGGGATGAGGGCGATGGTGAGCAGGGTGGCGCCCAAGGCGCGGCGCTGCCCGGCCGCGAGCAGGACCAGCATGATCAGACCGGTGACCACATCGCGGACGCCTTTGACGTTCAGGAAGCCGTCGGCCTCGCGGTGCGGCCAGTCGGTGAAGCCGAAGCCCGGGGCCATTCGCCGCGGGGCAAGCAGATAACCGCCGCCGACGGAGATGATGAACCCGGCTCCCAGTACGGCGCCAGCCGTACCGAGACGTTCGCCGAGCCGGCGGGAACCACGCACAGAAACAACTGATTCCGTGTTCGGGGGAACGGACATGAACACTCCTGGATCGGTGGGATACGTGTCCCGAGCATCCAGTGCTGCCCGTACCGTTCGCTGACAGTCGTTGTCAGCGAACGGTACGCAGCAGTTCGAGCACCGCCTCGTCCGGAAGCCGGGCGCCCGCAAGGAATTCCGCGCCGAGGCGCACGGGACCGAGCGCCGCTTCCGCCTGGTCGAGCGCCCGCCGCCGGAACGGGCCGATGCGCACCACCCCGGCCCTCCGGTTGATCCGGTCGGTGGCGCCGAGAATGCGGGCCGCGCGTTCCGGGGCGCCCTTCGCCAGATCAACCAGGGCATAGCCGATACCGACCTCGGCCAGCAGCGCCGCCGAGGTCTGAGCGGCCAGATCGCGGGGCATGGCCAGCTCTTGCAGCGCGTCGTCCGGCTGCCCCGCCGCGACCAGGGCCGCCGCGTGCGCGGTGCTCACGAAGACCAGGTTCACGAAGCGGACGGTGTCGTGGCGTCCTGCGGGTGGCGGGGCGGCGGGGAGCGGCTGCTCGGACATCCGCCGGAACAGTTCCATCGCGCGGTCGTTCTCGCCGCGCAGGTGGGCCAGGTGCGCCTGCGTCGCCGCCAGAAAGCGGCCGGGCGAGGGGATGATGTGCGGGGTGATCAGGGCCTCGGCCCGGTCGAGATAGGTTGCCGCGCCGTCGGTATCGCCGCCGACCAGGTGCATTTCCGCCGCGAAGAGCAGCACGCCCATGCGCTCACCGGCGCCAAGGTCGGCGCTGAGCAGTTCCAGCGCGCTCGCGATCAGCGGGCGGGCGCTGTCCAGGCCGAGCATCCGGGTCCGGTAGCTGGCCAGGGAGATCAGGGCGCGGCTGTGTGACCGGGCGTCACCGTGCGCGCTCAGGCAGGTCAGCGCCGCCTCCAAAGTAGGCAGGGCGTGGGCCGGGTGGTCGCCGCCCAGTTCATCGAAACCCCGTGCTATCAGCGCATTTCCGCGTAGCCACGGATCGTCGGAGGTGGTGCACGCGGTCAACAGGCTGTCGTCGTCGCCGAGCAGGTCACGCAGCGCCAGTATGAGCACGAACATCGGGTGCGGGGGCCGATCCTCGGTGAGGGCCGCACGGGTCAGCCGCTCGAATTGCCCTGTGTTATCCCGGATCTGGCCCCACCAGATGTTGGTGAAGTACGCGGGCAGCTCCTCGCCGTACCGGCAGGCCAGATAGGCCCCGGTGCACCCCGGCGGCGGTGTGTCGCCGAGCAGGGCGAGGACCTCGCGGCGGCGTTCGGAGATGTCGCCGTGCAACCCGCGCAGCAGCCAATACCAGACGAGATTCGCGTACAGGCGAACCGCACGCTCACCGTCGCCCGCGTCCAGCGCCCACCGCAGCGCGGTTTCGCAATTGCCGTGTTCGGCGATCAGCCGCACGAGCCAATCGGGTTGTGCGGCAGTGCGTAATCCGTGGGCCGCGGCATCGGTGAATTCCAGGAAGCAGTCGGCGTGGATGCGGGAGACCTCGTCCGCCTCGCCGACTGCGGTCAATTCCGCGGTCGCATAGGCTCGGATGGTCTCGGCCATTCGATAGCGCTGTCCATCGAAGTCCACCAACGACTTGGTCACCAGTGAGGTGACCGTGTCGATGGCGTCCGGACCGCACACCTGGGTGATGGCGTCCAAGGTCGCGCCGCCCGCGAAAATCGAAAAACGCCGGGCTGCTGCGGCTTCCGCATCCGTGAGCAGTCCCCAGCTCCAGGCTACGGCCGCGTGCAAGGTGCGATGGCGCGGGACCGCGTGGCGAGTGCTGTTGGTGAGCAGCCGGAAGCGATCGGTGAGCCGCGCGCTGAGGTCCGGCAGCGGCAGGCTCCGCAGGCGGGCGGCGGCCAGTTCGATGGCCAGCGGCATGCCGTCCAGGCTGTGCACGATGGCGCGGATATCCGCGGAATTGCTCTCGGACAGCGCGAAATTCGGGAGTGCCGCGGTGGCGCGGTCGATGAACAGCCGGACCGCGGGCGATGCGGTGACCGCCCGGAAACCCGCGTCGGCGTCGGGCAGGTCCAAGGTGCGGACCGGATACAGTCGCTCGCCGTCCACGCCGATCGCCTCCCGGCTCGTGGTGAGCACCCGTAGCAGGGGCAGCCGCTGCAACAGATCGTCGATCAGGCGCGCGGTCGCCTCCACGACATGCTCGCAGTTGTCGAGTACCAACAGCATTCGGCGGCCGGACAGCGTCCGCTCCAGTACATCGGCCCACTCCGTGGACAGTTCGTCGGGTCGCTCGAACTGAGCGAGCGCGTTCGCTATCGCCACTCCGACCGCGGTCACGGCCGGTCGGTCGGCCCGTTCCCGCTCGAGTGCGGCGAGTTCGACGAAAGCGTAACCGTCCGCCCAGTCCTTGGCGTGCGCCCCGACCGTCTCGGCGGCCAGCCGTGTCTTCCCCACGCCCCCGGTACCTGACAGTGTCACCAGTCGGGCCTCGCGCAGCGCCCGTCGCACTCCGTCCACATCGCGTCCGCGTCCGACGAAGCTGGTGAACCGCCTGGGCAGCAGCGGCGCGGACACCTTTGATGTCTCGCTGGTCCGGGATGCTGCCGTAACTCCCGTTCGACCCGATCCGGGCGTCGTCTCGATGGCAGGTTCGTTGACTGCGGGATTACGGGGTGCGTTCGTGTGAATTTCGGCCAGGGCCGAGCGCAGCACCTCGGCGGGTGTCGTGCCGAGCTCGTCCAGCAACAGGGTCTCGGTTCGTTGAAACTGTTGTATCGCCTCGGATGTTCGTCCCGCTGCCGCCAGCGCCCGCACCAGTCGTGCGGCCAGCGTCTCCCGGAACGGATGTGCCGCTGCTTCCGTGCGGAGCTCACGCAATACCTCGCCGCCTCGGCCCAGGGCTCGAAAGGCGTCCGCTCGCAGTTCGACTGCATCGAGCCGCTGTTCGGTCAATCGCAGTGCCGCGGCGCGCAATTCCTCCGATTCCCCCGCATCGCTCAACGGCTCCCCACGCCACAACGCGAGCGCGGCATCGAAGCACGCGATGGCTCGTTCGGCCTCGCCGGCCGCGAGCAATGCCCGCCCCGCCTCGACCTCACGCGTGAACCGATGCACATCGACGTCCTCGGGCGCCAGTTCGAGCACATACCCGCCCCCGTCATTCCGAACCGCCCCCGGTGCCGCCGCGCGCAACCGACTCGCCAAGGTCTGCAACGCATTCCCGGTCCCAGCCGGCGGGTCCTCCCCCCACACCCCGTCCACCAGTCGCGCCGCCGGCACTATTCGCCCGGCTTCGAGCGCCAGCAACCCCAGCAATGCCCGCACCCGCGGCCCCCCGACTGACGCCTTCGTCCCGTCCGCGGCCTCCACCATTACCGGACCCAATAGCCTTACCAGCATGAATCGTCCATCTCACGGTCGATCCTGCGTGGCGCCCGGCCCTCTCGTCAACCCGGGCGAATCGGGGGACCTCGCCGCATTGCGGCTATCGAATCGCCGCGGGCGACGGCCGACGAAGGCCGACGGTCGCGAGGACTGGGTCGGTGTCGGCCGTAGTTGAACGACCTACATCGTCAGAGGTGATATCCCACCGGGCCATTTCCGACTCCTTCCAGGCGTTTACAGGGCAATTCGTGTAATTACTCTCAGCGGGGCACTGCGTACCCGCTGGTCAGCGGGTCACAGTTCTGTGTGGTGCCCTCGGCAGGACACGCAAAACATGGGCAACTGGAAACGCCTGGTCAGCTCGAACTCGCTTGGGACCTGAGGGAATCGATTCACGCCGCCGAGTCAAGTCCAGCGGAGTGGTGTAGCGGCGGTTGCCGCGTGATTCCTCGCTTTGTTATGCGGGAAGCGCTCGCATCACCGGCACCACCGTCATCGAAACTTCGCCAAAACCACTGCCGCACATGCCTTGTCGGCGTGCGGCTTGCCGGGATTCGTGCTCGCCCACCTCGGCGACACCGACGCCCGGTGGGGGGACATGTGGCTCCGCGATCAATGCCGGGTGAACTCACCGCCGCAGGGCTGATCACGGCTACTGATGACGGCTACGCGCTCCCGGAGCCGAGTTCGGCAGGTAGTGAGGCTCTCGAGTGGGCCGAGTGCACCGGCAGGCCCGTGCTCATCGCACCGGTCCGTGACCTCGCCCACCGACTGCACTGGTCAACCTGGCGTCGAGGACACCAGCACCGCGCAAAAACCAGCCAGAGCAGATCCGGTTCTGCATGTATTTCGGCGGCGAAGACGTGCAGGATCCAGCCGTGTGGTGAGGCTGTTCGCGCGGCGGCGCTGCGGCGCGGCACTCGCCTTCTTGGCGGTATGATCGTGGACGATATCGGCGGCTGGTTCGAAGCCGGTCGCCGATTCCTGTCACATCAGGCCGGTGATGTACCGACCCGGCGGAGATGCCGGGCGAAGAACCGGGCCGAGCCTGGCGGCGGCGCCGCTCGTAACACCTCTCAGGTCCGGTCGCCGGAGGGCATGTGCGGTGCGGAGAGCGCGTCAGCATAGACCGACAGGATGCCGGTAATGTGCCTCGATTGGCGCGGTTCGTCGGCGTGCGCGGCGAGTGCCTTGCGCATCATGTGCAGGCGCGTTCGGTCCCGCGCGAGGGCCCGCAGCATGGCGGCGAGCGATTCCACCGATGGATCGGGGGCGCGGACGCCGCCTTCGTCGGGCACGGTTTCGGAGAGTTCGGGGTCGCAGTAGAGGATCGGCAGATCCATTGCCACCGCTTCCAGCAGCACCATGCCCTGGGTATCGCAGTCCGAGGTGAGCAGGAGGATGTCGTGGTTGCGCATGGCGGTCAGGCAATCGGCCTGATCGACCTCGCCGTGCAGGTGGACGCGGTGGCTCAGATCCGCCTCGGCGATCGCCGAGCGAGCCCGACCGGTGAGCGGGCCGCTGCCGTAGATGTCCAGCGTGCATTCGTCGACCAGGCGCGCCACCTCGATCGCTTCGAGCGGACGTTTCTCCGGCGACAGGCGACCGCACCACAGGGCACGCAGCGGTGCGTCCGGGTTCGTCGCCGAGCCGCCTGCGCCGTGGATACGGTCGAGCAGCGCGTCATCGATCCCGTTGGACACCACGTGAATCGGCCGGTCCACGCGGCGGGCGGCCAAGCGGCGGGCGAAGTGCTGGGTCGGCACGATCACCCGATCGGCCGCCTGGGCCTGCGCGATCAGCGGACGCCACGCCAGTCGCGCGATCCGGCCGTCACCGTCGTATGCCCGTTGCCGACGTAGCGGCACGAACCAGCCGTGCAACAGCCGCATGGTCAAGGCGGCCAGATACGGTGACGGCGAATACTTTTCGATCATCGCGTCATCACGGCTCTGCATGGTTTGGACGATCGGGATCCCGTGCCTGCGTGCGGCGCGTACGCCCGCGATCCCGCAGCCGTAGGTGGTCAGCGTGTGCACGATATCGATCGGGCCGCGCTCGGTGAACGCGGCGTCGATCAGTTGTTGATTGGCTCGGGTCGGAAGGACCATCGGCAGCCCGTTCGACATCGAGAACGGCGCGGATCGGAGCAGGACCGTATCGGCATCGTGCGTCACGGAATTCGGTGTGGGAGCACAGAATACGGTGACGCGATGGCCAAGCTGGCGCAGGCCGTCGCACAGCGACCGCATCGCGGTCTGGACGCCGCCCAGGGTGGCGGGGTGGAAGTCGGTGAAGATCGCGACGTGCACGGAATCGGCCACGGCTCAGGCCGATGTCGTGACGGTCAGCTGTTCCACCGCGTCCACCGCGGCACGGACACCGTTCTCGGCGGCGACCAGGCGGCCGAGTTCCGCGGCACGGTCGCGCGCCTCGGGTGTCAACGTCCGAACCAGCGCATCGTGCAGCCGATCTTCGGTCAGCGACGGATACGGGAAGTCGGCCCCGATTCCGAGCGCCGATATCCGCCAGCCGTAGAAGAACTGGTCGCTGTGCACTCCGATCACCACCGCGGGCAGTCCGGCCCGCAGCACGTCATGGGTATTTCCGCTGCCGCCGTGGTGGACGACCGCGCGGCACCGCGGCAGGATTCGGTCGTAGTCGAAGGAATCCAGGACGAACAGGTTTCGGTCGTAGCCGATACCGCGGGGGTAGCCCTCGCCTTTCACGGTCACGAGGGCGCGGACTCCGAGCCTGCGGCACACGGCCGCGATCAGATCACAGGAACCGACGGGGTCGAGGATCGGCATTCCGGTCATACAGAAGTAGATCGGCGGCTCACCCTCGTCGAGCCAGTCGGTCAGTGCCGGATCGACGGCGGACTCGCCCCACGCGTCACGCAGGTGCGCAGGCAGAATCGGCGCACCGACAACAGTCGAGCGGTCCGGCCAGTCACCCGGCTTCGGCAACAGCACCGGACTCACCATGTGCACCAACGGAATACCGTCCTCGCGGATGCGACGGAACGGATTCCGTGGTTTACCAGGCAGTTCCATCATTTCGCGCACCCGACGATCCATCTTGCGATACGCCACGCCGTACGCGATTTCGAAGGCCGAGTAGCTGGCCAGCCGCAGTCGCCGCGACGAGAGCATGTGCTTGACCATGAACGACGACGGGAATTCACCGGTGCGCTCGAGCGGATACGGCAAACCGCCGATTACGGTCTGTCCGGTCTTCTCCCCGCGCTCCATCGCCCAAGGCAATGTCGAGGCGCACGACACGATCACATCCGCCGATTCGCATGCGCCGCTGAGCACCTGGTGCATCCGCTCACCACGCTCGCCCGTCATGATCTTGACGGTGTCCAGCATGATCTGCAGGAACGGCAGCGGATTGCCGGAGGACAGACCGCGTTTGGCCGCGGGCGATTCCAGCAGCTCCGCGGAGTTGAACGGGATGACGTGCGGCTCGAAGCCCGAGCGCCGCACCACATCGGCGTAGTTCTCGGTGGCGGTTATCTCGACATGGTGTCCACGTGAACGGAATTCATCGGCCAGGGCGATATACGGCTGATGATCGCCCCGGGTTCCCGCCGTCAATAATGCGATTCGCATACTCGACTCCATTCGTGATCTGTTGTGATTCAACCGCATTCGCCGATTGTCCGGCTGCCGGAGCAGGTCGGCCGCGGTGCGGTGCCGATGTTAGTGTCGGTGGATGACCGAAGACATCCGCTCTGGGCTCCGTATCGGGATCCTCGGTGCGGCGAGTATCGCGCCCGCGTCCCTGATCAAACCGGCCGAGCGGAATCCTGAGGTCGTCGTCGCGGCGGTCGCGGCCCGGGACCGGTCGCGCGCGGAGGGCTTCGCCCGCAAGCACGGCATCGCGCAGGCGTACGACAGTTATCGGGCGCTGATCGACGCGCCCGATCTCGACGCGGTCTATATCCCGCTGCCCAACGGCCTGCACGGTCGGTGGACCCGTGCCGCCGTGCAGGCCGGAAAGCATGTGCTGTGCGAGAAGCCGTTCACCGCCAACGCGGAGGAGGCGCGGGAGATCGCCGCGCTGGCGAGCGATTCCGATCGCGTGGTGATGGAGGCATTCCACTACCGCTACCACCCGCTGATAACGGCCGCCGAAAAGATCATCGCGTCCGGCGAATTGGGGACGTTGCTTCGTGTGGAAGCCGCGCTGAGCTTCCCGCTGCCGAAGTTCTCCGACATCCGCTACAACTACGACCTCGCGGGCGGGGCCCTGATGGATGCAGGCTGCTACGCGGTGCACATGGCTCGCGTGCTCGGCGGCGAGAACCCGGAAGTGACTGCCGCGCAGGCGAAGCTGCACGATGCGCGGATCGACCGTGCGATGACCGCCGAACTGCGCTTCCCGTCCGGGCACACCGGCCGCATCCGGTGCTCGATGTGGTCGTCGGACGTGCTGCGCATCGGCGCCACCGTCGTAGGTGAACGCGGCCGGATGCGGCTGATCAATCCGGTGCTGCCGCATCTGGGACATGTGCTGTCGGTTCGTTCGGAGAACGGGAGGCGGCTGCGGCGGTTCGGGAGTCGCGCCTCCTACGACTACCAACTCGACGCCTTCGCCGCCGCGGTGCTGCGCGGCGAGCCGGTGACCACCACTCCGGGCGATGCCGTGGAGACCATGAGTGTCATCGATGCCATCTACCGAGCCGCCGGCCTGCCGCTACGTCAGCCGAGCTGACGTCTCGTCCAGGAAGTCGACGATATATCCGAATACGTCCAGTGCCGCGCCGCGGCCGATGAACGTGTCGAGGTGGCCGTAGGAGGGAATCTCGATGTAGCGGACATCGACGTCCGGATTGCGTGCCGAAAGCACCTCGTAGCACAGCTTATTGGAATCGAGCCAGGCTTGGTTGCGGCTGCCGGACAGCAGCAGGACCGGACAGTCGATGCGATCGGCCCGGTTGAGCGCGTTCTCCGGGAGCGCACTGTAGCGCTCGTCGTCGACGTTCCACCGCAGGACGGCGTGCGCCAATTCCATCTGCCGTAGGTGCGGCAGCACCGACAGTGGTATCGCGCCGAACAGTTCGGCCAGCCTGTCGTGGGTGCGCGCGTCGAGGCGGTCGTGTTCGAACAGCTCGGCGCCCATACCCCAGCCGCCGTGGACCATGCGGCAGGTCGGGTCCGGGCAGTCGCCCTTGCGTGACAGCGCGGCGTAGAGCAGGGTGCGTTTGGACCACAGGCCGACCTTGCGGAAGTCGGATTCGAGGTGGGTGATGCGCGAGCCGATCAATTCGCTGCCCAGCAGCACGCGCATCCGCGTCGACGTGCTGACCTTCGGAGTCAAGAAGACGCCCTGCGCGACCACGCCTGCCAGTCCGGGCAGCAGCCCGGCCGTCATGCTCAGCGATAGGGCCAGCGCGCCGATGCAGTGCGCAACGACGAACAGCGGGCGGTCCCCGATCCGCGCCCTGATCTGCGCGACTGCCGCGGGCAGGTCGTAGAGCGCGACATCGTCGAAGGTGTAGGGCCTACCGGATGTGTTGTAGGGCAAGCGGGAACTACCGCGCCAGTCGAGCAGCCACGACTGGTAGCCCGCATCGCCCAGCACGTCGGTCACATTGCGAATCTCGGGAAGCGCGAACATCTCCGACGACACCCCGTGCCCGTGCACCAGCAGCACCGCAGGTGCGTCGGTGGGACCGACGCGACGCACTTCGAGGTCGATGCCGTCGGCGGTGCGGAAGGAAATCAGCTCTCCGGCACCGAGTTCCGGGCTGGGTGATCGCGTCACCGTCGGTGCTCCTTTCGCATGGCTCGGCGCAGATCCAGCAGATCGGTACCCACCCGGAGCACCGGTTCCAGCAGACTCTTTCCGAGTTGGCTGCCGAACCAGCTGAGCCACAACAGTTTCGCCAGGCGTTGCTGCCGTTCGGGCAGTCGTGGATCGATCTCGATGCCGTCGATCTGGTCGGGCAGATAGGTGTGCATCGGCACGGTGACCTCGCCGGTGTACGAGGCGGGCTCGCCGGTGCGTCCGATCTCGATCACCTGGGTTCCGAGCTGGCGCACCATGCGTCGCCGTGCCGCGGCGAATTTGTAGCCCTCCAACCACCAGGTATCGCCGGACGAATCACGCAGCGTCAGTTGGTAATGCATGATCGGGTGCCGTACTTCGTGGCGCAACGGGAGGCCGTCATGCGGTCGGACGGTCGCGGTGCCCTCGACCGTGAGCGGCTCGTCGTGCAGCCGAGAGCAGGTCAGCTCGCCGCTGACATCCAGGGTTCGTGTGCTGAACACCTGAGCGCTGCTCGCGACGGAAAGACCTAGCCGTAGCATGCAGGGGATGTCGGCGGTCCCGCCGATCGGGCCGACCGTCCCGGTGAGTGTTTCGTTGAACCGCAGGTAGGGCTCCTCGCCCGGCTGTGGTCCCATGCCCGCCATGGTGGCGAGCATCTTGCCGCGTGCCGCCGGACCGGGGGTGGCAGGCGCCGGCAGGCCGTTGGCGGACACGAAGGCATCGGTACGTGCGGCGGATGCGGGCGGCGCGGTCACCATCGCTGCCAGCTGTCGCCGGGCCACCGGACTTTGCAGTACCTGCGCCAGCGATTCCAGTTCCGGCACCGGTCCTTCCCTGATCGCTCGTACCGTGTCATCGCACCACTGCTCCCAGTGCTGCACGCGAATACCCAAGCCGCCCATGGTGGTTTCGGCGACCATTTGCTCGAGCGAGGTGGGTGCGCCGGTGAGGTGATAGGTGTGGCCCCAGGCGCTCGGGGTGCCGACGATCTGCGCGGCCACTCGGCTGACCCAATCCACCGGGGCGGCGTTGAGGTACCGGAATCCCGGTACGGTGCGAAAGCGCATCAGTGCCGCGGTGATCCCCGCGTTGAGATCACGCGGGTTGTGGGCACCGGTCTCCGGGTGGCTACCGATCCCGCCGGGCCGAAGGATGGTCACCACGAGTCCGTGTTCGCCCGCCCGGCGCAGTACAGCTTCGGCGGCCCATTTGGATCGGTCGTATCCGATCGGCAGCGCGGCGACATTGGCGGTCGGTTCGTCCTCGCCGAGCGTGGCGGCCTCGGATCCGTTGAACACCGCGAGTGAGGAGATGTGGTGCACTGGTTTCGGCCGGTCGGTGCAGGCCAGCTCCGCGAGGGTCAGCGGGCCGAGGACATTGGTCCGGCGCAGCGACGGATAGCCGCGCAGGAAATCTACCGCGGCACCCGCGTTGACGATCGAATCGACGTCCGCGGCAAGGGTTTCCCAACGTTCGTCGGACAGGCCGAGGTGGGGGAGGCGTAGGTCGCCCGCCAGCGGCGTCACGCGCCGCAGTACCTCTCGTGACCAGGGGAGTGCGAAGCGCCGTAGGGCGTGCTCCAGCCGCCCGGTGGCGGCCTGATCGTCGACGGCGCGGACCAGGCACACCACGTGGGCCTGGCTGTGCCGCAACAGATCCAACAGCAGGTGACTGCCCAGAAATCCGGTGGCCCCGGTCAGCAGAATGCGGCGCGGCGCGACCGGATCCGGCGCTGCTACGAGCGGCAATCGGTCGGCGCCCGCGAGATCGACGAAGAGTTGAGCGAGGTCGTCGGTATCGGCGAAGAGTCGGTCGACGTCGTCGGTGCCGGGTTTTGCCGCTAGCCGCGACGGTGCTGATTCCGGGTGGTCGGCCAGCCAGCGGTGCGCCAGCCTGCGCGGGCGGGCGTCGAAGAACACCGTGTCGAGATCCGGGTGGATATCGAGCTCGCGTGCGAGTGCCGCAACCAATTCCACTGCGGCGAGGGAGGTTCCGCCCGCGTCGAAGAAGTCGGTGTCGGCGTCGATGGGCGTCTCGGTGAAGCGATTCGCCAGCTCGGTGATCGCGGCAGCCAACGCGTTGGCGTCCCACTGTCGCGCGCCGCCCCCTGTCTCGACCTGCGGTGCGCGCGGTGCCTCGATCACAGGTGCGGCGCCGGTACGTGCGAGCAGGGCGGCGATATCCATTCCGGCAGTGCCCCGTTCGAGAACTTCACCGCGTGCGCGACGGTCGACGGCCGCGTTACGGACAGCCATCCGCTCGTCCGGCGCGCGTTGGTCGGTGCCCGGGGTGTGGACGGCCGTTCGCTCGTCAGGGCTGGTCACCCGGTCACCTCCTCGTCATTCGCCTGCATCTCCCAGGAACGGAACTCTCGGAGGCGATCCGGTGTCACCGACACCTCCAGTTGCGGTTCATCGGGGGTTTCGCCCAGCATGCGCGCCGCCAATCGGCGAGCGGGTTCGTTGCGGGCGGTGCGTTCGACCGATATCCGTACCGTCGAGCAGCCGAGGGCATCAGCCCTGTCCGCGCACCAGCTCAGCAGTCGTTCCTCGACGCCGCGGCCGAGGGCGCGGCAGCTGAGTTGCCAGCCGCGAACCCACAGGGTGCCCGCATCCTTCCGTAGCGCGAGTACCGAGATCAGCCCGTAGTCGCCGAAGCGGTCGCGCGCCGTCGCGGTCCAGAGCTCGCCCTCGTCGCGCCACCGATCGAGATCGTCGACGGTGACGGCGGCAAGGGTGAACTGAGTGGTCCGCCGCACGAGTTGTCGTGCGCGCTCGATCGTGGCTTCGGTCAGCGGCTCGATTTCGACCTCGAGGTTCAGTCGGTCGAGGAACTCCGCGAATTCCGTGGCGGCGCGGGCACTGTCGCGCTGTTGTTCCTGCCGGTAGAAGTCGGCTCGCGCGCGGTCTTCTACCGTCGCCGCGATCGGCACCATCGGCCACAATCGCGTGATAAACGCTTCCAGTTCGTCGGCGGGCGGACACGTCACCGACAGCACCTCGGGTAGTTGCGCGCGCATGCGCGCCACTTCGACTGGGTTGTCGTCGAGATAGCAGAAGCTGTCGAGGCCGAGCCGCAATGTGCGTGCGACCTCCTCCAGTCGCTCGGGCTTACCGTCCCAGCCCGCGGAGATCGCGGCGAAATCGTCGCGACGCAGCGGGCTGTCGGGTCGGTCCAGGATGGCGTCGACGATATCGTCGTCATTGTTCGTCACCAGCACCAGCAGCGTTCCCGCCGCGCGCCACTGCGCGAGCCGCCGGGCGAGTGCTCGGCGTGGCTCATCGAAAGCCACAGCGGCGGAACCGATCTCGCCCGCAGTACCGCTCCACAAGGTGTCGTCGCCGTCTACCGCGATCACCTTCGGCGCTGGTTCGGTCACGACGCCGACGGTCGCGGCGAGGGTGAGCGCCACCGCCGCCTGGAATTCGGGGGAGAAGGGCAGGTGCGCCAGGAGTTCGGTCCGGTCGTCGAAGGGGTTTTCCACCTGGTGGTGGCGCAGCCACTCGCGCGGTTCCAGCACCGCGACGCCGGGAATCTCATGCAGGCGTTCGGCGACGAGCCGCTCCCACACGAGCAATCGTTCCTCCGGCCCGGCAGATGGCAGGATGCCGACGACGACCGGCCTACGCGTGCGTTCGGCCACCTCGCGCACGGCCGCCGGATAGTCGGCGGCGAGCTCGGTGAGCAGGTCGTCGGAAATCGCGCCGAACCGTTCCAGATCCGCCGCACGCAGCAGGACGATGACCAGCCCCGTCGAGGGCTGCGCGAAGACGCCCGACGGATCATGCAGGCACGACAGCACATGGTGATAGGGCGCCTCCGTGATGGTGATCTCGGTGGCATCCGACGCCGCCGCCACCAGCAACTCGGGCAGCCGGCCCAGCGCGAATGTCGCACCCAGTGCCGCACGAACACCAGAAACCTGCTGTTGCCCAAGTGTTTCGGGCCGTACCGGCGCTTCGGGATCGGCGACTACGGCCGCGACCGTCTCCAGGTATTCCGCGCCGAACTCGGCGCAGGTCCGCGCGTCGATGATGTCGCTGTTATAGGTGAACCACACCTGGCCGGTATCCGGCAGCACCGCCACCATGAGGTCGAGATCGGAGTAGCCGGTGCTCACCGGAACGACATCGACCGGCGCGACGGCGGAGTTGGCGCGCAGGTAGTTGAAATACACCTCGATCATCGGCGCGTTGTCGCGATACAGGCCCTCGGTGGCCAGCGCGGCGAGTACATCGGCGAAGCCCGCGCCGGGCGCGAGCAGATTCCGCAGCCGCTCACCTGTGCGTCGCAGCACGTCGGTGACGAGGTCACCGGCCGGGACGGCCGCCGGGAACGGCACGGGCACACCGAAATACCCGACGGCGTCGGTGGCGTCGGCGTGCATGCGGGTATCCACCGGGACTGCCACGGCGAACCGGTCGACCTGCTGCCGACGTGCCAGCGCGATAGTCAGTGCGCCGAGGAAGACCGCGGCCGGTGTGAGGCCGAGGTCGCGGGCGCGGTCCGCGACCCGGTCGTGCAATCCGGCGGGCATGTCGAGCGCGATCGCTCCCGCACCGTAGCTGCGTTGGGCCGGACGCGGATTCGCCAGGGTCAGCTCGAGTCGGCGCGCTCCGGAGAAGGCCTCGCGCCATCGCGTGACGGCGGCATCGGTAGCGGCGCGCTTGTTCAGCTGTGCGGCGAGTAGCTGATGCATGTCACGGTTGGTCACGACGTCGTCGAGCTGCGCACCGGACAGTTCAGCGGCGAGTTCGCCCGCGACGAGCAGCATCGACTGCACATCGCTCATGCTGTGATGCGCGCCGAAAAGCAGTACCTGGTTGCCGGATTCGGCGTTCAGCAGTTCGAAGCGCCAAAGTGGACCTGTCTCCAGGTCGAACGGCTGGGCCATCAGCTCTCGGAAATGCTCCTCGACGATCGTGCCACCGAGGTGGTCGAGGTCGCGCCAACCGGCCAGGTCTCCTGGCTCACGACGAATCTCGAGCTGCCGTCCGTGCTCCTCGCTGCGCCGAATAGTGGTGCGCAGCACGGCATGTCGGTGGGCCAGTCGTGTGAGTGCCTGCTCCAGTCGCTCTCGGGTGATCGGCGCGGCCAGTCGCACGGCGACACCGCCGGTCTGCGCTGCGCTCGGGATACCGAGCTGTTCGGTCCGCAGCAGACGCATCATGTCCCTGGTCACCGGCAGCACCTCGACCTCGGGTACCTCGGCGGCCACGGCGTCGGAAGCGCCGGTATCGGCCTGCTGTGCCACCGCGTCGACGAGATAGCGGGCGAAGTCGGTGAGATTCTGGTCGGCGAGGATCGTGCCGAGTGGCACCGTGATTCCGGTGTGCTCGCGCACCTTGTTGCGCAGTTCGATCGCCATCAACGAATCCAGACCCAGACTCTGGAAGGTCTCCTCGGCGCCGACCGACTCGGCGCCTGTATGGCCGAGCACCTGCCCGGTCCACTCGGCTGCCGCGGCCATTGCCATGGCGATCGCCTCCGCTCGCGGTGCGGCCCGAAGTTGTTCGGCGAAGCGCGATCCCGCCGCCACGTCGACAGTCGCGACGTCGGCTATGGCCCGGCGCTGCGCGCGGCGCACGAGCCCGCGCAGCAGCGGCGGGACGGCGGGCGCACGCCGCAGCACGTTGGTGTCGAGCAGCAGGGGGACCAGCATCGGGTCGCCGAGCTGAAGCGCGGCATCGAAACAGGCCATACCCTGCGGCACCGAGAACGCGCGAATGCCCGCGCGCTCGATACGCCGAATGTCGGCCTGCGCGTAATGGTCGTGCATATCGACCTCCCACGCGCCCCAGGCCAGTGACTGCGCGGGCAACCCGCGTGCTCGGCGGCGCAGCGCCAGTGCGTCGAGATAGGCGTTGGCCGCCGCGTAGTTGGCCTGTCCTGGCGTGCCGAACAATCCGCCCGCCGCGGAGAACAGCACGAACATCGACAGCTCCTGCGCCGCCGTCAGCTCGTGCAGATGGTGTGCCGCATCGACTTTCGGACGCAGCACGCGGCCGAGCCGCTCGGGCGTCAGCGAGCTGAGTACACCATCATCGAGTACACACGCCGCGTGGACCACACCGGCCAGCGGCATACCGTCGAGCAACTGCGCCAGTGCCGACCGATCGGTGATATCGCAGGCTGCGAATCGCACCCGCGCACCGCGGCTTTCCAGGTCGTCCCGCAACTCACGCCCACCCGGGCCATCGATACCGCGGCGACTGACCAGCACCAGGTCTCGGGCACTGTACGCGTCGACCAGATGACGGGCCAGCGCCGAACCGAGCCGCCCTGGCGCCCCGGTGACCAGCACGGCACCGTCCCCGAGCGACATCCGGCCGTCCGACGCTCGCGCTGTGGTCTCCGGCAGCCGAACCAGCCGCGGCAGGAACGCCACCCCGTCACGCACGGCCAACTGGGGTTCGCCGGTGGCGAGGAGTGCGGCGATGTCCTCTTCGGGGTCGGCCGTGTCGATCAACACGATGCGGCCCGGATTCTCCGACTGCGCCGAACGCACCAGCCCCCACACGACCGCACCCGCCGGATCCGGTACTTCCGTGCCGGACCCTCCACGAGCTGTTGAAGGTGCGGCCACCGCATCGCGAGTAACCGACACCGCGCCACGCGTGCGCACGACCAGCGTCGTCTTCTCGAATCGACCATCGCTGAGGAACGTTTGCAGCGCGGTCAGGATGTGCTGGGCCGCGTCGTGCACCTGTTCCGGCGAATCACCCTCGGGCACCGGCAGAATGATCGCGTCGGCAGTTGGCGGCTCGGCGGAATTCCACTCGCTCAGCGTGAGTGAGCGGTCCGGCACAGGTAGCGCGAGTTCCGACCACTCCATCCGGAACAGGCGACGGTACGCGGGCGCGAGCGATGCCGCATCCCACTGTCCGGCGGCGACCGGTCGCAACAGCACCGACCCCACCGATACCACCGGTCGTCCGGTCCGGTCGGTCGCGGACATGGTGAGGGTGTCGGCGCCCGACCGGGTCAGCCGGACGCGCAGTGCGGTGGCGCCCGAGGCCCACAGCGCCACGTCGGTCCACACGAACGGCAGCATGGCGTGTTCGCCGTCGGCGGCGAACAGGGCGGTGGCGTGCAATGCGGCATCCAGCAGTGCTGGATGGATACCGAACTTCGCGGCGTCGCCATGAGCGGATTCGGCGAGTTCTACCTCGACGAAGATTTCATCGTCGCGTCGCCAGGCCGTCCGCATCGCACGGAACAGCGGACCGTAGTGGTGGCCGCGCGTATACAGCTCGGAGTACAGGCCGTCGACGTCGACGCGTTCCGCGTCTGCGGGCGGCCACGCCGACGAATCGACTTGCGGTGGAACAGGTTCGGACTCTTCGGCCAGGACGCCGTCGGCGTGCAGCGTCCACCGGGTATCCGGATCGTGTTCGTCGCGGGCGTAGATGCGCACCGTCCGGCGGTCATCGGCGTCGACGCCACCGACCACCGTCTGGATCTGCAAGGCTCCACGTTCGGGGACAAGCATCGGGGCGCGCAATACCAGCTCCCGCACCACCGGGCTGTCCACCTCGTCGCCGGCACGGACGGCCAGTTCGACCAATGCCGCGCCGGGCAACAGTACCGCGTTCGGGCCCGCGTGATCGGCCACCCACGCCTGCAGTTGACGCGACACCCGGCCGGTCAAGATGACGCCATCCGAATCAGGCTGCGGCACAACGGCACCCAGTACGGGGTGGGTGACGTCTCCGAGCCCGAGCGAGGTGGTATCACGGTGCACTCGGTCGGTCCAGAACCGCCGCTCGTCGAAGGCGTAGGTGGGCAGGTCCACCCGCCCGTATTCGGGAACCATACTGGTCCAGTCGAGTTCGTGACCCGCGACGTAGAGTTCGGCCTGCGCCCTGGCCAGGCAGGTCGGTCCGTCTTGGTCTCGTACCAGCGAACCCACGGCCGCCACCTCGCGCGCGAGGTCCTCCGATACCGTCTTGACGGCTGCGGTCAGCGACGGATGTACCCCCAGTTCGACGAAATACCGGAATCCGTCGGCGATCATGCGCTCGATCGTGGGCGCGAACCGCACGGTTTCGCGCGCGTTCCGATACCAGTAGTCGGGCCCGATCGTCCCGCTCGTCACCGGCTCGCCCGACACTGTCGAATACCATTGCGTCGCAGGCAAATTCGTGGCCATATCGGCCAGCTCCGCTGTCAGCGGTTCACGGATGGATTCGATCAACCGGCTGTGCCCGGCGAAGCCGGTACCCGAGCCGCCGAGCCGCGTGTAGATGCCCGCATGGTTCAGCTCGGCCAGCAGTTTCTCGACCGCGGCCTGCTCGCCCGCCACGATCGTCGAACGGCGCACGTTGACCGCCGCGATCGACACCCGGCCGTCGAAGCCTGCCAGCCGCCGGCTGACCTCGGCTTCGGGCAGTCCGACCATCGCCATCGCGCCCGCTCCGCGGATGGCCTGCATCAGGCGGCTGCGCGTGACGATAATCCGTGCGGCATCGCTCAATTCGATGGCACCGGCGCAGTAGGCAGCGGCGACCTCGCCCTGACTGTGACCGATCACCGCATCCGGGATGACGCCCGCCGCTCGCCAGGTGGTCGCGAGCGCGGCCATGGTCGCGAACAACAGCGGCTGCACTACGGGAAAATCATCGAGGTCCGCGGCGGTCATGGTGGTCAACTTGTCCACCAGCGACCAGCCGGTGTGTGCGCCGAAAGCCTTGTCGCACTGCTCGAATTCCGCGCGGAACTCCTCGGAGTACGTGAGCATATCGCGCGCCATACCGACCCACTGCGTGCCCTGCCCGGGGAAGACGAAGGCGGTCTTGGCGTTGGTGAGCACCGCACCGGCGCCGACCACGACATTCTCCGACGACCCGCCGTCCACCAGATCGCGCAGCGCGCCGACCATCTCATCCCGATCGGCCGCCACCACCACCGCACGACGCTCGAACTGGGTGCGCTGCAACGCTAGTGCGCGCGCGACCTGCCCCGGCTCCAATCGCGGGTCGGTAACCACCAGTTCGAGCAGCCGCTCGGCCTGACCGTGCAACGACGCCTGACTGCGAGCCGAAATCGGCAGCAGCGCAACACTCCGGTCGTCGGCTGACGTGTCCGGCACAACCATGGGCTCGGGCGGAGCCTCCTCGAGGATCAGGTGCGTGTTCGTGCCGCTGAGTCCGAAAGCACTCACACCGGCACGACGCGGCCGATCACCCCGTCGCCATGGCATGGGCTCGGCCGCGACCGCCACACCGCTTCGCTCCCAATCGACCAGCGGTGCCGGCACACTCGCGTTCAAGGTGGCGGGGATTCGTTCGTGCTGCAGTGCGAGCACAAGTTTGATGACACTGCCCACGCCCGCCGCGGCCTGGGTGTGCCCGACATTGGATTTCAGCGACCCGATACCGAGTGGCCGAGCCGGGTCACGACCCGGCCCGAATACCCGTGTCAGTGCCCGGGCCTCGATCAGATCCCCGAGCGCCGTACCGGTGCCGTGCGCCTCGACGTAGTCGATATCGTGCGGCGCCAGACCCGCGACACGCAGCGCCGAGCGCAGCACCTGCTCCTGCGCCGCGCCGTTGGGGGCGCTCAGCCCCTGGCTGCGGCCGTCCTGATTGACGGCGGAACCACGAATGACCGCGAGCACCCGGTCCCCGTCGCGGCGAGCATCGCTGAGCCGCTTCAACAACAGCAGACCAGCGCCCTCGGCCCACACTGTCCCGTCCGCGTCGGCGGAGAACGGCGCACACCGGCCGCTCGGCGACAGCACACCCAATTTGCACAGTTCGATATGGGCGATCGGTGACATCAGCAGCGTGGCGCCGCCCGCCAAGGCGAGATCACATTCTCCCGCCCGCAGCGCCTGCATCGCCGAGTGCATCGCGACGATCGACGAGGAGCAGGCAGTGTCCATGGTGACCGCCGGACCGTGCAGCCCCAGCGTGTAGGAGATCCGCCCGGACGCGACACTCGGCGACAGTCCGGTTCCCACTTGGCCGTTCAGCTGTTCCGGCGCCGGATCGGCAAGATAGCCAGTGCCGTACACGCCGAGGTACACGCCGGTCGCGCTGCCGTGCAGGGTGCGCGGATCGCGCCCCGATCGTTCGATCGCCTCCCAGCTGAGCTGCAACATCATCCGCTGCTGCGGATCCATTACCGCGGCCTCACGCGGGCCGATTCCGAAGAAGGCGGCGTCGAAGCGATCGATGCCGTCGACATATCCGCCGCGGAAGGTATATGCCTTGCCGGTCGCGGAGGTATCGGGGTCGTACAGCCCGTCGATGTCCCAACGGCCCGCGGGCATGTCGGTGAGCGCGTCGCCGTTGCCGTCCAGCAGCCGCCACAGGGCCTCGGGTGAATCCGCCGCTCCGGCGTATCGGCAGGACATCGAGAGAATCGCGATCGCGTCGTCGGAGTCGTCCGCGGTCTCCGCCTCGGGAGCGGCCGCACCCGACTCGATCGGCGCGGCGGGCGCCAGTGCCGTGACCACACCGTCGATCGTGGGCTGGTCGAAGAACAGATTGGTGTCGATGAAGCGTCCGACGAAATCCGACAGCTCGACCACCAGCTCCACCAGATCGTGTGAGCCCAAACCGAATTCGACCAGTGGCAGATGCACATCGATGCGTTCCGGATCCAGCGCCGCGTGCCGCGCGATCTCCGTCACCAGCCAGGATCGGATCGCTTCCGTGGACGGCTCCGCGGCAGACCGATCCGCCGACTCCTCGGTCGCCGTATCCGATTCGTAGTCGTTCAGTTCGTCCTCCGGCGACCGCATGGGGCCCGCCGTCAACGTGAGCAATTCGCCGGACAGATACGCCGCCAGGCACGCCGAACGCTGGATCTTCCCACTGCTGGTCTTGAATATGGTGCCCGGTCGAATCAGCAGCACCGTCGCGAGCGTGAGCCCGTGCTCGGTCGCCACCGCGCCGCGCACGGCGACCTCGACCTCGGCCAGTTCGCCGGGATCCTCGCCGCGCACCTCGGCCAACACAACCGGCTGCTCGCCGGTCGGCCCGAGATCGACGGAGAAGGCCGCGACACATCCGGCCCGGATACTGTCGTGCGCGGCCTCGACGGTCGATTCGATGTCCTGCGGATAATGATTACGGCCGTCGACGATCAACAGATCCTTGCGTCTGCCGGTGACGAACAACTCGCCACTGGAGAGGATTCCGAGGTCCCCCGTGCGGAGGAAGCGGCGACCGTCACCGGGCAGCGTTGCCCCGAACACCTCGGCGGTGGCCTGCTGGTCACGGAAATAGCCTGCGGCGACACTGTTTCCGGCGACCCAGATTTCGCCTTCGACCCCGTCGGCGCATTCGGCGCCCTTCTCGGGGTCGACGACCGCGATCGACATTCCCTCGGCCGCCCGCCCGACACCGACCAGTTCGGCACGGCGTCCGGGGCCTCCAAGGGCATCGCCCCCCGGAACCTCACGAAGCGTCGGCGGCACGGCGGTGGACGGCGCGGTCACGATCAGGGTGGCTTCGGCCAGACCGTAGACCGGCTGGTGGGCTTCGGCGCGGAATCCGGCCCGTCCGAAGGTGTCGGTGAACCGCCGCACCGTCGCGGCCCGCACCGGTTCGGAGCCGTTGAACGCCACCCGCCAGCTGCTCAGGTCGAGTCGATCGATCTGCTCCGGTGTGATCCGACGTACGCACAGTTCGTAGGCGAAGTTGGGGCCACCGCTGGTGTGGGCGCGATAGGTGGCGATCGCCTGCAGCCACTGCTCGGGACGCTGGAGGAAATGCAGCGGCGACATCAGCACCGAATTGGCGCCGAGATAGATCGTGTGCAGCAGCGGCGCGATGAGTCCCATGTCGTGGTACATCGGCAGCCAACTGGCGAACAGGGCGCCGTCCCATGAGTCGGCGAACGCGCGGTCGTGCCCGAGCCCTGCCGCGATCGCCCGCTGGTTGTGCAGCAGATTTTCATGGGTGAGCAGTACCCCGCGCGGCGCGCTGGTCGAGCCGGAGGTGTATTGAATGAACGCGACCGAATCCGGGCCGAGATCCGGCTCCCCCCACCGCGATGCCTCTTCGCTTGCGATCTCGTCGGTGGCCAGCCACGGCACATTCGCCAACTCGGGAATCTCCGCACACAGCGCCGCCGAATCCGCGACAACCCGCCGCGGCGCCAGCACCACATCGACCTCGGCGTGCGCCACCATCCGCCGCAGCCGACGCAGCGCGCGGTTCTCCCATTCGGGCAGCGGCGCGGGAACGGCGACCACACCGGCCGCCAGACATCCGAAGAACGCTTCGGCGAACTCCATGCCTGCCGGGTACAGCAACAGCGCCCGCCGAGGCATCGAATCCTGCAGTGCGGCACCGATCGCCCGAGTACGAACACCCAGGTCTGCGTACGAGATTTCGCGGACGACACCATCGACATCACCGCTGTCCAGGAACCGGTACACCACATCGGTCGGCCGATTGTCGACCTGAGCGAACAGTGTCTGGACGAAAGTGTTGAGCACGAACTACTTCCTCTGACAGTGAAATCCGAGATTCGGCCGTTCCTGGTTCCCCGATCTACGGGAACATGGCATGCGGCGCGTTGCGACTAACAGCGTCACAATATAGCCATCGTTACGCCATTTTCCCGGGGCGGCAAATTCGACGTAGCCGCCGTGCGCCCCGAAAAATAGGGGCAGCAGCCATTCGATGTCCGTTGTCGCTGTGGGGATTTCGAGTTTGCGCATTGTCGAGCCAACGGTGAGTATGGCTACGTGTCAGACACCTTGGTCTCGCTGCACCAACTTCCTCGACTACGTACCCGCCATCTCGGGCAACTCGGAGGACTGCTGCGCCCCGGCACCCACAGTTCCCCCTTGCTGCAACTCGGGAAACGGTTCGTCGTTTCGCCGCCGGGATTCCCGACCATGCTTGTCACCCACGACATGGACGATGTTCGAGAACTGTTCGCCAACCACGACGACTTCTCGATCGGGCAGGTGCTGAGCCGGTTATCCAGCCACGACATGATGTTCGGCAAACAGACGTTGATCTTCCTCGACGGCGACGAGCACCGCCGCGAGCGCCGGCTGTTCTCTCCGCCGTTCCAGAACAAGGCACTGCGGTCCTACGAAGATCTCATGGTCGAGGTGGTCGAGCGCGAACTGCCCACCTGGCCGGTCGGTGAACCGATCGAGTTCTTGAAGGTCGGCTACGACCTGGCCATCGGTGTGCTGCTCGGCGTCGTCTTCGGTGACGTGGCTCCGGCCCGCAGGGACCGACTCAAGCGGGCGGTGAGCGAGTGGTTCGGGGAGATCGAAAGTCGCGGCTTCCTCGCCGTCACGTTGCTCACGCCGCTGTTCGGCGGATACACCCCGCCCTACCCGCCGCTCGGTCGCCGCCAAGCCGATGTCGACGCCGTCATCATCGAGGAGATCGCCGCCCGCCGGTCCGACCCCGACTACGCGAACAACCGGAAAGATGTGCTGTCACGGTACGTCGGCACCGATCTGGATCAGCACGACGACGCCGCGCTGGCCCGCAACCTGCGCGGCATTCTGCTCGGCGCCTACGAGACCACCGCGATCACGCTCGGCTGGATCGCCGCCATGCTGGCCGGCCACCCGGCGGCCATGGCCGAACTGGACGCAGCGGCCGACTCCGGCGACCAAGCCAGGCTCGATGCCTACCTGGACGCCGTGGTCGCCGAAACGATGCGGCTGCGCCCGGTGTCCCCGTTCACCGGCCGACGAGCGCTACGCGACACCGTGATCAACGGTGTCCACATCCCCAAGGGAGCCATCGTCATCGTCCCGATCCTGCTCATTCACGAATCAGAACAGCACTACCAGGACCCGATGGTCTTCCGCCCCGAACGCTTCCTCGACGAGCGACCGAACGGACACACCTGGCTGACATTCGGCGCCGGTCCGCATCGCTGCCTGGGCGCCCAATTCGCCCTCGCGGAAGCGCGCATCCTCTTCCGCACTGTCCTCGAACATCGCCGCATCGACACGGTCCCCGGCCCGGTCGAACCCCCACGCCGCTACCACACCGGTCTCAGCCCCGCCCACAACGCCCGGATCACCCTGCTGCCCCGCTGACATGCCTTCGCGTTGTGATCGCCCGTGGGAGGATCCACGGCGAAGCGATCGCAGTCGTCGTTCTATTCTCTGGGACGGCTCCGGGTGGCAGCCTGCCCAATTCGTCAGGCGGGCAGCCTCTTCCTTCTTCTTGTAACACGAATTTCGCTGTCAGACGTGGGGCCGCCGGGCAGTCCTGAAGTGGATGGCTATAGAGCACGGGAGAGCGTGGACGAGGGGGAGGAAATTGGTGCTTACGCCCCAAAGATACTGGGCAAGATTACTTCCAATCTGGAGCATTCCTCACCGAACTCGAACAGCGGCTGGCGCGCTCGAGACATCACGCACATAGCGCCGCGTATGCCTCACGATCAAGCAGGCTCAACCGCCTGGCACGATTCCTAAAGGCTTCAGATCGGTTGGGCAGTAAATCTTCTCAGCGCGTGCCCGTCCGCACCCGGAGTTGCCCGCGAATGCCGGCACGACACCTTGCTGGAGCGCCGGCTCTACCGGGAGTAGCCGATCACGAAATGTGTGCCAGACCCGGAATTCGAAGAGCGTCGACACCGTGAGACCACTCGAACTCCAAAAATGGGGGTCAGTCAGGGGTTCGAGTTCGAGTCCCCTTAGCTCCACTCGTCGGAGGCGAGCGTTCGCGAGAGCGCTCGCCTTTCTCGTTCGGCGTGCCGTTCGGGGCGCAGCCCTGAAAGCCGCCCGGCGGGCGCTGCCCTTGGACCCCTGATGCGCCAGTAGTTATTGGTGTCAGATGGCTGCGATTCCTTTGCACGACCACTCGGGTCTCTATTGCGAGAGGTGCCCACCGACTGGGGTGGCACGTTCGCGACCGAAGGGAAAACCATGACCGCAGGCAATGCCTCCAGCGCCTCGGCCGAGGCGGATACCGCCATCCGCGCCGTCTTCGACGACGCCGTCGCGGCTTGGGCGAAAGGCGACACCGAAGCTTTTGTCAGCTGCTATGCCGAGGGTGCGACCGTTATCCTACCGGGCATCTACCTGCCGAATCGGGATGGCATTCGAGCAGCGATGGGGGCTGCTTTCGCGGGCCCACTGAAGAACTCGCGGCGCGTCCACGAAGTGCAGAACATCCGGTTTCTCACCCCGGATACGGCCATTGCGATCACCAAGAGTGTCACGGTCCTTTCCGGTGCCGACGTACCTCCGGCCGAACTCTGGGAATGGTCGACATGGGTGCTCGCCCAGCATTTCGGGCAGTGGCTGTTCGAGACGTGCCATGCGAGCCCCCCCAACAGGCGGCCTCTCTACCGGTGAATCTCGGCCGCTGTGAGGGTCCACACCAATGACACCGGCCACTGCCGAAGGAGCTGCCATGCAACCGACAGTCTCGCCCGAGATCGACCGGAATGAGTTTCTGCGCGAGGCCGAGATGTACAGGGGGGAACTGATCGCGCACTGCTACCGGATGGTGGGGTCCGTCCACGAGGCCGAGGATCTCGTCCAGGACGCCTACCTGCGTGCCTGGCGCAGCTGGGAGTCGTTCGAGGGACGCTCATCGGTACGCGCTTGGCTGTATCGGATCGCGACCAACGTTTGTCTGACGGCGGTGGCGGGCCGGCAGCGCCGGGTCCTGCCATCCGGACTTGGTCCGGCCATGACGGAATTCGCTGAACCGGTTGAGCCCGGTCCGCTCTGGCTCGAACCCTTTCCTGACCGGCTCTCAGATAGTTCGGACCCCGCCGAGATCGTGGCGTCCCGATCCAACCTGCGTCTGGCGCTGGTGGCGAGCCTGCAGCATCTGCCGCCACGCCAGCGAGCTGTGTTCATCCTGCGCGAAGTGCTCGCCTACCCGGCTGCAGAAGTCGCCGACATGCTGGAGATGAGCGTCGTGGCCGCCAAAAGCGCGTTGCAGCGCGCCCGAGCCAAACTCGATCAGGTGACACCGAGAGATGATGCCGTGATCGAGCCGGATTCACCGCAGGCCCGTGCCCTGCTTCAGCGATACATGGAGGCGTTCGAGTACGCCGACATCGCCGCCCTCACCGAATTGTTGCGACACGACGCCACTCTCGAATCCGTTCCTTTGCGCTCGTGGCAGTCGGGTAAGCGGTCGTGTGTCGCACAGCTGGCTCGGTGGGTCCTCGGAGAGGCCGGGCACTTCCGGATGTATCCGACAATCGCCAACGGTCAGCCGGCAGCTGTCGCCTACTTTCGCGGGCATCTCGACGACGAGTTCGTCGCGTTCGGGGTGGCGGTCCTGGCTATCGACGGTCACCATGTCACCGGCATCACGGCATTCCTCGATCCCACGCTGGTGCCTGCGTTCGGATTCCCGGAGATCGCCGGGTCGCTGACCGGTGAGGTTCGGTGAGCCCGATTCCTCTTACCTGCGGGCATGGTCTCAACCAGTGACACGCCAGCCGCGTGTGCCCACAGTCGCGAAAGGACCGGCGCACAGTGAAACTCAGCTTTTATCTCCCGACCGGAACCACTCAGGAATTCTACGGCTACACCGACCCGGTGGCAGCGTTCGAGACGATCCGCGGACTCGCCGTCACCGCCGATCAGTGTGGTTTCGAAACAATCTGGGCTCCAGATCATTTCATGCCTTTCGGGCCACCCGGCGCGTACGTGTTCGAGGTGTGGACCACGCTCGCCGCGCTGGCCCGGGAGACCACGAGCATCAAGCTCGGCCAACTGGTGACTGGCAACGGGTACCGAAACCCGACCCTGTTGGCGAAGATGGCCTCGACCCTCGACGTCATTGCCAACGGGCGCTTGCAGTTCGGCATCGGAGCGGGCTGGTACGAGGACGAGTACCGCGCCTTCGGTTACGACTACCCGGCCACAGCCGAGCGGATGCGTCGACTCGAGGAATCGCTGCAGATCATCACATCAATGTGGACCGGGCAGGCAACCAGCTTCGACGGCAGCCACTTCCGGGCCGACCGGGCGATCAATCAGCCGCGTGGTGCGCAAGAACCACATATTCCGATCATGATCGCCGGCGGCGGCGAGAAGGTCACGCTCAAGCTCGTCGCCAAATACGGCGATCTGTGCAATGTGCAGGAACCACCGGACGACGTCTCCCGTAAATACGGCATCCTTGCCAAGCACTGCACCGACATTGGGCGAGACTTCTCCACGATCACAAAGACTTCCACGTCCTACTGCATCATCGCCGATACCGACGAACAAGCCCGAGCGGCAGTCCCGCCGTGGGCTCCGATGGTCTTTCCCGGCCAACTTGCCGACTACGGACTCGTGGGCACACTCGACACGATCGGCCGACGACTCGATGTCTATGAGCGGGCGGGAGTCGATGAACTGATCGTCGGATTCGCCGATGCCCTCAACCCAGAAACACTGCGCACCTTTGCCTCCGCGTTCATTCGCAAATGAACCAGCCGGCACGGTCCGCATCTGGTACCGCCGGACCCGGATTTCTTCATGGCGGCTATGGGGCCGCATGCTCGAGACAAGGAACCCAAGAATGATCCTGATAACAGGCGCGACAGGTCGTCCCGGCTCGGCGACCGTATTCCCTGCTCACCACGACAGGCCACGAAGGTCGCAGCTACTCGATGACGGGACCAGAAGCTCTCGGCATGGTCGACATTGCGCGGCACATCTCTGCCGCAGTAGGTCGCCAGATCCGCTACGTCGACGTACCACCCGAGGACAAACAGCGTGAGTGGATTGCCGCAGGCTACCCGCCAGAACGAGCGATGGCGTTCGGCCAACTGTTCGCCGAGCGTCGAGCACTGGGCCGGGCCGCCGTACAACAGGACACCCACGACAGGCTGAGCGTTGTGCCGACGACGTTCACGGAATTCGCGATGCGAAACGCTGCTGTGTTCCGCGGCGAAGCCGATTATGCCGTGACGCCCGGCTGAGGTCGGCAGCCATTGGGGTGGCGGGTCGGCGAACCCATAGAGTCGCTGCCGTTCCATGGCCGACCACTACCAGAGAGTTCGGGTTGTGGAGCGTTGGGCCCACTCGTAGGAGGCTCATGCTCACGGAGAGCATGAGCCTTTCTCGTTCCGTGTATTGCCGAGGGGACGACCCCCGAGCCGCCCGAACCGGCCTTTTTCATGGCTGGATCTTCTAATTCGAGGCGGACGGGGAGACCGAATAGCCGGAACAGCTCGGGGTTGAGATGGAGGTCGATTCCGGCGATGCGGGTGTCGCGCAAGGTGAGGATATGGATTGCGAAGGCCGAGTAGTCTGTGCGGCCGACGGCCGTGTGGTAGCTCGCGAATGCTGGAGATCCGTTGGCGTGCAATGGAACAACACGGGAATCTGCGCAGGGGTTGGGGTCGCGGGCGAACCAGCGGCCGATCTCGTCGGCTCCGGACAGCCATAGGCGGTACGGTGGCATGGACAGTGTGGCGTCCTCGTGCAGCAGCCCGATGAGTGCGTCGATATCGCTCCGTTCGAATGCCTCGACGTACCGGCGCAGCAGCGTGGTCTGACCGGCGTCGAGCTGATTCACACGGGAATCGGCGGGGGTGAGGCCCGAGAGCTTGGTTCGGGCGCGACGCAGCATACCGTTGGCGGCGGCAACGGTGGTGTCCAACAGCTGGGCCACCTCATTGGCGCGCCAGCGCAGTACATCGCGAAGAATCAGCACGGCACGCTGCTGCGGCGAAAGGTGTTGCAGCGCGGCGACGAACGCGAGCCGCACGGTGTCCCGCAGGATCGCCAAATCGGCGGGATCGGCGTCGGCGGGCAACACCAGGGTATCGGGCGCCGGCTGCACCCAAGTATCGCCGGGATCGGCCTCGCCAAGGCTCACGTCCGCGTTGCCCGCCGGGCCCACGTGCATGGGCAGCGCCCGACGCCCTCGTTGCTGGAGCATATCCAGACACACATTCGTGGCGATGCGGTAGAGCCAGACTCGCAGTGAGGCCCGACCTTCGAACCCGTGCATGCCACGCCAGGCCCGCAGCAATGTCTCCTGGACCGCGTCCTCGGCGTCAAAGGGCGATCCCAACATGCGGTAGCAGAAGCCGGCGAGCTCTTGGCGATATCGCTCGTGGATCTGGATCAGCGCGGCATCAGCTCGCGCGGCCATGCTGCTGGTCACCCGTCGGAGAACGCGAGTTCGGTCTTCAGGATTCCCGTCGACGCACTGTGGTCAGTTCTCGGGATCGGTGCGGTCTACATCAGTGGGTGCGGAATTCGCCGCATTGCCAGCGAAGGAGATATTCGATGATCCTGATTACCGGAGGAACCGGTCTGACCGGCTCGGCTGTGGTGCGAGAGTTCGTTCGGCAGGGGAGGCCTGTCCGGGTATTGGTGCGGAATCGGGTGAAGGGGGACGAACTGGGCAGGGTAGCGGGGATTGAGGTGGTGCACGGCGATCTCTTGGATCCGGAATCCCTTGGCGCGGCGGTGCACGGCGTGGACAAGTTGATGCTGATCTCCAGTGCGGACGACGACATGGTCCAAGCGCAGCTGAACATGATCGATGCGGCGAAAGCCGCGCATGTGCATCACATCGTCAAGGTGTCCGGACTCGGAGCCGAACTGGACTCTCCGTTTCGCTTCGGTCGCATGCATGCGGAAATCGAGCGGTATCTCGCGAGTTCGGATGTGCCGTGGACGTTTCTGCGACCGAGCCAATTCATGCAGGTCTACTATCGTGAAGTGCCGACGATGCAGGCGCGGGGCTTCTTCGCACAGCCGCTTGGGGAAACCCGCCTTGCCCCAGTGGATGTCGACGATGTGGCCAAGGTGGCCTATCAGGTGCTGCACAGTGATGGCAACGAAGGCGCGTGCTTCGAGTTGACCGGGCCGGAAGCGTTGCCTATGACCGAGGTCTGCGCGGTGCTGTCCGAGGTGATCGGTAATTCGATCACCTATGTGGATATCGATCCGGCCGCGAAGATGGAACAGATGATCGCCGCGGGCATTTCGGAACGCTTCGCGAAGGACCTTGATGATCTCTTCGCCCTGCGGCGCGCGGGTGGTCCGGAATCGCAGCCGCACGTAGAGATCTTCGGTCGCTTCGGAATCCGGCCGACATCGTTCGCGGAATTCGCCAAGCGCAACGCTGCGATCTTCCGGGGCGAGACCAGCCCGGCCAATCTGTGGGCATCAGGCTGGCAGACGGCCGCCCCGGCCTGAGCGAGGCGGTTGCCGGTCATCGGCGACCACCCGTTGTGTTCAGAGCTCTAGTCGCAACAGGCTTGATATGAATCTCAGGACCGGCGGCAACCAGAGTGTTCGGGTGGTGTTGCGTTAGGCCAACAGAACGGCAAAGTCGCAGGTCAATGGCCTGCGGCTTTGTCGCGTTTGTGTCGTTATCCGAACCGTTTCCGTGCTGCGCTGGGCGGAGCTGCCGTACTCGACAGGTGCCCGGACACGGCGACTACATCGTTCACGCCGATGCTGATGCGCATGAGCAGGCACACCTCGGTGAGATCCCTGGGGAAATATGCGCGGCCGTCCGCAGCGGCGCTGGTCCGGTGGCAAGCACAGACCGACCCCGCCGCGCGACGGCGGCGATGATCGGTGAAGGTAGTGGTGTGACGGTGAATCCGCCCCGCAACCCGGATGGATCAAGTCAAGACACATGACCTTCCAGGAACACGCTAGTAGCCGCGACTCGCGAGGGATCGTTCGACAAAGCCCTTGGCGACTTCCTCGAACGTCTCGAGGAGCGTGTTCGCCGCTGGAGTGAGACGCTGTTCGGCCAAGTGCGCGAGCAGAACTCGCCGGGACGGGGCTCCGTCGGTCAGCGGAATCACGCGGACGTCTTCTCGCAGATTCGACAGCGCAAGTCGGGGTGCCAGCGAAACGCCGAGGTCGACCGCCACCATCGCCTGTGCTTCCTGATAATCGTTGGCCGCGAATGCGACGAAAGGGGTGAATCCTGCTGCGTTGCAAGCCCTTTCCAGGGCGAGCCCGACTGGATGCTGGTCCGCACGAATAATCCATTGCTCGTCGGCGAGTTCGCGCATCGCGATTGTTTTCCGATCCGCGAAGCGATGGTTGACCGATACGACGAGTGTCGGTGGATCGATGAGGAGTTCATGCACCGCGAGCTCCTGATCGTTGACGCGAGCCCACGCGTAGTCCCAGAGCAGCGACAGTTCGACCTCGCGCGTATCGAGCATGGCGCGCAGTTGTGCGAAGCGGGAGCTGCGCACAGTCAACGCCACGGCGGGATGACGAGCCTTGAACAGTTTGACCACCGACGGCAACAGGCTGGATCCGGCCGTGGGAAATGTTCCGATCCGCACGGTGCCCGAGCGGAGTCCGGCGATGTCGTCGAGCTCTCTGCGCGCGGCAAGCAGTTGAGTCTCGATGCGCTCGGCGCGGCGGGCCAGCGTTGCCCCTGCCTCGGTCAGCCGGATGCCGCGCGCATGCCGTTCCAGCAGCGGTTGGCCGGCCTCGTTCTCGAGCTTGGCGATTTGCTGGGAGACCGCGGAGGTCGTGTAGCTGAGTCTGGCCGCGGCTGCCGTGATGGAGCCTGCGCGCACCACCTCGATCAGCAGCAACAGGCGACGAGTATCGAGCACGGCGCAGCTCCAGTGTTTAGTAGAAGTTAATCCTTATCGATATTTTCGAAATTGTACTCCAGCCTGCGATGACGCACGCTTGTCCCTGTCACCGTGACCCAGCTCATGAACGAGTTCGGATTGTGCGGTGCTTCACAAATCCTCTTCACGAGTGAAAGGCGGCCGGACTGGTGTTCACACTCCGCGGGACCTGGATGCGCGGAGGGACCAGCAAGTGCTGGCTCTTCAACGCGGTGGATGTAGACCCCTTGATCGTTCCGGCGGGCGGGGTCGACGCGATCCTGACATCGGCCTTCGGCTCGGGCGACCCCCGCCAACTCGACGGTGTCGGCGGCGGCAGTTCCACCACATCGAAGGCCGCGATCGTCCGGCGCTCCAACGCGCGCGGCATCGACATCGACTACCTGTTCGCCCAGGTGGCGATCGGGGACCGGCAAGTCGAATGGGGCAGCAACTGCGGAAACTGCGCGACAGCGATCGGTCTGTACGCGCTGCAAGCAGGGCTCGTCCCGGTCGACGCCGAGACCACGACGGTGCGCATGCGCAATGAGAACACTGGCGCGATCCTCACCGCCGAGATCGCCACCCCGGGTGGGATCGTCCCCGCCGAGGGCACTGCCGCGGTCCCGGGCACCAGCGCGCTCGGCGTCCCGGTCTCGCTGACCTTCACCGACCTGGCCGCCGACCACCGATCACTACTGCCGACCGGTGCGGCGTGGGACCGGGTCACGGTCGGTGACAACGACTACCGAGCCACCCTGGTGAGTGCCGGTGCCCCCGCCGCGCTGCTCGATGCCGCCGACCTGGGGCTGACCGGCGCCGAGGACAATCAGGTGATCGCCGAGCACGTGCCCCTGCTCATCGCGCTACGCGGAGAATCCTCGCTGCGGATGGGGCTCAACCGAGCCGGGGCTCCCGTTTCGCAGGCGATCCCGAAGGTCGGCATCATCGGCCCACCACGCGACTACCGCACCAGCGCGGGGCAGGATATCAGCGCCGAGGAATACGACGTTTCGGTCCGGATGGTCTCCATGCTCGCGCCGCATCCCGCGATCGGGCTCACCTCGGCTGTCGCGGTGGCGGCCGCGGTGACCGTGTCCGGCAGCGTTGTCGCCGACAATGCCCGCATCCGGTGGCCCGGGTCCCTTCGACTGGGCACCGCGGCCGGTGTCCTGCACCTCGACATCGCCGCGATACCGGAGGCAGGCCTCGAATCGGTCACCTTGCACCGAGCCGCGAGGCGCATCGCTACCGCAGAGCTCTTCGTCACGCCGCCTGCGGTCCTGGCCGGCTCCGCATGACGGTCAGGCTCCGGCGAGCCGCCGGGAATTCCGATGTGAACTGCCGAATCACCACAGCTCGACGAGGTGGTCGACGACAATCGGCCCCAGGCCGACCGCATTGCCCCGGCCGATCCATCACCACCGGGCGAATAGTCGGCGAACTCATGGACATTGATGTCCAGGATGAAGGAAACACATGAAAGTCACGATCGACAACCTGACCCTCTCCTATGCGGGCAACACCGTGGTGCGCGACCTCGATCTCGACATCGCCGACGGCGAATCACTGGTGCTACTCGGGCAATCCGGATGCGGTAAGACCAGTGCGATGCGGTGCATCGCCGGCCTAGAAACCCCCGACGCCGGACGCATCGCCATCGGGGATCACGTCGTCTACGACTCGGCGAAAGGCCGCGCCGTTCCGCCGCACAGGCGCAATGTCGGGATGGTGTTCCAGTCGTACGCGGTCTGGCCGCACCGCACCGTCTTCGAGAATGTCGCATTCTCGTTGAAGATGCAGAAGGTCGGAAAGCAGGAGATCCGCACGCGAGTGCTCGAGGCGTTGGATCTGGTGGGTCTGCGGGAACTGGCCGACCGCGGTGCCAGCCTGCTCAGCGGCGGGCAGATGCAGCGGGTCGCGCTCGCGCGAAGCCTGGTCATGCGACCGAGCGTGTTGCTGCTCGATGAGCCGCTGTCGAACCTCGACGCCCGCCTGCGTGAACGCCTCCGGATGGAATTGCGTGAACTGCAACTGCGACTCGGACTGACCACCGTCTACGTCACCCATGACCAAGTCGAGGCGTTCGCCCTGGCCGACCGCATCGCACTGATGCAGCAGGGGCGCATCGTGCAGATCGGTACCCCGGAGGAGATCTACACCAAGCCGACCTGCGCATCGATCGCGGACTTCCTCGGCGTCGGCAATATCTTCCGCTGCACACCCAGCACCGGACAACGCGGCGTGGTGCAGCTCACCGACTACCCGTCCATCGCGGTTCGGGTGGAGGCCACACCAGCCGAGACCGACCCGATAATCGTCTGCCTGCGCCCGGAGGATCTCCTGGTCACGGCGGTAGACGAGAGCACACCGACCGGACAGTTCTGGAGCGGCCGCGTCGAAGTCGCCAGTTATCAGGGCGCCTCGATCCGCTACCGGGTGACACTGGACGATGGACCCGAAGTAGAAGCCATCGCCACCGGCCACGCCAGTCGGGTGCTGGGAATCGGCGAGCGCGCAAGGGTCGCCGCCGTCCCCGGCGGGGCCCAAATCCTGCGCGATGACCGCGTCGAGACGACAGCGGTGCCAGCATGAGTAAGCAAACCCTCCACGCAGTGGCGACGGCAACCGATCACCCGCACTCCGAGCAGGTCGAGACCGCGCCGAAAACCGCAGCGCCCCACTACCGGCGGCCCCGGCTGCGCCGCTGGTTCCCGGTGCTGCTGCAACTGGCCCTGCTCGCGCTCATTGTGTTGTGCCCGATGTTCTTCATCGTCATGGGCGCGTTCACCGACAAGTCCGAACGCACCTCGCTGTTCGACTTCGGCGACTTCACCCTGGACAACTTCCGTGTGCTCGGTTCCGCGACCGCACGATCAGCGATGCTGAGTTCGGCCGCGGTCGGCATCGGCGCATCACTGCTGGCGCTGGTGATCGGCTGCACCCTCGCCTTCCTCGCGGCCCGAACCGACATCCCCGGCCGCAAACTCGTCTACGGCATCGGCATCGCCCCGCTGTTCCTGCCCGCACTCGTAGGTTCGCTGGCGTGGGTACTGCTGGCGGGGCCCGCCAGCGGCTATCTCAATCTGGCGTTGAACAGCATCGGCCTGCCGAACGCGATCAATATCTACAGCTTCGGCGGGATGATCTTCGTTCTCGGCCTGTACTACGCGCCGTACCCGTTTCTCATGGTGCACTCGGCGCTGTCGCTGATGAACCCCGATCTCGAGGACGCGGCCAGCCTGCACGGGGCCAAGCTCACCCAGATGCTGCGCAAGGTCACTTTCCCACTGGTCATGCCAGCCATCGTCGGCTCGGGCATCCTCGTGTTCGCCCTGTCGGTGGAGAACTTTCCGGTCGCGCAGGTCATCGGTGTAGCAGGCGGTATCGACACCCTGCCGACCATGATCTTCCGGCTGATGAACGCCTCGCCCGCGCGCTCCAACGACGCGGCCGCCGTCGCTGTCGTCCTCACGGTGCTCCTCGTCGTGGTGGTCGCGTTCCAACAACGGGCGATGAGCGGCAAGCAGTACACCACCGTCACAGGCAAAGGTGTGCGAGCCCGCAAGGTGCCGCTGCGCGGCTGGCGCATCCCCTGCGCCATCTTCGCCTGGGTGTACTTCGCGCTGGCGGTGGCCCTGCCGGTGCTCGCGCTCATCCTCGCGAGCTTGCAGACCAGTCCCTATGTCGCTGACCTCGCGCAGTTGGGCCGCCCCGGCGCGCTGTCGTTCTGGGGCATGGGACAGACACTGAAGAGTTCCGATTTTCACCAAGTCGTGCTCAACAGCGTCACTGTCGGCGTCGCGACCGCCGCGATCGGAACCACACTCTGCTTCGCCCTCGCCTACACCCGGTATCGCACCAACGCACCCGGCCGCAAGCTACTCGAATACCTCGCCATGCTCCCGCTGGCCGTACCCGCCATCGTGCTCGGACTCGGACTGCTGTGGACCTGGCTGGCCATGCCGGTACCGGTCTACGGAACCCTCGCCGTGCTGGTCATCGCGTTCGTCGCGGTCTTCATCCCCCAGGGGTACCGCGGCGTGTCGGCCTCGATCATCCAGCTCGACAAGGACCTCGAAGACAGCGCCGTCATGCTCGGTGCCCGCCGACACCGTGCGATCAGCTTCGTCACCGCACCACTGCTGCGGGTCGGTCTGTCCTCCACGTTCCTGCTGCTGCTGATGCTGTCCATGCGAGAACTCACCGCGGCGCTGTTCTTGTTCACCTCCGACACCCGATTGCTGTCGATCGCGATTTTCGACGCCTACGACAACGGCTCCTTCCAAGCCGCGGCCGAACTCAGCCTGCTGTATTGCGTCGTCATCGCCACCCTCGCGATGCTGTCGCGCCGACTCGGATCCAAGGAAACCGTCTGATGAAGAAGATCGTGATCGGCCTGGGCGCCATCGTCTTGGCCGGCCTCACCGCCTGTGCGCCGCCGCCGGCAGGCCCGCCCTTGGCCGGACCGGCCCAGAGTATCCAGCGAGACGACGCTCTGATCATCAACGGTGAGCAAATCGCCGACCAGAGCCTGTGGGCACAGGCCAGAGCCGAGGGCAAGCTCACCCTTTACAGTGGCTACACCCAAGCCAGCGAAGCCACACTCCTGCACCAATTCGAAGCCGACACCGGCATCCAGGTCAAACAGATCCGGCTCACGCCCAACCGCCTCTACGAGCGAATCGTCGCCGAGCACGGCGCCGGCAAACTCAAGGCCGACGTCGTGCGCATCTCCGATGCCGGATTCGTGCACGGCCTCGCCGAGCGGGGCGTCTTCCAGCCCTACCAACCAACGACGGCGACGAATATGCATGATGACGTCATCTTCGACGGCGGCAGTTATTACCGCACGTTCGACCCCATCTACACCTTCGGCTACAACACCGCGCTGGTCCACACCGACGCCGCGCCGACCAGTTGGCGATCCCTACTGGACGACCGGTGGTCGAACAAGCGGGGAATCGCCCAAGCCGGCGCCGGCGGCAGCGCCCTCGCACTGACCCGATTCCAGCGCGCAGTGCTCGGCGACGATTACTTACATCAATATTCTTCCGGGGCAAGGGTTTTCGATTCAATCGGCGCCCAGCTCGACGCGCTGGCCCGCGGCCAGATCGACGTGGGCACCGTTGTCGTCAGCGCCGTCAATATCGCGAACAACGCGAACGCGCCGGTGAAATTCGTCGTCCCGGCCGAAGGCGTTACCGCATACGACTACTACACCGGAGTCGCCTCAACAGCAACCAATACCGCTGCCGCGAAACTGTTCCTCAACTGGAACCTCTCCAAACGTGGCCAGCAAGTCTTCGCCGATATCGGTGAGTACTCGGTCCGCACCGATGTCGCCGCGCCCAAGGTGCGCGGCGTGCAACTGCCCGATTACACCGACTCCAAGGTGCATCGCATTACCCCCGCCGAGTCGATCAGCAACGCCACCACCGACCAACGGGCCTGGAACGCGATCTTCGGTTACAACCAATAGACGCGAACCACGACCGCCCACCACGTCACAACCTGACGCGGTGGGCGGTTCCGATACCGAGGAACACCCTCGATGGACCTGGATGCCCTCAACTTCCGTACCTTCTCTACGAGGCAGCGGCTGACTCCGCGCCTGAGCGCGCAGCTCGGACAGCGCGCGGTCCAGGTACTGTCTTGGATGTCACCTGCCGCGTGCCTACCGGCTTGATGCGCAGCTGGGGCCCTTCGGCCGTGGGATGGTTCGGATTGATCAGCGTTGGGCTCACTGTTGTGTGGCATTGCGCGAACACCTTGCGTGCGTTCAGCCAACGATGAGCATCGATTGTCTCCGAGCGATCCAGAGTCGTCAGCCCGACACTCTCCGGGTGGGCTGTCTATGTAGCGAGAGTAGACGCACGCTCATGGCCGAATTCCGGATGTGTAGTCGCACCAGTTAGGGCCTCAGCACGATTTTGCCGTGGGTGTGTTGGCGTTCGAGTTCGGTGTAGGCCTGGCGGACCTGTGTCAACGGGTAGACGTTCGCGATCGGGACTTCGAGGTGTCCCTCAGCGATCAGGGCGGCCAATTCGGCGAGTACCTCGGCGCCCGGCCTGGCGGTGGTTCCTGGTTCGGTCTTGACTCCGTACTTTGCGGCCGCGCCGAAATCGGCGATGGTGTCGATCCGCTCGACGGCGACGCCAAGAGCGAGGGCCAGTTCGACGTACCCGCCGCCGTGGGTGTCGATAAAGGCATCGATGCCGCCCGGTGCGGCGGCCTTGATCCGGTCGATGACGCCGTCACCGTATACGACCGGGATCACGCCGTGGCTTCGCAGCCACTCGTGGTTGTGCTGGCTCGCCAGGCCGATGACCGTGGCTCCGGCACGGCGCGCGAGCTGAACGGCGAGCGAGCCGACTCCTCCGGCTGCTGCGGAGACGACAACGGTCTCCCCCTTGTCGAGTTGCACGGAATGTACTGCCCCCCAGGCCGTCACGCCGGCGACGTATAGGCCGCCAGCCACCTCCCATGAGACGTCGTTCGGTTTGAGTGTGAGGTTGTCGACGTCGACCAGGACCAGCTCGGCCTGAGCGGCCCGCTTCTCGGAGAACCCGATCACCTCGTCGCCGACCGAGAATCGGTCGGCTCCGCCGCCGACTTCCGCGACAACCCCGGCGAGATCGCTGCCCTGCCCGGACGGAAAGGTCGAGGGAAAGATGTCAGCCATCGCGCCGGTTCGGATGGCTGCCTCACCGGGGTTGATGCCTGCCGCTTTGACCCGCACGAGGACCTGCTCGTCCCTGGGCACAGGTCGGTCGATCTCGTCGACCCGCAAGACCTCGATTCCGCCGAACTCGTCGTATCTGACTGCCTTTGTCAATGTCGTGCTTCTCCTCGGACGCGCGACGCGTGGCTGACTTCGAGAACGGGAATGGTGGCCACCGGTGTGCCCGTCACCAGGGCACCGTTCCGGCGTCGTCGAAGAATCCTCCGGTCGGGCCGTCGTCGGGCAGGGTCGCGAGGCGAATCGCGATGGCCGCACCCTGTTGCGGTGTACGGACGCCGAGAAAGCCGTTGAGGTCGGTGGCTGTGAAACCGGGACAGCCGGAGTTGATCAAAATGTTGGTATCACCCAGTTCCTTGGCGTACTGGACCGTGACGGCGTTGAGGAAGGTCTTCGAGGCCAAGTACGCAGCAGGAACTGGGCCCATATCGATGCCGGGCGTGGTTTGCAGGGCGAGCGAACCGACGCTGCTGGACATGTTGACGATTCGCGGTGAGGCCGAGGCGCGCAGCATCGGCAGCATAGCGTTGGTGGCCCGGATGACCCCGATCACGTTGGTTTCCACGACGATTCGCACGGTCGCGGGATCGACCGTGGTCGGTGTCTGCGGCATACCACCGGTGATTGCGGCATTGTTGACCAGAACATCGAGCCCTCCAGCGTGGTCGGCGATCAATTCGGCCGCCGCGGCCACACTTGCGTCGTCGGTCACATCGAGCGGCACACCGAACGCATCGGTTCCGGCCGCGCGCAACTTCTCCACCGCGGTGTCGCGGCGTTGCCGATCACGCGCACCCACACCGATTCGCCAGCCGAGCGCGCCCAGGCCAGCGGCGATCTCGTATCCGATTCCCTTGTTCGCGCCGGTCACCAGCGCAATCGTCCGTTCACTCACACCGCTGATCCTGCTGCGGTTGCGGGTGCAGCGTCCAAGACCGATCGGGTGGGCGGCGATACCGCACGGGTATTGGTCGCGGTCATCGCCGGATACCATGACCTGGTGGAGACGCGGGAGATGCGATACTTCGTCGCCGTCGCCGAGGAGTTGCACTTCGGGCGGGCGGCACAACGGCTCGCGATCGCACAACCACCACTATCACGAGCCATTCAGCAGCTCGAACGGCGGCTCGGAGTCGTCCTGCTGCACCGCACCGCTCGCGCCATCGCCTTAACCGAGGCCGGGGCGGTGCTGCTGCGAGAGGCCCGGACCGTGCTCGACGCGGTCGAAGCCGCCGAGCGGCGCACCCGCCGCGCCGCGGCCGACCAGCCCGGTCTGGTGCTGGCCGCGAAGGCAGGAGCGTCCAGCGAACTGTTGTCGAAGCTGCTGGACGCCTACGCCGCCGACCCCTGCGCTGTCGCAGTCGAGGTCGTGCTCTGCGGGCCCGGCGAACCGGAAAGCCTGCTACGCAACGGGAGTGCCGACGTTGCTCTGCTTCAGCGGCCGTACGACACGACAGCCGGATTCGACACCGAGGACCTGCACACCGAACAGCAGATCGTGGTCCTGCCCGCGGGGCACCCCTTCGCCCACCGACCCCACATGTCGATGGCCGAGGTCAACGCCCTGACGGACCTGCCCCTGCCGCGCTGGCCTCGACAGGACGGAAGTTATCCCGATGGCCCCGGCCCGCAGGTGCGCGACCATACCCAGTTGACCCAGCTGATCACGCTCGGACGGGCCTGCGCGGTCATGCCCGAGTCGCTGCGAGCCCAGCTACGCGACGATCACGCCATCGTGCCCGTGCCGGACGCACCGGCGGTCACAACCGTAATCGCCTGGCCACCACACAGCAGATCCAAAGCCGTCGCCAACCTCGTCCGTACCGCGGTACACCTGTAGCCGATAACCTCCGCGAATGCCGCTGAGGGTGCGATCCACAGTCGCACGACAGTGGCCTGCCGCTCGGCGGCTTCCTGCTATCGAACCCCGTCCGCCACGCGGGTGCCAACGGGTTCGACCCGGATCTGCGGCCCATCCGCCGTCAGGGTGTTCGCGTTGTGGAGCGTTAGGCCCCACCCGCTGGCGAAGCCGCAGGTCATTGACCTGTGGCTTCGCTGCTGTGTGGCATTGCGCGAGCACGTCGCGGAGGTTCGGCCATCCGCGAGCCGGCGACGCTGACCCGAAAACTCCGGCATGGACAGGCATCTGCGGAAACGGCAAGGCGATTCCGGCCGAGTACGTAGCACCGATCGACCAAGCCCTCGAACAACACGGCAATCCGGAAGCAAAGTCATAACTCCGCGTGCACGCTGTAGCCGCTTACGGCGCTGATCGGATCGACCACGGCCTGACACAGCAGCGGCATGTCAACTGGCACCTGTTTCGGTGTTCAGGTACACCACGAGATCGCGGGGCAGGCCGTGGGTGTCGTGCAGGTAGTGGTAGTCGTCGTCGGTCAAGGGGCCGGTGAAACGGCTGTGGGACAGGACCTTTCGTCCGCGCTGGAGCAGCAGATCGAATTTGCGTTCCTCATCGAGCAGGATGGTGCGCACCTGGCGCAGGCATCGCTGCAGGCTGGTGAGTCGCTTGCCCAGCGGGTGGGATCGGCCCATCAGATATGGGGTCAACGGGTGCATCCCGGAGGTGGTGAACAGCATCGGATCCCCCGGCGAGGGAATGAGCGATCCGCCCGGTGTGAGTTCGTGCCCGCGTTCGCGGAAGAAGTCGAGGAAGGTCTGAACGGTCTGGTCTGTCGTGATCACGGTGGTTGCTCCATCGATGTGAAATCGACCGGAAGCGACCGCATATGGCAAGTCCGGCAACAACACCGGCGCACACCAGCCGACCGTTTCCGGTCGCCGGCATGGGAGAAAGGGGTCAGGCGGCAGCGACCGGCGAGCTGAGAGCTCGTGCGGCCGCGGCGACGATTCGTGAATTGACCTTCATGGCTGCACGGTAGCAGTCAGCCCGTGCGAAGCACGACCGATTTACCGGCGTCGATTTGAGTACGGCGGCGGCCCGACCTGGTTGGGTACGCTCGGAATGCCAGGGATGACAGCTTATTTCGGTTTGCTCGACGTCGATGGGTTGCAGGCCGGAGAAACGGTGGTGGTTTCCGCGGCTGGGAGGACCCGGATGGCCGTTTCCGTCACCCTCGTAAGCACCATGACGACCTCGTGCAGGGTGTAGTGGTCGATGCGTATTACAAGGCAGCGCTGGTCGACAACCCAGCACCACTCCCACTGCCGACCGGCTCAGCTAGCTGATCGCGCAGGATGGCTCTGGCCGATTTCGGATGCCGCACAGGACTTTTCCGGTTCGTGCGCAGTGGACCGAGCGTATCGATTGCCGAGGTGACCGGTCGGCTGCCCAGACTCGAGGCAACCTGGGGCGTTCGTACTCGGAGGGTAGACAATGCCGGCGCCGGTCGCCTGTGTGCGGTGAATGAGAAAGTGCCCTTCGAGCTGGGAGGATCGCTGTTGTCTAGGCAGTGATCGGTCCGGTTGTGGACCACTCGCACATGCCGATGGCTCGGACACGGCCACCGGTTACTCTTTGACGAAGGCAGCAACGGTTGGAGAGGTTGACGGCCATGGGGACATCACGGGATCCTGATCTTTCGTCCAGCGTGATCGACAAGGCCAGTACCGCGGCGATCTCAGCGGCGTTGCCTCGGCATGGGGTGGACAGCCTGGGTGAACGAGCGCGCGCAGCAGCGGTTTTCGGTGAACCCGTCACCGCCGGCGGTATCACCGTCATTCCCGTAGCACAGGCACGGTTCGGATTCGGCCGAACCGGGTCCAGCGACGGAGCCGAAGGAGGCGGAGCCGACGTACGCCCCCTGGGCTACATCGAGATCCGCGACGGTACAGCCCGATATCGCCCGATCGGCAACCAGTGGAGCCGCGCCGTCGCGCCACTGATCGCACTCGCCTCGGGGCTCTCCGTTGCGGGGATAATCCGCGCCGTACGTAGATCCCCCACGCATAACTCCAAGCACACGGTTTGAGACCGCCCGCCCCCACTTCAACCTCTCGCCCCCCAGAACCGAACCGACCCCCACACCCAAAGGCCCGGAACCTCGATGGCCGCGGGCCTGTGCCACCAGAAGGCTATGCAACGACCCTGTAATAGCCGCATGGCGCGCTGGCTGAACCGGTCACGATAAAGTTCGGCGAGGTTGGTCATGATCGGCGCGCCGTGAGGCCACGTGGTCGCGCGGAATGCATTGTCGGGCTGTGTTAGTCGCCGTTCAACGGTCGCGCGTCCGGGTTGTCGCAGCCTCGGACGCGACGTTTTGGATGAGGCGCAGCAGGGCGAGCGCAGTGGCCGAAGTGAGGTCAGGTGGGTCCTTCGGGACGACGACTCTGGGTTCCGTTGATCTCGCGCTGTCATGCGAGAGGCGTGTGAGCGTCGACCGGGCGGTCTCGACTGAGCGGTCGACCGGGCGAACGTTCCGCTGTGCACGGAGAAATCGCATGTAACCACGCGAAGGTTTGGGGCAATTTTGGGATGGGTTGAGTCTGTGTCGCGCCTGTGACGCAATCCAGACGGTTTCCGTTCCACTGAGCGTCTGGCCATCGGGTGCATTTGGGGCGTGTCGCAGGTCCGGGAGGTCGTGTGGGGTGGCGACGGGCGCGATGCTGATTCCGTGTGATTGTCCGGATTCGTACAGTTGGTTGCTTGGTTCTCGCGGCGGCGAACTTTTCGAACAGTTCCCGGAGCCGGCTTACCGCTGCCGGAGTTGTTCTCCATGCGGTGTCCTGCCAGCGGGGGCGGCGAGCTCGTCGGCGCTCGTGCCGGACGGTGAGTCCCACCGCGTCACTGAGGTAATCGAGTGGAGTTGTCGCGGTGGAGGGGGTACCGGCCGAACATCGGCGGGCCGTAGCCCTGGTGCCCGTGGCTACTTGTACTTGCCCGGTGGCACGCGTGCCGATGTAGGTTGCGCACCATGCCAAGTGATGCTCAGTTGAAGATCCAAAACGCCATTCACCGTGCCCTGCTCAAAGTAAGCGGCGGGAGGTTGGGCAGGACGATTGTGGGGATGCCGACCCTCGAGCTCACCACGATCGGTCGCAAATCCGGTGAGCCGCGGAAGGTCATGCTGACCGCGCCGGTCATCGATGGCGAGATGATCGTGATCGTGGCCTCGCGCGGTGGTGATCCCACCCATCCCGCGTGGTTTCTGAACCTGCGTGACCATCCCGATGTCGAGGTGGCGCTGCAGAGTGGTCCCAAGCAACCGATGGCGGCTCGTGTGGCCACCGTGGAAGAACGCGCGGCGTTGTGGCCCAGGGTCGTCGCGGCGTACGACGGCTACGCCGGCTATCAGCGCAAGACCACCCGTGAGATCCCGCTGGTGCTGTTGACGCCGAATCGGTGAGATGTTATTCCTGGCGGAATCCTCGCCAGCCCAGTCGGCGTGCGGCGATCTGATTGCGGTTGGCGACCCGCCCGCTGTCGGACACCGATGTTAGCTCGGCACATCACTTGATGGTCATCGACACCGGACCGGCGCCGATGACCATCGAGGGGCGCTCACTGAGCTGGGCCATCACGGGATATCGCGGCTGTGGAGGTCAGTGGGTCGGGGTGGTGTCGTCCGGTGTGGAGTACCAGCGGCGGATGTCGTCGGGGGTCGAGGTGGCGGAGTAGTTGAAGACAAATCGGCAGCCGGGTTGCAGTGTGTGAGCGGTGTTGACGATCGCTTCGAAGAGCACCGTGTTGCTGGCGACCCGGCGGATACCGGCACCGATGAGCACGGCGTCATAGTGCTTGGCCGCAAGCCACTTTCGGGCCTTTTCGGCACCGGCGTCACCGAGGTCGATGAGGCAGTTGTCGACCTCGTAGCCGGCGGCGCGCGGTCCGGCGACATTGTCGTCGTTGGCCTTGGATAGGACGTCCTTGGTCAGACCGGGGAATTGACTGAAGTCGGGGGAGGTGTAATCGATGACGTCGGGGTGCAGGCCGATCTGGATCGCGGTCACGGTCATGGGAATGCTCCTTTCGACGGGGTTGGGGTTCAACTCTTTTGGGTCCAGAAGGCTAGGGGGTCGCGCCAGCCGTGGTCGGCGGCGGTGCGTCCAGCCCAGGCGATGTAGCCGTCGGGACGCACCAGCAGGGCGGGGCCGGTGTCGGTGCGTTCGGCTTGGATGAGATTCGTTGCGACGGGGGCGGTGCCGCGTTCCCGGATGAGGACGAAGCCGGGTGTGCGCTGTAGCACGGTGAGCCGGTCTCCCCGCAGGGGAGTCTCCGTGGCGCGGGTTCCGACCAGCGGGGACTGGCCGCGGCCGGACGGGTAGCGCAGGGTAACTCCGGCGAAGCTGCCCGCGATCGCGTCCGAGATCGGGCCGAAGCCAAGCACTTTCGGGGCAATTCGGTCCCGCATCCAGCGCGCGACGCGCGGTTTCACCGTGACCGCGCGCATCATCGCGCCGCTCTGCCGCAGGACGCGGCGGCCGATAGGGTGGCGTTCGGCGTGGTAGGAGTCGAGCACCGCGTCGTTCGCGCCACCGAGGACGGTGTCCAGCTTCCAAGCGAGATCGGCGGCATCCTGGATGCCGGTGTTCATGCCCTGCCCGCCCATCGGAGAGTGTATGTGTGCGGCGTCGCCTGCGAAAAACACACGTCCGGAACGGTATTCGTGGATCTGGCGCTCATCGCAGTGGAAGCGGGAACGCCAGCTGATCTCGGCCACGCCGACATCACGTCCCATCGCCCGTGTGAGCACGTCCACCACCTCGCGCTCGTCCACCGGCTCGGAGTCCGGCAGCTGGTTGCGGCGATCCCAGGTCATCGACCGGTACCAGCGGGAGCCGGAACCGTCGCCGTAGGGGACGAGGAATCCGAAGCAGTCGCGGGTGTCGCCGAGCGTCAAAGCCACACCGGCTGGTCCATTGGTGAGCAGCACATCGGCCAGCACCACCGAGGACAACACCGACTTGCCCGCGAATTCCACCCCGAGCAGGGTTCGGATGGTGCTGTGGGCACCGTCGGCGGCCACCAGATACGTTGCGCGCCAACGGGTTGTCTCGGTGTTCACCGGTGCGTCCTTGTGGTGGGTCGTCACCGTGACACCGTCGCGGTCCTGCACCAGGCCGACGACCTCGACACCGCGATGGATATTTACTCCCTGTGCTTCGGCATAGCGGGCCAGGGCCTGGTCGACATTGGTCTGCGGCGTGATCAGCGCGTAGCGGTACCGTGAGGGCAGGTGAGTCAGATCGACCTTCGCACCCGCGAACAGGTTCACCGCCGGTGTGGTGGCGCCCTGTGCGAGTAGATCCTCGGCCAGACCGCGGGCGTCGAGGACTTCCAGGGTGCGAGCCATGGTCGCGAATGCCCGGCTGGCCGGGTTGATCTGCGGCCATCGCTCCAGCACGTTCACCGACCGTCCGGCGCGAGCGAGATCACCGGCGGCCGTCATGCCGGTGGGGCCACCACCCACCACGATGACATCTGCAGAGTTCACAGGCGTGTCCACGACTGCTTCTCGACCGCGGCGATTCCGTGGCAGGCCATCGGCTCGATCAGCCGCGGGAACGCATCTTGGACGATGTCTTCGGCGTCAGCCGCCGAACCGAGCATTCGATACGCCAGACCGAGCAATCGTGCCCGATGCCGCTCGAACATTTCGACCGTCCCTGCCGCCATACGGCAAGCATGACAGGGGCGCAGCCAGTCATACGCCAGCTTCACGCACCTCACCGCCGATCTCGACCCCGAGGCCACCGTGCACGCCGACGCAGCACAGCAGCATACAAAAGGTGCACGTACCTCATGTCGGGTCGCCCGCTTCTTTTCGAGGCTGGAAATGATCGAACCGGGCATCGTGCCGATCGGCCGCTGGTGTCCGACACATCTGATGGCAGTTCGGAGTTGATGTCGACCCCGATGGCCTCGGTAGAACTTGATGTTCTCGCCGTCGGCTGTCGAACTGCAATTGGACCGGCCGCTTTTGCAGGTAGCAGGAATACCGGCTCGGGGGGAGAATAGATTCTTGAACCCTTTGCGCCCTTTTTCGATGGAATACGGGCAGCCCGCCGAAATCTCGGCCTCGATATCCGATTCGTGACCAGGGGACTCGATGAAACCCACGGTAACGACCAGCCCGGAATCTGTGGAGGGAGCTGACCTCGGGCCGCCGCCACGTACTGGAGCGTCCATGGGCGATACCACCGCTTCGGTCACCGAAAAGCCGAGCCAGGCTAGGCCGCATCGCTGGGGCTTCGGCATCGACGTGGGCGGTACCGGCGTGAAGGGCGGCGTCGTCGATCTCGGCACCGGGCAGCTGATCGGCGACCGCTTCAAACTCCCGACCCCGCGGCCGGCTACTCCGGAGACTCTCGCCGACACGATCCGCGAGGTGGTGAAGCACTTTCAGTGGGAGGCGCCGCTTGGCGTCACCTATCCGGGGGTGGTCAGCGGCGGCGTAGCCCGTACCGCCGCGCACCTCGACAAGTCTTGGATCGGAGTGAACGCCCAGGAGGTGATCAGCGCCGAACTCGGCGGACAGCCGGTGACCCTGCTCAACGACGCCGACGCGGCGGGATTGGCCGAAGTCGAGTTCGGTGCCGGCAAGGACAACGACGGCGTCATTGTGCTGCTGACGTTCGGCACCGGCATCGGTTCGGCGGTGATCCATAACGGTGTGTTGTTGCCCAACACTGAATTCGGTCACATCCAGGTCGGCGGAATGGAGGCCGAGCGTCGGGCCGCCGCGTCGGTCAAGGAAAGGCACGCCTGGAGCTATAAGCGGTGGGCCCCGGAGGTGACGAAGGTGCTGGTCGCCATCGAAAACGCGATCTCGCCCGACCTGTTCATCGCCGGTGGCGGGGTCAGTCGCAAGGGCGACAAATGGATTCCGTTGCTGAAGAACCGCACGCCGGTGGTGGCCGCCGCGTTGCAGAACACTGCGGGGATCGTAGGGGCAGCAGTGGCTGCGTGTGCCGATCCAACGTGCGCAACCAGCCCGCTCGGCGGCAGCGGTCGTCCTCGCTGGGCTTGATCAGCCGGGCCCGGCCGTGGTGGCGGCGGATGTTGAACCCGAGAAAGTCACATCCTTGCCCCTGACGGTGGATGGGTACCGAAGGTCAGAACTGGACGGTGGCGTGCATTTCCCAGACCAGGATCTCGGCGGGCTCGCTCGCGGTGACCTGCTGGCCGCCGGTGGCGGTCAAGCGCACCGCGTCGCCGGTATGCAGCGGGCCAGTACCCTCCAGTGTCACCGCGCCGCGGGCCACGAACAGGTGCAGGAACGGCGCGTCGGGCAGGTGCACCGACTGTCCTGGGGCGAGCCGCGCGGCGTACAGGGCCGCGTGCGAGTTCCGGATCCGGATCGCGGCGTGGCCATCATGTTTGCGCATACCCGAGGCAACCGGCAGCAGACCACCGGACAGCAGTTCCGCCTCGATCTCCAGCTGCTCGTAACCGGGGGTAATACCGGCCTCGTCGGGCGCCACCCACATCTGCACGAAGTGCACCGGGTCCTGGTGGACGTCGCCGCTGAGCCGCCAAGAGTCGTTCTTCTCCGAGTGCAGGATGCCGGTGCCGGCGCTCATGCGCTGGGCCAGGCCGGGGTAGATCACGCCGTTGTGGCCGGTGGAGTCCTGGTGGACCAGCGAGCCCTCCAGTACCCACGTGACGATCTCCATGTCACGGTGTGGATGTGTGTCGAACCCCGTACCGGGATCGACGATGTCGTCGTTGTTGACCAGCAGCAGCCCATGATGAGTGTTGGCCTGGTCGAAATGGTGGCCGAAGGAGAACGAGTGCTTGGAATCCAGCCAGCCGAAGTCGGACTTGAACCGGTCCTCGGCGCGGCGGATGTCGACGGTGGGAGTCAAGTCGATGGTGTTCATGAGGTGCTCTCCTCCAAGATCGGTGCCGGCCTGATCGCCGACCGGCAATTTGGTTTCCATGGAAACTAACCCGCGGCGGAGCGAAACCATTCCGCCATCGATCATGTGGGCGAGAAAAGGACTGGATCGGCTACGAGAGGACCAGCCCTGCAGCCCCTCCCGATCGAATTCCAGGCCGGAACCGAGAACCTGCTCTGCTCGGATCAGAAGAGCGTCAGCAGGTGCAGGTCGTCGATGTACTTGTGGATGAGGGCGGGGAAATGTGGGGGATGTCGGCGTCGGGGCCGAGCTTGGCCTGCTGCACGGCGGCGCGGAAGAGGTCGGCGGGGAGGACGGAGCCTCGGGTGGGCTCTTCGGGGTGCGGTAGGCGTCCAGAAGCGGGAGGACGGATTGCTGGCGTTGCTGCTGGGATAGGGCCAGCAGGGCGGCCCGGAAGCGGGACAGCCATTCGCCGAGGTCCTCGAGCCCCGGGGTCTGCCCGCGCACGTCGAGCAGCACCTGGCCACCATGGCGCTGCTGCACCGCGCCGGACGCTACGACCGAGCCACCGACGACGTCGAGAAGATCACGGGACAGCCGCCATCCACGGTTGGGCGGTACATAGCCGAACACTCGGAACTGTTCTCATAATGCTCGTGATATGCGGCGTCGTGAGGATGCTCGGCACACCATCTTCAACGGCACAGCGCTGAGCCGGGCGTAGCGTCGCCGAAGAACGAGAACGTGCGGGACTTCCTGGCCACCCGCCGCGCGAAGATCACCCCGGACATATAGCCGGGCTGCCCCCGATCAGCCGAGCGATGAGAACACACGATGGCGACCGGATGGCAGTGGGAGCGCCGACGCCGGCTGCGGGGCACCTGCGTGATCGGAGGGACCTATCAACCTGTCGGCGTTACTTCTTGGACAACGGCATCGATGGCGAGAACACTGGCAGCTGACGCGCGAATGGACACAACGGTCCGTGCGCGGAACTTTCGAATGGACCTCAGTCCGACAATTGCCCGCGCCGTTGAAGGGATCTGTCATGGCTGTCGATTACACCAACCGGCCTGCCCCGGGGAGTGGGTCCGGTGAGCCGCGAGATAGGGACGGTCAACCGAGTTTCCACCCCTACGATCACCCGGCGGCCGGTTGGGGTGCGGCCAAGTCGGTCACGGAGTTCATGATCGGCAAGGAGAAGGAGCCGATCCTCGGGGCTCGCGCGATCATGAAGATGAACCATGAGAACGACGGGTTCGACTGTCCCGGCTGCGCGTGGCCTGATTCGATCAAAGGCATCCACCTCGACATTTGTGAGAACGGGATCAAGCACGTCACCTGGGAGATGACGCACAAGCGGGTGGGCCGGGATTTCTTCGCCGCCCACAGCGTGACCGAACTGACCGGCTGGAGTGATCACGACCTGGAGGACCAGGGCCGGCTCACCGAACCCATGGTGTACGACCCGGACACCGACCACTACGTCCCGATCGGCTGGGACGAGGCTTTCAAGCTCGTCGGGCGGACCCTGGGGGAGCTGGACGACCCGAACCGGGCGGCGTTCTACACCTCGGGCAGGCTCGGCAACGAGGCCACCTTCCTCTACCAGCTCATGGCGCGGGAACTGGGCACCAACAATCTGCCCGACTGCTCGAACATGTGCCACGAGGCGAGCGGGCGGGCGTTGCAGGCCGCCCTGGGGACCGGGAAGGGCACCTGCGACCTCGAGGACTGGGAGACCACCGACGCGCTGTTCATCATGGGCGTCAACGCGGCCTCCAACGCGCCCCGCATGCTGACCGCGCTCGCCGAAGCCGACCGGCGCGGTGCGCAGATCGTGCACATCAACCCGTTGATCGAGGCGGGTTCGCGGCGCACGATCATCCCGCACGAGATGCTGCACATGGCGACCTTCCACACCACACCCACCGGCACGCTGAATCTGCAGACCCGGATCGGCGGTGACTTCGCGGTCATCCGCGGCATCGCCAAAGCGGTACTCGAGCAAGCGCAGACCGATGCCAAGGCCCTCGACCAGCTGTTCATCGAGCGCCACACCACCGGATTCGACGCGTACCGCACGAAGGTCGAGGCCACCTCGTGGGCCGAGATCGAGGAGAAATCCGCGCTGACCGAGGCTGAATTGCGCCGCGCCGCAAAGATTTACCGCGATGCCGACCGCTCGATCATCAGCTGGTGCCTCGGTATCACCCAGCACGAGCACGGCGTCGACACGATCCGCGAGATCGTGAATCTGCTACTGCTGCGCGGCAATCTGGGCCGCGAAGGTGCAGGGCCTTCGCCTGTGCGCGGACACAGCAATGTGCAAGGCAACCGCACCTGCGGAATCGATCACCGGCCGAAGCCGGAGTTCCTGGACCGCTTGGCGCAGGTCTGCGGGATCGATCCGCCGCGCGCACACGGCTTGGATACCGTCGCGACCATCGAAGGCATGCACGCCGGGACCGTCACGGTATTCGTCGGCATGGGCGGCAATTTCGCGCTGGCGGCCCCCGACACCGCGTACACGTTCGACGCGTTGCGGCAGTGTGCGCTGACGGTGCAGGTCAGCACCAAACTCAACCGCAGCCATCTGGTGCACGGCACCCGCGCGGTGATCCTGCCGTGCTTGGGCCGCACCGAACGCGACGAGCAACGCGGCGGCCTGCAACAGACCTCGGTCGAGGATTCGATGGCGATGGTGCACCTGTCCAAGGGCATGAAGAAGCCCGCGTCGCCGCATCTGCTGTCCGAGCCGGCCATCATCGCGGGCATCGCGAAAGCCGCACTGCCGCACAGCAACACGCGATGGGACTATTACGTCGAAGACTATGACCGCATCCGCGACACCATGGCCGAGGTCATCGACGGTTTCGAGGATTTCAACCGCCGTGTCCGCCTGCCACTGGGATTCCGGATCAAGCAGCCCGCACGGGAACTGGTGTTCCTCACCCCTTCGGGCCGAGCGGAATTCTCCGCCGCCGATCTGCCCGATCTCAACCACGATCCGGGCACCCTGACCCTGGCGACGATGCGTTCGCACGACCAGTGGAACACCACGATCTACTCCCACAACGACCGCTACCGCGGGGTGAAAAACCTTCGAACCCTGGTCTTCATGAATGAAGACGACATGCGCGACCGCGACCTGACGTTGTTCGACGAGGTCGACATCACCAGCATCGCCCGCGACGGCAGCACCCGCTCGGTCCACCGCTACCAGGCGATTCCGTACGACATCCCCCGCGGCTGCGCCGCCGGATACATGCCGGAACTGAACGTGCTGTGCGCGATCGGCGACTACAGCACCCAGAGCGATCAGCCCATCATGAAGAACGTGAAGGTCACCATCGAACGCTCCCGCTGAGACATCAGAGGTCCCGAGCCCGATCAGACCTATTATCGAACTCCGGGGCCGTCGAGAGGCGCGGTTGAGGCAGTGCCGGACCACGATGTCGAAGGGACGCAGCGCGACCTGAGTATCAGTGTCGCGGCAGAGTTGGCCGCGGTGGGTTTTGACGATGCCGAGGTAATCGGTCGCGGCGGTTTCGGCGTCGTCTATCGATGCGTCGAGCATTCGCTCGAACGCGCGGTGGCAGTGAAGGTACTCGGTGCGGAAGGAAGTCCTGACCAGCGGGACCGCTTCCTCCGCGAGCAGCGGGCACTGGGCCGATTCTCCGGGCACCCGCACATCGTTCAGGTGTTGCAGGCCGATGACCGCGACCGGTCGCCCCTACTTGGTCATGCCGTTCCACGCGAGCGGCTCGCTGCTGGCACAGATTCAGACGGCCGGGCCTCGCGGCGCGGGTTCGCAAGTTCTACATCGCGACCGCGTGGACTCCGGTGCACCAGCACGAGGACTCGCGGGTTCGTGAATACCTCGCAGTTGTGCGGTTCACGATAGGTCGCACTCAGTTGGCGGCGATCAACGTCTGCGCCGATGGACGCGAGGGCGGCGCCTGGTACACGACGATGACCGAACGCGATAGCCGGCAGTTGCCTCTCGGGGAGCGTACCGAGTGGTCTGAGATCATGTGCCACGGTCGGGACATTCAAATGGCGTCCGCGTGGGTGCGGCGTCCGCGCCGACGGCCAGCTCGCGGACGAGCCGGTGATGGGTACCCGCGTCGCCGAGAATCCAACCACCGCCGTGGATATCAAGGACAGTCGGCAAAGACTTTTCGGTACCGACGGGCTTGATGATGCGGCCAGCCTCGGCCGCCGCGCCACCGGAATTGGAGAGCTACCACACGATCGGGCAGCTCTACGCCGCCCTCGAATCCGGGTTGCGCACCTTGACCGAAACGCTCGGCGAGGACGTGGTCTTCTGCGGCGACCCGAACCGGCAGTTGCAGGAGATGCACTTCAGCAGCGGTGGGGGACAGGTCATTCCGGTGCACGATCTGAAGTCGGCGTTGGTCGCGCTGGCCGAGATCATCGAGCAGGGCGAAGGCGCGGCCCGAACCGAGGTGCGGGACGGCGACAAGGACGTCTTCCATCCCGAGCGCGAACAGGTCGCCCACTACTACCGTTTCGTCGAACTGCAGCAAGGCCGCCGGTTCCGCGCCGGTGACACTCCGCAGTCCGGCCCCACCGGCGAATCGATCGCGACCGATCCCGATGGGGTACTTCCGATGCGGCCCAATCCGCGTACCACCGACTATCCGAAGGGCAGTCCGGTGCGGCTGGCGCAGGAGGAGTTCAACAACACCTACTGTCTGCTGCTGTATCTGCTGGAGGACACCTTCAACGGCAACCCCGCTCAGATGCGAGACGCCCTCGGGGCGATGTACGCACTGAAATCCCAAGCCCAGGCGCTGATGAAGATGCCCAGCGGTGACGGTCGCACTACCGCGGGCCCCACGTTCGAATACGTGCCACTCGATCAGCGCGCGTGAGCGCACGGGCGCAAGCCCCTTGCCGGATCCGGCCGAGTCGCGAGATAAGAGCGGGAACACCGGGTTTCAGACGGCTCCCCGGAGTATGCGTCAAGCAGAGCGTGGCTGGTCCCACCCGCCGCCGGATACACCCGAACCTAGAAAGCGCACAATGGCTCTGGCTCAGCAGGTTTCACGAATTCGTGCCCGGCGGGCCGCCCGGACCCGCGCCGCGCCCGCGGAGCCGCATGTGGTGGTGGTCGGCGCCGGGTTCGCCGGGCCCGCGGCGGCCCGCGGGCTGCTCCGCCGCCTGCGCGGCCGGGCCCGGATCACGGTCATCGACCAACGCGACCACTTCGTCTATCTGCCGCTGCTCCCGGAGGTCGCGGTCGGCCGATAACCCCAGACGACCTGCCAGTCGCGCACCAGCTCGACCGGCAAGCGCCAACCCGATCCCGATCAGCATCGACCTTGATTGATCAGTTCGGCGCGACCATTTTGCGGTCAGACCGTCGACCTGTTCGGCGAAAGTTTTTGCCGTGCAATCAGTGTTCGGACAGAAGAACCGCCGCACAACCAAACACAGAACCATTACTCGTCCAGCGATCGCCGCATCGGCCAATCGACGCTGATAGCGGGAATGCACACGCGCAGAAACGGTTCCGCATCCAGGACACCGACCAGCCACGGCGGCAACAACGGCTTCCACAACTACCGCATCACCATCACCACGAACTTCACCGATCACCAAATCATCCAAGTGCGGCAACAACTTCCGAACAAGATCACCCGAACACGCCCGCCAGAACTACCAGCCGCGTCCAGGACCCCAACAGCGACACGCCGGACTGAACGTCACGGAGAGTGCGCCAGAGCCAAGGTTCGGGATGGTCAGGTCGCCAACCGTCCGATCTATGCCGCGATCGGTGTCACGGTCAACGGTGAGAAGGACATCCTGGGACCCCCCCGTGTCCACCGAACCGGGAACGGTCCAGTGCCGCGCTTGTGGAGTGCGTCTTTTATTGTGCTGGCGGGCGTGCCGGTGAGTTGGCTGCAGGTCGCGAGGGAGTGGCCGGCGAGGTAGAGGTTTTCGAGGTGGTCGATGTCGGCGTCGGTGAGAGGTTGGTGGCGCCGGGTGACGCCTTCTCGGGTGAGTAGGTTCAGGACGGCCGTTTTGGAGATGCCGTATCGGTCCGCGAGTTCGAGTGTGGTTGCGCCGTCGCGGTAGGTCTGGACAAGTTCGTCGATGGTGTGGCGGGGGAGTCGGCGTTGGATGTTCCGGGCTGGTTTGGCCTGCGTCGGCGTGGCTGATTTCCGCTGCCGCCGCTTCGATTCGGTGGTGTCGGATTGGATTCCGGCCGTGAGGTTTTCGAGTTTCCGCAGGTCATCCCGTTTCGCGTAACGCCCAGCCAGGTCCACTTTGTTTGTGCAGGTCGGCGCCGGTTTCTCTCAGTTCTGTTGGTCTTCGTGCGATATACGTGCAACAGCTGCGCATTGTTGCCGACCGATTGGGCGGGGAGAAGCGCCTGCTTTCGTTCGGTGCACGGTTCGTCGCGCAGGTGTGGCCTGGCGACACGCTCACAACGACGGTGACCGTCACTTCATCTGGTCGCGGTACCGCGAAATTCCAACACCCGGCGCAGGTGGCCTCGGCGGCCCCGTCGTATCTAGCGGACAGTTCTGATCCGGAGAACCGCGAGTGCACCGAGGCAGGTAAGACCGGCGACCGCCGGGTAGAGCGCGGCGTATCCGCCAAAGGCGGTGACGATCGCGGCTGCGGCCACTGGAGCGATCGCGGCCGGTAGGGTCGCGGCGATGTTGATCAAACCGAGGTCTTTGGCGGCACTTTCAGGATTCGGCAGCACTTGAGTGACCAGGGCCTGGTCGACCGACACGAAGGTGCCGAATCCGACGGTCAGAATGATCGTGGACGCGGCCAATCCCGGCACCGTCGGGATGGCGATCGGCACGAGCGTGGCGAGCGTAAGAAGCAGCCCCCCAACCAGAACGAAAGGTTTGCGCCTGCCGATGCGGTCGGAGAGGGGGCCGGCGACAAGTGTGGCCAGGATGAAGCCGGGCAAGCTGATGAGGTTGAGCAGGGATACCACGCGTGCGGCTTGCGTAACTCCGAGTCCGATGTAGTCCTCGGTGATGTAGAGCTGATAATTCAGCAGCATGAAGTAGCCGGCGCAGATGAGGAACCGGCCGAGGAAAACCCAGTAGAAGTCCGCATTTCGGCGCGGGTCGATCCACAGCGAGGCCATGACGACGGCGAGCGAGAAGGGCGGGCGAGACTGAGCGCGGTTGTCGCGGTCGGGATTCAGCACCAGGAACACGAGTGCGGCGATCAGTATCGTCGCGGCCGCAACCAGATAGCCGGTGGAGATGCGATGAAGGAAACTCGCCCCGAGCACCGGAGCGAGCACCCCGGCCGTGATCACTCCGAGCCCCGCCAGTGTCGAATAGCGGCCTCGACGCCGGGGAGGTACTCGGTCCGGCTGGATCGCGGTCAAGGGGCACGCGAAGGTATTGAATCCGAAATGCGCCGCCATCGCCGTTACGGTGAGCACAGCGATGGACGTGGCGAATCCCGTGCCCACCAACGACATGCACCCGATGGCCAATCCGGCGACCATCCACGGTGTGCGGGCACCGAATCGGCTGCGCGTCCGGTCGGACAGCAGGCCGACCAACGGCTGCGCCACGAGCCCGGCGGCGGCAGCTGCCGCGTGTACCAGAGCCAGGTTGTGGACCTTGTCCGCATTGTTCATCGACTGCACCTGCAAGGCGGTGAAGTATCCGATGATGCCGTAGGCAAGCTGCGGGCAAGCGGAGGCGAACGGGACCGTCGCGAACAACCGACGGAGCGCGCGGTCGGCCGGGAACGCCGTATCGGCGAGCGAATCTCGCGCAGGCGGGGCGTGGTGCCCAGCGGCAGGCGCCTTGGACATGTCGTGCACGGAAACCTCTGCTCACTCGGCCGGGCACAGCGGCGGCGCTGCCGGAGCGCCACCGCCGACAATCGATGACGGTGTCCTGGTGGTGCAGAGCCGCGATGGACATCGTCAGCGCCATCGACTCGAGCTCCGTCTAACGGGTAGATCGTTCCTGGGGTTCCGTAGCAGCGAGCAGGTCGCCGCGGTGGCGTTCCGCCCACTGCCCGGCTGTGGTGGCGACGGCAAGGCCGTGCGCGGCGGCGTGCTCCGGCCGTGCCGGGTAGCCGACCTCGTCGAGCCAGACCTGAGTGGCCGTCCAGGACGCTCTCCCGAGCCGCCGATCGACCTCGGTCGCCGGGAGGTGCGACGCTGTGATGCGCCGCCCGGTGACCGCGCTGATGATGTCGGCCATCTCCGAAAAGGTCACAGCGTCGCTGCCCAGCTCGATCTCCGCTCCCGCAAAGCGCTCCGGGGCGCGAGCGATCGTCACCACGATGGTGCCGAACTCCTCTGCGCCCATCAGCGCCACCTGGGTGTCCGGTGCGGTCGCCACCACCAGTTCACCGCGGGAAAGCAGTGGAAACATATGCGGGGCTTTGGGATCGATGAAGTTCTCGAGGAAGAACGCCGGCTTGACGATCGTGTAGGTGAGTCCGGCAGCCCGGACCGCATCCTCCACGTCTTCCTTGCTCTGCCAATAGTTCGTCATCGCGCCCGGGTCGATATGGGCGTGGTCGGCCCGCCATCCGGTGCCGGACACCGACGTGTGGACGAAATGTCGGACGCCTGCCTTGGCCGCGGCTTCGACCAGGTTCGCTCCTTGTCGCCGCTCCGAGTCCGGGTCCCGCGTCGGAGGCAGTTGTACGGAGAACACTGTGGAACGGCCGGTGCATGCGGCGAGTAGCGACGCGGGGTCCTCCAAATCGCCGACTGCCAGCCGGATACCGTCTGCTGCGAGTGCGCGGGCGGGCGCCGCGTCCGGGTTTCGTACCAGCGCGGTGACGTCGATGCCGGCTTGCTGCGCCGCTCGGGCGACGGCCCCGCCCTGCATGCCGGTGGCGCCGGTGACGAGCAGCGAAACGATCTCGCTCATTGAAATCCTTTTACGAGTGAACAACTGCGACGGCATCAGAAGACGCCGCTTCGGGCCCGCGCGCGTCTCAGTGAAGAATTTATAGTGAGATAATATACCTTAGCGTAGCGACCGTTCAAAGGTGCCATACGACCTTGTCCGCACCGGCCCGCAGTAGTGGGTTCGCCGCCGTCCTTCGCTCCCGACCGGACCGGAGGCTTTCAGGGATTCGATGTACTCGCGAATGGGCGACCGCAAGCGGCTCGGAGCGCTCGATCACGCGCCGGCGGGGCCGTGTCGGCGCAATGCGCCTTCGGGGTAGTCGATGCGCATGCCGGGATGGTTGCGGCCGGGGCGGTCGGACACCCCTTCGCGTAGATTAATTATATTACTATTTAGGGCAGGTTTGGCGGATGCTGCATCGAGGAGGAGTCGGAGATAATGGAGATGTCACCGCGAGGTTCGCGACCGTGGGCCCGATGTGTCGCCGCCAGGGATGAGCGCTACACCGGTGGTCGTGAGGGCCGACCGCAAGAGGTGTCGGCCGGTCCATCACCGAGCTGGCCGGCGCGTCCGGAATACCGTGTCGGGTCTTCCGTTCGTGAGGTGCTGAACTTCTTCGAGAATTGCCCGAACTGCGGCTACTCCGCTACGGCTACGGTCGTCACGCGCTGGTTCAGCGGTGGAAGCATCGAAACCGAAATGCACTTGAGCTGCGGTCTGCCGTGCGGCTGGACCGGTTCGCGGCGCCCTCTCGCCGCCGGAACTCAGGTTCCACCGTCCTGAATCGTGACTCGGGCTGTCGACCGGGATGCGTCCCAGGCGCGCCAGGCGAACATCGCATCAAGGCGTACTGCGGCGCAGCGTCACCCGGTAGGTGTAGCGCTCGGGCAGGAAGTGGCTGACCGACAGGTCGACAATCTGTCCGGTGGCATCGAAATACAACCGGTCGACGCGGAGCATCGGATGGCTTGGCGCACAATCGAGTCCGGCCGCGATGGCGGTGTCGGCGCACGAGACGGTAATCGACTGTGCGGCCTCGACGATCGGGCTTTCGAGATGGGGTTCGAGCAGGCCGATGACGGTATGCGGACTCGTCCCGCCCGTGCCTACCTCGCTGCGGTCGGCGATGTGCCGAGCGATGTGCTCGGGTAGGTGCACCGTGGTCACCACGAATGGAACTCCCTCGTGTATGCGGCGGAAGGTGATCGTATATACGACATCCGTTTCGAGGCGCAGCCGGCCGGCGGCTTCGACATCGACCCGGCGGTGCAGCGGAGTGAGGACCTCCATGGTGGTATCGGAGGACAGGCTCATCAGGTCCTCGATGGACCCGTGGTGGCGCAGGTAGCGGCCACCGGTTTCGCGGACGAAGGTGCCGCGGCCGGGGATGCGGTGGACGGTGCCGTCGGCGACGAGGTCTTGGAACGCGCGGCGCACGGTTTGGCGGCTCACTCGATACTGCTGGGCGAGTTCGGCTTCGGTCGGCAACCTGCCGCCGTCTCGGTAGTTGCCCGCGGCGATGCCGGCGCGCAGTGTCCGGGACACCAACCGGTGTGCTGATTCCCCATGGTCTGCCATCGTGTTCTCCTGCTTCGGTATTTGTACGGCCATTGTGCCAGAAAAGTAGTTAAATAGATGTATTAGTATTGACATTTGTCGCTCGGCCCTGCGAGTATCCACCTGTAGGTCAGGCCGGTGCTTCCAGGCGAAGCAGGCCTGCCCGAGGTGTATCCAGCGAGAACGGATCGAGGTAATCCGCACGTGGCGACAGAGCAGCCGGTGGACCAGCAATGGGTAGGTGGACCGTATTTCGACGAGCTCGAGCGCGGCACGGTTTTCGATTCGGCCCCAGCGGTCACGCTGACCAGCGGTTTGGCCGCGTCCCACCAGGCGATCATCGGCGACCGGCTCCGATTGCCGCTGGACGGTCGACTGTCGGAGGCGGTGACAGGCGCCTCCGAGCTGGTCGCGCATCCGGCGCTGGTGTGGGACATAGCAATCGGACAGTCCACCCTCGCGACCCACCACGTCAAAGCGAACCTTTTCTACCGTGGTCTGCGATTCCATCGTTTCCCGCTGCTCGGTGACACCCTTTACACCCGAACCGAAGTTGTGGCCCTGCGGGAGAACTCACACAAGCCGGGTCGGGCGCCGACCGGGCTCGCTGCGCTGCGGATAATCTCTGTCGACCAGCACGGCCGCACATTACTGGACTTTTACCGCTGTGCGATGTTGCCGTTGAGCCCCGGCGTCGCCACGAGCCGGATGCGGTACGAGGACGACCTGTCCACGATCGGCACCGGAAGGTCCGCAGCGCCCGACGCGGTCGGCGGCTGGGATCTCGAACTCTTCCGGCAGCGTGCCGCCGGGCGGCACTTCGAGCCCGAGTTGGTCGGCTCGACCTTCCACAGCAGCGGCGATGTCGTGTCCAGCGCACCGGAACTGGCGCGTTTGACCCTCAATATCGCCGCGGTGCACCACGATGAACGGGTCGGAGAGGGAGGACGGCTGGTCTACGGTGGGCACACCATCGGGCTGGCGCTGAGCCAGGCCACGCGTGCGCTACCGAACCTGGTGACCGTGCTGGGCTGGGAGTCCTGCGAGCACACCGGCCCGGTACGTGAGGGCGACACCTTGACCAGCGAGGTGCACGTCGAAGGCGCGGAGCAGCTCGAGGTGGGTACCGCGGTGCGGCTGCGCTCGATCGTGCAGGCGCACAGCGGGAACGCATCGAGCCGGCCTGTTCTGGACTGGCGATTCACGGCAGTGATGGCATGACGGACCTGCCCGACCTGCGGCCGCTGGCCGGTGTGCGAATCGTAGAGGTATCGAGTTTCGTCGCTTCCCCGCTGTGCGGCCTCACCCTGTCGCAACTGGGTGCGGAAGTCATTCGTGTCGATCCGATCGGCGGGGCCGGGGACAAGAACCGCTGGCCGGTCACGGAATCCGGGGAAAGTATTTATTGGACCGGGCTCAACCGTGGAAAGCGTTCTGTAACTTGTGATATGCGCAGCCCGGAGGGGCAGCATCTGGTACAGCGTCTCGTCACCGCTCCGGGTGGTGGGATTTTGGTGACCAACGCCGGTGGAAGGGATTGGTTGAGCCACGCGGCGTTGAGCGCCGTGCGGTCCGATGTGATCACGCTGCGCCTCACCGGCACCCCGAACGGAGGTGCCGCCGTCGACTACACGGTGAACGCGGCGTCCGGTTTCCCCATGATCACGGGACCGGAATCCCACGCCGGACCGGTGAACCATGCCCTGCCCGCATGGGATGTGGCGGCAGGTCTGTACGCCGCGCTGGCGATCGTCTCGGCGGTGCGGCGCCGCGAAAAGACCGGCCGCGGTGCCGAGATCGACCTCCCGTTGTCGGATGTGGCCCTCGCGGTCTCCGGGTACCTCGGCTACCTCACCGAGGTCCAGGTCAACGGTGCCGGTCGCACAGCTATCGGCAATGCGGTGTACGGCACCTACGGCCACGATTTCGTCACCGCGGATGCCGTGCGGTACATGGTGGTGGCGCTGACGCCCCGGCATATGCGTGACCTGGTACGTGTCACCGGATGCACCGCGGCGGTCGAAGCATTGGAAACAGCACTGGGCGTGGACTTCTCGACCGACGCTGACCGGTACCGCCATCGTGATCTGCTCAACGCGCTATTCGCCGCCTGGTTCGCCGAGCACACCGCCGCCGAAGTCGAGGTGGCGCTGGCGGGCTGCTCGGTGTTGTTCGAGCGCTACCGCAGCTTCGAAGAACTTGTCGGCGGCGGCCAACTCGAGACCAACCCATTGTTCTCGGTGCTACACCAACCGCGTATCGGTACCTATCTGGCGGCCGGGCTCCCCGCCGCGTTCGACGGCGGCCATCTCTCGGCCGGAGCCGCGCCGCTGCTGGGTGCCGATGGTGCGGCGGTACTGCGGGAATTACTCGGCGCGTCCGAAGACGAGATCGACCAGCTGATCGACGGTGGCCACCTCGGAGTGGCGCAAGGCTGAGCGAGCCTTTCGCCTCCGTGGCCACAGTGAATGGGTTCGCCGATTCGGTAGGCCCCCGCTATGTACAGGAACAGGAGCACACAATGACCGGCGAGAGCAACAGCGCCGACGCGCAGACGGCCGCATCGGTGTCGGCCGCGGACTTCGCCGATATTCTGGCGCAGACTCGGGCGTTCGTCCGCGACACAGTGGTACCGCGTGAACAGGAGATCGCCGAGACCGATCGGATTCCCGACGATATCCGCCGCCACGCCGCGGCGATGGGATTGTTCGGATACGCCATCCCGCAGGAATGGGGCGGCCTCGGGCTCGACCTGACGCAGGATGTGGAACTGGCCATGGAGTTCGGATACACGACCCTGGCTTTCCGGTCGATGTTCGGCACCAACAACGGCATCGCCGGCCAGGTGCTGGTGAACTACGGCACCGAGGAACAGAAGCAGCGGTGGCTGGAGGGCATCGCCTCCGGTGAGGTGGTCGCCTCGTTCGCACTCACCGAGCCCGGCGCGGGATCGAACCCGGCGGGCCTGCGCACCGCAGCCGTCCGCGACGGTGACGACTGGATCATCAACGGCGAGAAGCGTTTCATCACCAACGCCCCGTGGGCGAATCTTTTCGTGGTGTTCGCGCGGACCCGGCCGGCCGATGCCGACGGCCCGGGAATCGCGGTGTTCCTGGTGCCCGCGGATTCGCCCGGGGTCCAGGTCGGCGCCAAGGACCGCAAGATGGGCCAAGAGGGTGCGTGGACCGCAGACGTGCACTTCGCCGATGTCCGGGTGCCCGCTGCCGCGTTGGTCGGCGGGAGCGAAGACGTCGGTTATCAGGCGGCCATGGTGTCGCTGACCCGCGGCCGGGTACATATCGCGGCGCTTGCCGTCGGTGCGGCACAGCGCGGTCTGGACGAGTCGGTGAACTACGCCGCCACCGCCACCCAGGGCGGTACCGCGATCGGCGACTTCCAGCTGGTCCAGGCGATGATCGCCGACCAGTACACCGGAGTTCTCGCGGGCCGGGCGATGGTTCGGGACGCAGCCGCCCGCTATGTCTCCGGGGAGGACCGGCGGGTCGGTCCGTCGGCGGTGAAGCTGTTCTGCACCGAGATGGTGGGCAAGGTCGCCGACTTGGCCGTGCAGATCCACGGCGGTACCGGCTATATGCGCGATGTTCCGGTGGAAAGGCTGTACCGGGACGTGCGGCTGCTCCGGCTCTACGAGGGCACCAGTGAGATCCAGCGCCTCATCATCGGCGGTCAGCTGGTGAAACAAGCCAAACGGCAGATCGGCGGAGCACGGTGACGCGAGCGTCTTCGACCGAGTCCGGCCAGCCCTTCGAAAGGATCACCGCATGACAACCCTCGCCCGGACCTCCGGACTCACCGAGGTTCAATCCGAGATGCTGGCGACCGTCCGCACCTTCGTCGACCGTGAGATCATCCCGCACGCTCAGGAACTGGAACATTCCGATACTTATCCGGCCGACATCGTCGAGCGGATGAAGGAGATCGGCCTGTTCGGCATCACGATTCCCGAGGAATACGGCGGGCTCGGCGAATCGCTGCTGACCTACGCCCTGGTGGTGGAGGAGATCGCCCGCGGCTGGATGAGCGTGTCCGGTGTCATCAACACCCATTTCATCGTCGCGCACATGATCGCTCGGCACGGTACGCCCGCGCAGCGCGAGTACTACCTTCCCCGAATGGCGACCGGCGAGGTCCGCGGCTCGTTCTCGATGTCCGAGCCCGACCTCGGATCGGATGTCGCCGCCATCAGGACCCGTGCCACCCGGTCCGCCGACGACTATGTCATCGACGGAAACAAGATGTGGCTCACCAACGGCTCCACCTCCAATCTCACTGCGGTGCTGGTCAAAACAGATCTGGGCGAGGACAAGCCACACCGCAACCTCACCACTTTCCTGATCGAGAAGCCCACCGGTTACGGAGAGGTGCTACCCGGGCTAACCATTCCCGGCAAGATCGACAAGATGGGCTACAAGGGGGTCGACACCACCGAGGCGCATTTCGACGGCTTCCGGATCGGTGCCGATGCGATCCTCGGCGGGCAGCCCGGCCGCGGTTTCGCTCAGATGATGGATGGTGTCGAGGTGGGACGGGTCAATGTCGCCGCACGTGCCTGCGGGGTGGGGATCCGGTCTTTCGAGTTGGCAATCGCCTACGCCCAGCAGCGGTCGACCTTCGGGAAACCCATTGCCCAGCATCAGGCAATCTCCTTCAAGCTTGCCGAGATGGCGACGAAAGTCGAAGCCGCACATCTCATGATGGTCAACGCCGCCCGCCTCAAGGACTCCGGCGAGCGCAACGATGTCGCGGCGGGCATGGCGAAAATGCTCGCCAGCGAATTCTGTGCCGAGGTCACCCAGGAATCGTTCCGTATCCACGGCGGTTTCGGTTATTCGAAGGATGCCGAGATCGAACGGCTGATGCGGGAGGCGCCGTTCCTGCTCATCGGTGAAGGCACCAGTGAGATCCAGAAGACCATCATCAGCAAGGGGCTGCTGCGCGATTATCGCGCGTAGCCGGAGATCGCGTACTCGCGGTTGACCGGCCGTGGTCGGTGGACCGGGGCGGAGTCGGCGACGACGAGCTGCTCGAGTCGCAGCCTCCTCCTCGGCCACCCACCCCAGCGCACCCTTTGGGCAACGTAGGCGAAACGGATCGGGTCGAGCGATGGGGCTCGGAGTACGCGGTCCTAGGTAGCTATCAGCTGAACATGTCGAGGAGCTGCCGCAAGGCGGTTCGGTGTCCACCGTGCAGCGATGACGGCACGAGGATCGGAAGGTCGATTCCGGTCTCGAACCAAGCCGCCAGCCCTTCGCGGATGCGGGACGCGGGTCCGCAGAGGCAGATGTCGTCGATCCACCGGTCGGTCATCGCGGCACGCAAACGTGCGCTGTCTCCGTCACGGCGCGCTGCGTCGGCCACGTCCATCTCCTCGGTGTAGCCGGCCTCTCGCCAGTAGGCGAGAGGCCGGCTACGGGCCACGTAGGGGAGCAGGATGTCGCGGCAGCGCTCTCGTGCGGCCGTGATGTCCGCGCCGACGACGGTCGGGATCATGTCGGCGACCTCGAATCCCGGCGGACGACCGCGGTCACGCAGTTCGGCCATCAGTTCGGGCAGCCGACTGCGGGCCGCGTTCGCCTGAATGAGCCCGTCTGCTCGCGTCAGCGCGAGATCCACCATCTTCGGGCCGAGCGCCGCGAGCGCGACCCGGGGTGTACCGCCGGCCGTCGACAGCTCGTCGGTCAGTTCGTCGAGGTAGTCCCGCAGATCGCCGAGCAACGAGGACGGTCGCACGCCGAGCCGGTCGCGTTGCGGCGCGTGGCTGATGCCGAGACCGAGCACGAAGCGGCCGTCGCTGATCTCGGCGACGTGGTTTGCGGCGGCGGCGAGATCACTCGGGTGCCGCCGATAGATCGGGAGCACCGAGGTGGCGAGCGTAATGGACTTGGTGGCGTGCGCCAGCGACAGGCACAGCGAAACAGGATCACCCGCCGATGGCAGGTACAGCCCGGGGAACCCAGCGGCGTCGAACTCCGCGCCCAGCGCGACGGTCTCGGCGAGCCGTCCCGGCACGGAAAGCATCGCGACTGCGGGGAGCATCAGAAGATTCCGAACCCCCCGTCGAGCCGGAAGGTGTCGCCGGTGTGGAACGACGATGCCGGGCTTGCCAAGTAGATGGCGATGCCGGCCCAATCCTCCGGAGTGCCCCAGCGGCGCAGCGGGATACGCGAGAGGATCTTCTCGCTGACGGCCGGGTTTTCGAGCCAGCCCTCGAAGACGGGGGAGCGGGTCCATCCGGGGAGTACCGCGTTGGCCCGGATGCGGTGGCGTCCGAACTCCACGGCGAGCGAGCGGGCCAGTGCGAGCAGGCCGGCTTTGGCCGCCGCGTAGGCCTCCTCCCGTGGTGAACCGAACAGCGCGGCGATGCTGGAGGTGAGAACGATGCTGCCGCCGTTGCCGAGGGCTTTCATATGCCGGGCGGCCTCACGGGTGGTGAGGTAGGCGCCGTCGAGGTCCACCCGCATGAGGTTGCGCCACTCGTCGAGCGTCGAATCCAGATAAGGCGGGTTGGTCATGGAGTTGGCGAGTGCGGCGTTGGCGAAGCAGGAGTCCAGGCGGCCGAATTCATCGACGAGCCTGCTGAATCCGCCGACGACGGCGGCTTCGTCGGCGATATCCACCTCGTAAGCCACGGCACGGTGACCGTGCGCAAGTAGTTGGTCGACAGCTGCTTTGTTCTTGGCGGCGTTACGGCCCCAGATACACACGTCGGCCCCGGCGCGGGCGAGGCCGTCGGCCATGCCGAGGCCGACTCCGGAGTTACCGCCGGTGACGAGGGCGACGTGCCCGGTGAGGTCGAGCGGATGAGTGGAGCCGGTCACGAGGACGCTCCTTGCCGAGTCGTGCCGGCCAGCAGTTCGCGGCCGACGATGATCTGCTGAATCTCTGAAACACCTTGGGAGACATCGAAGAACACCGCCTCGCGGTAGAGGCGTTCGACGACCATCTCTCGGGTGAGGCCATATGCGCCACAGACGTGCAGGGCGGCCTCGGCGGACTCGCGCGCGGCACGCCCGGCGACCAGCCGGGCGGAGGCGGCCTCCGCGGCCACGGCAAGACCACGGTCGAGCAGGTCCGCGCAGGTGAGGACGAGCGACTCCGCGGCCAGGGTCGACGCCGCGGCCCTGCCGAGCACGGCTTGGATGGTCGGGAACTTCCGGCCGATCGGCGCGCCCCGGTGTTCGCGGGTCAACGCGTAGGCACTTGCTTCTTCGAGGGCTCGGGCGGCGATTCCGGCGCTGATGGTGGCTGCCCGCACCTTGCCGAAGGCTTCGCCGGCGATCATGACTTCGAAACCGCCGTCGATCGTGCCCACCAGGGCATCCTCGGCGAGCCGGATGCCGTCGAGTGTCACCGGCCTCGCCTCGGTGCCGCCCATCGACAGCACTTCGCTCGGCGGGCCGGTCTGCCAGCCCGGATCGGTGGTGTCGACCAGGAATGCGCCCAGCGCGGTTTCCGATGTCCGTGCGAACACCAGCGCGACGTCGGCCTGGCCGGCGAAGGAGATGAACTGCTTGGTGCCGCTCAAGCGCCATCCCGTGCCGTCGGGTTCCGCCCGCGTAGTGATCTGGCGCGGATCGGAACCCGTTGCAGGTTCGGTGAATGCCCACGAAGCCATGGATTTGCCGGCGACGAGGCCGGGTACGTAGCGCTCGACCTGTGCGGGCGTTCCGTGCTTCAGCAGTGTCATCGCCACTTGGATCGAGGTACCGGGATAGAGCGCAGCGACCGGGCAGTGCCGGGCGATTTCCCTGGTGGCGACGACGTAGGCGCGGACCGTTCCGCCATCACCGCCGTACTCCTCGGCGAACGGCAGCCTGGTCAACCCGATCTCGCACACCGCGTCCCACAGTTCTCGGGAAAAGCCCTGTGCCCGGTCGACCTCCGCGGCGAGCGGGCCGACGGTCCGGGCGGCCTGACCGTCCACGGCAGTCCGCAGATCTTCCAGGTCCTGCTCCAACCGCAACTTCATGAACAGCTCCCTCACACAAGAATAGTAATATTATTACACTATCTTCTTGCGTTTACAGGAGGTCGAGCGCACGCAGGTCGGCGACGTATTTGACGATCAGCTCACGGGTGAGATGCGGGATCTCTGTGCTTCCGGCGACCGGTGTGGCTGCCAAGGCCTCCTCCAGTCGTGGGGCCCGCGCGGCGGTGTCGAGGGTCGGCGCCAGCGGGCGCTCGTAGGCCTTCAGCAAGGGCAGGAGGGAGCGTTGCCGTTGCTGCTCGGGGAGGTTGCGCATGGCGGCTTCGGCCCGTTTCAACCAGACGCCGTGGTCCAACCGTTCGATCTTGTGGCCGGCGTCGATGAGCCAGTCGACAAAAGTGTCCAGGGAGATGCCGTCGTCGTGTGGGTTGATCAGGTGGTAGGTGCGGTAGCCCTCGGTGTGGCCACTGCCAAGGGTGTTGACCGCGGCGGTGCTGAAATCGGCGGGCAGCCCGTCGTAGTGGGCTCGCGCCGGGCCGCCGGCCTCGGTGCGCTGGTAGAACGAATCCGGCGCGAGGCCGGTAGCGACGATACTGAACAGCAGCCGGGTGAACATATCGGGCACATTGAGCTGTCCGGTGTAGCGACTGTGGGTGAGAATCATGTCGGACCGGAATACCGTCACCGGGAGGCCGCAGATGTCGTATGCCTCGCGCAACAGAACCTCACCGGCCCATTTGCTGTTCCCGTACCCGTTGGCGTAGCCGGCGTGGCACGTGCGGACCGGGCTCACCTCTCGGATGTCGGCGACCTCGTCGAACCGGCCCGGTTCGATCTGATGTGAGACGGCGATGGTCGACAGGTTCGTGAACGGCTTGATACGGCCGGTGATCGCCAGCCGGATCAGTTCGGCCGTGCCAGTGACATTGGGGCCGAACAGCTGGTCGTAGGGCAGCATGTGGTTGACCAAGGCGCCGGGATGCACGATGGCGTCGACCTGGTCCACCAGGCGCTGCCAGGTGTCGTCGTCGAGTCCCAGGCGGTATTCGCCGAGGTCGGCGACGAGTACTTCGAGGTGGTTCGCGGCCAGTTCCCGGTAATGCCGGAGCAGGTACTCGTCGCCGGTGTCGAAGGTATCGGCGAGTCGCCGGCGCGCTGCTGCTTCGTCGGCCGCGCGCACGATGCAGATGAGTCTTCCGCCGAGTGCGGCAAGACGTTCGAGCCAGTCCAGGCACAGGAACCGGCCGAGATAGCCGGTCGCGCCGGACAGCAGGACCGTTGTCGGCTCGGCATCGACCGGTTCGGGCAGCTTGGCGGCCGCATCGAGGGTGGCCGCATCGATGAATCGGTCCAGCCGTAGATCGCTCGCCCGGATCTCGGTAGCTCCTGCACCGTGTACGGCGGCGAAGGTGGGTCGTGTGTCGGTCACGGTGCGCCTGGTCTCTATGTAGCCGGCGAGGGTTTGCAGGCTGCCGGCCGGACTGATGACCACTGAGACGGGTACCTCGACACCGAAGATGTCCTGCAGCAGGTTCGAGAACGTCAGCGCAGACAACGAGTCCCCGCCCAGATCGGAGAAGTGCGCATCGGTGTGCAGATCGGTGTTCGCGCAGCCGAGCAAGGCCCGCGCGGCGCGGGTAACCGTCTCGTATACCGGCTGATCGGGACCGCCGGTCCGCAGTGCCTCGAGCTCGTCGGCTTCGCCGCGCGCGAGCGTGGCGTAGAGTTCCTCGAGCTGTTCGCCATACCGTTCGCGCAGGCGTGGCCGCAACAGTTTTCCGACCTCCGACAGCAGCCCATTGGCGGTGCTGAAGGGTTGCTCCTCGATGAGGAAGCCGCGCGGGATCTCGTACGATTCCAGACCGGCCCGTTTCGCGCTCGACTGCAGTGCCTCGGTCAGTCGGGTTCGCAGGGTCTCGGTGTCGCCGCTGGTCTGCAGGAGCGTCTCGGTCGGCACGATCACCGCCAGCAGGTACGCCTGGGCGCTGTTGCCGTACACATAGATCTGCCGGATCGCCGGGTCGTCGGTGAATACCTCTTCGACCTGCGAAATGGTGACGAATTCGCCCTGGGACAGCTTCTGCACATTGTTGCGGCGGTCGATATATACCAGCTGGCCCGGGCCGACTTCGGCCATGATGTCGCCGGTCCGATAGAAGCCGTCGGCATCGAACATCGACGCGGTCAGTTCGGGCCGGCGATAGTAGCCCGCAATGATGTTCTCGCTCTTGACCAGCAGCTCACCCCGAGGATGCGGCCGGTCGGTGCGGTGATAGCCGAGTTCCGGCACGTCGGTGAGTTTGTACTCGAGTACCGGTGGGCTCGACACCCTGCCGTTGTGCATCACATTGCCGACCTCCGTTGCCCCGTAGGAGTCATGGATCGGCACGTCGAGACAGGACCGCACGAATGCCTTGATTTCCGCGGAGATCGGTGCGCTGCCGGCGCTCACCTGCTGGATCCGCCCGCCCAGAACGTTGTCGCGGATATGGGCTTTCACAGCCGCGTCCAAACTGTCCGGATCGCTGAATTCGCCTCGCCGGGCGGCCCTTTCGCTCTGATAGATCTGGTAGATCATGTCCAGTACTCGTGGCACCGCGTAGAACTCGGTCGGCTTGGCCAGTGCGATGTCCTCGAACAGGGTCGACAGGTTCGAGTATGCGGTGAAATGAGTAGTGCCGCCGCGCTGGAAGGTGCGCCAGAGAGTCGCGAGGCCGAACGTATGACCCATCGGCATATAACCCACGTTGACCGGCGCCTCGCCGCGAGCTACCTGGGGAACCTTGCCCGTCCAGTAATTCAGTAGGAGGTGTTCGGGATACATCGCGCCCTTGGGTGCGCCGGTGCTGCCCGAGGTGTATATCAGCAGCGCCAGCGGGTCCGCACCGGGGTCGGGGACGAACAGCGGTGCGATGGGCAAGGTCCGGCCGAACGATTCGACCTCCCCTAGAGGGGCGATCGTGACATCGCCGAATTGCCGGTTCGTCGCTTCGAACGACTTGCGTTCGTCGTCGACGTCGGGGTGGTAGTCGAAGACGACCACCGACGGTCGAGGGTCGACCGCCGACGCCAGTTCGGCGGCCTTCGCCAGATGTTCCGCACTCGCCGCGATGACCTTGGGCTCGGTCTCGGCGACGATCGTGCGCAACTGTTCGACCAGAGCGCCGGCCTGCAGCGGGACGAAAACCGCACCCACAGCGGTGGTAGCCAGATGGACCGTGACGTAATCGATGCTGGCGAACCCGATCGTGACGATGCGGTCGCCGGGCCGCACTCCCTGGGCGGACCACGCCGTGGCGATCGTCCGGGCTCGTGCCCAGAGTTCGCTGTAGGTCAGGGCGGTGAACTTCGGGAGTAGACGCCGGGACCGTCGACCGGATGTGGGGTCCTCGACGATCTCGGCGGCACGACGGGCTAGGGCGGGACGATCCGCGTATCGGGTCATGACCGCGTCGACGGTCTGGGCTAGCCCGAGGAGCGGGCGGCCCTCACTCCCCAGGCGCTCCCCATCGGTGTTCATACGATCGTGGCGCGCCTCAGGTTGCCCAGTACTCATGCTCACAAACTCCCGTCTGCATTTCTGTACCGACGTCGACTGCGCGTCCGTCCAGCCGGCGCGGGAGCACTACGAGGGTGTAGTCCGGTGGGCGGCTCTGCCTCGGCGGATACGTTCTGGGCGCACCCGGGTGGGGAGTGTGCCGCTTGCTGCCGTCGGGCCGGTTCGAAATGGCGGCCCTTGTGACGCGGCTGTGCTCGCTGTCGACGTCTTTGTCCTTGCGAAGCAACCGGTGTTAGCTCCGCCGCAGTCGAGGATAACAGGTTGATTAGTTAACTGTATACTTTTTCCTGTTAGCGAGAGTGCTGGACGGCGCGCATCGAAGGTGCATGCCGGTCGACTTGCATGGCCGATGTCAACGGGCTGAGGCGGGAGCCGACCCTCGGGGCGACAGTGCCACGGCGGGGGCGGTAATATATAGATAGATATTATGGCTATTTGGGTCCTTTAGTTGATACCTTGGTCCCTTGAACGGGGACCGCCCCTGAACTGTTCCGACTCGCTGAGGAGTACTCGACCAATGGGCATGCTCGAAGGAAAGGTCGCCATCGTGACCGGTGGAGGGCGCGGTCTCGGCCGCGCCCATTGCCTCGCCCTGGCGGCCGTCGGCGCCACCGTCGTCGTCAACGACATCGGTGCCGGGCTGCATGGTGAACCCGGCAAGGAAAGCCCGGCTGACGACGTCGTCCGAGAGATCACCGCCGCCGGCGGCAGCGCCACGGCCAACGGGACCTCGGTGACGGACTGGGCCGGCGTCGAAGATCTCGTGCGTTCGACGGTCGAGCAGTTCGGCCACCTCGACATCGTGGTCAACAATGCCGGGATCGTGCGCGACCGGATGCTCTTCTCCATGTCGGAGGAGGACTTCGACGCAGTCATCGATGTGCACCTCAAGGGCACCTTCGTCCTCACCCGGCACGCGTGCGCCTATTGGCGTGAGGCGAGCAAGGCCGGCAAGGCGGTCAGCGGCCGGATTATCAACACCACTTCCGGAACCGGCTTGTTCGGCAACGTCGGTCAAGGAAACTACGGTGCGGCCAAGGCCGGCATCGTCTCGCTGACCACGATCACCGCGCTGGAGATGGCTCGCTATGGAGTGACCGCCAACGCCGTATCACCTATCGCCGCCACCCGGATGACCGAAGGTGTCGGTTCGGTGCAGGCCGATGTGCGAGCGGACGGCTTCGATCCGCGGGATCCCGCGAACACTTCGGGTGTCGTCGCCTACCTCGCGTCCGACGAAGCGGCATGGCTCACCGGGCAGGTGGTGCGTGTGGACGGCGACAAGTTCCAGCGGCTGACCGGATGGGCGATCGAGGGCGAGTACTCCAGCAGCGACGGCCGCGCGCTGGTGCCGGAAGAACTGGTCACCGCCGTGCCGCGCATCTACGGCGCGGCACCGCGGGGACGGGCCTTTCACCGTTCGTGAATTCGACGAGATCCAGCAGAGCAGTCAGGCCGGTAGGCCAGGAGAGGTTAGACCGATGATTTCGAACCGTATTACCGAGCTGTTCGGTGTCGATCACCCCATCGTGCAGGGCGGTATGCAATGGGTGGGCCGCGCGGAACTCGTCGCCCCCATTGCCGAAGCCGGTGCGCTGGGCATGATCACTGCCCTCACCCAGCCGACGCCGGAGGACCTCCGCAAGGAGATCGCTCGGTGTCGCGAGATGACCGACAAGCCGTTCGGCGTGAACCTCACGGTGCTGCCGTCGATCCGCCCCATGCCCCACCGCGAATACGCGGAAACGATCGTAGAGTGCGGGATCAAGGTCGTGGAGACGGCCGGCTCCAATCCGGAGCCCTTCATGGACCTGTTCAACGAAGCCGGCGTCAAGGTCATCCACAAGTGCACGAGCGTGCGCCACGCGGTGAAGGCCCAGCAGGTAGGTGTCGCCGCGGTGAGCGTGGACGGCTTCGAATGCGCGGGCCATCCGGGTGAAGACGATGTGACGAACCTCGTGCTGCTCCCGGCTGCCCGGGACGCCCTCGACATTCCGATCATCGCCTCCGGCGGCATCAGCGACGGCCGCGGGCTCGCCGCGGCGCTCATGCTCGGTGCCGAAGGAGTCAACATGGGCACCAGGTTCATGTGCACCGCCGAGGCACCCATCCATGAGAACGTCAAGCAAGCCATGGTGGATGCCACCGAACGCGACACTGACCTGATTCTGCGCACACTGAACAACACCGCCCGCGTCGCGAAGAACAGCGTCAGCCGAGATGTTGTCCGGATCCTCGCGGAGGGTGGTCAGTTCGAGGATGTCCGTGAACTCGTCGCCGGCGCGCGTGGGCGCACCGTGTACGAGACCGGTGATGTGGAGGCCGGGATCTGGACGGCGGGCCAGGTCGTCGGGCTCATCAAAGACATCCCGACCGTCCGCGAGCTCGTCACCAGGATGGTTGCCGAAGCCGAGCAGTTGATTGCTCGTGCGGGCGCGATGGTCAGCGTCACGGTCTGACTCACGACATTGTGTGGAAAGGAGTTCCCATGTCGTTGACTCCCGAAGAGATCAGCGCCCGCGATTCGTGGTTCCGGGAGCACTGGAGTCATCATGTGCCGTTCAACACGGATATCGGGCTGGAGATCACCGACTGGGAACCGGGCGTGGTCCGTGCCCGGCTGAAGTATCAGCCACGACTTTCCGCGCACGACGGCATCTTTCACGGCGGTGTACTGGCGACAGTCCTCGACGCCGTCGGCGGGGGAGCAGTCGCGGCGGGGCACGACTACAACCTCGGCAGCCGTTTCACCACGGTGAGTATGACGGTGCAGTACCTCGGTGTCGCGCCCGGGGAGCCCGAGGTGATCGTGGAGGGCGTCTGCACCAAACGTGGGCGCCGGCTGAACTTCTCGCGGTCCTCGGTGTCGACCCCGGACGGCAAGGTTCTCGCCGAGGCAGTGCTGACCGTCAGCGCGTCGGGTGAACGCCCGCGAGTAGGGGATCGGGAGGGTGCGTGAGATGACAACGACATTCCGGCCCGAGGTTGCCGATGTGCTCGGCCGAGCCCGACTGACCGACGTGCTCACCGCACATATCGGCGGTGAGTTCACCGGGCTCGGACGCGGTGGCTGGGTCGACGTCGACGACCCGGCCACCGGTGCGGTGGTGGCCGGCTTCGAAACGAGTTCGGCGGAGGTCGTCGACGACGCGGTGCGCAACGCGGACGAGGCTTACCGGCGGTGGCGCGCGATATCGCCCGCCGAGCGCGGCAGGTTGCTGGCCGGTGCCGCCACTGCCATCCGTCGCGACGCCGATCTGCTGGCCCGGCTCGAATGCATCGATTCGGGCAAGCCCCTGTCACAGGCACGGGCCGATATCGCCGGCAGCGCCCGCTATTTCGAGTACTACGCCGGGCTCGCCGACAAAATCCACGGCGAGACATTGCCGCAGGCTTCGGGCACCTTCGCGTTCACCCGCCGTGAGCCGCTGGGCGTCGTCGCCCACATCACGCCGTGGAACGCGCCGCTTACCCAACTGGCCAGGGGCGTTGCGCCGTGCCTCGCCGCCGGTAACGCCGTGGTGGTGAAGCCGTCCGAGATGACCCCGCTCACTTCGGTGTATCTCGCTCGACTACTTGTCGAGGCAGGTCTCCCGCCCGGATTGTGCAATGTCGTTCTGGGCGCTGCGGATCCGACGGGGAAAGCGCTCACCGAGCATGAACTCGTCCGGCACATCACGTTCACCGGTTCGGTCGCCGGTGGGCGTGCGGTCGGCGAGGTGGCCGCCCGCCGGATCATCGGTGTCAACCTCGAACTCGGGGGTAAATCGCCGACGATCGTCTGTGCCGACGCGGATCTGGCGGCGGCGGCCGCGGCCGGCGCCCAGGCTGTGGTGCGCAATTCCGGCCAATCCTGCTTTGCGACCACTCGATTGCTCGTGGACCGCGCGGTACGGCCGCAGTTCGTGGAACTGCTCGCCGAGCGGATGGCGGGACTGTCGGTGGGGCACGGGCTCGACGATCCCGATGTCGGTCCGCTGATCTCGGACCGGCAGTTGCAGCGGGTCGCGTCCTTCATCGATTCGGCGCGTGTGGAGGGCGCCCAGGTGGTGATCGGTGGTGACCAGCCGTCGGTCGGCGGCCGGTTCATCAATCCGACGCTCGTCCAGGACGTCACCAACGAGATGCGTATCGCCCGCGAGGAAATCTTCGGGCCGGTTCAGTCCGTGCTCGAGTTCGAGACACTCGAACAGGCGATCGCGATCGCCAACGACACCGAATACGGGCTTTCTGCCGGGGTTTTCACCCGCGACCTCGCGACGGCGCATCAGGTGGCCGAGCGCCTGGAGGCCGGTCAGGTTCAGGTGAACCGGTACATCGGCGCCGGCGTCGAGGTGCCGTTCGGAGGTTACAAGAACAGCGGGCTCGGACGAGAGAAAGGGACCGAGGCGGTGCATCACTACACCCAGGTCAAGAGCGTCATCATGGACATCGCATGAGCGAGCGCAGCGAGCGGACGATGGACACAGCCGGGCTCCCGCCCGTGCTGGAGCCGAGCGCCAGCGAGGCGGAGGCATGAGCGGGCAAGGGCCGGAGGCGGCGACGCTCGGCTTCATCGGGCTCGGCGTCATGGGGTCGCGGATGTGCGCGAACCTGATCAGGCGCAGCAACCATCCGGTCGTCGTCTACGATCCGGTAACCGCGGCGGTGGCCGACGCCGCGGAACTGGGCGCGCAGGCCGCCGCGAGCGTCGATGAAGTCGCCCAGGCTGCGGACATCGTTTTCCTGTCGCTGCCTTCGATCGTGCAGGTCGAATCCGTGTGTGCCGAACTCGCCGCCGCGGCGCAGAAACCGCGGGTCGTCGTGGATATGAGTACGAGCGATGTCGCGGGCACCCGCGCACTGGCCACCCGTCTCGCCGAGAACGGAATCACGCTGGTCGACGCGCCGGTCGCCCGGCTACGCCAGGCCGCGGAGGACGGCACGCTGCTGATCACGGTCGGGGCGGACGACGAGATCTTCCAGGAGCTGCGGCCACTGCTGTCCTGTATGGGCAGCGATATCGTGCACGCCGGGAAGATCGGCAATGGCCAGGTTCTGAAGATCCTGAACAACATGGTGCTGTTCCTCAATATGAACGCCTTGGCCGAGGCGCTGGCGATCGGCCGGGCGGCCGGTGTCAGGCCGGACACGCTGTTCTCCACGTTGAAGCTCGGCTCGGCCGACAGTTTCGCCCTGCGCCGGACCGCGTCGGCGACCATGCTGGTCGACGAGTTCCCGGAGCGAGCGTTCCCCGTCGAGTACGCGATCAAGGATCTTGCCCTCGCATTGAAACTCGCGCAGGAATCCGATATTCCGGCCGCCGCCGGGCTCCAGACCATGGACCTGTTGCAGCGCACCCGCGATGCCGGGTACGGCGCGAACTACTACCCGGTGATGATCAAACTGGTCGAAGGCGATGCCTGAGCCGGTCGCCGCACGCTGGCGGCTCTGGGGTATCCGGATGGGCCGGGGCGAACGACAGACCCGCGACAATTTCCTGGTTCCGGGCGACCGGTGCGGCCACAGCGACATCGACTTCATCGTCTGGGTCGCTGCCCGGGGCGACGACGTGGTGGTCGTCGACACCGGGTTCAGCCTCGAGGCCGGTCGGCGACGCGGTCGCGAACTCGACCTCGGCCCGGGGGAGGCGGTCGAGCTGCTCGGGTTCCGGCGCCGCGATGTTCGTGCGGTTGTGCTGACCCACCTGCACTTCGACCATGCAGGTAATCTCGGCGACTTTCCGGATGCGCGGATCGTGGTGCAAGGCGCTGAGATGGCGTATGTGACCGGCTCCGCGATGCGGCACCACCGGCTCAGCCATTTCTACGAACCCGACGATGTCGCCGAACTCGTCCATCTGCTGTTCGCCGGACGCGTCGATGTGGTCGACGGTCGCCATGAGGTGCTGCCGGGCATTCAGGTGGAGCTGGTGGGCGGGCACACCCGGGGTTCGCAGATCGTCACGGTCGACACCGACCGCGGGCGGGTCGTGCTGGCCGGCGACGCCATCCACTTCGCGGAGAACCTGTACGACTCGAATCCCTTTCCGGCCATGGTCGACGTCGAGGGCACGCTCGACGGGTTCGCAACGATCAGCAGGCTGGCCGACTCGCCGGCTCACGTGATCCCGGGCCACGACCCGAAGCTCTTCGAGCAGTATCGGCTGCTCGACCCCGATGCGGCCGGCCGCATCGCCGTACTGCACGAGCCCCCGCTCGTATCCAGCCAGGAGGATATCCAGTGATCGACGACCCGGAGGTGCTCGCCGAATTCCGTACGGCCACCGAAGCATTCGCGGCCGATCAGCTCGCACCCGGAGCCCTCGCCCGTGCGCACTCGCCGGACTACGAACGCGATACCGCGCGACTGCTCGCCAAGCAGGGACTGCTCGGACTGAGCATTCCCGAAGAGCTGGGCGGTCAGGGCGCCGGTCTGCTCGCCGCGGTCACCGCTATCCAGGCCGTGGCGAGCGGCTGCCCGCGCAGCGCGGATGTGGTGCAGGCGGGCAACTTCGGTCCGATCCGCACGTTCGCCCAGTACGCCTCCGAGGGCCAGCGGGCGAAGTACCTGCCCGGACTTCTCTCCGGCGACTTGCTGATCGCACTGGGAATGAGTGAACCGGAAGCGGGTTCGGCCGCTACCGAGATGACCACCAGCGCGACGCGCAAAGGGGGCGGCTGGGTTGTCAACGGCACCAAGGTTTTCTCCACCCACAGCGCCGACGCGGATGTCTATCTCGTCTACCTGCGATTCGGTCCGGGCACCGGCGGTATCGGATCCGTGCTGATCGACCGCGGCACCCCTGGTCTGACCGTCGGCCCTCCGTCGCGGTACATGAACGGCGAGCACTGGTGCCCGCTGTACTTCGAGGACTGCTTCATCCCGGACTCCCAGGTTCTGTTGGGGGAGGGCGGTTTCAAAAAGCAGATCAGCGGATTCAACGTGGAACGGCTCGGCAACAGCGCCCGCTCGATCGCGGTCGGCCGCTACGCCTTCGACCGAGCCAAGGAGTACGTCCTGACCCGGGAACAGTTCGGCCGGCCGCTGGCGGAATTCCAGGGGTTGCAGTGGATGTTCGCCGACGCCGCGGTCAAACTGGAGTCCGCGCAGTTGCTGCTGGAACGCGCCGCGCGCAACGGCGACCGCAACGGCCTGCCGACCGCTGGTGAGACCGCGATGGCCAAGCTGGCCGCGAATCAGGCCGGATTCTTCGCCGCGGATGTGGCGGTGCAGGCGATGGGCGCGACCGGATTCGGCGAGGAAACCCTCGTCGAGTACTGCTTCCGCCGCACCCGCGGCTGGATGATCGCGGGTGGTTCGGTGGAGGTGCTGAAGAATCGCATCGCCGAGGACGTCTTCGGTCGCCGGTTCTCGCAGCGGGCGCGGTGACGAAATGGAACCCGACTTCTACCGGGCGTTGACCGACCCGCGAACGGTCGCCATCGTCGGTGCCTCGAACACGCCGGGAAAGACCACCGCCCGCCCGCTCGGCTACCTCCGGGCGCAGGGCTGGGACGGCGAGGTCTACCCGGTGAACCCCACCTGGGAGATGGTGCTGGGTGAGCGGGCCTGGCCCTCGCTGAGCGCTCTGCCCACCGTCCCCGATCACGTGCTCATCCTCACCGGAGCCGATGCCGCCGTCGCGGCGGTCCGCGAATGCGCGGCACTCGGAGTCCGGGTCGCGACCGTGATCGCCGACGGGTTCCTGCCCACCGACGCCGAGGGCAGGCGCCGACGCGCGGAACTCACCGAGATCGTCGCCGGCTCCTCGCTGCGGCTGCTCGGGCCGAGCAGCCTCGGTATCGCGAACCTGCCTCGGCGAATGGCGTTGACAGGTAACGCGGCGTTCGCCGATGACACCCTGCCCAGTGGCGATATCTTCGTGGCCTCGCAGTCGGGCAGCGCGCTGGGCGCTCTGCTGTCACGGGGTGCGGAAATGGGCCTCGGATTCGCCTCGATGGTCTCGACCGGGAACGAATTGGACCTTTCATTGGGGGAGATCTGCCGCGGCGCGGTGGACGACCCACAGGTTGCCGGCTTCGCGCTGTTTCTGGAAAACCTCACCCACGCAACGGATCTCGCCGATTTCGCCCGGCTGGCCGCCGAGCGGGGCAAGCCGGTCGTCGCCTACAAGCTGGGGCGCTCGGATGCCGGTGCCCGGCTGTCGGTTTCGCACACCGGCGCGTTGGCCGGCGACGACGCGGTCGCCGAAGCGTTCCTCATCTCGCTCGGCATCGCCCGGGTGCGGACATTCGAGGCGCTGCTCGAATCCCAGCATCTGGCCCGCCGGATCCCGCTGTCTGCGACGCCGTCGCGGCCACGGGTCGGCGTCGTCTCGACCACCGGCGGCGGCGGCGCGATGATCGTCGACGCCCTGGCCGACCGCGGCGCGATTCTGACCGGCCCGTCTGCCGAAACGGCAGCGCGCCTAGCGGATCTGGGAGTGCACACCCACGGTGCCGCCCTGATCGACCTCACGCTGGCGGGGACGAAGTACGCCACGATCAAGGCCGTCCTCGAGGTCCTGGTCGACGCACCGGAGTTCGATGCCGTCGTTGCCGTGCCCGGCAGTTCGGCGCGGTTCACCCCCGAGGTCAGCGTGGCGCCGATCATCGAGTGCGCCGACCGCGGCACTCCGCTGGCGGCCTTCGTGGTGCCCGCCGCCCCGGAAGCGCTCGCGATGCTGCGGGCCAAGGGCGTCAGCGCCTTCCGCACCCCCGAATCGTGCGCGGATGCGATCGCGGCCGTGTTCGCGCGGCGCGCGCCGGTCCGGACGGAGGTGGCCGTACCGCCCGTAGGGGTCGCGCCGAAACCGTTGGACGAGAACGATTCCTACACTCTTCTCGAGGAGATGGGGGTGCGGGTCGCGCCGCGCGCGGTGGTGCGCCTCGACGATCTGCCCGCCGAACTGCCGATAGGCGGCCCGGTGGCGGTCAAACTTCTCGACGCTTCGGTGGCCCATAAATCCGAACTCGGCGGGGTGGTGCTCGGCGTCACGACCGGTCCGGGACTCGCCGCGGCGGCCGCGCGGATCCGCGATACGGTCGGACAGCGCCGGCCAGGCCTGACCGTGGACCGCCTGCTCGTACAGCAGATGACGGACGGTGTCGTCGAAGCCCTGATCGGTTTCCGGCGCGACCCGGACGTGGGCCCGGTGGTGGTGGTCGCGGCCGGTGGCGTGCTGACCGAGCTGTATCGCGACAGCAGCGTGCGCCCGGCGCCCGTCGACCCGGCCGAGGCTCGCGCGTTGATCGATGAGGTGACCGCGTTTCGCGCCGCCGACGGATACCGCGACCTGCCGCGCGGAGACCTGGACGCGCTGGCGCACGCGGTGAGCGCGGTATCCCGGCTCGCACTGCGCAATCCGGTCGTCGCCGAGGCCGAACTCAACCCCGTCCTGGTCCGTGCCGACGGTGTCGTCGCGGTCGACGCGGTGGTCTCGGTGTACTCGCAGGAGCTGTGATGGCAGTCGACACGGTGGTGGAGGCGCTGGCTGCGCAGGCAATCGAGCATCGCAAGCGGATGACGGAACCGGACGTCGAGCGCTGGTCGCGCCGGGCGTTCGTGGACTGGCTGGGGGTGAGCCTGGGCGGCTCGGCCGGTCTGCCGGCCCAAGCCTTGCTCGCAGGGTTGCTGCCGGCCACCGGACCCAGCCGCATCATGGGTAGCACCGAACGGGTAGCCCCCTCGGTGGCAGCGATGGTGAACGGCGCTGCGGCACATACCCAAGAACTGGACGACATCTACGCACCCGGGCTTTATCACCCGGGCGCCCCGACAGTGGCCGCCGCCCTGGCGGAAGCCGACCGGATCGATACGAGCATCGGACGGCTGTTGCGGGCGATCGCCATCGGTTACGAGGTCGGGTGCCGTGTCGCGGCCGATCTGGGGCCCACCCACTATGGGCACTGGCATACGACCGGCACGGCGGGAGCTCTCGGCTCCTCGGCCGCCGTGGCAGACCTGCACGATGCGGACATCCCCACGTTCGTGAACGCGCTGTCGCTGGCAGCGACGATGTGCGGTGGCCTGCAGCAGACATTCCGCAGCGACGCCGAGGGCAAACCGATGCACGCCGGCGCCGCCGCGCAGGCCGGTGTCGTCGCCGCGGCCGCCGCGGCCGGCGGCCTGAGCGGCGCGCGCAACGTGCTGGAGGGCCCCGCCGGGCTGGCCGTCGCGACCGGGACCGATACGAACTGGCAGATCTCACGCGCGGCGTGGGACGAGGCGCCGGCCATTGCGCGCATCACCGTCAAGCCCTATCAGTGCTGCGGCCACGCCTTCGCGCCGATAGATGCGGCGCTGTCGCTGCGCGGCCGCGTCCGCGGGCACACGGTGGACGAGGTCGTGGTCGAAACCTACTCCGCGGCGGTCGCGGTGGCGGGTATCGCAGAACCGGTCAGTCCGGCCGAGCGGCGGTTCAGTATCGCGCACCTGGTGTCCGCCGCGCTCACCCGCGACCCGGCACAACCCTTCGACCCGGGCGTCGAACCCGACGCGGGGCTGCGCACGCTGACGCGGCGTGTCCGCCTAGTGGTGGATCGCGAGTTCGACGAACGGTTCCCGTCCCGGCGTGGTGCGCGGGTGACCGTCTCGGTGAACGGCGACCGCTACAGCGCCGAGGTCCCGGACCGCTCCGGAAGTCCGGAGAAACCTCTCGACGACGAACAGTTGGGGATCAAATTCGTCACGGCCAGCGGCCTCGGGAGTGCGCGGGCGTGGAGTCTCCTCGCCCGGCTCGAGGAGACGGAATCCAGCGTGCCGGTGGGGGCGCTCGACCTCGGCTGACGAAAAAACAGCGTTCACTGCCGATCGCACCTGACAACAGCGCCACCCGAGACAATCTCGGGTGGCGCTGTTGTCAGGTCTGGTCAGTAGCTGTACCTGTTCTGCTGCTTACCCCCGTGCGATGGGACCGCTTCTCCCCAGGCGAACCACACATCCGGTTCCCGAGTATCCCCTACTCGGCGCCATCGACCGTCCACCTGCGGGTTTGGGATATTGCCGAGGTCGGGCATACGGCCGCGAGGATCCGGGAGGAACTCGAACTCCTCTCCCGCCATCGAGAACCGCGCGCCGGTTTGCCAGTACCCGTCCTCGTCGTAGGTGATCTCGCCGTCGGTGTCATAGGTGATGCGGATGTTTTCGTTTTCGTCGGTCAAGATCGCGAAGCCGAACTTGTCGTTGCCCAGCATGAAGTGCCCGGCGTCGACGCTGCCGTCTTTGTAGCGGGTCGCCCAGGTGTACCAAAGCATTTCGAGGCCCTCTTCGATGAGGGGGTCTTTCGTCTTGTAGACTTCGCCACCTTCGTACATATAGATTTGGTCGAAGCCGATCAGGCCGCGACACTTTCGGCCGAAGATCGTCCCTTCCAATTCGAAGATCGTCGCGATATAGGCCAGGCTCGCATTGGGTCCCGGAACGTACCATTGCATCCCGGGCCGGATCATTTTTCCCTCGAGTTCGAAGGTGCCCTCTTCGATCCATGTACATCCATCGGGTCGCCATTGCACCCGGAACGGGGCGCCCTCGGCATCGGGTGTACTGCGCCATTCGACAGCGTTATCGCCGACGAGTTCTCGTACGAAGTTTGTGTGCGGCGCTGCCGAACGTCCGCACGGGTGCATCTTCAGGGCGGAGGCGCCGCCCATAGTGGTCTGGACTACCAGGGTTCGCCGGGTGGTCGCGGGCTGCGTATGGGGGATCCGCCGCATAATGGTGTGGAGATCCCCCTCCTCGTCGCGAAGTGTCCCCCATAGATAGAGCGCCTCGGGTGGCATACCGAACAATGGTTCGTCGGAATCCATCGAGGCTGCGTCGGGCTCGAACGGTGAGACAAGGGCGTGGCCGCCGAAGTTCCCGCGCGGTGGAAAAACCTTGTTCTCCTCAATCGAGTCGGACGAAGTCACCATATTCTCTCCTATACATAGAATGCTGGACGGTTTCGGCGGTTCGACGGCGGTCGTCGAACCGACTGAAGTAGTCGGCAGTCGGCGTCATTCACTCATCGAGGCCCGAATTCTGCGGGTCGAACCATGGGGTCGCTATGGGCGCGGTCTACTCGCGATTCGGCCGGAATCCGGAGTTGGACCTTGTTCTTCGACAGGGAAATCTGTACTGGCCGACACAGCCGACCACTCGTCCAGTTCGCTGAGGATCGAGGTGCTCTTTGCGCGAAGAGCCTTGGACGCATCGCTGCCGAGCGGTAAACGCAGCGGCGGTTTCGGGGAGTCGATCAGCGTGGCAATCGCCACCGCAGCGCGTTCCGGATCACCCGGCTGCGATCCGCTCTGCGATGGCAGCCGCTTTCGGATCCACTCGGTCGAGGGCGCGTATTCGGGAATTTCGTTTTCGGACATGACGAGACCGGGGCCTGCCCAATTCGTCCGGAACCCGCCCGGCTCGACGATGGTCACTCGTACCCCGAGCGGTTCGAGTTCCAGCCGTAATGCCTCACTCATACCCTCGAGCGCGAACTTCGACGCATCGTATAACCCCATGGCCGGCGCACCGCTGAAACCGGCGATCGACGATACGTTGACGATATGCGCAGCCGAGGAGGCGCGCAGGAACGGAAGCGCCGCACGCGTCAGTTTCCACGGACCCCAGAAATTGGTTTCGACCTGATGACGCGCCTCGTCCTCCGTTGTCTCCTCGACGGCTCCGATTAGTCCGTAGCCTGCACAATTGACGAGGATATCCAGGCCGCCGAGCTGCTCGATTGCCTGCTGTACCACTGCTGAGACATTATCGGCACTGTCGGTGAGATCAATTTGAACAGGGATGACATTGGAGCCGAACTGCGCGAGCCGGTCTCGGTCAGCGGTCTTGCGCACTGTTCCGATAACCTGCTCGCCGTCGGCAGCGAGCTTCTCGAGTAACGCGCGTCCCAATCCGGAGGATACCCCTGAGATCAGCCAGCGGCGGGTGCGATCGGACATCGGCTCCTCCTGATAGAGCTACACGATCGCCGGCAATTGCTCGCCCGTGAACGATAACGATTTGTGATCGATGGTTCGCTACGCGAAATCGTCGCGCAGGCGATCTCCGCTTCGCAGCGGACACCTCACAGAACCTGGGAAAGGCGATCAACTCCAGCTTTATTTAAGGTGAATTATTTATCTATTCAGCGGTCAATTCTGGGAGCCCCTACGTCGAGTTGATACCAGTTCCCCGCTGGCGCCGATCCGCAGGGACGCCGTGGAAAAACCTGGGACGGCCCCATCTGTCCCATGACTATTCCTTCGACGTGTTGTGATTCAGTCTTTCGGCAACGGGGCCGGCACCGTCGGCGTGGCCGGGTCCCACGGCGAGAAGGCGGGCGGGCGCTTCTCCAGGTAGGAGGTGACGCCCTCCTTGAAGTCGCTGTGGCCCCGCAGCGTGTCATACCACCAGCGGATCGCCATGGTGCGGGCTTCCTCGTGGGTGGTTTCCCATGCTTCGTAGACCTGCTGCTTCATGACACCCATCGCCACGGGGGAGCTGTTGGCGGCGAGCCCACGCGCGTATTCGAGCGTGCGGGGCATCAGCTCCTCGGGCTCGAAGACCCGATCGACCAGGCCGAGGTCCAGGGCTTCCTGCCCCATCACGATGCGCGAGGAGAACAGGAGGTCCAAGGCGCGGGAGGTGCCGATCTCGCGGGGCAGCGTGAAGGCCAGACCGTGCTCGGCCATGATTCCGCGCTGCGAGAAAGCGCAGGTGACCTTGGCTTTCGACGACAGAAAGCGGATATCGCAGTTCAACGCGGCGATCAGGCCGATACCGGCGCAGGCGCCGTTGATGGCCGCGATCACGGGCTTGCGGATCGAACGCGGTGTGGTGATCGGTGCCCGTTTGTGCGGCTCCGTGGTCAGGGTCGGGTCGGCGGTCTGAGCGGCCAGTGCCGCGGTATCCATGCCCGGGCAGAAGCTGCGGCCCGCGCCGGTGACCACGATGACCCGGACCTCGGGGTCGTTTTCGCATTCGTGCAGCAGCCGGTAGTACTCCAGCTCCATGGGCACAGACCACGAGTTGTTGCGGTCGGGGCGGTTGAAGCTCAGGATCGCGACGCCGTCGGTGTCCTCGCGCAGTATGGGTTGGTCCGAAGTACTGGAATCGGTCATGAGTGCCTCCTGGCGGATCCGGTGCGATCGAACGGGGCGCACCGATCGGAATTCATTGCGGGCGGGGTTCTTTGGGCAGGCCGAGCACCGACTCGGCGAGGATGTTGCGCTGCACCTGCGAGGTGCCCGCGTAGATGGTGCCGGAGATCGCGGCCATCCAGGTCTCGGTCCAGGACGCCGAGGAATTCGGTGCGCCGGGATCGTCGGCCCGATAGTGCCGGATCGGTGCGCGGCCCGTCGGCGCGAGCGCGTCCGCTCCGAGCAGACTCACCGCCAGATCGGTGGTCTCGCGGTGATGCTCGCTCCAGTAGAGCTTCGAGATCGAGGCATCGCGGCCCGGTGCTTCGCCCTTGAGCCAGCCGGTGAGTGTCCGCAGTCCGAGATAGCGCATGATTTCGACTCGCGTGTAGGCGCGGGCCAGCTGGTCTCGGACCAGCTCGTCGGATGTGAGACCGCGTTCGCGGGCCAGGTCGATGAGCCGGTCGACCTCGGCGCGGAAGGAGATCGGGTTGGTGGCCGCCTCGTCGCCGCGCTCGAGGCCCAGCAGCGCCATGGCGGCTGTCCACCCCTGTTCCGGGCCGATCACGACATTCGCTTCGGCCGTGCGGGCGCCGTCGAAGAACACCTCGTTGAAGTTGCTCCCGCCGGTCATCATGGTGATCGGCCGAATCGTGATGCCGGGCTGATCCATCGGAACCAGCAGCATGGTGATACCCCGATGGCGGGGCGCTTCGGGCTCGGTCCGCACGAGCAGGAAGATCCAGTTCGCGCTGCGCGCATCGGAGGTCCAGATCTTCTGGCCGTCGATAATCCATTCGCCGTCGACCAAGCGGGCCCGGGTGCGCAGCCCCGCCAGATCCGATCCGGCGCCCGGCTCGGAGAAGCCCTGGCACCAGGTGTCCTCGCCGCGCACGATCCGCGGCAGGAAGTGCTGCTTCTGTTCGTCGGTGCCGTAGCGCAGCAGCAGATTGCCGATCATCTTGATCGAAAAATTGTCATTGAGACCGTAGGGCGGGACACCCGCCTTCGCGAACTCCTCGGCCAGGATCACTCGCCCGAGTTTGCTCAACCCCGCGCCGCCGTATTCGGTCGGCCAGCTGGGTGCGATATACCCGGTCTCGGCGAGCTTGCCGCGCCACCAGGCAGTGAACCGGCGGGATTCGTCGCTGTCGAGAGCGCCCAGGCCCGCCCAGTCGGACGGGAGTTCGCGGGCGAGGAATTCGCGGACTTCCGCGCGCAGTGTCTCGGCCTCGGGAGGGTAGTCGATATTCATCGGCGCTCCGCCGTGAATCGGGGGGACCGCTTCTCGACGAAGGCGCGGAATCCCTCGCGTCCGTCCGCGCTGTCGTGCAGGTCGGTGGCCACGGCCCGCTCCCGGACGATACCGTCGGCGACGGTGCCGGTCGCGGTCTCGCGGAGCAGGGATTTGGTCATCTGAGGGACCAGGGCCGCCCCGGCCGCGAGTTCGTCGGCGAGCGCTCGTGCGTCGGACAACACCGACTCCGGCGAGTCGCTGAGATGATTCGCGAGACCGAGTTCGTAAGCGCGGGTTCCGGTGATCGTCCGGCCGAGCATGATCATCTCCATGGCGATACCGCGCGGGAGCAGTCGTGGCAGCCGCTGGGTTCCGCCCGCGCCCGGCAACACACCGAGTTTGGCCTCGGGCAGCGCGAGCTTCCCGGATCCGTACACCACTCGCAGGTCGCAAGCCAGCGCGAGTTCGAGTCCGCCACCCATGGCGGCGCCGTCGATCGCGGCGACGAAGGGCAGTGGGCTCGCTTCGATCAGCTCGAGGGCGTCGGTGAACGTGTGGATGAACTGCTCGAACTGGTCACGGTGGCCCAATCCGGCGATCTCGTCGATATCGGCTCCGGCCGAGAACGCGCGCCCGGCGCCGTGCACAACGACCGCCCGCACCCGGGGATCGCCCTCCACTTCGCGGACGGCCGCGGCGAGCGCGATGCAGGTCGAGGTGCCGATCGGGTTGAGCCGCGCGGCCCCGTCGAGGGTCAGGGTCGCGACGCTGCCGCCGCGCTCGACCGTGACGCTGGTGGCCGCGCTCATGCCATCGTGAGGCCGCCGCTGACGGACAGCGTCTGGCCGGTGATGTAGGCGGCGCCTTCGCTTGCGAAGAAGACGACGGCGGGGGCGACATCGTCGGGCTGCCCGATGCGCTTCATCGGAACCGCCCGGCGCGTCGCCTCGAACATCTTCTCGCTGTAGTCGGCGACCTGTTGGAGCAGTGCGGTATCGGTCGGTCCGGGACACACCGTATTCACGGTGATGCCCTTGGTCGCCACTTCCCGGGCCAAGGCCTTGCCGAAGGAGATGACCGCGCCCTTCGTGCCCGAGTAGACGACTTCACCGGACGATCCGACCCGACCGGCGTCGGAGGAGATGTTGATGATCCGCCCGGACCGGCGCTCGATCATGCCGTCGAGTACGGCGCGGGTGACGGTGACGGTGCCCAGATAGTTGACCGACACGATCTTCTTCCAGGTGTCCTCGGTGGACTGGACGAACGGTTCGATCTTGTCGATGCCCGCGTTGTTCACCAGGACGTCGATCGGGCCGAGATCGGCTTCCGTTGTCGCGACCGCGGCCGCCACAGCGGAACTGTCGGTGATATCGACCCCGACCCCGATGCTGCGTGTGGGCAGCGTGGTCGCGAGTTCGGCCGCCGCCGCCTTATCGAGATCGCAGGCGGCGATCGAGTATCCGGCCTCGGCCAGGTGGCGGGCGATGGCGCCGCCGATCCCGCCGCACGCGCCGGTCACCAGCGCGACTTTGATGGTTCCCATATCAGTTCATCTCCTGTGCGGGCTCCGTCACGAACTGCGGTGCCCGCTTCTCGCGGTGCGAGGCCAGGCCTTCGCGCACCTCGGGACCGCCGAATCCGATGAACTCCATGCCGAGCGAGGCCTCGAACGCTGGGATCGCCGAGCGGTACCAGTGATTGAGGCTGTGTTTGGTCCACTGGACCGCGGTGGGCGCGCCCTGAGCCAGCCGGGTCGCGATGTCCTCGGCCTTGGTGATCACCTCGTCGTCATCGACGCAGAGTGAGACCAGGCCGATGCGCTCGGCCTCCTCGCCGCTCAGCGGATCGCAGGTGAGCAGGTAGTACTTGGCCTTGGCCATGCCCATCATCAGCGGCCAGCAGATGGCGGCATGATCGCCGGCGGCGACGCCGAGGCGGGTGTGACCGTCGATGATCTTGGCCTTCTTGCCCGCTACCGAGACGTCGGCCAGCATGCCCACCACCAGGCCCGCGCCGACGGCGGGGCCGCGGATGCCCGAGACCACCGGCTTGTCGAACGCGACGAGGTTCAGCACGAGATCGCGCGCCTCGCGCATGGTTTGCAGCCGGGTGTCGTAGTCGTTGGTCATCTGCTCGATGTGGTCGAAATTGCCACCCGAGGAGAAGGCCTTTCCGGCGCCGTAGATCAGGACCGAACGCACTTCCGGATCCTGTCCGAGAATCGGCCAGACGTCGGCGAGGTCGCGGTGCATCCGAGGGCTTACCGAGTTGAGCGCCGGTCCGTCCAGGATCAGGTGCATCACTCCGTGCTTGCCGAGTTCGAGTCTGAGGCTGGGGAAATCGGCGTATCGCTCGCCCATGGAAACTTCCTTCGGTCGACCTGGGGCTCCTCGCCGGTCGCATCCGACCGCCCGAGCGCCCTGGTGTTCACTTATCTTGGGACTATATAGTTCTATCATTGAAATAGTAAGCCTGTTAGTGACGCCTGCCCCTGCTCCGGGTGCCGGCCCCGGCGAGAGGAAGTACTTCGTGACCGAGCACAACACCGATGATGCGGGCGGGCCCTTGGTCTTCACCGATCTCGAACAGATTCGGGATTCGGTGGGCAAACACCTCGGTCACAGTGCGTGGTTGACGATCGAACAGTCACGAATCGACCAGTTCGCCGAGGCCACCGGTGACCACCAGTGGATTCACGTCGACGCCGAGCGCGCCGCGACGGGCCCGTTCGGGGCGACGATCGCGCACGGTTGGCTCAGTGCTTCCTTGCTACCCGTGTTGACCAGCCAAATCTATCGTGTGCAGGCCAAGATGGCGATCAACTACGGCGCCAACCGGCTGCGCTTCGTCTCGCCGGTGAAGGTCGGCTCGGAAGTTCGCGCTTCCTCGACCCTCGTCGAGGTCACCGAGCACGGTCCGGCTGTGCAACTCACCGTGCAGACCGAGGTCGAAATCGCCGGTGGCGACAAGCCGGCGCTGGTCGTCGAGTCGCTCGGCCGCTACTACCTGTGATCACCAGTTCATGAGGAGACATATGTCCGACGTGATGATCGTCGAAGCCGTCCGGTCCGCGGTCGGCAAGAAACGCGGTGGCCTCGCCCACTACCTAGCACCGGATTTGTTCAGCGATATTCTCGCGGCGACCGTGGAACGGGCCGGGATCGATTCGGCCGTTGTCGGCCAGGTGGCCGGTGGCTGCGTGAGCCAGGTCGGCCAGCAGTCCGGCAACGTGACCCGCAGCGCCTGGCTGGCCGCGGGGCTCGACGAGCGGACCGCGGCGTTCACCGTGCACACCCAGTGCGGCTCGTCGCAGCAGGCGTTCACGCTCGCCTACGGGCTCGTCGCCGGCGGTGTCACCGATGTCGCGATCGCCGGTGGTGTGGAGTCGATGAACCAAGTGCCGATGACCGCGTCGGTGCTGCCCGAACTGGGGCGTTCGAAGACCGAGCGCTATGAACAGCACTACGAGATCACCACTCAGTTCGAGGCGGCCGAGCGGATCGCCGAGAAGTGGGGACTGTCTCGCTCCCAGCTCGAGCAGTTCGCTGTGACCTCACAGGAACGAGCGGCTCGTGCGATCGCCGAACAGCGCTTCGCCTCGCAGATCGTCCCCGTGACGGCACCGGTGGTGGACGAGACCGGCGCGGTCACCGGAACGCGGATCATCGCGGTGGACGAGGGCCCGCGGCCCACCACCGCGGAAACCCTCGCCGGACTGCGGCTCAACCTGCCGGACCGGTCCGGTGCCCAGCACACGGCAGGCACGTCGTCCCAGATTTCCGACGGGGCGTCGGCGTTGTTGCTGATGACCGAGGCGCGGGCCGGGGAACTCGGCGTGCGCCCGCGGGCCCGGGTGGTCGACACCCTTCTGATCGGCAACGACCCGGTGATGATGCTGACCGGGCCGATCCCCGCCACTCAGGCACTGCTGGAGCGCACCGGACTGACTCTCGAGGATATGGACGTCGTCGAGATCAACGAGGCGTTCGCGTCGGTCGTCCTGGCGTGGGCGCACGAGACCAAGGCCGATATGAGCCGCGTCAATATCAACGGCGGAGCCATCGCGCTCGGACATCCGCTCGGAGCCACCGGTGGCGTACTGCTGACCAAGGCGCTGAACGAACTCGAGCGCGTCGGCGGGCGCTACGCCCTGGTCACGATGTGCGTCGGCGGCGGCATGGGCACCGGCACGATCATCGAGCGACTGTAGGGCCGCTCACCCCACCGACTGGAGGACCCTCACAGTGGATTTGACACTCACCCCGGAACTCGCGGACTTCCAGCAGGAGGTGCGCACCTGGTTCGACGAGCACGTCGTCGGCGAGTTCGCCCGGCATCGCGGTGTCGGGGTCTCATGGGACGCCGAAGCGTTCGACGTGCGGCTGGCATGGGATCGAGAACTCGCCGCCGGCGGCTGGTTGTGCATGGGCTGGCCGCAGGAGTACGGCGGCCGTAACGCCTCCGTCGACGAGCAGCTCATCTACCAACTCGAATACGCGCGGGCCGATCCGCCGTTCCGCGCCACGACGCAGGGGCAGGACCTCTTCGGGCCGACCTTGCTGGCGTTCGGCACCCGGGAGCAGAAGGCCCGCTTCCTGCCGCCGATCACTCGGGTCGAGGAACTGTGGGGGCAGGGGTTCAGCGAGCCGGGCAACGGATCCGATCTCGCCGGTCTGCGCACCCGGGCCCGGCGCGACGGTGACCGATGGGTCATCGACGGTCAGAAGGTCTGGACGTCGCACGGAGGATTCGCCGACTGGCTCTACGTGTTGTGCCGCACCGATCCGGACGCCCCGCGTCACCGCGGTATCTCCATGCTGCTCGTACCCGCCGACCAGCCGGGTGTCGAAATCCGCCCGATCCGCAACATGCTCGGTGGTGACGACTTCTGCGAGGTGTTCTTCAATGGGGCCACCACCTCCCAGGACCTTGTCGTCGGCGAGGTGAATCAGGGGTGGGGTGTGGCGATGGGTGCCCTCGGCACCGAGCGTGGCACCACGCTGCTCGGCGACCACTTGCGGATCCAGCACGAGGTCGACGCGATGATCGAAGCGGCCCGGTCGCACGGTCGCACGCCGAGCGCCGCGCTGCGCCGCGACCTGGTCCGGGCCTGGACCGAGGCACGCATCATGGAATGGAACGGTCGGCGGCTCATGACGGCCATCAAGGGCCGCGGTATCGACGCCACTGTGCAGGCATCCCTGAGCAAAGTGTTCGCGAGCAGCGCTCATATCCGCATGGGGGAGACCGCCATGCGTGCGCTCGACATGGCCGCCGAAGTCGTCGGTGACGAGTACCAGCTCAACCGGTTACAACAGGTGTTCCTGGGCAGTCGGTCGGAGACGATCTTCGGTGGGACCACCCAGATCCAGCTGAACGTGCTTGCCGAACGCACCCTCGGCTTGCCGCGGGAGCCGCGCCCGGCGTGAGCCGGGCACGGACCGGGACCGGTCAGATCACCCCGTCCGCGGCAAGGGCGGCGATCTTCTCGGCGTCGTAGCCGAGCAGACCACTCAGCACCGCGTCCCGGTCCGCGCCCAGCAAGGGCGGCGCGGTGTATTCCGCGACCGGAGTGCCCGACATCCTGATCGGATATCGCAGGCTCGGAATCGCTCCCTTCTGCGCATGCTGCATGGTGATCTGCAGCTCGCGGAAGCGGACGTGGGGGTCTGCCAGCGCCTCGGCGATATCGTTGACCGGGCCGACCGGCACATCGACGGCTTCCAGTTCGGCGAGCCAGTGCGCGGCGGGCTTGCTCCGGAAGATCTTCTCCAAAATCTCCAGCAGCTCGAGCCGGTGGCCGATCCGCGCGGCGATCGAGTCGAACCGGGGATCCGACGCGAGTTCCGGATGCCCGAGGGCGCCACACGCGCGACCGAACTGGGCATTGGAAGAGGCCACCAGGAAGATCATCCGGTCGTCGGCACAGCGGAACGCCTGCGAAGGGATTCCACCGAACCCGCCGTTGCCGCGGCGTTCGGGAACCGTTCCCGAGACGAGGTAGTTCTCGACGTAGTGCGACATGCTCGCGATACCGCAGTCGAGCAGCGAGACGTCGAGATGCTGTCCCTCACCGGTACGGTCGCGGTAGCGCAGACCGGCCAGGATCGCCGACGATGTGTAGAGCCCGGTGAGGATGTCCACCAGCGACAACCCGGATTTCATCGGCCCGGCACCCGGCTGCCCGTCGGGCACTCCGGAGACGCTCATCATCCCGCTGACCGCCTGGAAGATACCGTCGTAGCCCGGCCGGGAGCGGTATGGCCCGTCCTGCCCGAATCCGGTCACCGAACACATCACGACATGCGGGAACTGGGTGTGCACGTCCTGCCAGCCGAGGCCGTACTTGTCGAGTACGCCGGGGCGGAAGTTCTCCACCACCACATCGGAGCAAGACATCAGCTCGCGCAGGATTTCCTGTCCGCGGGCGGTGGTGAAATCGACCGTCACCGACCGCTTGTTGCGGTTACAGCTGAGGAAGAAGGCCGCCATACCGGCGTTCGCGTCCTCGCCCAGGAAGGGCGGACCGTACTCGCGGGCGTCGTCGCCACGCCCGGGTTGCTCGATCTTGATCACGTCGGCACCCAGATCTGCCAGCTGTTGCGTCGCGAACGGCGCGGCCAGAATCCTGCTCAGATCCAATACTCTGACGCCGTCGAGTGCCTTCGGTGACATCGTCGCTACCTCTTTCCGATTGGCCGGCCGGTCGGTCCGGCCCTGGGGTGTGCTCGTGCTCGCACATCGCCGGGCGATTGTGACAACATGAACGGGTTTAGGTATAAATAGTTGTATCTTTCTACTGTTCGGCTCGTCAACGTCACCGCTGTGCGGCGTGGAGACCCGAATTCGGCAACCAACTCGCACGAGGAGTGTGAACATGACAGACGAGCCCGTACTCGTCGCCACGGACGGTCCCGTCAGGGTCATCACCCTCAACCGTCCCGACGCCCGCAACGCCTTCAGTTCGGATATGCACCTGGCCCTCCTGGCGGCGCTGCGCGCGGTGTGCGCCGACCCGGACGCGCGCGCGATTGTTCTGACCGGGGCCGGCCGCGCGTTCAGCGCGGGCGGCGACATCGAGGACTTCGCCGTCCTGGCAGATGATCTCGCTCTTCGCCGGGCCCGGCTGCGTGAGGGCCGGCAGCTCTTCGAAGACCTCATCAACGTGCATCTACCCGTGGTGGCCGCGGTGAACGGACCCGCGGTGGGATTGGGCTGCACCCTGGCAGCCGCGTGCGACATCGTGCACATCGCCGATTCGACGTATATGGCCGATCCGCATGTGCAGGTGGCCTTGGTAGCCGGTGACGGTGGGGCGGTCGCGATGCCGCTGAGCATCGGCCTGCTTCGGGCCAAGCGCTACCTGCTGACCGGCGAGCGCATTCCCGCTACCGAGGCGGTTTCCCTGGGACTCGCGACCTACGCCGATCCCGCCGACCAGTTGTTCGAGAAGGCGATGGCCAGTGCCCGCCAGCTCGCGGACCTGCCCCCGCAGGCGGTCCAGGACACCAAAATGGTCCTCAATCAGCACCTGCGGCAAGCCTCGGTCTCGATGCTGGGATACGGCATGGCCGCTGAAAGCCAGTCACACGACACCTCCGAGTACCGCTCGGTCCCGGACAAGTTTTCCGCCCGGAAGGGGTGAGTCGCGGTGGAGTTCGCACTCAACGACGAACAGACCACGCTGCAGCAAGTCGTGCGGGAGTTCCTGACCGAACGAGCTGGTGAGCAAGCCGTCCGAACTCGGATGGCCGAGCCCGCCGGATTCGACCGGCAATTGTGGAAGCAGATGGGCGCGGAAATCGGGCTGCAAGGTATTGCCATCCCCGAGGAGTACGGCGGCGCCGGCTTCACCTTCGTCGAACTCGGGATCGCGCTCGAGGAACTCGGCCGGGCGCTGACGGTGTCCCCGTTCCTGGCTTCCGGCGTCATGGCCGCGCAACTGCTGCTGGCACTCGGCGACGAGGCGGCCTGCGCTCAGTGGCTGCCAGGTATCGCAAGCGGGGACCTCGTGGCCACTGTGGCCCTCGCCGAGGATGAGGGCTCGTGGCAGCCGGATTCGGTAAACCTGGCTGCTCGCCCCGTGGAAGGCGGTTGGCGGCTCGACGGACACAAGTCCTATGTCGTCGACGGCGCCGGTGCCGACCTCGTCCTGGTGGTTGCGCGTGCAGGCGGCGAACTGGCTGTCTTCGCGGTCGAAGCGACCGCGCCCGGGCTCGAGCGGACGCCGCTGCCCACGATGGATCAAACCCGCAAACTGGCCCGGCTGACCTTTTCCGAGACTCCCGCTGAGCGGCTCGCCGGGGCTGATCCGGCAGCTGCGGTCGTCCGAATGCTCGACCTGACATCAATCGCGCTCGCCGCCGACGCGCTCGGTGGTACCACGCGGGTGCTCGATATGGCAGTCGAGTACGCCAAGGTGCGCGAGCAGTTCGGCCGGCCGATCGGGTCGTTTCAAGCGATCAAGCACATGTGTGCCTCGATGCTGGTCGAACTCGAGTCGTCGCGGTCTGCGGTCTATTACGCGCTGTGGGCCGCCGCTACCGGGCAGCCGGATGTGCCCGTGGTGGCCCCGATGGTGAAGGCGCACTGCGTCGACGCCTATCTGCAGGCGGCGGGTGACAACATCCAAATCCACGGTGGGATCGGGTTCACCTGGGAACATCCGGCGCACCTCTATCTGAAGCGGGCGAAAAGCTCCCAGGCTCTGCTCGGCGGCTCCGATTTTCACCGGCAGTTGCTCGCCGACCGACTCGGCATCTGAGCGAAAACGACTCGGGCCCGGTCGCCACATCGCGACCGGGCCCGACCGTTTGCGCCGAATGTGGCTCTCAAGCGGGTGACTCGACCACCACGCCCGAGTCGATCAGTGTGCCGACCCGCTCGGCGGCGATGCCCCAGTCGAGCAGTACTTCCCGCGAGTGGGCACCGGGAACCGCGGGTGGTCGGGCAATGGTGGCAGGCGTGGCGCCCAGCCGTGGTGCCGGCGCGGGCTGGACTACGCCGAATTCCTCGACGAAGGTGTGTCGGGCCAGGTTGTGCGGATGTTGCCTCGCCTCGGCGAAGTTGAGCACCGGGGTGACGCACGCGTCGGTCCCGTCGAACAATGTTGTCCAGTGCTCGCGGGGTTTCGTGCGGAAGATTCCTGCGAACAGTTCCTTCAGCTCATCCCAGTGGGTCGGATCCTCACGATCGGGCAGTTCGTCGAGCGACAATCCCAGCAGATCGACCATGGTCGCGTAGAACTGCGGTTCGATCGGAGCGACCGCGAGGTATTTCCCGTCCGCGGCCTCGTATATCGCGTAGTAGGGGGCGCCCCCGTCACAGAAGTTTGTGCCGGGTTGATCCAGATTCCAGCGCCCCTGCGCCGTCATCGAATAGATCAGCGTCGTTAGCGAAGCCACGCCGTCGACCATGGCCGCGTCGATGACCTGGCCGGATCCGGAACGCTGTGCCTCGTGCAGTGCGCTGACGATACCGAAGGCCATCATGAGCCCGCCGCCGCCGAAATCGGCAATGAACCCTGGGGGTGAGGGGGGAGGAGAGTCGGCCGAGTGCTGCAGCAGTGTCAGGGCCCCGGTGAGCCCGAGGTAGTTGAGGTCGTGTCCGGCCATCCGGCTGAACGGTCCGTCCTGCCCCCAGCCCGTCATCCGGGCGTAGACGAGTCGCGGGTTGTGACTGTGGCAGGTGTCGGGGCCGAAGCCGAGCCGCTCGGCGACACCGGGCCGGAACCCCTCGATGAGGACATCGGCGACGCCGACCAGATCCAGCAGCGTTGCCAGACCCTCGTCCTGTTTCATATCGATCGCCACGGAGCGTCGTCCACGGGCCAGGGCATAGACCTCCGGCCGGCCCGACACCGGTCCCGGGCGGTCCACCCGGACCACGTCGGCTCCCATATCGGAGAGCAGCATCGCAGCATATGGGCCAGGGCCCAGACCGGCGATCTCGATTACCTTGACTCCCCGGAGCGGCCCATGCCGGGCAGCGGCCCCGCGGTCGCTGTCATTAGCTGTCATGGAGGTCCAACCGAGGATTTGATAGATAAATCATTAACCTATTATTGCAAGGGTATTGCCAGCTGGGCAAGCCTGGGGTGTTCCCTCGGGGCCCTGTGAAATTGACGGTGACGGCCCAGTGGCCGTGTCGTTCGTGACACACCGGCGTCGGTCAGGCGGGGCGTCGGTGCGCTATACGGTATAGTTAAATAACTAGATGAGCGTGCGACGAAGCACAATCGACTGCGACAGAGAACCGAGAGGAAGGCAGTGACTCAGCTCGATACGGTGTCCGTCGAAAGGCTTCAGCCGCCCCGCTTGCCTAAGACTGCGGAACTGATCGCCGATCAGCTTCGTCGGCAGATCATCCGCGGCGACCTCGCCGAGGGGGCGGCCCTGCCGTCGGAGGCCGAACTTCTGGAACGGTTCAATGTATCCCGGCCGACGCTGCGCGAAGCTTTCCGGGTGCTCGAGTCCGAATCGCTGATCACTGTGCGTCGCGGTGCCCATGGCGGTGCCCGAGTGCAGGTGCCGAATATCGACGTGGCCGCTCGATACGCTGGCTTCGTCCTCGAGTTCCGCGGAACGACGCTGGCTGATGTATATGAGGCGCGGATTTTGATCGAACCGCCCATCATCGGCCTGCTGGCGGCGCGCCGGACCCCCGCGGATGTCGAGCGGTTGCGCGCCGCGCTCGCCGAACACGACGCCGCAGCGGATAGTCCTCTGCTGGCGATCAGGACGCATACCGCATTCCACGCCCTGTTGGTTGAGTTGACCGGCAACCAGACTCTGCGGGTCCTGACCGGCATGGTTCAGCACATCATCGACCGGGCCAATATCGACTGGGTGGAGGCGAAGGTCGCGATGGCCGAAGAGACGGGTATCGGCCTGGGACTCAAGGCCCACCATCGGGTAGTCGATCTCATCGAAGCAGGTGTGGAGTCCGGCGCCGAGGAGGTGTGGCGCAAACACCTGACCGAAGCGCGCGACTACCTCTTGCGTCCGGACGTAACCACGGTGCTCGATCTGATGGGCTGATTCCGCCGAAATTCTCGCCATGGCCGGCCGGTGCTGATTGCGCCGGTCGGCCTGCTGTTATGAGGTGAGGCGGCTGAGCATGCCGAGGCCGGTTGCGGTGGTGGTGCCGGCATCGACGGGCAGAACTGTGCCGGTGATCCATCGGGATTCGGGGCTGGCCAGGAACAGTGCCGCCCAGGCGAGGTCCCATGCGTCCCCTTCGGTGCCGAGCAGATTCGCTTTGCGGCGCACATCCCGTGCACCGGTGTCACTGCCCTGGTTGCCCATGGGTGTGTAGAGATGGCCGGGCACCAGGCAGTTGACCCGGATGCCGTCCGGTCCCCAGCGGTATGCGTAGTCGGTGGTCATCGACACCACCGCGCCTTTGCTCGCCGCGTATGCGCCCCCGCCGAATCCGCGCAGCGCCGCGATCGAGGAAACGTTGATGACGGAGGCCATCGGGCTTTTCGCCAGATAACGGTGTGCGGCCTCGCTGACCAGCGCGGTGCCCTTGGCGTTTACCGCGAACACTCGGTCCCACTCGCCGACGGCAATGCCGGTGTTGTTCATGACCACGTCGATGCGACCGGTTTCCGCGGTGAACCGCTCCACCGCCCTATGTACCGCATTCTCGTCGGTGATGTCGGCGGTCAATGCGATGGCCGCACCACCCTGGCGTGTGATCAGGTCACAGGTGGCCGCGGCACGTCCGGGCGACGCGTCCAGCACCCCGGTCACCGCGCCCTGCGCAGCGAACAACGAGGCGCTGGCAGCACCGGTGCCGAGGAAGTCCCCCGAGCTTCCGGCGCCGGCAACCAGCGCGGCCAGACCGGCCAATCGGGTGCCCCGGCCGTCGGCAAAGCCGCCCGGTTCGGGAACGGTCGCTGTGTCCAAGGGGCTTCCTTCCTTGCGAAATCCAACAGGTATCTCATTCAGGTCTTTGCCCGACAGAGAGGCGTCCCCGCGTGAGTTCCGGTCGTATAGTTGCTGAACCTGTCAGAACTTGATCGATAATCATATAGATTATTTCACTATGTGATGTCGCGTTCGAACGAGTTTCGGAGGGAACAGCGTTCCCGCCGCCGCAGGGCCTATCTCGTCCTACGGTGTCACCGACATCGCTTGCTGATGTATGACCTATGAAGGAAGACGACGTGGACGCAACCAGGTCCAGTACGCTCGAATCGGGCGTGGACGATCCGAACCGGCGGTTCCTACAGCCGGACATCGAAACGATGCCGCGTGAGCAACTGCGCGCTCTGCAAGAAGAACGGGTGCTCGAGTTGCTGCCCGTTGCATATGAGAACTCACCGTTCTACCGCGAGCTTTGGTCGGCCGCCGGCGTGGATCCGGTTCAGGTGCGTTCGCTCGATGACTTCTTCGAGTTGGTGCCGACCTTCACGAAGGACGACGTGCGTGCCTACCGGGACCGGACCGGTGATCCCTTCGGCGGCCTGCTGCAAGTACCGACCAGCCGACTGACCTCGATCATGACCACATCGGGCACGACCGGGATGCCGGAACTGCTACCGGAGATGTGGGAGACCGTGCCCCCGCTGCCGGCTTGCTCGGCCCGCGACCTGTGGGAGATCGGCGTCCGGCCCGGGGATCGTGTGCTGGTACCAGCGGGCGTGATGCGCGGCTTCTATGACACGTTCTACCAGCAGATGGGCCTCGTCCCGATCTATCTCGACTCCTGGATCGGCCACGCTTCGGAGGTGGTCGCGGCCCTGCGGCGATTCCGGCCGACCTATATGCAGTTGCTGATGCCAACGCTGCTCGATCTGGAACGGGTCGCGGATACCTACGACCTGCGAGAAGCGTTGTCTTCGCTCAAGGGCGCCGCGTTCGCCGGGCAGCCGCTCGGGGCGGCCTTGGCTGCCAAGGTGCGGGACGAGTGGGGTCTCGAGCTGTTCACCTACGGCAGCGCCGGTGATACGGGAACCGCCTGGGAGTGTCGTGAGCACAACGGCTACCACCTCTGGGAGGACCTGGTCGTCGCCGAAACACTGGAAACCGACAGTCTTCGGGCTGTTCCGGTGGGCGAGGTCGGCGAGCTTGTCGCCACTGATCTGGACAATCGGGCAGCCCCGCTCATCCGGTATCGCAGCGGCGACCTCGTTCGGCTCGATTCAGGAACCTGCGGTTGCGGCCGTACCCATCGACGGGCGTGGATCATCGGCCGCCTGGGTGACGAGACGATCGTCCAGGGTCGGCCGGTAGTGATCAGCGAGTTGTGGCAAGCGATCGAAACGCTGGAAGCGACTCATGACGGGATGTTCCAGATCATTCGTGAGTCGCGGGAGGTCGACCGCCTGCGCCTGCGGGTCGGCTACCAGCCGGCCGAGGGCTTGGAGCTGGATGGTCTGCGCCACCAACTGCACCGTGTGATCACCGCGCAGGTGGGCGTCGAACCGGAGATAGAACTAGTTCCGGTTGACGATTTGGTGGCCCGCAACTCCAGTGTGGCCAAGTTCGCGAGGGTGGTGAAGGCATGAGCCGTGAATCTATGACGGCAGCCATGGCCGGGCGGCACCCGTCGCTGGCGGGGATCGGGCATTTCTCCCGTTCGGATGGTAACCGCGCTTTCGAGATCGGTTGGCCGGAATACGACCGAGATACCGCCTGGGCCAGGCGGCTCTTGGAGGTCTGGGGTCTGGAGCCAGGACAGCACGCGCTGCTGATCGGCCGCAATTCCGAAGGCCCGTGGCTCGGCCCGGTGGTTCGCGCCATTCGTGAGTTGGGCGTGGTGTTCAGCAATGCCGAACCCTATGCCTGGGACGCCCGGCGCGCCGCGACCATAGTGAGTTTGCTGCCCGTCAAAGCGATCATCGGGCTGCCGGGGGAGATGGTCGCGCCGCTGCTTGCCGATGACCGGGCGGCCGCGGGCATCGTGGACAAGGCGCCGGCGATCTGGGCGCGGCACGATGCGCTCGAACCGCTGCGCGCCGCCGGGCTGCGGCCCGCGGAGATGGCAATGCTGGGACCCGCGCTCGGCCTTTCGTGCCGGGAAGGTACCGGGCTGCATCTCGATCCGGAGGAGTGGCAGGTCACCGCCGTCGCGGCGCGGCCACGCCTCACGGTAGCCGGGGACCGCCGGTACCGGGGACGGGAAATCGAATTGAACATGAACGGGACGATCGATGAAGCGCCGTGTGCCTGCGGTTTGCCCGGGCCCCGGATTCGCACCGAATAGCGCGGACACGGAACGGTCGGCCACCGATGGCGGAGTCGGTGCACGAGGGACTTCGCATCGGCGCCGGTCCGAGCGTTCGCGGGGCGCGGCGTTCGCCGCGCCCCGCTCTTTCAGTCCACAGTCCTGGGGTGTGCGATCGAAGATCGCGCAAGGATTCGCCGCGCTCGTTCGAAAACGGGCTTGTCGACCATCTCCCCGTCCGTATGAACCGCTCCAGCTTGTCCGGTGAACGATGCGACAATGCGCTGAGCCCACGCGATGTCTTCCCCGCTGGGCCGGAACTCCGCTGCCGTAGCCGCGATTTGCGCCGGATGGATGCAGAGTTTCCCACCGAACCCCAGCGCGCGAGCCTGCCTAGCCGCCTCGGCGACGGCTTCGCTGTCTCGAATCCGGACACTGACGCCATCGATCGGCGACGGTAAATCGGCAACTTTCGATGCCAGGACCAGCGTGGACCGGGCCAGAAGCAGCGAGCGGTCGTCTTCGGTCGCATCGATATCGTGTGCGAAATCGACCGAGCCGAAGGCCAGCCGCCCGACCGCGGGGCAGGCGGCGAGTTCGTGCGCATTGTGTATCCCGAGCGCGGTTTCGACCAAGGCGACAACCCCTCGGTCGCTGCCGAGACGCTCGCCGATCATCGAGAGGTTCGCGGCTCTTTCCGCTTTCGGTACGAGAACCCCGCGCAGCCTGGGACAGGTCGCGATCGTCTCGATGTCGGCGTCGGCCCAGGGAGTGCTCACGGCGTTGATCCTGACCCATGCCTGGCCGCGGTTCGTTAGCCACTTCGCGGCGTCGGCGCGGGCGAGTGCCTTGTGGTTGTCGGCGACGGCATCTTCGAGGTCGATGATGACCTCATCGGCGCCGCTTTCCGCTGCTTTCGAAAATCGGTCGGGCCGGTCGCCGGGCACGAATAACCATGTGGACGACGATATTTCGATCATGAGGGATCACCGAGCGTGCACGGATGTCCGTTCGGTCGAACCGGGTGGGAACGGTGGTCGGACCAGAGCCGGATGCAGGGTAGTAGCGGCAGTTCGGGCCGGAGATTGCAGTCGACCGCCACGCGCGCGTATGGATGTCCCCGCATGCGTCGCGCGAACGCCTCCGCCGCGGCGAGATCGCACTGATAGTCGAGGCGGATCCCCATCGACGGGAATGTGACGCACACGCGGCGACGGTGAGGATCGAGCAGAGGGGGAATCGATGGCACAGCGGTCACATCCAGATCAGTGTTCATGCTCTGTGTGGTAGGCGGCTGATGCTTCGATCGGGCCACCGATCGGATGCCCAGGGCCGGAGTAATAAGCATATTATCAAACTATATTTCCAGCTGCGGCGAGCCCGTGAGTTCGTTGGGGTAATGAGGGCTCGACATGGCGCCTCGCCCGGCCCGCTTCATTCTGCGCGGTAGTGGGCAGCGCCCAAGTTTGCGGCGCCACCGTGCAGTTTGATCACTCGTGTGGCGTCGGCATCGATTCCGGCGCAGGCGTACCGGCCCGGCCCGGCCCGCGTCGATCGGCTGACGCGGGCCGGGCCGGGCTCTCGTTCGGGAGATCGTATGGGTGTTGTTCGCGGCTATCTCGCGTATCGCGCACGGTGCACCGGATCGGGCCTTCGGTGGCGCGCGCATCGTGATGGAGCTCGCCAGCGAAGTCGCGAACACTCGTATAGTATAATAAGTTAGATAATGCAGGGTTATGTATGCCCGCGCGGCTCAGTGTGGGAAGGATGCACTCGTGGATTTTGGGATGACCGATGAGCAGGAGATGCTCCGGAAGACCGCCCGGGATTTCGTGACGAAGGTGTGCCCGCCGGAGACGGCGAAGCGGTGGGACGAGGAAGGGGTGCTTCCAGCTGAACTCTTGGACGGTTTCGCCGGTCTCGGCTGGTTCTCGCTGCCGTTTTCCGAGCAGGACGGTGGTGAAGGCGGTGGCCCGCTGGAGCTCGCGCTGATCGCCGAGGAGCTCGGGCGCGCGAGTTTCGATGTGGCCATGTGCTTCATCGGGGTTCTGATTCCCGCCATGACCGTGAACCGGTGGGCGAACCCGGAGCAGAAACGTTGGGTGCGCGAACAGATCATGACGGGCAAACATCGGCTCGCGGTGGCGATGTCCGAGCCGGAAGCCGGATCCGATGCCGCCTCTTTGCGGACCAGTGCCGTCGACACCGGCGACCACTATGTGGTCAACGGTCAGAAGATGTGGTGCACGGGCGGGAGTCAGCCCAACACGACGATCGCGATGTACGTGCGGACCGGCGCGCGGGAGCCCAAACACAAGGGTTTGACCCTGCTGCTGGTCGATCCGAACGCCGATGGGGTGGAGATTCGCCGCACCCCGACATTGGCTCGTCACATCCTGGGCACCACCGAAATCACGCTGTCGAACGTCAAGGTGCCCAAGGAAAGTCTGGTGGGGCCGGAGGGGGAGGCATGGAAGGTGATGCTCTCGAATCTCGAGCTGGAACGCGTTCTGCTCAGCGGCGGTTACGTCGGAGCCGCGCAGGCGACGCTCGACGAGATGCTCGAGTATTCGAAGGTCCGGCATGCGTTCGGCCGCCCGATCGGTGAATTCCAGGCGCTCGCTCACGCGATGGCGGACCTGCAGGTGGAAATCGACTCGGCACGCCTGCTGACGCGGCGAGCTGCATGGATGCTCAAGCAGGGGATGCCATGTACTCGTGAGGGCGCGATGGCCAAGCTCAAGGGCTCGGAGACGTATGCCAACGCCGCTCGCCTGGGCATGCAGGTGATGGCCGGTCACGGGTTCTCGACGGAGAGCGTGATGAGTTTCCGCTATCGCGAATCCATCGTGACCACCATCTCCGGGGGGACGAGCCAGATTCAGCGCAACGGGATCGCCCGGAGTATGGGCCTGCGAACCTACTGATTCTCCGTATCCGGAAGGGGTCCTGTTCGGTTCGGCCCTAACGAAGCCTTGTGATTGGATCTATCAATATGATAGAATCTCTCACAATTCAGTTATCTTTCTGGGTCGCCGTCGACGCGACCGACTGTGCGAAGGGACTTCACGAATGGCACTGATCACCAACTCGGTAGGGGTGCTCCCCTACAAGTTGCTGGATTTCGATCAGCACTCTGTCGAGGCGGAGGACTGCTTCACCCGGTTCATGCCCAAGGACAAGCTGGACACCGCGGTGCGGCCGATCATGTCGGCCGACGGCAAGAGCAAGCTCCTGCTGGCGAACGACCGGATCGTCACCGCCCTCGAAGCCGACCTCGACCAGGCGTACGTGCCCGGCTCGCTGGTAGAGATGCTCAAAGCGCGCTCATCCGGTAACGCCACCGACGCCGAGCGGTTCTACGAGCCGATCCAGAAGGAATACCGGGACAAGGACGCGCGCCTGGTCCAGTTGACCGAGCAGCAGATCGAGCGGTCCATCATGTACCCGGGCGGCTGGGGCCTGTTCGTGTGGGCCTACCTCCGGGGTGACGTACTGTTCGACAACCTCACCTCCTTCAACCGCTGGATCGACGAGGACTGGGGTTTCAACACCCAGAACCGGATCTACGCCCCGGCCCTGCTGTCGCTGGACAACCTCGACCGGGCCTGCGAAGAGCTCGACCGGGTGTTGGCGGCCGGCGCCCGATTCATCATGCTTCCCCCCGGGCCGGTCAACGGCCGGTCGCCCGGCGACCCCTACTTCGACCCGTTCTGGGCCCGGGTCAACGAGGCGCGGGCGGTGGTGTCCTTCCACATCACCGAATACCACTATCAGGAAAACGTTGCGTCACACTGGGGTTGGGGCCTGGTCCCGCCGTTCCAGTTCTCCGCGTGGCAGTGGCAGAACACCTACGGTGAGCGGCCGATCACCGACACGTTGTCGGCCCTGATCTTCGACAACCTCTTCGGGCGTTATCCGAACATCAAGGTTCTGGTCAGTGAGTACGGCGCGGAATGGGTCCCGCACTTCATCCGGCACATGGACAAGAGCCGCGGGATGGCCCGCAACGGCCGCTGGCTGGGCGGTCAGCTGGATGAGCGGCCGAGCGCCATTTTCAAGCGGCATGTGCGCGTCGTGCCCTACCCGGAGGACGACACCGTCGATCTCGCCGCTCGGCTGGGCGGCGTCGATGCCCTCGTCATGGGTTCGGACTGGCCGCACGCCGAGGGCCTGCGCGAACCCGCGGACTTCTACGCCAAGGTGGAGGGTCTCGGTGAGGAGGCGCGCAAGCGCTTCCTGCGTGACAACGGGCTCGCGCTTTTCGGCGCCTCGTAACGATCATGGTTCCTACGCAACCGGCCGGCCGAGGAAAGGGCGCGAACGCGCATGACGGGCAGTGAAGTCGTCCCATCGAGTCGAGAGGTCGTCGCGGCCGAGGAAGTCGGTGTCGATCCGTATCGACTCGACGTGCTGCTCCGCCGGATCCGACTCGAGGTGGAACACGGGGCGCTCCCATCCGCTCAGGTGGCCGTCGCCCGGGCCGGTCGGCTGGTTGCGAACGAGACATGGGGTGCCGGAGCGCCCCGCTACCTCTTGCAGTCGGTGGGCCGGACCATCGTGGCGAGCGCGATCTGGAAACTCGTCGGTGACGGCAAGCTCGACGTATCCGAACACGTCGCGGACATCATTCCCGAATTCGGTTCCAACGGAAAAGAAGTCGTCACGCTCGCACATATGCTGACGCATACCGCGGGTCTGGCTTTCGCCCCGCTCGGGTTTCCGAAAATGACCGACCGGGATGCGCGCCTGGCCGCCTTTGCCAAATGGCGCCTCGACGGCACGCCGGGCGAGGTCCTGCAGTATCACTTGACGTCCACCGCGTGGATCATCGCGGAGGTGGTCGAACGGCGGTCCGGGTTGTGCCTGGCCGATTACCTTCGCCGGGGGATCGCCGAGCCGCTCGGTCTCGACTTCGCCCTCGGACTGACCGAGGAGGAGCAGATCGCCACCGTCGCACCGATGGTCTGCACGGACGGCGACGGCTCCGACGTCGACCCGTGGGGACCCTGGTTCTTCCGGGACCGCCGCGTGGTGGCAGCCGGCGAGCCGGCGCATTCCGTCTGCGCCGGCGCCGCCGATGTCGCGCTGCACTATCAGGCGTTGCTCCACTCACGGTTGTGGTCGCGTGAAGTCATCGCGGAGGCGACCCGGCCGCAGGTGACCGCGGTCCCGGCGGGTGACAAGCTCTACGGGGGCGGGGTGAAACCGGCTTCGGTGGGCCTCTTCGTGAACGTCCGAGGTGACAACCCGGATGGCTGGATGCCGGCGACCGGCTCACCCGCCACATTCGGCCACGCCGGCTCCGCCTACCAGATCGGTTTCTGTGATCCGGAGAGCGGGGTGTCGTTCTGCGTGCTCAGCAACGGCTATCCGCAGACCGGATACGACCTGACGCCACGCGGTTCGTCCATGCTGATCAACTGGTCGAATCTCGCGGCGGATCTGACCTGACCGAAACAGACCGTCCGAGGACGCGCGGTCGGACGTGGCCGGCGCCGACCGAGAGGAATGGCCGCGCAGCTATGACAGCCGTGGACAAGTTCGAGTTCGTTCGTTATGAGGCGCTCGACGAGGGGCAGATCGTCCGGATAACGCTGAACAGGCCGCAAGCCCGCAATGCGCAGAATCGGGGGCTGCTGGTGGAGTTGGACGAGGCGTTCGGTCTCGCCGAGGCCGACGACACCGTCCGAGTCGTGATACTCGCTGGTGCGGGCACGGCCTTCTCCGCAGGACACGATATGGGTTCGGCGGTACAGCGGCGCGAGACCGAACCGGGGCCCGGAGCCCACCCCTCCACGCGCGTCCACGGTGGTAGCCGCACAGGTGCGGTCGAACAGCAGATGTTGCAGGAGTGGGAGCATTTCTTCGCCAACACGCGCAACTGGCGAAACCTTCGCAAGATCACCATCGCGCAGGTCCAGGGCAACGTCCTCTCTGCCGGTCTGATGCTGATGTGGGCCTGCGATCTCATCGTCGCGGCCGAGGACGCCATCTTCGCCGATGTCGTCGGAACCCGGTTGGGGATGTGCGGCGTGGAATATTTCGCACACCCCTGGGAGTTCGGTCCCCGCAAGACGAAAGAACTGCTGCTCACCGGGGATGCGCTGGATGCCGAGGACGCGTATCGCCTGGGTATGGTCAGCAAGGTCTTCCCGCTGGAGGAGCTCGAGCGCCGGACCGTCGAATTTGCCCGCCGGATCGCCGAGCGTCCCACGATGACAGCGCTGCTGATCAAGGATTCGGTGAACCAGACACTCGACGCGATGGGATTCAGCACCGCGCTGCAAAGCAATTTCTACCTGCATCAGCTCAACCACGCGCACTGGCGCGATGTGAACGGTGAGGGCTACCCGGCCGCGAAGCCGGGAGTGGATGCACCCGATTGGCGCACCGCGGGGCAGCCCCGGTTGGCGCGGCGCGATATTCCCTGAACATTCGGTCCGTGAAGTTCGGGCTCTCTGCAATCGGCCAGGCCGATCCAGTGCGCTGAAGCAGCACCGGATCGGCCTGTCGTGTTGTCAGGACCGTGTCGCCTCGGGCTCGACGTAGTCGGCTCCGCGGATCAGTCGGACCGGGGTGAAGACCAAGACCTCTTCGTCGCGCTGATTGCGCACGCTCACGTGAGCGGTGACCACCCCGCGGCCGGGTTTGCTCGAAGCCCGTGATTCGGTGGTCCGCACCAGGGCGTGCAGGGTGTCGCCGACGTACACCGGGCGCTTGACCGACAGCTCCATGTGCATGAAAGCAAGGCCTGTCCCGTTGAGGACATTGGTCTGCAGGATCAGGCCTTCGGCGATGCAGTAGATCATCGCGCCGGGGATCAGCCGGCCGGTGTAGCCGCCGGCGGACGCATGCGAGTTGTCGTAGAACAATGGTTCGTTGAACCCGCCCCAGGTGATGAACTGAACCAGGTCCGCTTCGGTAACCGTGCGGCGCGCGGTGCGGAAAACCGACCCCGGGATCATCTCCTCCCAGGTCTTCCCGCGCACCAGCGGTTCGACCTCGGCGCTGGATAGTTGTGGTTCGGTGACGGTCATGAATCCTCCGATTTTCGTTCTATATATGAGGCGGGCGTGGCCACTGTTCAGGCCGGCACAGGAGCCTCGCGGCGCAACACCGCACCTTGGGCGTTGAAGAAGAAGCCACCGGGTGTGAGCATGGCCGAGGCTGCACCGTCGACCTGCCTGTTTCCGGCTTCTCCGCGCAACTGGACGACCGCCTCCCGCAGGTGCCCGGCGCCCTGCGAGCCGCCTTCGGACAGACTGCCGCCGTGCGGGTTCACCGGCACTCGACCGCGCAGCAGGATCCTGCCTTCTCCGGCATCCCAGTTGTCGCGCAGGAAATCGCCGGCCTCGCCGTCCGCGCAGAATCCGTAGGACTCGAAGGCGCGCAGGGTGATGATCGAGAAGCCGTCGTAGGGCAGGAAGACGTCCACGTCGTCGATCCAGAGGTCGCTGCGCGCGCGCAGAGCGGCGGCGGTGACCTGTTGCCCGGTGTCGCGCAGACCGGCGGTCAGATGTTCTTCGGGATGCGCGGTGATTCCCATCGCCAGCGCGTGTACCAGCACCGGGACCGTCGGCAGATCCGCGGCCAGATCCGCCGCGGTGACCACGAAGGCGTCAGCGCCGTCGATCGGTATATCCATGTCGTAGAGGCAGAGGGGCTCCCGGATCATTCGGGCGCCGAAATAGTCCTCGCGACTCATCGGGGCCTGCATGACCGCTCCGGGATTGTCCGCCGCATTGCGGCGGCCGTTGAGCGGGATCAGAGCCAGATCTTCGCGGGTGCGGCCGAATTCGGCCAGATAACGGGCCGCCCAGGCGGCGTAGCCGGTCGATCCGAACATGCCCCACGGCTCGGTGTCGGTGTGCCCGTCACCGGTCGAGGCGCGGCCGTCGGGAAGTCCGAACGCCGCGCGCGCACGGAACGCGCCGGCGCCGAGCCGGTACATCGAGTGATAGACGACCACGGCCCGGCAGGTGCCGGACGCCACCGCGTGCACGGCGCTCATGAGTCCGTTGACGATCGGTGGTTTTGCGGGCGCCCAGAACGTGACGTTCGGCAGTCCGAGGGCTGAAACCACGGTAGCCGCATCGACGCCGCCGGTGATGACGCCACTTCCGACGACCCCATCGATGTCCTCGCGGCGGAGCCCGGAATCCCGGATCGCCTCGATCACCGCATCGGTGACCATCGAGAGCTCGGTGGTATCCCGGTCGCGTGCGTACGGAGAGCGGCCGATACCGCTGATCGCCACGGTGTCCTTCAACGCGGTCATCGTGCCACCGCCCGGAAGGCGGGCCACGGCGCGCCGTCGCGTTCGATCCAGGTCAGTTCCACCGGCTGGCCGATCCGCTGCTGTTCGGGCAGGGTATCGACCAGGGGAGCCGCGATGCGGAGTCCGGGCTGCTCGGCCAGTTCGACCGCGGCCAGCGGCCAGGGTGGTGAGTAGGGCACGCCCGGTGGGCCCTGATGGAGCAGGGTCAGCACGTGTACATGGCCGCGCCCGGTCACTTCCCGCGGCGCGTCAGCGGGGGACCAGCAGAAGGGGCAGCGTGAGCGTAGCGGCAGATGCCAGGCCAGACATTCGTCGCAGTGGCCGGCCAACAGTCGGCGCTCGAGCAGACCCGCGTAGTACGGGGCGTTCACCTGATCGAGCCGAATCCCGGGATATGCCGCGAACACGGCACCGAATTCTGTTGCCGGAGTAGAGGTTTTCACGTTTTCAGACACCCATCCGTTCGAGTAGTCGGTTATGCGCCGCGGTAGGGCCACCGAGCAGGTTCTGTGCCGCACGGGCGCGGCGGAAGTACAGATGCGCGGGATGTTCCCAGGTGAACCCGATACCGCCGTGAACCTGGATCGTCTCCGCGGCGATGTGTTCGAAGGCCTCCGAGGCGGTGATATAGGCGGCCACAGCCGCGGAGGAGGCGTCGGGCTGCTGCTCGGCGACGGCCGTACACGCCGCCTCGGTGGCAGCGTCGGCCAGTTCGGCGCGCACGAGCATATCGGCGAGTTTGTGCTTGATCGCCTGGAATGATCCGATGGGCCGACCGAACTGGACACGTTCCTTTGCATACGCGACAGACATCTCCAGGCAGCGGCGCAGCCCGCCCACTTGCTCGGCGGCAAGTGCGAGCCCGCCCAGGTCGACGACGTGCCGCAGCACCGAGGCCGCCGTGCCGGCCTCGCCGACCAGGACCGCCTGCGTATCCGCGAGAACCACCTCGCCGAGCGGCCTGGTGCCGTCGAGAGTTTCCAACGCACGCACGGCGAGGCCGGCGGCACCCCGCTCCACGGCGAACAGGCTCGGCCCCTGGGCTGTTCGCGCCGCCACCAGGAGCAGGTCGGCCGTAACGGCATAAGGCACAAAGGATTTGGTTCCCGTGAGCAGCCAGTCGCCCGCGTCGGACGGGACCGCGGCGGTATCACAGGCATCGGCGTCCCAGCTGCCCGCCGCCTCGGCGACCGCGAGGGTGGCGATCGTGGTGCCGGCTCCGATGCCGGGCACATAGCGGGCGCACGCCTGCTCGTCGCCCGAAGCCAGCAGGGCCTGGGCGGCGAAGACGAGCGAAGGTACGAAGGGTGAGCACAGCAGTGCCGCGCCCATTTCCTCCAGGACCACGCGCAGTTCCGGGAATCCGAAGCCGTCGCCGCCGAATCGCTCGGGGATCGCCAGTTGCATCAACCCGAGCTGCTCGGCCATCTGTAGCCATACCTGCGGGTCGTGGCCGATCCGGTCCGGATCCTCGGCGATTTTGCGGACCGCTTCCTCTCCGGAGTGCTCGGCGAGGAAATCGCGCACTGTGGCGCGCAGGTCCGCTAATTCCTCGGCTCCCGCACTGTTGGTATCCACCCTGTCGTTCACGCTGTCGCCGGTCATCGGGCGCCCTCCTTCGGCAGGCCCAGCACGCGCTCGGCCAGGATGTTCTTCATGATTTCCTCGGTACCGCCGAGGATGCGCAGCGCCGGCGCGCTCAGCAGCAGGTCTGCCCAGGCGAAGGTGCCCCAGTCGCCGGTGTCGGCGATGATTCGCGGCCCCAGCGCATCGGCGGCGAATCGGGATCCGCGGATCAGGTTCTGGGCGAGCGCAAGTTTCGAGATCGACCCTTCCGGGCCGGGTGCGCTGCCGGCGCGCAGCCTGCGGGCTGCACGTTCGTTGAGTGACTTCGCGGCCTGCACACTGGCGAGCAGCGATGCGAGGTCGCGGCGCAGCGCGCCGTCGTCGGCCCGCGAGACGGCGCGCAGGAGCCCGCTCAGCCGGTCGGCGGTGAGCGCACCGGCGGCTGCGCCGCCGCTCTCCCCGCCGACGGTCGCCCGTTCGTTCATGAGTGTGGTCATGGCGACCTTCCACCCCTCGTCGACGGCGCCGAGCCGCTGACTGTCCGGGATTCTCACGTCGGTCAGGAAGACCTCGTTGAACTCGGCGCTGCCCGTCATTTGACGGAGCGGGCGAATTTCCACGCCCGGGGTGTCCAGATCGAGCAGGAATGCGGTGATGCCGCGATGTTTGGGCGCGTCGGGATCGGTCCGGCAGAGTAGCTCGCCGACCTGGGCGTGTTGGGCGACCGAGGTCCAGACTTTCTGCCCGTTGATCACCCATTCGTCACCGTCGCGGACCGCGCGCGTGGTGACGCCCGCCAGATCGGAACCAGCGGCCGGTTCACTGAACAGCTGACAGGCAATGACCTCGCCGGAGTACATCGGCCGCAGGTACCGCTCCTGTTGCGCCGGGGTGCCGTGGGTGAGGATGGTCGGCCCGATCATGCCGAGCCCGATGACAGCGAGTACGCCGGTGTCGGGGACTTCGTACTCGGCTTCGAGGGCATCGTAGGCGAGATCGTGCAGCTGGCCGAGGCCGCGGCCGCCGAACTCCGCCGGTCCGGTGATCCATCCGAAACCGTTCTCGAACCGGGTGCGCTGCCAAGCTCGCGCCGCGTGGACCGCGGCCGCCTCCTCCTCGGCCGGCAGGGTGCTGAAATAGCCGACACGGTCACTGCCCTGTCCCCAGTGGAACTGCTCGGTGCTGCGCCGCGGGGCATGGGCATCGAGGAATTCCCGCGCTTCGCGGGTGAAGTCGGCCAGGTCGGTCGCCACGGCGATCCTCCGTCTCTTCCGGTCCGGACGTCACCGGACGATGGTCTGTCTCACAGTGCGAGACCGGCTGATTCGCGGCATCGTTGCGTGCCGCGCGATGTATACGTGAGGGCCTCCGGCTACACCCGGATGACATCCCCGCCGGGGTATCCGCCGCCACCGAAGCGCAGATCCAGCGCTGGATAGTCCTTCTCCTCGCCGTCGCGGGGGATTTCGTCCACGAAGACAACGGATTTCGGCTTCTTGTACGAGGCGATGCGCTGTTTGCAATAGGTGATCAGTTCGTCCTCGGTCACGGTGGCGCCTTCCTGCAGGACGACGACGGCCACCACCGACTGCACGAAGCGCTCGTCCGGCGTTCCGATCAGAGCGGCCTCACGCACCGCCGGATGGGTCTCCAGGCAGAACTCGACCTCTTTGGGGAAAATGTTCTCGGCGGCGGATTTGATCATCCGGGTGCTGGTGCCGACGAACTCGATGGTGCCATCGGCTTCGCGGCGGCCCAGATCTGTTGTGCGCCACCAGCCGTCGCGCATGCGCCGGGCGTTGGTCTCCGGCCGGTTCCAGTAGCCGGCGTGCACGATCTCGCCGCCGATCGCGATCTCACCGACCTCGCCGACACCGACCTCGTTCCATTCGTCGTCGACAATTCGTACCCGCGAGAACGGGCCGGGACGGCCGGAATTGCCCGTGCCGTGTCCGCCGTGGCCGTTGAAAATCGCCAGTCCGGTTACCTCGGTCTGCCCGAAGCCCCCAGGGAACAGTCCCCAGAGCGCTTGCTCGGTACCGACCAGGCCGTCTCCCCAGAGCTGGCCGTACACACCGGCCTTCAGACTCGTCAGATCGTGCCGGGCCGGATCGTATTTCTCCTTCATCTGAATGATGGTCGGCGGCATCAAGAAGGCGGCGGTGACCTTCTCCCGCGTCACGATGTCGAGCAGTTCCTGTGCGTCGGCACGGCGGACGAACACGTTCGTCGCGCCCTGGACGAATGCCGCCATCGCCTCCCACTGAAAGTTGCCGATGTGGAACAGCGGCCCGGAGTTGAGAAATACCGACTTGCTCGTGGTGGAGTTGAGATACGACGATTCGATGCCCATGCAGATGAGGTTGTGCTGGGTGATCATCGAGCCGTTGGGACGCCCGTCGATCGCCGCGGTGTAGATGACCAGTAACGGCAGGTCGGCGTCGACGGTGCCCCAGATATCGATCGCCGGCTGTGCCGCGAGAACGGTGTCGACGTTGTCCGTCCCCGGCAGGTCGTGCTGCCACCAGACGGCGCCGCCGTCGGTGAGCTCCCTGGCGGCGCGCACGGTTTCGCCGATCTCCTCGTCTTGCCACACCACCACGGTCGGTGCGAAGTCGTCGATCACGAACGCCATCTCGTAGGCCGACATTCGCCAGTTGACCGGGCACACCATGGCGCCGAGTTTCGCGCAGGCGCCGAGAAGCTCGAAGACTCGCGCCGAAGTCTGGCCCAGCCACAGGACGCGGTGACCGGACTCGACGCCCTGTGCTGCGAGGGCATGCGCCAGCCTGTTCACCCGGTCGTCGAACTCCGGCCAGGTCAGGCGCAGGTCGCCGTCGATGACCGCGGTCTTGTCCGGAAAGCTACGACGGTGCTCGCGAATAACATCACCGACGGTGACGAGACGCATGGGACCTCCTGAGATCGTGTGCTCATCGTAAGGCGGAATCAGTTTTATAATTATGCTACATGCCCGGCAAGTAGGCCAGGTCGCGGCCGACCTGGCGTGGGGTAGGCCGCCACGGGCCATCGCACCCGTTGATGTGGTGGTGCCGACGGGCGGCTGCGCTTACTGATCCTCGAGCAGTTGCCGCGCCAGCCGAACCTTCTGAACCTTGCCCGACGGTGTCAGCGGGAACGACTCGACGATGCGCCACTCCCGGGGGACCTTGAATCCGGCCAGGCGTTCGCGGGCGAATCCTTCGAGGTCCGCGAGCTCCGGTAACCCCGCAGCAGGCCGGATGAATGCGACCGGCACCTGGCCCCACTTCTTATCCGGTGCGGCCACGACAGCGGCTTCGGCGACAGCCGGGTGCTGGACGAGCACCGCCTCCACCTCGGCCGGGTAGATGTTTTCTCCGCCTCTGATGATCAGGTCGCGCAACCGGCCGCGCAGTGTGATGATGCCGTCGGAGTTCATCTCGGCGAGGTCGCCGGTGTGTAACCAGCCCTCCGGGTCCACCACGCCCGACCGTCGTGATTCGTCCTCGTGCCAGTACCGGCTCATGGTGAGCCTGCCGCGCACGCACAGTTCGCCGGCAACGCCCGGTTCGAGTGACTTCCCGGTGTCGATATCGGCGATCCGGACTTCGCGGTGCGGGTTGACTCTGCCGATCGTCGTTGCCTTGACCCACGCGGGGTCCCCCACCCGGGTCTGTATTGCCGAAGGAGCTTCCGATTGTCCGTAGCCATTGAGGATTTCGCCGCCGAATGCCCGCTCGACCCGGGTGATCAGCTCCGGGGCGATGTCCGAACCACCCAGCATCATCCACTTCAATCGCGGTAGGTCGGGTGAATCATCGCAGGCTTCCAGCATCGAGAGGACCATCGTGGGCACCCCGCCGAAGTAGGTGACCTCCGCGCGCCGCAACAGAGCGAGCGTGGCCGCCGGATCGAAGCTCGGCAGTACGACGAAGGCGGAACCGCGGAGAAGCGCCGCGGAGCTGGTGCACACTGACCCGCCGACATGGTGGAAGGGGAGCGGGGAGCAGACGACATCGTCCTCGTCGAGGCCGATGGTCACGTGGGACAGCGGCCCGACGTTGGCGCCGACGAGGTGGTTGAGAACCGCTCCCTTCGGCGCACCGGTTGTTCCCGAGGTGTACTGGACCCGCAGTACCGACTCGGGCGACACGTCGGGTAGCGCCGCCGGGGTGACCAGATCACGGCGTGTCACCGCCTCGAGCGGCAGAATTGCCGGCCGCGGGATCACCGCCAGTGCCTCGGCGGACTCGAGCAAGTCGCGGCCGCGCCATACCGGCCCGGCCAGCAGAACCCGCGCGCCGGAATCGGCGACGATATGCGCCGCTTCGGCGGTGGTCAGTGCCGGGTTCATCGGCACCAGAACCATTCCCGCCAGTGCGGCGCCGTACTCGGCCAGAATCCAGTCGACGGAGTTGGCAGCCCACAGTGCCACTCGGTCTCCGGGGTCGGCCACCTGCTGCAACCGCGCTGCCGTCGATTCGACCCGGCCGAGCATCGTCATGAAGTCCAAGCGATGCAGGTTTCCGTCTTGTTCCCAGAGCAGTGCCGTGGCACTGCCACGGTGGCGGGCGATGTCACGGAACCGTGCTCCGACCGAGCTTTCTATCAGTGCCAGGGCTGGTCGGCCCTGGCTGTCTGCGGGGTGATGCGCTCCACTTCTAACGGGCATTAGTTAACTATATAGACGCTTCCGTGGTCTGGTGTACATCTTTTGACGGGATCGACGCGGCGTGTTCGGCATGATGAGGTAATTAATTTTGCTTTAGGCGTAGTGGGAGTGGCGCGGGGCGAACGACATCATGACGTCCGCGATCACGGCCGGTCGGCCGTCGGGCGCCGCGACCTCTCCGCGAGCTACCCCGGATGTCCGGCCGCTGCGTATGCGGATGCCGTGCACCGGCACCGGTTCAGGCCCCGGGCCCGCGCTGCGAAGGTAGTGGCAGTTCAGGGACAGCACCTCCGGCGTGCGCACACCGTCGTCTACGGCCGATACGGCGGCGATTTCGGCCAGCAGCGCGCCGAGACCACCGTGCAGCGTGCTCGAACGGTTGTGAAACGGTGTCGGATCGGCGAGCTCGAATGACGTGCCGCCGAGGTCCTTGCGGAATCGGGTGAGGCCGAGCATGCGGCCGAACGGAGTGCTCGTGGGATCGGCCGGATCGGTGGCCGCCCCGCGCGTTGTGGGCGGGTCCGGACACTGCGTGGGCGAGGTATCGCCGCGATCAGGGGTCCGCGGCCCGCGGATCGCCCACCAGCTGGTGGCCCGAGCGAATTCGGTATCCGAATTGTCCAGCACGTGCGCCGTTGCCAGTACGTAGTCGCCGCGCCGAGCGGCGGGCGCGGCCACGGCCCGGATCTGCCCGGCGTGTTGTGGGCGGCCGGTGACGTGTACACCGAGCATTGCCGTGGAGAGTGCTCGGTCCGGTTCCAGCGCGCCGACCGCCAGCCCGGTCGCGGCGTCGCACAGCAGTGCGGCCAGCCCCGCGACACCTGTTCCGGCCCACTGGGGGCCGAGGTCGAGGGCGGTCTGCACTCGCCCGTCGGTTGTCGGCGAGCTGCGAATGCCGAGGCGGGTCAACGCCGGGACCGGTGGCAGGGCCGTCCACCACTGCGTGGTCATGCGCTCAACCGCCCATACTCAGGCCGCCGTCGACCGTGAGAACGGAGCCGGTGCAATACCCGGCGTCGAGCAAGAATTCGACCGCGGCCGCGAGTTCGTCCGGATTACCCCGTCGGCCGACCGGGATCATTCCGAGAATGGCCGCGCGAGTCTTCTCCGGCATCGAGGCGGTCATATCGGTCTCGAATACGCCCGGCACCACGGTGTTCACTGTGATGCCGTGTCGAGCGGTCTCTCGTGCGAGCGACCGCGTCAATCCGTGCAGTCCGGATTTCGCGGCGCCATACGCGGCTTCGCTGGGACTGCCCATGACCGCGGTCACCGAGCTGACGTTGACGATCCGGCCGTAGCCGGCAGGCCGCATGAGCGCGATCGCGACGCGGGACAGATGGAATGCGGCCGAGAGATTCACCGCCACGATGCGCTCCCACTCGGAGACACTCGTATCCGAGGAGCGGAATTCGAGCAGCAGGCCCGCATTGTTGACCAGGTGATCGATGCGGCCGTACTGGCTGTGGACGTCCTCGACGAGCCGCACGCATGTGTCCGGATCGCCGAGGTCTGCCCGCACAACGCTGACGCCGTCCAGTTCCTCCTGCATGCGCTGCGCGGCGGCGGTATCGCCACGGTAGACGGCGACAACCCGGATGCCGCGTGTCGCCAGGCGCCTCGTGATGGCCGCACCGATACCTCGGGTGCCTCCGGTCACGAGGGCAACGCGGGATATGTCGCCGCGCCCTCCATCAGACATCGACCGGTCCTTTCTCTCTTGTCGCACGACGTTTGGCTCTGTTGTCGCGCACAGCCTGGGTTCGATCGCCACTGAGCGCGAGACTGGCACGTCACATGAGCTGGTTCCCGGCGCCGATCAGTAGCTGGGTGCCGGTCATGAACCGTGATTCGTCGCCAGCGAGGAAGGCGACCGTGGCCGCGACGTCCTCCGGCTCTTGCATGCCCTCCGGGAGAGCTGTAATGGTGACCTGCTTGAAGAGCCAGGATTCGTAGTCGGTCGGCGTCGGGATGGCGGCGCCGTCGACGAACGGACCTACCGCCATCGCGGTGTTGACGCCGTTCGGGTGGATCGTGTTGACGCGGATGTTGTAATGCGCCACTTCCACCGCGAGTGTGCGGCACAGGCCGACGAGTCCGGTCTTCGACGCGCCATAACCGCCCGACTGCGGGTAGCCGCGGTAGCCTGCCGCGGAGCTGGTGATGATGATCGAGCCGCCGTTGCCGGCCGCGATCATATGTGGCACGGTCGCCTTGATCGTTTTCCACGTGCCGTTCAGGTTCACTTCGATCGCGATATCCCACTGCTGCTCGGTGAGCTCCCACATACGACCGTGCGCGGTCGTTCCGGCATTGGCGACGACGATGTCGAGCCGGCCGAAGCGACGCACGCCCTCGTCGGCGACCGTCGTCAGCGCTTCGAGGTCGCGCACGTCGGCCCGTGCGACCAGGGCCCGCCGTCCGGTCCGTTCGACCAGCCGCCCCGTTTCCTCCAGCTCCTCCGTCGTGGCAGGCACCGTTATCGCGAAATCAACCGCGCCCGCGACATCGACCGCGATGATGTCGGCACCCCTTTCGGCCAGACGCACGCAGTGCGCGCGGCCTTGTCCGCGCGCCGCCCCTGTCACGAAGGCAACGCGCCCAGCGAGTTTGCCCACGAATTCTCTCCCCATCGTCGCGCCGTCGGGTTGCCGGGGCCCTTCGAGCCGCTCGCGCGTGGAGTGCGAAGCTACCGGCAAAGTGATTAATTATCTATCTGATAATATTCTATCCGGCGAGGAGGACTGCGTGACAACAACCGACGATGCGGTGATCTACAGCGAGGCCGCCGGGGTGGCGACCATAACGTTGAACCGGCCGGCTGCGCGTAACGCCATCGACTCGGCGTTGGCCACCGCCCTTTCCGCCGGCCTGGGCAGGGCGCTGGCAGCAGAGTCGGTTCGCGTGATCCTGCTGACCGGCGCCGACCCGGCCTTTTGCGCCGGTCTCGACATCAAAGAGTTCACCCGCACCCAGCGACCGCCGCAGGGGGCGACAGCCGCGATCACCGCCCTTGCGGACTCCGCGAAGCCCACAATCGGGGCGATCAACGGCGCTGTTGCGACAGGCGGGCTCGAACTCGCGCTGGGCCTGGATCTTCTCATCGCTTCCGACCGGGCGCGCTTCGCCGACACCCATGCGAAGGTCGGGATCCTCCCCGGCGGCGGAATGAGTGCCCGGCTGCCGCGCGCGGTAGGGCGGCGGTTGGCGCTGGATATGTCGCTGACCGGGCGCGTCCTCGGCGCTGAGGAGGCGTTGCGCAGCGGATTGGTGTCCCGAGTCGTCCCGCACGGAAATCTGATGCCGGTCGCGCGCGAAATCGCCGAGGCGATCGCCGCGCACGATCCCTACGTGGTACGTGAACTGCTGTCGCTGTACCGGTACAGCGGCGAGCACTCGCTGCCTGAGGCGCTGGCGCACGAATTCGCCGAGCGGGAGGCACGCCGGGCCGCAGGGAGCCAGCTCGTTCCCAAGTCCGGAATCGGGGCGCGACCCTAGGCTCCTATCGGTTCGTGAGGGAGAACAGGAAATATGCCCGATCGCACGACGGCACCGGACCCCTGGTGGTACATCCCGCAGGAGTTGCGGATCCGCTACGACCTCATCTGCCGCAGTATCCCGAATGCATTGCGCAGGACTGCGGTGTCTTATCCGAATGGGCTTGCGCTTGTCGGTGAGGACGGCCACCGTACCTTCGCCGAACTCGAGGCCGACATGATGCTGGCCGTACGGGCGGTGCAAGCGTTGGGGGTGCGGCCAGGGGATCGGGTCGCGATCTGGGGTCCCAACTGCGGCCGGTGGATTCTCGCCGCCCTCGCCGCCCTCGGTGCCGGTGCCGTCCTGGTACCGATGAACACTCGATTCAAGGGGGCGGAGGCGGCCTACATTCTGCGCAAGAGCGGAGCCCGCCTGCTTTTCGTCGCCGATGGATTCCTCGGCAACGACTACCTGGATATGCTGGCTCGCGCGGATCCGGACAGTGCCGTGCTGCGTCCGAGGGCGACGGTACTGCTCACCGGGACCCCGCGCGGTGACCGGATCGGCTGGGAGGAGTTCCTCGCCGGCGGTGCGGCGCTGCCGATCGAGCAGGCGACGGCCGCCATCGACGCGGTGGGCCCGGAGTCGGTGTCGGACATCATGTTCACCTCGGGGACAACCGGTCACCCGAAGGGAGTGGCCCTCACGCACGGACAGTCCCTGCGCGCTCACGGCTACTACTCGAAGCTGATGGGATTTCGCCGCTCGGATCGGTACCTGATCATCCCGCCGTTCTTCCACTCTTTCGGGTACAAGGCCGGGTGGATGGCCTGTCTGGTGCACGGCGCCGCCATCCTGCCGCAGGCAACACTGGACGTCGATGAAGTGATGCGGCGAATCGAGCAGGAACGCGTGTCGATCCTTTTCGGACCGCCGACGGTGTTCGAGGCCATTCTGGACTCACCGCGACGGCCCGAGTTCGATCTCTCCTCGATCCGCAACGTCATGGCCGCCTCGACCGTTGTCACCCCGGACCTCATCACCCGCATCCAGGAGGAGCTGCGGCCCGAGACGCTATGGAGCGGCTACGGGCTCACCGAGGCGTCCGCCCTGGTGACGACGACGACCCCGACCGACGACCTCGACCACATCGCGCATACGGTCGGTCGCCCGGCCTGGGAGGTGGAGGTGCGGCTCGTCGACGGGGACGGAACCGACGTCCCGGTGGGCTCGCCCGGGGAAATCTGGGTGCGCGGGTACAACGTCACGTCCGGTTATTGGGAGGATCCGGAGCTGACCGCCGAGGCGATCGATTCCGACGGCTGGCTGCATACCGGTGACGTGGCGACCTCCGACGCCGATGGCTACCTCCGAATCACCGACCGGATCAAAGACATGATTCTGGTGGGCGGGTTCAATGTGTATCCGGCGGAGGTGGAGCGCATTCTCGGAGAGCACCCTGCCGTGGAGTCGATCGCGGTCGTGGGTGCGCCCGACGCGCGGCTGGGTGAGGTACCCGTCGCCTATGTGGTTGTCCGCGACGGTGCGACGCTGACCGAGGGGGAGTTCTTGACCTGGTCGGCCGAGCGTATCGCCAACTTCAAGCGTCCGCGCCGCATGATCGCCCTCGATGCCCTCCCGCGCAATTCCAGCCTGAAGGTTCTCAAGAACGTGCTGCGCGAACAGGCGGCCGCACTGGAATGACGCGGGGGCCCGCACTGTAGCGGCCGGAATCGGCCCAGTTATTCGGAATATGATTTGACCTTTCCTGGTCAAGTGGTCGGTCACAGGGGCGGGAGTGGGGCGCACAGGGTGGCGACCTGACTCAGTAGCGCCCGCCGGCAGACGTCCAGGTCGAGTGAACTGTCGGTGAACCACTCCCAGACGACGCCCCGAATCATCGCCATGACAGCGGTGCTGACCGAGGTGGTGTCCAGGTCGCGGCGCACGGTGCCGAGTGTTGTCCCCTCCCGCAGCGCGGCCTCGATCCGGCGCCGGAACGCCACGTTCTGCGCATGAACGACGGGCCGCAGCTCCGGCAACGCCGTCACCGCCTCGAAGGTGATGACGATGTAGGCGCGGCATGCGTCCGGATTTCGGTCCAAGCCGTCGAGCACCGCGGCGATATCGGCTTCGATGCGCGCGAATCCCCGGTGGGTTTCGTCCAGAGGATTCTGTGCCAGCACGTGCTCGACGACTGCTGCCAGCAGCTTCGATTTGGTGCCGAAGTAGTGGGTGGCCAGGCTTCTGCTGTAGCCGGCGCGTTCGCCCAGGTCTGCCAGCGTCATGTTGGCGTATCCGCTGTCGGCGAGTAACCGGACGGCGGTCTCGATGATGGCCGCGCGGGCGGCGCCGCGGCGTTGCGCCTGAGTGCGTTTCTGCATCCGAGTGATTGACGTCACCATCTGGCCCATGTTACTAGTTAAGAGTCCAATTAATTTATTTACCTATTTACAGCTCGTCGATGCAGACGTGGAGGTTGATGTGGTCGACAGTGCAGTCGCCGTCGTGACCGGGGCCGCGGGTGGTCTCGGATACGGGCTGGCAGCCAGTCTCGTGTCCAGGGGTATGAGTGTGGTGATCGCCGATATCGACGGCGATGCGCTGGCGTCGGCCGAGGAACGCCTGCGTGCGGAAGGAGCAGACGTACTCGCCGTCCGCACGGATGTCACCAAGGCGGAGTCGGTGATGGAGCTGTCCGCGCGCACCTTCGACCGCTTCGGCCGGGTGGACGTGGTGTGTCTCAACGCCGGAGTCTCCATGCGCGGGCGGGCGTGGGAGTTGTCCATCTCGGACTGGCGCTGGGTCTACGACGTCAACGTTTTCGGTGTCGTCCACGGGATCCGTGCCTTCGTTCCGGCCTTGCTGGAGGCGGGGACCGGCCACGTCCTGATCACCGCGTCGAACAGCGCCGTGACCACCCTCGCGGCGCTCGCGCCCTACGTGTCCAGCAAGCATGCCGTGGTCGCCGTCGCCGAGACCTTGCAGCACGATGTGCGCGAGGTGGGCTCCGACGTCGGAGTCTCGGTCGTGCTGCCCGGCGCGATCCGTTCGGGCATGGCGGACGCATTGCGCCATCGGCCGGCTGACTACGGCAGCGCGTCGATTCCGGAGGACGTGACCCGCGCCAGCCGCGCGTTCCTCGACCGGTTCGGGGCCGATCCGCGCGCGATGGCGGACGACGTTCTGCGGCACGCCCTCGACGAGCGTCGTTTCTGCATCTTCACCGACCCGGCGGACGCGGCGATGCTCGTCACCCACACAGAAGCACTGCGCGACGGCGAGTTGCCGCCCGTCATCGCGCCGGTCTCACAGGAGGTCAAATGACTCGAGCAATCGTGACGTCGGCGGACGCGGAGGCACGGGCACGTGCCGCAGACGTGCCGATCGTCGACTTCGACCCGGAAAGCGATCCGGCATTCAAGGCCGACCCGCTCGGCACGATCCTGGCGGCGCAGCGGTACGGCGACGTCTTCTACAGCACCGCGGCACGCGGTTTCTGGGTCGTCACCCGGCACGAACTGTGCCGGATGATCAGCCAGGACCTGGACGCGTTCTCGAACCAGGAAACATTCACCTTCTACCGGAATCCGCCGCCGATCTTCCATATCCCGGCCAACCTCGATCCGCCCGACCACGGCAAGATCCGGCGGTTGATCGGGCCACTGCTCTCGGCCGCGGTGGTGCGCAAGCTCGAGGAGCGGGCCAGGGCTTCGGTCGCGAGGATCGCTGAGGAGGTCATCGCACGGGGCGAGTGTGACTTCATGGCCGATGTGGCACTGCGGATTCCGGCCGAGGTCTTCCTCGAGCACATGGGCCTGCCCCTCGACCGCGCCGACGAGATCACCGCTACCCGGCTGCTGCCGGGCAAACTCAACGCCAGCAACGACCCCGACGGCACGCAGCTGGCCGCGGCGGTAGCCGCAGTGCGCGACATGTTCGAGGAGGTGGTGGCCGAGCGACGCCGCCGGCCCGCCGACGACATCCCGAGTTATCTGCTGTCCCAGACCGTCGACGGCAAGCCGCTCACCGACGAAGAAGTACTGCAGCTGTGCCACACCCTGCTCGGTACCTCGCTGGGCACGACCGCGTCGACCATGACATTCATGTTCCAACGGCTCGCCGGAGAACCCGAGCTGCGACGGAGCATCAACGAAACGCCGGAGATCGTCAAAGGTCTCGTCGAGGAGGCGCTGCGGTGCTACCCGGCGATTCCGATCGTGTCGCGAACCGTTCGGTCCGACCGCGATTTCCAGGGGATCCCGTGGAAGGAGGGCGACCGGCTGGTGCTGCTGCTGTCCGCGGCGAACGCCGATCCCGACGTCTTCCCGGAGCCGGACCAATTCGATCCGGACCGCCGGCCGGTACGTCACCTGGGGTTCGGTGCCGGCCCGCACCGATGCGCCGGTTCGCTCCTGGCGCAGATGGAGCTCCGCGTTCTCGTCGAGGAATGGCATCGGCGTATCCCGGACTACTACGTCGGCGATCTGTCCGAACTCACGCACGAGGTGTCGGTCGCGGTCCGCATGACGACCTTGCCCCTTGTGGTCGGCGCGCCGGCCGCGCAATGAGCCTCTTCCCGGCGCACAACCCTCCGACATCGCAAGGAACACATAGGTATGCCCCATCTTCGCCTCTCGTTCGATCTTCGCCGACCGGAGTTCGTCACCGCCAGTTCGGCGGAGCTCGCAGCGACGATGCTCGACATCTGTGAGTGGGCCGACGGCCTCGGCTTCGACATGACCTACTTCGGCGAGCATCACGGTGCGGAGGACCACTACCTCCCCTCACCGCTCATCGCCTCGGCCGCGGCTGCCGGGCGTACCTCGCGGATGCGGTTCCGGCCCATCCTGCTCACTCCGCTTTATCACCCGATCCGCCTTGCCGAGGACATCGCGGTGGCCGACCTGGTCAGTAATGGCCGAATGAGCCCGGTCTTCGCCGCGGGCTACCGGAAGCAAGAATTCGACATGTACCACGTCGAACTGAGTGAGCGGCGCGAGCGGTTGCTCGAGGCCGTGGAGGTCTGCAAGCGCGCTTGGACCGGCGAGCCGTTCGACTTCCGTGGCACCACGGTCACCGTCACCCCCCGGCCCGCCCAGTATCCCCGCCCGCCGATCATCATGGGCGGGGCGGCGGAGGCGCCCTCCCGGCGGGCCGCCCACCTGGCCGACGGCTTCGACCCGGCGGAACCCAAGGCATGGGAGTTCTACCGGGATGAGTGCCTGAAGCTGGGTCGCGACCCCGGGCCGTGGGTGCCCCGCAGCCCGACATTCCTGTACGTGACCCATGATCCCGACGCGGCATGGGCGGAGGTCGGCCCGAACCTTCTGCACGCTGCGAACACCTACGCTCGATGGATCGCGCAGTCCGCGATGCGGGAAAGCGAGTGGTACCCCCCGATCTCGTCGGTGGACGAGCTGCGTGTCGGGAATGCCTACGAGATCGTCACTCCCGAGCGTTGCGTCGAGATCGGGCGCGAACTCGGCCCCGACGGGCACCTGGTCCTGCGGCCCCTCTTCGGTGGGACCGAACCGAAAAACGCGTGGGCCAGCCTGCGGCTGTTCGAGTCGGAGGTGCTGCCGCACCTCGAGGTCCCCGACCTGCTCCCGTGACGGCATGAGATAGACGGCGCCTCCGGGAAGGGCCTTCCATAAAGAGGCGTAATATTCAACTAATTGTTTTCCGAGAGCGGAGTGCTTCATGACAGGGACACGACTAGCCGGACAGACCATCTTGGTTACCGGGGCTGGGCAGGGCATCGGGCGGGGCACCGCCCTCGCGTTGGCGAAAGAAGGGGCGCAGGTCGCCCTCGCCGGTCGGACGAAGGCGAAGTGCGAGGTCGTCGCGAAGGAGATCGAGGCCTTCGGCGGGACCGCGTTCGCGCTCGGTTGCGATGTGACCGAGCGGTCCCAGGTGGACCGGGCGGTAGCGGACGTGGTCGAGCATTTCGGGGGCTTGACCGGGCTGGTGAACAACGCCGTCTCCAGCGTCCAGCAGCCACTCGCACAGGTCACCGACGCCGACGTCGAGTTGTGCTGGCGCTCCGGTGCGATGGGCACCCTCTACGGAATGCAGGCGGCGTTGCCGCACCTGCGCGCCGCGGGCGGTGGTTCGATCGTCAACTTCGGTTCGAGCACGGCGGTCGACGGCAACGCCACCTTCGGTGCCTATGCCATGGCGAAGGAGGCGATTCGCGGGCTGTCCCGGGTCGCCGCGCGGGAATGGGGGCGCTACAACATTCGAGTGAACGTCATTGTGCCCGTGGCCAATTCGCCGGCATCCGTGGAATTCGGCGAGGAGCACCCCGAGCGTTTCGAGGCGGTGCAGAAATCGCTGGCCCTGCGCCGGGTGGGCGACTGCGAGACCGATATCGGCCGCGCCGTCGTTGCCCTCGTATCGGACGATCTCTCCTATCTGACCGGTGACACCCTGATGCTGACCGGCGGTAAGTGAGTTACCGGTCCAGCGGTCCCTTTTCAGCACCAACCCGGGGCGGTCGGTGCTGAAAAGGGGCGGTCAGTGCTGGCCCGGGCGCAGCTGGACGAACAACCCCTCGGCCTCGGCGCACAGCGTGGTGCCGTCCCGGAGTGTGCCGCGCAGGATCCGTTTGCGGCCCTCCTCGCTGACGAACCATGCCTCGATGTCGAGATCCTTCTCGACCGGCGTGATGCTGCGGTAGTCGACGTGCAGATATGCGGTGCGGGCCACGGTGCGCCCGCCGGACCCGGACAGCCGGCCGAGCAAGTCGTCGAAGACGAGCGGAATCGTGCCGCCGTGGGCGGCGCCGTTGCCGCCGAGGTGGAAGCGGCCGAAACGAACGCGTCCGCGGACGCTCTTGTCGTCCATGACGACGTCGCGGACCAGGGGTAGCAGAACCGAACCCCGGCCTGGCAGATCGGCCGAGAACCCGCTGATCTGCGACCATTCGTCACGCTCGAAGCGGGCGAGGAGATCGGCCACGCGCTTGATGCCGATTGTCGCTTCGGTGGCGGCGTGCTCGTCGGGGACCGCGGCGGCGATCCGGTCCTGCAGCTCGCGGGCCGCGTCGATCATCTCCGCGTAGCCGGCGGGCGGTACCGGAGTGGTCCTGCTGCGCCACCAGTTCGGAGGGATCGGGTCCGTGACTTCCTGCGGCTGTGGCATGGATGGCTGTCCTTCCTTCGACGACGCTTCTCATCGCCGCACTGTGGCGCACAATATAGGTATATTAACTAAATACATTAGCTCACTATTCTCCGGCTGCGAAGGGACGGTGTACCGGTGTCGGACGAGGTTGTGACCGAACGCGCGGGCAACATACTGATCATCACGTTGAACCGGCCGGAGGTTCGCAACGCTGTGAACGAGGCCGCCGCGCACGCGGTGGCAGCAGCGGCGGATCTGCTCGACGAGGACCCGTCGTTGGTTCTGGGCATCATTACCGGAGCGGGAGGTACCTTCTGCGCCGGAATGGATCTGAAGGCCTTTCTCAACGGTGAAATTCCCCGGATCGAAGGACGTGGGCTGGCCGGCATCGCGATCACCCCGCCACGTAAGCCGCTGATCGCGGCTGTCGAGGGGCATGCCGTGGCGGGTGGCTGCGAGATCGCCCTGGCGTGCGACATGATCGTCGCTGCGCGTGACGCCTCGTTCGGTCTGCCCGAGGTCAAACGATCACTGGTCGCGGGCGGTGGCGGGCTGCTGCGGTTGCCCGAGCGGATCCCGGCCGGCATCGCGATGGAGTACGCACTGACCGGTCGATCGTTCGGGGCGGAGGATGCCGCCCGGTGGGGCCTGGTGAACCGGCTGACCGAACCCGGCGGGGCGCTCGCCGGTGCCCGAGAGATCGCCGCGGAGATCGCCGCCAACGGCCCGCTGGCCGTTCAGGCGAGCAAAGAAATCCTTGTGTCAGCACGGAATTGGGTCGGCGCCGACCGTTGGCAGCGGCAGCGGGCAGTGGCCGACCCGGTGCTGTTCTCGGAGGATGCGAAGGAGGGGGCCCGGGCCTTCGCCGAGAAACGGGCGCCTGTGTGGCGGGGCCGGTAGGCGACAAGCACTACTCGGTCGTAGCCGGTCCGGACGAACCCGAATCCGGCTACCGCACCGCGCGCATCGAAGTCACACGACGGGCGCGGCGTCGACCTCGTATCAGATGCGGACCTCCGCTGCGGCGCGTTCGGCGAGTACGCGGCGCAGAATCTTGCCGTTCGGGTTGCGCGGCATGTCGGAGATGAACTCCCATGCCGCGGGCACCTTGAATCCGGCGAGCCGGGCACGAGTGTAGGCGCGCAGCGCCTCAGGGTCGGGTTCGGTTTCGGCGGCGACGATATAGGCCTTGATGGTTTCACCCAGCCGCCGGTCCGGCACCCCGACGACAATCGCCTCCTGAACCTGTGGGTGGGTGAGAAGCACCTGTTCGACCTCGAGCGGGTACACGTTTTCGCCGCCCCGGATTATCTTGTCGCCGCGCCGTCCCACCAGATACAGATAATCGTCGTCGATCCGGCCGAGATCGCCGGTGTGCTGCCAGCCCTCGGAATCGACGAGGAACGAGTGCGGAGCCCGCGCCCACACCTCGCCGATGCCGTCTTCGTCCGGATCATTGATCCGCAGTTCCGTCCCGGGCGCCGCGCGGCCCACGGACGTCAGCAATTCCGGGCGCGGGCCGGCCGCGAGCCGATGGTCCTCCGGAAGTAGCACCGCCACGGGGGAGCCCTCGGTCTGACCGAACAGATTGACGAATTCCGCGTCCGGCATGACGTGCTGGACCCGCCGCATGGTCTCCGGGTGGATGGGCGCGCCACCATAGGCGAGCACTCGCAGACTGCTCGATGCCAGGGCGCCGGCCGACAGCAACATCTCGAAAACCGACGGGATCGTCACCGCGTGGGTGGGACGCGCGGTTTCGAGCGCCTTCCACGCCTCCACCGAGAACGCCGGGAACACCGCCAGCGAGACGCCGTTGCCGAGTGCCACCGCGATATTTCCGAGACCACCGACGTGATGGAACAGCGACGTCGTGACGACTCGGTCCTCCGGCGCCAGACCGAGGAGATAGCCATTGACGTCGGCCCGGCGTCCGAGTGGGAATTCCTTCACCTCGACGCGCTTGGGCAGCCCGGTTGTGCCGGAGGTGTGCATCGCCAGCACGACCCGGTCCGGGTCGATATTCGGTTCCAGCGGGCCGTCCCCAGCGAGTTCACCCTCGACCACGACCACTCGCCGACCGGTTTCGGCCGCGAGGCGGGTGGCGAGGTCGGCGTACTCGGGTTCGGTGACGAGCAGATCACCGGCCAGCCGGACCAGACAGGCGGCCAGTTCGGGCTCGGTCATCCGCGGTGCCATGGGTGCCAGCGGGCGGTTCGCCACCGCCCCCGCGACCAGTAGGGCGATCGAGTTCGGCCGGGTGGTCAGCAGCGCCGGTACCAGCTCGCCGGGTGTATCCGATTCTCCGCGCAGCAACTCGGCCCCACCGGCGATCATCGTGCTGAACCGAGCTCGCGACCAGGTCTGTGGACCGTCCGGGGTGGCCTCGACCAAGGCGATCCGCTCCGGGTCCTGCCGGAGGTGGCCCAGCACGCGCTGGGTCCAGGTCTGCAGTGGGGAAGGCTGGTAATCCTCGTACATGGACTCTCCGGATGGGGCGACGGGTTTGCGAAAAATGCTGGTGAACCTGATCAAGTCGGCCGGGGTTCTTTCGGCAGGCCGAGCACGGACTCGGCCAAAATGTTGCGCTGAATCTCGGAGGTGCCGGCGTAGATCGTCCCGGATATGGCGATCATCCAGGTGCCGGCCCAAGAAGCCGACGAATTGGGGGCGTCGGGGTCGTCCGCGCGGTAGTGCCGGATCGGCCGCCGGCCGGTCGGGGCCAGCGCGTCGGCGCCCAGCAGATTCACCGCGAGATCGGTCGTCTTGCGGTGATGCTCGCTCCAATACAGCTTCGAGATCGACGAATCGCGGCCCGGCGTCCGGCCGGCCAGCCACCCCGTCAGGGTTCGCATTCCGAGATACCGCATGATCTGCGCTCGCGTGTAGGCCCGGGCGAGATCGTCGCGGACGGCCTCGTCTCGGTGGCGACCGTGTTCGGTCGCCAGCGCGATGAGCCGATCGACCTCGGCCTGGAAGTAGATCGGGTTGGTCGCCGCCTCGTCGCCGCGTTCGAGGCCGAGCAGAGCCATCGCCGCCTTCCAGCCCTCGCCGGGGCCGATCACGACGTTCTCCCGAGCGGTGCGGACACCGTCGAAGTAGACCTCGTTGAAGTTGTCGCCGCCGCTGAGCATGGATATCGGGCGGATCGTGATACCGGGCTGGTTCATCGGCACCAGCAGCATGGTGATACCCCGGTGCCGGGAGGCGTCCGGGTCGCTGCGGGCGAGCACGAAGATCCAGTTCGCGGTGCGCGCGTCCGACGTCCAGATCTTCTGGCCGTCGATCACCCAGGTGTCGCCGTCCAATCGGGCGCGTGTCCGCAGACCGGCGAGGTCGGAGCCGGCGCCGGGTTCGGAGAAGCCCTGGCACCAGCGGTCTTCACCGCTGACGATGCGCGGCAGGAATTGCCGCTTCTGCTGCTCGGTGCCATAGCGCAACAGCAGATTGCCGATCATCTTGATCGAGAACACGTCGTTCTTACCGTTCAACGGCACGCCGGCGGTAGCGAACTCCTCGGCCAGCACGACCTGTTGCAGCCGGGTCAGGCCGGCACCACCGTATTCGGTCGGCCAACTCGGGGTGAGATACCCGCATTCGGCCAGCCGAGTACGCCACCACGCTGTGAACGAGCGTGCGTCGTCTTCGTCCAGGTTACCCAGGCCACGCCAGTCGTCGGGGAGCTCGCGTGCGAGGAAGGCTCGGATCTCGGCGCGGAAGTCCGCCATCTCCGGCGGATATTCGAGGTTCATGCCCGAGGGCCCCGGCCGGATCGCGTTGTGGACATACGGCTCCCTTTCCGCGTGCGCGCCTCGGGCGAGCGCGCAAGCATGGTATAGATCTATTATATAACTATATAGTCGCCTGGGTGTGGGTTCGGGGAACGCGCCTCGGACAGCACGAACGAACTGGCCGCGACTGGTGGAGTGGGTGGTACATGAACACGGAGGATGGAGCTGCGACAGGTGAACGACCGAATTCGCTACGCCCGCTGTCGCCACGTGGTGTCGAACAGCTGGCGGAATTCGACGGCAACGCCGTCCAGGCCCGTGACGCGTCAACCGTCGTGCTGCTGCGGAACGCCCCACGCGGGCTGGAGTCACTGTTTCTGCGTCGGCAGCCCAGCATGGCCTTTGCGGCCGGGATGCACGTTTTTCCGGGTGGGGGAGTGCAGCAGTCCGACAGGGAGGCCGGCGTGCCGTGGGCAGGCTCCTCTGCGCAGAAATGGTCGGACATTCTGGGGTGCTCGCCGGAACTCGCCCGTTCCCTTGTTGTCGCTGCGGTCCGGGAGACATTCGAGGAAACCGGAGTATTGCTCGCCGGTCCGGACGAGGTCACCGTTGTTGCAGACGCGTCGACCGCGGCACTGCAGGATGCGCGCATCGCTCTGGAAGCGAAACAGTTGTCGTTGCGGGACTTCCTCCTGGCGCAAGGGCTAATGCTGCGCGCTGATCTGCTGCACGCGTGGGCGCACTGGATCACCCCGGCGCACGAACCCCGCAGGTTCGATACCCGCTTCTTCGTCGCGGCACTGCCGCAAGGCCAGCGGATCGGGGCGCTGCCGCGCGAAGCGGATCGAACACTGTGGCTCCCGGTTCGGGCGGCCGCCGACGCTGCGCGTGCCGGCGAACTCGCGATGATGGCGCCGACGAGTCACACCTGCCGGAGCTTGGCAGGGCTCGCCGACGTGGACGAACTGGCGGTCGCGTCGGCGGCGCGGCCACTGGTGACCATCGAACCGAGAGTCGTCGATATCGCCGGCCGACGCTACCTCGACATGCCTCCGGCGCACGAGTTCTAGTAGTTGGGTGGTCATGAGAACAGAGCTGACGAATTCGGAATGCGGGGGCTGTGCGGGCGCGTCCGGCACGTCGATGCCATCTGCGGAGCCGAATACCGGCTCCGGTTCCGGAAGGGTGATGTTCCGGCTCCCCCTGGGACCGCTTGCCACGGCCGATACGTCTCGCGTCGATTCGATGTCGCTGGCGATCATCGCGGATGCCGCGGTGGGGACCGCGGTGCTCAGGGGACGGGCGGCCGGGGTCATGGCCGAGCTGTGCATCGACCACGTCGGCATCCCGGATTCCGGCGCCACCGCGCTCGACATACTTGCGGAGGCGCTCGAGACCGGGCCGGATACGGGTACCGGCCGGGCGACGATCCAAGACGACACGGGGGCCGTGGTAGCCCAAGCGATGGGTGTGGTGGCCGTCGATCCTGACGGTGGACCGGTGCAGTCGCGGGTACGCCCACGATCCTTCGATCCTCCGGACGCCCGGCTGGTGCCGCTCGATTCCGACTCCGTGCAGGTGGAAATCCGTCGCGATATGCTGAACGATCGCGGCACGGTCCACGGGGGCGTTCTGCTGGGGTTGGTGCACAAGGCTCAGGAGTGGTTCCAGCAGTGTCACGGGGTTCGTTGCCGGCCGCTGCGGGTCACCATCGACTATCTCCGGCCGGCACTCGATGACTGGCACCTCGTGTTGCGCTCTTCGCTCGAACGGCGTGGGCGCCGCCTGTGGATCGTGCGTACCGTGATTCTCGACCGGTCCGGTCGGACGGTGGCAGTTGCATGGGGGACGGGTGCGGTGACCGCTGGATCGATAGCTTCTCTCGAATTGAGAGGTTAAGGTCACAGTGTCGGGTGCCGGCGCATCCGTCACCGATCTGATCGGGCTTCATGAGGAGGCTTCTGGGTGGTGTCCGCACGAAAGGGACCAGTCGGCAATCTGCCCGCCCGGTTGGACGAGTTCGTCGGACGAAACCTGGAACTGGGCGACGTCCGCCACGCGATGGAATCCTCCAGACTCGTCACTCTGGTCGGGCCGGGAGGGGTGGGCAAGACGAGGCTTGCGCTGCAGGTGGCCGCGGACCTCCAGCGCGCGTTCCCGCACGGCGTGTGGTTCGTGGACGTCGCACCGTTGCAGGACCCGGAACTGCTTGCCTCCACAGTGGCATCGGTGCTCGAGCTGCCCACCGGATCCTCGCGCTGGGCGCCGGGGCTGCTCGGACGGCAACTGGCGGATCGGGCGATGTTGCTGGTCCTCGACAATTGCGAGCACCTGAGCGAGGCATGCGCGGAACTGGTCGACACGTTGCTCAAGGCGGCGTCGCACCTGAAAATGCTGGTGACCAGCCGCCAGCCGCTCGGGGTCAAAGGTGAACATATTCGGAGCGTGCAGCCGCTGCGGGTGCCGGCTGCGGGGGATGAAAACCTCGATGAGCTGGCGCGCTGCGATGCGGTGCGCCTGTTTCTCGAGCGCGCTACTGCTGTGGAACCCGGCTTCGCGCTCACGGCCGACAATGCCGCGGCGGTTGCCGGGTTGTGCCGGCGTCTCGACGGGTTGCCGCTGGCTCTGGAACTGGCTGCCGCGCGGATCCGCCATCTGTCTCCGCAACAGATCCTGAGCCGACTCGATGGACGATTTCAGCTGCTGCGTACCGATAGCGCGCTCGCCGCCCCCCGCCAGCGCAGTCTGCATTCGTTGATCGGGTGGAGCTACGACCTCTGCACCCCCGCCGAGCGAGAGTTGTGGTCGCGGCTGACGGTCTTCTCCGGGTCCTTCAGCGCCCCTGCGGCCGAGGCGATCTGCGCGGGAACCATCGTCGCGCGAGAGGATGTTCTCGACCTGCTGGCTCGGCTCGTCGATCGATCGATCGTCGTTACGGTACGCCAGTCGTCGGAGGTGCGTTATCGGATGCTGGAGACCATCCGGGCCTTCGGTCAGGAGCGTATCGCCGCGAGCGGGGACGAGGAGAACCTACGTCGGCGGCATCGCGACTATTTCCGTGACCGGCTCGTCGAACGCTACCCGCACTGGTTCGGTCCGGGCCAATACGACACCATGGCGTGGGTTCGCGCCGAACGCGATAACCTCCGAGCCGCGATCGACTTCTGTCTCGGCGAACCTACGGATGCTCGCGCCGCCGCGGTTATCGCGAGCGGCCTCGGCGGGGAGACATTGCTGACCGGCCGGCTCGGAGAGGGAAGGCTGTGGATCGACCGCGTGCTGGCCGTCCTCGACGAGGACTGCACCGAACGCGCGATCCTGCTGTGGATTTCCGGCCAGTGTGCGGGGAATCAGGGTGATTTCGAGTCCGCCGAGCGGCTCCTACGCCGCGGGCAGCAGACCGCGCAGCTCATCGGCGCTCGCCACGAAGAGGCAATGGCCACTGTTTTCCTCGGTGCGCTCCGAATGTCGTTGGGCGCCTCGACGGAGGCCATCGAGCTCTTCGACCAGGCGCTCGAGTCGCTGGTGCACGACGACCCGCTGGCTCTCGCACTGCTCCTGCTGCACAAGGGCAAGGCGGTCTACCAGCTCGGCGACCCGGCGGCCGGGATGCGGCTGTGTGGGGAATCGCTGGCCGTGTGCGAGCGGCACGACGAGCATTGGCATCGGGCCGAGGCACTGTGGGAACTGGCCAACCTCTGCCTGTACGAAGGCCAGACCGACGAGGCTGCTGTGCGGGCGTTGGAAAGCCTGCGACTGAACCGCGAATTCCGCAACCCCGTGGGGATCGCCCGGTGTATCGAAACCCTGGCGTGGATCGCCGAGGCACGCGCCGAGCATGCGCGGGCGGCCAGGTTGCTCGGCAGCACAGATGCGCTGTGGCGGACGACCGATGCGCTGTTCGACCCGCAGTCGGTGCGTCACCACGAGAGATGCCGCGATCAGGCGGTCCGAGCGTTGGGCGAGCGGGCGTTCCGGGCGCAATTCGAGGCGGGGGTCCGGGCACCGGTCGCCGAAAGTATCGCCTTCGCACTGGGCGAAGTTCCGGCGTCGTCCGCCGAGTCGGCGGATTCCGAGAACGTGCGGTTGACGCCGCGGGAATGGGAAATCGCCGACCTGCTCGCGCACGGCGCCAGCAACCGCGATATCGCCTCGAAGCTCGTGATTTCCCCGCGGACGGTCGAAGGGCATGTGGTCAATATTCTCGGCAAGCTCGGGTTCTCGTCCCGGGTGCAGGTCGCGGTGTGGATAGCCGAGCACGGTGCCGCGCGTCACTCGCTGTAACCCCGTATATAGTGCAATGAATAAGTGCTTAATGCGAGGGAGGATCAACCGAAATGACCCTGTTGAAGGGGCGCGTCGCCGTTGTCACCGGCGGTGCCCAAGGACTGGGCTTGGCGATCGCGGAGACGTTCGTCGAGCACGGCGCTCAGGTGATGCTCGCGGATCTCGACGGTGAAGCCGCTGAGCGTGCGGCCGAGCGCCTCGGTGGAGCGGCGCGACGGTGCGATGTTACGGATGAAGACGGGATGACCGCCCTGATCGACGACACCGTACGACGTTTCGGATCGGTGGACATCATGGTCAACAATGCCGGAATCACGCGGGACAAGACCATGCGGAAGATGACTTCCGAGGACTTCCGCACGGTCCTGGACGTCCACGTCTACGGCGCGTGGCTGGGCACCCGGGCGGCCGGCGCCGTGATGCGCGAGCAGGGCCGCGGTTCGATCATCACCATGTCGTCGATCTCGGGCAAGGTCGGCAACTTCGGCCAGACCAACTACAGCGCTGCCAAGGCGGGCATGGTCGGCCTGACGAAGGCCGCGGCGAAGGAACTCGCCGGTGCGGGGGTACGGGTCAACGCCATCCAGCCCGGACTCATCCGGACCGCCATGACCGAGGCCATGCCACAGCACGCCTGGGACTCGAAACTGGCGGAGATTCCGATGAAGCGGGCGGGTGAGCCGCGCGAGGTGGCTTCGGTGGCGTTGTTCCTCGCCAGCGATCTGTCCAGCTACCTCACCGGCACGGTTCTGGAGGTAACGGGCGGCCGGTACATGTAACCGCGGCCGGTCCGGCCGGCCGAATCGACATGCGGCCGGCCGGACCGGTGGGGCGCGGTGTCATCGGGACCGATCCGAGGACACTCGCTGCTGGAAGGCCAGTTCGACGAGATCGGTGAGGCTCGAGGACGGATCGGACCTGTCCCAGTAGCGCAATGCCGCACTGAGGCAGGACACGGCGATCGACGCGACCAGGGTGTGTCGAAGCGTGGGCGTCGCCGCGCCTTCTTCAGTGGCGAGTTGCCGAGCGATCTCGCGTTCCCATCGCAGTCGGGTACGCAGGCTGCGGGCCTCGAGCGATCGGGTGGTCATGACCAGCCGAGTCAGGGTCTGCGTGCGTTCGTCCTGGAGTTCGGCCGCGAACTTCGTAATCGGTTCTTCCAGTGCGGCGACGTCGACCGAGGAATCCGAGCGCGCTGCCACGTACTCCACCATGGTCCTCGCGGAGTCGTCTTCGTCCCCGAAGAGGATGTCCTCCTTGCTGGGGAAATGCCGGAACACCGTCGCGCTCGACAGTCGCGCGGCGCGGGCGATCTGCTCGACCGTGGTGGCGTCGTACCCCTGCTCCGCGAACAGGACGAGCGCCGCCGCGGTGATGTCGTTGCGCGCCCGGATGCGGTTGCGTTCCCTGAGCGTGCTCACGTCGTGCCCCACTTTGCCTTGATAGAAGTTCTCGAAATGAAGGTTTCTAGCGCAAGTAACTTTATCAAGTACCCTTCATTTCCTACTCCGGGCGCCGGGTCGGCGCCTTCAGTCGGCCGAACCGGCGTAGGCGGGACCTATCGCGCCCGCGGCGCGGAGTCGAGCGAGGTCTTCCCCGGCCAGGCCGAGACCGCGCAGAACGGTGTCGGTGTGCTCGCCGAGAGCGGGAATCGGGCCGAGGACCGGATCGTATCCGCCGAGCACCGGGGGTGCCAGCAATGTGCGCACCGGGCCTACCGGTGAGCTCACCTCCCGCCACCTGCCCCGGGCCGCCAGATGCGGGTGGGCCACGACATCTGTGGTCGTGTTGTAGCGCGCGTTGCCGATCCCGGCGGCGTCGGCGGATTTCTGGATGTGGGCCAGCGTGTGACGGGCGCACCAGTCGCCGATCACTCGGTCCAGCTCGGCGCGGTGGGCTACCCGCCCTGGACCGTCCCGATACCGTTCATCGGTTGCCAGGTCGTGGCGGCCGAGCAGCTCGGTGGCCAGCCGCTGCCATTCGCGGTCGTTCGTGGTGCCGAGTACGACGACCTGGCCATCGCTCGTCGCGTAGGAGCTGTAGGGCGCGACCGACGGCGACCCCATACCCACCGGTTCCTGGTCCTGGCCGGTGTACCCGCTCCAGGTCAAGGCGTAGCCCATCAGCTCGGTCATGGTGTCGAACAGGCTTACCGCAGTCTTCCCGCCGTGCCCGGTTCGGCCCCGGGCCTGAAGTGTTGCCAGAATCGAGATCACACCGTAGAGCCCGGTGCAGGCGTCCGCTATCGGGGGACCGGGCTTGGCCGGCTCCCCGGGGAGTCCGGTGATCGAGCATGCGCCGGACTCCGCCTGGGCCAGCAGATCGTAGGCGCGTTTGTCCGACAGCGGACCACCACTGCCGTAGCCGGAGATCTCGCACGTCACCAACCTGGGGTACGTCAGTTCTAGGGATTCGGCGTCCAGCCCGAGCCGGGCCGTGGCCCCCGGAGCCAGATTCGTGACGAACGCGTCGGCATCGGCCAGCAGCCGGTGCAGGACTTCGAGCCCCTCCGGCGACTTGAGATTGAGCGTGACCGATTCCTTGCCGCGATTGAGCCAGACGAAGTGTGCCGCCATTCCGTGGACCACCTCGTCGTAGTCGCGGGCGAAATCACCCCCCGCCGGATTCTCGATCTTGATTACCCGGGCGCCGAGATCGGCCAGGGTGCGGGTGCACAACGGGGCGGAAACCGCCTGCTCGAGGCTGACCACCATGAGCCCGGCCAGCGGCCCCGAGCGCGCGGCCGGCGCTTCGTCGCCGATCTGTAGTCGGTCGTTCACCGGGCCTCCGCTGGTACGGGCCGATAGCAAGCCCACAACAGCGCTGCCCCCGCGGCCGAACCACCAACCGCCGAGATCAGGAATCCGGGCAGGCCCGACAGTGGGTCGGTGAGCCCCAGCACGCCGTCGAGCGACCACTCCCCGGGGCCGGTGGTGCTGAGAGCGACGCCGATGGCCGCGAGCACAAGGTTGTATTCCCAGCCGGAGTTGACCGAGTAGAACCCGTTGGCGCGATGCACCGTCCACGCGGCGACCAGCATCAATCCGACGAATCCCGCGCCGGCGAGCGGGGTGAGCAGACCGAGCGCCAACATGATGCCGGCCCCGACCTCGGTGCCGGCCGCCGCGACGGCGTGTAACCGTCCCGGCCGCATTCCGATGCTGTCGAACCATCGAGCGGTTCCCGGGATCCGTCCGCCGGAGTAGAACTTCTGATAGCCGTGAGCGGCCATGGTAAGTCCTGCGATCACCCGCAACAGCAGTGCGCCTGCATCGAGTGCGGTCATGGGTTGCGCCTTCCATTAGTAGGTATCACATTGCACCATATAGGGCTGTCGATTGCGGCCACGGGGGCCGAATGGGTAGATAAATAGGTAAACAATTGTTACGATAACCTTTATGACCACGCAAGTACTTGTCGCTGAGGGGGTCTTCACCTGGCCCTCCGACGATCCACGGTTGATCGCCTCGGAACGAGACGGCGTCCTGTCCTTTCCCGCGGAGCCCGGTGCGCCGGAACGTCTCCTCGGCAACCGCGGGACGTTGTGGAGCTTCACCACACAACAGTTCCGGCCCCCGTCGCCGCCCTACGACGGCAACGACACCTCGGAGACGTTCGTGCCGTACGCCCTCGGCTACATCGAGCTGCCCGGGGAGTTGTTGGTGCAGGCCAGGCTCACCGAGTCGGACCCGGCGAAACTGCGGATCGGTCAGCCGATGGAGATGGTGGTCGTGCCGTACACGGTTCGCGCCGACGGCACCGAACTGCTCACCTACGCTTTCGCTCCCGCCGATACCACTGGAGGTGAAACCGAATGACCGACATTGCGATAGTGGGTGTCGGCCTGCATCCGTTCGGCAGGCACGGCGACAAACAGGCTCTGCTGATGGGTGCGGAGGCCGCGCGTGCGGCCCTGGCCGATGCCAACGCACAGTGGTCGCAGGTCCAGACGGCCTACGTCGGAAGCCACGAAGTATCCAACCCGGATGCGATCGTGGGCTGGCTGGGGTTGACCGGGATTCCGGTGCGCGGCGTGTTCAACGGCTGCGCGACGGGAGGTACGTCGCTGCAGATGGCCGCGGAGGCGATCCGGCACGGCGAGGCCGACGTGGCGATGGCGATCGGGATGGACAAACACCCGCGCGGCGCGTTCGCCGCGGACCCCTCGGTGCTCGGGCTGCCGTCGTGGTACGGCCAGACCGGTATGTTCATGACTACTCACTTCTTCGGAACCAAGGCCACCCGGTACCTCCACGACCACGGGGTCTCCACCGAGGCCCTCGCCCGGATCGCGGCGAAGAACCTGCGCAACGGCTCGATCACGCCGCACGCGTGGCGCCGCAAGCCGTTGACGCCCGAGCAGATCCTGGCCGCACCCGTGGTGAACCATCCGCTCACCCAGTACATGTACTGCAGCCCCGACGAGGGCGCGGCGGCTGTTGTGCTGTGCCGGGCGGATCTGGCCTCGAAGTTCACCTCCACACCGGTGTATCTGCGCTCTTCGGTGCTGCGTAGCCGGCGCTCGGGCGCGTTCGACGTGAACAGCCCGTCGATGCCGTTGGACGGCGCGCCGAGCCCGACGGTCGACGCAGCCAAGGCTGCCTTCGAGCAGGCGGGTCTGGGGCCGGACGAGATCCGGGTCGCGCAGTTGCAGGACACCGATGCGGGATCGGAACTGATCCACATGGCGGAGAACGGGTTCTGCAAGGACGGCGAACAGGAGCAGTGGATCGCAGACGGCGCCACCGAGATCACCGGCCGGCTTCCGGTGAACACCGACGGCGGACTCATCGCCAACGGTGAGCCGATCGGCGCGTCCGGATTGCGGCAGGTCTACGAGATCGTGCTGCAGCTGCAGGGCCGTGCCGGCGATCGGCAGGTTCCCGGTGACCCCAAGACCGGCTATACCCACCTGTACGGCTCTCCGGGAGCGTCCGCGGTGTCCATTTTCTCCCGGTGATCGACAAACCGACAAGAATCGAGGATCGACGGTGCGTGACGCCGTAATCTGCGAACCGCTGCGAACCCCGGTCGGCGGGTTCGGCGGTGCGCTGAAAGATGTGCCGGCCCACGAGCTGGCGGCGACGGTGATCCGGGCGATCATCGATCGGACCGGTATTCCACCGGAAGCGGTCGACGATGTGCTGCTCGGCAACTGCTATCCGTCGATGGATGCTCCCGCGATCGGGCGGGTCGCAGCGCTCGACGCGGGTCTCCCCGTGAGCGTCACCGGGTTACAGATCGACCGCCGGTGCGGCTCGGGGTTGCAGGCGGTGCTGTACGCGGCCGGTCAGGTTGCTTCCGGCGCCAGCGAGGTCGTGCTGGCCGGCGGTGCTGAATCCATGAGCTTCGCGCCGTTCTACTCGACCTCGATGCGGTGGGGCGCCAAGTCGGGTCCCGGTGTGCTGCTCAATGATTCGCTCGCGAGGGGGCGCGTGACCGCCGGCGGGGTGAATTTCCCGGTTCCGGGCGGGATGCTCGAGACTGCCGAAAATTTGCGGCGGCAGTACAGCATTTCCCGGCAGGAGCAGGATGAGTTCTCCGTGCGCAGTCATCACAACGCCGCACAGGCGCAGACCGCGGGCAAGTTCGCGGACGAGATCGTGCCCGTCACGGTCCGGGGCCGCAAAGGCGACACCGTTGTCGACCGCGATGAACACATCCGCCCCGATTCCTCGGTCGAGCAACTGGCGCGGCTGCGGCCCGTACTCGGCGCGAGCGACGCCGAGGCGACGGTCACCGCGGGCAATTCCTCCGGGCAGAACGACGGCGCGGCCGTCTGCGTCGTCACCCATCCCGCCAAGGCGGCAGAACTGGGCCTCCGGCCGCTGGTGCGCCTGGTGTCCTGGGGGGTGGCCGGCGTGGCCCCCGCGACGATGGGCATCGGCCCGGTTCCCTCCGTACAACGTGCGCTCGCGGCGGCCGAACTCGGGCTCGAGAAGATCGATCTGATCGAGCTCAACGAGGCCTTCGCGGCGCAGGCGCTGGCCTGCACTCGCGAATGGGGTTTCACCCCAGCCGATTTCGATCGCCTCAACGTGAACGGGTCCGGGATCTCGCTCGGACATCCCGTCGGTGCCACCGGTGGCAGGATTCTCGCCACACTGGCGCGCGAGATGGTTCGCCGCGACGCCCGCTACGGCGTGGAGACGATGTGCATCGGCGGCGGGCAGGGCCTTGCCGCGGTGTTCGAGAAAGTGGCCTGAACGGTTCTTCGGAAACGGATTGCCCGAACGTCGGCGGCGGTGGCTTCACCGTCGCCGACGTTCGCGTCGATCACGAATTCATCAGTTGCTGTTTGAGCTCGTGCTTGCGCAACTTACCCGTCGGGGTGCGTGGCAATTCCTCGGGAAACCGGATGTCGCGGGGCACCTTGAAACCCGCCAACTTCGCCCGGGCGAAGGAGATCAGTTCGGCGGCGAGGTCCGGGCCGGCCGCCTCCGGGTCCTGCAGTTGCACCGCCGCGGTGACGCGTTCGCCCATCTCCGGGTCGGGCAGCCCGACGACCCCCACGTCGGCGACCGAGGGATGCATCAACAGGACGTCCTCGATCTCGCGGGGATAGATATTGACCCCGCCCGAGATGATGAGGTGGGTCCGGCGGTCGGTGAGGAAAAGGTAACCGTCTTCGTCCAGGAACCCGGTATCGCCCACGGATGCCCCGCCGCGGGCGTCGCGGGCGGCCGCGGTCTTTCCCGGATCGCCGTGATAGGAGAACTCGCCGCTGTCGGCGAACCAGACCGTGCCGACTTCTCCGGCGGGCAGTTCGTTGCCTTCGTCATCGGTGATATACGGCCGCCCGAGTATCGGCTTGCCGACCGACCCTGGCTTGCGCAGCCATTCCTGTGAGGTGATGGTCGTGGCGCCCACCCCCTCGGTGCTGGAGTAGAACTCGAAGAAGATCGGCCCCCACCAGTCGATCATCGCTCGTTTCACGTCGACCGGGCACGGGGCCGCGGCATGGACGGCATGGCGCAGGCTCGACAGGTCGTATCGGGCGCGCATCTCGGCGGGCAACTTCAGCATGCGCACGAACATGGTGGGCACCCACTGACTGTGGGTGACGTGGTGGGTGGCGATCGCGGCGAGGGCCCGCTCGGCGTCGAAACGTTCGAGGACCACCACGGTGCCTCCGCTGCGGTGTACGCCCATGGTCCAGGCGAGTGGCGCGGCATGGTAGAGCGGGGCGGGGGACAGATAGACATCGCCCGGCGCGAATTCGAGCAGCTCACGCAGCCACCGTCCTGGCACGTCGGGGTGGCTGCCCAGGGGCAGGCCGGACAACGGTCGGCGGATACCTTTCGGACGACCCGTGGTGCCCGACGAGTACAGCAGGAAATCTCCCTCGGACTCGTCCGGAATCGGGGTGTGCGGCCGTAACGAGCGCTGTTGCTCGTAGCTTTCCCACCCGTCGTGCGCGGTACCGATCATCAGGCGACCGCGCGGCGCTAGTGCGGGGTCGGCCAGCAGCGCATCCGCGAGGGGGGCCAGCGCGTCCGAGGCGACCACCAGCTGAGCGCCGCTGTCGCGCAGGATGTAGGCGGCCTCGTCGTCGGTGAGATGGGTATTGATCCCGACGTAGTACAGCCCGGCACGTTGTGCGCCCCAAACCAGTTCGAAGTACTCCGCCCGGTTGTCCACGAGGATCGCCACACAACTTCCCGCTGTCAGACCACGGTCGCGGAACAGATGTGCGGTCTGGTTCGACCGAGCCTCCAGCTCGCCGTAGGTGACGACCTGACCGGCCGGTTCGACGACGACCGCGGGCTGCGCGGGGTCGGCGCTGCCGAAGGGAGTCCCGGGCATTTTTCCTCCTCATATGTTGAGGACTAAATGATATAACTATTAATTCGTGGTGGCTGGTGGATGCGTGACAAATCCCGCACTCACCCGATCGAGGAGGACCGACATGAGTGAGGCTGCAGCGCGGGTCGAGTGGACGATCACCGATGGGATCGCGGATGTGCGGCTCAATCGCCCGGAGAAACTGAACGCTCTCGACGACGAGATGTTCACCGCGCTGATCCGTACAGCCGCCGAGCTGCGCGCGGAGCCGGATCTGCGGGTCGTAGTGCTCTCGGGCCGCGGTCGTGGCTTCTGCGCCGGCCTCGACCTGGACGCCTTCCGCGCTATGGCCGAGGGGCGTGCGTTCCGCCCGGCGGATTCCGATGTCCAGGCCGCGGAGCTCGCCGGTGACGGCGACCCGGAGCTGACCCGCGGACAGCGCGCGGTGCTCGGATTCCGCAACCTTCCGGTCCCGGTGATCGCGGCGGTGCACGGCCCGGCGCTCGGTGGTGGCCTCCAGCTCGCGCTCGCCGCGCACATCCGGTTCGTGGCTCCCACTGCCACGCTCGGACTGCTGGAGATGAACTGGGGGGTCGCGCCCGATATGGGTGGCACACAATTGCTGCCGCGCCTCGTGGGATCGGATGTCGCCGCCGAGATGATCCTGACCGCCCGGCGGGTCGACGGTGTAGAAGCCGAGCGAATCGGTTTGGCTACCAGGTCGGTCGCCGAACCTCTCACTGCCGCAATGGAGTTGGCGCGCACCGTGGCCGCTCGAAACCCGGACGCGGTCCGCGCGCTGACCACGATTCTGGCGGCGCGGTCGTTCGCTGAGGGGCTGGCTGCCGAACGGGCCGCGCTGCGCACCGTTACCGGCGCACCGAATCAGCGCGAGGCGGCCGCGGCCGCGCTCGAGAAGCGTGCTCCCGTGTTCGTGACCGGGGCAGGTGCCGCGCGGAGCTGATCACCATGGCGGCATCGCGGAGCGAGCGTTCGGTGGACTCCGCGTGCTGTCGCCTTGTCAGGAGCGCGCGTTCAGTTCCGCAACCGCGGGCAGCCAGATTGCCGGGTCGTGGTCGTAAGGGGCGTAGAAGCTGAAGCGTTCCACGAGGTCGCCGAATCGGGCCTGCACGGCCGCGCCGAGCCGGTCGGGCTCGGCCACCACGGCAAAGGTGTCGAGCACCTCGTCGTCGATGAGTTCGCCCATGCGTCGCCAACGATCATCGTCCTCGCCCTTGGACAGCCTCGTTAGTTCACGGCCCAGCTCTTCCCATCCGTGCAGGGCGAGGACGGGCTGATAGGTGGGGGTACTGCCATAGAAGGCGATCTGGTCGCGCACCGCTGCGGCGGCACGAGCCATGTCTTCCTCGGTCGCGCCCGTCACCACCAATCCGGACAGGCTGATGGAGAAGTCGCGCAGGTCGCGCCCGGCGTTCTGCCGTCCCTTCTGTAGCGTCGGCACAGTCCGCTCGCGCAGGAACCGCTCGGTGGTGAACGGGTGCGGTAGCAGGCCGTCGCACACCGCGCCGGCTACTTCGGTCATCCGGTCGCCCACGGCCGCGAGGTAGACCTTCGGGGGACCCCAACGGCTCGGTTCGGGTGCGAAGAACGGGGTCATGAGGGTGTGGGTGTAGAACTCACCATGGAAATCCAACGGGCCACCGGTCTGCCAGCAGGTCCAGATCGCGTGCAGCGCATCGACGAATTCCCGCATGCGCCGTGCGGGATTGCTCCACGGCATCCCGAATCGGCGTTCGATGTGCGGTTTGATCTGAGTGCCGAGTCCGAGCAGCAGCCTGCCGCCGCTGAGCAGTTGCAGATGATGTGCCGTGTAGGCCAGCGACATGGGATTCCGGGCGAAGGCTACCGCGACCGCCGTGCCGAGTTTCAGGTGTCCGGTGCTCTGTGCCATGGGGACCAGCGGCAGGAACGGGTCGCCTGAGGACTCTGCGCTCCACAGCGCGTCGTATCCCTCGCGCTCGGCCCTACGGCCTTCCTCGGCCAGTGCGTCCAGGCTGTCCGTCCCCGGTGCGGGCTTTGCCAGTTTTACGTCGACATACATGGGTATCTTCCTCACTCCTCACATCGGACAGTATAATGAGTTAACTGAATGAAAGGATGGCGGCCAGATTATGCGACGCACGATTCTCGAACCGGAGCACGAGCAGTTTCGGCAGACCGCACGCACCTTCTACGAGAAGGAATGCGTGCCCTACGTCGACGAATGGGAGAAGGCCGGTCACACGAGTCGTGATGTATGGCTGCGGGCAGGGGAGTTGGGTCTGCTCTGCTGGGAGGCACCCGAAGAGTACGGCGGTGCGGGAATCAAGGACTTCCGGTTCAATGCGGTGCTCAACGAGGAGTACTGGCTCACGGGCTCGGTCGGTGTGGGCTTCGGCGTCCAGAACGACATCCTGATGCCGTACTTCCTCGAGCTGACCACCGAGGAACAGAGGCAGCGCTGGCTTCCGGGCATGGTCTCGGGTGAGCTCATCACCGCCATCGCGATGTCCGAACCCGGCGCGGGTTCGGATCTTCGCGGCATACGCACCACGGCCCGGCGCGACGGAGATCATTACGTCATCAACGGCTCGAAGACGTTCATCTCCAACGGTCTGCTGTGCGACCTGGTGGTGGTGGCGTGCAAGACCGATCCGGAGGCCGGGCACAAGGGCGTCAGCCTGATCGTCGTGGAGGCGGGCACGCCGGGCTTCACCAAAGGCCGCAAGCTGGACAAGATCGGCCAGCATTCCGCCGACACCGCCGAGCTGCACTTCGAGGACGTCCGAGTGCCAGTGGAGAACCTGATCGGCGAGGAGAACAAGGGTTTCTACCATCTGATGCGCAACCTGCCGAAGGAGCGGCTCGGGATCGCCGTCCACGCGGTGGCCGGTGCGCAGCGCGCCTACAACCTGACCCTGCCCTATGCGCGTGAACGCCAGGCATTCGGCCAGCCGATCGGCGCCTTCCAAGTCAACCGCCATGCCCTGGCCGAGATGCAGACCAAGCTCGAGGTCATGTGGACATATCTCGACCAGTGCATCGCCGCGCTGAACGCCGGTGAGCTGACCGCGCAGGAAGCGGCGGGCGCGAAGTGGTGGACCACCGAAACCCAATGGGAGATCCTGGACCGGTGCCTGCAGCTGCACGGCGGCTACGGGTACATGAACGAGTACGAGATCGCACGGCTGTGGCGGGACGCACGCGTTCAACGCGTGTATGGCGGAACCAACGAGATCATGAAGGATCTCATCGGCCGCTCGATGGGCCTGTAGTGATCGTGGGTGCGACGGCCACGCGGTGCCGTTCATGACCGCAGGGACCATGGCGGGGGAGTTTCTGCCGCTGAGCTCGGTCGAGGCCGGCGTCGGGCTCACCGCGCGGAGGGTCGGTCCCGGCCGGACGGAACTTCGTGCGCCGTTGCCGCCGGGTTCGCTCGACGCCGGCCGGCTGTCGCCGGCGCTGCTGGCGGTGGCGGCCGATAGCGCGGTGGCGACCGCGGTGTTCGCTCATCCGGCGGGCTCGCCCACCGGCGTCACCGTAGAACTGCGGGTGGACCAGCTGGCCCCGGTCGCGCCGGGTGCCCGTCACCTCGACGTCAGCGCCGTCGCGCTGGGTGCGACCCGCGAATTCGGAACCGGGCGTGCCGAATTGCGGGACGACCGGGGAACTCTGATCGCTCATGCGGTGGGCGTGATGGTCGGTGACACCGCCGGTAAGCCCCCACCCTGCTACGGCGACGAGAACCCGTCGTCCCCGATGGACCCGTCGATTCTCCGGGTCCATTCCGAGGCCGATGGCTCGGCGCGGGTGGATGTCGTCGGGGACATGCTCAACTCTCGGGGTGTGGTGCACGGTGGTGTCGTCATGGCACTCGCCCAGCTCGCGCAGGAGCGCTGCCATCGCGCGGCCGGCGCGACGCTGCGGCCACTGGGGTTGAGCGTCTCCTACCTGCGACCCGCGCCCGGGGAAGATTTTCTGCGCTTCCGCTCCGCATACGTGCGCAAGGGCAGGCGGTTGTGGACGCTGCGCACCGAGGTCCTGCGGCCGGACGGAGTGGTCGTCGCGGTGGCGATCGGCACCGGGGCGGTGTCGGCAGTCCCAGCGGCGGGCTGATTCCGGCTGCGGTCACCCTCTTCGACCGACCGGGTAGTGATTCCAGGTGTTTTCACGGGGTCGGCCCGGCGTTCCGTCGGGCACCGTGGACATGTGACCGGGATCATGGTCTGCGAGAGGAATCAATGCTGATGAACCACGTCTCTGCCCAGGAATCGTCCTTCTGTGCCGCCGAGGACTGTCCGGCACCGGTGATCGCGATCGTGAACCTGATGCTCGATTGGGACCTTCCGGTCCTGGAGATCAGTTCGGACGAGTTGGCGGAGTGGCTCGAAGTGCCCGTAGATGCGGCCCGGCGGGCCCTGCTGGAGCTGGGCGCGCTGCCCGGTGCGGACGTGCTGCTGCCGGCGGAGCCGCACGCCCTGGTTCGGGCGACACTCGATGTCGACCGGTGTCCACTCACCGCCCCGCGCCCCGGTGCGCTTCGGTTGGTGTACAGCCGGGACGGCTTGCCCGAGAGCGGTGCGACCACCGCTTCCCGGGCGATCCGGCGGACTGGCGAGGCCACCGCCGAAGGGCTGCGCCGTCGAGCGTAGACACATGCTCCGGTCGACGCCGAGCTCGACTGCCCCCGCCGGCGCTTCGATTTCCGAGAGGTGCCGCGAACTGCGCTCACCGCTGGACCCACCCTGTCCCGGCAACGTTCCTATGGGGTTGTCCTGGGTGTAAGCGGTTGGCTCGTCGGTCCACGCGCTTGCCAGGCGAGCGGGCTAGAGTGTAATTATTTAATTAATAGTTTCGGACCTGTGATGCCATGGCCGGGTTCCGGGCGATGATCGGACACGAGAGGACTTCCAGATGCGTGACGCTGTAATCGTCGAGGCTCTGCGCACACCGATCGGCAAACGCAGGGGTGGCCTTGCCGATGTGCACGCCGTCGAGTTGTCGGCCCTGATACTGAAATCGATCGCCGAGCGAACCGGTATCGATCCCGCCGTCGTGGACGACGTGCACTGGGGCAACGTGATGAGTGTCGGCCAGCAGTCCGGCAACATCGGCCGCATGGCGGTGCTCGCCGCCGGCTGGCCGGAATCCGTCCCCGGCTTCACCATCGACCGACAGTGCGGCTCGTCGCAGCAGGCCATCTCCACCGCCGCCGCGGCCGTCATCTCCGGCCAAGCCGACGTCGTGGTTGCCGGCGGCGTCGAGATGATGTCGGCCATACCGATGGGGGCCTCCAATGTGCCGGGGACCGGCGAGATGGGAGGACCTGCGGTCACCCGCTACGCCGACCGTTTGACCGACCCCGGCTTCGGTGGTGCGTTCAACCAGGGCTACGGCGCCGAGGTGATCGCCGATCAATGGAAACTGTCGCGCACGCAGCTGGACGAATACTCCGTTCGCTCGCACGAGCGGGCCGCCGCCGCGCAGGACGCCGGCTATTTCGAGACCGAGATCGTCGCGGTCGACACCGGGGCCGGCACCGTGAAATCGGACGAGGGGATCCGTCGAGGGTCCACCGTCGACAAACTCGCCACTCTGAAAACGCCCTTCAAGGAGGGCGGGGTCATCAGCGCCGGAAATGCCTCCCAGATCTCCGACGGGGCGGCCGGCGTGCTGGTAACGACCTCGGAGAACGCCGCGCGTCTCGGCCTGACCCCGCTCGCCCGGATCCACACCGCGGTGGTCACCGGCGATGATCCGGTCAAGATGCTCACCGGCCCTATCCCGGCCACCGCGCTGGCCCTGCGTAGGTCCGGGCTGAGCATCAGCGATATCGATGCCTTCGAGGTCAACGAGGCCTTCGCACCTGTCCCGCTGGCCTGGCAGATCGAGACCGGCGCCGACGAGGCGAAACTCAATCCGGTGGGCGGCGCGATCGCTTTGGGGCATCCGCTCGGCTGCTCCGGTGCTCGCCTGGCGACCACACTCATCCACCACCTGATCCGGACCGGTGGGCGATACGGCTTGCAGACGATGTGCGAAGGCGGCGGGACCGCCAACGCGACGATCTACGAGCGGATCTGACCGTGGGAACTTCCGACGTGTCCGCGCCGTCCCGGACGGCGGCCCTCCTCGTCGAGCAGCGCGAGCGTGTCCTGGTCATCACCATCAACCGGCCCGCGGCCCGTAATGCCATCAACGCCGAGGTCAGCCACGGTCTGGCCGACGCGATGGAGCTGCTCGACACAAGTGCCGATCTCTCGGTGGGCGTACTGACCGGCGCCGGCGAAAACTTCTGCGCTGGTATGGATCTCAAGGCCTTTCTTGCTGGTGAAGATATCGCTGTCGAAGGTCGAGGCCTCGGTTTCACCGAGGCGCCGCCGAGAAAGCCCGTTATCGCCGCGGTCGAGGGATTCGCTCTGGCCGGGGGCACCGAACTGGCATTGGCGACCGACCTGATCGTCGCGTCGCGGACTGCGGCCTTCGGTCTGCCCGAGGTCAAGCGCGGGCTCGTCGCGGGCGGCGGCGGATTGCTACGGCTACCGCGGCGCATTCCGTACCAGATCGCGATGGAGTTGTCACTGACCGGAGAGACCTTCTCGGCCGAACTCGGCCACCGGTACGGACTGGTCAATCGCTTGGTGGAGCCCGGTGCCGCGCTCGACGGCGCACTCGACCTCGCGGCGCGCATCTGCCGTAACGGTCCGCTGGCCGTTGCCGCCACGAAGCGAATTCTTGTCGAGTCCGCCGACTGGACCGAGGCCGAGGCATTCGACCGGCAGCGCACGTTGCTGGAGCCGGTCTTCGCATCCCGGGACGCCCGCGAAGGCGCCGAAGCCTTCGCGCAGAAACGCGAACCGGTGTGGACCGGCGAGTGAGCGGCACCCGGAACGCATCCCCACAGCAGACATACCGAATGGAGAAGATATGAGCACGTCGGCGACTGAAGTGGCACTGGTGACCGGCGGCGCGGGCGGGCTCGGCGAAGCCGTGGTCCGTCGCCTGCACAAGGCAGGAATCGCGGTGGTCGTGGCCGACCTCGCCGACGACCGCGCCGGTCGGCTGGTCGCGGACCTGGGTTCCGGCGCCCACTACGCGCGAACCGATGTGACCTCCGAGGAATCGGTGCTGGCGGCGCTCGACGCGGCGGCGGAACTGGGCACGCTGCGCCATGTCGTGATCGCGCACGGTGGCTGGGGGGTTGCCGAGCGGGTGGTCAATCGGGACGGTAGCCCGGCGAGCCTGGAGGGCTTCAGCAAGACGCTCGATCTCTATCTGGTAGGGACATATAACGTTTTGCGACTCGCCGCGGCCCGGATGGCTGCCGGCGAACCGAAATCGACGGGCGAGCGTGGCTCGGTAGTCGCCACCGCGTCCATCGCGGCCTACGAGGGGCAGATCGGCCAATCCGCCTATGCTGCGGCGAAGGCGGGTGTCGTCGGACTCACCCTGGCCGCGGCGCGTGACCTCAGCACGGTCGGTATCCGGGTCAACACAGTCGCACCCGGCACGATGCATACCGCGATGATGGAATCGGTGGGTGAAGAGGCGCTGGCGAAGTTCACCAGCAATATTCCGTTCCCGAAGCGCCTCGGTTCTCCGGACGAATTCGCGGCCCTCGTCGAACATTTGCTGACCAACGGCTACATCAACGGAGAAGTGGTCCGCCTCGACGGCGCCCAGCGGTTCGGCCCCCGCTGATCACTCGGTCCATGCACAAGTTTCGGCAGCGACGAGGTCCGCTACGGGGTACACCCGTGGCGGACCTCGTCGTTCACCGGAACCGGTCGAGAGGGCAGAGGCGCTTGGCGATCGAATAGTGCACTCGCCATCGAGGCCTCGCTCGCCAGCACTGGTCAGGCGCCGCCCGCGTCGCGACGGTTCGCCGCAACCCGCGCGCGCAGACCGTCGATGAGGATGTCGATACCGAAGTTGTAATAGTCGGCCCCGTGAAGTTCGCCGAGGTGCGGGACAACCTGGGCCAGAGTGGGCGGCAGTTCGGCGTCGTCGCGCGGCACGTCGGCCAAGGCCACCTGGTAGCGGCCGAACAGATAGGTGTGGATCGTCGAATAGGCCAGCAGAACCTGCTTGTCTCGGAGTCCGGCGTCGACGGTGATCGCCATGATCGCATCCACCAGTCGGCGATCGGAGTGCAGCATTCGTTGCAGCAGCAATCCGGCGATACCCGGGTTGCGACGGAGTTGCGCGTCGATGCGGTCGATGAGCACTCGAAGTTGGACATCCCACGGCCCGTCGGCTTCGCCCGGGATCTCGACGTCGGCCAGGGTCCGTCTCGCGACGAGGTCGAGCAACGCCTGCTTGTCCGTGACGTAGGAGTAGGCAGCCATCTGCGAGCGGCCGAGTTGCTGCGACAGCCTCCGCATCGACAGTGCGTCGAGACCGTCCGTCCGGATGATCTGCAACGCCGCATCGACAATCTGGTCTTCGGTCAGCGTCGGCGGGCGTCCCCTGCCTCGCCGGGATGCCGTCACGGATCCGTCGACGGCTACCGACCGATCGCTGGATCCCACAGGGGCAGTGTACTCACCGGACCGGCGGGGTCCGGTGAGTGTCACCGCGGGCTCCTGTCGCTCACGACGATCAGATCCCGAGGCGCTCGAGCAATCGTTCGTGGGCGAGTGCCGGACCGCCCAGCAACAGGTCGGTACCGCGGGCGCGGGTCGCGATGGCTTCGACGGCAGCGGGATCGAGGTCGCCGGTCACCGCGGTCAGCCGGAGCGCGACCTGCCGAGCCGCGTTCGAGCAACCGATGTGTGCCATCGCCGCGGCCGCCGCGCCTGCGTCGAGATCGTCTTCGCCTTGGAGTCGCACCGCGCGGTACCACAGCGCCGTCGCGCCGGCCCGTAGTAGCTCGAGTTCCGCCAGCTTCCTGGTGTAGCCGCGCCACGAGTCGCTGTCGTCGGAGGAGGGCAGCGCCTCGGACAAGCACTTCAGCGCTCGATCGACGAGCCCCATCTGCTCCCCGGCGAGTACTGTCGTCGCCCGGTCGACCGTGCGGTTCATGATGCGGCCGCCCGCTCCTTCTCTGCCGATCAAGACCGCGGGCGTGTTCTCGAAGCCGACGCGTACCAGGGGACGCGCTTCGTCGAGCGAGTCCATGGATTCGATGGTGATGCCCGGTGCATTCCGGTCGACCAGGTACAACGACGGGCCACCGATATTGCGGGCGACCACGAAGATGGTCCGCGCCGCTTCCGCGCCCGGGACGAACCACTTTTCACCGGTGAGCTGCCAGCCGTCAGTGCTCGCCGTGGCGCGGGTTCGGACCAGTGCAGGATCCCACGAGCCGGACTTCTCCGCCGCGGCGAGTGTCGAGTGACGCACGTCCACGCTGTCGTCGGTCGGCGAACCGGCGATGGCGAAAGCCTGCGCGGCGAGCCCGGCGGCCGGAAAGTAGTCGGTTTCGCTGAGCGTGTATCCGGCCGAGTAGGCCACCTGCGCGAGACCGGTGGCCCGCGGGCCGAACGCGGCGGCTTCCCACTCATCCTCGGAGAGAATCGCGGAGAGCGCTTCGTTGCGCTCGATAACGTGTCCGGTGACGTCTACCGCCAGCTCGTCTATCGCCCGTGAAGCGTCGGTGCTGAGTTGGCCGGTGGCCTGGACGAGCGGCAGTAGCCGCGCACGGAATGTGTTGCCCGTCGCTGCGAGCAGGTGCGGGCCCAGCACTTCGGCGACGAATTCACCGGTGGACGCGAGGACTCGGCTCTCCGCCGCTGCGAGGGTCGGCGCGGAGCACTCGACTGCGCCGGTGCGCAACTCGCGAACGGCGGTCAGCCCCGTGAGCAGTTCGCTGAGCCGACGCCGGAGTGCGCGATCGTCCCAGGTCCAGGTGGATCGCATCAGTGCGGACAGGGTTTCCGCGTTCAACATGGCGAGGTAGTCCTCGCGCTGTTCGCGGGTGAGGCCCCTGCTGCCGGTTGTGGGTTCCATCGCGCCTCCCAAGGCTGTCGTTCGACGTTCACTACACAGGATGACTTCTTTTCGTTACAGTGTAAAGTATGTAGGCGGGCCGGGCCGCGACGGTCGGACCCGAACGTCACTCGAACGAGGAGAGACCATGACTGAGGCGATGGCTGCCGTTCAGGAACAGCACGAGGACGGCAAGATCTGGGCAAATTCCGGCGACTCCCATTTGATGGAGCCGGAAGATCTGTGGACCGCCCGCCTGCCCAAACGTCTCGCCGACCGAGCACCTCGCTCGGAACGCGGCGAGAAATACGAGATCGTCTACATCGACGGCACGCAAATCGATCGTCAGCTCAACGATTTCATGGACGCCATGCGCCCCCCGGGGTTCAAGGACCTGAACATCAGGCTGCAAGATCTCGACCAGGAGGGCGTTCGCAACCAGCTCGCGTTCCCCTCGATGGGCTTCTGGACCTGCAATATCCGCGACCCGGAATTGGAGGTCGCGGTCGCCCGCGCCTGGAACGACTGGGCGATGGAAGAGGTGATGGGCCGTCAGGACCGGATCTTCGCCCCCGCGATTGTTCCGCTGCTGGATGTCAAGCAGGCCGTGGCGGAGGCCGAGCGTGCGGCCGAGATGGGCTTCCGGGCGCTGTATTTCCCGTGCGGTATCGACGACGACCGGGCTTGGGGCTTGGATCGGTGGGAGCCGCTGTGGACGGCTGCCGAAGAGATGAAACTCCCGCTCTGCTGGCATATCGGCACCGGCGCGGCGAACGTCGTTTACCGCGGTCCCGGCGGCGCGGTCGTGAACTACATGGAGACCACATACCCGGGGATGCGAGTGATCACGCATCTGGTCGCGGGCGGTGCGCTCGACCGGCATCCGGATCTGAAGGTGCTGATCGCGGAAGGCGGCGCCGGTTGGGTGCCCGCCATCGGTGACCGGATGGACGAGGGGTACCGGCAGCACGGGATGTTCGTGCGCCCGCGGCTGTCGCGGTTGCCCAGCGAGATCATCCGCCAGCAGGTGTACGCCTCGTTCCAGCACGACATCAGCGCCGTGCAGGTCATCGAGGACACCGGCTACAACAACGTGATGTGGGGCGATGACTATCCGCACCTGGAAGGCACCTACGGGCACACCCAGCAAACGCTGCACACCATCTTCGACAATGTCGACGTGAAGATTCGCGACCGAGTGCTGCACGGTGCGTTCGAGGAACTCTTCCCGGCCGTAACGGCCGCCTGACATCCCGGACGGTAGCGAGTCCGCTCCGATGTATCCGGACGGTTCGGTGGCCGGTGCTGCAGCCGGCCACCGAAGAGTATTGCTGCCAGTGTGCGGTCGGGCGGATTGCCTGTCCCTCTCGTGAAAGGGCTCATGTGAACGAAAGCGGAACGAGAGAAACGGGGCAGTCCACCACGACGGTGGATTCCCGCGACCCGTCACCGGTGGATGCGCCCGAGTCGCCGGATGGGGTGCGACTGTGTTTCGGGTGTCGTGTGCTGAACCGCTGCCGGTTCGGGATCAAGGGCGAACATCTCGGCGATGACGGTGTCGTGATGAGCCGCGTGGTGTGCTCGCCTGAGAACGAGGGCGGGCCGGAGGTGGCGCACGGCGGTTGGACCGCCAGCGTGATGGACGAACTCGTGGGGCACACACTGTTACTGAGAGACGAATTTGCGGTCACCGGGACGCTGACCGTCAAGTTCGTGCGTCCGGTACCTGTCGGGTGGCCGCTGATCGGACGGGCGTGGATTGCGGAAACGGAGAACCGCAAGGTCTTCGTCCGGGCGACGCTGGAGCTCGAAAGTTCCGGTGCCATCGTGGCCGAAGCCGACGCGACCATGATCAAGCGTCCGGCCACCCATTTCGAGCTGCATTACCAGTGGCTCGAGACGCAAAGGGGCAAGGAGTAACAGCTCCTGCCGCCTGAGCCACATCGTCATCTCGGCCCAGGCGGCAGGATAAGGGGACATCGCAGAGGAGTTACTCAGGCCCGCGTCTTCTTCGGTGGGACCCTTCCGGCGAAGCCCTCGATCGCGTCCCAGAATTCGGTGCGGGTGCGGGCGAAGTTGTGCATGTGCGCCATACGCGGCACGATCTTCACGGTGATGTCGCGCGTTCCGCGATAGGCGGTCGGCTCTGCCCATGGAGCAGGCAGGGTGTCGCGCTCGCCGCTGGCCACCAGAACCGGCACGTCGATTGCCGCCGCTTCTGCCGACACGGCGCCGTCGGTCATCATGGTTATCGCGCACGCGGGAATGGTCGCGCTACCCCAAGGCGTGGATTCATCGCCTCGCACCACCCCGGAGTAGGGCCGGAAGGACGCGAGGTCGGCCTCCAGGAGTTCCGGCTCTTCGTCCGGCCAATGGAAACAGAATCGGTAATGGGAGTCGTCCGGGCTGGTTGGGCCGAGGACCTGATCCGCGATCGGCCGTAGGTCGGTTCCGCGAGGGGGCATCGGGTAATCGACCCGGCTACCGTCCGGGGCGGGAAAATTGGTGTAGATCCCACTCCAGCCCAGGAAGGCGACACCGTCGAAAGTGTGGTGATTCGCCTGCTGCACGGTCAGCAGACAGCCTCCCATCGACTGACCCATGCCGACGGCGGCGACATACTCCATCGGTGGAACGCCGGCAATCAGGGTCCCTGTCGACAATCCGTCCAGTACCGCCACCACGGTGGCGTGGTTCGCCGCCGCGAGATTCTCGTAGGTGAGGCTGAACATGTCGGGCTGATCACTGTCACCGACATAGAGGTGATCGCACGCGACGAAAGCGAAGCCATGACTCGTGTGATACTCCGCTTGGCTGTAGCCGGGCAACGTCTGTATGTCGAAGTATCGTCGGCCGAATCCGCCGCCGGGGAATCCGAACAGAATTGGCAACGGACCGTCGACCCGGTCGGGTAGGTGCACTGTCACGGCCGTGCGCAATTCGCCCGGCAGATCGGTGGCTCCGGTGACGTCGACGTTGAGGTCATACGACCGCATTACAACTCCTACAAATAGAGCAATTATTCGACTACGTGCCGGGAGTGGGTAGCTGGGACGGCCCGCGGGTACCCCGACGAGAATCCGCGCTGCGCCGACTACCGGAAGTGTGATCGACCGCCGTCCGCGAAGAGGGTTCGGCCTGTCATGTAGTCGGAGTAAGGGCTGCTGAGGAAAACGACGACGCGACCGACGTCGGCGACTGGATCGCCCATCCGCTGTATCGGAAACAGTGCGAATGTCCTCTTGAGGTCGTCATCGCTCATCTCGCTTTTTACTTTCTCCCAAGCAGGTGAGGACCCATTCGGCACGACGACGTTCACTGTAATTCCGTACTTTCCCCATTCCGTTGCTACGGATTTCGTAAGCCCTCGAACCGCCTCCTTCGCAGCTCCGTACGTCGCCATATTGGCGACGCCTTCGGTCCCGGCCGCAGAGCCGAAATTGACCACCTTGCCGCCGTTCACCCTGAGATATGGAAAACATGCCTTCATACAGTTGAAGGTCCCGAGCACGGAGGACTCGTAGGCATCGGTCAGGTCTTCTGCGGTCGCCTCATCGAAAGGCACGAGGTTGTGCGTCATTGCGTTGTTGATCAGGATGTCGAGCTTTCCGAATCTCGCGACTGCCGCGTCGACAGCATTGTCGACGGATGTTCGGTCTCTCACATCGCATTCGATCGCCAGAGCTTCGTACCCGGCTGAGGTGAGGTCGCCCGCTACTTTCTCGACTTTCGCGAACACGCGGTCCGCCAGGACGACGGCCGCTCCATCCGCTGCCAGTGCGTGAGCCACTCCTTCGCCCAATCCCTGACCCGCCCCCGTGATGAACGCAATCTTGCCATCTACCAGACCCATGTGGTTCCTCTCTCGAGCTGTTCGCTATCTGACGCACGCCGGTGGTCCCCGGGACCGGGAGACCGGAGACCTCCCCTGCTCGAGGTCGCCCCGCAGGCTGCGAGCGGCCACAGGCTGATTCGAGGCCCCGGCGGCTTGGTGGTGCAGCCGACCTCGTCGTCCCGGTCGAAGCGGCATCTGGCCGGAACGACGAGGAAACCCCAGACCGTAAGTGACTGGCAGATCGAATTCGATCGCCGCGTCGAGCATGGGTGGCCTCTTCTGGGCAGGTTCCCAATATAATCAGATAATTGCCTCTATAGCACTGATTTTGAGGTCAGGTGCCTGACTGAGCGATCTGACTCTCGGTGGTTCAGATCTGTCGACGAAGGCGTGGTGGAAACCTCGCGTTGCGGCGCATGGGCGATCCCCGGTGACGTGACGGCCAGGGAAGTGTGGAGCGAGAACGCCCGCCTGGGCGCACGAGTCCCGCCGGTATCGAATGGCCTTCCCAGTCGCGGCGGTAGGCGTCCGACGGCACCACACGCGGCCAGATTCGATGCTCGCGCCGGAGTCTCCGCCCTGGGTGGCAGGACCGGGTCTCCCGTCCGTCTATTCGCAAGGAGCCTGCCTTGCAACGCTGTTCAGCGATGGGTCCCCGGCGACTCGATGACGGCCGACTCGACTTGTCGCAAACCCGTTGTGTGTGTGGCCTACCTCACGTACATTCAGCTGAATTAACTAACCGATTCGCGGATGTCGAACTGTCTACGCGGGGTTGACATCGCGACAAGGTTCGATCGGATGGAGTGGAATGGAGCACCTGACCTTTCTGCTCATGGGCTTGGGTAGTGGTGCGGTTTTCGGGGCCTTGGCTCTCGCCGTAGTGCTCACATATCGGAGCTCAGGAGTAGTCAACTTCGCCGCAGGGGCCATTGCGCTCTTCGGGGCCTACTTCTACGCATTTCTTCGTCAGGGTGAGCTCATCGTGCTCGTACCGGGGTTCCCCGCCACGGTGCAGCTCGGTAATCCACTCGGGCAGTGGCCCGCGATAGCGTTGGCCCTGGCCGCCTCGGCGGTATTGGGCGCTGTTTTATACCTACTCGTTTTCCGGCCGCTGCGGCGGGCGCCGGCGGTCGCTAAAGCTGTTGCCGCCTTAGGGATATCGCTATTCATACCAGCATTGTTGGCGGCGCGGCTCGGGACCTCGGCGATCGTGGTCGATCCGATCTATCCGTCGGGCGTGTACCGGTCCTCGGACTTCTCACTGCCGCACGATCGGGTATATCTGGCGATTACCATCATCTTGCTGGCCGTCGCGCTGGTGGTCTGGCTACGGTTCAGTCGATTCGGTCTCGCCACTCGGGCGGTTGCTTCCTCGGAGCGAGGCGCCTATCTGAGCGGCATGTCGCCCGATCGGGTGGCTGCCTACAACTGGATGCTCAGTTCGGTCGTCGCCGGGCTCGCCGGCATTTTGATCGCACCCATCGCGCCGCTGGCTCCCGTCTCCTACACATTGTTCATCGTGCCCGCACTCGCTGCCGCGGTAGTCGCTCGCTTCGAACTGTTGTTGGTGGCGGTTGCGGCCGGTCTGGGGATCGGCATGGTCCAATCATGGTTTCAATACCTCACGACACAATTCTCGGTGTTGCCGACATCCGGTCTCGCCGAACTCGTGCCGTTGATCTTGATACTGGCCGTGCTCGTAGTCAGAGCTCGCCCGCTGCCCAGCCGCGGCGCGGTCGTCGTACAGACTCTTGGTTCCGCGCCCAGGCCGGCCAGACCGCTGATCGGTGCGGCCGCGGTAGCGATCGTTGCGATAGCGCTCCTTCCGGTCCTCGACGACCGGCTGCGGAACGGGTTGATCACTAGCGCGATCATGGCCGTCATCGCTCTGTCGATCGTGGTCGTCACAGGGTATGCCGGGCAAATTTCGTTGGCGCAGCTGACAATTGCCGGAGTTGCCGCATTCCTCGTGGGGCCGCTGACGCGAGCGTGGCATCTGCCCTTTCCGCTATCGCCCCTTGTCTCCGCCCTCATCGCTGCCGCTGTGGGGGTACTGATCGGGTTACCCGCGCTACGAATTCGTGGTCTTTCCGTCGCGGTCGTGACGCTGGCGATGGCGTTCGCAGTCGAGGCCGTGTGGTTCCGCAATACCGATTTCGTTACGTCGTCCGGTGTCGCGGTGCCTTCGCCGAGCCTGTTCGGATGGGACCTCGGGATCGGCGCCGGCGCGGACTACCCGCGGGTCCGGTTCGGAGTCATATGCGTAATCGTGCTTGCCGCAGTATGTTTCGCGACCGCCATGCTCAGACGCAGCAGGCTCGGTTCCCAGATGCTCGCTGTTCGCGCCAACGAGAAATCTGCCGCTGCCGCCGGAGTCAACGTTGTCTTCGTCAAAGTGCTCGCTTTTGCGATCGGATCGTTCATAGCCGGTTTGGGAGGATCGCTGCTGGCCTATCAGCAGCAGTCTGTGATCTTCGAGCCCTTCTCCGCGATGAACTCGGTCGCATTCTTCGCCACGGTATATCTGGCGGGAGTCACGTCCTTGTCGGGCGGCGTGCTGGCCGGCGTGGCGGCCACGAGCGGCCTGTTGTACATCGTCATCGACGAGACGGTCGGAGCTGGTGGCTGGTACTCGACAATCGCCGCAGTCCTTCTTGTGATCGTTGTGATCGTCAACCCCGAGGGGATTGTCGGGCCCATCCACAGCTGGATCGCCAGACGCAGATCGAAAGGTGTCGTGGCGGACATGACCCGCGACGACGATCTCGACATCGAGAGCACACCCGTGTCGGGGGATGCGCAGACGGCGTTGCAGGCCGACGGCGTGAGTGTCCACTACGGAGGCGTCGTCGCATTGGATGAAGCGGCCCTGGAAGTCCCGGCAGGCGCACTCGTCGGCCTGATCGGCCCGAATGGCGCGGGCAAGACCACTCTCATCGACGCCCTGTGCGGATTCTCCGAGTACACGGGCAATGTTCGATTGCTCGGAGAGAAGGTCGACGGACTGGTGCCGTACCAGAGAGTGCGGCGAGGGCTGGGCCGGACCTTCCAAGCACTGGAGCTGTACGACGACATGTCGGTGACCGAAAACGTCAAGGTGGCTCTCCGAGCCGGCGGATCCGAGGGGGTGCTGGCACAACCGTCGTCGTTGGAACGAATCCTGGGCATGCTCGGTTTGTCGGCGGCGGGTGAGCGATCGGTCAGCGAGTTGTCACAGGGACAACGACAGCTCGTGTCCATCGCCCGAGCGCTCGCCGGGAATCCGTCGGTGCTGTTGCTCGACGAACCGGCAGGTGGACTCGACAGCGACGAAAGTCTATGGCTCGGAACGCGTTTGCGTCGTATCGCCGAATCCGGAATCGCTGTCCTGATGGTCGATCACGATATGGATCTCATTTTCGGATCGTGTGATCTGGTCTACGTGCTGGATTTCGGAAAAGTCATAGCCGTCGGCTCGCCCGAGGAGATCAGGAACAACGAGAAGGTCGTAGCGGCCTATCTGGGAGGCGAGGTGCCCGCCGATGCATGACACACTGCAAAAACCGACGTCGATGCCGGTCCTCGAGTGCGTCGAACTGGCGGTCGGCTATCGATCCAACACGGTGGCCCGGGATATCGACATCACGTTGCACGAGTCGACCGTGCTGGCGGTTCTGGGACCGAATGGTGCAGGTAAGACGACGTTACTCAACACCATCGCAGGCTTCCTCAAACGACGAAGCGGTTCGGTGCGGGTGGGCACGACCGACCTAGACAACGGTGACCCGCGACATGCGAACCGGCACGGATTGGTGCTGGTTCCAGATGACAGGGCCTTGTTCAACGACCTCACCGTACGAGAGAACTTGAAGGTCGCCTGCAAGAACGATCAGACGATCGGTTCCACGCTGGATCTCTTCCCTGCCCTGCACAAGAGACTGAAGGTGCGGGGCGGTGATCTTTCGGGCGGTGAGCAGCAGATGCTCGCCGTCGCGCGAGCGATGGTGCAGAAGCCGAAAGTTTTGCTCATCGATGAGATGAGCATGGGATTGGCGCCGGTCATCGTCGAAGGACTACTCCCCGTGGTTCGTCACATAGCCGAGACTACGGGCGCGGTGGTCGTGCTCGTCGAACAGCACGTTCAGCTGGCACTCGAAGTAGCTGACGAAGCCGTTGTCCTCGTGCATGGACAGGTTCGGTTGCGCGGCTCGGCCGAGGAATTGCGCACCGACCCCGCACGTTTGCGCGAGGTCTATCTGGGGGGCTGACGCGACAGCCGACTGCGGGGCAGTCGGCGGTCCGCATGCGGCCTCGCCCCAGCAGGGTCCTGAGAGCCGCGATCCATATCGGTGTCAACGCAAGGAGAGAAATGAAGGTCGGACATCCCTGGCGAACTGTCGGTGCGGCAGTTGCCGCATGTGCAGTCGCCGCAGCAGCGACAGCAGGCTGCAGTTCGAACAGCGACAATACGTCCAGCGGCGCCCCCAAAGTCGATCCCGCAATTCTCGGGGCTCAGAACGTGGCCACCGGTGAGCCCGTAACGATCGGCTTCATCAGTGAGGGCAAAGCCGCAGCGTACGACACGAGTGCGGAAATAGCCGCGGCGAACGCGGCAGTTTCGTATATCAACGACCATCTCGGCGGCTTGCGGGGACACAAGGTCGTCTTGAAAACCTGTGAATCCAAGGGCAATCCGGCAGCCGCGACCGATTGTGCGAATCAGATGGTCGGAGGCGGCGCAGTTGCCGTCGCTGAAGGGGCGCTGGGGCTCGCCGACCAGACGATCGATGTTCTGTCACCGGCCGGTGTCCCGCTTCTGCTCAACTATGGGACGACGCCGAAGTCGCTGTCCGCGCCGAACGTTTTCAGCCTGATGAACGGGACTGCCGCCATTTTCGCCACTCCTGCGGCACTGGCGAAGGAAAAGGGCATCACCAAGGCCGCGATGGTGACGATCGATGTGCCCGGCGCGACCGAAACCGCGAAGCAGATCGGAAAGCTGACGTTCGCTAATGCCGGTGCGGCGTTGGACGTGGTAACCATCCCGCCGGGAACGCCCGATATGACCTCTCAAATCGCGGCGGCGAAGCGCAACGACCCGGGTATGTGGGCCGTTCTGGGCGAGACAACCTTTTGCGGTGGTGCGCTGAAGGCGATCAGAACGGCTGCGCCGGATGCGCCGGTGGTCGTCAATGATCGCTGCGTGAGTCCATCGATCAGTTCCTCGATTCCCGGAGGTTTCGAGGGCGTGCAGGTCGGCACTACGTCGAACCTGGATCCGGCGAACAACGATGTGAAGTTGTTCCAGGCGGCCCTCGACCAGTACGCGTCCGGTACCCCGGTCAACGCCACGTCGGCCGGTGGCTGGGCGCCGGTCCTGGCACTCGCGGAGGCGTTGAATTCCGCCCCGGGTACGGATGTCACCAGGCAGTCGATTCTGGAAGGCCTCCGCACGGCCCCGCCGCAGAAGTACCCGTTGACCAACGGTATCGATTTCCAGTGCAACGGTAAGGCGTTCCCGATGTCGCCGAATGTCTGTGCATCCGATGTCATCGTGGCGATGGCGGACCGGGGCGGCAAGCTCGGGGACTACAGGATTCTCGAGACGGATCCGGCGTTGTTCACGCCACCGTCGCGCTGAGGCACTTCGGCTGATGGTGACGGTCGCAGCCTCGAACGCGATCGTCACCACGCACTGCGGTCGACCAACTGCGATAACCGACGAAATTCAATGGAGAATATCAATGTATGAGATTGCTGGGCGACTGGGCTGGCGAGTCATGAGCCGCGTCGCGCAGAAGCAGATGTCGTTGCCGAAGCCATTGACCAGAAATATTGTGGTGCAACGAGATCTGGAGATCTCGATGCCCGACGGTACCGTGCTGCTCGCCGACTTCTATCGGCCCGGGACACATTCGGGATCGTTGCCCACCCTACTGGTGCGTTCTCCGTACGGCCGCCGCGGCATGCTCGGCCTCTATGTCAGGCCTTTCGCCGAACGCGGTTACCAGGTGCTCGTGCAGAGCACTCGAGGCACCTTCGGTTCCGGTGGCGAGTACGAGCCGTTGCGGCACGAACGCGCCGACGGACTCGCGACGATCGACTGGGTGATCGAGCAACCGTGGTTCGACGGCAACCTCGTGCTGGCCGGTCCCAGCTATATGGGCTACGCCCAGTGGGCGGTCGCCGACAAGGTGCCTTCCCAGGTCAAAGCCATCCTGCCGGTGACGACATCGGCGAACGTCATCGACGCTTTCCACCGTCCCGAGGGCATGCTGGTGGAAAATCTGCTGGATTGGACCGCCATCCGATTCGCCCCCAATGTCTGGTCCCAGCTGCTCACCGAAACACGGATTGTGCGACGAATCCGAAAAGCGCTCGCCGCAGGGCCCGTCGTCGATTCCGAAGCACGCCTCGTCGGACAGTCGTGGCCGTTCTTCCAGGAGGTGATGCAACACCACAGTGAGGACCCCCACTGGTCCACGATCGACGTCGATCATCGAGAAACGATCGCCGGAACCACCGTGCCGGTCAATATTGTCGCCGGCTGGTATGACCTGTTCCTCCCGCACTCACTGCGCGATTACCGCACACTCGTCGATGCCGGCCGGCAACCACGCTTGACGGTCGGCCCCTGGACGCACATCGATTCCGGCCTCCGTGGTGCGGGAATCCGAGAAGGCATCGAGTGGGGACTGACGCTCGCGCGCGGCGGTGAGGTCGCCGAACAAGACCCCGTCCGGCTCTTCGTCACCGGCAGTGAACAGTGGCGCAATTTCCCATCCTGGCCTCCGCCGGACCGGATCACCGACCGTTGGCACCTGCACCCGCACGCCGCGCTCGACAGGGACCCCGCGGTGCCGAGCGCACCGGACACCTATCGCTACGACCCAGCCGACCCCACACCATCGCTCGGCATGTCCAAACTCGTCGCCCAGCAGGCCGGCCCGCGCGACAACCGCGAACTGGAAAGCCGCGCAGACGTATTGACCTTCACGTCTGCCCCGATGACTCAGAACTACGAAGTTATCGGTGACGTCACCGCCGAGATCTGGCTTCGCTCCAGTCGGCCGAGCACCGACCTTTTCGTCCGCATCTGCGATGTCGACCCACGCGGGCGTTCGATCAACGTCTGTGACGGGATCTCCGTGGTCGAGACACCCGAGCCGAACACGCAGGAGCCGGCCAAGGTGGTCGGGCCCGTCTGGCCCACCGCCCACTGCTTCCGCCGAGGGCACCGTATCCGTGTACAAATATCCAGCGGTGCGCACCCGGTGTACGCCCGCAACGTCGGCAGCATCGGAGAACGCCTCACCGGCACCTCTCTGCACGTGGCCGACCAGGAAATATTCCACGATCCAGAGCATCCGTCGGTCATCCTGCTGCCTGGTCCCACTGCGGGCAGCTGAACCAGGGCACCGGGCGAGCGCTTTCATCGAGTTGTGGTCCGATGACCGCCCCTCACAGCTGTGAGGGGCGGTCATCGGGGCGGTCATCGCAGCAACGGAGCCAGCCGGGTGCATACGACGCGGACATGCTCGGCGACCATGTCTTCGGGCATGCCCCCGACCGAACCCCAGAGGAAGACGGTGGAAACCGGTGCGTCACCTGTCATCGTGCGAATACGTCCGGCGATGTCCTCCGGCGTGCCGAACCAAAAGTAGGTCAAGGGACCTCGGGGTTCGCGGGCGGCCAATTTCACCGGATCCACCGGCCGGGGCGGTGGGGCATCGGTGCCCTGCACCATGTGCTGGCGATAGGAGTCGGTCTGGTAGCCGATATAGGGCGCGACGAGCGGCCAATCTCGCTCCGGGTCCTCGGTGACCCAGGCCTGGATTCCGCCTGCCATGCGTGCGATCGCGGGATCGTGCCCACCGGCCACCAGTCCCTCGCGATATGCGGGCCAGCTCTCGTGATTCGGTGTCAGAAGTGGCGTTCCCAGTAAACCGGCACGGCGCGCGCCCTGGGGGCCGTGATATCCCAGCCACACCGGGAGCGGGTCCTGTACCGGTCGGGGAGTGACCCCGCCGTCGTACCACAGTTGTCGCAGCCGTCTCACCATGTCGTCGGTTGTGGCGTAGCGCTTGCTGTCCGGCATTCCGTACAGCTGGTACTCCGGCTTGCGGTACCCCGCACCGATACCGAGATCGACTCGCCCGTCGGAGATCAGGTCGACGAGCGCGGCCTGCTCGGCGACTTCGACGGGGGAGTGCAGCGGTGCGATCAGGATCGCGGTGCCGAGGCGCGCCTTTCTGGTTCGTGCGGCCGCGGCAGCAGCGAAGGTCAACGGCTGGGTGAGGTAGCCGTCGTCGAAGAGGTGATGTTCGGAGAACCACAGCGAGCCCGCGCCGAGCCGATCCGCTTCCTCGCACATCTCGAGGGTGAAGCCGTGCAGTCGTGCGGCGCTGGTCGCGAGGTGCTGCGGCTTTCGCAGATCGAAGTACAGGCCCACCTCGATCGGCGAGTTCGTCGCACCTGCCTTCATTTGTGCTGTCACGCTGGTCCTTTCACGACAGGCCGGCCGGTGGGAGCTGCGTGGTGCGCCGACCAGAACGCCGCCCACGCCGGATCATGGCCCGGCAGCGCGGGTGGTGGTCCGACCTGCCAGCTGTCGAACCCGGCCTGCTGCGGGCGTTCGAGCAGATCGGCTGCGTACCAATGTCGTTCGATGCGCTGCTCGAACAACCATTGCCCGCCGTCGCGTCGATAGCGGTCGTCGTATCGGATCGCCATCACCACCCAGCGGTCGTCCACCTCGTGCTCGGCCCGGCAGTAGACCTGCCCGGTGGCGGTGACCGGACCGCCGTCGTCGTGCTCGGGTCCCAGTTCGATGCGATGCCCGCAGATCAGATGGATCGACCGATAGAACCAGCGCAACTGCGGTTCGATGATCCCACGCAGCGCTTCCCGGCCCGATCCGTGCCGACCGAGCCGGACGTCCGGAACGAACAGCGACACCCAGGTATCGACGTCGCGCTGATCCACCGCCATGGCGTAGCGGACCGGCAACTGTCCGATCTCGAATCGCGCCTCTGCCAGCTCGAGCCGCCGTTCCAGACTCGATCGGTCCATCATTCGCCTCCGGTCAGCATGAGCGTGTTCACCCTCACGTCAGCCCACCACCGGCTGATGCATGACAGCGCTGATGCCCGAGTCGACGACAAGGGCGGCACCGGTGATGGCCGCCGCCTCGGCCGACGCGAGGAATGCGACCGCGTTGGCGATATCGGCGGGCTCGGCCATACGGCGCAGCGGTAACTGCTCCATATATCTCTGCAGGCGTTCGGCGCCGAGGTAGGACTCGAAACTCGGGGTGCGGACCGCGCCCGGAATCACCGCGTTGACCCGGATGCCGAATTCACCGGCCTCCACGGCGGCCTCTTGTGTCAACTGCAGGACACCGGCTTTGGCCACTCCGTAATAGGGAACAACGCCGGGAACTTTGCGCAGGCCGGCCGCCGAAGCGGTGTTCACCACGACCCCGCGCCGTTGCGGGGTCATCGCTCGTATCGCTGCTCGCACCCCGCGGAAGGTGGCGCCGAGATTTCCGTCGAGACCGTGCCGCCAGGCCTCGTCGTCGGTATCGACGATGGACTTGTTCCCGCCGAACCCGACGTTGTTGTGCACGATATCTATTCGGCCGTGCCGGTCGAGAACCGCGTCGAACATTTCGTCGATAAATCCCGATACGGTGACATCGCCGGCGACAATATGCGGATTTCCGCCGACGGTGCGGATCAACTCCGCGGTCTCGGCGGCCTTCTCCGGCGAAACGTCGTTCACCACGACGGCGGCCTGTTCTCTGGCGAAGAGCACGGCGGATGCGCGACCGATCCCCGAGCCCGCACCGGTGACCAGCGCTACCTGATCGCGAAATCGTTCGCCCACCGTCGCTCTCGCTTTCGATATCTCGATCCAGGATGTATCGGTAACCAGCTGGATGCCTTCCACTTCGAAAGTAACCGACGGATTCGGAAAACCCACGGTTCCGCTACAGGAACAGCGTTCGCGTGCGGTTTCCCGGTCCGGCGCCGTGGTCACCGATACCGGAAGAAGCGAAGTGACCTCAGCCGATCGACAGGGTGGCAGCGATATCGCTGATGCCGGGTCCGGAGTCGTTCACCAGTCTCGGCACTCCCTGTGTGAGACATTGAGAGATCGCGGGGCCGGCAGTCTTTCTCGCCTCCGCGCGGTGTCCGGCCGCCCAGAGGCAGCAGGCGTACAACAGCTGTGCCTGGATCAATGCCTTCGGCCGTGGCTGCTTTCCTATTTCACGCGTCAGCATTTCGGCTTTGTTCGACGCTTCGGACGCCGCGACGGGTGATTGTTCGGCGAGCAGGAGTCGAATAGCGGAATCCTGATCCAATTCTGCTGTTATGGCGTGTGTTCTGGTGACCTGTACGTGGTAGGGAGGAAGAGTTGTCAGGCGTCCGCGGACGTCATCGGGAATCGGAAGGTTCGCTCGTATGCGTTCATTGACGATTCGTGCGACCAACCGGGGTAACGAGCGTTCCTCGGCGATCTGCACCCCGATGGTGAGCAACCGTTCCGCTTCGGCGAGGTCGCCGAGCACGGCGGCCAGCCTGGCGCCGGTACCGTAGGTGGCGAGCAGGAAGTCGGTCATGCCGCCCTGCCGGTGCAATGTGGTACTCGCCCGCAGCAGTTGCTCTGCCTCGATGAGGTGGCCTTGCTGATACCGCAGATCGCCCAACAGTGCGCCGGACATCAGCGAAATGCGGGTTCCGAGATCCGCACCCCTCGGCACCGGCGGCGTGACCGCGAAATGCTGCTCGGCGCGGGCGATGTCGAACTGCTCCAAGGCGGCGAGACCGGCGACGCAGTGACTGTGCTGGACCACGACGGCGCCCGTTTCGGAGCCGTATCGGAGGGCCGATCGATGCCAGTGCTCGACCGCCGGAAAGTCGAATCGGTTCAGTGCGGCGGCGGCGTGCAGGTCGGCCGCGGCGACGGACATCGTCGGCGTCGCGAGGTCGTCGATATGTGCGGTGACAAGCTCCGGCACACCGTCGATGCGGTCGAGGTCATACTGTTCCAGGCTGATCAGCAGCGCTGATTCGGCGCGCAGTACTGTTGCGGTTCGCTCATCGGTATCGCCCACCTCGATGGCGGCGAGAGCTCGGTCGATCGCGGCATGCAATTGCGCGGGCCGCTCGAGCCCGAGACCTGCCCAGGCGACGCACAACTGTAGCCGGGGCCGTGATTCCGTCAGCGAGATAGGCAGTTTGGCCATCAGGCCCAGGAAGGTGGCCGTCCGGAAGGTCTGAATAAGGTTGACGGCCTGCGCGTCGACCAATTCCACTGCCCTCTGGGCATCGTCGGCGATCAGGGCGTGGTCGACGGCCTCGGTGAGCATGTCGTGTTCGGCGAACCAGGCCGACGCGCGGGAATGCAACTGCCGGACACGATCCGGACCTCGATATTCGAGCTTGCGTGCCAGAGAATCGGCGAACAGACGGTGATACCGGAACCATTGATTGCTGTCGTCCATTCGCTGCAGGAACAGGTTGCGATCGGCCACCAGCTCGAGCAGTTCCTGGCTGTCGGATCGACCCGATAGTGCGGCAGCCAAATCGGCACATGTCGTTCCGGTGATCGACGTCGACATGAGGAATTGGAGCAGCGGCGGCTCCAGCGAGCCGAGAACATTTTCGGTGAGATACTCGCCGATGACATGATGGCGGCCGGTGAGGTTGTCGATGAACTCGGCGGGGTCATCGCGGCCGGCCAGCGACAGCTGCGCCAACTGCAGGCCCGCCGGCCAGCCTTCGGTCGACTCCCGAATCTTGTCCACGTCCTCGGCTGCCAGCCGCAGCTTGTTCATCCCGACCAAGAACGCGGTGGCCTCGGTGGAATCGAAACGCAATGCGCCGGCGTCGATTTCGACCACCTCGTCCTGCACGAGCAGCTTGGTCAGCGCCAGCCCGCCGCGCTCACGAGTCACCACCACGACCCGCAGATGATGACAGCCGTGTTCGAGGAGATAGTTCATCGCGGACAGGGTGTTTTCGCCGCGCACCTGGTGCCAGTCGTCGACCACGAGCACCATTGCCTGGTCGCTGTCGTGAATCTCGTCGATCAGCGCCGAGAGCACAGCTCGGGTGGCGTCGGTGGACCGTTCCTCCAGGAGCGAGCCCAGCTCACCGGCCAGTTCCGGCCGGACTCGGCGGATCGCCTGGACCAGGTGGGCGAGAAACCATACGACATTGTCGTCGTCGTGGTCGGTTGTCAGCCACGCTACCGGGACACCGCCGGATTGCAGGTCGGCAGCCCACTGCGCGGCCAGTGTGGTCTTGCCGAAACCGGCCGGTCCCTGGATCAGGACGACCCGTCGTCTGCCGCCGGTGTTCAATATCTTCGTCAGGCGAGGGCGACCGATCGCCGTGCGCGCGGCGGTTGGTGGCCGGAATTTCGTTGCCGCGGAGGGCGGTGGCGGTGCGGTGATCGAGCCTGCCGAGTAAGAAGCAAGACTCGGTGACAGAGAACCGCTGCTTCCCGGGGCGCTTTCGTCCGGTGACAGAACCATTATGGCGTCGACCGGCTGCCCGGTACTGCGCTGCACGTCCCGAAGTCGCTCACCGAAGCGGATGGCAGATGCGGGGCGGTCCGCGGGCTCGCGGGCCATCGCGGTCTCGACTACCGCCCGGACGGCGTCCGGAATTTCGTATTCGCGGAGGTCGGGCAATTCGCCGCGCGCGATACGCGCCAGCTGTACCTCGAGAGGTTCGTCGGTACGGCGGCCGAACGGTGGACGCCCGGTCAGTAGGCAGAACATCGTTGCGCCCAAACTGTAGATGTCGGCTGCACCGGTCGCAGTCGCACCCAGCAGTACTTCGGGCGCCGTAAAAGCGGGCGTACCGTGCACTACCGGCTCCGATGTCGCCGTGATCTCGCCGAGGTGGACAATGCCGAAATCCGACAACTGAGGTTCGCCGTAGTCGGTCAGCAGGATGTTGCCCGGTTTGACGTCGCGGTGCACCATCCCGGCGGCATGGGCGGCGGCCAGCGCGCCGCTGATTTTCACGCCGATCGATAACATCTGTGACCAGCGCAGTGGGCCTTTCTGTCGGATGCGCTCGTCCAGTGACCCTCGGCGGAAGTACGGCATCACGATGTAGGGGCGGCCGGTCGGCGTGATATCGACCTGGAGCGCGGGCACGATGTGCGGATGCATGGACAATCGGCCCAGGGCACGCTGTTCGCGCACGAACATCTCACGTTCATCGCCGCGCACTTCGGACCGGAGCAGTTTGACCGCGACGTCCCGATCCAGCGCATACTCCCGGCAACGGTAGACGATGCCCGAACCGCCGCGGCCGATCTCCACGGGGTCGCCGAAACCTGCCGCGAGTAGCTCACTCGCGATCCCGCTGGACATATCCCGTTGTGTCGTGGCCTCGTCCACATCGGACCTCGGCTGCCTTGTCAGGACGACTGTAGTCCGTCGGAGCGCGGCCGGTGCCGGTGAGGGCCTCGCCGACCGCCTCACACACGATAGCGCTGATGTTTCCCGAGGGATAGCCAGACCGTGCCTGGAGGCGATCATGCTGAGGCCGTGGTCGCCGAATCGGTGAGTCCACCGGGCCTCGGGATGATATCTCAGACTTTGGTGGCACCCATGTCGAGAGTCAGCTGGGTTCCCGTGACCGCGCGCGACAGGTCCGAGGCGAGCCAGACCACACCATCGGAGATGTCATCGGATTCGGCGATCGGCAACCCCGGCAGCAGCGAGGCGAACGACGCGAGGAAGTTGGGGTGTTCGGACAGTACGGTCGCCACTGCCGGGTCCTCGCCCATCGGCGTGGTGACCCCCACGGGGTGGTGGCCAGATCTTCCTCGGTCGCGGCGGGGTAGCTGTTGGCTGACGCCACGGCGGTGCACGCATCCATCGCGATGATCGAAGCGCCTTCGCGGGCGAGCCGGACCGCGTGGTTGCGACCCTGGCCCCGGGCCGCGCCGGTGATGAATGCGACTTTGCCGGACAGCAGCAGGGCTTCTCCCTGGTGAGTGTGGCGACGTCAACTCGGTGTCCCGCAATGCTTTTGCGCGTGACGCTTCGATCCTCGTGGGGCTCACCGCTGCATGAAAGGCTCCGCGGCGGGAACGTCGTTCCCGCCAGTAGGCGGCTTGCCGAGCGGATGCTTCGCGGTTGCCGCTGGTAGACCGCGTTTTTATGAAGCCGATACCAGATGATTAGGGCAAATAATTAAAGAATTCTGTTGATTCACCTCATTTTTCGCCACGGTTCGGCTAGGTTGATGCGCGTGTTCAAGGCTTTACGCACCCTCCGGGCGCGAGTGCTCGCGATCGCGCTCGTCCCGAGCATCGTGCTACTCATCATCGGTGGCGGAGGCGCCGTCTACCTCGTGGTGCAAGGCCAGCAATTGCGGAACTGGGGCAAGGAGCAGGCTTCGGCCGCCAAGCCGGGCCTCGAGTTCGGTATAGCAGTCGCCCAGGAGCGGCGGTTGACGCTGATGCGTCTGGCCGGCCATCCCGAAATGGTAGGCGGGCTGCAAGACGTGCGGCCGAAGGTGGACCGGTCGCTGCAGCAGATCGCCTCCGCGGCACGCACTTTCAACGATATGGATCCCGGTTCTGTCTCCGGTACCGAGGATGCCCTGGCCGGGCTGGCGAGCGAACTACCCGCAGTGCGTGCCAAGGTCGAGGCGAATGCCATTTCGGTGATGGACGCCTATGCGTTCTTCAATCGCCTCACCGGAGTGGTTCGAGAGACCATGGTGTCCTTCGCACACAGTGCGCCCGACAGCGAACTCGCCCTCGCGCTCGGTACCGTCACGGACCTGTTCACCGCCGCCGATGCGATGGCCCGGGGACACGACCTTGCGGTCGCGGCCGAAGCGGCGGGTGCGTTGTCGCCTGCGGAGTTCGATGAGTTCGCCGGTCAAGTCGGCTTCTATCACGCTCAACTGCAGCATCTGACGACGAGTATGACGCCTGAGGTGCGCGCGCAGTGGCAGGCGCTCAGCGCGTCACCGGAGTTCAGAAGACTGAGTGATATCGAGAACGTCCTGATTCGGAGAGGCGTGACCCCGCCCGCGAATAGTGCCTACAATCCAGGCAGTTCAGCGCCGACATCCCAGAACCGGGAAAATGCCTCGCGCACGGGCGGTTCGAGTGGGGTGAGCGACGGAGACCCGGATGCGCCGCCCGTATCGACAGCCGATTGGAATGCCGCAATCACGAAGGTCTCCAATGACATGCTGCGGATGTGGACCGGTGAGGGTGAATACGTCTCTACGCTGAGTCGCCGGATGGGAGAAGACAATTCACGGAACTCGCTGCTTGCGGGCGCCGCTGTTCTGATCGTCACGCTGGCGGCCTTCGCCACCACTCTGCAGTTGTCGCGGCGCATGATTCGCCGTCTGCACCGGTTGCGCACAGAAACCACCCGGATGACGGACGACCAACTCCCCGGCATCATGGCGGCCCTGGATCGCGGCGAGCAGGTGAACATCGAGAACGAGATGACCAAACTCGATTTCGGCACTGACGAGATCGGGCAAGTCGCCGATGCGTTCAACCGCGCGCAACTTGCGGCCGTCAACGCGGCCGCGACCGAGGCACGAACGCGCGAGGGCGTGAACTCCGTGTTCGTGAACATCGCCCACCGCAGCCAGGTCGTTCTTCATCGGCACCTGAAACTCCTGGACGAGGCCGAATACAAGCAAGAGGACCCTGAGGTCCTCGACCTGCTCTTCCGGCTGCACCACCTGGCGAATCGTGAGCGCCGCAACGCCGAGAATCTGATCATTCTCGGTGGCCAACAGCCGCGACGACAGTGGCGCAAGCCGGTCCGCCTCGATGAGCTTGTGCGCGGCGCCATTGCGGAGACCGAGGACTACGCCCGTGTGCATGTGGGGCGATTGCCGGACGTCAGCGTGTCCGGTGGCGCAGTGGCCGATCTCCTGCACCTGCTGGCTGAATTGATCGATAATGCGACGTCGTTCTCTCCGCCCGAGTCGCAGGTGGGCGTATCGGGCAATGCGGTCGGCAAGGGTATCGTTGTCGAAGTCGTCGACCAAGGGCTCGGCATGCCGGTCGAGCGAATGGACTCGTTCAACGAGACGCTGTCCAACCCACCGGATTTCGCGTTCGCGGCGCTCTCGCAGGAGAATCGGCTGGGACTGTTCGTCGTAGCGCGGCTGTCGGCCCGGATCGATGTGTCGGTCCGGTTGGCGGAATCGGAATACGGTGGTGTCAAGGCGATCGTCTTGGTTCCGCTGTCGCTGCTGGCCGAAGAAGAGGTTGCCCAGCCGTCCCCGGCGACCGAGGCGCTCACCTACGCGAGAGCGAATACAGAGGGGCGCTCCGGGCCGGCGAATACGGCATCGCCGGCTGTGGCCGCCGACGCTGCCGCGTGGGAACCGCGGGGGCAGACCACAGATCAGCGTGAGCCGTCCCGGAGGCGGCCGGCGTTGCCACGGCGGCTGCGCCAGGCCAGCCTGTCGCCGGAGTTGGCGAACCGTACCGCCCCTCCGGACGAATCTTCGGAACCCCCGGCCCAGCGCTCCGCAGAGCAGGCGCGAGACCTCTTCTCCGCGATAGAGAGCGGTACTCGTCAAGGCCGAGCGGCACCGCCGTCGGGGCCACATCAGTTCACGACAACGCATGTGGAATGGGAACAGCAGTGACGACTTCCTCCAATATCACCAAGAACCTCGACTGGTTGATCGATGACTTCATCAATCGGATGCCGGGAATCGACTGTGCTGTCGTGCTTTCCACCGACGGAATGTTGATCAGCAAATCCAGTGCCATGTCACGGGAACGGGCCGAACACTTCTGCGCCATGGCGTCGGCACTGCAGGGACTCGCCCGGAGCGCGGCCGGCTATTTCGAGGTCGGCGGAGTCCGTCAGTCGGTCATCGAACTCGACCGAGCTGTGCTGTTCGTGACCTCGGCAGGCGACAACGCGTGTCTGGCGGTGCTGGCGGGCGAGGATATGAACATGGGCATGGTGGCGTACGAGATGAATCAGACCGTGGTGCGCGTGGGGTCGTTCCTGTCGACGACATCGCGTCCGAACGGTGCCCACGGGACGGGTCACAGATTGCCATGACCGATACCCGGGGGCCGTGGTTCGACGAGGATGCTGGTCCGCTCGTACCGGCCTATGCCGTCACGCGTGGGCGGACGAGGGGGAGCCCCTACGAGCTCGACATGATCACCTTGGTGGTCACCACCTCCCGCGGGCCCAGCAGCCACGCGCGGATGGACGCGGAGTATCGCGCGATACTTCAGTTCTGTATCGCACCGAAGTCGGTCGCAGAGATTTCCGCACAGATACGCCGCCCGCTCAGCGTCACCAAGATCCTTCTCGGTGACTTGATCGCGGACGGTTACATCGCTTTTCGGTCGCCCGGTCCGGCCAATACGGATGCGACCGATGTCAACCTACTTCGGACGGTTTTGGATGGAATTCGCGCACTCTGATCTCGGTGGATCGAAAGTTCTTCCGATGACTGCTGTGAAAATCTTGGTCGCAGGAGGTTTCGGAGTCGGCAAGACGACACTGGTCTCAGCGATCAGTGAGGTGGCTCCGCTGCGCACGGAGGAGGTGATGAGCCAGCTGAGCGTCGGTGTGGACGATGTGGACGGCGTCGAATCGAAGACCACCACCACGGTGGCGCTCGACTTCGGCAGAATCACGCTCAACGATGCCCTGGTCCTCTATCTGTTCGGGACTCCGGGACAAGACCGGTTCTGGTTTCTGTGGGACGAATTGTCTCGGGGATCACTCGGCGCCGTCGTCCTCGCGGACACTCGCCGCCTCAGTGGCTCGTTCGCGGCGTTGGACTATTTCGAAAGCCGCCGAGTGCCCTTCATTCTGGCAGTGAATTGTTTCGACGAAGCCGATGTGTATACAGCAGAGGAAATCACGGAGGCTTTGGACCTGGATGCCGGCGTGCCGGTCGTGTTGTGTGACGCGCGCGAGCGAGATTCGGTCAAGAACGTGCTGCTGTCGTTGATGGAATACGTTCTCTCCCTTGCCGACTCGGGCCGGGCCGAAGCTTTGCTCTGACCGGATTATCGGTGGCCGAGGGCACGCAGCACGAAGGCATGGACATGAGTGATCAGCTCGTCTTGGCCGGGCGGAAGTCCCTGCTTGACGCCGCTGGTCAGCAGCCCGCGAACGAGGTATCCGACGAGTAACGCATCGCCGGCGGGGTTTCCCGGCCGCAGTTCGCCGTTGCGCATACCGCGCCGGACTATTTCGGCCAGCTGCTTGTCGAATATGCCGTACAGCATCGTGACCTGCTCGGGAAGGAGGTCCAACATGTCCTGGTCCAGGAACAGGCGGGTGCGATGCACGCGAGCTTGGTCGTAGAGGGTGCCGATGTTGTACTGCAGCCATGTGCGCAGTTGCTCGGAGACCGGTGCCGCGGGGTCGATCCGGTCCCGAAGCCGGCGGTCGACGAGTCGGACCTCATCCTCGAGCAGGGCGAGCATCAGGTGGGCTTTGCTGGGGAACCGGCGATAGAAGTGACTCGCCGAGGTGCTGGATGCCGCGAGAACTTGGCGGACCTTCAGCGACCGGAACCGGGACCGCTCGAGTACACGCCGGGCCGCGGTGAGGATCCTCCGCGTTTCGGAGTCCCGCGCCGACGGTGTGTATTCGGTCGTCTCGAACTCGCGTATGTCGCAAGTGGTGGCGAACGGCTGCACCTTTGCACCTCACTCATGCCAATCAGATAGATAATTCTACTGCATGCGCGAAGGCTGGGCCAGTAGCCTCGTCGGCGGGTGTGCGAGCCGCCTGTCCTCGCCGGGCTCTACCCGTTCCCGGTTCTGCGGCGTAGCCGGAGCCGGAGAGGATGTATTGCGCCAGCGCCATGGGGATTTCGGTCTCCTCGGTATCCGGCGGGAAAAGAGCGTCGCCCGCGAGTGCGGTGCCGAGAACGAGGGCCACTGTCATGCGGACTGATGCCTGGATGTCGTTCGTGGCTTGTGTTCCGTTGGCGGCCATGTATCGGTGAACGCCGTCGATCAGAGCGTGCAGGCACGGTGCGAGCGGTGACTCTTCGGCCGTGGGCGCATGTTCGCTGGCGCCAGCCGCCAGCGATACGAGAATGTGGCGATTTGCCGAACACAGGTCGTACAGACCCTGGGCGAAGCGGACGGTGATATCGCGGGGGCTTTGCGGTGTGTCGCCCATGGTGTCGGCAAAATTGTTCATGAACTCGACAAGTGGTGCGGCGGCGGTCGAACGAAAAAGTTCCGGCTTGGAGTCGAAGTGGCGGAAGACCATGGATTCGGTCACTCCTGCCCGCAGTGCCACCGAGCGGATGGTCGTCCGCTCGAAACCGTTCTCGATGAACTCCGCCGAGGCGGCGTCGGCAATAAGCCTCCTGACCTCTGCGGATGATCGTCGTTTTCGGCCGGTACTGACTGTGCCCATGCTTCGATCGTCGCACAGCCGAGTTAGGGAGTCGAACTCCCTTGACAACGTGACCTCGATTACAGTTAGATGATTTATGAGATTCGCGTCACTCTTCCTGAATGCCTGACGATCCCTCGATCAGCGACCCATCGTTCGGTCCTGCATGCGCGGACGCGGCGATTTTCGTTGACGCGACTGCTCGATTCATCAAGTACAGATGTGAGGAGATCGGTAGATGCCCACGCTAGAAGGTCGGCTATTCATCGACGGAGAATTCCGCGAAGCGCGATCGGGACGCCGCTACGACGTGATCAACCCGGCGGACCAGTCGGTGATCGCGCAGGCGGCGGATGCCGGCGTCGAGGACGTCGACGATGCGATCACCGCGGCCCGGCACTTCGCGGATAGTTCCGACTGGGGAAATGATCACGAGTTCCGGCGAAAGTGCCTGGTGCAACTGCAGGAAGGGCTACGCGCGCGGTCCGACGAGATCAAGGCGCTGCTTACCGCCGAAGCAGGGATCTGCGTGCAGAACATGCCTACTCACGTCGACGTGATGGTCGAGGGCATGGACTTTTTCAACGACCTCATCACGTCGTTCGAGTGGGAAGAGGACCTTCCGGCCTTCGACATCCTCGGAAATCGCAGCCTACGCCGGATTCGCTACGAGCCCTATGGCGTCGTCGGAGCCATCACGCCGTGGAATGCCCCGTTCATGACCGCGATCTGGAAGGTGCACCACGGACTGGCCACCGGTAACGCGGTTGTCCTCAAGAGCGCACCGGATACGCCGTTGACAGCAGCGCTGCTCGCTCAGATCGTGAGCGAATCCACCGACATCCCGAAGGGTGCGTATCACGCGATCAGTTCCGCGGACAAGGCCATCGTCGGGGATGCCATGACCGCGGACCAGCGCATCGACCTCTACCACTTCACCGGATCGCCCGGCGTCGGCCAGCGGATCGCCGAGCGAGCAGCCAACGGCATCCGGCACACCGTGCTCGAACTGGGCGGCAAGTCGGCGAATGTGATTCTGCCGGACGCGAATCTGGACCTGGCGTGCGGCCTCGGCATGGTGATGTGCATGTCCAACAGCGGTCAGGGATGTGCGCTGGCGACACGAATGGTCGTGCACGCGGACGTCTACGACGAGGTGCTCGCCCGGCTGCAGCCGATGATCGCCAACCTGGCCTGGGGTGACCCCACGGATCCGGCGAACATGGTCGGGCCGATCATCCGCGAAGAACAACTCGAGCGGATCGAGGGATTGGTCGATCGAGCGGTTGCCGCCGGCGCACGGCTGCTGGCGGGTGGAAAGCGTGGCGACCGCCACGACCGTGGCTTCTGGTACGAGCCCACTTTGCTGGCCGACGTGGACCAGGATGCGGAGATCGCCCAGACGGAGGTGTTCGGTCCGGTGCTGTCGGTAATCCGCTACGAGGGCGGCGACGACGAGGCCGTGCGAGTCGCAAACAACTCTCGATACGGCCTGTCGGCCTACGTGCAGTCCTCCGACGAGGAACGAGCCTGGAAGGTCGCGCACAAGCTGCGGGCCGGAACGGTCAACATCAACAACTCCTTCTATCTCTCGCCGGACGCGCCCTTCGGCGGCTACGGCATCAGCGGTGACGGTGTGGAGCACGGTGTCGCCGGATTCCGGGAGTACCTGCGAATCAAGTCCATCGCGAGCCCCGAGTACTGATTCGCACCGATTCGAGGAGTTGTTCAATGCGCATGCAGGACAAAGTAGTAGCGATTACCGGATCGGGTTCCGGACTAGGCCGCGAGGGAGCCCTCCTGTTCGCGGCCGAGGGCGCGCGAGTGGTGGTCAGCGATGTGGTCCCGGGCCGTGCGAAGAAGGTTGCCGGTGAGATCGAGGCGCAGGGTGGCACCGCCACCGCGGTGGACGCCGATGTTCGCGTCGAGGCCGATATGAATCGGTTGGTGGAGGCCACGGTCTCGGCATACGGCCGGATCGATGTGATGTGGGCCAACGCGGGAATCCCGGAGCCCGGCTTCGGTATGCAACCGCTGGCGGAGTCGTCGTTGGAGGACTGGAACAACATCTTCGCGGTGAACAGCACGGGAATCTATCTGGCTTGGAAAGCCGCCGCCCAGTGGATGATCGCCAGCAAGTCCGGCGGGGCTTTGCTGGCAACGTCGTCGGCTGCGTCGTTGACCGCCTACCCCGGCTTTCCGATGTACACCGCTTCGAAGGCGGCGGTGAACGGTCTGGTGCGTGCGGCCGCGCTCGAGTTCGGCAAGTTCGGGATCCGTGCCAATGCCCTGTGTCCGACGCACGGTATGTCGGTGAACTTCGCTCTTCCTCTCGAGGCCGAAGTGCTGGGCAAGTCCTACGAAGAAATGTCGCCGTGGAACCCCGACGAGCGAGCCATGCCCCTGCGCCTGGAACGCCCGCCGGTGCTGCGGGACAACGCCAACCTCGCGTTGTTCCTGGCCTCGGACGAGTCGGGCTACATGTCCGGCCAGACCGTTGCCTCCGCCGACGGTGGACAGTTCGCACGGACGTCGATCATTTTCCCGACCGACCTCGGCAAGAGTGAGGACATCACCTCGGGCTCCATTCCCGACGACCTGCGCGAACAGATCGACCGCTGATTCCGACCCATACCTGATCGTTGCGCCGGCGCCGACCGTGAAGTCGGCGGCGCCGGCCCTTGCCCATGGAGGGCTCGATGCAACCTGCCAGTACAAGATTCGACCCTCGCGTGTCGGGACTGTCCCAGCGTGTGAAAGATCTCGCCGAACCGCAACACGTCTACTTCGAGAAGGCCCGGGACGTCCGCGCCGAACATCTCGACGGCGCGCTGCATCTCTACCGCCACGAAGACATCCTCGCTGTCAACAAGCACCAGGACGTACTCGGAAACGGCGGGCGCGGTGGGAGTTTCGGCCACGACGGGCGCCTGATACCGCTCGAGATCGACGGGCCTGACCACAAGAAGTGGCGGCGCCTACTCGACCCGCTCTTCGCTCCCAAACGTGTGCAGCACCTCCAAGACAGTATCCGCCGGTTGGCCGCCGAGCTGATCAGCGAGGCTCGGAAGGCCGGTGGCGCCGAACTGTATCGCGACTTCTGTACCCCGTTGCCGTGCCAGACGTTTCTCGGTCTCGTCGGTGCTCCGCTCGCCGACCTCGACTTCTTTCTGGAGTTCAAAGAGGGAGTCATTCACCCCAAGGGGGAGACGACCGAGGAGATCGATGCGAACATGGCCGCGGCGGGAGGCAAGCTGCTCGAGTACTTCAACGGATTCCTCGCCGAGAAGCGCCGCCGCATCGATGAGGACGACGATGTCATCGCCGAGTTGCTTCGTGCCGAGGTCGCCGGGGAGCCGCTCGCCGAGTTCGATCTGATCAACATCCTCTTCCTGCTCATGTTCGCCGGCCTGGATACAGTCACCGCGTCGCTGTCGTGTCTGATCACGTGGCTCGGCCGCCATCCCGAACGGCGGCAGGCGTTGGTCGATTCGCCCGATCTGCTGATGCCTGCTATCGAAGAGCTGATGCGATTCGAGTCGCCGGTCCCGTCCGGGATGCGATACGCGCAGCGCGATATCGATCTCGGCGACGGTCTCGTCATCCCTGAGGGAGAACAGATCAACGCGTTCTGGGCCGCGGCGAATGTGGATCCGACCTATCACGAAGATCCATTGCGCGTGGACTTCCATCGGGAGCGCACGGCGCACATGACGTTCGCCAGTGGCGTGCACCGCTGCCTCGGCTCGCATCTCGCCCGGCTGGAGTTGCGAATCGCCTTGCGGGAGATTCTGACTCGGATCCCGCAGTACGAGATCGACATCGACGCCCTGACCTACGACAACATCGCTGTCCGTGCCGTGACGAACCTTCCGGTGGTGCTGCGATGAGACTTCGGCTCGACAGTGACCAGTGTGTCGGGCATGCGTTGTGCCACGCCGCCGATCCCGACCTGTTCCCGATCGACGACGACGGCTACTCGAGTCTCGAGTCGGTCGAGGTCGCGGACTCCGATGCCGATCGGGCGCACCGAGGCGTCAGTGCGTGCCCGGAGCGGGCGATCCTGCTGGAGGAGTAAGACCTTCGCCGGCATTGCGTTCCGACGCGCTCCGACTTACGGTAATTAGCGTGACCGAAAGTGCGGTCGGCGAGTTCACGGCGACTTCGTGGATTCGTGACGAACACCTCCGTGCCGTCGAAGCCGGTTTCGTGTTCAGTGCGTCGGCGTCTGCTGTCGGCATTCATATAAGGACTGGATCATGACCTCTACCCTCACAAATCTGTCACCGACAGGTTCGTTCAATCACGCGGCGATCAGTTCGGGTCGGCGTTTCGAGCCGGCGGCTGTCCTCTCGCCGGACACCAGCGTCCACGGCCTCGCACCCGAGGCCGGTTATATCTGGGGAACGGTGCGCGACGACGACGGCGGACTGCATTCGATCATGCGGCGCGTGCCCGCCGTTCGGGACGACAAGAAGGCGGGCGCCGACATTCGCTCCCTGGGCGGCAAGCTGATCCTGCTCTCCAGCGCGGGCGGCACCGAACAGATGCAGCTGCGCCGGGAGCCGCGCCACGCGCCCGAGAGCAACGAGCTGAGCCGGCGCGTTCTCGGCACCGGTGCCGTCGAGTTCACGTCACCGGCAAACGATCACGGGCGGGCCGTGACCCTGGAACTGTCCGCGCAGACGCTGCGTTATCAGGAGACCGATGTCATCGAGGTGACCGGAACCTTGGCCGCGCCGCCGTTGCAGTGGTTCCTTCCGGGCCCGGATTCCTCGCTGTTGTATCTGACCCAGACGTGGTTGGTCGAGGGCGACCTGGCGGGCAAGCACGTGCGCGGATTCCTGTTCTGGGAGGAGGCTTGGATGCGTGAGGGCGGCCGCCTGTACGTGGACAAGGATCCACTACACGATGCCGAGTACACGACCTGGTACTCGTGGGCCAACCACTTCGACGACGGCACCTCGGAGGTCGGGCACTTCCTGTTCGGCAACGGTGATTTCCACGTCGGAGTCATCGGTCACAGCGACGGCACGGTCACGACAGCCCGCACCATGGACGCGGTGATCCGCCGCGATGCCGATGGTTACTGGCACGACGGCATCGACTACACGATCAACGGTGACCCGTGGGTGTGCGAACCGGATCCGAACGGCCGTATGGAGGGCCTCGGGCGGATTCCCAACCCGCAGCAGGAGGGCCGTATTCACCGGGTCTCGGACACCCGGGTCCCCGACGTCTGGATGGCGTGGGGCGAGTCGGTTCCGGGGAACGGTGAACGTCGCCGCTGGTGATTCGTGACCGGTGAAAGTTCGCGTGGCCGCTGGCCCGGGTAGATGACTTAGAGTCGACGGATGGCGACTCGGACACCGGCTCGATCGTCGGACGACGAACCTCGGCGCACCGGCCGTCCATCCGACGCCACCGTGCAACAGCGGGTGTTACGAGAAGCCAGGGCCGAACTCATCTCCTCGGGAGTCGACGCCTTCAGTCTCACCGCCACCCTTCGTCGCGCGAAAGTCGGGAACAGCGGTTTCTACCGCCGCTGGTCGAGTGCGCAGGAGCTCATCGTCGATGCGCTGGCATCGATCGCGACGTGGCCCGAAATCCCTGATCTGGGTGATCTCCGGCAGGAGCTGAGCCTCCTGATCGAGGCATTCGACAGGCCGGATGCATGGCCCGGGCTGCAGGTCCTGTTCACCTTTGCCGGTCAGGCCGCCCGGCATCCGGAACTGTATGCCCACGTTCAGCGGACGGTGATCCTCCCCGGTAACGAACGTGTCGTCGCCGTGTTCGACCGCGCTTGCGCGCGAGGGGAATTCGCTGCGGATGCCGACCCGCGAGTACTGGCGGCGGCATTTCTGGGCGCGTTGACGGTCGTCGCGCAGTGGTCGGGGGGTGCGTCCAGCGGCTTCGCTGTCGACCTCGCGGCGGTGGTGGACACCTTCCTCGCGCTGTCCGGAGCGCCTCGGCCCGACGGGTTGTGACGGTCTGACCAGCGGCGCTCGCGGGGGCGAAGGTTGTGCGCGGTCTGCCCCGGGAACCTTGGATATATAGCTAAATATTTATGCTGTATGCTGTGTGGTGGATCACGCTTCGGTCTGCGGTCGAGTCAATGGACCGTTCGGATGATCGAGCGTGCGGAGGCCTCGGCGATGGAGGAGACATTGACTAGCAGTGGGCTGAAAGACCCGCGCAGGACACTCGACGGTAATGTCCACGAGTTCCTGGAGCCCGATGTGGAGACGGCTTCCAGGGACGCCATCAGGGCGGCTCAGGAAGCCGCGGTGGTGGAATTGGTCCGGTTCGCGTGGGACAACTCGCCGCTGTACCGCGAGCTCTGGAGCGCGGCCGGTGTGTCGCCGGACGATATCGAGACCCTGGAAGACTTCACGACGAAGATTCCGACCTTGACCAAGGCCGATATTCAGGCATTTCGAGCACGCACCGGCGACCCGTACGGCGGTCTGCTGTGCGTTGACCCGAAGACGTTGACTTCGGTGACCACAACCTCGGGTACGACTTCGGAGCCCGAACCTCTGCCTGAGGTCTGGACGGACGCCCCGCCGCTGCCCGCCATCTCCGCCCGCGATCTCTACGCGCACGGCCTGCGGCCCGGTGACCGGGTGATCGTCCCGGTCGGGACATTCCGCAATTACTGGGACGACTTCTACCTCGCGATGGGACTCACCCCGGTGTTCGCCGATAGCTGGCTGGGACAGGGCGAGGCCCTGGTGCGAGCCATCCGCGAGCACAAGGTCGCGTACATGCAGGTGCACCTACCGGCCATCATGGAGTTCGAGAAGCTCGAGGCGAAATACGACCTGCGCGAAGCGTTCACGTCGGTGAAATTCTTCGCCTTCGCGGGGCAGCCGATGGGTGCCGCGCTCAAGCGTAAGGTCACCGAGGACTGGGGCGTGAAGATCGTCACCTACACCAGCGCTGGTGACACCGGAACCGCCTGGGAGGGACCGGAACTCGATGGCTTCACGCTGTGGGAGGACACGATGCTCCCCGAGGTGGTCGACACGGTGACCGACCGGCCCGTCGGCGATAGAGAGATCGGCGAGCTGATCGCGACCGATCTCGACAACCGCGTGGCGCCCTACATCCGGTTCCGCTCCGGCGACCTCGTGCGGATGACCCATGAACCGTCACCCAGCGGCCGGACCCACGCCCGGATGTGGTTCGCCGGTCGCCGCGGCGACGAGACGGTCGTCGGCGGCAAGGCGATCGTGGTGGGCGATGTGTGGCGGCTGGTGGAATCACAGCCGGAACTGACCGACGGCATGTTCCAGATCATCCGGTCCAACGATCAGATGACCCGGTTGCGCCTGCGCGTCGGCTATGCGCCGGAGCGAACCGCGGACGTCGAGGAACTCGAACAACGGCTCCTCGCAATCCTGGAGTCCGAGCTGCACGTCAGCGTCGATATCACCATGCTCACGGTGGAGGAGATCCTTCAGTACAGCTCGAGCGTGGCCAAGTTCCCGAGGACGGTCAAGGGATGACACGGAAGACAATGTTGGAAGCGGTGCGCAGGTTTCCTCGGTCCCCCATTTACGGCATCGGTGTATGCCGCGCGGGGGAGGGATTCGTCGACTACGAGATCGGCTGGGAAGATCTGGAACGCGATGTCGTGTGGGCGCACGAGCGATTGGTCGCCGCGGGCGTCACAGCGGACGACCACGTGTTGATCACCACGCCGAACCATGAGGGGCCGTGGCTGAGCCCGGTCATCCGAGCGTTGCGGCGGATCGGTGCGACCTACACTCCTGCCGAAACCTACAACTGGGATTCGGCGCGGTTCCTTTCGGTGCTGACTCGCATGCCGATCACGGTGGTGATCGGCCTGTGCGCGGAAACTCTGGGATCGGTGAAGGCACAGAACCCGGATCTCGCGGCAGTATTCGAGAAGGTGCGGGTGATCTGGGCCCGGCCCGACGCCCACGCCGAACTGGTTGCCGCGAATGTGAATTCGACGCTCATGGCCTTTCTCGGCCCGGCACTCGCGCTGGCTCGACCCGACGCCCCGGAAGTGCTGCGAGTCGACGGAGCGGAATGGGATGTCCACGAAAAGGGCGGGTACCTGGTCGTCTCGGCCACCGCCGCCCGGACCGCGCGGATCATCGATGTTCCGACGGGTCTTTCAGGACAGGTGAGGACGGCGGGCGACACCATTCTGGTGGAATTCTGAGGGCGGCGCTCACCCTCGCCGGCGGCGGTGGGTGAGCGCCTGAGTCGTGCGAGGTTCTCCGGTCGAGAGGCGACGGCGTGGCACACGATGAGGACGATGCGGACAAAGGGACACCGGGGCTGCTCAGGGATGGGCGTTCGGTGCTCGTGCGGCGCCTCGACGCCTCCGATTTGGATCTCATAGTCGATTTCAGTCATCGACTGTCGCGCCGCACCGTATCGATGCGCATGCTCGGGCCGGTCGTAACGCTGGATCGCGCAGGTCTGGCGCGATTCATGAACCTCGGCACCCGAGATCAGGTGGCGCTCGTGGCGATCTACGAGAATCGAGCGGTCGGTGTCGGCGACTTCGCACGAATCGCCGGCAGGGACGACCGTGCCGAGGTGACCTTCACGATCGCAGACGAGTTCCAGTCCAACGGACTGGGCGGATTGCTGCTCGAACACATCGCTGCAGCCGCTCGCGACAGTGGGATCACGGTGCTCGAAGCCGACATTCTCGCCGAGAACATCGCCATGATCCGTACGCTCGAGAGTTCGGGTTATCTCGTCGAATTCGGGCCGCCCGGCTCGGTGATACACGCCGACATCGCGATTCACCCCAGGGCGCAGGTGGTCGCGGGCTCGGATCGCCGGGAACATCTGTCGACTCGCTCGTCGATGCAGCGAATCTTCGATTCTCGCACCGTTGCCGTGGTCGGAGCGGGCCTCAGTACGGACAACTTGGGGCGCGCCGTGGTGAAAAACCTGGTGACGCACGGGTTTCCGGGGCGCGTCTATGCGGTCAATCCGAACATCACGGCCGTGATGGGGCTCTCGACCCATCCCACCGTCAGTTCGATCGGCGAACCGATCGACCTCGTGGTGATCGCGGTTGCCGCCGACCTCGTCCCCGAGATCATGCGCGACTGTGCTGCCGCCGCGGTGGCCGCGGTGATCGTGGTGTCCGTCGGATTCGGTGAGCTGGGCGCGGCCGGCCGCGCCGCAGAGCGGGATATGGTCCGGTACGCACGTGCCCGGGGGATGCGCGTGATCGGGCCCGCGAGCATGGGGATTCTCGCGCAGCAGGGTTCGCGGCGCCTGGCCGCGACGTTCTCCGTGTCGCTGCCGCCGCCCGGAGTCGTGGCTGTGGCGAGCCAGTCGGGCACCCTCGGCCTCGCGGTTCTGGAGCACGCCTGCCGGATCGGTCTCGGATTGTCGAGCTTCGCGTCGCTGGGGCGTTCGGTGGACGTCTCACCGAACGACCTGTTGCAGTGGTGGGAAGAGGACACGGCCACCTCGGTGGTCCTGCTGGATCTCGAAAGATTCGGCAACGCAAGGAAGTTCGCTCGCCTCGCGCGGCGGGTCAGCGCACGAAAGCCCATTGTGACCGTAACCAGTGCGGTGCAGCCGTCATTCGGTGGGGCCCTCGACATGCGCACGATCGATCGGGGGGCGGTGACGGATACACTGTTCTCCCAGACCGGGATTGTCGCGACGCGAACGCTCGCCGAGATGTTCGACGTCGCAAGGCTTTTCGAGCACCAGCCGGTGCCGCGGGGAGAGCGCGTCGGCATTGTCACCAATGCTAGCCAGCCGGGTGTGCTGACGGGGGCCGCCAGCCGCGCTGCCGGCCTTCGATTGGCCGCCGTGAGTGATGCGACGCTGGCGACACTGCGCGAGCTGGTGCCGAGCAGCGAACCGGTCAATCCTTTCGACCTGACTCCCCGAGCGGATGCCGATCGGTACGAGGCGGCGGTTCGGGCGCTTCTGGAAGACGACGGAGTCGATTCCGTCATCGCGCTCTTCACTCCACCGCTCGCGCAGAACCCGGACGCTATTGCTACTGCATTGGTGCGCGCCGGTTCGGTCGCGCCCCACAAAACTCTTGTCGCCAGCTTCGATGGGGTGGAAGGGGTTTTGTCGGCACCGGAGGTGAGCGGTCGGTCGGTACCCAGCTACACCTTCCCGGAGACTGCAGCCAGCGCCCTCGGGCGGGCAACCGCCTATGGGCTCTGGCGGCGCCAGCCCGCCGGTGTGCAGCAGCAGCCGAAAGGTATCGATGTGCCGCGCGTGCGTGCCGTCGTGGATCGAGCCGGGGTCGGTGTCGCCGCCGGCGCCGACGTCGCCGAACTTCTGGATGCCGTAGGCCTGGCGGTGCAGCCGGACCACGATGTCTCGGGTCCGGAAGTCACCATCTCGATTGTCACCGACTCGACCTTCGGCCCGCTGATCGCTTTCGGAGTGCTCGGTGAGCCGATCAGTCTGTTCGGAGACATCGCATTTCACATCACGCCGGTCAGTGACCTCGACGCCGCGCGGATGGTGCGTTCGGTGCGCGCCTTCCCGCTGCTCGAGGCGTTCGACGTGGACGGTTTGGTCGATGCGATTCTGCGCACCGCATGGATGATCGAGGAACTGCCGGAGCTGACCGAATTGCGCCTCTCACCCGTGACGGCCGGCACCGTGGGGCAGAGGGCGGTGGTGCGCGAGGCGCACGTCGTGTTCTCCGTGGCGGCCGAGGAGCGCCGTCATCGGGAACCCAGAATTCAGTCGCCGTGAGGGGGCGATTTTCTCCCCAGCCTCAGTCGGTGGGATGCGAAATGCCGTGCAGCACATAGTACGTCAGCTCAGTGATCGCGTCCGCGCGCGCGGGGGCGGAGCCGCCGACGAACAGCAGGTCCGCGTGAATCACCGCAGAGAGCACCATGCCGAATGTGAGGCGCACCGTCATCATCGGGTCGCGGGTGGGCAGGCCGTGCTCCGCGACGCCGTCGCGGACGGTTCGTTCCAACCGTGTGAACAGTGACTCGATCCGCTCAGCAGCGGCCGGATGGTGTGTTCGCGCCGCGAGCAGCGCCGTGACGAGTTGGCGGTTGTCGTCGAAGAACTCGTACAGCAGCGTCACGTAATCGCGGGCCAATTCTTCGACCGATTCGCCACTGAGGCCGTGATGGGACCAATGCCACGACCACCGGTCGACGAACGTCTCGAACGGATCCAGGACAGCGGAGTCGAAAAGGCCCGCCTTGTTGCCGAAATGGCGGAAGAGCAGCACCTCGGTGACGTCGGCCCGCCGCGCTATCTCCTTGGTCGACGCGCCGGCATAGCCCTGCTCCGCGAACACCTCGCGCGCGGAATCGAGCAACCGGGCGCGGATTTCGTCGCCGGTCCGACGCCCGCGCGTGGTGCGACCGGCGCCGGTAGTCATATGCCGCCCACCGCCACGTCGTCCCCGCTTCCGGTCGGAGGGTCTTCATTCGGACGTTGACAGACCTTACCGCAGGTCGCTATACAGTAATCACTATCTAACAAAGTGGCCTAGAACACAAAGGAGGCCGATAGTGACTGATCTGACAGAGCTCTCCGCGCAGCGTGACACCTCCGATCGAATCCGGACTTTCGACGAGCGTGTGCGCGACGACTTCGTGCCGAAAGCTCCGTACTACGCACCCGAATTCGCACAGCTGGAAAAGCAGCGACTGTGGCCGGAGATTTGGCAGGTAGCATGCCGGCTGGAGGAGATTCCGCATCCCGGCGATTTCGTCACCTACGACATCGCGGACGAGTCGATCATCGTCAGCAGGGTCGATGAAACCGACGTCGTGGCGTACTACAACGTATGCCAGCACCGAGGACGCCGACTCACCGAAGGGTGTGGCAACGCCAAGAACTTCTACTGCCGCTACCACGGGTGGCGCTGGGATCTGAATGGCAATCCGAAGGAAGTCGTGGACCGGGACGACTACAACGGGGTCCTGCAGGATCCGGAGATCCGGCTGAAATCCGTCGCCGTCGACACCTGGGGCGGGTTCGTATTCGTCTGCATGGCAGCCGATCCCGAGCCGCTGCGCGACTACCTCGCGCCGGTGCCCGAGATCTTCGACGGCTACGAGTTCGAGAAGATGCGATACCGCTGGTACAAGTCCGTAATTCTGCCTTGCAATTGGAAGGTTGCCCTGGAGGCTTTCAACGAGGGCTACCACGTCCAGGCGACACACCCTCAGATCCTCCGGTTCTCCGACGACTGGACGGTGAGCGAGGCTTTCGGAAAGCACTCGATGTTCACCTATCCACCGGACAATCGGCCGTTGGGGTTCCCGTCCAAGCGGTTGGGCGGTGAAGTGCCCAAGGACCTCCGGCACGGTCTGTTCGGCTTCCTGGAGATGATGGAGAAGGACCTGCGCGCCATCTACAGCGCGCGGGACTTCGAAGCGGCCAAACGCCTGCTGACGGAGGTGCCCGAAGACGAGGAGCCCACCACCGTCCTGATGAAACTGATGATGTTTCAGCGCGAAGCCGCCGTCGGCGACGGTGCGGGCTGGCCGGACGGTCTGAGCTTCGAGAACATCGTCCGGGCCGGAGTCGACTGGCACATGTTCCCGAATCTGATCGTGCTGCCCTACATGGACGCCGCGCTCTGGTACCGGGCCCGCCCCAACGGCGACGATCCCGATTCCTGCGTCTTCGATGTGTGGTCACTGGCGCGCTATCCGGAGGGGCAGGAGCCGCCGCTGGAACGGCAGTTCTTCACCGACTGGCGAGACCACGACGACTGGGGCGGAATCCTTCCCCAGGATTTCCAGAACCTGCATCAGGTACAGCAGGGCATGAAGTCGCGGGGCTTTGCCGGCTCGCGCACGAATCCCGTTCAGGAGAAGCCGATTTCGAACTTTCACCGCACCTTGCACCGCTATCTCGGCACGGATACCACCGGAGACGACCTTCGATGACGACACCAGCCCCATCCACACAGACCGCGGTGTCCGCCGCGATGTCCTCCGAGCGACTGGTCGAGATCTACCGAATCGCCGAGCGCATCCATCACACCGACGAACGCATCCGTTCACTGCTCATGTCCGGTGAGATCGCCCTGTCCTACTACTCCCCGCGCGGCCAGGAGATCGTCGCCGCCGCGACCGCGGTATCGCTGCGCCCGACGGACTACGTCGTCACGACCTATCGCGGCCTGCATGATCAAGTCGCCAAGGGCGTGCCGCTGCGATTGCTGCTGGCGGAGTACTTCGGCAAGGTGACGGGATCGTGCAAGGGCAAAGGCGGCCCGATGCACGTCACGCATCCCGAGTCCGGGGTCATGCTGACCACCGGTGTCGTCGGCAGCGGCCTGCCCATCGCGAACGGCCTGGCGCTGGCCGCGCAACTGCGTGGCGAGGATCGCGCCGTGGTGGCGAATTTCGGCGACGGGGCCAGCAATATCGGTGCCTTCCACGAGGCGTTGAACCTGGCCTCGGTCTGGAAGCTGCCGGTGGTGTTCCTGTGCCAGAACAACGGTTACGCCGAGCACACCACCTACGCCAACGGCACGAGTTGCGCGAATGTCGCGGATCGAGCGGCCGGTTACGGCATGCCCGGGGTGACGGTGAACGGCGATGATCCCGCCGACATGTTCACTGCGGCAACGCGTGCCGTGGCAGCGGCACGAGCCGGCGAAGGCCCGACTCTGCTGGAGGCCAAGACCTTCCGGTTCATGGGTCATTTCTTCGGCGACGACAGCAGCTATATCGATGAGGAGATCTACGCGCAGCGTCTGGCCGCGGATCCGGTTCCGGGTTTGCGTGCTCGGTTGATCGATTCCGGTGCCGCCGACGAGGCGCAGCTCGCGGCGATCGATGCGGACGTGCGGCGCGAGGTCGAAGACGCGATCGAATTCGCCAGGGCCGGCGATTATCCCGCTGTGGATGAGCTCGGCCGCGATGTGTATGCCCAGGAGGTCACGGTATGAGCGCGGGAACGATCACCTTCGCGCAGGCGTCCAATATGGCGATGGACGAGGCCCTCGCCACCGACGATTCGGTATTTCTGCTGGGCGAGGACATCGCCGACCGCGAGGGCGGCGGTGTGGCGAAGGTGACCGCGGGGCTGTCGACAAAGCATGGGGCACACCGGGTCCGCAGCACGCCGATCAGTGAACAGGCGATCGCCGGCGCCGCGGTGGGCGCGGCGCTGGCGGGTATGCGCCCGGTCGCGGAGATCATGCTGGCGAATTTCCTGGCGGTCGCGATGGACCAGATCGTCAACCACGCCGCAAAGATTCGCTTCATGTCGGGCGGGCAAACGGGTGTGCCGTTGACGATCCGCACCATGAGCGGTGCCGGAATGGGTTCGGGCGGACAGCATTCCGATATGCCCGAGGCATGGCTGGCACACGTTCCGGGCCTCAAGGTCGTCACCGGGTCGACCCCCGCCGAGGTCAAGGGTCTGCTGCTGTCGTGCATCTTCGATGACGACCCGTGCATCTTCCTGGAGACGATGCCGACGTATTGGGACAAGGGTCCCGCACCCGAGCCCGGCCTGCGAATCCCGCTGGGAAAGGCCAATATCGCGCGTCCGGGCAGCGACGTCACCGTCATCAGCTATGGCAGGCCGGTGGCCCAGGTACTCGCGCTCGCGGAACGCCTGGCCGGCGAAGGTATCGGTGTCGAGGTCGTCGATCTGCGGACGATTTCCCCCCTGGACAAGGACACCGTGCTCGCGTCGGTAGCGCGGACCGGGCGCGCGGTCGTGGTGCACGAGGCGGTGACGCGATTCGGGGTGGGCGCCGAGATCTCGGCGATGATCGCGGAGGAACTGCGCGGCGACGCGCGCACACCGGTGGTCCGGGTCGGCTCCCGGAATTGCCCGGTGCCTTTTGCTCGGGTGCTGGAACAGGAATTCATGTACAGCGACGCCCGCATCGACGCGGCGATCCGTGAGGTGATGTGATGCCGCTCGTTCACAAGATCAAGATCCCGAAACTCGGTATGGCCGTGGACGAAGCGACCCTGTCGGAGTGGCTGGTCTCCGACGGCGACCGGGTCGAGGCCGGTTCGCCGATCTATATCGCGGCCACCGACAAGGTGGAGCAGGAGATCGAGTCGCCGGTCTCGGGAAAGATCAGGCTGATCGGCGTGGTCGAGCAGACGTATCCGGTGGGCACCCTGGTCGCCGAGATCGAGGGCGAGTCATGACCGCCGAATGGGATGCCGTCACCGATTGCCTGATGGTCGGCAGTGGCGGGGGCGCGCTGTGTGGTGCGCTCGCCGCCGCCGCGGCCGGCCGGCAGGTCCTGGTCATCGAGAAGACCGATGTGGTCGGCGGATCTACCGCGATGTCCGGGGGAGTGCTGTGGTTGCCGGACAACCCGGTCTCCGCCCGCGCCGGTGTCGAGGACAGCAGGTCCGACGCCCTGCGATACTTCGATGCGGTTGTCGGCCGGGACACCCGCTCGGCTTCGCCCGAGCGGGTGACGGCGTTTCTCGACGCCATCGGCCCGATGGTGGAATTCCTGGAGCAGCAAGGCATTCCGTTCCGGCACTGCGAAGGCTATTCCGACTACTACGACGACCGGCCGGGCGGCAAGGCGCGCGGACGGTCGCTGGAAACCGAACTGTTCGATACGACGCAACTCGGTCCGTGGGAGAAGCGGTACCGGATCAGCGAGACCCTGCCTGCCATTCCGATGTACACGGCCGAGGTGGCCGCGATGTCACTCGGCGTTCGGACGTGGCGATCGGTTCTGACGATGGGCAAGGTCGGGGCCCGGCTCGTCACGGCGGCCCTGCGGCGCCGATCGGTCCGGGGGTCCGGCGCGGCGTTGCAAGGCTGGATGTTGCTCGCGGCGGCTCGTGCCGACGTTCCGATCTGGACCTCGACCCGAGTCACCGACCTGATCGAGGAAAACGGGGTCGTCGTCGGCGTACACGCCGTCCGCGACGGCCGCACGATCCGGATCCGGGCGCGCGACGGCGTGCTGATCAATTCCGGTGGTTTCTCGCACAACGCGGAGATGCGTGCGAAGTACGGCCGCTGCCCCGCCTCGACCGAGTGGACGGTCGCCAATCCCGGCGATACCGGAGAAGTGTTGCAAGCGGCGATGGATCTCGGCGCGGCGACCGACCTGATGGACGAGGCGTGGTGGATCCCCTCCTCGGTCCAGCCCGACCAGTCGCCACTGTACGCGGTTTTCGAGCGGTCCAAACCACACGCGATCATGGTCGACGGCACGGGCGAGCGGTACGTCAACGAGGCTGCCTCTTACATGGAGGTTGGCCAGGCGATGTACGAGCGCAACGCCGTCGCACCGGCGATACCGAGCTGGTGGATCATGGACAGCCGCAACCGGCGTCGCTACCTGTGGGGCATGGCGCCTGGTGGTGTGACGCCGCGGCAATGGATTTCGAGCGGTTATATGATCAAGGCAAGTTCGATTGCCGCGCTGGCCGACCGGTGTGGCGTCGAGCAGGCCGCGCTGGAGAAGACCCTCGAGCGGTACAACGCCGCCGCTGCGCACGGCACGGATCCCGACTTCGCCAAGGGAGAACGCGCCTACGATCGGTACTACGGCGATCCGCGAGTGCGGCCGAATCCTTGTGTCGCGCCGGTGGACCGGCCGCCGTACTATGCCGTGGCGCTGTATCCGGGCGACGTGGGCACCTGCGGCGGGCTGGTCACCGACGCGGACGCGCGAGTCCTGCGCGCCGACGGCACGGTGATCGGCGGTCTCTACGCCACTGGCAATTGCACGGCCTCGGTCATGGGCCGGACCTATCCCGGCGCGGGTGCCAGTATCGGCGCGTCGTTCGTCTTCGGTTGGCGGGCAGCTCAACACATGGTCCGCGCCGGTGCTGCTTCGGCCGCAGGCAAAGCAGGACGAAAGACCCCGATGACCGATACCTGAGGTCACCTGGCCGAGCGAAGCTTCGGTCGACGGTGAGGTCGGCGTTGCCAGGAGGGTCCGCGATATGCGGGCCCTCCTTTGCGTCGGGGCTCGTCCGAACAACCGGCCGCATTCGGATCGGTTCCATGCGGGGTCCGCATGTGACCGCTCATGGAGTCGGTGGAAGTTGGCCTCGCAGAAGCACATACGCGAGGGCGGTGACGAATTGCTCGATGGGGTTCACCAAATCGAAGGTCATATGCTTTTCCAGCTCTCATGTCTCCGTGAATCCTTGCAAGAGAAGGCATCCGGCTCGAATATGCAGTCTTGCGGTCGGCGGAATCGGGGGAAGACGTGAAATCGAGCCGAATCCACCAGATCATATATCTATAAGTGTGGTTCCGCGTGGAGCGCCGTGTCGTCGGATTCGGTAGCGATGGATGTGCTGGAACCGTGCAAAGGTGGCTGGTCGGTTCAGGTGAATGGTTCGGACTCCGACGGGAGAGTCCGAGGGCGGCGCGAGGTTAAACCGAGGAAGTATCCTAAATATTCTGGTGGGACAGGCCTTTCGGTGAGATACGCTCCGATCCTCGCTCGATTCGGCCAATCGGGTCTCAGCTCGCGTGCTGGTCGAGTGACCGAATGCTGTTGAGTAGCACAGCCATTGCAATCAGTTAAATAATCTGTCAAGATGGGCGCCGATTGTGTGACTGGGCGCACATTTCAATGACAAGGAGGGACAGTGCGGCTTCCGCTCGATACCCCCGTGCGGGCAGTTGGAGACTTTTTCCACATGTGCGCGACGACCGCGCGCTGTGCGGTACGCCGACCGTTCCAATGGGCCGAGTTCTTCGAGCAGGGCTGGTTTCTGGTCCGTGTCGCGCTGTTGCCGACCTTGCTTGTCGCCCTGCCGTTCACGGTTCTGGTGATCTTCACGTTGAACATCCTGCTGGTCGAATTCGGCGCGCAGGACTTGTCGGGTGCCGGTGCCGGGCTGGGTGTGGTGACACAAGTCGGCCCGCTCGTGACAGTGCTCATCGTTGCCGGCGCCGGTGCTACCGCCATCTGCGCAGATCTCGGCTCGCGAACCATCCGGGAGGAGATCGATGCCGTCCGGGTCCTCGGAATCGATCCGATCCACCGGTTGGTCGTGCCTCGTGTCTACGCCTCGACGCTTGTCGCGGTGCTGTTGAACGCCCTGGTCGTAACAGTTGGGCTGGTCGGCGGCTTCCTGTTCTCGGTCTTCGTGCAGAGCGTGACGCCCGGGTCCTACGTCGCCAGCCTCACTTTCGTGACCGGTGTTCCCGAGGTCGTCATCTCCGAGATCAAGGCGGGGCTGTTCGGGCTGGTGGCCTCACTGGTGGCCTGCTACATGGGATTGCATGTGAAGGGTGGTCCGAAGGGTGTGGGCGATGCGGTCAACGAAACCGTCGTCTACGCGTTCATGGCACTGTTCGCGGTGAACGTCGTCGTCACCGCCATCGGAGTGAAAGCGACGGTGCGATAGCGCCATGTCGAATATCGCCACCGTCCGCAGTAGGTACCCGAGGTACTTTCGCCGATTGTCCGGGCTGGGACGCAGTGTTCGTCTCGTCGGTGAACACGGCGTGTTCTACTTCCGCGCTTTCCGTGAGATCGGTCATGCGTTGTCCGCCTATCGCAAGGAAACGCTGCGCATCGTCGCTGAAATGGGTATGGGCACAGGAGCATTGGCGATCATCGGCGGCACGGTGGTGATCGTGTCCTTCATGACGCTCTCGGCCGGGGCGCTCCTGGCCATCCAAGGATTCGCGTCCCTCAGCAATATCGGTGTCGAAGCGCTGACCGGATTCTTTGCGGCATTCATCAACGTGCGGATCGCCGCACCGGTCACTTCCGGAATCGCCTTGGCGGCCACCATCGGTGCGGGTGCGACCGCGCGCATCGGAGCGATGCGCATCAACGAGGAGATCGACGCGATGGAGGTCATGGCGATCCGGTCGATCGCCTACGTGGTATCCACCCGCGTCATCGGCGGCCTGATCGTGATCATCCCGGTCTATTCGATGGCAGTGCTGATGTCGTTTCTCTCCGCGCAGCTGTACACGACCTATATCGCCGGCCAGTCGGCCGGCGTCTACAACCACTACTTCTATACGTTCCTGCGACCGGCCGATCTGATGTTCTCCTTCCTGCAGGCGATCGTGATGTCGATATCCGTCATGCTGATCCACTGCTTCTACGGCTATCACGCCTCGGGCGGTCCATCGGGAGTCGGATTCGCTGTCGGCCGCGCTGTACGAGCCTCGCTGATCGCCGTGGTCTCGGTAACTCTGCTCGTGTCACTGGCTGTCTACGGCACGTCCGGAAACTTCGACTTGGCGGGATGAGGACGATTTCTGTGGCATTTCTGCGAAAGTCGCGCCAAGGGAAGTACAAGAAGCCGCCTGTACTGCGCGCCGGTGTCCTGTTGCTGGCGGCGCTGCTCGGCGTCGTCTGGCTGTGCCTGGCATCCTTCCGCGGTGCGTTTCACTCGGTCGTCCGCGCGCAGGTGGTCTCGGATCGTTCCGGTTTGGTCATGGAACCCGGATCCAAGGTCAAACTGCATGGCGTCCCAGTGGGAACCGTGGAATCGGTTTCCCTCGCAGCGGGGAGGTCGACGGTGAATATCGAGCTCGAGCCCGGCAAGGTGACGCTGATTCCTTCGAACGTCGCGGCGGAGATCAAGCCGACCACAGTCTTCGGTTCGAAATACATCGAGCTGGTTGTGCCGGAGAGCCCGGCGCGGTCGCACCTGAGCGCCGGCGCGGCGATACCGGCGCGCAATGTATCCACTGAGGTCAATACGGTATTCCAGAACCTCACCGGCGTGATGAATCAGATCGAACCCGAGAAGCTCAGCGCCACGCTGGCGGCGTTGGATGAGGGGCTGAGCGGCAGGGGAGCGCAGCTCGGCCGAACTCTCACCGATGCGGATGCGTTGCTGGTAGCGCTCAATCCGCAGCTGCCTGCGCTGCGGGCCGATTTGCGCGAAACGGCCGATGCGGCAACCAATCTGGGCGACGCGGGCGTGAATCTGATGACGATTCTCCGAGACGCGTCGGTGACCTCGGATACGGTCGTCGCCCGTCGCGATGACCTGGACGGCGTACTCGACTCCGCGGCGGCTCTGGGGCGCAGTGGTAGGTCGATATTCGGCGACAGCGGCCGAGGAATCATCGACACGTTGCGGCTGCTGACGCCCACGACTGCGCTGTTGAGCAAATACAGCCCTGAGTTCGTCTGCATGCTGCACCTCGGCGCAATGGACGCGGAAAATATGGCCGATACGGTCGACGTCACGAACTATTCGGTGCGGCTGGATGCCGGTCTGTTGCTGGGTGACGATCCATACAAATATCCCGAGAATTTGCCCGTGGTGGCGGGCAAGGGCGGTCCGCGCGGTACGCCCGGATGTTACCCGCCGGTCACCTGGGACACGTATCCGGCACCCTATCTGAGAATAGACAACGGAGCTCCACTCCACGGTCCGGGAACCGATCATCCGCGCCCTGCGGATCCGACAATCGTCGATTTCATGTTCGGATTCACCTTGCCCGGAGGTGGTCGCTGATGCGGATCACCGGCCCGGCCGTAAAATTTACGCTGTTCATCGCTACGATGAGTTTCTTCTTGTTCGCCATCGTTACGGTATTCGGCAATTTGAGGTTCGATCGGGAGACCGATTACCGCGCTATTTTCAGCGATGTCTCGAGTTTGCGGGCGGGCCAGTTCGTACGAATCGCGGGAGTCGAGGCCGGACGTGTGCGCAGTGTTTCGGTCGTCGATGACTCGAAGGCTCTGGTCACCTTCTCGGTGGCCAAGAATGTGGTGCTCACCGACGGTACACATCCGATGGTGCGCTACGAAAACCTCGTCGGCGACCGGTATTTGGAGCTGACACAGGGGGCTGGATCGTCTCGGCCGCTACCGAAGGGCGCGACGATCGGAGTGGACAAGACGGCTCCGGCTCTGGATATCGACGCGCTCATCGGAGGATTCAGGCCCCTGTTCAAGGCGCTGGACCCGGACCAGGTCAATCAATTGTCCAGTGAACTGATTGCCGTCTTGCAAGGCCAGAATGCGGATATCTCCAACTTTCTGGCCCACACGGCGAGTCTTACCTCGGCGCTGGCCGACCGCGACGCCTTGATCGGCAGTGTCATCGGCAACTTGAATTCCCTGCTCGGGACGATCGATGACAAGAACGGTCGGTTCGATTCGATGATCGACAATCTGCAGAAAGTGGTCAGCGGAATCTCCGCGCAGACGGACCCGATCGGTTCTGCATTGACCCATGTCGACGGCGTGTCGAGTTCGGTCGCCCAATTGCTGGACGTAACGCACGGCACGATCCGGTCCGATGTCGGCGAATTGGGTCGGGTAAGCACGAACATCGACAACGACCGGAGCTATGTGGACAATCTGCTGTCGCAATTGCCGGACAGATATCAACGCCTGAGCCGACTGGGTCTTTATGGCGACTTCTTCTCGTTTTATCTGTGCGATGCGACGTTGAAGGTCAACGGCCCCAAGGGTGATCCGGTTTATATCAATGTTGTCGGCCAACGCGCAGGAAGATGTACTCCACCGAAATGAACGGAATGCTGGAATCCAACTCGTTCCGCGCAGGCCTGATCGGCGCGGTTCTCGTGATCGCAGGCGTGCTGAGCGCGCAGAATTACGACCACGTCCCCTATCTGGCCGCACATCGGGAATACGAGGCATATTTCGCGGAGGCCGCCGGGCTGCGGGCCGGCGCACCGGTGGAGGTCGCCGGCGTCACGGTCGGGCAGGTGACGAACCTCGACCTGAGGGGCAACAAAATTCTGGTCCGGTTCACCGCGAACGGCGTCCGGCTCGGCGATCAGACCGAGGCGGCCATCAAGACCAAGACGGTGCTGGGTTCCAAGATGATGGAACTGCGTCCGCGAGGAACCGCGGCGCTGCGCCCCGATTCGGCGATCGGTCTGGAGCACACCTCCACTCCCTACGTCCTGCCCGATACGCTCGGGGATCTCACGACGTCGATCAGCGGGCTGAAGACCGACCAGATCACCCAGGCATTGCATGTGCTGAGCTCGAGCGTCGACGCGGTGCAGCCGGATCTGGCCGGCGCGCTGGACGGCGTTGCGCGCCTGTCGGAATCGGTCGACAGCCGCGACCGGATGCTCACCGAGCTACTCTCGCACGCCTCCGGAGTCACGCAGGTGCTGGCCAAGCGCAGCGACCAGTTGAATCGGCTGGTTGTCGACGGCAACACCCTGCTGGCAGGCCTGGATGCGCGCGGCGCCGCGATCGCAACCTTGCTCGACAACGTGAACCAGGTGTCGCAGCAACTGCGGCAGCTGGTAGCTGACAACCGGGAGCAGCTCGGCCCCGTCCTGGATCGGTTCAACAATGTCCTCGACCTGCTGGATCGGCGTCGGTCCGAGATACAGCAGTCCCTGCTTCCACTGAGCCAGTACGCGCTGTCCCTCGGCGAGTCGGTGGCGTCGGGGCCCTTCTTCAAGGCCTACATCGTCAACCTGTTGCCCGGACAGTTCCTGCAGCCGTTCATCGACGCGGCCTTCAAGGACGCCGGAGTGGACCCGTCGATCCTGGGCGGGCCGACCTACAAGATCGACGGCGGATACAACAACCCACCGGGCACGGTGCCACCCGAGGACACCGCTCCTGGGCCGAACACGCCGGTGCCCGCCGCACCGCCCCCGCCGTTCCCGACATTCCCTCCCGTACCCACGCTTCCGATCCCCGGAGCCAGGTGATTGCGATGACAACGATCAACATCCTGCGGCGCGTCACGATAACGCGGCGCAGCGCACTCCGCATCGGGGCGGTGATCGCGGTCTGCGCCGTAGCGTTGCTCGGAGCGCGCGTGTACCAGCATCTGACCCGCACCACGGTCATCGCCTACTTCAGTAACTCCAATGGTTTGTACCAGGGTGACAATGTCTTGTTGCTGGGACTGAAGATCGGCGCGATCGACGAGATCCGCACAGATGGCGACAAAATGCGGGTCACCTTCCACTACAAATCCTCGGTGAAGATCCCCGCGACCGCGAAGGCCGTCATCCTGTCTCCGACACTGGTTTCCGCGCGTGCGATTCAGCTGACTCCAGCCTACGAGAGGGGTCCGAAGCTCTCGGACAACGCGGTGATACCGATCGACCGCACCGCCGTGCCCGTGGAATGGGACGACTTCCGCAAACAACTCGACCGCCTCGCCTCGTCGCTCGGCCCGACCTCGACCGAGCCGAACGGTCCCTTGGGCTCCTTCGTCAACTCCGGTGCGAAGGCATTGGACGGCAACGGCGCCCGCCTGCACCAGACGATCACCCAGTTGTCCGACGCTCTCACCACGTTGTCCAACGGCCGTCGTGACCTGTTCAGCGTCGTGCGTAACCTCCAAGTCTTCGTTTCGGCACTGGCCGCGAGCAATCAGCAGATCGTCGAGATCAACGGCCATCTCGCATCGGTGAGCGGTCTGCTGACGGGGACCGACCACGACCTGTCCGATGCGCTGGCCCAACTCGACGGTGTTGCAAACGATCTGAAAACGTTCATCGGCCAGAACAGTGACGGAGTACAGCACGCCGCCGACGCCTTGACGACCCTCACCACCACGCTGAACCAGAGCAAGCCGGCGATCGAGAACCTGTTGCACGCGGCTCCGAACGCATTCGGAAACTTCAACAACATCTACAACCCGGCTCAGGGGGCTCTCACCGGTGCGCTGGCCGTTACTCAGATGCAGAACCCGCTGCAGTTCATCTGCGGCGCCGTGCAGGCCGCCAGCCGCTTGGGCGCCGCGGAGGCGGCGAAGCTGTGCGTGCAGTACCTCGGTCCCGTGCTGCAGAGTCTGAAGTTCAATTATCCGCCGGTCGGCGTCAACGTGGCCGACGGTGTGGACGCCCGGCCCAACCAGGTGGACTACAGCGAACCGGCGCTGAACCCGTATCCGGACGGCCCGCCTCCCTCCGGTGCGGTCGTCGCGCCCGGGACGGGCCTGGCGGGACTGCTGCCGGGAGGTCACCGATGAGCGGCGCGACGCGGACCGGGGCCTTTCGGCCGGCGCGACTGGCAGCACTCGCCGGCTGCGCGATCGTGCTGGCCGGATGCGGTGCCTGGCGTGGGGTGAACTCGCTGCCGTTGCCCGGGACCGAGGGGCAGAGCGCCGGTTCGTTCGAGATACGTATCGAAATGCCGAATGTCGCTGGAATTCAACCCAATTCGCGGGTGCGAGTGGCGGACGTGAATGTCGGGACGATCACGCGGATCGACCTAGAGCAGTGGCATGCCGTGGTCACCGTCCGTGTGAACGGCGATGTCCAGCTGCCCGAGAACGCGGTCGCCAAGGTCGGTCAGACGAGCCTGTTGGGCAGCCAGCACATCGAATTGTCGCCCCCTCCTGGTGAGTCCGCCGTCGGGCAGTTGCACAACGGGGATGTGATCCCACTGCGGCGGGCCGGGCAGTATCCGACGACGGAGCAGACCCTCTCGGCGCTGTCGGTAGTGCTCAACGGCGGCGGGATCGGACGACTGCAGCAGATCGACAAAGAACTGAATTCCGCCCTGTCGGGCCGGGAAACAACGGTGCGAGACTTCATCACCCAGCTGTCGACTTTCACCCAGGGCTTGGACGAACAGAAGCAGGACATCATCGCGGCGATGGCAGGGCTGGACCATCTCGCGGGGACAGTGAGCCGCCAAAACGAGACCTTGTCGCATGCACTGGATTCGATCCCGCCCGCGCTCGTGGTGCTGAACACCCAGCGTGACAAGCTCGTGCAGGCTGTGACAGCGATCGGCGATTTCTCCCGGAAGGCCAACGAAGTGGTGGTCGCCAGCCGTGCCGATGTGGTGCAGAATCTCCGCAACCTGGAGCCCGCACTGCGGGCTCTGGGAGATGCGGGCCAGGACCTGACCCGGTCACTGGGCATCTATGCCACCTATCCCTGGCCGGAACGCAACCTGGACAAGTGGATTCGCGGCGACTACGCGAACCTCAGTGCCGTCATCGACCTGACCCTCGGTCGCATCGACAACTCGTTGTTGCAGGGCACACCTGTGGAGGGGCAGCTGACCGCGCTCGAAACCGCGCTGGGTCGCACGAAAGACAGGCAGCCGGGTTTGGGCACACCGAACCCGCTGACCGGTCCGGTCTCCGGAGGCCGATGATGAGACTCACGCGATTCGTCCGGATTCAGCTGACGGTGTTCACGATTCTCACCGTCGTATCCCTCACCGTGATGGGCCTGAAGTTCGTTCAGATACCCGCTCTGCTGGGCATCGGCCGCTATCAGGTCACGATCGAGCTGGCTACGAACGGAAATCTCTACAAGACAGCGAATGTCACCTACCGTGGCAAGACGGTGGGGCGGGTCGCCGACATCGAACCCGCGCCCGACGGCGTGATGGCGACGCTGAGTATGGACAGCGACACCAAGATTCCCGACGACGTGGATGCGCATGTGCACAGTCGCTCCGCAATCGGGGAACAGTACGTCGATCTCGTACCCCGCACCTCGGCGCCGCCCTACCTACGCGACGGCAGCCGAATACCGGTCGATCGGACCACGGTGCCGCAGGATATCGGCACCCTGCTCGACACGGTCAACCGCAGCCTCGCCGCGCTGCCGTCGGACAATCTGCACAAGCTGATCGATGAGAGTTACCGCGGTTTCGACGGCACCGGTCCCAGTATCGCCCGCCTGCTCGATGCGGCATCCGGTCTCAGCAAGGACGGCCGCGAGAACATCACCCCGATGACAAACCTCATCGAGAACGCCGGGCCCGTGCTCGATGCGACCGTTGCCTCCGACGCATCGATCAGGGCATGGGCCGGCAATGTCGCGACCCTCACCGGCCAGCTGGCGGATAGCGATGCGACGCTGCGGGACCTGCTGGTGCAGGGTCGCGCGGCGGCCGACCAGGCCACAGCGCTGTTCGAGAAGTTGCGGCCCACCTTGCCGGTGCTGCTGGCCAATATGGTCGGTCTGGGTCAGGTTGCGGTCACCTACAACGCCGCACTGGAACAGATACTGGTGCTGTTGCCGGCCGGAGCCGCCGTGCTGGACACCATGGCGTATCCGAACAGGAACGGTACCCCCAGTGACTTCATGTCCTTCAAACTCGGTATGAACGTTCCACCGCCGTGCACGGTGGGTTACCTGCCGGCGTCGCAGCGGCGAGATGCCAGCGCCGAGGACGAGCCGACCCGGCCCGTCCAGCCGTTGTATTGCGCGCTGCCGCAGTCGGACCCGAACGCGGTGCGCGGGGCGCGGAACTATCCGTGTGCCGAACACCCTGGTAAGCGCGCACCGACCGTCGAAATGTGCGACAGCGACGAGCCGTACCGCCCACTGGGTACCAACCCGTGGATCGGTGAGTCGCAGGCCTATGTGGACAACCCGCAATACCACCCCTCCGCTTACACGAGCCCCGGCGGCGGGACGAACGGCCCACCCGTGCCCGGGGTGAGTACCGCGACCTACAGCACGGACGGCACATACACCGGTGCGGACGGAAGGACGTATCGGCAGACCGATGTCGCCACCAACTCAGGAAGGGAGTCGACATGGCAGACGATGATGAGCCCGGCACGGTGAGCGATGCCGAGGCAGACGCCGCTTCGATCGACGAGGACGACTCCAGGACGGATGCGGTTGCGTCGGAGAAGGACCGATCCGATGGCGATGCGAAGGACGACACCACCTTGTCGGAGGACACGGTGGGAGAGCCTCGGGTGCCACGCAACCGCATCCGGGTGCTGACCGCCGTTGTGGCGGTGACGGCGCTCGTGGCGGCGGCCGCGGCCGCCGGCAGCGGCTACCTGGCGCACCACCACCGCACGGCGCAGGCGGCGAGCGACCGCCGTCTCGCGTTCGTGCAGTCGGCGCGGCAAGAAGTGCTCAATGTCCTTACCGTGCATCATGATTCGGCCGACAGCGATGTGCAACGCATCCTCGACGACGCTACGGGGCAGTGGCGCGCGGAGTTCGCCCCGCAGGCACAGCCCTTCGCCGGCGCCGTGCGCGAGGCGAAAGTCGTGACCACGGCCGAGATCGCCGGGGCCGGACTGGAGCACGTGAACGACGACGGAAGCGCCCTGGTTCTACTCACCGCGCACTCGAAGGTGTCGAACTCTGCGGGCGCACATGAGGAACCGCGTACCTTCCGGGTACGAGTGACCGTGGCGCCCGCCGGCGACAGACTCAAGATCTCGAAGATGGAGTACGTGGCGTCATGACGGTCGAGCTCGAGAATCACTCCAGCACAACACATTCCGGTGATATGGAAGACACGGTTATCGAGTCGGCCGGAACCGACAAGGACGAGCGTGCGACCGAGTTCGCGGAGACACGGGGTAGGAACGAACTCGCGAATGCGTCGTGGCGGGCCCGAGTGCTTGCCTACGCGATCGACGTGATCTGCCCGGCCGCGACCCTGGCCGCGGTGTGTCTCATCGTGCTCGATGATCCACAAGATATTTACGCGCAGATCGGATCCACAGTTGCCGCGGTCGCCGTCGCAGCCTTCGTGCTGTGGAATACCGGTTACCGCCAGGGAAAGACGGGCCGAACGATCGGCAAGCTGGTCGTCGGCATCCGCACCATTGCGGCAGGCACCGTGGCTGCGCCGGGAATCACGCGAACGCTGCTGCGGGAGGTGGCTCATATCGTCGACACCGTCCCGTTGCTGCTCGGCTGGTTGTGGCCGCTGTGGGACGAACACGGCCGCTCCTTCGCCGACAAGCTCGCCGAGACCCGGGTAAGTGCGGACAGTGCACCAAGTTCGAGCGAAGCGCGCCCGCGGGCTCTGCGGATCGCATGCACGATTTTCGTCTTCTTCGCCGCTGCTCTCGTTGCTCTCACCGGGACGCAGTACGCCCATGACTATCGAAGCGATCGTGACACCGCGACGATTGTGGCGAGCGCACCGGATATCGCGCAGAACGCCACAGTCGCGCTGCTGTCCTATCAGGCGGCAACGGTGGACAAGGATCTGGCGTCGGCCTCGTCCAAGCTGACCGGCAGCTTCAAAGACTATTACGACAAGTACACGAAGGATGTCGTCATCCCGACCGCTAGGGAGAAGTCGGTGAACACCCACGCCCAGTCCGTCGGCGCGGCAGTGGTTTCCGCCGATTCCAGCAACGCCGTCGTGCTCGTATTCGTCAACCAGATCACCACCACCGCTCAGGATCCGCAGCCGTCGGCGATGGCGAGTACGGTTCGGGTGCAGCTGACCGAGTCCGACGGCCACTGGCTGGTCTCCGGATTCGATCCGATCTGATGGTCGAGCGGATTTCGGTATCGCACTCCGACAGTGCGGTCGCCGTCGACAGGCGAGCCTCGATGTGGCGCGCGATCACCACAGCTCTTCTACCACGCGCGTTTGTGCTGGCCCTGGTGCATGTGCTGGCACGAACCGGCCTGGCGTACACGGTGGCGTATTGGACGCCGTTCAGTGTGGTGACCCGGTGGCTCGCCTTGAGCATCGTCGTCGTGGCGGCAGCGGTGTGGGGCGCGATCGACAGTCGGCGCAATCGCGCCCGCACGGATCGGCCTACGCGCGATCTTCCCGTCTTCTGGCTCGGTGTCGCATTCATCGCCGGGGGGCTCTCTGGGCTGGCCTACGGAGTACTCGGGCAGGTTGCCAGTATCCGCACCGACGGCAACGCGTTCGTCGTCGAAGTGACGACGGGGGTGGCCTGGATAGGGCTGGTGATCTACGTTCCGGCGATGGTCGGCGTTTCGATCGAGCGGCGCCTCGGCTCCTGAAATTATCCGCGCCAGGACGGAGGATCTGTGGACCTCACCTCTGCCGAAGCGGCTCGCCGACCGTGCGCCCCGCTCCGAGCGCGGCGAGAAGCCGACCCGCGATGAGAATCTGTGGGCCGCATCCGATAGTGAGCGCTTCAGGCCGACGGGTTCAAGCTCGTGCCGATCTCGGTCTCGGCGAGGACGGCTCCGTCGGCATCCAGTAACTGCACGCGCACCCGGCCCTCGGCGCGGCGGCGAACATGCTCGCCGGCCGGAGCGGGAACGCCGCGGAGACCGGCGACGGCGGCATCTATCAGATCGTCGGCGAAATCGATGACAGCGCCCGGAAGCTGCCCTGCCAACCACTGGGCGGCCAGGGCGTGCGCGGGGCCGGTGACGATGGCGACCATCACAGTCATCGGCAGATCGCGTACCTCGCCTCGGGCGATGAGCGGGGTGAGCCAGTCGCGGTACGCCTCGGCGATGTCGCTGTTCATCGACCGGACTCGCCGTCCGTACTCGATGGACCAGTCGATCTGGCCCTGCGAGTACAGGAATCGCGCCCGAACGGGATTGGCCTCGATCCACTCCAGCTGATGTCGGATGAAGCCGTCGACGACATCTGCCAACGTGTCCGGACCGGCGGAAAGTACCTGCCGGTATCCCTCCTGAATCGACCCGATGGTTGCTCCCGGTGTCGGGTCGTGGCCGGCCCTGGCGGGATCACCGGCAGGTGATCAACGCGATCCTGCGGAAGCTGCGGACCGGGTGCGCCGTGGCGTGACCTGCCCGAACGCTACGGACCCTGGAAAACGTGGCTTGCATGGCCATCAACTGATCTCATTGCTCTCATCACCGTGATCGTGCTCATCGTCCACGGTCGCTGCGAATGCCGTTCCGTGGCATCCGTGTCGAGAAGTTGTGGTGACTGCCTGAAAGACTCTCGATTATGCGCGATCAACCCTTGACGTCCCGCCGCTGGATGTAGCCCCGTGGCCAGGCCAGCAGCAGCGGTTCCGACGGGTTACGACGCGGCAGCACTCAGTTTGTCGCCGTTGAGGTACTTGTCCAGCACCGATAGGCGAGCCTGCAGGAATTCGCGGGACACCGCCGCGCGAGGCTCGAACGCGTCGAAACCGTGGTAGGCCCCTGGCACGACATGTACCGTGCAACTGACCCCGGCGGCGCGCAGCCGTTCGGCATACGCGAGATCCTCGTCATGGAAGAGGTCGTTGGTGCCTACGCCGATCCAAGCCGGCGGAAGGTCGGACAGATCATCCCACCGGGCAGGAACGGCTCCGTGCGCCATCTCCGCGGAATCGATCCCGCGGAGATAGGAACGCCACCCGAAGCGATTGCTCCGCTGGTTCCATAGGCGGATTCGGCTGCCGTCGATATCGGTGCGCCGTACGGTGCGGTCGTCGACCATCGGATACGACAGCATTTGCAGCACCGGTCGCACGTCGCCGCGTTCGGTGGCCAGGATCGCCAATGCCGCGGCCAGTCCACCTCCGGCGCTGTCGCCGACGATTGCGATGCGGTCGGCTTCGACGTCCGGCTGATCCGCCAGCCAGCGCAGGGCGGCGTAGCAGTCCTCTAGGGGTGTCGGGTACGGGTGCTCAGGTGCCAGCCGGTATTCCACGGAGGCCGCGACCACGCCAAGTTCGCGTGCGGCGCGTCGGCAGAACTTGTCTCCTGTGGCCGCGTTGCCCGAGACGTATCCGCCGCCGTGGATATAGAGAACGCCGGGTATCGGCCGGCGCGAGGGTGACTTCGGCCGGAAGACGCGGACGGAGACCGTCGGGTCCAGGCGCTCGACTGCCCCGCCCCGGGGTTTCCAGGATGGGTACGCGAGGCGGACCGCTAGTCGGAACAAGCGCAGGCTGCGCGGACCGACGAAGATCGAGCGTGGCAGGAGGCGGGCGAGCAGTAGTCCACGGGTGAAGTCGGTCGACGGATACATCGGTGTCCTCTCCTCGTCGGCTGGAAGCTGTCGGTGGCGGGCAGTTGGGTCGAGCTCACGACCCAGCCCGCGGTGTCTTATCCCCGGCTATATGGCGGCAATTGCCGCGAGCATGTTCGGCGCGGGGGCGTTCTCGGCGCCGACAGCGAAGTGCCGCGCCTGCGGGACAGGCGATGACCTTGACAGATGGGACTTTCGGGTTCCTCTAATTAATGGAACTGTATCGTTCCTTTTGGTGGTTGTCCACCGACGAGATGAGAGGGCGTATGTCTGAAGTTCACTCGCCCCAGTTGGCGCCGAGGTGAAGGATGCCTTGACAAAGGCTTTCCCGGGTTGATTCCGAAGTCTCCGCTGGTATACCAATCGGTTCCGGAGGATGGATTCGACATCGAGGGCGAGCGCCTCCTGCCCATCGAGGTCGGCCATACCGACACCGATGCCACCACCGTGCTGCACGTCCCCTCGATCGCCCCCAGCAGTGGCCGGCGGACCTGGCGGTAGCCGATCGGTGAATCGTGATCATGGGCTCCGGGGCGACCGCAATGACATTGGGACCAGCGCTGGTCGAACACGGGGCTGAGGTCAGCATCCTGCAGCGTTCGCCCACCTGTGTGATGTCCATACCCAGGCGGGATCGTATGGCGGATGCGTTGCGCCGAGTGTGGCCGGGGCGCACCGCTCATACGTTGGTGCGTGCGAAGAACATAGTGAAGGAAACGGCGAATTATGAACTGTCCCGGCGTTATCCGGGCTTGATGCGCATGGATCCGCCACCGGCAACGCCGTCGGCCCCCCCGATGGGTTCGATATCGGCACTAACTTCACTCCGCGCTACAACCCGTGGGACCAGCCGCTGTGCCGGACCCCCGACGGCGAACGTTTCGGGGCCATTCGCAGCGGAGCCCTGGAAATGGTTACCGACCGGATCGACGACGGTGTCCTGCGATTCGCGGCCGGCCCTGGTCAACGCAGGACAGGGCCGACTACGACGTGCGAGTAGACCGTTCCGCGCGTATCAAATCAGTGGCCGCAGAAAGCTACTCGTCGGAAGCCGGCCCGGTGGCATCACTTGCTTCGAATGCTGTGGCGACCGCTATCGCGACTTCATCCACAGTGGGCGCGGCTTGGTTGGCCAGTTCGCGCTCGACCGATGTCATGTCCACATCCGACAGTCCGCAGGGGGTGGCCATCTGCCACGGGCCCAGGTCGCCGGCGACATTGATCGCGAATCCGTGTGTGGAGACGTTGCGGCCGACCCGCATGCCGATCGAGGTGATCTTGCGACCGGTTTTACTGGTCCACACCCCGGTCAGTGGGTCGGAACCAGGTGGTGTTTCCCGGCGTTCGGCGGCGATGCCGAGCGTGTCCAGTGCCGCGATGATCCGGTACTCGACCTCGCGGATGTAATCGACGACACCTTCGCCTTGACGCAACTTGACCATGAGGTAACCGACCAGCTGCCCAGGACCGTGATAGGTGAGTTGCCCGCCGCGATTGGTCTCGATCACAGGTATGGCGGTCCCTGGTGCGGGCAGATGCGCCTCGGGGGTGCGACGGCCGACGGTGAAGGTCGGCTCGTGGCTGAGCAGCCACAGCGTATCGGGCCGGCGGTCCTCGACACGCTCGTGCCACAGTGCCTGCATCCGGTCCATGGCGGTCGAATACTCGATGAGGCGATCGGTGTCGTCGATCAAGGCCAAAGGGCGAGCTTTCACGATCTTCATGCTTCCAAACATCGGTCGGCGCAACAAATATTCGCTGACAACCAGAAACGACTCACATCGACGTGAGACGCCTTGCTGATTCGAGCGGTGGACAAGGAAAGGGCGCGCTGTGACAGCGCACCATCGGTCATGCTGTATCGCGCAACGACACCTGCGATAGTCCGCCCCAGCACAGTGCGACGACGGTGGCGATCGCATCGGTCTTCGGAACGGAGCGACCTGTATCGAGCCAGTACTGTGCAGCGAGTTGGCTGGCGCCGACCAGGCCTACGGCGAACAGGCGCGCCTGGTGCCGGTCCAGGTCGGAATCCTGACGAATTACGTTGGATACCGCTGTTACGCAAGTGTCTGTTGCACGTCCGACACGCAATTGCACCGCAGGTTCGCTTGGTACTTCGGAGCCGAAGACGAGGCGGAACCCTTCTGCCTCGTCGTCGACGAAGTCGAAATACGCGCTGATCGCTGCGCGTACCCGATCGCGATTGACGGTCGTCGATTGCAGTGCACGCTCCACGCTGTCGGTCAGATTGTCGATATGGAGCTGCAGCACCGCCAGATACAACTCGAGCTTTCCCGAAAACGCTTGATACAGAATGGGTTTGCTCAACCCCGCGCGTTGCGCGATTTCGTCCATTGTGGTCGCGTGGAATCCGCGTGAGACGAAAACTTCATTCGCCGCGGTGAGTGTTTTCCTCCGCCGGAGCGCACCCCTTGCCTGGGCAGTCAGCTCCGTGTCTGCCGGGATTCCCGATTCCATCGGGACGCTTGACGGGTGAATGGAAGTGTCAGGCGCCGAGTTATCGTTTTGCAAGTTGCTCGCGCGGTCCGATGAACTCGGAGTGTTGATAGCCACCACTCGTCAAGTATAACTTCGTTATAGAAAATAGATAGCTTCCGTGACCAACGGCACTGGGGTCGTTGATGTCCTCATCATCGGAGCCGAGAAGTCCGGTGTCGGGGGCGAACTTTCTGCTGTGCTGCTCGGGCTACTTCCGGTATGGCCGCGGCTATACCCCGAAATTTCCGGGGGAAGAGTGCTTTCGCGGTCGAATCCGCCTGCGGATCCGCCGTCAGGATCCTGGTGCTCTTTTAGAGCTGCCTGAGGCGGGCCTTCGCATCGGCGTACTCACGGGCAAGTCGGTCGACCACGTCGGCCACGGGCGTGACGGCGGTGATTGCGCCGATGCCCTGCCCCGAGCCCCAGATGTCGCGCCACGGCTTCGCGCCCTCTCCGAGAGTGTCGCCGGTGCCGAAATCCATTCTGGACGGGTCGGATTGGCCGAGATTGTCGGGGTCCATTCCGGCAGCGGCGATGCTGTTTCGGAGGTAGTTTCCATGGACTCCGGTGAACAGGTTCGAGTAGACGATGTCGGCGGCGGTCGAGTCGATGATCATTTGTTTGTAGCCGGGGACGGCGTTGGCCTCGTCGGTGGGGATGAAGGCGGATCCGATGTAGGCGAGGTCCGCGCCGGCGGCTTGGGCGGCCAGAATGGAGCGGCCGTGAGCGATAGCGCCCGAAAGCAGGAGCGGACCGTCGAACCAGTCACGGATTTCCTGAATCAGTGCGAAGGGGGATTGCGCGCCGGCGTGCCCGCCCGCGCCGGCGGCGACCGCGATGAGGCCGTCGGCACCGCGCTCGACGGCCTTGCGCGCGAAGACATTATTGATGACGTCGTGCAGCACGATGCCGCCGTAGGAGTGCACGGCCGCATTGACGTCCGGCCGCGCGCCGAGCGAGGTGATCACGATCGGCACCTGAAAGTCGATTAGAGTGGCCAGATCTTCTTCGAGCCGGTTATTGCTTTGGTGCACAATGAGATTCACCGCATACGGAGCGGAGAGCTGATCTGGATTGTCGGCATCGTGCTTGGCCAACTCTTCATTGATCCGCACCAGCCATTCCCGCAACTGTGACTGCGGCCGCGCGTTGAGCGACGGGAACGAGCCCACGATCCCAGCCCGCGATTGCGCGATCACCAGCTCCGGTCCGGAGACGATGAACATGGGAGACGCGACCGCGGGCAGGCGCAGTCGTTCGGCCAGGATAGGCGGCAGGGTCATAGATGTTCCTTCAGTGAGCGGGGTACTTCGCGCATATCGCGCAACGGATAAAGAGCCACCTGCGGGTGGCGATTCGGGCGACGCAGAGCTGCACGAGCTCTTGGCAGACCTCGCCCGAGGTCTGGGAGTGCGACCGATCCAGGATCGACTGGAATGCGGTATCGCCCCACCCGAGTTGTCCGGAACCGCTGGTAGTGGCCACCGGTTGTCACGACCGTGATGCGTCTCCGGTATGGGATGCCCGGAGCGAGACCTTGTCGATTTTGCCGACCGCGTTCTTGGGGATGGCGTCGACCACGATGAACGAGGTCGGACGTTCGATAATGAAGTTACAGACCTAACATAACGAAGTTACAGGAAGCGTGGCAATAGCCGCGAGTTCGGGGTCGGGCGGTTGCGGGGTCAGGTGTAAGGTTGCCGATGTCTCCGGGTGGCCCGGCTACGGCGATCCCGGTGCGAAGGGGCAAGAGCGGACTCCCCATTGGACTTCAGGCAATGGGACCGAGCGGAGGCGACCTCGCAACCATCGAGTTCGCGGCACTGCTCGGCCAAGAGCTGGCCGGATACCTGGCGTCACCCGCATTCATCTAGGTCGATTACACGTTCGGCAACATGATGGAGGCCGCCTTGCGCATGGCTGAATAACGAAGTTATACTTGCTGGAGTCGGCATCAGGACGACGCTACATCGCGGGGTCACACCGGTGCCTCCAACCGAGTCGCTGAGGAAAGGGCAGACATGAAGGCATTCGTCGTCGCGAAGTACGGCAAAGACGGCCTCCGCGCCGCCGAGGTAGCCGAGCCGAAGGTTGGCAAGAATGACGTCCTGGTCCGGGTGCGGGCTGCCAGCATCAACCCGCTGGACAAGATGGTCCGCAACGGTGAGTTCAAACAGCTGCTGAAGTACAAGACCCCCTTCGTGCTCGGCCACGACGTCGCCGGTGTGGTGACCAAGGTCGGTGCGGGCGTCCGCGAATTCAAAGTCGGCGACGAGGTGTACGCACGCCCCCGCGACCTGCGCATCGGGACCTTTGCCGAGTACATCGCGATCGACGAGAGCGATGTCGCGCCCAAACCAGCCTCACTCAGTGTGCACGAAGCCGCCGCCGTTCCCTTGGTCGCACTCGCCGCCTGGCAGATCCTGGTCGAAAAGGCTCAGGTCAAGCCCGGGCAGAAGGTCCTCATCCACGCGGGCGCCGGAGGCCTCGGATCCACCGTGATCCAACTCGCCAAGCACCTCGGGGCGTACGTGGCGACCACCGCCACCGGCGCCAGCGAGAAACTCGTCCGCGATCTTGGCGCCGACGTCGTCATCGACTACACCAAGCAGGACTTCTCGCAGGTCCTCTCCGGCTACGATCTCGTGCTGGATTCGCTCGGCGGCGAGAACGTGTTGAAGTCGCTCACCGTGTTGAAGCCCGGCGGCCTGGCGATCGGAGTCGCGGGCCCTCCCGATTCCGGATTCGCCAAGCAGCTCGGCGCCCCCGCGCCCTTCAAGCTCGTGATGTCGTTCCTGAGCCGCAAGGTCCGTGGGGCCGCGAAGAAGCTCGGTGTGCGCTACTCGTTCTTCTTCATGCGGGCCAGTGGCGCGCAGCTCCGTGAGCTCGGCGCCCTGTATGACGCGGGTCATCTCCGTCCGGTCCTCGACTCGACCTTTGCGTTCGATAAGACCCTCGACGCGCTCGCCTATGTCGAGAGCGGCAAAGTCAAAGCCGGCAAGGTCGTCATTACGCTCGACTGATGCTAGAGGGACCTGCACGACGTCAATCCTGAAAAGGCCGCCTCGACCGGCCGGTATCGCCGGCGGTTGGGGCGGTTGTGCATGTGCTGGCCATCGGCCCCCGGAGGCCCGGAGCCGACAGCCCCACTGTCGGCTGGCCTGATGGGGCCGACCTCACTGGCCATGCTCGCACTTTTCTTTGCTCTGAATGGCTACTCGATCGGCTGATTGATCGCGGCGTCGATCAGGCTGGCGAGAACATCATCGGTCGTGTACGTGCTGATCCACAGCCCGGGCGACTCGGTGCGGTTGAGCATGGCGATGCCATGTAATGCGACGGACAGTCCTGCGGCGATGACTCCGGATTGTGGAGTCGCGTCGCCGCCTCGGCAGCGAACGAGTCCCCGCGTAAGGATGTTCAGGGAGTCCTGCGCTGCGGGTGTTCCGGCTGCCCGGTCGGTCATTACGGTGTATCGCAGCGGGTACTGCCGGGCGAAGCCGATGTACGCGGCGCAGCCCGAGATCAGATTTTCCCGGGGATCATGCGAGTTGAGGGAGCCTTCGATCATTTGCACGACCTGCTCCCAGCTTGCTTCGGCGACCGCGTCCAGGATGGCCTCGCGATCCGAGAAGTGGGCATAGATCGACGGTGCTGAGACGCCGGCCGCGCGTGCGATGCTGCGCAGGGTTACCAACGACTCGGACTCGACCTCATCGATGAGGCCCATCGCCGCCTTGATGATCTCCTGGCGTAGAACATCTCCTTGTCCGCGCGCGTTGCGCGTACGTGCGGTAGTTGCCATAACGCTATGTTAACGCCTGTAAGTTAACGCGCGTTAGAATTTGTCCGCCCGAGGCTTGCGCAACCGGTGGTCACGCTCCTTGGACGGCAGGGCTGGGATGCCTGGAAAAAGCTGGGTTTCGGTCGTACAGGTAGGTGACGGTGAGCCCGATCGCCGCCCCGACGCAGCCTCCGATGATCACCCGAATCCATGCCGACGGCAGATCGGAAAGAGGCGAGGAGTCGTAGTACAGGATCGACCGCAGTCCCGCGACGATTGGACGCATCGGTTCGAACGTGGCGATAGCGCGGAAGAACGGGGGCGTCGCCTCGAGTGGAACCGTACCTGCGGATGACGTCATCGACATGGCGACGAAGAAGAACATATTTATGATCGGGCCGACGGCCCCGAACACCGCGAATACGCTGAGCGCTCCTATGCCTACGGCTGCGACGGTGGTGGTGGAGAACAGGTAGAGCTCGAGCGGTGCGGGAATCGGCATGTCGAGCCCCCAGCCTGCGACGAGCTGAACAAATGCCGCGCTCAGCGGCGCCGCGGCAATCATCACGCCCCACTTGACCAGCAGCATGTGCAAACGAGGCAGGTGAATGTAATTGCGGCGCTGTACCTTCGGGCCGAATTCGCTCGGTTGGAAGCCGGCCGCCGAATCGACGATCGGGTGGATCGCGGAGGCGCCGACGAATCCCAGTAACACCAGCACCATCGCGTAGTAGAAGGCGCTGGTTCCCAATCCGGTGTGGGAAGCCAGCGGCACCAATGGCGCGGTCGCGATGGAGAACGGCGTGGCGAGCGCAGTGGCTGCCGCGGTCGTTGTCGCGTGCTGCGGCAGCAGGCTGCCGAACTTGGTGTTTACGGCCGAGACCACGGGCGTCAGCTTGCCGGTGAACAGGCTGACGCTCATCGCACCGGCTGCGGGGTTCGTGTCCAGGTGCACGACGGCGTGGGCGGGTGCACCTTCGGTGCCGCTGACCAAATTCGCGATCTCGGCATTGAAGTTGGCGGGAATACGTATCGCCCCGGATATCTTGCCGCCGGTGATCTGGTCCTTTTCCGCTTCTGCGGTCATTGGAACGAGCTGGATCTCGTCGTGGTTGACACCCTTTTGAATGGCGGCGCTGACCTGCTCGGCGGCATCGATCGCAGTGCTGGTCTGCGGCTCGACGACGATCCCGATCGGAAGGTCACGCAAATTGCCGACTGGGTTCAGGGTTCCGCCCAGATAGATGGCCGGCAGGGTCGCTGCCAGCATCAGCAGGATGAACAGGGGCGGTATCCAGGTGCCCGGATGGCGGCCGAATGCGCGTGTGATCTGCATGCCTCTCCTTGGTTTACAGTCGTAAGTTAACAACTGTTAGTTTGAACAATGACACCAAGGCTGTGTAAGTGCAATGTGTGGGCTGGAGAGCGTGTGGTAGGTCACGCGTGCTGTGAATGTCGGCTGTCGGCGCTCAGTCGCTCGGTCCGATGATCACTCGGACGCCGCCCGCCGGGCGTGTAAAGCGGCGGTCTATTCGAGGACGGAGCCTGACGGAGACCATGTATGCCCTTCGATCGCGGAGTAGGTGTCACCGCGCCCGTCGAGTCTTTTCATTCGTCGCCCGGTCAATTCGGACTACCCCGGGATATCTGTCGTCGACGGATCCGCCGTCAGTGCGAATCTCGGTGTGAACCCCTCGCTGACCATCGCCGCGCAGGCCGAGCGCGCGTTCGCGTTCTGGCCGAACAAGGGGGACATGGATCCGCGTCCGAGCCAGTCCGAACCGTATCAGCGCCTCGAGGCCGTGCGTCCGAACTCGCCAGCGGTTCCCGCGCACTCGCCCGCAGCACTTCCGCTCACCGTGGTGACTCGATCTCGGCTCGAACACGGCAAGGGGAGTTGCCGAGTCCACCTTGAATGCACTTAGTGCAACGGGCACGGGCTAGGCGGACCGGACCGCAGCGACCGCAGCATCATAGAGATCGAAGACGTTGTCGCGGCCCTCGCTCCGGCTCCACTGAACCATCGCGACGTGCAGGCACGCGAGCGCCGCTGCCGCGATCGCCTGAGCCTGGAGTTTGCGGTGCGGACCCTGTGGTAGCCGTTCCTCGATGAGCGGCGTCAGCAGGTCCTGCCATCGTGCTTGTTTTTCCAGGTGACCGGCGCGCAGCGAATCGTGCCCGAAGATGAACTGCGCGAACTGAAGTCGGCGTTCCGGCGTCGAGTCGATCTCTTCGAGTACGTGGAACGACGTACGCAGCGATGTCCAGACATCCTCGTCCGCGGGAAGTTCGGCGAACCGGGCGGCGATCACGTTGCCTTGTTCGGACAGGCCACTCAGCGCGAGATCTTCTTTGTTCTTGAAGTAGTTGAACAGCGTTCTTCGTGAGACTCCCGCCGCGGCGGCGACCTCCTCGATCGTGGTGCTGTCGAACCCCTTATCTGCGAAGAGGGTGAAGGCAGCCTGGGCGATAAGGGACCGCACGACTGTGCGCGTCTGTTCACGGATCGGAATCGCAGACCTAGACATGCACATAGAGTATTTAATTTCACTGAGGGCTGCAACTTGCACGGGGTGCATGTACGTGCATATCCTGAATTCCATGAGCAAAGTCGATTACACCAAGCAGACCACCATCGTTACCGGGGCGAGCTCCGGGCTGGGCGCCGAATTCGCCGCGCAGCTGGCCGCCCGAGGGTCGAACCTCGTTCTCGTCGCACGTCGCGTCGAGCGCCTCGAGGCGCTCGCGGAGCAGCTCACGCGAGAGCACGGAGTCACCGTCACTGTCATCGCCCGCGACCTCGGGGCACCGGATGCGGGGCGCGCCCTGCGCGCCGAGTTGGAAGAACGAGGCATCTACGCCACGAGCCTGGTGAACAACGCGGGCTTCGGCACACACAACAGCTTCTGGGACGAGGACCCGGACCAGCTGCAGTCGATGATCACCTTGAACATCAACGCTCTCGTCGACCTGAGCCGCGCGTACATCGAGCCGCTGTCCAAGGGCAATGGCGTTCTGATCAACGTCGCGAGCTTGCTCGGGTTTCAACCGACGCCGTACCTGAGCGTCTACGGGGCGACGAAGGCATTCGTACTCAGCTTCACCGAATCTCTGTGGGAGGAGACACGCGACTCCGAACTGGGAGTTCTGGCGGTCTGCCCCGGTGCGATGGAAACCGAGTTCTTCGAGACTGCCGGTGCTTCAGCCGATTACGGAACCAAGCGGGCCACGCCGCAGCAGGTGGTGAAGATCGCTCTGAACACCCTCGACCGCCGCTCTGCTCCGCCGTCGGTGATCACGAACGGACGCCCGCTTGCGGTCGCAACCAAATTCTTGCCGAGGCGACAGGTTGTACGCCTGATGGGAGCCTTAGCGCGGCGCGCAAGCGGGAAGTAAGCAGAGTGCCCGGCATACTCGCCACCTCGACGAGCATTCGAGCGACTCCTGGCGGGCTGTGCTGGCTACAGCTTCACGGCTCTGGCGAATGCTTCCAGTTCGCGCCGGATATCGCCCATCGGTTGGAAGGTGAGTTCGTGCACTCCGCGATCGGCCAACTCGTCGGCCTTTCGGCGAACCTCCGCCGCGGTGCCGGTCATCGTCGTGTGGGTCAGCAGTGCGCTACCGCCGGCATCCCACCCGATGTTGTCGGCCGCATTCATCCACATGAGGTGGCCGTTGTGAATGGTCAGGTGCCGAAGGTGGCAGGGGACCTCGTCAACTACGGCCAACCATTCGGGACCGCCGGGCACACCTGCCACCGCCGCCTCGCCGAAAAGCTCGTACGTCGCATGATATGCCTGCACCACTCCGGGACCCGCGGCGGCGCGAACCCTGTCGCTGGTCAGCGATTCTCCCTCGTCGAGGACCGTGCCCGTCGTTCCGAAGATCACGTGCGAGAAGTTCGCCGCGTTCGGCGGCACACCCTGCACCGCGAACAGTCCGTCGCCGAGCGTCTCGGCGATCCGCGTTCCCTTCGGTCCTATGGCCGCGATATAGACGGGAATTGACGCCAGCGATGTCGTCGGAAGGCTCTCGGGTGGATGCAGCATCTTCAGCCATCCGCCCTCCCACTCGACGGATTCACCTCTCAGCAGGGCGCGGTAGGTTGCGACGTACGCGCTGAGGTACGACCAGGTCACGGGAGACTGGCCCATCGCCTTGCGGCCGGTGTAGCCCGTTCCGAAGGCGACGGCTACTCGTCCGGGTGCCATCGACTCGAGAGCTGCGGTCGCCGTCGCGTTGACCATCGGGTGCCGCAGGGTGGGTACCAGAACGCCAGGCCCGAGACCGATACGTGTTGTTCGACCGGCGGCCGAAGCGAGCATCATCCAGACGTCCGGACTCTGCTGCGGGGTGTCATACAACCACGCGCGGTGAAATCCGAGATCCTCCGCGATACGGATGTACTCGGGGGTGTCGAGAGTGGTCGCGAACGAGACCGACATGGCCATCCCGGTCGACCGCGATCCCGGAGGAGTTGCTTCGGTAGGTGCTGCTTCCGCACTCATTGCCTAATCCGTTCCGTGACTCAGTCTTCGTAATTTTGTTGCAGTGTGATCCGAATCTTTTCGGCTATGTTCGGGCCGAACGATCACCCGGTTCTGAACGGCCATCAGATGGCGCAAGGTTTTCGCTGGGTCGGTTGGTGGCCGCAACGTCGGCCGAGCGCAGCATTATTGCCGTTGGAAAGCTGTTGCGGGACAGGGGCTTTGGCGCGGACATTCCGGATCGGTCGGCGGGTGTCTTGGTTGGGCGCGTCATCTGCTGCCGCTATTCATTCACGCGGATGGATTTGTCTGCGGCCGGTTCGTCGGCGGACTTCCAGAGGCCATGGGCGCCATACCAGAGGGGGCCGATATTCAGCCGGTCCGGGTAACGGGCGATCATCTCGTCGAAGAAGCGCTGCGGAGTAGGTTTCTCGGCGAGCAACCGTTGTGCGTCACGCAGGTAGCGACGAGTTTGGTTGATGATTGCCGGATTGTCGGGCAGGTCCCGGTTCTTGTGCCCCGCCACTACGGCGCGAGGATTGAGCGACTCGACGATGTCCAATGCCGCCAGCCACGATTCGAATCCCCCGCCGGGGGTTTCCAGCAGCATTTGGTGTACGCCGTTGTAGACGACGTCACCCGCGACAACCAGGCCGATAGAGGGCACGTGCAGCACGGTGGTGTCGTCGGTGTCGGTGTGTCCGACCTCGACGGCGCTGATCTGGTGCCCCTCCAGCTCGAACCCGTTCGCGGGGATAGGCCGGTAGACGAGCGGGGTGTCGGGAATCAGGCCGGGGAAGTCCGAATCCCAAAACTGTTCGCGCGCTTCGACATTGCGGCGCATGACGCCGATGGTGCCCGCGCTGGCGTACGGGATGGCGTCGGGAAAGCGCTCGAGCAGCGCGCCGGTGCCGAACCAGTGGTCGCCGTGGCCGTGGGTGGCATAGATGTGGGTCAGTTGTTTGCCGGACGATTCGACCCAGTCGCCGACCCGACGCGTTTGTTCGTGGGTGAACGGGGGATCGACCAGCACGGCATCGCGGTCTCCGATGATCAGCGTCGAGGTGAGCGGAGATGACACGATGGGGCTTCCGTCGGGCAGCCGCTGGGGGCGGTGACGTGGCACCCCGTCCGAGACGAGTACCTGGTAGTGCAGCTGGGTCATGATTTGTGTGTCCCTTGCGGTGTGAGAAATTGCGCGAGGAGCGCGGCCACGGCGCTGGGCGCCTCCCAGGGAGCCAGGTGCCCGACGCGCGGCAGCACCTCGAGTCGGGCACCCGGAATGTGGTCGGCCAATTCCTCGGAGTGGATGCGCGGCAACGCCTGATCCTCGCCGCCGACGATCACCAGCGTGGGGGCAGTGATCCGATGCAGCACGTTGACAACACTGGTGCGGTTCACCAGTACCGACCGCATGGCACGAGACAGGCTTGCGGCGTCGAGTGAGTCGACACCGTGGGCGAACCGCTTCGCCAAAGCCGGGTATGTGCGGCGCGAGTGGTCGCTGAGCATGGCGGCCGCGACCAAGCGTCCCACGCCGCCCGGTACCCCGATTCGCACGAGGTTGGCTTCGAGCCGACTGCGCTGACGCTGGACGAAAGTCATGCGCCGCGCGCTCGTATTCGACAGCACCAGCGCGGTGACACGCCGGGGTGCGGCCAGCGCTACCCGCAATCCGACGAAGCCGCCCCAGGACAGGCCGAGGAAGGCGGCGCGGTCGGCGCAGGCGGCGTCCAGAATCTGGATGGCCGCCTCCGCGCACTCCTCCATGGTGAACAGTCGCGACGCCGGTGCACTACTGCCGGTTCCGGGCGGCTCGACCAGCAGTGTCCGCCATCCGAGCTCATGCAGCCCGGCGAGTTGCCCACCCCAGCTGGTCTGACCGTCGCTGAACAGGCTCGGCCACAGCAGGGCGACGTCGCCGTCCGCGGGACCGGAATCGTGCACAGCGAGCGACCCCAGCGTGGTCGGCACGGACATGTCGCGGTTCGGGTGGTTCACAAATGACGCTCCAGCCAGGTCAGCGCGTCCTGGCTGCCCTTTTCGTAGCCATCGAAGTAGATCCCGTAGTGGTCGATGCCAGGGATCACCTCGTAGTCGACCGCTGCGCCGGGAACGGTCCGCAGGATCTGTGCCGCTGCCTGTCCGTTGTCGACGGTCGGGAACATCTCCTCCTCGCCCGCATCGCGGATCATAGTGGGAATCCGCAACCGGTCGACCTGTGCCAGCGGGTTGAAGCGCGCCAGGGCACCCAGGTGCGGTGTCCCGGCCAGGTTCGGCCACGCGTCGACACCCTGTGGGATCGCGGCAGCGTCGCCCCGTGCCATCTCGATCGCCCGCTTGCGGGCATAGTCGGCGATCGGTCCGCCTAGGGGCGCGACCGCGGGTACCTGCAGGGCCAATGCCTTCACCCGGTCGTCGTGAGCGGCCTGGTATACGGCGATACCGGCGCCGAAACTGGTGGCCCACAGGCCGATTCGCGCGGGGTCGACATTCGGCTCGCCCTCGAGGTAGTCGATGGCGGCCCGGAGATTGGTCGTCCATGCGAAGGGGTCCACCAGATCGCGGACATATCGCACGCGAGCGACCGTCTCATTCGCGTGATCCGCCTCGGGCGCGTCGCCGACGAGTTCGAGCGGTGAGCCCGAGCCGAACCAACTGCCCTGGGTGAACGACAGGGTGATCATGCCGGCCGAGGCGAAAAGGGCTGCGTAGCGTTCGGCGGTGAGCTTGTTGCCGCCCCAGCCGTGACAGAGCACGACCGCGGGCAGGGCCGCGTGCGAACCGATCGTCGTCGGCCGGTACACGTCGGCGTCGAGTGCGATGCCGGTGCTGCTCCAGACGGTGGTCTGGTGTCGCTGGACGCCATCGGGCATGACCAGCGGTGGGTAGACCTCCTCAGCCATCGATGCCCACCGCCGATCCGCGCGGCCAGACCTCGTCGAGGCTGTTTTTGTCGGTGGCTGTTGCCTGGATACCGACGACGCGCCACCCGTGCTCGGACTTGGCTACTTCGAAATGCGTTGCCCAACGCTGGATTTCGACTTCATCTGCGCTGCGCCGTGACCAGATCACCTCGATCGCGGCGCCCACCGAGCTGTAGACGAACACACGGCGATCCGGCACGACGGTGTGGCTGTAGCCCGCCGCGCGCAGGGGTGCCCAGTTGAAGTCCAGGAAGCCGAGCACGCTCGCGTCGTCCAGGCACCAGAACGACTGCTCCAGGCCGGTGACATGCATCGGGGTGCCCCAATACTGGTGAATGAACTCCGGCGCCTCCGCGCCCTGGGCCGCCGCGACCCAACGCGGCAAATAGTCTTCGAAGAACCACGCGGTCACTTCGGCGCGAGCGGCAGTGGCGGGATCGTCGGTCTTGGCGGTCATCGCAGTCAGTTCCTATCGAATGGTTTCAGCGGCCGGTGAATTCGAGATCAGCGCGGGTGGCCCCGGTTTCGTCGGCCTGCACGGCTGATGCGACGCCGTACCGCGCATCCTCTGATCGGATGAGCTTGTCGGCCAGTGCCAGAATGAGGTCATCGGCAGCCTGCACGCCGCCGTTGGCCCAGGCACGCAGCAGCGCCTTGTGCGTCGCATGAGCGACCGTGGCGCCGCGTGCCAGGCGTGCGGCCCACTGCGCGGTGACCGCATCGAGCTGGTCGTCGGGGACCACCTCGGCGACGACTCCGGCAGCCATGGCGTCGGCGGCCGACACCTTCTCCGAGGTCAGTGCCCACCGCGCCGCCCGGCCGCGGCCGGCGCATTCAGCAACGCGCTGCACACCACCCAGCAGGGTGAACATGCCGATTGCCGCTTCGGTGTGACAGAACTGGGCGGACTCGGTCGCGATGATGACATCGGCCCGCAGGGCGATTTCGAAGCCGCCGCCGAAGCAGTTGCCGTGCACGGCCGCGATGACGGGCACGGACAATTGTTCGAGCGCATTGCTCACCTGCAGCCCCACCGCGAACAACTGAACCATTTGATCGGGTTCGGCCATGTTCCAGGACGAGATCTCGCCGCCGTAGGAGAAGTTCTCGCCCGCCCCGCGAATCACGACGACACGCACACTGTCGTCGCTGTTGACCTGCTCGATCGCTGCGGCGCAGCGGAGCATCAGGTCGGTGCCGAGCCGATTGTGCGGCGGATTGTCCAGGGTGAAGGTTGCGACTCCGGCCTGCACCGATATGTGAAAAGCCATCGTGATTCCTCTCGAATCCCGACGGCATCCCCGCCGGTATCGTCCATTAAAGGAACGGCAAAGTTCCTTTGTCAAGAGGTAGCTGATTTCGGAAAACGGGCATTATGGAAAGGTTCATTCCTGTGACATCGAAGAATCCAGCCGACCCGGCGCGGCCGCGGCCCCGCGGGGTGAGCCCTGGCCGCCCACCCAACTCGGCCGTGGCTGCGCGTCTTCGCCACATCCTCGGCGTGGCCGCCGCGGAGTTCGTCAACCGGGGGTACGCCGAAGCCAGTATGTCCCGCATAGCCGCCGACGCCGGTGTCTCCAAGAAGACGATCTACGCCCGATATCCGAACAAGGACGCGTTGCTCATGGCCGTCGCCGGTGATCTCGCGACACGGTCGTACGAAGGCGTCCTGACGGCGATCACCGATTCCGATGCAAAGCCGGAGCATGTGCTGACCGGTTTCGCAACACAGGTGGCGAAGACCTGGGCTACTCCCGAGGCGATCGGGGTCTATCGGCTGATCGTCTCCGAGGCTGCCCGGTTTCCGCAGCTGGCTGCGATTTACCGGGACACCATGACTCGCTTCCGTAGCACTCTGGCCGACTATCTGCAGAAGCAGTGTGACGTCGGCACGCTGGCGATCGCCGACGTCGACGCGGCCTCTCATCAGTTCGGCATGCTGGCCTACGGCGAGGTCCGCGAAAAAGGTCTGCTCGGCGAAACCGTGACCGACGACGACATCGCCGCAGTGGTGCGGCGCACGGTCGAGGTTTTCCTCCGGGGCTACGCAACGAGTGCTCTCGGATCGGACTCTCGACAAAGGGGCTAATTCGTTCCTTTAATGGCGGGTAAAGCTCCCAGCACGCACCTGCGGCGAGGCTAGACGAATGCGGGCGGCGGCAGGTACCCGTCCAGTTCCCGACCCAGCAGAGCGGCGAACTCGATCGGCTGCGCCCTTATCGATCAGGCGCTGCGCGACCGCGGCGCCCACGCCTTTCGCGCCGCCGGTGATGACGGCGACTTTCCCGGCGAGTGACGACCTGCTCTGTCTGCCGAGCACAGCAACTCCTTTGTCGCAGCTAGGGTTTCGACTTGTTCGGTGCTGGTGTCAGGCCGCCGGCTGCGGGTATTGCGTCGTGATGTCCACGGCAAGCCCTGCCTGGAGATGCCATCGGCCAGTACTTCGTCTGCTTCGGCATCGCTGTCGGCGAGTACGAGCGCTGGCTAGAGGCCGCGCTTGCTTCCGAAAGACGCCCGGCCGTTCCGGCGAAGCAGCGCGAGAGCGGTGGCGATGCGTCCCCGATTCAGATCCGGCGCCAGACCGGCGCCCACACGATGCAACTGGTCGGTGTGCCAGCCGAGGTCGAGGAATCCGTCGAGTCCCTTGAGATCGGTGACCTTGCCGAGGACGCCGCGCATACCGGCTTGCACCCGATGCGCGGTGAGGGCTGGTGCTCGCCCCGCGAGGATCACGTCGGCGGCGTCGGTCGTCGTCGCGGTCGGTCGGCCGATGCCGACCACATCGCACTCTCCGGAGTGGACCGCATCGTCCATCGCGGCGCGGGACCGGAAACCGCCGGTGACCGCCAGCGGGATGTCGCCGACGAGGGCGCGAACCGTCCGGGCGTACTCCAGGAAGTAGGCCTCCCGAGCCCGGGTACTGGCCGCGGCCGTGCCCATCATGGCCGGCTCCTCGTAGCTGCCACCGCTGACCTCGATCAGATCGAGGCCCTCGCGCGCCAATGCCGCGATGACGTCGCGGGACTCTTCCTCGGTGAACCCGCCGCGCTGGAAGTCGGCAGAGTTGAGCTTGATGCCCACCGCGAAACCCGGGGACACCCGCGCGCGGATGCGGCGCACGACCTCGAGTGCGAAGCGCATGCGTCGTTCGGGGTCACCGCCCCAGTCATCGTCGCGTTGGTTCGACAACGGCGAAAGAAACTGTGCCACAAGGTATCCGTGCGCGCCGTGCACCTGCACGCCGTCGAAACCCGCGGTCTCGCACACAACTGCCGCAGCCGCGAAACGCTCGATGATGTCCTCGATCTCGGCGGGCGTCAGCTCACGGGGTGTAGTTGCGCCGGGCATGTTGAGCGGGATCGGGCTGGGGGCGACGGGGGTGTGCCCGAGAGCGAGCGGGTTCGACTGCCGTCCCGGGTGGTTGAGCTGCACCCAGATCGGGACACCCGCATCCTTCGTCGACTTGGCCCAGCGGGTCAGTGCGTCGAGATCGCGCTCATCCTCGATGACGACGTTGCCGGGCTCCCCGAGTTGCGTGCGATCGACCATGACATTGCCGGTGATGAGCAAGCCGTACCCACCTTGGCTCCAGGTCGCGTAGAGCTGTTCCAGGCGGCCGTCGGGCGAGTTCTTGTTATTGCCCAGCGCTTCGCTCAACGCGGCCTTCATGATCCGATTGGGCAGCACCTGGCCACAGGGCAGTGTCAGCGGGTCGTGTAGGGAGCTCATAGAGGTATTCCTTTCGGCTGGTCGGCCTCGAGCCGGGTTCTTTTGCGCGGATAGAGGCGCGGCCTAGCTGATGGCTTTTGTAGGGTTCGGGTCGAACCTGCGGTTCGGCTGGACAAAGGGTTGCGCGGTGTCAGGTGGTCGCCCACCTCATCTGCCTTGCGGATAAGCCCTGCTGGCTTGCTCGCGCCGATCGACACCTGTGCGCATTGAATTACGATCATAATATAATCCAGTGGGAGCGGCCAGGGGCAAAATGGTTGTCCTGGCGTCGAAGGAGTGTGTGGGATGCGCTACGGGAGTGAGCACAAGGAAGCGACGAGGCGTCGGATCATCGAGGCGGCCGGTCGTCGGTTCAAGCGCAGCGGCATCGATGGCTCGGGGGTCGCCACTCTGATGAAAGATGCGGGGCTCACCAACGGCGCCTTTTATGCGCATTTCGCGTCCAAAGAGGATCTGGTCGCGAACGCGGTAGCCGATCAGCTGCGCGAGCAGAGGGCGAGCATCGGTGCACAGGTGCGAGACCGAGCCGGACTGGAGCAGTTCGTCCGTTGGTATCTTTCGCCGGACCACCGCGACAGTCGCGCGGACGGCTGTCCCTCGGCTGCGCTGCTCGATGAGATCGGGCGTTGCTCGGATGCGACGAGGCGGGTGTACACCGACGGCGTGTTGGTAGTCATCGATGACATCGCGGCTCTGCTGTCGCCGGATGATCCGCGATCGGCACGCGTGCAGGTGCTCGGTGTTTTCGCCATGATGGCCGGGACACTGCAGCTTTCCCGCGCCGTCGACGATCGTCGGCTCGCCGACGACCTGCTGGACCAGGGCATCCGGAATGCCCTGGCGCTGTTGGGCGCGGCGCATAAAGAGTGACCCGCCGCAGGAGCTCCCGCAGCGGGTCATCGTCGAAGTAGCCTGTGAGAACGAAAGGCTACGCCCCGGCTGCGGCGTGGGTTGTCCGTAGCGAGACCTTGTCGATCTTGCCGACCGCGTTCTTCGGGATGGCGTCCACCACGACGAACGTGGTAGGACGCTTGTAGGGCGTGAGCTGCTCGGCGCACAGTGCTTTCAGCGCGGCGGGATCGATCGTCGAGTCCGGTCGTGGCTGCACGTAGGCGACGACGATCTCTCCCCATTTTTCGTCGGGTACGCCGATCACGGCGGCCTCGAGGACCGACGAGTCGCCGACCAGGACGTCCTCGATCTCCTTGGGGTAGATGTTCTCGCCACCGCGGATGATCATGTCTTTCGATCGCCCGACCAGTGTCAGATAACCGTCCGCGTCGACATGGCCGACGTCACCGGTATGCAACCAGCCGTCGACAATGACACGGGCTGTTTCGTCCGGACGGCCGAGGTAACCCCGCATGACGTTGGGACCTCGGACCACCAGCTCACCGTCCATGCCCGGCGCCACCTCGGTGCCGGAGTCGTCGACGATGCGAATCTCCTGCCCTGGGAAGGGAATTCCCACGGTCCCGGCTCGGCGAGGGCCCGCGAGCGGGTTGATGGTGGTGCCGCATGTGCCTTCGGACAGGCCGTAGCCTTCGATGAGGGGGAACCCGTACCGAGCCTCGAACCGGGTCAGCAACTCGGCAGAAGCCGGTGCCGCGCCGCAGATTCCGAAACGCAACGACGATGTGTCCGGCCGGACACTGTCCGGAAGCGCGGCGAGAATGCTGTAGATCGTCGGCACGCCGCTGAAGAAGGTCGGACGCTCGGATTCGACGAGGTCGAAGAAGGTTCGGGGATCGAACCGGCCCGCGATGACGACACTCGCACCGGCGAGCAGCGGCGTGAGGATGCTGACCACGATCCCGTTGACGTGGAACAGCGGCAGGATCAGCAGGCACCGGTCGGTCGGTCCGACGCTCAGTGACTCGACGCCCATAGCCGCCATGGCGTCGATATTGGCGTGGTCGAGCATTACGCCCTTCGGAACGCCCGTCGTGCCGCTCGTGTAGATGAGCAGAGCCAGCGCGGACGAGTCGACCTGCGGCTGTTGAATCCACTCCACCGCGGTTTGATACAGCAGGTCCAACGCGGACGAAGGCTCTGATGCGAGACCCGAGCTGACGGCGCCGGTGTACAGATCGCCCACGGTGAGCGTGGTGATGCCGCCCGCCGGTGTGATGTCGTCCTCGACCACGAGCAGGCGGGCGCCCGAGTCGTCGAGCTGCCGAACCACCTCGTTGTCGGTCAGGCTCGGATTGACGGGTGTGATGGTGGCGCCCAGCCGCCAGGCACCGAACAACAGCAGTACGAACTCGATTCGGTTCTTCAACTGGAGAGCCACGACATCGCCGGGGCCGATCCCGAGCGATCGAAGGTGCTCAGATGCGGCTCGGACGCGGTCCAGCAGCTCGGCATTGGTGAGCGACTGCGAGCCGTCGGAGAGCGCGGGCCCACGCGGATCCAGTTCGGCGCGGCGGTCGGGCAGAGAAGCAAAATTCATCGCGAGCGTCCCTACCTCGATGTGGCGCGATCCGGTACCGGAATCGAAATGACGGGTGCCGGGGCGAGGTGGCGGGTAAGGAACTCGATCTGATCCGTGACCAACGCCTCGAAAGCATCGCCGAGGTAGAAGTCGAAGTGTCCGGCGTCGTAGGTCTTGATCTCCCCCCGGGGCGCGGTGCGCGCGTATCGGAGGGTCTGCGCGGGCGGGGTGACGGTGTCGGTGTTGCTGACGCAGAACAGGATTGGGATGGTGATGTCTTTCGCCGCCCGCCCGGGCCGGTATGCTGCGATGGTCGGAATGACCCGCGCCGCCGCCTCGTTCACGAATGTCGTCCCTGGGGGAATCAGTGCCTCGTAGCCGGGAAGTGCGTCGGGGGCGTTCATCAGAGCGAGCGAACCGGGGGACGCGGCGAGGGGGATTGTCACTGGCGGGCGGCCGAGGGCCATAGCGGTCAGGTCCCGGGCCAGTACCGGAGCGAGCTTGAGTGACGCGATCGGGCCCAGGGCGAGCGCGGAGGCCAAACCGTCGGTGAACGGGCACTGGGCCACGGCCGCGCGCAGTTCGGGGTGGCGCGAAGCGACGGTGATGGCGTGGCCACCACCGAAGGAGCTGCCCCACACCGCAATTCGTGCGCCGTCGACGTCACGACGGGCCCGCACATAGTCGATGGCGGCATCCCAGTCTTCCAACTGCTTCTTGATCGACAACAGCTGGCGAGGTTGGCCGCCACTGTCGCCGAAGTGCCGATAGGTGAAGGCCAAGCAGGCGATTCCGGCCTTGGCGAAACGTTCGGCGAAGGCGTCCAGCCGCATTTCGCGGGTCGCGCCGAGACCGTGCCCGAGGACGACCACCGGTGGCGAGGTGACACCGGTGGGGAGGTAGAGCCATGCCGAGCAGGTGCTGGTGCCGGAGGAGAAATAGACGTCTTGACGGGTGAAGGGCTTCTTGGCGGCCATGGCTGGTGTCATCGTCCGTTCGTCGAGCGACGCCCGGGCACCGTGCCCAGTTCGAGCGCTCGCTTGTAGATGTCCGGGTTGTAGAGGGGGAGCTCACCGTTGGATTCGGTGCTCTCCATGTAGTCGAGCATCAGTTGCTGCCCTTCGTTCGACAGCGCGGTGGCGAGGAATTCGGTGCGCTCGACGTGCAGGCCGTCCGTCAACGACATCGACCCGCCGAAATACACCGCCCGCTTGATGGCCTCGACCGATCCCTTGGTCCGAGAGCCGAAATGTTCTGCGAGTTCGACCGCGCGCGTGACGACTTGGTCCTGGGGGACCACGTCGTCGACGGCCCCGTTGGCCAGGGCCTGCGCGGGCGTGAACGGCTTACCTTCGAGGATCGCGACCAAGGACTTGTGGGTGCCGATCAGGCGAGTCAGCCGCTGGCTGCCACCACCGCCCGGCATGATGCCGAGGAGGACCTCCGGTTGGCCGATGAAGAAATCACCGTCGGCCATCACCCGAAGATCGTTCGCCCAGGCGAACTCCGCCCCGAGGCCGAGAGCCGAACCGTTGAGGGCGGCGACGAATATGACGCCGCTGCGGTTCATCTTCAGGAATGTCGTGTGCAGGCGCTCGAGCTCGACCGCGGGCCCCATCGGGGTGCGGTTCACCAGGGGACCCAGGCGGGCCCGGTCGACATTCTTGGCGGTACGTGCGAGGACGGAGGCGCCGAGTCGGTTGACCGGGGGCACCGCGGCGCCGCCCTCCTGCAGCCAGCGGACATCGGCATGGCTGACGAACCGTTCGGGATGTGCCCCGGTGAAGACGACCGCGTGCACGCTCGGGTCGCGGTCGGCTCGGTCCACCAACGCTTCTAGTTGGTTGGAGATCTCGAGGCCGAACAACCCGTGCGGCCCGCCGTCGACGCGCGCGATCAAAACGGAGCCGCGATCCTCGATATCGAGGTGCCCCTTGCTGTGATGTCTCATCGACTCTGCCTCCGTGGTGAGTTGATCGGGATCGGCGAGCGGATGCCTGGCCACGCTGCCAATAACGAAGTTACACGACTACTATAACGAAGTTACAGGATGTGTGGCAAGAGCCATCCGAGCGGGCTCGGGGCCCGGGTGGTGTGGAGTCAGGTGGAAATATGAGGAATGTGTCAGAGGATTCGACGATCGAAAGCGTGCCGGACCGCCTCGTCAAAGCGACGATCGGTCTGCTGGCCGAGCAGGGGCCCTCGGCCATCAAAGCGCGCACGGTGGCGTCGGCGACCGGGCTCTCGACGATGGTGGTCTACAGTCACTTCGGCGGGATCCCGGAGCTCGTCCGAGCCGTCGTCGATCGGGGATTCGAGGAACTCGACAGGGCGTTTTCCCAAATGTCGGTGACGGCGGATCCGATCGCAGATCTCTTCACGTTGGCGTTGACATGTCGACAGGTCGCCCGCGAGAACCCGCACCTCTATGACCTGATGTTCGGTCTGTCCACGCGCGCGACATACCGGCCGATGGGGGATTCCGATATTCGTTTCAGCGGGCGGTCTCCTGCCTTCCGAAACGCCTACGCGCACATGGTCGAAGCGTGCCAACGGCTTGTGGACTCGGGCCGGGTCGAGCAGCAGGAACCCGGGGTGGTCGCCGCTCAGTTGTGGAGTTATGTGCACGGCTATATCACCCTCGAATTGGCCGAGCACTTCGCCGACTTCAGCGACGCGGTTGTGCAGGTGATGCTGCCGATGGGTGTCAACTTTTCGGTCGGCCTAGGAGACGAGCGGGGTCGGGCTCAGGTCTCGCATGAGGCGGCCTTGCGCCTCTACGACTCGATCAATCCTCGGTAACTCCGTCGGTGGAACTGCCCTCGGTGAGTAGGACCCTCGCCGCGGCCTCGATCGCGTAATCCCGTAGCCGGTCGGCGATGGCATCCGCGCCGTCAGGGGCTCGCGATGCCATCTCGGGATCGGTGATGGTCTGCACTGTCACCGGTACGGTCAGGCCGAGCCGCGCGCTCTCGACGACTACCGCCGCTTCGAACGCCGCAGTGTAACGCTGATATCGCTGCAGTGTCTTCGAGAGCGGACCGTCGGATTCTCCAATTCCGTTGTTGCCGAAAATGTCCCAGATATCGAGTGGTACGACGACGGGCTCCGTTCGACCCGGCGCGAGCCATTCTGGGGTGGCCGATTCCCCACCGGCGAGGCTATGGATCCAAGCCGCCTCGTCGCTGTCCGATCGTTCCGCGACGAGCCGGGCGACGCTGCCGACGTTGGCGGCCACGGTTTCCAGAACACTGGCCAGGAATTCGCCGAAGTCGATGGGTTCGCCGCGTGGCTCATGCCGCACCGCGTCGGTCAGAACGTTGACCGCGGCGGCATGCAGCTCGGCCCAGCGATCACTGATCGGAGTCGCGATTGCCGATGGCGGGGTTGTAGGACAGTTCGGGTCGGTCATTTCCAGTGCAAGCGTCAGGCCAGGGTGAGTACGGTCTTGCCGGGTCCGCTCTTGGTGGCGTGGGCGGCAGCGGCCTGCTCGAGGGGAAAGGTCGCGGCGACAGCGGGGATGAGTTCGCCGGTGGCGGCGAACTCGGCCAGGGCGGTCATGCCGAGCCGGTCGGCCTCGACGAATAGCCCGGCCACCCGGATGCCGCGCGCGGCCGCATCCTTTTCCAGCGCAGCGACGGTGGGAGGCAAAGTCGAAACCAGGATGCCGCCGGGTTTGAGAACTTCCAAGGCCTTGGCGGGGTAGTCGCCGCCGATGACCTCGAGGACGGCGTCGACTTCCTTGACGGCTTGGGTGAAATCGGTCGTGGTGTAGTCGATCACCTCGTCGGCGCCCACTACGGCGACGAAGTCGGCGTCCTGTGCCGAAGCCAATGCGATGACATGTGCGCCACGGGTTTTCGCGATCTGCACCGCGAGATGTCCGACACCGCCAGCCGCACCGTTGATCAATACGCGACTGTCTTGGTCGATGCGAGCCGTATCAACGAGGGCCTGCCAAGCGGTGAGACCAGCCAAGGGGAGGGCGGCGGCTTGGATATGATCGAGACGCTGCGGTTTCGGGACGAGCACGCGGGCCGGAGCGACGGCGTACTCGGCGTAGGCGCCGTGGCCGTGCGGGAATGGCAGCATGCCGAACACCTCGTCGCCGGGCTGATGCACGGTCACACCCGGGCCCACTGCCACCACGTGGCCCGAGATATCCCAACCGAGCACGAACGGCAGCTCGCTGACGAACAGGCCGCTCTGGCGAGCCAACGCGTCGACCGGGTTGACGCCGGCGGCGTGTACTCGGACGACGACCTCGCCGATGCCAGGCGCCGGGATCGGCAGGGTGACGCGCTGGAGCACGTCGGGTCCGCCGAGCTCGTGCTGGCTGATGGCCTGCATCGTGTCGTTCATGTCTGTCTCCTGATGGTCACGCGAGTCGTGCCGGATGGTGTCGTCGCCGAACCGACGCATCGGCCGGGTGTGCCGTCATTTGGTTTGTCGGACTTCGGTAGTGGGCTTGTTGTCGATTCCCGGCGTGAGCTGGTCGTGTCGTCCCAGTGCCTCGACCTCACGCTCCAGGTTCGGAACCAGTTGGGCGGCGAAGCGCCTGGCCCAACGCCAGGTCAGCGGTGAGTTCACGGCACCCTTCGCCCAGTTGGCCACGCCGACCGCGCGCGGTACGTACACGCGGGCACGACGGCGCGCGAGTCCGTCGACGATCGCGCCGGCCGCCTCGTCGACGCTCGTGGTGACGTTGCCCGGATAGGGCAGCTTTTTGCGTATGCCCTGGAACGAGGGCAGGTCCGCGTCGGCGCCTCGGACAAGGTCCGTGTCGATCCATGAGGGGTGGACCACGCCGACCGTGACACCGAGGTGCGCCACCTCTTGGCGGTAGGCCAGGGTGAGCATTTCGACTCCGGCCTTGCTCGCACCGTAGGAGGCCAATCCGGCGAGGGGCATGAACGACAGCGCGGACGCGATGACCAGTACGTGACCTCGGGTGCGCTCTAGGTGCGGCGTTGTGTGCTTGAGGGTTCGAAAGACGCCGTTCAGGTTGATGTCCAGTACGCGATCGAACGATGCCTCATCCATCTGCCGCACGGTCCCGTAGGCCGCCACCCCCGCGTTGGCGACAAGGAAGTCGATGCCGCCCATGATTTCGGCGCAGTCATCGATCGCCGACCGCAGTGCGGTGCCGTCGCGCACGTCGGCCTCCCGCCAGCAGGCGGTGGGCCCTAGGTCGGCGGCCAGCGCGCGCAATTTGTCGGGCTCGAGTCCGATCAAGGCCACGCGTGCGCCGCGGGCGGCGGCAAGGCGTGCCACCTTTTCCCCGATGCCGCGTGCGGCTCCGGTAACTACCAGTCGTCGACCTGCCAAGCTTCGTTGCATCAACCGAGGATAACTTCGTTATAGGCGGAAGGCAAGAGTGAGCAGCGGTGATCGAGCGCCGTCTTTCGATGTTGTGCCGGGTTGTGGTCGTGCGCGCCTACGCGGGGTCGCTGCTCATCGAGCGGGCCGCCGCGGTTTCGGAGGCATTCGCCGACTCGGCGGTGTCGCCGAAACCGACCAGCAGATTCACTGTCATCGGTTGCAAGACCTGGCGCACGGGGTCCGAGAATTGGACGAAGTAATCGCCCAATTCCAGCGTGATGAATCCGTGCACGCAGCTCCAGAGTTGGGTGGCTACGACGTCGGGATCCGCGTTGCCGCGCAGGCGGCCGCTGTGCGCGAGCCGGGCGCATGCCTGGACCAGATGTGCGTAGGCGGCCTGGAATTCGTCGGATCGTCTGCTCTGGGAGTTCGAGGCTTTGGGTGGTCGATAGCTTCCGCGGGTCGAGAGTCCGAACATCAAGTCGTACAGGTGGGGATTGTCCTGTGCGAAACTGCGGTAGGTCAACGCCATAGCGAACAGGTCCGTGACCGGATCATCGCTCGGAGGCGTTGCGACGAGCGCCCGGCCCAGATCCCGGAATCCCTTATCGACGACGCCTTGGAGTAGCTCGGGCACTCCGCCGAGGTGGTAGTACACCGCCATCGTCGATACTTGCGCGGCCTCGGCCACCGAGCGAGCCTTGATCTGCGAAGGCCCCTTCTCGGCGAGCAGTCGCGTGGCCGCCTCGACCAGCCGTTCGGCGATCTGATCGGCAGTCAATCGAGTGGCGGCTTCTTTGCTTGGCTTCGGCATCGGAGCCGCTCACCTCCAGGTTCGGACAGCTTTGGGTTGGTGAAACGAGGCTACCGGGCATTCGCCCAGTTCGACTCGGCGAGGAACGACGAAGAATGAGTCGGCGATCATGAGTCTTGTCCAATGTGACCTAGTGCACTATTGTCCCCATAACGAAGTTCATAACGAAGTTCCAAACTTCGTTCTCGCACCTGTCTCAGGTGTGGTTTCCCAGATCGGATAGGAGTCGGCGCCATGTCGCAGCCACGTCCCGGGACGCAACGCATCCAGATCGAGAAACTCGACGGCGGAGTGATCGTCGCGCTTTTCGCCCGCAATGAGCTGGGCCTGTTCGGCCGCGAGGATGCTCCCGAACTGTTCGATCTCGTCGAGCGCGCCGACCGCGATCCCGAGGTTCGCGTGGTGGTGTTCGCCGGGTCGCACCCGAGCCGATTCATCAGCCATGCCGATCTGCGATGGCTGCAGGAAGACGGTTCGGTCATCCCTCCGGTCGGCCGAGGTATCACGAATGTGGTGGCGCGGATCGCCCACCAATTCGGCCGGAACAAACTCACCCGATGGATTGCCCGGAAGACTCCGCTGACCGGGGCCGTCCAGCTCGACCTCATGCACGAGACATTGCTGCGGATGAGCACCAGTTCCACGATCTTCGTCGCGGCACTCAACGGGTCGGTGCTCGGTGTGGGCGCGGAGATCTCGTGGGCCTGTGACCTGCGATTGATGGCCGAAGGCGACTATTTCATCGGGCATCCTGAGGTGCTACTCGGGTTCGCGCCCGGTGCCGGTGGCACCCAGCGCCTGCCTCGGCTCATCGGAGCACACCGCGCGCTGGTCGCGATCTTGGAAGGCAAGCCGTTCCCGGCCGAGGAAGCGCTGGCGATCGGGGCGATCGATGAGATCGTCCCCGCCGATCGGCTCATGGATCGCGCGATCGAACGCGGCATGCATCTCGCGGCACGGCCGACCGAGGCGATCGCCGCCATCAAGCGGTCGGTGAATGTGGGGGGATCGCTGTCGATGGCCGAGGGCCTGCACCTCGAGCGCACCGAATTCCTGGCATCGCTGCCGCAGCGACAGGCACAGGAGATCATGCTGCGCTACCTGCGTGAGACCGCCGAGAGCGGTGAGCTGCCGCTGTATCGGCCCGGCGGCTATGACGCGGCGCTACGGCACGGCAGTGCCGCGCTCGATACCACAACCAGGAAGTGAAAGAAATGTCTCGCAAAGCACCTTACGCATTCGGCCGCCGCACCGTGGATTTTCCCTCCGGCGACTCCTTCTGCTCGGCTTGGCTGTACCTGCCGGATGTTGCCGTCGATAAGCCGGTGCCCGTGGTTGTGATGGGGCACGGTTTGGGTGCCACTCGGGAGATGGGGCTGGCGCCTTACGCCGAGCGATTCGCCGCGGCCGGGCTGGCGGTGTTGGTATTCACCTACCGTCATCTCGGTGACAGCGGCGGCGCACCACGCCAGGTGTTGTCGATGAGCAAGCAGCTCGCCGACTGGGACGCCGCGCTCGAGTACGCGGTCAGCTTGCCGGAAGTCGATCGGGCTCGGGTCGCGGTATGGGGGAGTTCCCTCGGTGGCGGACATGCCATTTCGGTCGCCGCCCGGCATCCGGAACTTCGTGCCGCGGTCGCCCAGTGCCCATTCACCGACGGACTCGCATCGGCGGCCGGTCTGGGGCTGGGGGAGACGCTGGCGCTGTTGCGCGTTGTGGCCCGCGATCTGGTGGCGGCGGCGCGGGATGAGGAGCCGATCTGCGTTCCGGTCGCCGCGGCACCGGGGGAGATGGCCCTCATGAACGCACCCGATGCGCTGCCCGGGATGCACGCGCTGCTGCCTCCTGGCTTCCAGTGGATCAACCGTGCCGCGGCCCGCAGTGTCACGAGCCTGATCCGGTATCGGCCCGGTCGGTCGGCCAAGCGCATCGTTGCGCCGATCCTGATCTGCATCAGCGCAACCGATTCGGTCGCCCCGCCCAAGCAGACCGAGCGCTACGCCCGCCAGGCACCGCGCGGCGATGTTCGGCTGTACGACGCAGGACATTTCGATTTCTACCTCGGGGAGGCATTCGAGCAGTTAGTGACCGAGCAAACCGCGTTCTTGGTTCGCCACCTGCAACCCGCGCCGGTCATCGGGACGGTGCGGTAACCGATGTCGAACGCGGCCATGCGCCTGCTGCTCTGGTTCCTCGGGCAGTGCATCGCCCAGGGATCCCGGTTCATGCCGTCCGTGCGGTCGCAGATAACCCGCTCGCTGACCTTCGAGATGTCCGCTGGTGACCGGGTCGCCCGGCACTGGATCTTCGATACGCAATTGCGCCGGGCGACATCACATTCCGGCCATGCCGCCGCAGCCGACTGTGCGGTGCACATCGGCTCGAGTCGGCAAGCGCTGCGCATTCTCAGTTCCCCGAGGGCGGTCGACAAGCTGGTCGAAGCAAATCACCAGGGCACAGTCGAGATTCATGGCAGTGCCTTCGTACTGCTGTGGTTCTTCGGCCTTACTCGGAAGTTCATCAAGATCGGGCCCACGAGTGGACCCCGCCACCGGATCCCCGATGCCTACATCGCCCACGACCCCGCTGCGAGCGGGGACGAGACCATTCTCATCGAGCCTGCGGTGGTGCGCCTGGATCCCGAGTGGAAGGCCGCCTGGAAAGCCAGGTCCACGTTGTGGATGGTCCGCGGCACCACAGACGAACCTATGCCGGAGCCATGAGATGACACAGCTGGCAGCAACGCCGACGACCACGACACCCGCAACCCATGCGATGACGACGACAACCGCCGCGGCCGGACTCAACGACCGATCGCTGGGCTGGCTGAGGTTCATGTGGGACAAGGCCACGACCGACGACGACTGGTCCGATCAGGGCGAGCCGCATCCGTGGTGGGATCGCTACAGCGAGCCGCCGATGTGCGCGTTCCCGCGCTTCGACCTCGCCGAGATGGGCTACGTGCTGCCGATGATGGTGGAAGCGACTCCGGCGTGGCGGGAAGGCTATACCCGCATCCTCGACGAGCTGGCGCGCCGCTATGTCACCTTCTGGGGCGGTATCGACTGGAACACCCTTATCGGGCCCGACCCCAACGTCGACAAATATCCCCCTGAATGGTTGATGGTGGTACCCGAGCATCTGCGTGGTCGGTACGCCCTACCCGGCTGGACCGGCAACGGCGTCGAACCATGGGGACTGCAGCCCGACCCGGTCGGCTGCGACGGAAACCTGTTTTATCGTGGGTGGCTCAATTTGCTGCTCGGCATGCGCCACTACGTCTCGGGACAGTCGAGGCAAACCACTCCATTCGAGGTTTCCGGATACCAGAACCGCAGATTCACCTGGACACACCAGCGGATGGCGAAGTTCATCTCCGACCAGATGGCGGCGCGACCCCAAGGCCCGCACTGCGAGAACACCAAGATCTGGCCGTTTTGTGTGACCGCGGCCGGTCTGGGCCTCAAAATGTACGACTCGGTGCTGCACACCTCGCTCAACGAACCGTTCCTGGATTGGATCGAATTCGCCAAGAAGCACTACATGGGACGGGACCGGCAAGGTCGCATCGATTGGGTGGCGCTCTTCTACGACCCGATCGAAAACGCGACGATGACCTTCCCCGGCTCGGTGAACGGCTACAGCGCGCTGACCCTTGTGCACTACATCTATCCGCAGGATCCCGAACTCGGGATCGAACTGTACGAATCGGCGATGCGCCAGCTGGGCTGGAACAACCCCAAAGTGCCGGTCGTCCAGTTGGCTGATGACCCGCAGATGCTGTCCATCGCCCTGTGGATGGCGCGCGAAATCGGTGACACCATCACCTGGGAACGCCTGCGCGCGGTGTCCGAAAGTCAGTTCGAGCCAAGGTATTTCGGCCAAGACGACAGCCGCTTCGCGTTCTGGTGCGGGCTGGGCGAACAGTGGCCGCGCGGCCAGATCAACGCCACCATGATGATGATCGAATGCGCGGAACCCGGCGCCTGGTCCCGGGTTTTCAACTCCCCGAACACCACCATGTACGACGAGCCGACCGTCTGCGGCCTCGACTACCCGCTGATCGGTATCCGACGCACCCACAACGACATTCGGCGCCGAGTGCTCGAAATCGACACCTTCGCCGCGACCCCGTCGCGACGGGGAGCGCCGACTTCGTTCACCGTCGACAACCTGCCGCACGACGCGGCGGTCTCGCTGGAGGTCGACGGCCGCCCCTTCGACACCTGGCGCCGTTCACAACCCGGTGCGGTGGCCATCGACCTCGACATCGATACCCACCGGGTCCGCCTCACCTATGCATGACAACCCTTCCCGAAAGGCCCTGATCATGAGCACCTACGCCGTTTTGGCCCGCCGTTTGTCCGAGCTTCTCGGCGTCACCGAAACACCTGTCGCGGTAAGTTTCGATGCGACCACGGATGCGCCCGGTCCGGTCCCGGCGCAACCGGCCGGATGCTGTTTCTGGACACCGGCGCAGCGGCAACGTCTCGATACTGTCGCCGCCGATCACGCCCATTGCAGCGTCGGCAGCTACACCCATGGGCTGATCCCGCTCGAACAGGCCGCCGCCGGCGCGGACACCGCGGCCCTGGTGGGCAGCGGCTGGGTCGGCGAGGCCGACCTGATGGCCGCCGCGGCGTTGCCGTTCCGTCCGTCCTCGATCACCTATCAACCGCTGGCCGAGGCGGAAAACCCGGACGTGGTCCTGGTCAAACTGTCGCCGACGGCGTTGATGACCCTGCTCGGTGCCGTCCCCGATCTCACCTTGGCCCGCAAGCCGCAGTGTGTGATCGTCCCACTCGCCCAGGCCGGGCAGGTCGCGGTGAGCCCCGGCTGCGCGGTGAGCCGGACCCGAACCAACCTCCCCGAGGATGAGCTGACCTGCCCGCTTCCGGCGGTCGAGCTGGCATCGATCATCGAACGGCTGGAGGCCTCGACCGCCGCGGACCGTGCCGTCAGCGAGTTCGCGGCCGCCGATATGGCGAGCAACTTCAGCCCGGCGTGAGCGCCGGTCATCCCGGCAGTGATTTTCGAAGACGATGGGTTGCTGCCGCGCCTGCGGTGCGAACGATTGTTCGTTGGGACGTGACCGCCGAGATGTCAGCAGGTCGGGTTGATCATCGAATTGCGCTCGTGCTCGGACGGCACCGAGACACTCGACTCCAAGTGGCGGATCGCCTACCCTCTAATAACGAAGTTATGAACGCAGTTCTATCAGGGCGCTTGCCTGAGGGCGACGTGCCGATATGTACCGAAGCCGGACCTTCGGCGCCCGACGAAAGCAACGGAAAATGAATCTCGCCGGAAACCTCGTGATCTCTGCCCATAACCATCCCCACCATGTGGCGATTCGGCTCGACGAGACGGCCGTTTCCTACGGGCACTTGGAGGCGCTCAGTCAGCACATCGGCGGGCTACTGGCCGCATACGAGGTGGCGCCGGGTGATCGGGTCGCGATCATGCTCCCGAACGTCCCGCATTTCGCCGCTCTCTACTACGCCATCCTGCGGATGGGCGCGGTTGTGGTACCGATGAACCCCTTGCTCAAGGAACGTGAAGTTGCCTACTACCTGCGCGATTCCGGCGCCAAGCTGATATTCGTCTGGCAGGACTTCGCCGCCGAAGCCGCCGCGGGTGCCACGCAGGCGGGCAGTACCGCGATACCGGTTGTTCCGGCCGAGTTCCTCGACCAAGTGATGGCGATCGAGCCGCGCGAGGAGGTGATCGAGCGCCGCCCCGATGACACCGCGGTAATCCTGTACACCTCCGGCACCACCGGCTTGCCGAAGGGCGCCGAGCTGACCCACGCCAACCTGGGCAGCAACGTCGACGTCTGCACACAGACCCTGCTCGAGCTGACCGCAGACGACGTGATCTTCGGCGGGCTACCGCTGTTCCATGTATTCGGGCAGACATGCGCACTGAACGCCGCCGTGCGCGTCGGCGCGACGCTGACGCTGCTGCCGCGGTTCGACCCGGCCAAGGCATTGGAGCTACTGGTTCGAGATCAGGTGACGGTCTTCGAGGGGGTGCCGACGATGTACTCGGCGCTGCTGAACCATCCGGGTGCCGCCGACATCGACCTCGGCGCACTGCGGCTCTGCGTCAGTGGTGGCTCCGCGCTGCCGGTGGAGGTGCTGCACGCCTTCGAGAAGCAGTTCGGATGCGTGGTGCTCGAAGGGTACGGGCTATCGGAGACCTCGCCCGTCGCGTGCTTCAATCACCCCGATCGGCCCCGTGTACCCGGTTCCATCGGTACCCCGGTCCGCGGCGTCGAACTGCGAGTGGTCGACGACGAGGGCGGCGAGGTGGCCGACGGCACGGTCGGTGAGATCGTGATTCGCGGTGACAACATCATGAAGGGCTATTGGAACAAGCATGAGGAGACCGCCGAAGCGATCACCGATGGCTGGTTTCACACCGGCGATCTGGGCCGGATCGATGCGAACGGCAACTACTTCATCGTCGACCGCAAGAAGGACATGATCATTCGCGGCGGCTACAACGTCTACCCGCGCGAGGTCGAGGAGGCGCTCTACGAGCACCCCGATGTCGCCGAGGCGGCGGTCGTCGGTGTCGCGCACGCCGAGCTCGGTGAGGAGGTCGCTGCAGCTGTCGCCCTCAAGCCCGGCGCATCGGTCGGCGCCGACGAACTGCGTGAGTTCGTCAAGGAACGCGTCGCCGCCTACAAATACCCCCGGCACCTCCACATCGTCGACGCCTTGCCGAAGGGGCCGACCGGAAAGATCCTCAAGCGCGAAATCAATCTGCATGTCGACCACAGCGGATCGACCATTCACTGACGCTCTTTGCGGAATTATGGTCGGCCGCTGATCAATTCGAAAGGAAAGCCCATGCCGCTATATCAAGTTCTGGTTCCCGCGAGGTCGCTGGCTGAGGACCATCGCGCCGAGCTGGCCGAAGCAATCACCGCCATTCATACCTCGGTCACCGGCGCGCCTCGGGGATTCGTCAACGTTGTATTCGTCGAATACGAGCCGTCGGCGTTTTTCACCGCCGGTAAGCCCAACACGGTTTCGGTGATCAGCGGAAATATCCGGGCCGGTCGGGATCGCACATCGCGGGCCGAACTGCTCACCCGGTTGTCGGCGGCGTGGACCGCCATCACCGGCCAGGACGCCCGAAGTCTGCTGCTCGGACTCAACGAGATGGATCCCACTTCCATCATGGAGGCCGGGCTGATCATGCCCGCTCCCGGCGAGGAAGCGGAGTGGATCGAACAGCATAGGCAGGAACTCGGCGATGTGCTGTCGACCCAATAGCTGATCGCGCATAGGGGGTACCCGGGATCGACGGACCTCGCCACACAGGTCGCCGCCTGTGTGGCAGAGGTCGGCGCGGCACTGAGCCATGACCGCGCCGCCTTGATTCGCGAGCTCTACCAACGACTTTCGAGCGAGATCGCGGAGTTGCGCGGCGAATCGCCCGACGCCTCGCCCAACGCGGCGTTCCGGTTCGAGCTCTGGTCCGCGCCTATCGGCTCGGTCAGCACACGGTCCTGCAGCGAGCCTTGGCAATCCTCAACACCAAGGTCAGCGACCCGTACCTGCTGACCGCCGTCGCGCAACGGCTGGCGGCGGCGAATTTCGCCTACATCGACCACGTCACCGAACAGGTACTCGAGGCCTACGAAGAAGAACGGGACCGCTGGCTACAGCACCGCGTAAGGAGAATCAATGACGAAGACCCAGCAGGTACTACTCGCGAAGCGGCCATCCGGGTTGCCCGATGCGGACACCTGGCGTGTCACGACCGAGGAACTTCCCGCCATCGCCGCCGGGCAGATCCTGGTGAAGGTCGATCTGATATCTATCGACCCGGCCATGCGCGGGTGGCTGAACGATGTCCGGTCGTACCTACCGCCGGTCGGCATCGATGAGGTCATGCGCTCGCTGGATATCGCCACCGTCGTCGAGTCGGCGCATCCCGACTTCGCGGTCGGTGACACCGTCAGCGGCACCTTCGGCGTGACCGAATACGCGATCAGCGACGGCAACGGCGTACAGCGGATCGATCTCGGCATCGCACCAGCGGCGACCTGGCTCGGCGCTCTCGGAATGCCCGGTATGACTGCCTATTTCGGTCTGCTCGAGGTCGGCAAACTGCGGGCCGGTGAGACCGTCGTGATCTCGGCCGCGGCCGGAGCCGTGGGTGGGGTCGCCGGTCAGATCGCGAAAGCTTTCGGAGCGCGGGTCATCGGGATTGCGGGCGGTGCGCAGAAGTGCCGCGTGCTGATCGAGGAACTCGGCTTCGACGCAGCGATCGATTATCGCGGCGAGGATGTGCTGCACCGACTGCGGGAGCTGGCGCCGGAGGGAATCGACGTGTTCTTCGACAATGTCGGTGGCGACATCCTCGATGCTGCGCTGGCGAATCTGGCGCGGGGTGCGAGGGTGGTCATCTGCGGGGCGATTTCGTCGTACAACGACGACAAACCGGCTCCCGGCCCCTCGCGCTATATGTCTCTGCTGATCTTCCGGGCCTCGATGACCGGATTCGTAGTGTTCGACTACCGCGACCGCTACGGCGAGGCCGTCGCGAAGATCTCGCAGTGGTTGGCCGACGGCAAGATCAAGGCGCGAGAGCACGTTGTCGAGGGTGGAGTCGCCCGGTTCGGTGAAACACTGAACATGCTGTTCGTGGGTGCGAACACCGGAAAACTCGTCCTCGCGATCTGAGTCCGCACGAATAGGGCCCCGCTCCGTCGCCTGTTCGGAATCGCCGGTTCTCGCTCGTCGGAAGACTATCCTCGAATTGTCGGGGCACTTTCGCAGGTCGAGAGGTGGCGCGAATGAGTGGCTGCGGCGGGGTCTTGTGGGGCGGGCCGGCTGCACAGTGGTGTGCCGCGGTGGGGGTTTCGCACGTCCGTTGGTGTGGATGAGCGGCCGGTGTCGCAGGACCCGGAGGGGACGCAACGCGACCTGCAGTTCGGTATCGCGGCGGAATTGGCTGCGGCCGGGTTCGACGATGCGCAGGAGATCGGTCGGGGCGGTTTCGGTGTCGTGTACCGATGCGTCGAGGGTTCGCTCGACCGTCAGGTAGCGGTGAAGGTGTTGACGTCGGAGGTTTCCGGCGACGAGCGTGCCCGCTTCCTGCGCGAGCAGCAGGCGCTAGGCCGGTTTTCCGGACACCCGCACATCGTGCAGGTACTGCGAGCAGATGTCACCCCAACCGGGCAGCCCTTCATAGTGATGCCACTGCATGCGCAGGGATCGCTGATGAGTCGGGTCCGCGAGCAAGGACCGGTGCCGTGGCAGGAAGTGCTGTCGATCGGGGTGAAACTGGCCGGTGCACTGGCCGCGGCCCATGCGTTCGGGGTCCTGCACCGTGATGTGAACCCCGCCAATGTCCTGCTCAGCGATTACGGTGAGCCTCAGCTCGCGGATTTCGGTATCGCCCGGATCGGTGGCGGCTTCGAGACATCGGCTGGTGTGGTGGCAGGGACACCCGCGTTCACCGCACCCGAGATCCTCAAAGGTGAGGATCCGTCGGCGGCCTCGGATGTGTACGGTCTCGGCGCCAGCCTGTTCTGCCTGCTGACCGGCCACGCGGCGTTCGAACGCCGGACCGGTGAATCGCTGGTCACCCAGTTTCTGCGAATAAGCTCGGAGCCCATTCCGGATCTGCGCGGAGCCGGCGTGCCCGCGATGCTGTGCACGGCGATCGAGTCGGCACTGGACGCCGATCCGGCCGAGCGGCCTGGCGGCGCACGCGAATTCGGCGAGTTGTTGCGGAACGTGCAGTTCTCCAGCGGTGTCCACGTCGACACGATGGCGCTGCCGCCCGGCACCGGGACAGAGAGCGGGATCGAGCGATCCGCGGCGGTTCGGTCGGTACCGGTGGCCGAAACGTCGGTGCCCGACGTTCCATTGCCTACTCCGGCGACCCGGTATCGGCCGCCGAGCACGCTGCGTCGGCCGGTCGAGCGGCCGCGGTTGCTGGCTGTCTTGCGCGAGGCGCGGGCACGACGGCTGGTCTTGATCCACGGTCCGGCAGGTTTCGGGAAGAGCACCCTGGCCGCGCAGTGGGGTGACGTGCTCGAGGCCGAAGGTGTCCCCGTCGCCTGGTTGAGCGTGGATCCCGACGACAACAATGTGGTGTGGTTGCTGGCGCACATCGTGCACGCGATCCGGGGCACTCGTCCCGAGCTGGCGACGGGACTGACGGAGCTGCTCGAGCAGCGTTCCACCGATGCCGGACGCCATGTGATGACGACTCTGATCGATCAGATCCACGACAGCGGTGAAACGGTCGCGTTGGTGATCGATGACTGGCATCGCGTGACCAGCCGATCCTCGATCGCGGCCATCGAATTCCTGCTCGACCGCGGCTGTCATCATCTGCGGCTGATCGTAACCAGTCGCACCCGCAAGGGGTTGCCACTGAGTCGGCTGCGCGTCAGCGATGAACTTCTCGAAATCGACGAGGCCGCACTGCGATTCGACGGCGCCGAGACGACGGCGTTCCTCAGCGGGATGAACGGATTGTCGCTGGCGGCCACCGATATGGAGAACTTGCGCCGCTCGACCGAAGGCTGGGTCGCGGCGCTGCAACTGGCGTCGTTATCGCTGCGCGGTAAGGCAGACCCGGGCACCTACATCAGCCAGATATCCGGACGCCACTACGCGATCGGCGAGTATCTGCTGGAAAATGTCGTCGGCTCGCTAGAACCGGACATACTCGAGTTCCTGATGCGCACAGCGGTCACCGAACGCATCTGCGGTGAGCTCGCCGAAGCGCTGACCGACCGCAAACCCGGCCAGGAATTGCTCGAGGACGTTCGCCAGCGTGATTTGTTCCTGCGCAATATCGATGACGATCTGGAGTGGTTCCGCTATCACGGACTGTTCGCCGACTTCCTGCGTCGTCGACTCGTCCAACAACACCCCGGCCTGCTCGAGCAATTGCACCTGAGAGCCTCGTCGTGGTTCGCCGACCACGATATGCCGAACGAGGCGGTCGACCATGCCCTCGCCGCCGACGCCTCGGACCTGGCCATGCGGCTGGTGCAAGAGCGCGGCGAGAAACTGCTCGAGGGTTCGCGGATGGCGACCTTCCTCGGCTTGGTCGCGAAGCTGCCCGGTTCACTGACAGCGCTGAATCCGGTTCTGCAGGTACAGATAGGCTGGGCGAATGTCGCCCTGCAGCGACGCTCGGCCGCCATCGTCGCACTCGATCGAGCCGACACCGCGCTGGCTGCGGGCACGGTCGATGATGAACAGGCCGGTGAGATCCGGCTCGAGGCGTCTCTGGCCAGGGTCTGCAATGATCTGGTGGCAGATCGGTCCGCCGAGGTTCCAGCGCCGGTGTTGGCGCGTGTGCAGACTTCGGCTCGGCCTTTCCTTTCCATCACGGCGGCGGCCTCCGCGGCCGCGTCCGCGCTCTATCGGTTCGATTTCGAACAGGTCCAGCACTGGCATCGGTGGATGGAGCCGTATAGAGACCGCGCTTCGGGTCCTTTCGGGGTGATGTACTGCGATTGCATCGCCGGTATGGCCGCCGCCGAACAACTCGATATCGCCGCTGCGGAGTCTTGTTATCGGATGGCTCTGCGCCTAGCGTTGCGGACCGGTAAGCAGTCGCACGCCACCCGGCTGGCGAGTGCCTTGCTCGGCGAATTGTTGTATGAGAAAGGGCAATTCATCGAGGCGGAGGAACTCCTCGAGATCGGTCTCGGTCCCGAGGGCGGTGCCGTGGAGTTCTTGATGGCCACGTACGGGACCGGTGCGCGCCTGGCGGCCGTGCGCGGCGATCTCGACCGCGCCCAGCAACGTCTGGCGGCGGGCGCGAAGATCGCCGCGGATCTGTCACTGCCACGACTGGCGGCACGAATCGTGAACGAGCGTGTCCGCCTCGGTCTGCCCATCACCGTTAGCGAACGGCAGGCCCTCGACAATCTCGCGCCCTATACCGCGCAACCCACCGCGACCCTGGCTATCGCATCCGAGCTCGAACACGATTCCGCGATCCGGCTGCTTCTCGCTGAACCGTCACCGGCGGCTGCCCAGCAGGCCCTCGACCGGGCCGAACACCTCGTGCGCGAGATCAGTCGCCAAACACGACCGAGGGCACTGCTCCTGGCTGAACTGCTGCGCGGATGCTGCCTGTCGGCAACCGGGCAAAAAGTGCGGGCGGCCGAACTACTGGCTCCGGCACTGTCGCATTGCGCGGGCCTGGGACTGGCACGGCTCGTCGCCGACAGCGGCCGCCAACTGCAACCGGTCCTGGAAACACTCGCCGAAGCACCGTCAGCGGCTGGGCTACCGCGCTCGTTCCTGCTGCAGGTGCTGGCCCAGTTCGAACCGGCGCTACCCAACCGCAGCCGTCGATCCGACGACTAGCACTGCTGGTTCTCGGCGTCGGAGGATGGTTCGACGATAGTGATCATTGTTCGGCTACCGGAACATAATGGTGTCGCCCATGAGTCACACTGGAGAGCCCACCATTGGAAGTTGCGAAACCGATGACCACCAATAGGCCGCCGTTGCCCGGAGACATCCGCGACAATTTGCAGAAGATCGGCGATACGGTCGATGCGATGATCCTGGGCGGTCCGCGCAAGTACACCGCCGACGAGGTGCTGAGCCTTTCCGGTATCGACCGTGAACGTGCCGAGCGTATATGGCGAGCAATGGGATTCGCGACGCCGCCGGACGAGGAACGGGCATTCACCGACGATGACGTCGAGGCGTTGCGTCGGGCCGGGAAATGGCGTGATATCGCCGGTGTCGACGATGCGGCGATCGTCGCGATCACTCGCGCGATTACGCAGTCGGTCTCCCCGTTGGCCACCTGGGAGGCTCAGTTGGCCGTCGACAACTTCCTCGACGAGGTGACAACATCCACCTCGGCTTCAGCGTTGCTGACATTCTCCGAGCAGATATTGCCTTTGCTCGAACAAACCCACGCCTACATGTGGCGCAGGCAGGTCGCCGCGTACATCGCTCGACGGATCGCGGTCGCGCAGGAGGACAGCTCGCGTCCGATCGGCACGGCGGTCGGATTCGCGGATATTTCGGGGTACACGGCCCTGACTCGCGGCGCGGGCGAATACGAGATACGGCGATTGCTCGATGCGTTCGAGTCCGCGACCACGAATGCCGTCGGCGAGAATAGCGGTCGTATCGTGAAAATGATCGGTGATGCGGCGCTGTTCACGGCCGACCGACCGACTGGCGCCGCAGATATCGCACTCGATCTGCTTGCGGCATGGCCGGATTCCGAGCCGCCACTGCGCATCGGGGTCGCCTCGGGGCCGGTCGTGGATCGACTCGGTGATATTTTCGGGGCAACGGTGAACATCGCGAGCAGGCTGACCTCGGTCGGCACGCCTGGCGAGGCCCTGGTCGACGAGAACATGGCACAGGCACTGCGCGAGCACGATGGCTACCGACTCGAACAACGACCTCCGGTCACCGTGCGTGGGTACGACCGTTTGGATTCCTGGCGATTGCACCGGACGAACTTCCGGAATGATCAGTATCTCATCGCGGAGCCATCGCGAGACTGAGCGGATATTTTGTATTCATGAAGTCGACATTCTCGGACCCGGCGTGCTCGGTTGCTCGCACAGTGGAGCTGTTCGGTGATTCATGGACACCGTTGATCATGCGCGACGCGATCATGGGCACCCGTCGCTTCGACGAATTCCAGAAATCTCTCGGCATCGCACGAAACGTACTGTCGAATCGACTTACCCGACTGGTGGAGCGGGGCGTGATGACCAAACAGCTATACCAGGAACACCCACCGCGCAGAGAGTACATCCTCACCGATAAAGGACGCGACTTCTTCTCGGTTCTCATAGCGATGCGTGAGTGGGAAGCCCGCTGGCTGGACGAGGGCAGCGCTGATTCGGTGACGCTACATCATTCGTCGTGTCGGCACGAGCTGATCGCGCGCACTATTTGCGGATCATGTGGTGCAGACATCACGCTCGACGATATCGAATTCCACGTCGAGCCCGCTTGTCGCGAAGGCTGATGCGTAACGGCCGGTGGCCGATCCACTTGTCATGTGCTGTTCGAATTTCATATTGCGCGCACATTCTATGACAGCTATGCTCGAATTTTTGCAGATAATGCTGCCATTGTTTCTTTTCATCTTGTTTCCGATCCTCGTGCCGACCGCGGTGGAGGTAGTCGGGAGAATCCGCGACCATGTCGACAGGCGTCGCGTGGCGCACGCGGATCCAGTGCGTGCCCGCTGACCGAAGCGGCGGGCACGCACTGTTCTACCTGCCGTCGACAGCCGATTCCAGTTCTTCCAATGCCTCCACCGTGTAGTGGGCGACATCCTGGATGTGCGGTAACGCGTTGCGGCAGGCGGTGAACCCGAAGTCGAGTTGCTCGGCATGGGAGTGATGTTGAGCGCCTCGTTTTTGAACAGCAAAGACATCGGGAAGAAGTTCTCCACGCGTGCTCCGCCGGCGTACATGGGTTGTTTGGGTCCCGGGACGTTCGATATCACGAGATTGAACATCGGCCGCAGCGCCGAGGCCGCACCGGGAACGAGCTGTTTGGCGACGTGTGTGGTCATCGCCAAGGTCGAGTAGGCAGACATCGCTTCCTGCGGTACCGACTTGATGTGTTCCTTGCCCGCGCGGGTGGAGGCCGCGATGGTGGCGAGCCGGGCACGCGGACTCGCCTGGTGCGTTGCAAGGTTGGCGAGGATGACGCTGACGGCTTTGCCGTCGGTGCCGGTCTGTCGGACATTGACCGGCACCATGGCAATGAGCGGTTGGTCGGGAAGTCCACCGATATCGATCAGGTAGCGCCGCAGCGCCGAGGCGCACATTTCGAGGACGATGTCGTTGACGCTCGTCTCGGTCGCGGCGGCGAGCGCCTTGACCCGGTCGAGGGCGACGGTCGCGGTGAGGAGGCGGCGCTGCGGGCTGGTCCGTACATTGAGCGGGCTGCGTGGTGCCTGGAACGGGCCGACCAGCGGATTGTCAGGGGATAGGCCCGCCCGGAAGAACTTCCGCGCCGCCTTGCGGGAACGCCAGAAGCGCCGGACCAAACCGCCGTCGTTGTGCAGTATCGGCGTTTGCGGCACCCATTCGGGGGTGTGTTGGCCCATACCGGCGGCGCCAACGGCGCATCCTTATCGGGTGAATAGGTGGCGGCCATCAGGCCCACCCCGGCGACACCGTCCATCAGCGAGTGGTGGGTCTTGAAGTGCACCGCGATGCGGTTGCCCTCCAGTCCTTCGATGACATGTGCCTCCCACATCGGGCGTCGGCGGTCCAGTGGGATGGTGTGCAGCCGTGAGATGAGAATCGCGAGTTCGCGCCGCCCGCCCGGCGCCGGGAGCGCGGAATGCCGGAAGTGGTAGTCGATATCGACATCATCGACGATTTCACGGCGCTTGAGCAGTCGCAGCGGTCCGGAGCGGATCACGGCGTTGAAGGGGCTGGCCGTCGCGGGCTTGCTGCGGAAATCGTCGACGATCCGTCGGACGAATTTGTCGGCTTCCTCTTCGGTGTGAAAGATGGATAGCGCGGCGACTTGCATTGCCGTTTCCGGTGATTCGATCCACAGCCAGAACGCGTCCGCCAAGGGCAGGAACCGGGGCTGCTTCCGGTTGGGGTTGCTCATTTCGCCGCCAGCTGTACGGCCCGGGCGATCTCCCGTTCGCGGAAGCCGATCCATTCGATCGGTTTGCGCCACAGCGCCGATGTCAGTGCAACGGCGTGCATCCGACCGGGGGAGGCCACCAGTTCGGCACGTCTTTCGATACCCGCGATGGTGTCGGCCACCACTCGCTCGATGGGAACGAACTGCCACATGCCCGGGCCATTGCCGCCCCAGATCGCCTGCCCGACCGGGTCGGCGAGCATCTTGTCCATCAGTGGGGTGTCGAAGAAGGTCGGGTGGATGGAGCCGACTTTGACGCCCTCATGGCGGACTTCGAGCCGCAGGCTGTTGACCATCGCGAGCAGCCCGGCCTTGCTGGCGCAGTAGGCGGCCTGCAGTGGGAAGTGGACGAAGGCCGCCATAGACGCGACGGCCAGCAGGTAGCTGTCGGCGTTCAGATAGGGGAGCGCGGCTTTGAACGTGCGCCACGTCCCGACCAGGTTTACATCGATGATGTGTGCGAAATCCGCTTCGCTCTGCGATGCCACCGAACCGGCCAGATCGAGCCCGGCATTGGCGACGACGACATCGATGCGGCCGAAATGATCTGCGATGCCGCCCATTACGTCGTCGAGCCGACCGAGATCAGTGACATCGGCGCACCAGCCGCGCGCCGAATCCAGGCCGGAAAGACCAGCGGCCTGAGCCTGCGCCGCTTCTGGTCGGCGCGCGATGAGTGCGATTCTTGCTCCGCGAGTGACCAATTCGTGCGCGAGGGCGGTTCCGAAGCCTCCCGTCGAGCCGGTAATGACGACCACCTGATCTGTGAGGTCACGGGTTCTGTTCAGGAGCATAGGGCTATTCCTGTCATCGACTGGTGACGACTTCATCGTCGAAGCCGGCGGGGAAACCGACCACAGGCGGGACGCGACAGAACAGCGTTGCCGCGCGTTGTGATTCAGTCCCTCATCGGACAAGACCCCACCTGTGCGGACCGCAACTCTAGGGCTCGGGTGCCGGACGGTAAACGTCTCGACCGCCCGAAGAATTCAGCCGTATTCGTGCCGACAGCACGAAATGTGGTGTCGGCATCCACCCACACAGTCGATCGCCCGCAGCGCAGGTGGCGGGGATCGGCGACGTGGTCAGGAAGGATCGACGGCCATCACCGGATCGTGAAAGCGCCGCAGCTCGCGCGTGAGGAAGGCGACCTGATCGGCGAGTAAGCGCACCTGCCAGGGCCCGTCGTACACGTCGAAGTGGTCCACCGGGTAGCGGCGAACCTCGGCGCCGCCGCCTGCGCGGGCCGCTACCTTCAGCGCCGCCCGGACCGGGACCACCGTGTCCGCATCGCCCACCTGTACGAGCAGCGGGGCCTGGAGTCGACGCGCGGACCCGCCTGGCCGATTCAGTGCGAGCTCGAGTGCCACCCGCGCACAGACCTCGTTGCGCCAACCCGGCCCGGCAACACCGGCCATCGCCTCTTGTGCGCCGTCTTTGGCCAACACCGCACCCGAGCCAGATGGACCGATGGCAGGCAACAGCCAGGGCGGCCGTCGGGTGGCGGCGGCCAACCCATCGCGAACTCCCGCGGCGGCGAGCCGAAATATCGGTGCCAGCCCTCCGTTTCGGGCGAGGTGCGCCACTGTGGCAGGACCGTCGACAGCTGGTGTCATCGCCACGATCGCTGCGACGTCAGGGTCGTCGGCGGCGATCTTCAAGACATGTCCACCCGAGTACGACGTTCCCCACAGGATGATCCGACCGGGATCCACACCCTCGATACTGCGCGCGGCGCGGACCGCTGCACGGTAGTCGGCGCGTTGGCGGCGATAGGACACGAGCTGGCGCGGATTTCCAGCCGAGGCACCGAAGCCGCGATAGTCGAAGAGCACCACATCGAGGCCAGCGGCGGCGAAGCCCTCCGCGAATCCGAGCAAACCGGTGTCGCGGGTGCCGCTGAAGCCGTGCGCCATCACGACGCACGGCCGTCCGTTCTTGCCGTGCAAGGTGTCGTCAGCTGCCCGCAGATGCCATGCGGCACAGGTCGTTCCAGCGCTGGGGAAGGTGATCTCTTGCCTTCTCATCCTCAGCCGACCCGCAACGCGATATCGGATTCGGCAGCGACGCGGGAGAACCGCAACGCGGGATCCGCCACGGGTCCCCGGACGAGCCGGTCTCGGTCCGCTCCGTAGCTCATCTCCATCGACCAAGGGCCGTGCGAACCTTGCCGGGGAAGAGATTCAGCCGCTCGTTGGACATAACCGGCGTGGAAGTCCACCATCGGGGTGAGTTGAAGGGTGGGGTCGTTGGCGACCGGCACCGCGATGTGCTCGCCGGTGCTGTCCAGGTGCGCGATGAGACGGCACAGATGCTCGCAGACGAGGTCGACTTTCAAGGTCCACGCCGCATTGGTGTAACCGAAGGCGAAGGCGAAGTTCGGTACTCCCGAGAGCATCATGCCCTTGTAGACCACCGTGTCGGCGACGTCGATCGGCACGCCGTCGAGGCTGAAAGTCATCGCCCGCAGCGGCATCATCCGTAGGCCGGTCGCGGTCACGACGATGTCAGCGTCGAGGCTGTTCCCGGTGGCGAGTTCGATTCCGCGCTCGGTGAACCGGGCGATCCGGTCGGTGACCACGGAAGCCTTGCCGGTGCTGATCGCGGTGAACAAGTCGCCGTCGCGGGCGAAGCACATGCGCTCGTGCCACGGGTCGTAGCTGGGCTTGAAGTGCTGATCGACCGGATAGCCCTTCGGCAACGCGTTTTTGTTGACCCAGCGGACGAGTCGACGGGTAAAGCGCGGATAGCGACGGCTCACTGCATAGATGACAGCGAGCCGAGTTCTGTTGATGGTCCTGCTCATCCGGTATGCCGTGCGCTCGGGCAGGAGCCTGCGCAGTCCGTCGGTGACCGGGTCACGGCTCGGGATCGGGAGGATGTAGGTGGGTGATCGCTGCAACAGCGTGACGTGCGCGGCGGTCTCCGCCATCGCCGGGACCAGCGTGATCGCGGTGGCGCCGCTGCCGATGACCACCACCTTTCGACCGCGGTAGTCCAGATCCTGCGGCCAATGTTGGGGATGGACGATCTCGCCGGTGAAGCGCTCTTCGTCATCGAAGTGCGGCCGGTATCCCTGGTCGTAGTCGTAGTATCCGGTGGCCCCGAACAGCCACCGGCATTCCACGGTCGCGCTGTGGCCGGTGCCGACGTTGGACAGCTGGACTGCCCACAGTCCCCGCTGGGAGGACCAGTTGGCCGAGGCGACTTTCCAGCCGAGTCGCAGATGGGACGACAAGTTGTAGTCGTCGACCGTCTCATGGAGGTAGCTCAGGATCTCCGCGCCGTCAGCGATCGCGTTGTCGAGCTTCCACGGCTTGAACTCGTAGGAAAATGTCTGCGCGTCCGTGTCGGCGCGAATCCCGGGGTAGCGGAACAGGTCCCAGGTGCCGCCGATGTTCTCGCGGGCATCCACGATAAGGAACGTCTTGTCCGGCAGCTTGCTCTTCAGATGGCTGCCCGCGCCGATTCCCGAGATCCCCGCACCCACGATCAGGACGTCGACGTACCCGAACATCTCATCCCGAGCTTTGTGGTCGACCTTGCGTTTCGTCGCCATGGCCTGGTCCTCTCGCCGTTGTCGCTGTGTCGTGCGTTACAAGTGTCGGGATGGAGTGACCTACCTCTCAAGAGTGATTTGCCCAAGAAGTGACGGCCAAATGGGCGTTCTGCCTATCGTGTCGGGGTTACATTCGACCGGTGAATCGAGTTGCAACCCCGTTGCCGGGTGCTGACGGCGTTGTCCAAAACGTCTGCGGAATGCTGCTCGCTGAACCCGCCGATGTCATGACCGACGTGCACGATGCCGTCTTCGCGGCGGCGATCGAACCCTTTCGCACCGAACCGTCGCTGGTTGCCGAGGTCACGGCCAGTTCCCGCGCCAACCTGCTGCACTGGGCCGCCTCCGTGCGCAGTGCTCCGAGGGAACCGGTCACGGCAAACCTGAGTGCGGAAGTGGTCGGCATAGCCCGCGACACATTCCGTCGAGGGGTCGAACAGATTCTGGTCACGGCATATCACGCGGGACACAATGCGCTCTGGAGGCATTGGATGCGGCTGGCATTCGCCGTCTCATCCGATCCCGTCGTACTTCAGGAAGCTCTCGACGTGGCCGCCCGTTCGCTGGCCGACTTCGTCGATGTCACGCTCGCCGCGCTGGCCGCTCAACTCGAATCCGAACGCGCCGAACTCACCCGGGACAGTCACGCGCAGCGTTTCGAATTGGTGAGCCTCGTTCTCGAAGGGGCTCCGATGGCCAACGATCGCGCCAGCGACCGCCTCGGCTACCGATTCGACCGCCGCCACACCGCGGCTGTGTTGTGGACGGACCCCGGGGCGCCTGATCGGCGCGGCTTGCAGCGCGCGGCGGAGGCGCTGGGGGCGGCCACCCAGGCACAGCAGACGTTGGATGTCATCGCCAGCTCCACCTCGATGTGGACCTGGTTGGCCAATGCGACGGCCGTCGATGCACAAACCCTCGCGGCGGCGACGTCGCATATCGAGGGCGTGCGCATCGCCATGGGACCGGCCGACACCGGGGTGGAGGGTTTTCGACGCAGCCACCTGGATGCGGTCGAGACGCAACGACTGATGCAACGATTGCCGGACTTGCGTTTCGCCAGCTTCGCCGACGTCCAACTCGTGACGCTCGCAACCTACAACGAGCAGCGGGCCAACGAGTTCGTCGCCCGGACGTTGGGGAAGGTGACGACAGCGGATGCCGAACTCCGGGAGACATTGCGGATCTACATCCGTGAGCAATTCAGCGCGTCGCGGGCCGCACGAACACTCTTTGCGCATCGCAATACCGTTCTCAACCGCATTCAACGTGCGCAGGAGATCCTGCCGGTCTCCCTCGACAGCAACGGTCTCGAGATCGGGGTAGCCCTGGAGATCGCACATTGGCTCGGTCATCAGCCGACCAACGCCGACGATTCTCGGACGTGAGGTCGCGGGGATGGGCCCCGGCGGCAACGTGCCCGCACTCGAAGGGCGTCGGCTGACAACCGACGCCCGTCACGAGGCCGCCCAGGGGCCCTCCTTTCAGCCGCGGATCAGGTCGGCTGCCTTCTCACCGATCAGCACGCTCGGGGCGTGAGTGTGTCCGCGAATGATGCTGGGCATCACCGATGCGTCCGCGATCCGCAGCCCTTCGACACCTCGAACCAGCAAAGCCGGTGTCACGACGCTGGTTTCGTCGCTGCCCATCCGGCAGGTGCCCACCGGGTGATACAGGGTGTGTGAACAGGAGGTGAGCGCCTTTTCGAGCGTGTCAGCACCGGTATCCGGTGCGCCCACGGGACGAGCGACCTTGCCGAGCAGTTTTTTCAACGCGGGTGCTTCGGCGATCTCCGCGCACATGCGAAGGCCTGCCAGGATGGCCGCGCGATCGACGCCGCCGCTGTCGGACAGGTAGCGGGGATCGATGACCGGCTTCGCCAGTGGGTCGGCCGAGCGCAACGAGATGCGGCCTCTGCTCTGCGGTTTGAGCAGGATCGATCCCATTACCACCGCGTGGCCGTACGGTTCTCCGATGCCCTCGTCGAAGAACGGTGCGGGTCCGAAGATCAGCTCGAGGTCGGGCAGATCCAGATCCGGACGGCTACGCACGAATCCGTAGGCCTCACCCACATTGGAGGTCAGCATCCCGCGGTGTCTGGCAAGGTAATTGATGAGCTCCAGCGGCTTTTCCGCGGCGAACAAGCTGTCGTTGTCGACGTCGAAGCCGAGCATCGCGACCAGATGGTCCATCAGGTTCTGCCCGACCTCCGGTGCGTGGTACACGGTGGCGATGCCGTGCTCGGCGAGATGTTCGCGATCGCCGATACCGGAGAGCATCAGTAGTTGTGGACTGTTGATCGCGCCGCCGCACAGCACCACTTCCCGGCGGGCATACACGACCTCGCGCTTGCCGCTGGACTCGAATTCGACTGCCACAGCGCGAGTTCCATCGAAGATGATGCGTGTCGCGACCGCCTCGGTACGCAACGTCAGGTTCTTCCTGCCGAGCGCGGGCCGAAGGTAGGCGTCGGCCGTGCTCCAGCGTGCGCCGCCCTTCTGCGTCACGACGGTCTCGGAGAAACCCTTCGGCTCGGGCAGATTCGGGCGCTCCACGGTGTGCCCGGACTCCGCCGCGGCCGCCAGCCAGGCCGCAGTGAACGCGCGCGGGCTGCGCTGCCGCGACACATGCAGCGGGCCGTCGACACCCTCGTCGGGTTCGCGTGCCCCCTCGAGTGCTTCGATCTTGCGGAAGTACCGCACGACCTCAGCGAAGGACCAGTCGCTTCCAGCTCGCTCGGCCCAATCGTCGTAGTCCGCGGCGAATCCGCGCACCCACATCATCGCGTTGAGCGACGAGGAGCCGCCCAGCGTTTTGCCTCTGGGCCAATAGATTTCACGTCCGCCCAGATTGGGCTGCGGTTCGGTGCGGTAATCCCAATCCACGGCGCTGCGGAACAGCTTCGAGAATGCGGCGGGGATATGGATGAATTTGTCTTTGTCCTGCGGCCCGGCCTCCAGCACGATGACGCTGGTCGCGGGGTCGGCACTGAGTCGGTTGGCGACGACCGCGCCCGCCGATCCGGTACCGATGACGACGTAATCGGCGTGGGTATCCACGTGTGCTCCTGCTCGGTCAGCCGCGCAACGCGGATGCGAAGATTGCGGGCAGTTTTCCCCATCCGGGTGCTCCGGCGAAGGCGGCGAGTCGCCGTCCGGTCGTCGCCGCGGTCGTATTGTTGACAAACCACGGCGGCTTCGGGGTGAGCGACCATTCCCCATGCAGCACCGAGCGTGGCGCTGGGCGGAACGGTCCGCGCACGACCGTGCGTTCGGGCCGGTCGATCAGGAATGCGTTGTGCACCACACCGATTCCGCTCTGCACGTCGTCGATCGTGTGGCCCGGATATGCACCCCAGGTGGCCGCGGCGGTGAGGAACCCGGCGCCGGTCCACGCATTGATCGCGATCGTGCCGTAGTGCAGCTGCTCGATCAGGTCGTCGAATGTCGCGCCCATCGCGCGGATGGTCGCCGGGTGCGCGATGACATTCACCCCGAGCGTGCCGACGAACTCGTCGTTCGCCACTGCCGCCGCCGCACGCGCGAAATCGGGTCCGAGGCCGGACAATTCGACAACTCCGAGAACCGGCGCGAAGTATTCGGTCTGCAGCAGTGTCTCGCTTCGGTCGCCGCGCAGGCCCGGCATCAGGACTCGGCCACCGAAGTGCTCGGCGCTCGGATAGGCCGATGCGGCTGCCGCGACCCGATCGTCGCTGCCCGGGTAGTACGCGGCCCGACTCGGTGCGGCGTCGTAGGCCGCGCGCAGCTCGCGAAGGAAGTCGTCCTTCTGATCCCAGTCGGCGGAAATCACGACGGCCTGTGCCGCGACACAGTTGTATCCGCCGTTGTGCAGGCGCTGGGTGACAATGTGGTCGGCCTGGAACCGCAGATCGGCCTTGCTCCACCGGCCCGGCAGCACGATGGTCGGGGAGACACCGCCGAGTTCGCTGGTGATCGGCTTGTCGAGTCGAGGCCGACCGGCGGCCTTGCGTGTCGCGGCGTCCTCGCCGTGTCCCCAGACGATCGCGTCGTGGGTCGCGGCGCTGCCGGTCATATGTACGTGTGCGACGTCTGGATGCTGCACCAGATATTCGCCGACATCGGCTGCGCCGGTGAGGATCCGGACGGCCCCGATCGCAATGAACGGCTCCAGCACATCGGTCAGCGGCTCCAGCATCGGGTCCGTGATCGGATTCAGCTTCAAAGCGACGACGCGGTTGTGCGCGAACAGCTCGTACAGCACGTCCAACGGGGCGATCGAGGTGATGTTGCCCGCGCCGAGCACCACGCCGATGCCGTTGGTGTGAATCGGGTCGAGCTGTGCCAGCCCCGCGGCTCGGATGGCTTCGGCCCGGCCGATTCCCGGCTGCAGCCACACCTCGGCGCTGAATCCGCTCAGCAGCAAAGTGTCGAAGACCGACGTGGGCAGCACGCGGACCGTGGTGCGTCCACCGGCGGTGCCGAAATGCGCCTTCTCGAGTGGGCTGCGCCCGGCGGCGAGTGCGCGCAGGCTCTGCTCTAGTGCTCCAGCTCCGGCTGCCATCGCATAGGGGCCGGATATCCATTCCTCGCCGACCAGCGCCGTGTCTGGATCCAGCCGCTTATAGCTGACCGCCGCATCGACCCACTCTCGGGCATATTGCGCGGTGCGCTCACGGACGCGCCCGAGCAGCTCGGCTCGCGTGGCCAAGGAGATTGCGGCCCAGGCCTTTTCGCCCTCGGCAAGATCGGACAGTGCGGCGTCGACGGCGCCCTGCAGGTCGGTCGGCGAGTCGTTGATGGTCATAGTCGGAATTGTCCGCATCAGTGTCGTCGCACGCCATGGGCGGCGGTCGCGGGAGTAGGTGATCGACTTTGTGCGACGGCACAATCACGGTGTGGTGTGGCCCACACCGCTGGTGGTACGCTGCCGTGGTGGCCAGACCGTTGCACTCGCTCGCGGCCACCGAACTCGCGAGGCAATTGCTGGACTCGGTGGACTCGATGGCCGACGAACTCGCCGACCGGATCGTCGCATCCGAGCGTGCATACCTGGACTCCCAACTGCTGACCCGTGAGCAATTGCGCGGAGCCTGCCTGGACAACTTGAGCGCAATGCTCGGCTACCTTGCGGGCCGCGATCCGGTCCGGCTGGAATCCGCGCGTGCGGCGGGCAGATTGAAGGCCGAACAGGGTTTGCCGATAGCGGCGATGCTGCACGCGTACCGGCTCGGTGGTCGGTTGATCTGGGAAGAGTTGATGGTCCGTGCCGGTGGTGTCGCCCACGGCGAGCTGCTGAAGATTCCTGGCGAATTGTGGGCCATCGTCGACCGGTACTCCGATGCCGCGGCCGAGGCATACCGCGAGACCGAAACTCTGGTTGCCTTGGCCGATATCGAGTCGCGGGCCCGGGTGATCCGGACGTTGTTCGACGACCACGCGGAGAATCCCGCTGTGGTTCTGGACGCGGCGCGTACTCTTGGCCTACCCGAGACCGGGGTGTTCGTAGTGCTTGCCGCCGAGGCCGATTCGGATCAGAACACGATGGCAGCCGCGATCGCCAAGCTGAAGGACCGTGGCATCGTTTCGATCTGGGATTTCTACGCCGATACCCGGACCGGTCTGATCTGCGCACCCACGCCCGCCGAAATCGACAGTGCCATCGACTTACTCGGTGCGGCGGTCGAAGCTCGTGCGGGCGTCAGTCGAATCTTCAGCGGTCCGCAAGGCATTGCCGCCGCGCGCGACGAAGCCCGGCTGGCACTCAAGTGCACACCGCGCGGCGCGGTTGCGGTGACCCGCTACGAATCGGAGCCGGTCGCACTACTGGTGGTGCGGCTACCCGATGCGGCGCGCAGTGCCGCCGCACAAATCCTCGGCCCGCTCATGCAACTGCCCGAGGCGGAGCGAACGGCCTTGCTGCACACCCTCGAAGTGTGGTTCGAGTGCAAGGGCTCGACTGTGGCCGCCGCGCAGCAGATGCACTATCACCGCAACACCGTGCTCTACCGGCTGCGCAAGATTCGCGACCTCACCGGCCGCGACTGCGATCACCCGGCCCAGGCGGCCGAGCTCTACATCGCGCTGCAGGCGACCCGACTGCTGCGCCCGCTGTAGTTTGCTCAACAGCGTTGTAAGGCAACGTATTCGCAAGCCGGTCGCGGTAGGGGTGAGCAGCGGTTATCGCTGCGAGTCGGTGAAGGGTCTTCGGCGCGCGGTGTTCCGACGAGCGGTGGCGAACGCGAGAGCGTCATCCCAGCTCGACTGTTTCAGGATGAGCCCGCGGTATTTCATGATCTCGGTCGGTTCAGTGTGAGGGCTCCGATCAGGCGCGGTCCGCGGCGATACAGCGCGACCCACCGGTATACCAAGGATGGTAAACGTCATGTCGGCATTCCTCAGCTGCTCATCAGTCGTGCGAGGCGTTTCTGCACGGGCTCGCTCAGCCATGCGCGCGCCTGTCGACTGAGCTCGTCCGCGAGTACTTCTGCGGCGCCGGACTCGATGCCGTCGAGCACCTGTCGAACCACATCCGCGGGATCGGACTTCGGCGAATCCGAGTTCTTCCCCATATCGGTGTCGACGAGGCCCATGTAGACGCCCACCACCTGGACGCCGCGTGGGGCGAGTTCGGTGCGCATGGAGTCCGTCGCGCTCCACATCGCCGCCTTCGATACGCCATAGCTCCCGCCTATGGGAAGCCATGCGAGAACCGACGAGACGTTGACGATGGCGCCGGAGCGCTCAACGATCCGGTCGGCGAATGCGGAAGCCAGTGCGAGCGGGCCGAACAGGTTCGTCTCCAGCTCCGCGCGAAGCCCGTCCGTGGATCGGCCGAGTACCGAGGCTCCGCGGGCGATGCCCGCATTGTTGATCAGAACGCTGACATCGGTTGCGGTCTCGGCCGCTTCGGCGACCGAGACGGCGCTGGTGACATCGAGGTGCAGCGGAACGATGCGCGCGTCTGTTGCGTGGATCTGCTGTGGGTCGCGGGCGGCGGCATAGATCTTCTTCACCCCGCGGCCGAGTAGTTGCTCGACGTATTCGCGGCCCATGCCGCGATTGGCTCCGGTGACGAGCACCGTCTGATCGACGAGTGAAGTCATGACGTCCTCCTAGAGAATGTAAACCGATCGGTATACATAGATGAGGCTACACGGGCCGGCGGGAGCTTCACTACAGGCTTGGTTGCAGAATCGAGTAGTAAATACTATCTTTTTTTAAAGTGACGCCGATTGGCTCCGCCCCATCCACCTTTCGATACCTATCCCCACCAGGAGGATCACGCATGTCTGTTGCTTTCAAGCCGGTACGAATCGGACCTTGGGATCTACCGCAGTCTTTCGTCATGGCGCCGCTGACTCGTAGCCGCGCGGGAGAAGGCAACGTGCCCACGGCGATGAATGCCGAGTACTACACCCAGCGCGCCGGGGCGGGGCTGATCGTCACGGAGGGGACTGCGCCCAGTGCGGTCGGCCAGGGCTACCCGACTGTGCCCGGGCTCTACACCGACGAACAAGTTGCCGGGTGGCGACTCGTCGCCGAGGGTGTGCACGGCGCCGGTGGCACGATCGTGGCTCAGTTGATGCACGTCGGGCGGGTCGCCCATGCCAGCAACAAGGGTGGTGTGGATACGATCGCGCCGAGCGCCGTCCAGGCCCCCGGTCAGATGTTCACGCTGACCGGCATGGTCGATCACGATGTGCCTCGAGCCATCGCGGCTGGTGAAATCCCCAGTATCATCTCCGAATTCGTCGAGGCTGCCCGCAACGCGATCCGCGCCGGTCTCGACGGGGTCGAGATCCACGGTGCGAACGGCTATCTGCTGCACCAGTTCCTCGATCCGACGGTCAACCTCCGCGACGACGAATTCGGCGGCACGCCGGAGAATCGGGCTCGGTTCGTCATCGACGTGGTCACGGCGGTCGCCGAGGCGATCGGTGCGGATCGGGTCGGCCTGCGGCTCTCGCCCGGTCATCAGTTGAACGGCATCGGCGAGGTGCCCGGTGCCGACCTCGACGAGACGTATCGGGCGGTCGTGGATGCGATCGCGCCATTGGGTCTGGCGTATCTCAGCATTCTGGCCAGCCCGTTCGAGTCCCTCGAACCGCTCGTCGGTGACCTCCGCGCTCGGTTCGGCGGTTCGGTGCTCTTGAACCTCGGTGCTACACCGGTACCAACGTCGCTCGAAACAGTCGAGGACCTGCTGGACAAGGACCTGGCCGACGCCGTCGTCGTCGGGCGTGCCTTCCTCGCCAATCCCGATCTCGTAGAGCGCTGGCGCACCGGCGCGGAGCTGAACGAGGTGGACTTCACCACGCTGTACGGTGGCGGGCCGCGCGGGTACACCGACTATCCCGCTCTCGCTGAGATTGCCTGAGCCACAAGGATTTTCATCGCATAGCTAGTGGGCAATCGATTAATCCGCACCACCTGAGGAGAACGATATGAGTACCTATACACCTGTCAATGCCGCCGAGGATCTGCATGTCGATGGAGCGTCGGCGCGTTTCACCTACCGCCGGATCGGCCCGCGCGGCGGAGTTCCGCTGGTGCTGTTGCACCGCTTCCGTGCCACCGTCGACTGGTGGGATCCGGAGTTCCTCGACCTCCTCGCCGCCGAGCGGGACGTCATCCTGTTCGACAACATCGGTATCGGATACACCGGCGGCGAAGCCCTCACCTCCGTCGAGGGGTTCGCCGCGGGCGCGATCGACTTCATCGAAGCGCTGGGGTTGACCGAGGTCGACCTGCTCGGCTGGTCCTTCGGTGGTGTCGTCGCGCAGGCGGTCACGCTCATGCGGCCCGATCTCGTTCGCAAGTTGATCGTCGCGGGCAGCGGATCGGGCCTCGCCCCGAATATGCCGACCATCACCGAACGGGTCCTGGGAATCATGGCCAAGCCGGACGCCGATCTCGAGGACATGCTGTATCTGTTCTATCCCGAAACCGAAGAGGCTCGAAAGCTGGGGCTCGAACACTTCGACAAGGTCTCGGCCGCGATGCCGACGGACGCTCCGGTGGTCAGCGAAGCCGCCGCTATGGGGGCAGCTCCAGGCAGTCACCGCGGCGCTGGCGACGCCGTGGGAGCAGGTTGTCGCGGGGCTCGAAACGATTCGGCAGCCTGTGCTCTATGCCAACGGTTCGCACGACGTCATGATTCACGCCTTCGCGTCGTACTCCGCTGTGGAGCACCTCCCGTCGGCCAAGTTGGTGCTGTACAGCGACGCCGGCCACGCGTTCCTGTTCCAGCATCTCGCGGAATTCACGGCCGAGGTGAAGTCCTTCCTCGCCGACTGAGCTTTGTTCTCGCGTATGCCTGTCGCTCCCGCCAGTCAGTCGGGATCGACAGGCGGCTTCGCCCGGGATTGATTGGTGCGCGGAATGTCACGTGACCGAAGACAATATAAAAGTGAAGTATCTACTATAATATACTTATGAATTCTCGAACGTACGGCCAGAACTGCGGTCTCGCCCGTGCGCTCGACATCCTCGGCGACCGATGGACTCTTCTCATCCTGCGCGACCTCGGTATGGGTCCGCGGAGATACAAAGACCTGGCCGAGGGGCTCCCGGGCATCGGCACCAATCTGCTCGCCAGTCGTCTCAAGGGTCTCGAAGAAGCAGGCTTGATCGAGCGCACGGTACTTCCACCACCGGCTCCGGTCGCGGCATACGCCCTCACCGGCATCGGCGAAGAGTTGCGCCCGGCGCTCGGGCAACTCGCGGTCTGGGGATTCAGACATGGTGCACCATTCGACGCCGCGGATACGACGCGTGCGGAATGGTTGGTACAGGGACTGGTGGCCCGTGCCGAACCCGATGCCGTCGATCGGTTCGGGGGAGTCGTGCAGATCAACATCGGCGACGAGTCCGCATGGATCGGCCCGTCGGCGGACGGAGTCCGTTTGCGGCCGGGCCCGGCCCCGACATTGCCCAAAATCTCACTGAATAGCGACATCTCGACGCTCGCCGCTCTGGTGACCAATGAGCTCGATGTAGCCGACGCCGTCGAATCCGGCGCGCTCACGGTGGAGGGCGACGACGGCGAATTGCAGTCCTTCCTCCGCGCCTTCGGCCTGACGAGCACCGGTTAGTTCGTCACTCGTGTGGGTGCGGGACTCCTCCCGCACCCACAACGAGCGACGCGCGCCCGAGTTCGGTTATGCCACTGGAGTATTCACAATAAAGTCGCCTCCCACACGGCCGCGGACCGCGTCGGCCGAGCGAGCGGCGCCATCGTGCGGCGCGCCCAGGGAAGGGTCACTCGCCGTGGTCAACCTTGTGTACTGCTCATCCTCGAGGGTCACATCGAGTGAAGCCAGGTAGTCGTCGAGCTGCGCACTCGTGCGCGGCCCGATGATCGGCACCACCGCGGTCGCGCGGCGTCGGGCGTGTTCTCGCTGCCATGACATTGCCACCTGGGCCGGGCTCACGCCGATCTCACCGGCTACGGCGAGAACGGCATCGACGACGGCGGATTTCCGAGTTGTGTCCTCCCGCTGGATAACCGCACCCAGCGTCGTCAGCCGCCCCTCGTCGCTGGTCCGATATTTTCCGGTGAGTAGACCGCCACCGAGCGGTGAGTAGAGTGCGACACCGAGTCCGAATGCCTCTGCCATCGGCATGATCTCGCGGTCGGCGGTCCGCTCGACCAGGCTGTACTCGGTTTGTACTCCCACGATCCGTGCGCCGATTCCGCGCTCGTCTGCCAGTGTCGCGGCATGAGCGGTGCGCCATGCCGGGAAGTTGGAGAAGCCCGCGTGCAGAATTTTTCCCGCTCGTACCAGGTCGTCGACCGTTTCGACGATTTCCTCGATGGGTGTCACGAAGTCCGGCCAGTGCACCCAGTAGAGATCCAGGTAATCCGTGCCGAGGCGGCGTAGCGATTTTTCGAGTGCTTGCACCATCACCTTCCGGCTGTTGCCGGTCTTCGATACGTGTGGTTGCGCCGTGTCGCCCTGGGTGAACTTGCTCGCCAGCACGAAGTGCTCGCGATCAGTGGATATCAGATCGGCTAGGTAGGTTTCCGACTGCCCGAACTGATAGATGTCAGCGGTGTCGATGAACGTTCCCCCGGCTTCTGCGAATGTATCGAACATCGCCCTGGAATCTTCGAACTCGGCACCGGCACCCCAGTTGGTGCCGAAATTCGCTGTACCCAAGGCGAATTCGGAGACTCGCAAACCGGTCCGCCGACCGAAAGTGGTGTAGCGCATGCTCTGGATGACCTCTCTGGCCTGCTGCACGGACGAATCTGTAACCGGCTCGGCTGTCGTCGGTACGGCCCGCCGTCGCTAAATTATGATCATAATACTATTGATGGCGGCCGGCAGCGGCGGAGGATGGGTCGTGAAAGTCGGTGTCGGATACCGCGAGCCACCGGCCTCGCACGGTTGGCACATTTTGCCGAGAAGGAGGTCCCGCGATGGAGTGGACTGGCGCACGCTACGCCGACACACCGACGGTGGAGGTACGCATCTGGATCGACGCCCCGCCGGAGCGTGTTTGGGCGGTGGTGTCCGCGGTGGAGTCGATGCCCGACATGAGCGATGAGCTCCAGTCGGTCGAGTGGATCGACGAACCGACCGGCCCGGTCGTCGGTGCGCGATTCATCGGCCGCAGCAAGCACGATGCACTGGGGGAGTGGGCGACCACCTCGCACATCATCGAATGCGACCCGCCGCGGGTATTCGCGTGGGCGGTCGAGGATCCGGAAAACCCTACTGCCGTCTGGCGGTTCCGACTCGAACCCGGGGACGGGGGAACGGAGCTGTCGCAGTGGATGCAGATGGGCCCGGCGCGTTCGGGTCTATCGCTGGCGATCGATCAGATGCCGGAGAAGGAACAGAAGATCGTGTTCGTGCGGATGCGGGAGTTCGAACGCAATATCACCAGCACGCTGGAGCACATCAAGAAGCTGGCGGAAGCGTGATGCGTACTGCGACGACAATCGAGGCATCCGGCGGGGGCCGGTGGTCGGAACAGGTCGACTTCATGGTGGAGGCGGAAAAACTCGGACTCGACATCTGCTGGGTCGCGGAGGCGTGGGGGTCGGATGGGCCATCGGCCCTGGGGTACTACGCGGCGCGCACGGAGCGGATGCTGCTCGGATCCGGGATCATGCAGATCGGTACCCGCACGCCGGTTGCGGTGGCGCAGACGGCTATCGCCTTGTCCAACCTCTCCGGCGGTCGGTTCTTGCTCGGTCTGGGTGTGTCCGGTCCGCAGGTAATCGAGGGCTTGCACGGAGTGCCGTTCGCCCGGCCCCTCGCCCGGATGCGGGAGACAGTGGAGATTGTGCGCCGGGTACTCGAGGGCGGCAAGATCTCGTACTCCGGCACCGAGTTCCGGATCCCCTTGCCCGGCGGTGAGGCGGTGCCGATGCGCCTCTCGATGCGGGCCGACCATCCGATCCCCATCTATCTCGCCACACTGTCGCCTGCCATGCTCCGGCTGACCGGCGAGATCGCCGATGGCTGGCTTGGCACCAGTTTCGTGCCGGAGGGCGCGGCCGACGCCTACTTCCGCTACCTGGACGAGGGGTTGGCTCGCGGTAGGCGGTCCCGGGCCGATCTGGATATCTGCCAAGGTGCGGAGGTGGCGTTCGCACCCGACGAGGATGCGCTGCGCCAGATGGTGGCCGGGCGAAAGAAGGAGTTGGCGTTCAGCCTCGGGGGCATGGGATCGGCGTCGACCAACTTCTACAATCAGGCCTACGGTCGGCAGGGCTGGGCCGAGATCGCCGCCGAGGTGCGCGAACGTTGGCAGTCCGGAGACCGTGACGGCGCGGCTGAACGCGTAACCGATGAGATGGTGCTCGCCACCACGCTCATCGGCACCGAATCCATGGTGCGCAGTCGGTTGCACGATTGGCGCGATGCCGGTGTCGATACCGTCCGGCTCTATCCGGCCGGGGACACGTTGGACGCCAGACTGTCCACCTTGGCCAGAGCGATCGAGATCGTGCGGGATATTTCCTAGCAGGTTAGTTCGACAGGAACTCGCGCAACGCGATGATGGTCTGCTCGGAGGCTTCCTCCGGGACGAAATGCCCGCAGTCCAAACCGTGTCCACGAACATCATCGGCATACTGCCGCCATACCTCGACCACGTCGTAGCGGGTTCCGACGAAGCCGCGCGCACCCCACAGAACCAGCAGCGCACAGGTGATCCGGCGGCCTGCCGCGGCGTCGGCCTCGTCGTGTTCGAGATCGATGGAGGCCGCGGCGCGGTAATCCTCACAGCTCGCCCGGATCGCCTCGGGGTCACTGAAGCAGCGCACGTACTCCGCCACCGCCTCCTCCTCGAATACCGCACCAGGACCGGACCATTGCTCGAGTTTCCGGCGCAGAAAGTACTCGGGCGCACCGCCGATGAGAACCTCGGGCAGATCGGGTTCCTCGGCGAGGAAGAACCAGTGGTCGTAGACGGTTGCCAAGGCGCGGTCCACGTTCGCGAAAACATGGCGGGTCGGGACGATGTCGAGGACCGCGGCTCGTTCGACCCGCTCGGGATGGTCGAGGCAGAGTCGATGGGCGACTCGGGCGCCGCGGTCGTGACCCACGATCGCGAAACGGTTGTGCCCCAAGGCTGCCATCAATCCGACCTGGTCCGCGGCCATCGCACGTTTGCTGTAGGACGAATGATCGGTTTCAGAGGCAGGCTTAGCCGAGTCGCCGTACCCGCGTAGATCGGATACGACAACGGTATGCGACTCGGCCAACGCCGCTGCCACCTCACGCCAGATCACATGGGTCTGGGGATAGCCGTGTAGCAGCAGCACCGGTGGCCCCTCGCCGCCCACGCGAGCATGGATACGGACGCCCCCGACATCGATGTCGTGGGTGGTGAATTCGCTGAACATACAGTCGATCTCCTGGTCGGCGCGGCCGGTTCTCAGGATGCCAGGAATTCGAGTGCCTCCCCGACGAACCTGTCGTGATATTGGAAGATGCCGCCGTGCCCCGCGTCCGCGTAGATCCGCAGCGTCGCATTCGGCAGACGCTGTGCCAAGTCGAAAGAGTTGCTGGTGGGCACCATTCGATCATCGTCACCATTGGCCACCAGAACAGGGTGTTGGATGCGACTCAGGTCGGAGGGCTCCTGTGCGCCCCAGGCATGGATGGCTTTGAGCTGAGTGCGAAAGGCGCGCAGTGCGATTGACTTGTCGCGGTCGACGGTGCGTTCCTGCAAACGCTTCACGAACGCCCGAGCCTCCGACTTGCCGTGCGCGGTTCTGGTGAAGAACAGATACTCCTTGGGATCTTTGAAAGTGGCGACCGCCTTGAAGGTGTCACGGTAGGTCAACGAGGTCACGTTGACGATGCCTTCACCTCCCGCCGGACCGGTTCCCGCGAGGATCACCTTCCGAACCAGTCCCGGCTCCTCGCGAGCGATCACCTGCGCGACGAAGCCTCCCATCGACAGCCCCAAAAGGTCCACCTGATCGAAGCCCAATGCGCGTATGAAGGCCACGGCATCTCCTGCCATCGCTTCGATCGAATCCGGCGTCGTGCCTTCGGACGCGCCGACGCCGCGGTTGTCGAAGGTGATCACGCGGTGCTTCGCCGCAATGCCGTCGACCACTCGGGGATCCCAGTTGTCCAGGTTGGCGGCCAGATGATTCAAGAAGATCACCGGTACGCCGGTTTCGAGACCCAGCTCGCGGTAGGCGAACCGTGTTGTGCCGACCTGCACGGATTTCGTCGGCGCATCTTTGTACAAGGTGCCGCTCGCACGCGTCATGACTTCCTCCTGTTGTAAACCGATTGGTGTACTTTCGGCGTTGACGGTACTCGACCATGCTCAGCTTGTAAACAGATCGGTATACTTGGCTCATGACTTCGCTCACCGGTACCCAGGAAACGACGCGTCGGGGAGGGCGTGGCGCGCGTCAACGCATCCTGAACGCGGCTGCGGAGCTGTTCTACAACGAGGGCATCAACGCCACCGGTGTCGAACTGATTTCGGCCAAAGCCTCGGTGTCGAAAAGGACTCTCTACCAACACTTTCCGAGCAAGACCGCGTTGGTGGAGGAGTATTTGCGCATGCTACGACAAGCCGCGGGCAACCTCACGGACCCGCCACCGTCGGACTCCGATTCGAACCCGCGAGCGCGGCTGCTCGCTTTGTTCGACAGTCCGGATGCCGCCGATGCGCCGATGCGCGGCTGCCCGTTCCACAACGCGGCTGTCGAAGCGGCCGAGGCCATGCCCGGCGTACAAGACATCGTCCACGCACACAAGCGGAACTACATCGACGGACTCACCGAACTGGCCCGACAAGCCGACGCCGCCGACCCGCAGCTGCTGGGCAGCCAGCTCGCCCTCCTCTACGAGGGCGCAGCGGCATTGTCCACTTCGCTCAATGATCCGGCGCCCTGGGCGCATGCTCGGACAACAGCCGAGGCGCTGATAAACCAAGCGACGCGCGACGTTGCCTGACCTCGGTGTTAGTCGCCTACGACCACCCGTAGCGTGGGACCACCACGTCCCGAGCGCAGGCAGCGGTAGTGGATCACTTTCCGTTCGGCCTCGAACTCGATCGGACGCCTGAACCCTCTGATAGCGGCCGAGCGGCGCCATGTTGGAAGGATCTTCGACCACGCTGACGAGGGTGCGCTGTCCGGAGGCTTCTTCTACGAGGTGTGGCGATCGAAGGAGGACCTCGACCGACACCTTGGGCTCTCGCATATGCGCGATTTCTGGGAACGTCGTATGGCTACCTCGAGCAGGATCTCGAAATCTGATTCCTGTCCATGCAGAATGCGTATCCGTGGCCGATCACCGCTTGACGGCTGTCCTTCTGTCCTACGGGGGGGTGTTGTTTGTCTGGACCATGGCCATGATCCAGACGACGACCGCGAAGACCGCGACTGCGAGTCCGGCGAGGCTGAAGATGATCCCCAGGACTCCAAGCAGCGAGCCGACGATGCTCAGAACAATATTGACCACCGAGACCGCCCCGAAGAAGACGATCGATTGCGAGGCATGGAATTTCACATCGGGATCGTTCTTTCCCACGAATAGGAAGATGATTCCGGTGAGCCACCCCAGCGCGTACGACAGGATCGCGCTGGTCTTTTTGTCCAAGCCCGGCGGGCTGCGGTTGGTTCGTGGGAGGTTGAGAAGATGTCATGAGGTAAGTAGACGCCGCGCGCGTCACCTACCGATCCCAGGTTTCAGCACGAACCCACAGGTCCGGGCCAGCCGGCGACCGGGATCCTGGACGTGGTTGTCTCGACGAGACGACCGCCGACGGCCTCGAAACGCCTGGGTGATGGCTCATTACACAATCGAGCACCGAAAAAGCCGCAGAGTAGCCGAGTCGGTCTCCGCGCGAGGGGCGCTGCACGGGTCATCGTCATGCAGCGGTGTGTTCGGTCGGCCTCGAATCGATACAGCCACCTGCAGGTCGCCTGCCCCGCTCCGGCCGGTTCGATCAGCGCGGTATGCGGCTATGAGCGGGTGTTGGGAAGCTACTTGGTAGCGGTTGGGTCGGCTTGTGCGTCGTTGACGGTGTTGGCGTAGTCGATCTCGGCCATGTGATCCTCGGCCCAGGTGCGCAACGCCGCCAGGGGGATCTCCAGGGATGAGCCCAGTTCGGTGAGCCGGTAGTGCACGCGCGGTGGCACTGTCGGCTCCACTCGACGGATGACCAGACCGTCCCGGACCAGATTGTGCAGGGTCACCGACAGCATCTTCTGGGATACACCGGGCATCCGCCGCCGCAGTTCGGCAAACCGCACCTCGCCAGGAGCGGCCTGCGCGAGGACCTTGACCGCCATCGACGTCCACTTTGTGCCGATGCGGTCCAGCAACTGACGTGTCGGGCATTGGCAATCGAACAGATCACCGCGAACCGGCGTCTTCGCGTGCGCTGATCGAGTAGTCACCTGGACCTCACCACCTGTAGTCAAAGTGCCTTCTTGGCAGCGCAACTGACGTTACCTACCGTTTCCTGGTAACTAATGGTAACCATACGGAGGTCCCATGGCCCACACGCCACCGCTCCACACCGCCCCTATCGAGCTGCGCCAGATCGAGACCAACGGAATCCGTGCCAACGTCGCCGTTGCCGGCTCCGGCCCCGCGATCGTTCTGCTGCACGGTTTTCCGCACACCTGGCGACTGTGGAGCGAGATCATCGGCCCGCTGTCCGAGCACTACCGGATCATCGCCCCGGACCTACGCGGGTTCGGCGCCACCACCCGTGCGTCGGACGGCTACGACGCTGGCGCGCTGGCCGCCGATATCGCCGGGATCCTCGATGCCCTCGGCGAACCCACCGCGGCCGTGGTCGCGATCGATGCCGGCACCCCGGTCGCGGTTCTGCTTGCCCTGCGCCACCCCGACCGGATACGACGGCTGGTGGTCATGGAGGCACTGCTGGGCAGGCTCCCCGGCGCCGAGGACTTCCTCGCCGCAGGTCCGCCGTGGTGGTTCGGATTCCACGCCGTCCCCGGTCTCGCCGAAACGGTCCTGCTCGGCCACGAGGCGCGGTATATCGAATGGTTTCTCACCACTGGAACCCGCGGCCGGGGTGTGCGGGCAGATATCCACGACGCGTTTGTCGATGCCTACACCGGAGATGACGCCCTACGGTGCGCCTTCTCCTATTACCGCGCACTGCCGACCAGCGCCCACCAGCTCGATCTCGCCGTGGCGGCCAACCGGCTCACCACACCCACCCTGGCAATCGGCGCCCACCCCGTCGGCGACGCGCTGGAGCGGCAGCTTCGACCCATCACCGATGACCTCGCGGGACAGGTCATTCCGGATTGCGGTCACATCATCCCGCTGGACAGGCCGCACGACCTGCTCGACCTCATGATGCCTTTCCTCGCCGCCGAACGACCCGCCTGACCACGCAACCGCATCAGCGGACACGGTAATCGGCATAGAAAGACGTTCTGGATGGCAGCATCGGCGTCGCTTCGTGACCTCGTGCCGCTCTCCTCCAATGAGTGAGGCTGCCGCGCCTCAGTTCCGTGGCCTGCCGCACCGATCGTCGGAGAAGCAGGCGGCAACCAACTCGTCGGCGTCGGCGACCACCTCGGCGGCCAGCCGGGCCTGCCTGGCCACACCTTGAACGTGCGCCCATCGGCGCGGTAGCGATGACGCGAGTTGTGTACGCGCCAGCTCTTCCGCCCATGTTGCCAAGCACCCCATAGTGCGAGTGTAGTGAGCCTTCTCGTCATCCTCGCCAACCCAGGCCGACCCCACCGAGCCAGGTGGTTTGGCTAGGGGGTTTGGCGGCTTTTCGGTGGAGTGAACCCGTCCGGCCATCGTGTGGTGTTGTCGTAGTAGATGTTGGTGAGGTTCGCACCGTCGAGGCTGGTAACGCTGAGGTTCGCACCATCGGACTGGGTCGCGGACACGGACTACGGTTTGTGCCGACAGGTTCTATTTGTCACATGCAGGCGCTGGTTGTCACCAGCCTTCCGGGGCGGCCTGCTGGTGCGTCGAGGGGTCAGTGGTCACCTGCGAGACGGTCGAGCCACTCTCGGAGGAGGTGTTGTTCGGCGGTGGTGAGTGTCGTTTCGTCGGGGAGGGTGGCGCGGAGGGCGCGGGCCGCGCCGGCCGGGCCGGTGTCTTGGATGGCCGGGTGTTCGTTGGTGACGGCGGTGACCATGGCCTCTCGGAGGGCGGTGAGCAGGGCCGGGTCGCGGTTGGCTTCCGGCAGGGACAGCCAGGTCAGGACCGCGCCCCGGCCGGTGGCGTGAATGATCCCGGCCGCGAGTTGTTCGTCGACACGTAACCAGCCGCTTGCGGCGAGGCGACGGACCCGTCCGCGCAGGATTTCCAGTCCGGCCTGGAATGCGGCTGACTTGGTGCCGGCGGGTTCGCTGTACATGAGGGTGTAGAGCGCGGGGTTGGACAGGCCGAACTCGACCGCGAGGTCCCACCCGGCCCGGAGGTCTTCGATGAGGTCGGCCGGGTCTGGGTCGACGTGTTTGCCGGCGACGAATTTCGCGAAACCGTACTCCGCCACCGCTTCCAGCAGCCCGTCCTTGTCGCCGAACAGCCGGTAGATCGCCGGTGGTTGCAACCCTGCTGCGTCGGCGACTGCGCGAGTGGTCACCGCATCGCGACCCGCGCGCTCGAGTAGGTCGGCGGCGGCTTCGATGACGCGTTGCCGGTGCTGTTCGCGAGTCGACGCCGTGCCGTCGGGTTCGACGGTGTCGTTCCTGTGTGGCGTGGGCGATGTCATGAATCAACGATAACGCTTGACTGTTTCCAATGAAAGTATCACTGTTAACGCATTGACGTTTCCAATGGAATTGGGATGGAGAACAGCATGATCATCGTGACCGGAGCCACCGGGCTGCTGGGCCGTCGGATTGTCGGGAGCCTGCTGATGCGAGTGCCCGCCGACCAGGTGGGTGTGAGCGTTCGCGACCCGCGAAAGGCGCGGGACCTGGCCGACCGTGGAGTACGGGTGCGACAGGGCAGCTTCACCGACCCGGACAGCCTGTCCCACGCTTTCGAAGGTGCTAGCCAGGTGCTCCTCGTGTCGGTCGACAAGCTCGGTGCGGAGGCCATCCGACAGCACCGGGCTGCCATCGACGGCGCCGTCTCGGCGGGCGCACGCCGCATCCTCTACACCAGCCATATGGGTGCCAGCCCGGACTCGCGGTTCGAGCCCTGTCGCGACCACGCCGTCGACGAGGAAGCGCTGCGGGCCTGCGGTGTTCCGTTCACCTCGCTCCGCAACGGGTTCTACGCTGCCAGTGCAGTGCGGTTCTTCGGGCGGGCCGCCGAGACCGGAGAGCTCGTGTTGCCCGCGGATGGGGCGGTTAGCTGGACCGCGCACGTCGACCTCGCCGACGCGGCCGCGGCGATCCTTACCGAGGAAGGCCGATTCGACGGTCCCACACCGCCATTGACCGCAGCGCGGGCCATCGATTTCGACGAGGTTGCCGCCCTTGCGGCCGAGCTCACGGGCCGAACCATCAAGCGCGTCACCGTATCCGACGAGGAATTCCGGCACCAGATGGCGGGCTATGGCGTCCCGGCCGCGCAGGCGGACATGATGGTGGATATCTTCGCTGCTAGCCGGGCCGGTGAATTCGCCACGGTCGACCCGACATTGGCGAAGTTGATCGGCCGCGAGCCGACCGGTTTCGACACGGTTCTGCGCGAGGCGTTGTCGGCGAGCTGATAGCTCTGCGCTACTGAGGGCCTGCGTCCTTCGAGCGGAGCCGCTGCCCGCTCCACCGTCAGCACTGAACTCCGGGACGAATATCCGCTAATGCCGTTGCGACACGAGGTCACACGATGCGAGTGAACTCGCGGATAGGAGGGCCGAATTTGGTTTCGGCTGTGTGAGTTTCGGGCTCGTGCTCGTGGCCCGGCCCCGCTCTGATGTGCGTTGCTGGTAACCGCAGGGTGCGCAGCTCAGGGAAACGCCGAAGGGCTCTCGTGCCATCCGGGGCCAAGGGCAGGGCCGGACAGGTGAATCGCGTGAACCTTCGTTGATGTCTCGTAAAGCGGACCTTGTCGATGGATAGCAGTTGGCAGGGGGCAGAGACCGGCCGTTGCACGACGGCAGACGCCGGTCGAGGACGCACTCGACCAGTGAGTACCGTCGTGGCCCGAGAAGCGAACGCCGGCGGCCGAAAGGCAGCAGGAAACCGCGACCGGATGTGGCTGGCTCCTCCGCCGGCCGGTCGCGACGATCTCGGTCGGGCGCATCATTCGGCGAGCTGTGCGGCCAAGCCGTGTGCGGCGCGGCCGGTGATGAATCGCAGGATCGGGTCTGCCAGGCCCTACCCTCGTCATGGCAGGCCGCGCCTTTCGCTTCGAAGGCCGGCAGGGGTGGATGCACAGCCGATGCTCGGCAGCGATCTACAAGAAGTCAGGGGCTGATCGACACCCGAGATGGGCCGGACAGATGGGGTGCGCTCAGTTCGCACCATGGTTCGTTGACCGCCCGGCCGTGCTCGCCGAATTGCGCGAGGTAGGCGCAGCCCGGGTGATGGAGGGCCGGGCGGGTCCGGGTTGGCTTTGGCCCCGGTCGGTGTTCTACAGCAGCAACCGCGCGGACCCGAAGCCCCAGTCGTCGAGCACAGTCGCGCCCGAGGACTTCCGCGCGGACGTCGGTCGTCTCGAGAGCATGGTGAAACCGGTATGCGATCTCTGTCGGGATACATTTGCGCGGTCCGCATCCCTCTGCGAAAGGTTTACCGCCATGTCGATCGCCGCTGACAAGGTCGTCTCCATCGAATACACCTTGACCGCCGACGACGGCGAGGTGCTGGATACGTCCGTCGGCGACGCGCCTCTGGTCTACCTGCACGGGGCGGACAATATTGTGCCGGGGTTGGAAAGGGCGCTTGTGGGCAAGGACACCGGCGACGAGGTGGTTGTCGTGGTCGAGCCTGAGGACGGGTATGGCGAGTACCTGGCCGAGCTGGTGAACACGGTGGATCGGGACATGTTCGAAGGAGCCGACGAACTCGAGGCCGGGATGGAGTTCCACACCGAGTCGCCGGACGGCGAATCGCAGATTGTCACCGTCCGCCGGGTGGACGGTGACGAGGTGACCATCGACGCCAACCATCCGCTGGCCGGGCAGCGGCTGCACTTCACCGTCAAGATCGTCGACGTCCGTCATGCGAGCGACGAAGAGCTCGCGCACGGTCACCCGCACGGTCCGGACGACCACGAGCACTGACGTCCGTCGTGCCGCCGATCACATTACGCCGCATCGGTGAAAGTTGGTATGCCCGAGAGGAATCGGGCCTCCAGCGGGTCTTTGAGATGGTAGCGGCACGAATTCGGTTGGAAAGCCGAATTGTTCGGTATGCGATCACCCGGTGATGTCGCGGCCGATGAGGTGGCGGGCGATGACCCATTGCAGGACTTCATTGGCGCCTTGGAAGATTTCGAGGGTTTTGGCGTCCCGGTAGATTTCTTCGAGACGGTGGGTTTCGTCGGTGGCGGAGATCTGGCGGGCGAAGCCGTAGCCGCCGTGGTTTGCAGGGCGTCGCGGGCTAGGTTGTTGGCCAGGCGGGTGGCGTAGGACTTGGCCATGGAGGCTTCGAGTTCGCCGGAGCGGTCGCCGCGGTCGAGGCGGACGGCGGCCTTTTGGTACATGGCGCGGGCGGTTTCGAGTTCGGTGGCGCGTTCGGCGAGTTTGTACTGCCAGTACTGCATTTCGCCGAGTTCTTGCCGAACAGGACGCGGGAGTGCAGGCGTTGCACGGCCAGGCCCAGGGCCGCCTGTGCGACACCCACACCGGGCGGCGGCGATGCCGACCCGGCCTGCCGCGAGCGAGGCGAGCGCGGTGGCCAGGCCGCGGCCGGGCTCACCGAGTGCGTGGCCGGCGGGCACCGCGACGTTCTCGAACACGATGTCGGCGGTGATCTGCCCGCGGTGGCCAATCTTCAGGCCGGGGTCGCCGACGGTGACGCCGGGTCCGCGCATCTCGACCAGCAGCATGGTGGCGTCGTCGGTGCCGCCGTCGCGGCAGAGCAGGCAGACCCAGTCGGCCACAATCGAATTGGTGATCCAACGCTTGCGGCCGTTGACCACGAATCCATCGGCGGTGCGGATGGCGACGCTTTCAGGGCCTCGGGATCGGCGAGGAATACGGCGGCAGCGGAGGTGATTTCGGCCATGAGGCATCGTCGCTGAGGAAGCCCCACTGGCCCGCGACACGTCGTTCGCGACCGGTTTCGGCATCCACTCCACCATCTGCGCGTACTACCTGGCCGCCTACGCCACCGAGGAGCAGAAGCAGCGCTGGCTGCCGAAGGCCATCACCGGCGAACTGGTGATGGCCATCGCCATGAACGAACCGGGTACCGGATCGGACCTGCAGGGCGTGCGCGCCACAGCGATCCGCGACGTCGACCACTACGTGATCAACAGCTCGAAGACGTTCATCTCCAACGGAACTCCCTGCGATCTGCTGATCATCGTGGCGAAAACCGATCCGGGCCGTATCCCAGATCGCGTGAAGGACCTCGACCGATATCCGCAGAGTTGGAAAGACTTCCGTGATATGACTGTCCATGATTCGCCGGACTGATGTGCCGGTTTCTCAGGATTCTCTCAGCTGAACCCGAATTGAACCCCCACAGGGCTACCACCTGTGGTTCTGCATTGATTCGGCTCGACGCCGTCACTCGCCCATCCTGCATAACCGCAGGTAGAACGGGTGACGTGACGAACTGTCTGTGTCCGGAGGGGGACTTGAACCCCCACGCCCGATAAAGGGCACTAGCACCTCAAGCTAGCGCGTCTGCCATTCCGCCACCCGGACCGGTGTTGCTGAGCAAGGGTAACGGATGGGTGGGGAAGTGTTGAAATCGGTTGGGTCAGCGGGTGCGGGCGACGCGTTCGATCACTGGACGCCAGGACTCGACGGAGGCGACTCGAAGGCCGACCACCTTGCCCGCGTCGTCGGCGCGGCGGAGGGCGATGGCGGCGGTGAAGTCGGGATCGGTTCGGAATTCGGCGATTTCGGTCTCGGTCATCGGTCCGCCTTGGGCGACCAGGGTGCGTCGGCTGGTGGGGGACAGTGTGTGGGCGGTGTCGGTGGCGGCCAAGTAGCGCTTGGCGACGACGTGGAGTTCGACCAGTCGGGCGACCCGGTCGCCGAGTAGTGCGCGGATCGCGTCCGCGCCGTGTTTGCCGTGGCCCGCATCGTCGCCGGGGACGAGTTTGTGGCCGATATCGTGCAGGAGTCCGGCGAGTTGGAGTTCCTCGTCGTCCGGATGGGATCGGCGCAGCAGCTCTGCGCATTGCAGATCGTGGTCCAGGATGTCGACGGGGTCGCCGCTGCGGTCGGGCATATCCCACACGTCGGCGCATCCGGCCAGCAGGTTCAGCAATTCGACGATGGTTGTGACGGGCACCTCGACCCCAATCTGTCGATCACTAGGCGTAATGGTCTAGACCAGTATGTCGGCGATCGGCGCTCGACGGGTTTCTTCCGAATGGCATTTCGATGAACGCGGGGCCGCATCGGGTACTCGCCCGAACCAGGTCCGCGCCGCACCGAGTTCCGCGAGCGATGTGGCAGGCTGGCCGCATGCGTGTTGCCGTTGTTGCCGGGCCGGATCCCGGCCATGCGTTTCCGGCGCTGGCGCTGTGCGAACGCTTCCTGGCCGCCGGTGACGATCCGGTGCTGTTCACCGGACCGCGTTGGTTCGATGCCGCCAAGCAGGCGGGCATCGCAGTGCGCAGACTCAAGGGGCTCGCGCCGCGAACCGTCGACGACGACAATGATGCCGGTCAGCGCATACATGAGCGTGCGGCGCATATTTCGACCGAAATCCTGCCCGATCTGAGCGCGATGCTGCCGGAGCTCGTGGTGTCGGATGTGCTGACCGCGGGCGGCGGGATGGCCGCCGAGCGACTCGGGGTGCCGTGGGTCGAGTTGTCGCCGCATCCGCTGTACCTACCGTCGAAAGCGTTGCCGCCCATCGGAAGCGGCCTCGCGCCGGGAGAGGGGGTGCGCGGCCGACTGCGTGACGGCGTGTTGCGCACCATGACCGCGCGCGCCGTTCGCAACGGTCTGCGTCAGCGCGAGCAGGCCCGCGAAAGCGTCGGATTGCCCGGCGCCGATCCGGGCCCGGCGGCCCGCCTGATCGCCACCCTGCCCGCCCTCGAGATGCCGCGTCCCGACTGGCCCGAGCACACCCATGTCGTCGGCCCGCTGCTCTGGGAGCCGACTCCGGAACTCCTCGAGCCACCGCTCGGCGATGAACCACTGGTCGTGGTCGCACCGTCGACCGCGCATACAGGTGTCGCGGGCATGGTCGAAACCGTGCTCGCCGCATTGGACGGAGCGGGCGTCCGGGTGGCCATTTCCATGCTCGACACCCCGCCCACCGACCTGCCGCCATGGGCCACCGCCGGACTCGGCCGTCAGGACGAACTGCTCACCCACGCGTCGGTCGTGGTGGGCGGCGGCGGCCACGGTCTGCTCGCGAAATCCCTGCTCGCGGGTGTGCCGATCGTGACGGTGCCCGGCGGTGGCGACCAGTGGGAACTCGCCAATCGCGCTGCCCGCCAAGGCAGTTCGATCCTGGTCCGCCCCCTGACCGCCGATGCGGTGCGTACCGCAGTCCTCGATCTGCTCGACACGCCCGACTACACGGCCGCGGCGCAACGAGCGGCCGCCGGTATCGCCGAAGTTGCGGACCCGATCCGCATCTGTCACGACGTCCTCAGCGTGCGGACGCGCTAGCGGCCTGTTCGCCAATCGAACGGCCCGAGTGAAGGCCCCCAGCGGCGCGAGTATCTTGAATACGGTGCGGTTGACCGAGTTCCAGGAGCTGTTGCACACCGAGTTCGGTGTGTCCCGCGGCGATGCGCTGCTCAGGGACCACACCATCCCGGCGTTGGGCGGGCGGACGGGCGCCGCCGCCATCGAGGCGGGCATCGACCCGCGTGACGTGTGGCGCGCGCTCTGCGCCGACTTCGACGTACCGAGAACACGCTGGTGAGCGATCACGGATTCCGCTTCGACGAGCGGCTGCGCATGATCCCCATCGATCATGCGCAACTGGCCGCTCGCGTCGCGACCGCGCGGCCGGTCGACTTCGCCGAATTCCGCAAGATCGGCATCGAACTGATGCTGCTCGGCCGCTACGCCGAGGCCCTCGATCACCTCGATCGCGCCCTCGAACTCGCCGATAGTGACTATCACCGGATGTCGGTCTGGATCAACCTCGGTGATGTGTACAGCTATTGGGGTGACACCGTCACCGCTGAAACGCTGTATCGCCGTGCCGTGGACCGAGCCGACGACCCCGAGGTGCTCTCCTTCGCGCTGCAGCACCTGGGCAAGGCCCTTGCCGAACAGGGCAGACTGCCCGAGGCCAGGGCGAGGCTTACCGAGGCGTTGAAACTGCGCGTCGTCGAGGGGGATGCCGAGCTGATAGAGGCCACTCGCACCACCCTCGACCTGCTCGATGATCTGCCTGCGACCTTGCCGCCGAAGGTCGCCGCGGTGCTGGGCGCGGACCCCGCGTGGTCGGAGGAACACGAGGGAATGAGCGGCGGTGTCGCGCACGTCGACGGTGCGTACTGGGTGAAGCGGGGACCGAAGGCCGAGGCCGAGTATGAGCGGCTGAATTGGTTGCGGGGCAAAGGGATTCAGCTACCCGACATTGCTGTTTTCGAAGAGGATGTGCTGGTTCTCGCCGACGCGGGTCTGCCGAGTCTGGCCGCTGAACCGCCGGCTTCGGTGGGCGCGGTCATGGGCGCGCTGCTGCGGCAGCTGCACGATATTCCCGTTGCCGAGTGCCCGTTCGACGGCAGGTTGGATGTCATGCTGGCCCAGGCGCGGCGCCGTGTGCTCGAGGGTTTGGTCGATGTCGACGACTTCGACGACGACAATCGAGGGCTGACGCCGGAACAGATCTACCGACGGCTGCTCGCCGAACGTCCGCCGGACGAGGATCTCGTTGTCGCGCACGGTGATTTCACCCCGTCCAATGTGCTGGGCGGCGGTCTGCTGATCGACGTCGGCGGTTTGGGCGTCGCGGATCGGTACCGCGATTTGGCCTTGGTCGAGCGTGACCTGCGCGAGGACTTCGGTGCCGACGAACTGAGCGCGTTCTACGCCGCCTACGGGCTCGCCGAGCCGGACCGGCAGCGACTGGACTACTACCGACTGCTCGACGAACTCTTCTGAGCTCAGGCCTTCTTGGCGTAGTGGCGTGCGGCCTTGGTGCGGTTGCCGCAGCTCGCCATCGAATGCCAACGGCGGGTGCCGTTCTTCGAGGTGTCGTAGAAGAACAAGACGCAGTCCGGATGGGCGCACTGGCGGATCCGGTCCGGCGCTTCGGCGAGCAGCCGTAGCAGGTTGTCGGCGGCGAGCCAGCCGGGTAGCCAGGTGGTTTCGGGTACGTCGACGATTTCGGCGGGGCCGGTGTCGGTCAGCATGCGTCGGATCCGGCCGTGGTCGAGGACCTCGTTGAGTGCGGTGTGTGAGGTGTGTTTCACGGTGTCGTAGATGGCGGTGCGTGCGGCGAGTACCGCCTGCAGGGTCCGCTCGTCGGCATTCGCGCGATCGTCGAGTCCGGCCGAGGTCAGCCATATGCCCAGACCCGCGACATCGGTGAGCAGATCCTGCGGTCCGTCCTGGATCCACCGGGTGTTCAGCAGGTCGAGTGCCAGCGGTTCACCGAGGTGGGGGCGTGGATCAGGCATACCTGAGGGTAGCGATCTTCCTTTCGTTGCCAAGGCAACCACCGCCGTTCTAACCGGTTAAACCTATTTTAGAGGTTGACGTTCTTCCTGCTGCCAGTTATGTTCTAACTAGTAAAGCTAGTTAGAGCAGTTATAAATTCCGAGGAGGATCACGATGACCACAGCCATCGCGCCCCAACTGGCCACCGGACACATCGGCCTGAACGTCTCCGACCTGGACCGATCGGTGGACTTCTACCGTCGCGCATTCGGTTTCGAGCAGCTCGCGGCCAGCATCGACGACGAAAAGCGTTGGGCCTTCCTCGGTGCGAACGGCAAGCTCGTGCTGACCCTGTGGCAGCAGTCCGACGGCGCGTTCTCCACCGAAACCCCTGGTCTGCACCATCTTTCGTTCCAGGTCGACACCATCGAACAGGTGCGTTCGATCGAGGCGCTGCTGCGTGAACTCTCGGTGAGCTTCGCTCACGATGGGGTGGTCGCGCACGGCGAGGGCGTCGCCTCGGGTGGCATCTTCTTCGTCGACCCCGACGGTATCCGCCTCGAGGTCTACGCACCCACGGGCGCCGAATCCGCTCCCGCGCCCAGCGGCGCCGCCCCGACGTGTGGATTCTTCTGAGCCCGGACGCTGTTGAACACTGTGATGTCTCACTTTCATTCGGGCGAGGTCGCTGTACAGCAGCGAATGGGCCAAGCGCATATCGCCGACCGGGTGGGACGGATGATTCGTGCCGACATCCCGGATATCGCGGCGGGTTTCCTGGCGGAGCAGCCGATGGTCGTGATCGCGGCTGCGGACCTCGACGGACGGATGTGGGCAGGCGCGGTGGTCGGGTCGCCGGGATTCGTGCACGTCGTCGATGCCGAGACGATCGCAATCGATGCGTTTCCGGCAGTGGGAGATCCGCTACACGGAGCACTGACCCGTCCTGCCCGGATCGGCATGATCGCGCTGCAGCCTGAGCGGCGCAGGCGAATGCGCGTCAACGGATTCGCGGCTCCGACGGAGGCGGGGCTACGGATTACCGTCGATCAGGTGTATTCGAACTGCCCGAAGTACATCTCGCGCAGGCAGATCGAATCGTACCGCCCCGATATCGACCTGCCGGCGCCCCGGCGTGGCACGGAACTCGATGCGCGGCAGCATGCACTGATCGCCGCGGCGGACGCCTTCTTCGTCGCCACCGCGGATGCCGACGGCAATGCCGACGCCTCCCACCGTGGCGGGAATCCCGGCTTTCTGCAGGTGCTTTCGCCGACTCGGCTGAGATGGCCGGACTACCAGGGCAATTCGATGTTCATGACACTCGGGAACATCGCGGTCAACCCACGCTGCGGCGTCCTGATCCCGGACTGGACCACCGGCGGAACCCTCCAACTCAGCGGAACCGCCGAATTGTCCTGGGCACCGGAAACCTTCACCGCCGGGGCCCAGTGCTCGATCGACTTCACCATTACGGAAGTGATCGAAATCCACGGCGCGGGCCCGCTCCGCTGGGGTCCCGCCGAACTTTCCCCGGTCAACCCCTGACCCCGAATCCCCGAGAAGGATATTGCAATGCGACCTCCGCTGCCACCATTCGACCTGGAATCGGCCAAGGCCAAGGTGCGTGCCGCCGAGAATGCCTGGAACACCAGGGATCCCGAGCGCGTCGCCGCCGCATATACCGAGGATTCGGTCTGGCGCAATCGTGACGAGTTCTTCACCGGCCGCGCCGCCATCGTCGAATTTCTCACCCGAAAGTGGTCCATCGAAAACGGGTACGCACTGCGCAAGGACCTCTGGGCATTCGAAGGCAACCGCATCGCGGTCCGCTTCCAATACGAATGGCATGACGAATCCGGCCAGTGGTGGCGCAGTTACGGCAATGAGCAGTGGGAGTTCACCCCGGAAGGCCTGATGTCGCGCCGCGAGGCCAGCATCAACGACGTCCGCATCGACGATTCCGACCGCCGCATCCCCGGCCCGCGCCCGGAAGGCGACGAATCCGTTCTGCCGCAGCAATAATCGGCCGGGCACCCCGTTGCCAGACCGGGCGCTGCCTGTGCGGGGTGCCCGGTTGGGTGTAAGGAGTGCCCGGCCTGGCCTGATGGTCGCGCCGGTGGGGCTCAGGCGGCGACGGTCTCCGGCTGGACCGGGGCATCGGCGACTGGACGCTCACGGTGGAACAGCCCGAATGCGATCACGCCGAATACGATTCCGACCCCGGCCGCGACGCCGAATGCCGCATCCAAGCCATCCACGAAACGCGACAATGTCATCGGGTGACTGTCATCGGCGACTTCGCGGAATACGGTGCCCAGCACCGCGACTCCGAGAGCGAGGCCGAGCTGTCGTGCGGTATTCACCGCGCCTGCGGCGATCCCGCCCTGCTGCGGCGGCACCGCCGCCATCCCCACCGCGACCAGCGCGGGTGCATTGACGCCGATGCCCGCACCGATCACGACGAATCCAGGAACCAGTGCGGCCCAAGATGATTCGGCGTCAATGATTGTGAGCAGTCCGGTACCGATGCCGACCAGCACCAGACCGGCTCCGATCGTCCATTTCGGCGAAACATCGTGCAATAGTTTGCCGAATACGCCGGCAACCACGAACGCTGTCGTCGCCATCGGCAGCATGGCCAGTCCGGCGTGCATGGGTGACATATGCAACTGCTGCTGCAGCCAGAGCGAAATCAGGGGTGTGGCGGCGAAGGCCGCGAACGTCTGGCCGGACGCGGAGACAAGGGTGGCCCCGAAGTTGCGATTGCCGAGCAGTGCCAGCGGGAACATCGCTGCCGCACTGCGGGATTCGACGAATACGGAGGTCAGCAGCGCGACCGCGCCGAGCGCCAGGGCGAGCAGCGTAGGACCATCGGACCAGCCGTGTTCGCCGCCGCGGATGACACCGTAGGTGACCGCCGTCGCGGCGGTCGCGAACGCGAGCATGCCCGGCACATCGATGGCCCGATCCGCCTGCCGAGGCGACGGCTGGAACACGATGGCCGTCAACGCGATCGCCAACACCGCGATCGGCAGATTGACGAAGAAGATCCACCGCCACGACAGTGCCTCGGTGAGCACACCGCCGAGCACCACACCGATTCCGGCCGCGGCACCCGAGACCGCACCCCAGACACCGAACGCGACACCCCGATCACGGCCGGTGTAGGTGGAGTGCAGCAGCGACAGCGTGGTCGCGAACATCGCGGCCCCGCCGATGCCCTGAAGTGCGCGCGCCGCAATGAGACTCGCCGAGGTATCGGCGATCCCGCAGATCAGCGATGCGATCGCGAAAACGACGAGTCCGGTGAGATAGGCGCGCTTCGCACCTACCCGATCTGCCAGCGAACCGAGCACCAGCAGCAGCGCGGCCAGCGCGAGCGCGTATCCATCCATCACCCACTGCAGTCCGGACAGGCCGGTGCCGAGATCGGCGGCGATGTCGGGAAGCGCGACATTGACGATGGTGACGTCGATGAGCAGCATCAGCGTGCCCAGGCACGCGGCGAATAAGGGCAGCCATTTCCTCACGGGAGCCTCCGAAGGCGATTAGAACGATATCGACACTCAGGGTGCGGCAGGCGTTGATATCCACATAGTCACGTGGTCATGTGCGTTAGATTCCTCCTATGCAATCCGAAGACGGCGCGGATTCCTCCGCACTCGATGTCCTCGAGAAGCAGATCCTGCACGCGCTGGTGACCGATGCGCGCATCCCGTTCGCCAAGCTCGGCGCGATCCTCGGGGTTTCGGAGCAGACCGTGGCGCGGCGCTACCGATCGCTGCGGCAGCGCGGCATCCTGCATGTGGCGGGGCAGGTCAACGTGGTGCCACTCGGGCATGCGCGCTGGGTGATCCGGCTCCGGTCGACTCCGGACAAGGCGGCGCGGTTGGCCGAATCGCTGGCGCGGTTTCCGGATCTGAGCTGGGTCACGTTGTCGGCCACCGGATCCGAGGTGACCTGCGTGAGCAGGCCGCGCTCGATCGAGCGGCGCGACAAGCTGTTGATGCAGACACTGCCCCAGGCCAGTCAGGTGATCGGACTGACAGCCCATGAGGTGATCCATCGCTTCCCGCTCGATGAGGAGTGGCCGGATTTCAGGCACCTGTTCACGGCTGCGCAATTGCGCGACCTCGGCCCACGGCCGTCGTGGCGGGCCGATACGGGGCCGGAAGCGCCGGTCGAACTTTCGGCGCAGGATGAGGCGATGCTGGCGCTGCTCGGTCGCGACGGACGCGCGCCCTATGCTCAGATTGCCGCCGAAATCGGTTGGACCGCAACGAAAGTGGCACGGCGCATGGCCGAACTCGTCGAATCCCGGGTGCTGTACTTCGATCTCGATTTCGCGGTCGAACGGATGGGATACGCCGTGCGGGCGGCGCTGTGGCTGCGCACCCGACCGGCGGACCTCGAGGCGGTGGGCACCGCGATGGCAACCCATCCGGAGATCGTCTTCATCGCCGCGACTACGGGGCCGACCAACCTGATGGCGTCGTTGATATGCCGCGATACCGCGCACCTCTATCGGTATGTCACGCAGCGGCTGGGTGCACTCGACGGGATCGCCGATGTGGAGGTGACCCCGGCGTTGCGGGTGTACAAGCAGGCGCAGACGTTGCTGGACAGTGATCGGATTTCGCTGGGCCGGTGATGGGGGTGTTCGGCGCCCGGAAAAGGGCTGCGGGCGGCCGTAGCGCGGCGGTTGCCGTGTCCGGGAAGTTCGGGGCCCGTGTTGTCGGGCGCGTCGCTTGACTCGAACATCTGTTCGTCTAGGCTGGTCGTCAGAACTTGTCGGTGCCGCCCTCTAATGTGTGCGCCAACCAAGAACGAGACTTACCCGTCGAGAAGGGGATCAGGATATGGCACCACAGGCGTACGACCGTGATAAGGCGCTCGAGCTGGCGCTGGCTCAGGTCGAGAAGAGCTTCGGCAAGGGCGCGGTCATGCGTCTCGGCGAGGAGGCCCGCCAGCCCATCTCGGTGATCCCGACCGGATCCATCGCCCTGGACGTGGCGCTCGGCATCGGCGGTCTGCCGCGCGGCCGCATCATCGAGGTCTACGGTCCGGAGTCCTCGGGTAAGACGACCGTCGCACTGCACGCGGTGGCCAATGCCCAGGCCGCGGGCGGTGTCGCCGCCTTCATCGACGCCGAGCACGCGCTCGATCCCGACTACGCCCGCAAGCTGGGCGTCGACACCGACGCCCTCCTCGTCTCCCAGCCCGACACCGGTGAGCAGGCGCTGGAAATCGCCGACATGCTGGTGCGTTCGGGCGCGATCGACATCATCGTCATCGACTCGGTGGCCGCGCTGGTACCGCGCGCCGAAATCGAGGGCGAGATGGGTGACAGCCACGTCGGTCTGCAGGCGCGCCTGATGAGCCAGGCGCTGCGCAAGATGACCGGTGCGCTGAACAACTCCGGCACTACCGCCATCTTCATCAACCAGCTGCGCGAGAAGATCGGTGTGATGTTCGGTTCGCCCGAGACCACGACCGGTGGTAAGGCGCTGAAGTTCTACGCCTCGGTGCGCCTGGATGTGCGCCGCATCGAGACGCTCAAGGACGGCAGCGATGCGGTCGGCAACCGCACTCGCGTGAAGGTCGTGAAGAACAAGGTCTCGCCGCCGTTCAAGCAGGCCGAATTCGACATCCTCTACGGCCAGGGTATTTCCAAGGAGGGCTCGCTCATCGATATGGGTGTCGAGCAGGGCTTCATCCGCAAGTCCGGCTCCTGGTACACATACGAGGGTGACCAGCTCGGCCAGGGCAAGGAGAACGCCCGCAAGTTCCTGCTGGAGAACACCGACGTCCGTGACGAGATCGAGAAGAAGATCAAGGAAAAGCTCGGCATCGGCGCCGACGTGACCGCAGAGGGCGCGGCCGCCGAGGTCCCCGCCGACTTCTGATCCGATGACCCCTCGGCGCCCAGCCTCACACCCCACCCGGCCCGCACCCGATACAACGCGGCCCGACCCGGTAACCGAGGTCCGCCACCGCCTGAGCGAACTACTCTCCGCCTCAGGCCGCCCACCCATCCAGACCCCCGCCGGATCCGGTTCGGACGAGTCCGTGCCGAGGCGGGTGCATTGGTCGGAGGGTGATGGGGGCGATTCGGAGGGATCGGGATTTCAGGGGAGGGAGCAGGGGGATAGGCGGGTCCGGTTGGCCGAAGGTGGTTTGGCCGATTCGGACATCATGGGAACTCGGTCGAGGGCGCCCGATCCGCAGCGGGCGCGCTCGACTGGGTCCCGGCGCGGTCGCGGGCGCCAGAACGAGTTCCGGCGCAACGACTCCCACTCGGCTGACTTCCAGAGTCATGAAGGCCGATGGGCGGATCCGGTGGCGGCCGGATCCGAGGGGGGCGCGCAACACACAGGTGCCGTTGTTCCCCACGCAGGCGGGGATGATCCGCGGTCCCGTGCGGAGTGCCGCCCCCAAGGCGGGACGGTCGAGCAGGCGAAGGAGGCGTGTCTTCGCCTGCTCGCCGTCCGCGCCCGCAGCCGTGCCGAACTGGCGCAGCGTCTCGCGGCCAAGGGGTTTACGCCCGACATCACCGAACGCGCCCTGGACCGCTTCACCGAGGTCGGCCTGATCGACGACGCCGCCTTCGCCGAACAGTGGGTGTACTCCCGCCACACCTTCTCCGGTAAGGGCAAACAAGCTCTCGCCCAAGAACTTCGCCGCAAGGGCGTATCCCAATCCGACGCCGCCTCCGCCCTGGAGGCCATCACCGCTGACGACGAGGAACAACGCGCCACCGAACTGGTCCGCCGCAAACTACGCACCATCCCCGCGAACCTGGACCGCGACAAAACAATCCGCCGCCTCGTCGCCATGCTCGCCCGCCGCGGCTACAACCAATCCACCGCCTTCACCGTTGTGAAAGCTGAACTGGCACAGGCCCAGTTCGACACGCCAAACCCCGACTGAGTTTCGGCAGCCCGCATGCCCCGCTCCCGGGAGCGGGTTGTTGCAAGGCACAAACAGGGGCCGAACTGGGCTGCGGACTGGCCTCAGTCGTTAGTGCTGGAGGGCGGGGACCAGGACTTCTTCGCACCATTGGCGGAAGGTGGTGGGGGTTGTGGATCGGGGGGTGCGAGGTTCGGCGTTGTCGAGGCCGTTCTCCTTTGCTTCCAGCATGTCGTACATGCCCTGGGCGAAGGCCTCGGACGCGCCGGATTCGAGCATGGTGGCTTTGTAGGCTTCGCCGGAGACCTGTTGGAACCGGATCGGGCGTCCCAGTACCTCGGACATGATTCGGGCCATGTCGTTGTTGGACAGGTCTTCTGGGCCGAGCACGGGGACGCTGTCGGTTCCGCGCCACGAGTCGTCGAGCAGGAGTTCGGCGGCGACGGCGGCGATATCGCGGGTTGCGCAGGTGGGGCGTTTCAGATCGGGGGACAGCGGTGCGAAGAACATGCCCTGAGACTTGATCGCCTCGATTTGGTGCAGGAAATTGTCCATGAAGGAGGGCATCGTCAGCGCGCGGTAGTCCACGCCGGTGCTCGCGATCAGATCATCCATCGCCAGTGATGCCGTGACCAGTCCGGCATTCCGCACTGACGCGGCGCCACGCCCGAGGGCCGAAATTCCGACCACGCGCTGGACGCCCTGGCTCTTGAATGCCTCGCAGGCGGGCAGGGTGAAATCCAGAAAGGCCGCGTCGAGACTTGTGGCCTGGCGGTCCGGGGGAAGCAGCCAGAACACGGTATCGGCACCGGCGAATGCCTTGGTGACGACATCGGTATCCCCGTGCGAGCCGGTTACGACTTCCACGCGCTCGCGGATTTCGGCGGGCAGACGTGCGGGATCACGCGCGATGATCCGGACCGGTACATCGCTGGCGAGGAGATGGGGGAGGACCTGACGGCCGATGGTGCCGGTAGGTGCGGTAACAACGATCATGACGACCTCTGCTCGAGTGATTTGGCATTGGCCAGTCAAGTCGGCGCGGCACCGAACCTGAAGGACCGATTCGATAAGCGTTGATACCGTGGGGATATGAGTGATCTGGAGGTTCGGCAACTCCGATACTTCGTGGCCGTCGCGGAGGAACTGCATTTCGGACGTGCGGCCGACCGACTGGGAATGGCGCAACCACCCCTGTCCCGGGCTATCCGGGAACTGGAACGTCAACTGGGCGTGCAACTTTTCGAGCGCACCACCCGACACGTCGTGCTCACCCCGCCCGGCGAGACCTTGCTCCGCGACGCGCGGACCGCACTCGATGCCGTCGCGGCGGCGGCTCAGCGCGCCCGTCACATCGGCAGGCCCGCACCAGGGCTACGGCTCGCGCTAAAGGCCGACTACGACGCCGGGCTCCTGCCGCGGATCCTCGAGACATATCACCTCGACAAGGCGGCCGTACCGGTGGAGTTGATGTTGGGTGGTCGAGGCGAGCAGGCTCCGGCCTTGCTTCAGGGTCGTGCGGATGTCGGCCTGCTGTCCACCCCATACGACGACCGTGGCCTGGACGTCGAACCGTTGCTCACCGAACCACGGCTGGTCGCGCTGGCCGCATCCGATCCGCTCGCCGCCCGGGCAACCCTGTGCCTGGCCGACTTGTCCGGTCGAACCCTTCCCGACGGAGTTACCGCCGAGCGCGAGGGCCTGGCGCCGCCTGCCGAAACCCGTCGTGTTGTCCGGGATCTGGCGCAGATCTTCAACCTGGTCGAACTCGGCAACAGCATCTGGTTCCCGCCCTCCTCGGTCGCCCGCCGCCACCCCCGCCCCGGCATCGCCTATCGCCCCTGCACCGACCTGAAACCGACCACCCTCGCGGTAGCCTGGCCGCGGAACTGCCACTCACCGGCAGTGGCAGCCTTCGTCCGCGCAGCCATCTCGGTGGCAGCAGCTGTCTATCCACCCGAATCCGCCCCGCCCGCTGAAACTTTCACCGCCGCGGTCCATCACATCTGAACGTGCACTTTCCGCGAATCTGGCATTGCCGGATTCAGCCGAGAAGTGCACGCTCAGAGCCGCTGGCATCACGGCTTCTGCGTGATATCCATCCCCGGAGTCGCATCGGCCAGAATCGAGTCGGCCGCCACGACGGCGGTACCCTTGGCCCGCTTGCGTGAGCGCAACCGCTGCTCCAGCTTATTGGCCACGATCGTCAACGTGCTGTTCAGCAGAATCATCACCACGGCGACGACCATCAGCGCGGGCACCGTATTGCGTTCGGCCGCACCGAGTTGCGAGCCCTGACGCACGATCTCGAGGTAGGTGATCTGATAACCGAGCGCCGAATCCTTCAGCGCCACAACCATTTGCGAGATCAAGGCGGGCAGCATGGCGGTAATCGCCTGCGGCAGCAGGATCAACCGCATCAGCTGCCCCTTGCGCAGCCCCAGCGCCACCGCGGCCTCGGTCTGCCCCTTCGGCAGCGACTTGATGCCGGCGCGCACGATTTCGGCGATGACCGAACCGTTGTAAACCGTCAGCGCGATCACCACGGCCCACAGCGCGAGCTGATCGACCTTGAACACCTTGTAATCGGAGAAGATGTAAAACAGGAAGATCATCAGGATCAGCACCGGAATGGCCCGCGCCACCTCGACGATCGCGCCCGCCACCCAGCGCACCACCCGGTGATCCGACAGACGCAGGATGCCGAACACCATGCCGATCAGCAGCGCGAACACAATGGACAGCAGCGCCGCGACCAGGGTGCCGCGCAGACCGGGCAGCAGATAGGTCTTCCAGACGTCCGCCTCGATGAACGGCTTCCACTTCTCCGCGGTGAACTGGCCCTTATCTGCGAAGCCGCGGTAGAACACCCAGCCCAGCGCCACCACCGCGACAACCGCGACGACCGAATAGATGGAGTTGCGAATGCGCGCGCGGGGCCCCGGCGCATCGAAAAGAACCGAAGCTCCTGCACTCATCGGGCCACCTCGAATCGCTTGGCCAGCCAGCCGAACAGCAGGCCGGTCGGCAGGGTCAGGATTACGAAGCCGAGTGCGAAGATGAAGCCGATGGTGATCAGTGCGGCCTCGTTCTCGTTCATCTTGGCCATCAGGGTCGCGGCCTCGGCGACGCCGATCGCCGAGGCGATCGTGGAGTTCTTGGTGAGTGCGATCAGCACGCTGCCGAGCGGGGCGATGACCGAGCGGAATGCCTGCGGCAGCACCACGATTCGCAGATTCTGGGTGAAGGTGAAGCCCAGTGAGCGGCCCGCCTCGGACTGGCCCATCGGCACGGTGTTGATACCCGAGCGCAATGACTCGCACACGAATGCGGCTGTGTAGATGCTGAGTCCGAGTACGGCGTAACGGAAGTTGTTCTGCGCCAGCGAGTTCGGGCCCTCTGGAGCGAGCTTCCAGCCCATAGTGGAGTAGAGGCCCAGTGAGCAGAACACGATGATCAGCGTCAGCGGGGTATTGCGGAAGATGGTGACGTAGGCGGCGCCGAGAAAACGGGCGACCGGCACGGGGGACACGCGCATCGCGGCGACGAATGTGCCCAGGATCAGGGCGAGAACCGCCGACGACGCGGTCAGTTTGATGGTCACCCAGAAGGCGCCGAGGACGTCATACCTCGAGATCAGGTCGAACACGGTGCTCGCGTCCCTCCGATCGGATTGTGCGGCGGCCGGAGATCGTCCTTCCGCGCGCGATGTACAGGTTGCTCGTAGCCGAGAATTCGGGTGGCCCCTGCGGGCCACCCGATCACGAATCTCAGTACCGGTTCACCGTCGGCGGCGTCGGCGCCTGGTAGCCGGAGACGCCGACCGTGGAGTCGAACGCCTTCTTCCAGGACCCGTCGGCGATCATGGCCTCGATTGCGTCGTTGACCTTGTCGCGCAGTTCTTTATCGCCCTTCTTCAGGCCGATGCCGTAGTTCTCCGTGGTGAACGGCTTGCCGACGACCTTGAACGTGCCCGCGCTCTGTGCGGCGTAACCGGCCAGGATGATGTCATCGGTGGTGACCGCGTCGTACGAACCGGCCTGCAGGCCCTCGAGGCACAGCGAGTAGGTATCGTTGGTCTGCAGTTGCGTGGCGGGGTAGTTCTTCTCGATATTCTGGGCCGGGGTGGAGCCCTTCACCGAGCAGACCTTCTTACCCTTCAGATCATCGGGACCGTTGATGCCGGTGTTGTCGGCCTTGACCAAAAGCGACTGGCCCGCAACGTAATACGGCCCTGCAAAGTCGACCTTCTGCTTACGCGCGTCGTTGATCGAGTAGGTGGCGACGATGTAGTCGACCTGACCGTTCTCGATCAGCGTCTCGCGCTGTCCGGACGGGGACTCCTTGAACGTGATGTTCTCCGGCTTCACACCGAGCTTGCCCGCGACGTACTTGGCGACCTCGACGTCGAAGCCGCTGTAGGAGCCGTCTTTGTTGCGCAGGCCCATGCCCGGCTGGTCGAATTTGATACCGACGGTGAGCTTTCCGTCCTTGGCGTTGTCGAGTGCGGACTTGTCGCTTCCGCCGCCACAGGCGGCGGTTGTTGCGGCCAGCGTCAGGGCGATCGCCCCGATGCCGAGTCGAAGCGAACGGTTGATCCTCATCGTGTTCCTTCTCCCTCTGGTGATTTCGGTGGCCGAGGTCTTTACGTTTGTGGTGGTTGCTCGGTTCAGTGGCTCAGGATCTTGCCGAGGAAATCCTTGGCACGGTCGGACTTCGGCGCGGTGAAGAACACCTCCGGTGTGTCGTCCTCGACGATCGACCCGTCCGCCATGAACAGCACACGGTTGCCCGCCTTGCGCGCGAAGCCCATCTCGTGGGTGACGACCAGCATCGTCATCCCCTCCTTGGCCAGCGACACCATGACGTCGAGCACCTCGTTGACCATCTCCGGGTCCAGTGCCGAAGTCGGCTCGTCGAACAGCATCACCTTCGGGCTCATCGCCAGCGCGCGGGCGATCGCCACGCGCTGCTGCTGGCCGCCGGAGAGCTGCGCCGGATACTTATCGGCCTGATTGGCGATCCCGACGCGCTCGAGCAGTTCCATCGCGCGCTTGCGGGCGTCCTCCTTTTTGACCTTGCGAACCTTCAGCGGCGCGAGCATCACGTTCTCGACGATCGTCTTGTGCGCGAAGAGGTTGAACGATTGGAACACCATGCCGACATCGGCGCGCAGTGCGGCAAGCGCGCGGCCCTCGGCGGGCAGTGGTACGCCGTCGATGGCGATATCGCCGGAGTCGATCGGTTCCAGTCGGTTGATGGTGCGGCACAGCGTCGACTTCCCGGACCCCGAAGGACCCAGAACGATAACAACCTGTCCCTTGGGCACCTCGAGGTTGATATCGCGCAGCACATGGAGGTCACCGAAGTGCTTTTCCACATTGCGCATCGAAATCATCGGCGCGCTTGTGGCGGTACTGCCCTCATCAGAACTAGCTGCCCCGGTTTTGGCCAACCCGATTGTGTCGGGTGCGGTGGCGTCGTCGGTCATGGTCCAAGACCTTAAGCGGAAAACGGCGATTTGCCCGGGTTTCCGCGACACACCGTTACGCCGCGCCGATACGACACAGCGCCGTAACCCTTCCGATGCGACCTGGCCGGGGCCCGGAGCCTGCGCCGATGCGCTGAAAACCCGCGTTGCGCACCCCCGTACCCTGGACGGGTGGATTCGATCGGACAGGCAGTGTTGTCTCCCGCCCCTGCGGCCGCGGACGGCGCACGCAGTTACGAGGTCCGCACCTTCGGTTGCCAGATGAACGTGCACGATTCCGAACGCTTGTCGGGCCTGCTCGAGGATGCGGGTTATGTGAAGGCCGCGCCGGGTGCGACGGCCGACCTCGTCGTCTTCAATACCTGCGCGGTGCGCGAGAACGCCGACAACAAGCTGTACGGCACCCTCGGCCACCTCGCCCCGATCAAGGCCGACCGGCCGGGCATGCAGATCGCCGTCGGCGGCTGCCTGGCGCAGAAGGACCGCGACACCGTCGTGCGCAAAGCGCCGTGGGTGGATGTGGTGTTCGGCACACACAACATCGGATCGCTGCCGGTGCTGCTGGAACGCGCTCGGCACAATGCCGAGGCGCAGGTGGAGATCCTGGAATCGCTGGAGGCGTTCCCGTCGAGCCTGCCCGCCAAGCGTGAATCCGCCTATGCCGGTTGGGTTTCGATCTCGGTCGGCTGCAATAACACCTGCACGTTCTGCATCGTGCCGTCGCTGCGCGGCAAGGAGGTCGACCGCCGTCCGGGCGATGTGCTCGCCGAGGTGCAGGCGCTGGTCGATCAGGGCGTCCTGGAAGTCACGCTGCTCGGGCAGAACGTGAACTCCTACGGTGCGTCCTTCGCCGACCCCGATGAGGCGCGCGATCGCGGTGCCTTCGCCAAACTGCTGCGCGCGGCCGGGCGCATCGATGGGCTCGAGCGGGTGCGCTTCACTTCGCCGCATCCGGCCGAATTCACCGATGACGTGATCGAGGCGATGGCGCAGACGCCGAATGTCTGCCCGCAGCTGCATATGCCGCTGCAGTCCGGATCGGATCGGGTGCTGAAGGCGATGCGGCGGTCCTACCGCAAGGCGCGCTACCTCGGCATCATCGAGAAGGTGCGGGCCGTCATGCCGCATGCTGCGATCACCACCGACATCATCGTCGGCTTCCCGGGCGAGACCGAGGAGGATTTCCAGGAGACCCTGGATGTCGTCCGGCAGGCGCGGTTCACCAGCGCCTACACCTTCCAGTACTCCAAGCGTCCTGGCACACCCGCCGCGGATATGCCCGACCAGCTGCCCAAGGCCGTGGTGCAGGAGCGCTACGAGCGGCTGATCGCGCTGCAGGAGGAGATCTCCCTCGACGCGAACCAGGCGCTCGTCGGCACCGAGGTCGAATTGCTCGTCGCCGAGGGCGCGGGCAAGAAGAACGCCGCGACGGCCCGCATGAGCGGCCGTGCCCGCGACGGCCGACTCGTGCACTTCCGCCCCGAAGGCGCTGCGGAAACGATCCGCCCCGGCGACATCATCACCGTCGACATCACCGACGCGGCCCCGCACCACCTGATCGCCGACGCCACCATCAAAACCCACCGCCGCACCCGCGCAGGCGACGCCCACGAACGCGGAATCACCCCCAAAACCGACCCCATCGGCGTCGGCCTCGGTCTCCCCCGCATCGGCGCCCCCACCCCCGAACCCGTCGCCTCAGGCTGCTCAACCGGCTGCGGCGCATGAGCACTCGGCCGGGTGACGAGGAACTGACGCCTGCTGGGGGAGCGGATCCCGCACCGGGTCCATCCGAGTCGGATTCGCGTGGTGCGCAGGCTGATCGCGGGGACGGTGCAGGTGAGAGAGCCGCGCTGAACGGTGAGCGCCGTGAGGTCGCGCCGAACTCAGCCGAGGTGAATTCGCTCGGAGCCGGTCGGGCAGGGGCGGGCCATCCCAACGGTGTCTCGGATGCGGGCGAATACGGTGTGGGCTCGCGGTCAGGTAAGGACTCGGGGCCGCGCGTAGGCGCTGCGGACTCGCGTGGAGGCAAGGCTGACGCGGATTCGGAATCGGGCGGGGGTGGCGCGGACTCGCGATCGGGTGCGGGGGATGCGAGTACTACCGAACGTAGTGGGGTGGCTGCGGGCGATCGGGGCGGTGATGGCACAGTGAATGCGGGTAAGGCAGCGGGGCAGGGATCAGCCGAAGGAGACGAGGGCGCAGTGAACTCGGTCGAGAGCAGTAATGGCTTCGAGCAGTTCAAGGACGATCTCGATGCCGTCGAGCGGCGCATCGCGGGGGAGATCGACCCCGGCGTGCGCGCGATGGTGGTCGCGGGCGCGGTCTTCCTGCTGCTGTTTTCGCTCGTGTTGTCGCATGCGGGCGGTGCCCGCGGGTTCGATGTGCTGCTCGGCACCGATGCCGCGCGCGCTGAGCACATCGGTCTGCCGTCGCGGATCTTCGTCTGGTTCGCCGTTCTCTTCGGCATCGGCTTCTCACTGCTCGCGCTGATGACTCGCCGCTGGGTGCTCGCCTGGATCGCGGTCGCCGGTTCCGCGATCGGCAGCGTATTCGGCATCTTCTCGATCTGGCACCGCCAGACCCCCGGCCTCGGCAACTACCACGGCGCAGGCCCCGGCGTCGGCCTCATCCTCGGCACCATCGCCATCATCGTGCTGACCTTCCACTGGATCCGCGTCGTCTGGAGCCGCACCGCGCTGCAACTCGCCGCAGAGGAACAGCGCCGCAACGCCGCAGCCGCCGCCGAGGAACGCGACCGCCGCCGCCTCACCGGCGACTCCTGACCCAGCTGGCGCACCCCCCAATACCGGACCTACGCTGAGCCGCGCCACCATCGCGCGAACGAGAAGGCCGAGTTCGTACGAGAGCATGCTCAGACCCATCCAGCGACCGGGCGCTGCCGGTCGGTATCGCTACCCCGACCGCACAGTCAGCGCGGCCACACGGCCAGTGCAGTAGTCGCCGAGCACCAGATCCGTTGCCCGCTGGACGGTTTCGTGGTTCACTCCCGAGGCTGACGCAGTCCGCGCTTGCGGTGCTCGAGCCGTCGCGGCATGGACGATGCCGCTGCGTCAGTCCTGCAGCGTTGCCTGTCAGCACGTCTATCTCGGCCGCGCAGATGGCGTGGCCACACGGCCCAGAGCGCGCCGTTGCCGATCACCAGATCAGTTGCCTGCTTGGACGGTTTCGTGGTTCACTCCTGAGGCTGACGGAGTCCGCGCTTGCGGTGCTCGAGCCGTCGCGGCATGGACGGGGCCGCATCGACGGCTGGGTGGCGATCGCCCCGAGCTCGTCAACCGATCGCGCGGCTGACCAGGTGATCGGCGCCAGCGCATGGCGGTACCGGATCAGCGGTTGCTGACTGCTCCTTCTGCGGCCTCGGCCCATTCGCGCCACTGTTTGGCTTGCTCGAGTGCCTTCTCCGCATCGCGCTTGTTCCCTGCGGCGGTTGCCTTGGCGGCCTGTTCCTCGAATTGGGCGACGCGTTCGCGGAATTGAGCGGCTCGGGCCATGGCCTCGGGATCGGTGCGGCGCCATTGGGCGTCGGCCGCGTCGCGGACGCGCTTTTCGATGGTGCGGAGTTTGCCTTCGAGTTCCTGGATGCGTTCGCGCGGGACCTTGCCGATCGCGTCCCACTTGTCCTGGAGTTCGCGCAGGGCGGCGCGGGCGGCGTCCAGACCAGTCGAGGGATCGATGTGTGCGTAGGCGTGCAGCAGTTCTTCCTTGGCGGCGGCGTTCTGCTCGAATTCGGCGTCGCGCTCGGAGACGGCGGCATTGCGTGCGGCGAAGAAGACGTCCTGGGCGCTCTTGAAACGCCGCCACAGCGCCTCGTCGGCCTCACGTGGCGCCCGGCCCGCGGCCTTCCATTCGGCGAGTAGATCGCGGAACACACCCGCTGTGCCGACCCAGTCGGTGGAGCCGGAAAGTTCCTCGGCGCGCACGCAGAGTTCTTCCTTGCGCGACTTCGCGGCCGCGCGTTCGCGGTCGAGTTCGGCGAAGTGCGCGCCACGGCGGCGGTTGAACGCCTCACGCGCCTTGGAGTAGCGCTTCCACAAAGCGTCGTCGACCTTGCGGTCCACACCGCGGATGGACTTCCACTCGTCCAGGATTTCGCGCAGCCGATCGCCGGCGGCCTTCCACTGGGTGGATTCGGTGGCGATCTTCTCGGCCTCGGCGCACAGCGCTTCCTTGCGCTCGGTGTGCTCATGCCTGGCCTTTTCCTTCTCCTCCTTGGCGTGCGCCGCCGCCTCTTCGGAGTGTTCGGCAATGGCCTGCAGTCGCTGGGCGAGCCCCTCGACATCGCCGATGACCGCCGCGGTGGGCAGCGATTCGGCGATGGTGACCGCGGCCGCCTTGGTCTTGCGGGCATCCGCGCCTGCGGCCAGTCGCGCCTCGAGCAGTGCCACCTCGGTGGCCAGATCGTCGAATCGACGGCCGAAGTGCGCCAAGCCCTCGGCGGCGTCGCCGGCCTGCCAGGATCCGACGACGCGCTCGCCCTCGGCGGTTTTCACCCATGCGGTGCCGTCGTCGTCCACGCGACCCCATGCACTGGGATCGCTGACGGTGGGCACGACGACCGGATGCGGATGCTGCTGCGCGGCCGGCCCCGGGGCCGGTTTGACCGCATGCGGCTTGGGATGGGCCACCGACCCGCCCGGTTTGGGGGCAGCGGCTGGTTTCGGCGCGGCGGAAGGTTTGGGCACGGCGGCCTTCGGGGAATCCGAGGGGCGCGACGTGCTGCCGGGGGTCGCTTTCGCCGTTCCGTTGCTCTCGCTCATTGCTCCTCGTCCCTGCCGCGCGTCACGGCTGCCTGGTTACGCCCTAGCTCACTCCATTGAACCCGGTCCGAGCCCTGTAAACCATCGATCAATGCCCTCCGACTGATGATTCCCAGGGAAATCAACCCGTGATGACCTGGGTTGTAGCACCTCGAACACTATCAATCTCGGCCGAGTTTGCGGCAGAGACACTCGAACCCGGAGGTTGCGGACGCCGCAGCGGTGCTGTGGATCGCGCATTCGGCGAACGACTACGGTTACGGCGTGTTCTCCATTGCGGCCCTGGTACCGTCGCCGCCGATCTTGGTGCCCGAGCTCTGCGGCGGTCTCGCGCACGCGGCCGGGTCGGATTCCGATGATGCGCCCGCGGTGTTGCGCGCGGCCGCACTCGCCGCGGTCGGCGCATTGGCCGCGACGACTCGGAACTGGACCGTCGTGGGTGTGGGCGCGGCCGCGCAGGTCGTCGGACCGGATGCGGTCGGCACCTTCCGTGGCTTCGGTGCGGATGTGCAGGTCGGGCTTTCAGCGGACGCGCTGTCGCGATCGCGGCAAACGCCCGGCGCGGCGGATCCGCAGCAGCCGCTGCCCGCCCTGATCGCCGGGTGGTTGCGTGGTCAGGTCGCACCGGATGCGGTGGCCGCGACGACTCTCGTCGCCGTCGACACACCCGCCGACGAATGCGCCCGGATCGGCGCGCAGCTGCGTACCACCCTGGACGATTCACCCGAGGAGGCGGGCGTCCTCATCGTCGCGGACGGCGCGGCGACCCTGACCCTTAAGGCCCCTGGCTACCTCGACGAGCGCGCCGCCGACGTGCAGCGCGAACTGGAGCGTGCCCTGGCCGATGGCGATACCGCCGCACTGTTCGCCCTGGATCCAGGCTTGTGTACCGAACTCGTGCTATCCGGCCGCGCGGCCTATCAGGTACTCGCCGGACTTTTCGCCGCCGATTCGGTCGCCCCATCCGTCGAAACCCTGTACAGCGATGCTCCGTTCGGCGTGGGCTATCAGGTGAGCATCTGGCGTACATCGGGAGGTGATCGGTGACAACGCCGATCGCCGTCGTCGGTCCCACCGCGACCGGCAAATCCGACCTCGGCCTCGATCTCGCCGAACGACTCGGCGGCGAAATCGTGAATATCGACGCGATGCAGCTCTATCGCGGCATGGATGTCGGCACCGCGAAACTCCTGCCCGCCGAACGCCGGGACATCCCGCATCACCAACTCGATGTCCTCGAGGTCACCGAAACCGCAACCGTCGCCGCCTATCAGGCCGCGGCCAGCGTCGACGTGCGCGAGATCATGGCGCGCGGCCGCACGCCGATCATCGTCGGCGGCTCGATGATGTATGTCCAAGCGCTGCTGGATGATTGGGAATTTCCGGCCACCGATCCGACGGTCCGCGCACGCTGGGAGACACTGCTGGCCGAGCGTGGCGTCGTCGCGGTGCACGCGGCGTTGCAAGCGGCCGATCCGGCGGCCGCGGCGACCATCCTGCCCACCGACGGGCGCCGCATGGTGCGTGCGCTCGAGGTCGTCGAACTCACCGGGCGTCCCTTCGCGGCATCGGCGCCGGTGATCGGAAAACCGCGCTGGGACACCGTGATCATCGGAGTGGACCGCGACACCGCCGAACTCGACGAGCGCATCGAACGGCGCACCGCGCTGATGTTCGAGGCCGGTCTCGTCGACGAGGTCCGCGGACTGATCGATAAAGGTCTGCGGGAGGGCGTCACGGCGCGCCGGGCGATCGGCTACGCACAAGTCCTGTCGTACCTGGACAACGAATACGACCTGAACCACGCGCAGGAACGCACCCTGATCGGCACCCGGCGCTATGTCCGGCGGCAGCGCTCGTGGTTCCGCCGCGATCCCAGGGTGCGGTGGGTGGACGGCGCCGATCCCGATCTGGTCGCGGCCGCGTTGTCCCTGCTCGAGAAGGAACGGACCCCGCAGTGACACGTCGTGTGAGTACCCGAAATGCCTCGGTCCAGGTGTGGCAGGCGTATCTGAACAACCGGACCAAGCGCCACCGCGACGGCCGCTTCCTGGTGCAGGGCGTGCGCCCGATCACTCAAGCGATCGCCAACGACTGGCCGCTGGAGACGATGCTCTACCGCCTCGGCGCGCCGGAGCTGTCGAGCTGGGCCCGCGAACTACTGGAGACCAGCGGCGTGCAGCAGGTCGGCCTGGTGCCGGAGCTGATGGCTGAACTCGGCGAAAAGTCGACCGGCATACCGGAATTGGTGGCCGTCGCGATATCCAGGCAGCCCGAGCTCGACACCTTCGAGCCCGGTGAACCCGGTGACGTCGCGCCACCTGTCGTGGTGGTTTTCGATCGCCCCAACTCGCCCGGCAACCTCGGCACGCTGATCCGCTCGGCCGACGCGTTCGGTGCCAGCGGCATCATCGTGACCGGGCACGGTGCCGACCAATACGATCCGCAGGCGGTCCGCGCATCCACCGGTTCGCTGTTCGCCATGCCGATCTTCCGTGCGGCCGGACCCGCGCAGGTGCTCGAATTCCGCGACCGGCAGATCCAGCGCGGCATCCCGACCCGCATTGTCGGCACCGATGAGCACGGCGCGGACGCGGTCTTCGACTACGACTTCGCCGAGGCGACGATCCTGGTCGTCGGCAATGAGACCAGCGGCATGAGCGCGGCCTGGCAGGAAGCCTGTGACGATATGGTCTATATCCCGATGGGTGGCACCGCCAGCTCGCTCGGTGCGCCCTCGGCCGCCGCGGTCGCGCTGTACGAAATTTCGCGGCAGCGCCGTACGTTGGTTCGAGGACGATAAGCAGGGAGAATGCGCGACGTGTCGGATATCGAGTTCACCAAGGGCCACGGCACCGAGAACGATTTCGTGGTGCTGCCCGATCCGGAGGTCCGGCTGGACCTGACGCCGGACCGGGTCGCCGCGCTGTGCGATCGCCGCCGCGGTCTCGGCGCCGACGGTGTGCTGCGGGTGGCGCGCGCGGGTGCGCTACGGGACGCGGATGTCCTCACCGAGATTCCCGAGGGCATCGCCGATACCGACTGGTTCATGGACTACCGCAATGCCGACGGCTCGATCGCCGAGATGTGTGGCAACGGGGTGCGGGTGTTCGCGCACTACCTGGCGGCGAAGGGACTCGAATCGCGTACGGAGTATGTCGTCGGTAGTCGCGCGGGGGCGCGTCCGGTCACGGTGCATTCCGGTGGGCCTGCCGATGGCGAGGTAACCGTGGGGATGGGGATCGTTCGCGAGCTCGGTTCCTCGAACGCGACCATCGGTGGTTGGGCGTTGCCCGGCATCGGCATCGACGTCGGCAATCCGCACCTGGCCTGCGTCGATGCGAGCCTGTCCGTGGACGCGCTCGCCAAACTCGATCTCACCGTCGCGCCCGGCTTCGACCCGGACCTGTTCCCGCAGGGTGTGAATGTCGAGATTCTGACCGGACTGGTCGATGGCGCGGTCGATATGCGCGTCTACGAACGCGGTGTCGGCGAAACCCGTTCCTGCGGAACCGGAACCGTCGCCGCTGCGGCGGCCGCTCTGGCCACCGACGGTTTCCGCATCGCCACCGACACCGGAGAGGTCCGCGTCCGGGTGCTCGGCGGCGAGGTCACCGTCCGCCTCGCCGAGGGTGCGGCCTGGTTGCGCGGACCGTCTGTGCTGGTGGCGACAGGTCGGATTGCCGAAGACTGGTGGTCGTCGCATTCGCCCAGCTGAGTTCGCTGATACCCCTCGCCTGCGCAAAGGCGGGGACCGACCGCACGCGTATCCAGGGATAACCGAATGCGCATCGGTCGGAACTCGTGGCAGCATGGATGATGTATGACGAAATCGAAGACTTTTGAATTCACTCCGGCCTCCGACGACAACGACCACGTCGAGGCCGTCGAGGACACGACGGAAGACACCGGCGATGTAGTCGCCGAGCACGCCGCGCGGATGCAGCGGTCCGGGTGGACCGCCGATCCGACGGTCGGCGAGATGCAGCTCGACGAGCGCTCCTCGCTGCGGCGTGTCGCGGGTCTGTCGACCGAGCTCACCGATATCACCGAGGTCGAGTACCGGCAGCTGCGACTGGAGCGGGTCGTGCTGGTCGGGGTGTGGACCACGGGCACCGCCACGCAGGCCGAGGCGAGCATGGCCGAACTGGCCGCACTCGCCGAAACCGCGGGTTCGGAGGTGCTCGAAGGACTGATCCAGCGTCGCGACAAGCCGGATCCGGCCACCTATATCGGTTCCGGCAAGGCCGACGAACTACGCGCCGTGGTACTCGAAACCGGCGCCGATACCGTGATCTGCGACGGTGAACTGACCCCGGCGCAGCTGACCGCGCTGGAGAAGGTCGTCAAGGTCAAGGTGATCGACCGGACCGCACTGATCCTGGACATCTTCGCCCAGCACGCCACCTCCAGCGAGGGTAAGGCGCAGGTATCGCTGGCCCAGATGGAATACATGCTGCCGCGACTGCGCGGTTGGGGTGAGTCCATGTCCCGGCAGGCCGGTGGTCGCGCGGGCGGCAACGGCGGCGGTGTGGGTCTGCGTGGTCCAGGTGAGACCAAGATCGAAACCGACCGTCGCCGCATTCGCGAGCGAATGGCCAAGTTGCGCCGCGAGATTCGCGAAATGAAGACAGCACGCGATACCAAGCGGGCCCGCCGCACCTCCAGCGGTATCCCGTCGGTCGCCATCGTCGGCTACACCAATGCGGGCAAATCCAGCCTGATGAATGCGCTGACGGGAGCGGGCCTGCTGGTCCAGGACGCACTGTTCGCGACCCTGGATCCGACCACCCGCCGTGCCGAACTGGACGACGGCCGCGAGGTCGTCTTCACCGATACCGTCGGATTCGTGCGGCATCTGCCGACCCAATTGGTCGAGGCGTTCCGGTCCACCCTGGAGGAGGTCACCGGCGCGGATCTGCTGCTGCACGTGGTCGACGGTTCCGACCCGCTGCCCGCCGAACAGATCAAAGCGGTCCGAGAGGTGATCACCGATGTGATCAAGCAGTCGGGATTACCGGCGCCGCCGGAGCTGTTGGTGGTCAACAAGATCGATGCGGTCGACCCGGTCGAGCTCACTCGGCTGCGCGGGATGCTGCCCGACGCGTCCTACGTTTCGGCGCACAAGGGGTCCGGCATCGCCGAACTGCGTGAGCGCCTCGCCGAGGTGCTCGGCGGCCTCGACGTCGAAATCAGTGTGCTGCTGCCCTACACCCGCGGCGATCTGCTCGCCCGCATCCACGCGGACGGTCGCATCACCACCTCCGAGCACGAGGAGGGCGGCACCCGGGTGCGCGCCCGCGTCCCGCACGCACTGGCGGCGGCGCTGTCGCAGTACGCGCATGCGGGTGGGTCGTCCGAGACGAACGGCACGGATTCGTCCGAAGCCAATGGTTCCGCGAACTGAGTCGCTGAACGAAGGGCGGAGTCGGCCGGGTTCGCTTGCGAACCGGCCGGTCGGTAGCGAATGCCCGGCACATCCGGTGCGACACAGGCGAATTCGTTGCGCTATCGTCATCGAATCGACATCAGGAGGGTTAAATGTCGCATGACCACTCCGGTGCGGCCGATTCGGGCGATCGGCGCTCCGGTGATTCGTCGCTCGCCGCCCCGGTGCTGAGTGACGGTGCGCCACTGTCGGTTTCGCTCACCGATACCGATGTGCGGGTGCTCGACACGCTGCTCGCGCCGCTGCGCGCGTGGACGAGTCCGCGGTTCTACGGCCTGGAGAACATTCCGGCCGAGGGTCCGGTGCTGCTGGTCGGCAACCATAACCTGATGGGCGGCATCGATGCGCCGCTATTGCTGCCCGAGGTGCTGCGCAGGCGCGGTCGACTGATCCGCGGGCTGGCCGAGAATGTGCTCATCAGTGTGCCCGGCATCCGTCAGCTGCTGCACCACTTCGGCACGGTGCGCGGCAACCGTCGCAACTGCCTGGCGTTGCTGGCCCGCGGCGAGGCCGTGATCGTGTTTCCGGGCGGTGGTCGCGAAGCGGTGCGCCGCAAGAACGAGAAGTACGTCCTCAAGTGGGAGGGCCGCTCCGGCTTCGCGCATATGGCGATCGAGGCGGGCGCGCCGATCGTGCCGGTGGCGATGATCGGTGTCGACGATGCCTACGACATCGTTTTCGACGGCGACCATCCGGTCATGCGACCGCTGCGCTGGGCCGTCGAGGCGCTCGGCCTGAACCGGGACCTGACCCCGCCGCTGATCCGCGGCGTCGGACCGACCGGCATCCCGCGTCCGGAGCGCTTCTACTTCTCCGCCGGAGCGCCGATCGACCCGGCGCCGTGGCGTGACGCGCCGGATAAGCATGCCGCCGCGGTGGAACTGCGTGACGTGGTGCGCAAGGAGCTGGAGGAGGAACTGAAGTTCCTGTTCAGTGAGCGCGATCGTGATCCAGGTCGCACCCTGTTCGGCCGACTGCGCAGTCTGTTCTGAGTCTGCTCTCAGCTATTTGTCAGTAACTCTCCATATTTTGGCCGAATGGCTGGAACAAGAGTACGTATGGCGGCGGTAGCGGGTGTAGCAGCAGTTCTGGTGGGATTTCCAGCCGCAACGGGTGGCTTTTTCGCGTCCGCGACTGCGGGCGCCGATCCGGTCGTCGCATCCGGCAAAATGCTTACCTCGTCGCGCTCGTCCGATGGCTCGTATGTCGCCGATGTCGCGGTCGAGGACGACCGCAATCTGACGCTGCAGGTGTACTCGGCCGCCATGGGCAAGAACATCGAGATCCAGGTACAGCGCCCCGCCGACACGTCCGTACCGCGCCCGACCCTGTATCTGCTCAATGGCGCGGGCGGCGGCGAGGATTCGGCGACCTGGCAGGCGCGTACCGATGCCGCGCAATTCTTCGACGACAAGGATGTGAATGTCGTCACACCGGTCGGCGGCCATTGGAGCTACTACACCGACTGGCGCGCCCCCGATCCGGAGCTCGGCGTGAACATGTGGAAGACCTTCCTCACCGAGGAACTGCCCCCGCTCATCGATAGCGGACTCGGCACCAACGGCACCAACGCCATTGCGGGCCTGTCGATGTCGGGTACTTCGGTACTGCAACTTCCCATCGCCGCACCTGGCCTCTACAAGTCCGTGGCCGCCTACAGCGGTTGCGCGCAAATTTCCGACCCGGTCGGCTACAACTTCGTCAACGCCGTGGTCGCCGTGGGCGGTGGTGATTCGGCGAATATGTATGGGTCGCAAGGTGATCCGATGTGGGCCGCCAATGATCCGTACCTGCACGCCGACCAACTGCGCGGCCTGAACCTTTTCATCTCCGACGGCAGCGGCATCCCCGGCCAATGGGACACTCTCAACGGCGAGCACGCCCTGTCGGGCATGGGCGGTCTTGCGAACCAGGTCGGCCTAGGCGGCGCACTCGAAGCCGCCACCAACTACTGCTCACACAACCTGCAGTCCCGCCTGAACCAACTCGGCATCCCCGCCACCTACGACTTCCAGTCCACCGGCACACACTCCTGGGGCTACTGGGAAGACGCCCTGAAGGCCTCCTGGCCCGTCCTCGCCCAGGGGCTCGGCCTGCCCGCCTGACCGGACGAGCGGTCGCCATGCGATTGTGCGCGAACGTCGACAGCGAATCTCCATGAGCCCATTCTCGCCGCGGCGGGCAGCTGGGGTGGCAGGTGAGGGTGGGATTTCGGGGTGGGAAGTGAACGGGGGTTCTTGTTGCGGGTAACGTGTGAGGGAACGACGGGTCGGTGTGGACCGGCCGTGGGGTCACTAGGAGGTTGGCGTGCAGCGCACACTGTTCGAACCCGAACACGAGCTGTTCCGGGAGTCGTTCCGCAAGTTTCTCGATCAGCACGTCGCGCCGAATCACGCGAAGTGGGAAGAGCAGGGCATTGTCGACCGTGAGGTCTGGCTCGAGGCCGGTAAACAGGGATTCCTCGGCATGGCCATGCCGGAGGAGTACGGCGGCGGCGGGGTCAAGGATTTCCGCTACAACGCGATCGTCGCCGAGGAGTCGGTGCGCGGCCAGTACTCTGGCCTCGGCTTCGCTCTGCACAACGATGTGATCGCGCCTTATCTGCTCGAACTCGCCAACGATGAGCAGAAGCAGCGCTGGCTGCCCGGCTTCTGTTCCGGCGAGATCATCACCGCCATCGCGATGACCGAACCGGGCACCGGCTCCGACCTCCAGGGCATCAAGACCCGCGCGGTCCGCGACGGCGACGACTGGATTCTCAACGGCGCCAAGACCTTTATCACCAACGGCATCAACTCCGATATCGTCATCGTGGTCGCCCAGACCGATCCGGAGAAGGGCGCGATGGGCTTCAGCCTGCTAGTCGTGGAACGCGGCATGCCTGGTTTCGAACGCGGCCGCAACCTCGACAAGCTCGGCCTCAAGGCGCAGGACACCGCCGAGTTGAGTTTCACCGATGTTCGCGTTCCGGGTAAGAACCTGCTCGGCACCGAGGGCATGGGCTTCATCCACCTGATGAACAATCTGCCGCAGGAACGCATGTCGATCGCCGTCATGGCGGCCGCGGCCATGGAAGCCTGCCTGGAGATGACGATCCAGTACGTCCGCGACCGCAAGGCCTTCGGCAAGCCGATCGGCGCCCTGCAGAACACCCGCTTCGTGCTGGCCGAACTGGCTACCAAGACCACCGCCGTCCGCGTCCTGGTGGACCGCTTCATCGAGGACCTCAATGCGGGCAAGCTGTCGGTCGAGGACGCCGCCATGGCCAAGTGGTGGAGCACTGAGGAGCAGCTCTACCTCATCGACCGCTGCCTGCAGCTGCACGGCGGGTACGGCTACATGAAGGAATACCCGATCGCCAAGGCCTACATGGACGCTCGCGTCCAGACCATCTATGGCGGCACTACCGAAATCATGAAGGAAATCATCGGTCGTTCGCTGAAACTGAGCTGATACCAACCGATTTCGCGTTCCAGCCGCGGGCTACGGTCTGTGGCTGGGCAATCGAGCCTGTTGCGCCACCGGCCGAAGTTGTCTAGTCCTGTTATCGGGCCACCGCGGCTCGAAGGGCGAGGGAGAAGGTAGGTTGGGCACAGTGACGGAGCAGGCCCTCGGGCACGAGCACACCTTCGGTGCGAGCGCATTCGCGACCACATCCGACGGCCGTCGACTGCACTACATGGTGCGCGGAACCGGCGGGCCGACCGTGGTTTTCGAATCGGGTATGGGCTTTTCGCGGTCGATCTGGGGGTTGGTGCAGCCGGTGGTGGCCGAGCGCGTACGCGCCGTTGTCTACGACCGCGCCGGGATCGGACGCAGCGATGACGATCCGAACCCGCGCACCCTCACCCGGATGGCCGACGACCTCGCCGCGGTGCTGGCGGAACTGGGGGAGGGGCCCTTCATTCTCGTCGGACACAGCTGGGGCGGTCCCATCGTCCGGGTCGCCGCGACCGCGGATCCGACCCGCATCCAGGGAATCGTGCTGGTCGATCAGAGCGACGAGAACTGCGAACTGTATTTCCTCCCCTCGGCCGAGAAGCGGTACGCGATGACCAGGGCCCTGCTACCCCAACTCGCCCGCTCCGGCCTCTACCGCATGCTCGGCAGCCGGATCGGCAGCAAACAGCCCGCCGATATCGCCGCCGATCACCGCGCCGAGGATTTCACGCCGCGCGCCGCGCGCACCATGCTCGCCGAACAGGACCAATTCAGCGCAGGCCTGCGAAACCTCCGCGACCAACCGCCCGAGCTCGGCGCGGTGCGTGTCAGTGTCATCACCGGCACGAAACTCCCGCGAACCGACAAGACCACCCGAATCGCACTGACCGCCGCCCACCGCCGCACCGCCGCCGCCTTCCGCAACGGCCGACTGGTCGAGGCCGAGCGCTCGGGGCACCTCATCATGTTCACCGAACCCGACCTGATAGTCGACGAAATCCTCCGCATCGTGGACAAGGCCGGCTAGGGCCTCGCGAAGAATTCGCCGCTGCGCTGACGGCCTTGCGCGTCGCGGCGGAGCTGACTGTCCGTCAGACCGTGGGACTTTCGGGATGTCCGCAGGGCACGCTCAGCGGATGGTTTGCGGGACAACATGTTCGGACCGACGGCAACGAGAAGACGTTTCGTGCGGTGCTCGCCGTCTGCGGCATCGACACGCGGGCGGAGCAGGAGCCCTGGCTGACCGCGGTCCGTCGGGCGCGCGGTACCACCGGGCGTCGCCGCCGAGATGACGAGAGTCCGTATCGGGGGCTGGAGCCGTTCCGATTCGATGATGCCGGTTGGTTTTTCGGACGCGCCGAACTCACCGCGGACTTGGTGGGCAAGGTCGATGTACTGCTGCGCGCGCGGGGACGACCACGCATTCTGTTCGTCATCGGAGCGTCGGGATCCGGCAAATCCTCCTTGTCATCGGCGGGTCTGCTGTCGGCACTGCAGGAGGAGGGACTCACCGCCGGTGTCGCGCTGCCGGGCTCACATCCGCTGGACGCACTGCGCGAACTCGAAGAGACCGAGGTCGTCGTACTCGATCAGTTCGAGGAGACCTGGACCCAATGTGAGGACGAGGTGCAGCGGGCCGCATTCCTGGACGCGATCGCCGACCACGAGCGCACCCGAACGGGTTTCGTGCTCGGTCTGCGCGCGGACTTCTACCGGCACGCCGCCGAGGAATCGGTACTGCACGATGCGCTGGCCGCGAATGCGGTGCTGGTCCGGCCGCTGAGCAGTGACGGCGTGCGCGAGGTCATCGTCGAACCGGCGCGCAAAGCGGGCTGGACCGTGGTGCAGTTGCTGCTGCTCGAACTCGCACCGCACGGCTCCCGCGCGGCACACGATGCGGGTGCCCTGCCGATCCTGCACTGCCGTGTCGAATTCGCGGCGCACTGGTCACTCGCCGAACTCGGCGATGCGGCTCGGCGGTCGCGGCTGGTCGGTGCCATAGTCGGTGGCGGACTCACCTCGCGGCTGCGCTATTCGCTGACCCAGGTGGGCCATGCGGTGCCGACCTGGCCGCAACTCGGCACCGCGGCGACCATGGCCGGCGCCGTCGGCGACCTGGCGGCGCGTTTGATCGCGTGCGGTGGCGGGCTCCGTTCCGGACGCTATCGGGTGGATCTCGGCGAACTGCTGCTCGGTGTGTCAGCCATGAGTACGTCGTCGTGACCGTTGCGGCGGCACCAGCTGAGCAGGTAATGCGCGTGCACGCCGCACCACCGATAGATCGCATTGGCGGTCAGCGGCAATTCGGGATCGTGCTCGCCGCGTTCGAGCACGATCGGCCCGACATAGACGCGGGCCACCTTATTGGCAGTATTGAGACCGACCCGCGCGGCCTTGGCCAGTGAAACGGCGTCGGTGGCGCGGCCCGCGGCAATGGCTCCGGCCAGCCGCGCGGCCGTCTCACCGCGCTGCCCCTGGAACAGCCGATACAGCGGGGGCGGCGTGGCAGGCGGCGGCTCGAGATGTGGCCGCCGTCCGGTCGCCGCCGGGGGAATCGCCTCCAACAATGCCGGAACGCCAGAGGATTTCGAATAGAAGCCGGCCAATTCCGAAGACCTGAGCAGTGCTTCGTCCAGATGGTCGCGCTCCATGCTGTGCCCCTGCGCCGCCATCAGCACCGCGGCCTGCCGTTGCGCCGAACCCAGTATATCCAGCACGTCCAGGCCGTCGAAGCCGTACTCCAGCGCCGGATCGTTCCAGATCAGATCGGTGATCACCACATCGAAGCGGACCTGGTGCACGACCTCGCGGCGCACGGCCTGCCGGTCCAGCGCCACCGCGACGGTAGAACCAGCGAATGCTTGCTTCAGTACCGGCTCGATGACCCGTCCCAGCGGCGAGGCCACCAGTATTCGCAGGTGCCCCATATCCCGTTCGAGCAACATATTGCCCGCACCCAGGCTCATCGGGTGATTCTTACACCCGCCGTGGTCGGGTGCAGGCGAATTGCGGTACAGCACAGTGAATTTCCGTCGAATCGATCGCGGCGAAATGTTTGGCTACCGGTGTGCAATGCCCAGAGTGTGACCGTGCGAACCCCGAGGACTTGCGTTCTGCGGGAACTGTGTGGCACCTACCGCACTTTCGCGGCTACTACGTCGTTCGCAACGGCGCGATCGTCTCCGCATCCATTCGCGTGGCCTGACCCAGCAGGTCGACGATCGTCGCGGCGGTCCAGCCGAGTTCCGCGCCGGGGCGGGTGGCGATGTAGTCGGCGATCTCTTCGACCGTCCAGGCGTGGGATTCGGTCAGGCCCGCGGCGAGGTGGCGTATGTAGGCCGCCGACGGCGGGTTGCCGGGCAGGTCGGTGTAGCGCCACGGGGCGGTGATGGTGAGGACCGGATGTCCCTCGAAAGTGCCGGTGCAGACCAGGGTTTCGTAGCGACCGGGACCGAGAGTCAAGCGGCCGTGGGTGATCGCTTCGCACAGGTCCACGTCGGTTCCGGGGGTTCGGTACATCTCCTGGGCGGCGATATCGCAGAACTGGTCGATGGTGACCAGATGGGCGCGGACGGCGGTTTCACCGGGGGCGTCGGGATCGTAGAAGGCTCGGCCGCCGGTCCAGGTCAGGGATTCGGTGGCGAAATATTGCAGGCCGGGCAGCGTCAGCGGTACCGAGCGCAGCGGTTCGGCCCCGTGGCGGCAGCCGGGGAGCGTGATCGCGCCACCGTCGGGTGTACCGCCGGCGAGGTAGCAGCGCAGGCGGCTCAGATGCATATTCGAGCCGTACGACGCGTACCACACGGTCTCGGTCATGGCGCTGATTCGGGCATCGCACCCGCCTTCCGTTCGGAAACCACCTATGACACGAGCATGCCACGGGTGGCGGCATCAACGCCGTGCGACCGTGAGAACGTCCGGTACCAGTGAGTTCGGCAGTGGGCGATGCACCGGCCGCTGTTCGGCAACGATGAATCCGGCCGCCTCCACCAGCGAACGCATCTCCTCCGGCGGCGGAAAGTAGGCGAGCCCCCGCACCGCAGGCGGCTGTAGAGCCATTGCCCACCGGCTGCGCGGATTGTTGATCACGATTGCGAGCAACCCGCCGGGCCCCAGCACCCGATGGAACTCCGCGAGTGCTGCCGCATGATCGAAGAAATGGAAGGCGTGTGTGGACACCACCGCCTCCACCGCAGCGTCGGGCAGGCCGAGATCCTCGGCTTGACGATTGCGCCAGTTCACCCGATCCGACCGCGACCGCGCCTGCTTCAACATCCCCACCGACGCATCGCAGCCGTACACCACATCCGGGTGCAGCTCGCGTTCTATGCGGGCGGCGAGAATACCGGTGCCGCAGCCGATATCGGCGATCCGACGCGCCCCGCCGATCCGCAATTGCGCGATGATCTCGTCCTGCGGTGGGCGATAGGCCACCCGCTGCAGCATCGGGAAGTTGTAGAGTTGCGCGGCCCGGTTCCAGCCGTGGGTCACCAATCCGTTGAGTGCGCGCCTCGGCGATTCCGAGATGGCAGACATCGCTGTCCCTTCGAAGGTGTCACCACAGCCTAAGTTGTCTGGGACGGAATCGGCACCCCCGGTCTGTGCGCTGCTGGCGGTGTATGGCTGACTCGTGGAGATGCAGTTTCTGCGAAGAGTGATGTATCAGCCCGCCAAGCCTTGCTGTCTCAGGAGGCTATTCGACGGTGATCTGGAAGTTCAGTTGCAGTCGGCGGTGGTGGCGTTGAGCGCCACACCCTCTGCGCCGGTGTGTTATTCGCGCGCTGGGAAGTCGAATCCGCGGCGAGTGCGAGCGAAATGCGTACACTGGCCCAGCCGGAAGCAAATCTGAAACAGGTGTCCGTCAGCCGACGTTGGAGGGTAATTGTCAACACGACGCGACGACATTCTCGACGCAGCACGGGACCTGATCGTGCGCGAAGGTTACGCCAGCGCCAGTATGCATGCGATCGCGCGCGCGACGGGTGTTACCCGCCCAGCGCTGTATGCCGAATTCGGTGACAGGGACGAACTTTTCGAGGCACTGCTCGATCGCGAGGAAGAACGGGTGCTGGCCATGGCGGCCGAGGCGACTCCGGTATTCCAGGAGGGCGCGGATCTGGCCGCGATCGCGGCGGACGTCTCGGCCGATGCCGTCGATATCTTTCTCGACCTCGTCGCGGCCGCGCCGCAGAGCTGGCGATTCGTGCTCATGCCCGGCGACGGCCTACCGGAAACCGCGCACGAACGGGTGGATCGCGGCCGGGAGGCGCTGCGGGAGCGCAGTCGAGCGGTGCTCGCGCTGATCGCCTCGCTCACCGAGCGAGATATGGACGAAGAGTTGTTGAGCCACGCGGTGATCAGTGCGAGCGAGACCGGTGCGAGGCTGGTGCTCGCCGAGGACGGCGCGCAACGGCGCGAGGCGGTGTCCGAGACATTGCGCTGGGTGGCGCGCCGGGCGGTCGCCACCGCCGGAATCGGAGAGAACTAGCGATGGCCGACGCGAAACAAGCAGCGCTCCATAAGCAATCGCCTAAACGCAAGTACGCCAAGCGTCTTCAGCCGGCGGACCGGCGTGAGCAACTGCTCGACGCGGCGTTGCGCATTGTGGCGGAGGCGGGATTCACCAGCGTGAGCATTGCGGCCGTCGCCGAGCGGGGCGGGGTGACCAGGCCGGTCGTCTACGACTCCTTCGGCAGCCGTGACGAACTGCTCGAGGCGCTCATCGAACGCGAGACCGCCCGCATGGCGGCGGCAGTGGCCCGCTCGGTCGCCGAGACCGCCATGACACCCGAATTCGGTACCGCCGCACCGGAACAGCTGCCCGCGATGCTCGGCTACTTCCTGACCGAGGTCTGCTCGATGCCCGACACCTGGCGACTGGTGTACTTCCCGATCGACGGTGTGCCGCCGGTACTGCGGGAACGAGTCGCTGCGGCTCGCGACGAATTGCGCGCACCACTGCGGCAAGCACTCGGACTGTGGCTGGCGGACCAGCCCGACGCCGATGGCGTCGATCCGGATGTATTGGCCCAGGTCGTACAGGGCACCATCCAAACCGCGACGCGCCTGGTGCTCGACCATCCCGATGAATTCGGCATAGACCGAATTCTGGCGCTGTTCGACTACCTGTTCTCCGGTGCGGCATAGCGACTCTCGCCGTTCGATCAGTTCGCCCATCTCGGTCCGGCGGGCCGTGATTTGACCCTGACGTTACGTCAGGCTCGACGATGTGGCGGTGAGCGAAACCTATCCAGCATTCGACATCAGTCCGGTTCCCGTACCAGCCCTCGACGCCGTGGCGCCGGAACTTTTCCGCGGCCTCTACGGGATGCCGATGTTCGTCACGGTGCCGACGGCGGACCTGGTCGCGTCGGTGGACTTCTGGACGCGCGGACTCGGCTTCTTCGATCTGTTCTCCATCCCCGGCCGACTCACCCACCTGCGGCGCTGGGCATTTCAGGATGTCCTGCTCTTATCCGCCGACCAGGCCGCGGCGGCAACCGAACTGAGCGTGAGCTTCGCCTGCGTGCTGAGCCAGCTCGATGAGATCGCGGCCGGATGCGAGCAGCTGCTACCCGGTTGCACATCCGGTCCGCGGCCGATGCCGTGGAATACGGTGGATCTCGAGATCCGAACGCCGGACAACACGCGGGTGATCATGACCGCGGCGCGACCGTACGATGCGAACAGCGCCGAAGCCGAGCTGTTGCGGTCCATCGGGATCGGGGAGCCGCCCGCATGAGCGCGCCTGTCAGACTGGGCGGTGTGACTGATCAGGCCGATGCCGGTCGCACCGTCGGTGCGGCCGCCGCGTGCACGGGCGTCACGATCCGGACGCTGCACCATTGGGATGCGATCGGGCTCGTGTGCCCGACCGAGCGCACCGACGCCGGGTATCGGCTCTACACCAGCGCGGACATCGCCCGCATCCATCGTGTGCTCATCTACCGTGAGCTGGGCGTACCCCTCGATGAGATCAGGACGGTCCTGGATGCGCCTGCCGCCGAAGCGACGTCGTCGCTGCGTCGGCAGCGCGACGAACTCCGCGAGCGCGCCGCCAGCCTGCAACAGATGGCCGATGGCATGGACCGCTTGATCGAGGCCAGAGAATCCGGAATCCTGCTCTCCGCCGAGGAACAGGTCGAGATCTTCGGCGGGCACTGGCAACCCACCTGGACCGCCCAGGCCCACGACCGCTGGGGTGACACCGCGCACTGGGCCCAGTACGCCGAACGCGCCGCGGACCGAACCGCCGCGGACTGGCAACAGATCGCCGACACCGTCGACGCGCTCAACGCCGACCTCGCCGCCGCCTATCGCGCCGGAGTGCTCCCCGGCAGCGACGAAGCCAACGCCCTGGCCGAACGCCACCGTGCCTCCATCGACACCTACTTCGACTGCACCCCCGCCATGCACATCTGCATCGCCCGCACCTACCTCACCGACCCGAACTACGCCACCTTCTTCGACACCCTCGCCCCCGGCCTGACCCCCTGGCTCTCCGCCATTATCGACGCCAATGCGAGTCGGTCGAGAATGGACTGACGGTAGGCCTGCGTTGGCTGCTACCAGCGCATGGTCAAGGCGTCACCTGGTTGCGACGAGCGGCCCACGGGCTCGGAATTCCTGTGGCGGACAGCCTTGCCAGCGGCGGAAGGCGCGGATGAAGGAGGCGGCTTCGGCGTAGCCGAGGCGGGCGGCCACCTGTTCGGTGGTCATATCGGTGTGGCTGAGCAGTTCCTCCGACATCATCTGGCGTACCTCGTCGAGCAGGTTGCGGAAGGAGGTGCCTTCGTCGCGCAGGCGGCGAGACAGCGTGCGCGGGCTCATGAAAAGCGCTGCGGCGACCGCGATTTGGTCTGGAATCTCACCCGGATTGCGGACCAGCAGGTCCCGCACCGAACCGGCGACACCGGTGCGGGCGCGGCGGGCGGTGAGCAGATCGCGGCACAGTTGTTCGCATGTCCCGCGCGCCCATTCGGTGGCCCGCGGCAGCGCGACATCGAGATACGAACTGTCGAAGGCCAATTCGTTGACCGCCGCGTCGAATCGCGGCTCGACACCGAAGACGGTGCGGTAGCGCGTGGTATCCGCCGGAGCGGGATGGCGGAAGCTGATCCGGGTGGCGGGCACACCCGCGGAGAACCGTTCCCGGCCGATGGACTGGATTCCGGTGATGACGCGCTCGGTCAGGAATGCGCGCACGTCCTCCGGAATCTCCGAATCGTCGAAGATGAGCCGCGACTCGGCCGGTTCCTCCTCGAAGGTCAGCCGGCCGAACACGAAGGCCGAATCGACATAGCGCAGCGAAACCTCGATCACCTCGCGCACCGTGCGACTGCTGAGCAGCGCCAGCCCCCACGGTCCGTACAGCGATAAGTGATAGCGGTTCCCGGCCTCGACGCCCAATCCGGGTTCGGCGCCGCATCGCGCGAGCAGATTCCGCACGACGCGCACCTCTTGCCGCGCCGTGACCTCGGCATCGGGATCGCTCACCGCCTCGGGCGCCAGCTTCGTGCCCTCGAGACAGACTTCCGGCGACATGCCGCGTTCCTGCGCCAATTGCATCAGCACATGCACGCCGGATGTACTACGCAGGAGATCCCAATCGAACACTGAACTGCATCCTCGTCGAAGCCGGTCGCGTCTTGCTCTTGGCGGAAGGTATCAATCCTTTCTTCTCCATCGCAGGAAAATCGGAACACCCGGTGCCGCGCGGGCGGAAATGCCACGCTGGAGGGTGGGGTACAGCACAGGAGGTGAGCCGGATGAGTACGGCGGAACAGCAGGTCGCGATCGAGGTACACAATCCCGCCGACGGCAGCGTCACCGGGCGGGTACCCGACGAATCGAGAGCGGCGGTGGCCGCGACGGTGCGCGAATTGCGCCTGTTCCAGCCGGAATGGGAGGCGATCGGCCCGGATAAGCGCGCCGAATGGCTGTTTCGGCTGCAGGATTGGCTGATCGATAATTCCGACGAACTCACCGATGTGGTTCAGTCCGAAACGGGTAAGACCCGCTACGACGCGGAGATCGAGGTGCCCGCTGCGGTCAATCTGATCAAATACTGGGCGCGCAATGCCGCGAAATTTCTGCTCGACGAGCATCCGGCTCCGCACAGTCCGCTCGGGCGCACCAAGCGGCTGGTCAAGACCTATCGGCCGCATCCGGTGGTCGGGATCATTACGCCGTGGAACTTTCCGCTGCTCAATGTGTGCTTCGATGCGCTGCCCGCGCTGATGGCCGGTGCCGCGGTGCTGGTCAAGCCGTCGGAGGTCACGCCGTTGAGTGCGGTAGCGCTGGCGCGCGGGTGGGCCGAGATCGGTGCGCCGCCGGTCTTCGCGGTGTCGACCGGGCGCGGAGATACCGGACGCGCGGTCGTCGAGGCGGTCGACTATGTCCAGTTCACCGGGTCCACCAAGACCGGTAGGGCGATCGCCGCCGCCTGCGGGGCGACCCTGACCCCGTACAGCCTGGAACTCGGTGGCAAGGATCCGGCGATCGTCCTCGCGGATGCCGATATCGCGCGGGCCGCGGCGGGCATCGCCTATGGCGGACTGTTCAATTCCGGTCAGGTCTGTATCTCGATCGAGCGGGTGTATGTCGAGGCGCCGGTCTACGACGAGTTCGTGACCAGCCTGACCGAACAGGTGCGCAAGCTGCGGCAGGGACACGACGGGCGCGGGTTCGCTTTCGATATCGGCGCGATGGCGACCGAGGCGCAGCGCGATATCGTGGCACGCCATGTCGATCAGGCGGTGGCCGCGGGCGCGCGGATCACCACCGGCGGCAAGGCGACCGGGGTCGGCACCTTCTTCGAACCGACTGTGCTGGTGGATGTGGACCATTCGATGGCGTGCATCAGCGAGGAGACATTCGGCCCGACCATTCCGGTGCTGAAGGTCGCCGACGAGGACGAGGCGGTGCGCCTGGCCAATGATTCGGTCTACGGACTCTCGGCCACGGTCTGGACAAGAGACCGTAAGCGCGGCGAGCGGGTGGCGCGGCGGCTGGAAGCCGGTGCGGTCAATATCAACGACGCCTTCGCGAATCTGTTCAGCTTCGCGCTGCCGATGGGCGGGTGGAAGGATTCCGGGATCGGCGCGCGGTGGGGCGGGGCCGCTGGAATCCGGAAATACTGTCGCCAGCAAGCGATTACGGTGCCGCGCATACCGGCGATGAAGCGCGAGCTGATGTGGTATCCGGCCTCGCGTGGTCGCTTGCGCGTGGTGGCAGGATTGATGCGCGCGCTCGACGGGCGCGGCAGGCGAAAGCTGCCGAAGTTTTTGGGCGGCAGGCGATAAAGCGCCGAATCAGGCGAATATCGAACGCGCGACCCGGAATCCGACATCGTCGATCCGGTAGGTCGGATGGCTGCGCCGTCGCACCGAGGCCCGGCAACTCCACTTCTCGTCGGACCAGCCGCCGCCGCGCAGCACCCGATACGAGGCGTACACCTCGGCGTCGTAAATGTCCCAGCACCAATCCCATACATTGCCGAGCATGTCGTACAGCCCCCAGGCGTTGGGCAGCTTGCCGCCCACCTCGTGCACATGCTCTGCGGAATTCTCTCGATACCAGGCGATTTCATCGAGCTCGCCATATCGCGGCCCCGAAGTGCCCGCCCGGCACGCATACTCCCACTCGGCCTCGGTCGGCAGCCGGTACCCGTCGCTGTCGGCATCCCACTCGACCGCATCGTCGTGCACGCGATACACGGGCGGCAAACCCGCCGCCGATGACAAGCCATTGCAGAACCTGATCGCATCGAACCACGAGACACCCTCGACCGGCAGCCGATCACCCCGAGCCGCACTCGGTACCTCACCGGTGATCTGCTCGTACTGCGACTGGGTAATCGGAAACGCCGCGAGCCGAAACTCTGCCACCTCGACCGCCCAACTCCGCTGGGTCCGCCGATCCGACAGCGTCACCCGCCCCGCGGGCAGCGCGACCATCTCGATTTCCGCACGCACAGCTTGCCGATGGTAATGCACGCGTATCGGCTCGCGGCGTCGCGACGACCAGGGCGGGTCATGGATTTCTGATACGGGGACGCGGCATTCGAACGTCGCGGCGATACGATCGTCGATCTCGTTGTCGGAGAAGAATTCTCGGGGGTGCAGGACCGCCGCAGCGCACTCGTGCCGATTGTCACGGTGCGGAGCCCGAGCCTGTGGTGACCCGGGCCGTCGCTGCCGCACTGACGAAGCAGAGCGTGTCGGCGAAAGCCTTGGCGCGTCGATGACCTCCGGCCTAGCCTGTACTTCCACCACGCGAAGAGGAGACGACAGTGCCCGACGTCCGTGAAGTGTGGCAGAGCCGAGTCTGGGGAAATCTCGGGGCTCCGGTCTACGACTTCGTGCTCGATCATCCGCAGGTGGCCCGGCCCGCCGGACAGGTGATGTGGGGCTGCGACACCCGCCGGATGTATGCGGCGATGGATGTCGTCAATCAACTGCCGGAGGGCTCCGCGGTGCTCGATCTGCCGGTCGGCGGCGGCGTGACCCTGCGTCGACTCGCACCCGATCGCAAGCTCCGCTATGTGGCCGCGGATATTTCCGATGACCAGTTGGCGGCGGCGCGTCGCGCGGCCGAGCGCGCCGGGCTCTCCGACATCGACTATGTACGCGCGGATGTGGTCGACCTGCCCTTCGCCAGCGGCGAATTCGATCTGGTGGTGAGTTTCGCGGGCCTGCACTGCATGCCGGATCCGGCCGCCGCGGTCGCCTCCCTCGCCCGGGTGCTCGCGCCGGGTGGACGGCTGATCGGCAGTTGTGTGGTGCGCGGGGTTCGGCCGCGCTTCGACGTGCACATGCGGGTGATGCGAACGATGGGCGTATTCGGTCCGTCCGGGACCGTGGCCGAGCTGTCGGGCTGGATCGCCGCGGCGGGCCTGCGCGAGGTCGAGCTGGTATGCAACGGCGCGCTGGCGCAGTTCACGGCCGTCAAGGACTAGCCTCGCGGCTCGTAGCGCGGGCCGACCAGGGCGATGGCCGTATCGACCGCGACGTCGATGATGTCACGGATGTCCTTGCCTGCCTCGACTGTGGACGCGATGAGTTCGCGGTAACCGCCGTAGAGGATGGTCGCCATCTGACGCGTCGGCGGATGCAGTCCGGGAGCCTCGAATCCCGGTGTGGCGGTGAGGCTTTGGATCAGATTGATGAAGGCCTCGCCCGCGTCGTGCTGGACCTGGCGGGCGGCGTCGCCCAGCGCGGGGATGTCCCGGATCCAGGCGAGGGTGATCGACGTGTCCTGATCGGATGCGTGGATCCAGGCCTCGATGGCCTGCCGGACCTGGGTGCGCCAGGGCGCGGCCGGATCGACGGCATCGGAGATCTGCTGGATAGTGTCGTTGTTGCGCTCGGCGAGCAGCGCGATGAAACAGTCCTGTTTGCTGTCGAAATGTTCGTAGAAGGTACGACGGGACGTACGCGCGTTGCGGACCACATCGGCCACTGTCGTTTCGCGATAACCGCGATCGCGCACGGCCTCGGCCATCGCATCGAGGAGCCGACGCCGGAATGCGGATTCCGGCGTCCCCTCGGTGGCGATGCTGGCGGCGGGCTCGGCACGGGTCACAAGATTCAGGTTAGTTCGCCGCGCCGCGACGGCGATCATGACCTCACACGCACCGGAACATGGTCGGGTGCGGCGGCCCGGCTCGCGAACCGGATGGTGCCGTCCTCGATCCTCCCGTGGCGCAGTGCGAGCACATCGTGGGCGTAGTTCATACCCAATCGCCACGGCCGTCGCGATCCTGCCCTGGGAAAGTGGTCGATGGAACGCTGGACATAGCCGGACTGGAAGTTCAGCAGGGGTTCCGGGGCGATACTCGGATCCGGCCACGGCATGCACTGGTCATAGCCGTTGTCGTCCATATGCCGCAGTAGCCGGCACACGAATTCGCCAACCAGATCCGCCTTCAACGTCCAGGACGCATTGGTGTAGCCGATGGTGAAGGCGAAGTTCGGGACGCCGCTCAGCATCATCCCCTTGTAGGCCATGGTGTCGGACAGTGGGATGGCCCGGCCGTCGACGCTGAATTCGATCCCGCCGAAGGCGAGCAATTGCAGACCGGTGGCCGTCACCACGATATCGGCGGGAAGGTCGGCGCCCGAGGCCAGGCGCAGGCCCTCGGCGGTGAACTTCTCGATGCGGTCGGTGACCACGGCGGCGCGCCCGGCCCGGATCGCTTGGAACAGATCCCCGTCCGGCACCAGGCAGAGCCGTTGATCCCACGGGTTGTAGGTGGGTTTGAAGTGGACGTCCACCTCGTATCCGGTCGGCAGCAGCGCGGCCGTCTGCTTGCGGATGAAGTTGCGCATCATGCGGGGACGACGCTGGCTGAGTTGGTAGATGAGCGTGCCGATCAGCACGTTCTTCCAGCGGGTGATCGTGTAGGCCCGGCGGGGTCCGAGCCGTTCGCGCAGGCGGATCGCCACCGCGTCCTCGGTGGGCACGGACATGATGTAGGTGGGGGAGCGCTGCAGCATGGTCACCTGCGCCGCCGCCTCGGCCATGGCCGGAACCAGGGTCACCGCGGTGGCCCCGCTGCCGATCACGACGACTCGCTTACCCGCATAGTCCAGGTCGGCCGGCCACTGCTGCGGATGTACGAGCTGCCCACGGAAATCCTCGATTCCGGCGAACTCGGGGGTGTAGCCGTGGTCGTAGCGGTAGTAGCCGCTGCACACGTACAGGAAGCCGCAGGTGTATGTCGAGGTGGTGCCGTCGTGTTCGGCCGTGACCGTCCACTGTGCCGCTCCGGTCGACCAGGATGCGCTGACGACCTTGTGCCCGAACCGGATTCGGCGATCGATTCCGGCTTCGGACGCGGTGTCACGGATGTAGTCGAGGATCGATGGCCCGTCGGCAATGGCCGCGGCCTTTGTCCACGGCCGGAAACGGTAACCGAGGGTGTGCATATCGGAATCCGAACGCACCCCCGGATAGCGGAACAGATCCCAGGTGCCACCGATTGCCGTGCGCGCCTCCAGAATTGCGTAGCTGCGCTTCGGGAAGGCCGTCTGCAGGTGGTGTGCCGCGCCGATGCCGGACAGACCCGCACCGACGATCAACACATCGAAGTGCTCCGGCCCACCCGACTCCCGGCCGCCACCCCTCGCCGAATCGCTGCGCGATGCTCTCATACCGTCACTCCTGCCTTGGCGCGAGCCCGCAGCTGCCGCTCCAGCACCGCGAATATGTCGTAGTAGTGAGTCGGCGCTATGCGTGCGAGTGCGTCGAACACGTAGGCATCCGGCCCGACCAGAATGCGCGACTTCCCGCGTTCGACTCCGCGACAGATGATTTCGGCCGCCTTGTCCGGCGAGGTCAATGTGATCGCCTCGAACTCCGCCGCCATCTGCTCATGCGAACGGCCGCGCCCCTCGGGATCCTTGCGTACCCGGGCATTGCGCGCGATGTTGGTGGTGATACCACCCGGGTGCACATTCACCGCGGATACTCCGGTGCCCCGAAGTTCCTGGCGCAGTGAGTCGGTGAAGCCGCGCACCGCGAATTTGGCCGCGCAGTAGGCACTTTGATTCGGCATGCCGAGCAGTCCGAATACGCTGGAGGTATTCACGATGACGCCTTGGCCCTGTTCGACCAGGATGGGCAGAAACGCGCGGGTGCCATTGACCACGCCGTCGAAGTTGATCTGCCGCAGCCATTCATCGTCTTCCGGAACCGCGTCGAGCACCGACGAGCTCACCGCCACCCCGGCATTGTTGAATACCGCCGCCAACGGTTCGGTCAGCCAGTCTTCGACCTCGGCGGCGAAGGCGAGTTGGTCGGCGGCATCGCGGACGTCGAGTACACGCATGAGCACCGGACCGGCCAGGGTGGCGGCCGTCTGCTTCAAACCTACTTCGTCGATATCGGCGATCGCCACGGGCGACCCACGGCGCGAAAGCAATTGGGCGAGACTGCGACCGATGCCGGAGGCGGCGCCGGTGATCATGGCGGAACGGCCGGACAGCGGCCTAGCGGTGCGGGGCATCGGTGCTCCTGGCGGTGCGGATATGGGTGTCGATGAGGTCGGTGAGCGTCGGCCGGACGCCGACGGGCAGGTCGTGGCCCATGCCGGACAGGGTGTGCAGGTGCGCATCCTTGATGGCGCTGGCCGTGACGGTGCCGCCGGTCGGATTCACCATCAGGTCGCGGTCACCGTGCAGGATCAGCGTCGGGGCGACGACGGCGGCGAGTTCCGCGGTGCGGTCACCGGATTTGAGGATGCCGGCGAGTTGACGGCCGACGCCCGGTGCCGGATGAGGATCGCGGTCCCAGGTCGTCGCCGCGGCGGCGCGCACCGCCTGCTCGTCGAACGGATAGCCGTGCGAGCAGATGTGGCGGTACATGCGCACCGAGCGGTCGATGTGTTCGGTCCGGGTGCGGGCCGGTCGGCCGAACATCAGCCGCCAGGTCGACAGGGCCGGACGCCCGACCCGCGCCGCGCCCGTGGTCGACATGATCGAGGTCAGCGAGGCGACCCGGGCCGGATAGCGGGCGGCGATTGTCTGCGCGATCATCCCGCCGAGCGACATACCGACCACATGCGCGGAGCTCAGCTCCAGCGCGTCGAGCAGACCAACAGTGTCGGCGGCCATATCCGAGAGATCGTATTGCGCTGTGTGCCAACGCTTTCGCAGAAAATCGAGCGGGCCGGGCGGCGGAAAGCCGAAGTGCGTCGACTTGCCGACATCGCGATTGTCGAAGCGGATGACGTCGTAGCCGCGCGCGATGAGTAGTTCACAGAGACCGTCGGGCCAGTCGTGCAGTTGCTGACCGAGTCCCGCGACGAGCAGCAGCGGAGTGCCGCCGTCACCGAGGCGCTCGTAGGCGAGGGTGACGCCGCGGCCCACATCGGCGAATTGCTCGCTCATGCCGTCACCTGGTCGGCCCTGGCTTCGGCCGTGCGGGGCCGGGGCGCGCGGCGGTACACCACGGCACGACCCTTCTTGGCGGGTACCAGCGCGACACCACGGAAGTGCGTGCGCTCATCCGGTGCGTCGGTCGGCTCGAGCGTGAAATCCCGCAGCAGCGTGCGCAATACGACATTCATTTCCATGGTGGCGAAGGCCGCACCGATGCAGCGCCTGGCGCCGCCGCCGAACGGAATCCAGCTGAAGGTGCCCGGCCGGACACCGACGAAACGATCCGGATCGAAGGCGCGGGCCCTCGGGAACAGGTCCTCGTTGTCGTGCATGAGCCGAATGCTGACCAGCACATTCTGCCCCTTGGGCAGCGTCCACCGGCCCAGTTGCATCGACTCCGCGCGGATATTGCGGACCGTCGAGTCGATGACCGGACGCACCCGCTGTACCTCCAGCAGGGTGGCCTCGCGCAGTGCCGAACCGCCGTCGTCGACCTCGGCGACCAAGCGTCGCAACACTTCCGGATGCCTGCGCAGCCGCTCGATGGTCCACGACAGGGTGGTCGCCGTGGTCTCGTGGCCGGCAGTGAGCAGGGTGAGCAGTTCGTCGGCGATCTCGCTGCGGGTCATCGCGGTGCCGTCGTCGTAGCGGGCCTGCAGCATCATCGCCAGTACATCGTCGCGGTCGGCGAGGTGCTCATCGGCGGCGGCGCGGTCGATGAGCCTGCCGACGATTTCGTCGTAGTTGCGGCGGTGTGCGGCGAAGCGGGCCCATGGACCGTATCGTCCCAAGAACTTTTGCGGCACCGGCAGTGCCGCGAGCGCGGATCCGACCAGCACCAGTTTGGGCAGCAGTTCGCGTAGTTCGTCGAATTCCTTGCCCTCGGCGCCGAATACGGCGCGCAGGATCACATTCAGGGTGATCCGCATCATCGAGTCCATGGTCGCGAACTCCCGGCCTTGCGGCCAGGTGGCCAACTCGCGCACCGTCTCCTCCTCGATCAGCGTCTCGTACACCGCGAGACGGCGACCGTGGAACGGCGGAGTGAGCAATTTTCGCTGCTTACGATGTTCGGCGCCGCGCAGCGAGAACAGCGAACCGGGACCGAGGAACTGCCCGAGATTGACATCGACGTTATCGGCCACATCCGAGCTCGCCGTGAACAGCGCCTTCACCTCGGCCGGCTCGGACAGCACCACGATCCGCCCGAAGCGCGGTAGATAGACCGTGAATGCCGAGCCGTATCGCTGGTGCAATCTGCGCCATGCGCGGGTGCGGCTCGCCATCACCTCGATGGCCTGTAAGAAGGCCGGACTCGTCGGCCCGTCGGGCAATTTCACCGTGGTCATGCGGCACCTCCCAGCGCGGTACATCTGTGTACCACCAGCACGGTACGCTCACGTACCAGGGTGTGGCAAGGGTCACTTTCGGAATAGCCACCCGCTGCGGCGGTGCAGGTAGTTAGCGTGGGCCCGTGCGCAAGCATCGTTGGGTGACAACGGGAGGCTGGTTTCGCGGCACGGCTCGGGGTTGGTCGGCCATCCTCGCGGCCGTCATCGTGCTGATCGGTGTGGCCGGACCGGCGCCCGCCGAGCCGGTCGCCGCCGATCTCGTCAGCGTCGAGACCGGCCAATTGCGCGGCATCGTGGCTGCGGAGCATCGACTGTTCGCGGGCATTCCCTACGCGGCCCCGCCGGTCGGCGAATTGCGGTGGCGGCCACCTGCTCCGGCCGCGCCTTGGCCCGATATTCGGGATGCCACGATGGCCGGGCCGAGCTGCCCGCAGGAAAACGACTTCTACGGGGTATTCGCTGCGAACCCGACGAAGTCGGAAGACTGTCTATATCTGAATGTTTCGACGCCGCGCAACCTGCCCGCCGACGGCGGTGGTCTACCCGTGCTGGTCTGGATCCACGGCGGCAGTTTCGTCACCGGCTCCGGCGATATCTACGGCGCCGAGCCGCTGATCGCGCACGGTGACGGCGACCTGATCGTGGTCACCATCAATTACCGGCTCGGCACGCTCGGCTACCTCGCCGCCTCGGCGCTCGACGACGGATCCGGTCCCGGTAATTACGGCTACCTGGATCAGCAGGCAGCATTGCGCTGGGTGCAGCGCAATATCGCGGCATTCGGTGGTGATCCGGAGCGCGTGACGCTGGCGGGCGAGTCGGCCGGTGCGACGTCGGTATGCACTCAGATGGTCGCGCCGAGCTCGCGTGGGCTTTTCCGGACCGCGATCATGCAGAGCGGACCGTGCAGTCCGGGTGTGCCCGCCGCGACGGCGATGGCCGATAGTGACGCGTACGCCACCCGTCTCGGGTGCACCGGACCCGATACCGCGGCGTGCCTGCGCGCGCTGCCGGTCGATACGCTGGTGAACGATCCCATCACCCCAACGGTATTCGGGGGCCGGTTCCTGCCGTCCGGGCCACAGGCGGCCGTGCGCAACGGCGCCTTCGCCGATGTGCCCACGCTCGTCGGTGCGAACAACGACGAGATGTCGCTGTGGGTGTACATGAAATACGGTGTGCCCCTTGGCAGGCCGCTGTCCGCGGCCGGATACCGCGACGCACTGGCCGCCGCCATGCCCGACCTGACGCCGGAGCAACTCGACCGCGTCGAACAGACTTATCCGGTCGCCGCCTACCCGCAGCCCGCACTCGCACTGTCGCGCGCCTGGACCGATCGCATCCTGGCCATGCTGGTTGTCGAATACGACGGGCTCGGCCCGCGCACGCCCACCTACACCTACTCCTTCGACGACCCGGCGCCGCTCGCCCCACCGAATACCTTCCCTCTGGGCGCCTACCACGCCAGCGAATTGGCGTCGCTGTGGAGCCTGCGCGACCTCGGCTGGCTATACGGCGCCGTCCAGACACCGGACCAGCAGCGCCTCGCCGCCGAAATGCGAAGGTACTGGACCCGATTCATCATCGAAGCCCGCCCGGATCCGGCCGGTCTCGAATCGATCCCGGCCTACGACCCGGCAGCACCGCTGGTCATGTCCTTCCGGCCCAGCGGAAGCCGGCTCATCGACTCCTATGCCGCCGACCACCGAGCCGACTTCTGGAAACCTATGCTTCCGCGCTGACCTCGGGTCAGATCTTGCGGATGACCGTGACGACCTTGCCGAGGATCTGCGCGTCATTACCCGGAATCGGTTCGAACAGCGGATTGTGCGGCATGAGCCAGACATCCTTACCGGTGCGCTTGAACGTCTTCACCGTCGCCTCGCCCTCGATCATCGCGGCCACGATATCGCCGTTATCGGCGACATTCTGTTGGCGCACGACCACCCAGTCGCCATCGCAGATGGCGGCGTCGACCATCGATTCACCGACGACCCTGAGCAGGAACAGCGAGCCGTCGCCGACGAGCTCGCGCGGCAGCGGAAAGACATCCTCCACCGCTTGCTCGGCCAGGATCGGGCCACCGGCGGCGATCCGGCCCAGGACGGGCACGAAAGTCGGGACCGGCCTGCCAGCCTCGACATCCTCGGTGGTGGGCAGGCTGGTCACCGCGCGCACGGCCTCGTCGAGGCCCCGAACGTCAACAGCGCGTGGGCGATTCGGGTCGCGGCGCAGATAGCCCTTGCGCTCGAGGGTGCGCAGCTGATGGGCGACCGACGAGGTGGAGGTCAGTCCGACCGCATCGCCGATCTCGCGGATGCTCGGCGGGTAGCCGCGCTCGCTCACCGAGGTGCGGATGACCTCCAGGACGTTGCGCTGACGCACGGTGAGATCCGCCCCGGTCCCGGACGGGTCGGCGCCAACTCCGCTCTCGTCGCCCGTGTCGTCTGTGTGGCTCACCGCAACCGCCCTTCTCTGTTCAACTTGCGCCGTTCGCGGGGCCCTCCGTGGTTACGCAAGCTGCCGCCTCCGTGCCCGTCGCTCTCGTCGCCTGTCCATTGATTCCGTTTAACGAATCTAGTCCGGTAACGCCGATGTATCAAACATCTGTTCGAGGCATGTCGGCGTTTTCTGCTGACTTTGTCGGTGGAGCGTGGTAGAAATCTTTCGAACACTTGATCGAATAGCTATTCCCATCGTCTCGCGACATACCTGAGCACCCACCAACACCCCTTCACGGAGGTTTGTCCGATGAGCACAGCGATCAGCGCCCTGAGTACCGACCTCGAGGACGAGGCCGACGTCGATCTCGGCTTCGAATCCGTTCCGCGCGTGCGGCGCCCGCATCGCGGTGGCGTGCGCGCCCTGGAGTCCGCGCGCGTCGTGACGGATCGGCGTCCGCGCGACAGTCGGCCCGGCGCTGCGGTGGTGCTGTACGACCGCGGTCCCGTTCGAACGGCCGCACTGCGTCAGGCGCGGGGGCGGCATCCGATGGAGCGGGTCGAACAGGCGCAGGTCGGTTTCGCGGTGCTCGCGGTGTCCGCGCTGCTGAGCGCGCTGGCGGTGACGGCTTTGGTCGGGTTGGCGCATTGGCGCGCAGGAACTTTCGGCGGCGAGACCCCGACGACGGTGCCCGCCGTGGTCGAGCAGCAGTCGGTTCCGGACGGTGTGGGAGCCGGTGTGCCGCGGTAGCTCGTCGAGACCCGGTGTGGCGGATGGCGACCGGTCGATCCGCCACGAAGCGTGGCCGAAATTGTCGATTGCAAACTAGAACATGTTGCTACTGTGCCTGAAAACGTGACCTAGGCAACTCTTGCCGACGAACGATTTCGGGACACCACGCAATGACGCATCGCTCCACCGCTGCACACGCCGTCCGTCTGCTCGCCCGGATCACCGGGCTGCTGGCCTGTCTTATCTTCGGGCTCACCATGATTCCGGCCGCACAGGCGGCACCCGCATACGAGGCGTATCTGGATCTACCCGTGCTCAACGGAGACGGGGCAGGCGGCGGTGGTCTGAATCCCGCACTGCCACTGGACGAGTCGACGTTGCGTGCGGCGCTCGACCAGGCCAGGTCCGACGGGGTGGCACCGAGCCGCTATGCCACACTGCTGCACCAGTATTGGCTGGTGGTCTCGACCCGCAATGCCGATATCGACCTCGCGGCCTGGGATCCGGCGCTCGGCGTGCGTGCCAACCAGCGCACCTTCAGCCAGGTGTACGTCAACTACTTCCGGCTCGCGAATCAGCACCAGGAGTACTGGTGGGCGGGCCTTGCCGGAATCGCGGGCGGCTCATTCGCCTCGGGGTTCTTCGACCTCGGCGATGTCGGCCTGGTGCTCGACGTACCGGGCATCCATCAACTCGGCGACGCGGTCGCTGACCTGTTGCGCGGCACCCCACCGGAATTGGTGGCCGGGTTGCCCGCCGATATCCGGCTGCTCGCCACCGAGGGGTCGCGGTTGAGCGCCGAGGATGTCGCCTGGTACCAGACCCGGCTGATGATCATGCAGAAGCACATCTTCACCGATCTGGTCCCGATGCACGAGGCGTATGCCGCACTGGGGATGGCCGGAATCGACGAAATGTATGCGGCCGGGGTGATCGATGCCGATATCCGCACCGCCTGGCAGTCGATCGATTCGCATACCCGCGACGGATATGTGGACGCGCTCATCCGGATGACCGATCGTGAGCAGAACCGTGTCATCGCCGACCAGTGGGATGCCACCTCGGCGGGCCGGGGCGCGATGGGCCGGGTCATGACCTATGTGAGCACGGTGGCCGGCAAGCCCGCCGTGCCCGGCGTGCGTGCACCCGGTGTTTTCGCGCCCGCCACCGTCAGCGCGGATATCGCGGGACGCACCGTCTCGCTGCGCACCCCGCTACCGGACTTCAACTGGGCCGACCGCGATACCCGCTGGGCCTACATCACCGGCGATCTGGTGCTGCGCCATATCGATATGGAGAGCAACCGGCCATTCGCCGAGGTGGTGCTCGGTGAATCGTTCTGGAGCAAGCTCGCGCACGGCCGGATGATCGCCCGCATTCCGGATCTGATCGCCGATCTGACCACGCAGTGGCAACTCGGCTGAGCGTCGGTCGACGGGGTAGTTGGGACGTGTGAGACGGTTGGTGACCCCTCCCGGGTATCCTGGACCCGATATGGACGTATCGGTCTAGACCCCTGTACACGTGCTCGCCGGATCGGGACTGGCGAACCGGAGCCGATTCGGACGCGGGCGCGCGCATCGACGAAGGATCTCTCGGATGCATTGTCCCTACTGCCGACACCCCGACTCGCGGGTCGTCGACTCGCGTGAGGCCGAGGAAGGCGCGGCCATCCGCCGTCGGCGTTCCTGCCCGCAGTGTGGGAGACGATTCACCACCGTCGAGACCGCGATCCTATCCGTGGTCAAGCGCAGCGGCGTCACCGAACCGTTCTCCCGGGAGAAGGTGATCCGCGGTGTTCGTCGCGCCTGCCAGGGCCGCGAGGTCGCCGAAGACGCCCTGAACCTGCTGGCTCAGCAGGTGGAGGACGCGGTGCGCGCCAAGGGTTCGCCCGAGGTGCCAAGCCACGAAGTCGGCCTGGCCATCCTCGGCCCGCTGCGCGATCTGGACGAGGTGGCCTACCTGCGGTTCGCCTCGGTCTACCGCTCCTTCACCTCCGCCGACGATTTCGAACGCGAAATCGCCGACCTGCGCAAGCATCGCGAGGAAGCGACGGTCGCCGCCTCCGCCGACTGATCCCGGCGGTCAGAGACAGATCCCCGGCGGGCACGAGCAGCCGAAGCTGCCCATCGCCTGCCCGGGGCAAATGGTGACCGATCCGGTGTCGAGCAGCCGAACCAGCTGCCGGAGCAGGTCGCTGTCGGCGTGGACCGGTGGTGGCTGCGGTGTCTGTGGCTGCGCCGCGGCGGCAGCCGTCGGTGCGAGCACGACGGCACATGCGGCGATTATCGGTGCGAGGGATTTCCGCATAGCGACTACTGCATCCTTCGAGAATTCGCGCCGGGCAGCCGAGGCACCTACCGGCGCGGGACGGGGTGTTATCGGCGGCCGCAATCCTCCTGCGCGCCACCATGTCCTGCGACACTAGCCGCGTTATCCGTGTGTCGTCGCGCCCCCGGAACTACCGGTACCCGATCGGCCCGGCGCACGGTTGCCATCAGCGGCGGATGGCGGCGATAGCCTTCTCGATGCGTTTGGTGGACACCGGGTACGGTGTGCCGAGTTTCTGGGCGAAAAGGCTGACGCGGAATTCCTCGATCATCCACCAGATTTCGGTGACGTCCGGGGCGTGCTTGCGGGTTTCGGGAAGGGCATCGACGAGGCGGGCGTAGGCGGCGAGTGCGCGGTCGATTTCGACCATGCCCTGTCGGTCGCGGACCGCGGAGCCGGGTAGTGCCTCCAGGCGGGTCCGGGCGGCCGCCAGGTAGCGCGGGAGCTCGCGCAGCCGGGCCCCGCCCCACTCCGAGATGAAACCGGGGAAGATCAGGTCGTCGAGTTGGTGGCGGACATCGTCGGCGATATCGCGTTCGATGGTATCGGCGAGGGCGGACGAAACCTGGTGCGCCCCAGCCAGCACCGGCACCACCAGGCGCACGATGCGGGCCACGGCGGAGACGAAGTCGGGGCGGATCTTCGCAACCAACGCGTCGAACTGCTTCGGACTGCGCACCGGCCCACCGGCGGCGGCGATCAGTTCGTCCGCGGCGGCGGCCCGGCAGTCTTCGATGAGCGCGTCGAGCGAGCCGTACGGATTCTGGCTCAGCGCAAGCCGATCCCGCGGCGGCAGACTGGCCGTGACGGTGCGAACCGAGGTGGGAATGGCGCTCAATACCAGCGCGCGCGTGCCCGCCCGCATGGCGGCGGCCTGCTCGGCGGGGGAGCTCAGGACGCGCACCGCGACGCCCTCGCCCTCGGGGACCAGCGCCGGGTAACCGGTGACCGTCTGTCCGGCCACTTCGCTGCGCACCGTCGGCTCGACCGTTCCGAGCGATTCCGACGTCCACACGGTCGCGGGGGCTCGTTCCGCGCCGGCAGTCGCACGGGCGACCGAGGCCGAAACCTGCTCGGACAGTCGGGTTTTCAACTGAGCGAGATTTTTCCCGCGCGCCAGCACCTGACCGCCGGCAGCGATCGCGGCGAAGGTCATGCGCAGATGGTCCGGAAGTGCGGCAGGGTCGAGATCCCCTGGTGCGATGGTGACCGAACCGAGCCGCGACAGCTCCCTGGCCAGGCCGATGCGCAGGGGTTCGGCGCGCGGGGTGAGCGCGGCCAGCGCCGCCGCGGCGAAGTCCGGTGCGGGAACGACGGTGCGGCGCAGAGCCTTCGGCAGCGTCTTGATCAGCGCGGTGGCCAACTCGTCGCGCATACCGGGCACCAGCCAGTCGAAGCCGACGGCACGCACATGCGCCAGCTGCTCGACCGGTATCCGCACGGTGACACCGTCGTCGTCATTGCCGGGCTCGAATTGGTAGGTGAGCGGGAAGCTCAACTCGCCCTGACGCCAGGCGTCCGGGAAGTCGGTCGGGTCGAGCGTCGCGGCGGCGTCATTGACCACGGTATCGGTCGAGAAGTCCAGCAGCGCAGGCTCTTTGCGCTTCGCGGTGCGCCACCAGCTGTCGAAGTGGCGCACCGAAACGATATCGGCCGGGACGCGTTTGTCGTAGAACTCGAACAGCACCTCGTCGTCGACGAGTATGTCGCGGCGGCGGGCACGGTGCTCCAAATCGGCGACATCGTCGAGGAGTTCGCGGTTGCGGTGGAAGAATTCGTGCCGGGTCTGCCACTCACCCTGTACCAGGGCATGCCGGATGAACAGCTCACGCGACAGTTCCGGATCGATCCGGCCGTAATCGACGGCACGGCTGACCACCAGCGGTACGCCGTACAGCGTGACCCGCTCGTATGCGCGCGCCGCGCCGCGCTTGGCTGACCAATGCGGTTCGGAGTAGGTGCGTTTCACCAGATCCCCGGCCAGCCGCTCGGCCCACTCCGGCTCCACCCGGGCCGCCATCCGGCCCCAGAGCCGGGAGGTCTCGACGAGTTCGGCCGCCATCACCCAGCGGGGCGGCTTCTTCGCCAGCGAGGATCCGGGAAAGATCATGAATTTGCCATTGCGGGCACCGAGGAATTCGCGGGTCTCGGCCTCGCGGACGCCGATGTGGGAGAGCATACCCGCCAGCAGGGCCTGGTGGATGGCGGTCGAATCCCATAGTGTGCCATCGTCTTCGGCAGCCTGTGGTTTCGAAGCGGGGGCGTTGTCGCGGCCGCGGTTCGCTTTCGCGCGAGATGAATCGGACTTGCGCTGTCCACGTTCCGAATCGCGACCATCCGCAGCGGATCGCCCACGGCGCGAACCGCTTTGGCCGTCCGAAACGTCGCCGTTGGCCGACCACCCGAGCCCCCGAGTGATCGTCCGCAGCTGCCCGTGCAGATCCTGCCACTCCCGGATCCGCAGATAGTGTAAGAACTCGTCACGGCACATGCGCCGGAACTGATTGGACGACAGCGACTTCCGCTGTTCGGTCAGATACTCCCACAACCGCAGGTAAGCCAGGAAATCCGAGCCATCGACCACGAAGCGGGCATGTTTGGTGTCGGCGGCCTGCTGATGGTCCGCGGGACGTTCGCGCACATCCTGAATGGACAATGCGGCAACGATGACCAGCACATCGGCGAGCACGCCATTGCGGTGGGCTTCGACCAGCATCCGCGCCATTCGCGGATCGACTGGTATTTGTGCCATTTCGCGGCCGGTAGGCGTAAGCGTCAATGTCGTGTCGGGCACCTGGTCCGCTCGCCCCTCGGTGGCGGTAACTTCCTGTGCCGTCGAATCAGCCTGCTGCCGAGTTGGTTTCGCGGTGACGCGCGGTGCAAGCGCGCCCAATTCCTCCAGGAGCGCGATACCGTCGCGAATAGCCCTGCGGTCCGGCGCCTCCACGAACGGGAACTTCTCGATATCGCCGAGTCCGAGCGCGGTCATCTGCAGGATTACGGCGGCCAGATTGGTCCGCAGGATCTCCGGTTCGGTGAAGGCGGGCCGGGATTCGAAATCTTCCTCGGAGTACAGGCGGATGCAGATGCCGTCGGCTACGCGGCCGCAGCGTCCCGCGCGCTGGCGTGCCGAGGCCTGCGAGACCTCTTCGATGGGCAGGCGCTGCACCTTGGTGCGCATCGAATAGCGCGAGATGCGCGCGGTGCCGGGATCGACGACGTAGCGGATGCCGGGGACGGTGAGCGAGGTCTCGGCGACATTGGTGGCCAGCACAACTCGTCGCCCCGGATGCGGGGCGAACACGCGATGCTGTTCGGCCGTGGACAGGCGCGCGTAGAGCGGCAGAATCTCGGTGCGCGGAATCTGTAAGTCGCGCAAGGCATCCGCGGCGTCGCGAATCTCGCGTTCGCCGGATAGGAAGACCAGCACGTCACCGTCGCCGTCGGCGAAGAGTTCGCGCACCGCGTCCCCGATGGCGTCGACCGGGTCGCGGTCCACGATCCGGGTGTCCTCGTCGTCGTCATCGGTGGCGACGGGTAACTCCAGCGATAACGGCCGGTACCGGATCTCGACCGGGTAGGAACGGCCGGATACTTCGACAATCGGTGCGGGAGTACCCGATTCGTCCGCGAAGTGCCTGGCGAACAATTCTGGATCGATGGTCGCCGAGGTGATGATCACCTTGAGATCCGGTCGACGCGGCAGCAATTGCTTCAGGTAGCCGAGCAGGAAGTCGATATTGAGGCTGCGTTCGTGCGCCTCGTCGATGATGATCGTGTCGTAGCGGCGCAGCAGCCGGTCGCGCTGGATTTCGGCGAGCAGGATGCCGTCGGTCATCAGCTTGACGAGAGTGCGATCCGAGGCCTGGTCGGTGAAACGCACCGTGTAGCCGACGACATCGCCCAGTTCGGTGCCCAACTCCTCGGCGATGCGCTCGGCGACCGTGCGCGCGGCCAGACGGCGCGGCTGGGTGTGGCCGACGGTGCCGCGGATGCCACGGCCGAGTTCCAGGCAGATCTTCGGAATCTGGGTGGTCTTACCCGATCCGGTCTCACCGGCGACGATGACGACCTGGTTGTCCAGGATCGCCTTGGCGATATCGTCGCGGCGTGCCGAGACCGGTAGCTGCTCCGGATAGCGGATTTCGGGTACCGCGGCGCGGCGGGCCTCGACGCGCTGCTCGGCTGCCGCGATCTCGGCCGTGATGCCGGTGAGATCGCCGCCGCGGGCCCGGTCCAGGTTGCGGCGCAACCGGTGTTCATCGCGGAGGGTTACGGCGGCCAGGCGGGTTCGAAGCTCGCGGAGATTCGCGTCGGCTGTCCTGGTCATTGCGTTCACCAGGGTAGCGAAACCGGCGCGTCTGATCCGAGTCGGGCGTGGGCATCCGGTGAGCACACCGGCGGTGCGGTCGGCGAAACTGTGCTGTCGGACGGCTCGGCTCGCCGCTCGGAACGGTCCTGATGTGGGAGGATCCGACGATGGCAGCCGGTGCCGCGCCACTGTGGATCCGTGTACCGCGCTTCACCTTTGCCGTTCTCGGCATCCTGGCGCCGGTCTGGATACCGATCCGCAACATCGGCGAGTCCGGGTTTTCCGTGGCCGACTGCGTCAGCTACTTCACCATCGAATCCAATGTGCTCGGCGTCATAGTGCTGCTGATCGGGGCGATCCGCGACCCCCGCGACCGCCGCCGGCAGGTGATCCGCGGCGCCGGACCGATGGATCAACGACGTCCTGCACCGCATCCTGCCGATCGTCACGCCCTGGACTGAATCCTGGTCCTGGTGACCCTGGACATCACCCGCGCACTGATCGGCGGCCGGCAGGAGTCGTGCGGCTTCCGCATCCGCCGCTGTTGGTCGGGGCGCTGTTCGATCCGCGTGATCGATGCCGGCGGTTGGTGCGCGGTGCGGCCAGGCTGTATCTGCTCGTCACCGGGCATCGTGTACGCGATGCTGCTGTCGCATATCTGCGTGGGAGATGAACAAGGGTGGGTCGATGATGTGCTGCAGCGCATCATGCCTATGGTGATGATCGTGGACTGGATGCTGGCACCGGTCGCGCTCGGTATTTCTGGGCGGCCGATCGCGGGCTGGCTGGTCTACCCGCTCGGCTACGGCGCGTACACGCTCATTCGTGCCTCGCGGTGGCCGCGCTCGGTGCGCTGTGCGGCCGTGGGCGCGGCGCGGACGAGCCGGAGGGAGCGACGAAGTGACGTGGTTGTCGAGTAGAGGTGGTTGATATGGGCGCGCTATGGCATGGGTTCGCCGATATGGGTGCTGTCGAACGCGATGGTGCGTTCGTCGTTGCACGTGGTGAGGGCGCCTACATCTACGACCAGGCGGGCACCAGGTATCTGGACGCCACGGCCGGGCTGTGGTTCACCAACGTCGGGCACGGACGCGCCGAGATCGCGGATGCGGTCGCCGCACAACTGCGCACGGTCGCGCACTATTCGAACTTCGGTGATTTCGCAGAACCCGCCACCCAGGAGTTGGCGGAGAAGTTGGCGAGCATCGCACCGGTGCCGGGCAGCAAGATCTTCTTCACCTCCGGCGGCTCGGATTCGGTGGATACCGCGGCCAAGCTCGCCCGCCGCTACTGGCACGAGCTGGGGCGGCCGGACAAGACCATTGTGGTCGGCAGACAGCGCGCTTATCACGGAATGCATATCGCGGGAACGGCTTTGGCGGGGATCCCGGTCAACCGCGAGGGCTACGGCGAGCTGATGGCCGATACCCGCACCGTCGAATGGGACGATGCGAAGGCGCTGCTCGCGCTCATCGAGGAGATCGGCGCGGAGCGCATCGCGGCCTTCTTCTGCGAACCCATCATCGGCGCGGGCGGGATCTACCTGCCGCCGGACGGCTACCTCACCGAGGTCCGCCGCATCTGCCGCGATCACGACATCCTCTTCGTCGTCGACGAGGTCGTCACCGGCTTCGGCCGCATCGGCGGATCCTGGTTCGCCGCAACCCGTTTCGAGCTCGAACCCGACCTCATGACCACCGCCAAGGGCCTCACCTCCGGCTACGTCCCCATGGGCGCGGTCTTCATCGCACCCCACATCGCCGACCCATTCTTCCGCGGCGGCGTCTGGTGGCGCCACGGCTACACCTACGGCGGCCACGCCGGCGCCGCCGCGGCAGCCCTCGCCAACCTCGCCATCGTCGAACGCGAAAACCTCCTCGCCGAAGCGAAGCGCCTGGAATCCACTCTCCACGAAAAGCTCGCGCCTCTGGCGGAACACCCCCGCGTCGCCGAGGTCCGCAGCGGTCTCGGCGCGGTCGCCGCGATCCAGCTCGCCGATCCTGCCGAGGGCCTACCCTTCGTGAAAACCCTGCGGGAGTGCGGCATCTCAGGACGTGCGGCGGGCCAGGGCGCAATGCAGATCTCTCCGTCGTTCGTGATGACCGACGACCAGGTCGACGAACTCGTCGAGGGATTCACCCGCGCGCTGGGCTGAGCCCTCGCGACACTAGTAGATCTTGGCCATCACATGCTTGACGCGGGTGTAGTCCTCCAGCCCGTACATCGACAGGTCCTTACCGTGTCCGGACGACTTGAACCCGCCGTGCGGCATCTCGGCGATCAGTGCGGTGTGGGTGTTGATCCACACACAGCCGAAGTCGAGCGCGGCCGATACGCGCAGCGCCCTCGACACATCCTTGGTCCACAACGAGGACGCCAACCCGTATTCGACACCATTGGCCCACCGGATCGCGTCGTCTTCGTCGGTGAACGACTGCACGGTGATCACCGGGCCGAAGATCTCGTGCCGGCTCAGCCGATCATGCTGGAGCAGCCCGCCGATGACCGTCGGCTCGACGTAGTACCCGCGGTCGCCCTGTCGGTGCCCGCCGACCACGACCGACGCGTGATCGGGCACATCATCGAGGAAGCCGAGCACCCGCTGTAGTTGGTCGGCGTTATTCACCGGTGGTACCCAGGCGTCTTCGTCATCGGCGGCTTTGCCGAATGTCGTTGTGGCACTGCCTGCCTGCTCGGCCAGCGCCGCGGTCAAATCATCGGCCACCGACGCATGACCGAGCACCCGGGTGGCCGCCGTGCAATCCTGTCCGGCGTTGAAATAACCCGAGGCCGCGATGCCTCGGGCGGCAGCGGCGATATCAGCGTCGGGAAACACGATTACCGGCGCTTTCCCGCCCAACTCCAGATGTGTGCGCTTCAGGCGGGCGCCGGCCGACTCCGCGACAGCACGGCCCGCTGCCACCGAACCGGTGATCGACACCATCTGCGGGGTCGGATGCGCCACCACCGCGGCACCGGTCACCCGGTCGCCGGTGACCACATTGAGCACGCCTGGCGGCAGGTGCTCGGACGCGAGTTCGGCCAGCATCACCGTGGTCACCGGGGTGGTGTCGCTCGGCTTGATCACTACGGTGTTGCCTGCCGCGATCGCGGGAACAAATTTCCAGATCGCCATCATCATCGGGTAATTCCACGGCGTCACCTGCCCGATGACACCGATCGGCTCCCGGCGAATCCACGATGTAAAGTCCGCCAGGTACTCGCAGGCCGACTTGCCCTCGAGTACCCGTGCCGCGCCCGCGAAGAATCGGGTCTGATCCAGCATCTGCGGGATCTCCACCGCCGAGGTGATGTGGTTCGGTTTGCCGGTATTGCGACCCTCGGCCGCAACAAGCGCGTCGGCGGCGGTCTCCAACTCGTCGGCGAAATCCAACAATGCCTTCTGGCGGTGCGACGGCGTCGTGCGTTTCCAGTCCTCGAATGCCCTCGCCGCAGCTGCGTACGCGTTGTCGATGTCCTGTTCGTCGGACGCCGGGGCAGTGCCGTACCGATCACCGGTGGCAGGGTCGACCAGTGCCATGGTCGCACCATCGACCGAGTCGACGAGCTTGCCGTCGATGAAGTTCTGGACCACTGTCATGCTGCCTCCTCGGTTGCTCTGTTGAGTCGACAAATCTCTGGCGTGGGACGTTCGGTCGACTTGGCATCAGGTGCCGTCGCCTACTTGTCGATCATGAATATTTCGATGTCAACGACACCGAATGGATCGAGCTTACGCCTTTGTTGCTGCCGAGGACGACAAAGTCGAAGCCCTCTCAATTTGTATTTGCACAGCATTGTTTCGCTTTGCATTGCGACGACTTTCGGCTGCGCTGCAATGTTGTCATTCGAGTTCCCGGAAAATCGGTGCGGCATTGCCCCTGTGTCCGGGTTTTCGGCAATTCAGGTACGAGCCCACGTTCCGCCGTCACATCGGTGCCGGTGGAAAGCGTCTCGAAAACAGGTTTGCGGCGCAGAGCCGCTCGATCGCGGGTTCCACTCGCACCGCATCGACGAGTGGCACACAATGGTCGCGCCTACTCGGACCCTTGCCACATCCGTGTGCCACTCGTCGGGCATGCCCGCTGCTTACACCGTCGTCACGACCTCGTCGTAGGTCAGGCGGGGCGAGCGGGGGAACCAGGCGTCTGCTCCCGGGGTGCCGATATTGACCACGACGAGTGAATTGTGGGTGCCATCTGGGAAGAAGTCCTTGTCCAAGCCCTCGGCGTCGAATCCGTTCATCGGGCCGGCGGCCAGTCCTGCGGCGCGGATGCCGAGAATGAAGTAGCCGGTTTGGATGAGGGCGTTGAAGCGGGCCGATTCGGCGCGGTAGTCCCGGTCGGCGAAGTATTCCTTGGCCTCGGCGGCATGCGGGAAGACCTTCGGCAGGTTTTCGTGAAAGTTCAAGTCGGCGGCCAGGATTGCGGTCAGGGGCGCGGCCGCGGTCTTGGGCTTGTTGTTGTCGATCATGTGGGTGACCAAGCGGGCCCGCGCCTCGGGGCTGCGGACCAGGACGATGCGCAGCGGTTGCTGGTTCATCGATGTCGGGCCGTATTTGATCAGTTCGTAGATATCGCGGATCTGGTCGTCGGTGACCGGTGCGTCGGTGAAGGTGTTCGCAGTGCGCGCCTCCCTGAACAACAGGTCCTGGGCTTCGGCGGCAAGGGGCAACAGGGTTGCCGGCTGCACGGTGTTCACGTGGTTCTCCTCGAGATATGGTCGGGGACAGCGGATTCAGTCATGGGCGACACGCCGGGACCGGGTCAGCAGATTGCCGTCGACGCGGACGAGCACGTCGTGCACGACGCAGCTCGGCGCGATTTCCGGCTTGCTGTTCGGCCGGATCTTGACCACGAGGCAGTAGGCGATGGAGACGATCGTTCCGTCGTCCTGCGGCTGCAGGTTGATCATGTTGAACCAGTGCCTGCGCTGCATCGGATCGGCCTCGAAGCGCTTGTGGAATTCGACCAGGTCCGAGACGATGCCCGCTCTGGTCCGGGCCGGTGGCCGACCCGGTGTGTGTTCGAATTCCGCGTCCTCGGTGAAGGTTTCGGCGTAACCCGGGATGTCGCGGTTGTCCAGCCGCTGCATCTGATCGGCGTAGAACTGCTGGACCTCGGCGTACAACTCGGTGCGGCTGGCGACGGTGGTCATGGTGGCTCCTTGGTTGCGGCGGGGCGCGGCTGCACGCAACGGTCGCCGATGCCGCTAGAGGCTGGCTCGAGCCGCGCGCGGGTTGACCGGGGCTATAGGACCCGCGACGAGTCTGGAGGTCGATATGCCCGGCGAGTACGGAAAGACCGATGGAGGAGTCATGGCGGAAACTCAGCGAGTCGCGCTGGTCACCGGAGCAACCAGCGGTATGGGCCTCGAGATCACCAAGAGCCTTGCAGCCCAGGGGATCGCGGTTTTCATGTGCGCCCGTGATCAGCAGCGGGTGACCGATACGGTCAAGAGCCTGCAGGACGACGGCCACGAGGTCGACGGCACGGTCTGCGATGTCGTCGATGCCGCGCAGATCCGTGAATACGTCGACGCGGGCGTGCGGCGCTACGGCCCGATCGACATCCTGGTCAACAATGCGGGCCGCAGCGGCGGCGGCGTCACCGCGCAGGTCACCGACGACCTGTGGTTCGACGTCATCAATACCAACCTCAACAGCGTCTTCCTGATGACCAAGGCGGTACTGACCGCAGGCGGCATGCTCGAGCGCGGCAGCGGTCGTATCGTGAATATCGCCTCCACCGGCGGTAAACAGGGTGTCGTACACGGTGCGCCGTATTCGGCCTCCAAACACGGTGTCGTCGGCTTCACCAAAGCGCTCGGACTGGAACTGGCCAAGACGGGGATCACGGTGAACGCGGTGTGCCCCGGCTTCGTGGAAACTCCGATGGCAGAACGCGTTCGGGAGGTCTACTCCGCTCTGTGGGGCGTGGACACCGACGAGGTGCACGCCAGGGTCAGCGCGCGCGTCCCGATCGGACGTTACGTGCAGCCGTTCGAGGTCGCGGCGATGGTCGACTATCTGGTCGGCCCCGGCGCGGGTGCGGTCACCGCACAGGCGCTGAATGTCTGTGGCGGACTGGGCAATTACTGAGAGGCCTGAGCAATGACCGCACTGGAGGAGAACATAACCGGGCACGACGAGTATCTGCGGGTACTCGAAGCCATCCAGACCGGCGCGCTGCAACTGCTCGCGGGCTTCCCGCAGCAGCCCAGCGCGCTGCGTGTCCAGGTGGGCGAGGTGACGATCGAAGCCGAATGGCAGGTCGCGGGGCTTCCGTTGGCCCCAACGCAAGCGACAGTGGAAACCGTTGTAGCACAGGATGACCCGCCGATCGGTGCGGTGTTCCGCGCACCCAGTGTCGGGGTCTTCTACCGCAGCCCGGAACCCGGCGCGGACCCGTTCGTCCAGGTGGGTGACCGCGTCACGGCCGGACAGCAGATCGCCATCGTGGAGGCGATGAAGTTGATGATCCCGGTGACCGCGCAGACCAGCGGTGTGATCACCGGAATACTCGTGGAAGACAACGAACCGGTCCAATTCGATCAGTCTCTATTTTCGTATTCTCCGGAATGACAAGGTATTTCAGGCGGGCGGGCAGGAGCGGCGCCATGTCAGCACCCGGCGCTGCATCCGCCCGCCGACCTCGGCGGCCCCGATCAGCGTGAGAATGTCACCGTTGAGCGACATCTGGCGCACCTGTTCGGTATCGGCCCAGGCCGGGTTCGAGCACACGGTGATCGTGTGCACCATCTCCGTGCCGCGCCTGCGCCAGGTTCCCGCATAACCCATGAAGGGCGGTGCGCCCGTGGCCGCGTCGGTACGCATCATGCTGACCGACATGTAGCCGTGTGCGCCGTAGATCAGCAGGCCGCGCGGTGCGGCACCCAATGGCCCGGTGCTGGTCGCATCGTGTTCGTCGATATCGAAGTAGGACAGCAATTCCCAGGTTCCGACGAGATCGGTCGCGTTCATGGCTCCCACGATGGCGGCCGCCGCTCTAATCACGCTGTAGCCGCCCCGCGTGCGAAGCCGTGGCTGATCCGTACCAGCCGCCAGATAACCTCGAGTTCGTCGAGATCGCGTGGCCCGTAGACCATTACCAGCGTCTGCGGCAGGAAACGCTGACGCGCCATCGGGTGCAACTCCGCCCACCCCTGCGCGATCGCCTCGGCCGCAATATCTTTCGGCAGACATATGTGCAGGCTGCCGTCGTCGTATCCGTGTAGATGGGCGAACTCGGTGCCGACCAGATATGCCTCGCCCGGTCCCTTGGCGATGGTCGGGCGCAGGTGCAGCGCCCGGGTATCGGGTAGCGAAACGCCGCTCCGGCCGAGCAGCACGCCGTTCAGCGTGGTCATTCGCGACCACAGGGCTTCCTGCAGATCCGGTGGCGCGAGCTGACTGAGCTGCTGATGTGGATTGACTGCCCGGGTGTGCGGCCGGTCGCCGGAGCGGCGCGGCAGATCGATGCGTCCGTCCACGGATGTCGTTGTCATGACTGTGTTCCCTTCGGCTTTCGTTCGCGGTGATGCTCGCTCACGCCCCCTGGTCTCACAGTACTTTCCAAAGTATAGTACTTACCAAGTGGAAAGTGAGGGTCAATGAGGCCAACATCGCGTGGCGATTCGACGAGGGGTGGGCCGGCCACTGTCGATCCGTGTCCGATCACGCCGGTGATCGACCTGGTTTTCGGCCGCTGGTCCACCCAGGTGCTCTGGGTGCTGACCCATGACGGCCGCCTGCGCTTCACCGAACTCGAGCAGCGCATTCCGGGCCTGACCCCCAAGGTGCTGACCCAGCGCCTGCGTCAGCTGGAACGCGACGGACTGGTGTCGCGCACTTACCACGCCGAGGTGCCGCCCCGCGTCGAGTACGAAGCAACCCCGCTCGCGGTCACCCTGACCCCGGTCTTCGCGAGCATCGTCGACTGGTCGAGCGTGCATCTCGGCGAAGTACTCGCCGCCCGCGCCGCCTACGACGCGGCCGAATCCTGACCCGATCCGGCTGGTCGGCATCAAGCAAGACTGGTCCGTGGCGCCAATGTCAGGAGGTGCCCGGCCAATTCGCGTGGCATGGTGATCATGCAGTCGTGTCCGGTCGGCAGCACGTGCAGGCGGCCGGGCGGCAGATCGGCCGGCGGCAGGGTGCGCGGCATGGCGGCGCGCATGGCCTTGTAGGCTTCGCCGCCCTCGCTGCAATACACATGTGTCACCGGAATATCGGCCAGTGCAACGGGATTCGTGAGCAGCATGCGCTGCTGGAACGTCTCGAGGGACTGGGCGGTCATCAGCGAGGCGGCCCAGCTCAGATCGGGCTCCTCGGTAATGCCGTACAGGCCGCCGTCGCCCATCGGCTCGGTCTGCGGCGGTACGCGCCAGCCGTCACCGTATTCGGCCGCCGCGGCGGCGAAGGCATCGACCATGCCGGGCATGATGTCGGCGACCGCCTCACCGTCGCGCGGAACGAAGGTGTCGATATAGACGAGTTCGGCGATACGGTCGGGGACGGCGTCGGCGAGCGCGGTCACCACGATGCTCGCGTAGCTGTGCCCGACCAGGATGACGTCCGTGAGATCCGCGGAGGTGAGCAGGCCGACCAGATCCTCGACATGGGTATCCAGGCCGACCGCTGGAGTCAGTAGGTCGGCTCGGTCGCCCAGGCCGACCAGGGACGGCGCCAGCACGCGGTGTCCGGCGTCCGCGAGCAGGGGCGCCACCCGCTGCCAGGCCCAGCCGCCGTGGAATGCGCCATGGACGAGCAGATATGTCGACACGATCAGTTCTCCCTGAATTTCGTGAGGGCAGTGACGGTTCCGGCGATATCGGCCGCCGGTGGCACGTGTTCGGGCCGGATGCCGAGCCCGATCACCCGGGCCACCAAACGTGGGAGGCGGGGAAAGCGCCGCAGCAGACGCACCAGCAGTGGCTTATCGGTGCCCGGCCGCCCGGCATTCGGATAGAGATCCGACAGCAGCCGCAGCTGCGCGAATTGCACTACCCGCATGGGGAATTCACGCCTGGCCTGCACGGCGCGCAATTGCGCGACGCTCGGTCGAGCACCCGTGCCGAGGATGGGCGCGAGCAGCCGGGCAGCCGCGATCGCGTCCTGCACCGCGAGATTGATGCCGACTCCGCCCGCTGGTGACATGGCATGGGCCGCATCGCCGATCGCGAGCAGACCGGGTCGGTACCAGCGGCGCAGCCGGTCCACGCGCACATCAAGGGGTTTCACGTCATCCCAGGTGCGGATCTCGGCGGCAAGATGCTCGGTGAGGCTGGGATAGATCGCGGCGAGGTCGGCGCGGAAGTCGGCGAGTCCGGCGGCGCGCACGGTCGCGAATCCGCCCTTCGGGATCATGTAGGCGACCTGCAGGTAGTCGCTGCGGTCGATGCAGACGATGAAGAAACCATTGCCGCTGCGCACGGTAGGCAGCCGTTCGCCGTCGGGTTTGCCGACCCGGAACCACAGCACGTCCATCGGCGCCGCGCTGGCCGCGACCTCGAGCAGGCCGGCGCGCACCATCGAATTGCGTCCATCCGCAGCGATCACCAGCTGGGACCGGACCTCCAGAGGTCCCTCGGGCGTGCGTACCCGTGCGCCGACCACGGTGTCGTGCTCCTGGATGAGTTCGGTGACCTCGGCCCGCTGGATCAGTCGGAAGCCCGGATACCGCCCACCCGCCTCGGCCAGGAAGTTCAGCACATCCCACTGCGGCATGAATGCCACGAACGGAAAACCGCCTGGGAGAGTGCGGAAGTCGGCGAAGATCACCGGCCCGCTCGCAGTGGCCATCGGCAGCTGCGGCAGTTCGACGTGCGGTAGCGCGAGGAATTCGGTGGCGAGCCCGAGTTCGTCCATCGCCCGGAGAGTGGATGGGTGCACGGTGTCACCGCGAAAGTCCCGCAGGAAGTCCGGATGCTTCTCCAGCACAAGCACTTCCACGCCCGATCGGGCCAGCAGTAGACCGGTCATCAGCCCTGCGGGACCGCCGCCGACCACACAGACCTGCACCGATACGGTTGTCACGCCAGACATGTCGGCACCTGCCCGTGGTTGTACACGATCATCTCGCTGAAAATCGACAGCACATCCAGCGGTTCCCCGATCGGACCGCCCGCCGACTCCGCGTCGGCGCGGTACAGATTGCCGACTATGCGTTCCTCGTCGACCAGATCGGCGAATTCACCGTGATCGGCCTCGAGCGCGATGGCCAGCGGGGTGAGTCCGAGGGCGCGGCCCTCGGCGGCCAACTCCTGCACCCACCGCAGATATCGCAGCGTCTGCTCGAAGATCTCGGGCCCGGTCACCGGACCGTGCCCGGAAACTACGGTTTCAGCGCCCAGCTCGGCGAGCCTTTTGATCGCGGTTATCGACCCGCTCACCGATCCCATTAGGCAGAACGGCGCGGCCCCCGACATCACCAGGTCTCCGGCGAAGAGCACCTTCTCCTCGGGAAGCCACGCCACCACATCATTGGTGGTGTGCGCGGCCGGTCCGAGGTGGATGAGTTCGACGCGCCGGTCACCGATGTACAGGGTCACGCGGCTGCTGAAGGTGATGCTGGGCAGGGTGACTCGCACATCGCCCCACTGCACCTGCGGCCACAGTTCGGTCAACGCGAGTCCGGTCTCGATCATTTCCGGCCGGATCCGATCGTGGCCGATGACGACGGCGGTGGGCCCGAAGAGATGATTGCCGAAATTGTGATCGCCGTGGTGGTGGGTGTTGGCAATCGTTCTGGCCGGACCGATACCGAGCCCGTCGACGAATTCGACCAGCGCGCGGGTGCGTCCCTCGGTCGCCAGAGTGTCGATCACGACCGCGCCGTCCGGACCTGCCAGCACGCCCGCATTGCTGACACACCAGCCGCCTCGACTGTGCGTGTAGGCATAGACCCGGTCGGCGATTTCGCGCACTACCGGGCCACCGGCCACGTGTGGTAGTTCGGTGGCGGTCATGTCGGTGACTTCACGGATTCGGCGTACCGCACCGCGCACAGCAGGGTGTTGCGACTGTTGGTCGACAGCGCCTCGGTGAGATATGCACGCGCATCGGCGAGATCGGTATCGGCCCCGAGGATTTCGCGGGCGGCGACCGGATTGATCGCAACGGTATGCCGCGCCGTCACCACCGCGCCGTCCGGAGCGTCCGCGAATTCCCATGCGCCGCTGTGCCCGAAGAGCATGTCAGGCGGCAGCAGCTGCTTGTAATCGATGCGTTCGTCGGTGACACAGACGCGCACGGATTTGGTGGTGTGCGCAATGCCGCCCGCGGTAACGGTATCCATCTCCATCAGCTGCACGCCATCGGCATCCTCGTCGAGTTCGATGCGGCCGACGTGCGGGACGTGTTCGGGCCAGCGCTCACTGTGGTAGATGAAGTCGTATGCTTCGGCTGCCGAAATATCGAGCGGGACAGCGTCTTCGAAGGTATGCACCACATCGTCCACCGGATGTCCCAGCTCTGCGATGCGCGCCAGCGCCGCCAACTCGGTCTCGCTATTGCGATCCACCGCACCCGCGACCAGATCCGGATCCGCCCCGTCCACCACGGTGAAGCGGTGGTCGAGGATGACCTTCGTCGTGCCGGAATCGATCTCGCGGAATGACCAGCCGCCGCCCATGGACGCGATCGGCGCCTGACTGCGCTCCTGTTCGAAGACGATGCGCCGCTGCGCCGCATCCAGTACTCGCCGCGAGGTCCAGTTCTTCACCTCACCGTTGACGGTGGCCCACAACCGGAACCGCTCCTCATCGGGTCCACGGTGCAGATGGCGCACCAGCACGCTCGGCGCGAAAATCACCGGCCATTTGGTCACATCGGCCACCAGGTCGTAGACCACCTCCGGCGGCGCCTGCACCACCTTGGTGTGGCTCATCACCTGGACGTTCATGCCGCACCGCGCAATTGGCTGTTGACGATATCGATCAGCTCCTGCGGCGTCTTGACATCGATGAGCTGCTCCTCCGGGATCAGCACGCCGAAATCGCGTTGGATCCGTGCGGCCGTTTCGATGAGCGCCAGCGAGTCGTAGCCGAGCTGTTCGAAATCGAGTCCGGCGATATCTTCGGCGATATCGTCGCCGCCGGCGCACTCCACGAGGATCCGGCGCAATTCGGTGATGGTCATGGTCATGATCGGCTCCCTTAGGTTTGGTCGACAGCGCGCACGACGACCGCGGAGTTGAAACCCCAACGGCCACGGGCCAGGACGAGGGCGCCGCCGACGGTGGCGGGCCGTGGTGCGCCGAGCACCAGATCGATCCGGTAGTCCTCGGCGAGGGTGGTGGTGTAGGCGGTCGGCGGAATCACCGAATCGCGAATGGACAGCAGCGCGGTCACGATGTCGAGCGGGCCCGCACCCGAGAACAGCCGCCCGGTCAGCGGTTTCGACGCCGTGACCGGCACACCGTCGGCACCGAATACGGCCTCGATGGCCGCCGCCTCGTCCCGGTCGCGGTCGGGTACGCCCGCCGCGTCGGCGAAGACGATGTCGATGTCGCCCGGCCCCATACCGGCGTCGGCGAGTGCCAGTTCCGCGGCGCGGCGCAGACCCGATGGCCTTCCCGTCTCCGGTGCGGGATCGAATGTCGAGGCGTACCCGGCGATTTCGCCGTGCACCTTCGGCACGCCGCGGGCGCGGGCCGCCGTGGCGTCCTCGACCACCAGCATCGCACCGCCCTCACCGGGCACATATCCGGCGGCCGCGATGTCGAACGGCAGATAGGCGCGCTCCGGTGTAGCCGACGTGCTGACCTCGCCGCTCGCCAGATGCGAGGCCCAGCCCCAGGGATCGAGCGCGGAATCCACCCCGCCGGTGACCACCAGCGGTGTGCCGCGTTCGACAGTCCGCCGGGCATGCCCGACCGCGTCCAAACCGCCCGCCTGTTCGGCGACCAGCGCGCTGCTCGGTCCGCGCATACCGTGCCGGATCGAGATCTGCCCGGTATTGACCGCGTAGAACCAGGCGAACGATTCGTAGACGCTGACATGCTCGGAACCGCGCGACCACAGCTTATTGAACTCGCGATGGGTGAATTCGAAACCGCCGGAGGCATTTCCGGTGACCACACCCATGTCGTAGTCGGTCAACGCCGCGGTATCGACCTTGGCGTCGTCCAGGGCCCACTGCGCAGCCACCAATGCCATCCGCGTCGAAATATCGGTCTGTGGCAGCAGTCGGCTCGGCAGATGTTCGGCCGCATCGAAATCGGCGACCTGCCCGGCAAATCGCGCGGTGCTGCGACCGGTGTCGAACCGGGTCAGCGGTGCTATACCAGTGTGGCCGTCCAATACCGCATCCCAGAAGCGTTCGACGCCGATGCCGTTCGGCGCGAGCACGCCCATACCGGTTACCAGGATCATGCCGCCACCGCCTTGGGCTTACGCAACACCATCGCGCTCTGGAAGCCACCGAATCCACTGCCGACGGTGAGCACGGTGTCCATCCGGTGCCCGCGCGCGGTGAGCGGCACATAGTCCAGATCGCATTCCGGATCGGCCTCGTGCAGATTCGCCGTCGGGGGTACCACCTGGTATTCGAGCGCAAGCAGGGAGGCGGCGATCTCGACCGAGCCGATGGCACCCAGCGAGTGGCCGACCATCGATTTGATGGAGCTCATCGGTGTGGCATAGGCGTGCCTGCCGAGACTGCGCTTCACTGCGGCGGTTTCGTGCCGGTCGTTCTGCCGGGTGCCCGAGCCGTGCGCATTGATGTAATCCACGCCGGTGGGGTCGATGCGCGATTCGTCCAACGCGACCCGGATCGCCTCGGCCATCTCCCGGCCGTCGGCCTTGAGGCCGGTCATGTGGTAGGCATTGCATCGTGTGGCATAGCCGGTGATCTCGGCGTAGATACGTGCGCCCCGCTTGCGCGCGCTCTCGTACTCCTCCAGCACGAACATCGCCGCCCCCTCCGCGAGCACGAAGCCGTTGCGCGAGTTGTCGAACGGTCGGGAGGCGTGTTCGGCATCGTCATTGCGGGAGGTGGTGGCCTTGATCGCATCGAAGCAGGCCACCACGATGGGCGTGATCGGGGTATCCGCCGCACCGGCCAGCATCACATCGGCCGAACCCTCACGGATCAACTGCACGGCGTGGCCGACCGAATCCAACCCGGAGGTGCAGCCGTTGGAAACCATGGTGACCGGCCCCTCCGCGCCCACACTCCAGGCCACCTCGGCGGGCATCACGCTGGGCACCATGTAGTCGAACATGTGCGGGGACAGGTAGGTCTGGTCGACCAGCCAGTTCCTACCGGAATCCGACAGCACCAGATATTCCTGCTCCAGGCTGGTCGCCGCGGCGACCGCGCTGCCGAGACTGACGCCGAGCCGGTGCGGATCCAGCGATCCGATATCGATGCCGCTATCGGCCACCGCCTCCCGCCCGCACACCACGGCGAACTGCACCGCTCGGTCCATGCGGCGAATTTCCCTGGGCGACAACCCTTCCTGAATCGGGTCGAAATCGGCTTCGCCCGCCACCTGGGACCGATAGGGGGTGGGGTCGAAGAATGAAATCCGGCGCGTCGCGGTGCGGCCCTCGGACAGCAGTTTCCAGAACTCGTCCTTACCCGAACCGCCGGGTGCGCGGACACCGAGTCCGGTGACGACAACGCGGCGGCTCATACCGCACCACCGGATGCGTTGGGGTTCATGGCGTTATCTCCCTTCGATCGTGGGGTCAAGCATCGAAGGCCTACCTCGAACCTGACTCGAGCGCCGGAGTCGAGCTGTTCTCTAGCGGGTGCGCGCAGGCTGGGTCGCACCTTCCCCGAGCACAGGAGACATGCGTGATGAAGTCAGCACACGGCCTGGACGGTGCCGCGGACTGGGTGCTCTGCCCGGCCTGTCTGATTCCGCTGTACGGTAAGCGATTCGCCCGCGATCTCGATGTCTGCGGTGAATGCGGCAGGCATACCCCGATCACCGCAGAGCAGCGCATCACCCAGCTCGCCGACGAGGGCCGGTTCGAGCCGCTCGCCGTCGTCCGCACCGACGACGATCCGCTGACCTTCACCGATACCAAGCCCTACCCGGACCGGCTCGCCGCCGCACGGGCGCGCACCGGCATGCACGATGCCGTGCTGTGCGCGCTCGCGGCGATCGAGGGCAATCCGGTGATCATCGCGGCCATGGATTTCCGGTTCCTCGGTGGCAGTTTGGGTACCGCGGTGGGTGAGATGATCACCCGATCTGCGGAAACCGCACTCGCCGAACGGATTCCGCTGCTCATCGTCACCGCCTCGGGTGGTGCGCGGATGCAGGAGGGACCGCTGTCGCTGATGCAGATGGCGAAAACCAGTGCGGCGCTGGAACAGCTGGACCGCGCTGGCATCCTCACCATCACGCTGATCACCGACCCGACCTATGGTGGGGTGGCCGCATCGTTCGCCACGCTGTCGGATGTGCTGATCGCCGAACCGGGGGCCCGCCTGGGCTTCGCTGGTCGCCGAGTGATCGAACAGACGATCCGGCAGGAGCTTCCCCCGAAGTTCCAGACCGCCGAATTCCTGTTGGAGCGGGGCCTGATCGATATGATCGTGCCACGCTCCGGATTGCGACAGGCACTCGGTTCGCTACTGCGAGTGGCCGGTCCGGTCGATCCGACCGGCGATGCGGTGACTGAACTGGACGCGGGAACCATTACCGACCCGGCTCGGGTTCCCGAAAGCGATCCCTGGGCACAGGTTCGGCGGGCGCGCACGCCGAGCAGGCCCACCGCGCTCGATTATTTCGCCCTGGCCTTCGACGGCTTCCGGGAGTTGCGCGGCGACCGCATCTCGGGCGACTGTCCGGCCATCGTCGGCGGTACCGCCTGGCTCGGTGACCAGCCGGTCGTGGTGATCGGACATCAGAAGGGACATGCGCCGAAGGAGCTGATGGCCCGCAACTTCGGCATGCCGACGCCGGCGGGATACCGAAAGTCCGCACGGCTCATGCGTTTCGCGGAAAAGCTCGGGCTGCCCGTCATCACGTTGATCGACACCCCTGGCGCTTATCCCGGCGCGACCGCCGAGGAGCAGGGGCAGGCGGTGGTGATCGCGGAGAATATCCGGCTGATGTCCGCGCTGCGGGTGCCGGTGATCAGTGTGGTGATCGGGGAGGGCGGCAGCGGTGGCGCGTTGGCGCTCGGCGTTGCCAACCGGGTGCTGATGTTCGCCAACGGGACATACTCGGTGATCAGCCCGGAAGGGTGCGCGGCCATCGTGTGGAACGATCCGGCTGCGGCACCGAAAGCCGCTGCCGCGCTGTCACTTACGGCCGCTGACCTGCTGCGGCTCGGTGTCGTCGATGCGGTGCTGCCCGAACCGGGTGACGACGTCGGCACCGCACCGCTGGCGGCGGCGAACCAACTGCGCCGTGCGCTGACCGCGAGCCTGCGCGAGTTGACCGGTCACAGCGGCGAGGACCTCGCCGTCGAGCGGCGTGCCCGGTTCCGCCGGTTCGGTGCGCGGCAGCAGGTTACGGTTCGGTCGGTGGCGTAAGAGAGTGCGGGACAATATGTTCGAGAAGATTCTTATCGCCAATCGCGGCGAGATCGCGCTGCGGGTCGCGCGCACCTGCCGGGAACTCGGGGTGCGCACCGTCGCGGTGCATTCGGTCGCCGACGCGGAGTCGGCCGTCGTGCGGTTCGCCGACGAATCGGTGCAGATCGGGCCTGCCGCGGCCAAACGCAGCTATCTCAATGCTGCCGCCGTCCTTGCCGCGGCCGAGACGACCGGCGCCGATGCGATCCATCCTGGCTACGGATTCCTCTCGGAGTCAGCGGATTTCGCGGATGCTTGCCGTGCTGCGGGCATCACCCTGATCGGTCCGCCCGCCGATGTGATGGCCCAACTCGGTGACAAGCAGTCGGCGCGCACTCTGATGGCCAAGGCGGGGCTACCGCTGTTGCCGGGGAGTCTGGATCCGCTCGAGCCCGAGGAGGCGCACACGCTGGCCGACTCGATCGGATACCCGGTGATCATCAAGGCCGCCGCGGGTGGCGGCGGCCGCGGGATGCAGGTCGTGCGCGACAGTGCGGCGTTCCCACGCGCTTATCTGGAGACGCGGGCGACCGCGCGAATGTTGTTCGGGGACAGTCGAGTCTATCTGGAGAAATACCTCGAGGGTGCCCGGCATGTCGAGATCCAAGTGCTGTGCGACGGCTACGGCAACGGTGTGCACCTCGGTGAACGCGACTGCTCGGTGCAGCGCAGGCACCAGAAGCTCATCGAGGAGTCGCCCGCGCCGCGGCTGCCGGAGGGGCTCGCGGCGCGGATGGGCAAATCCGCGGTGGACGGGGTGCTGGAAGCCGGGTACGTCGGCGCCGGAACCGTGGAATTTCTGGTGGACCGGCAGGGGAATTATTTTTTTATGGAGGTGAACTGCCGAATCCAGGTAGAACATCCGGTCACCGAAATGGTTACCGGTATCGATTTGATCGCCGAGCAGATACATATCGCGGCCGGGCAATCGCTCAGCATCGCGCAGGATGATATTTTCCTGCGCGGTGCCGCAATTGAATGCCGCATCAATGCCGAGGACCCATCTGCTGAATTCGCGCCGGCGCCCGGAATCGTGTCCGAATTCACACCGCCCGGTGGTCCGTTCGTGCGCATCGATACACACGTGGACGCCGGATATTCGATCCCACCACACTACGATTCGCTACTTGCCAAACTGATCGTCTGGGCGCCGGACCGGGACCAGGCGCTCGCACGCATGCGACGAGCGCTGGCCGAATTCCGGATTTCGGGTGCGCACGTCGCGACGACCCGGGATTTTCTGCGGGAAGTACTCGATCACCCGGCGATGCGGTCGGCGACGCATTCGACCGCGCTGGTAGACGAGATGTTGCGAGGGGATTAGGCGAGTTTTGCTCGAGCCGAGCGGAATTCGGGGGAGTACCAGCCGATGAGGTATCCCGCGTGGCGGCTGTTGAGCATGGCACTGACCGATACGTCGGAGGCGGCGAGGATATCCTGATGCAATTTCTGTAGCTTCTGGCAGGGATCCAGGCCGAGTTCGCGCTGCATCGACCTGCTGAACTGCTGGTAGGACTCCAATGCGCGGGCGCGCTGGCCCGCCCGGCTGAGAGCGAACATGTAATACGCCTGCAGCCGCTCGTGCAGCGGGTGCTGCATGGTGAGTCGGGCCAGGTCAGGGCATGCTTCGCGATATCGACCGAGTCGCAGCTCGGCCTCGACGCGCAGCTCGATATTGGTCAGCCGCAGGTGATCCAGATGCGAGATCTCCGCGGCGAGCGGGATACCGCCCTCCACATCGACCAGTGCCGGACCGCTCCACAGCGCCTCCGCGGCGGTGAACAGATCGACCGCGCGATAGTCGTCGCCGGCCTTGGCGGCGCAGCGCGCGGCCTCGGACATGCTCTGATAGTCGCGCAAATCGAAGACGCAGTCCTTGACGTCGAACGAATACCCTTTACTGCGGGTGCGGAGAAAACGTTCGGCCACCTCGGCCTGCCCAATGCCGAGTTGCTCGGCCATCTTCTTTCGAATTCCCAGCACATAGGTCTGCACGACGGTGACGGCGCTGCGCGGCGGATCGTCGTTCCACAACTCTTCCGCGAGTGTGGTTACCGGAACGACAGTGTCGTGTCTGACGAGTAGTAAGGCGAGTAGTTGGCGTTGTTTCTGTGCCGTCGGCGTTGCGTTGTGATTATTTAGAGCAAGCGTCAACGGGCCCAACACGCGAGCGCACACTGGATACTTCACCGGAGTTCTCCTACGGGCGTTATTCCCCCCGACCGACGTGAGTTCTCGAAATCCCACCTCGCTGTAGGCAATATCCACACTATCGAAAATCCGGTATCAAGTCGATGAATCTTGAGTTATATCGGAGTTAACTCGACTCGGAGGGGTATGCTAATTCTCCTCCCTGCCAAGGAGATTCGCGCATCGGGCTGGTTCGTGGGACGACGCTCGCTCGGGTTGCGCGTAGCTGGTCATTCGCTTTCGGATGGCGGTGGGTCATTCGCGGCCGGCTGGGCCGGAGTCGTTCGGTCGCGCGGAGCCGCAGCACACTCCTGAACTTGCAGTTTCTGAAAAATTGCAGTTTGTGCTACTTTGGCGGACATGTCCAAGGTCGAGCGCCCGATCGGGTTGCGGGAGCAGAAGAAACGCCAGACCGAGCTCGATCTGTGCCTCGCCGCGCGTCGGCTCGCGGTCGAGCGCGGGCTGGACGCGACGACCGTCGAGGACATCGCGAGAGCGGTCGGGGTCTCGCCCCGCACGTTCTTCAACTACTACGAGACGAAAATGGATGCGGTAGTAGGGCCGGTCGGCGAGATCGGCACACCGGAGTTGCGCGAGCAGTTCATCGCGGGCGGGCCGAGTGGCGTGCTGATGGACGATCTCACCTGGTTGTTCGTGCACGGCTTCGAATCCGAAACCGAGGTGCGCGAGGGCATCGCGCTGGTTACCGAGATCATCAAGACCGAGCCGCGGGTGCTCGCGGCCTTCGTCGCCTCGGGCGCCCGCTTGCAGAGCGTGATGACCGACCTGCTCTCGGCTCGGCTCGGCAGTGCCGTATCGCCCGAATTCGCCGGCCTGGCAGCGGGATTCATGACGAACATCACCACGCGGGCAGCGATGACCACGGTCGGGGATCCGACCGTATCGCTGGCGGCGGCAGTACGCGAACACTGCGCAATGGCCGCGCGGCTGTTCGAACAGCATGACGGGAAGAAGGAGAGACGCAAGAGATGACCATCACAGCTGAATCGCCGCCTGAGCCGATTGTCCTGACCCAGAAGCGGATCTGGCTCATCTTCGGCGCACTGATCGCCGGGATGTTCCTGGCCAGCCTGGACCAGACCATCGTCGGCACCGCGATGCCGACCATCGTCGGCGATCTGGGCGGCATCTCCCATATGGCTTGGACCGCAACGTCATATCTGCTCGCGACCACCATCATGATGCCGATCTACGGCAAATTCGGCGATCTGTTCGGGCGGCGCTGGCCGTTCCTGTTCGCCATCACGATTTTCACCGTGGCCTCCATCGGCGCCGCCGCGTCGACGAGCTTCTGGGAGTTCATCACCTTCCGCGGCCTGCAGGGCGTCGGCGGTGGTGGTCTGATGATTCTGGCGCAGGCCATCATCGCCGATGTGGTGCCCGCCAAGGATCGCGGCAAATATATGGCCCCGATGGGCGCGGTCTTCGGCATCACCTCGGTCGCGGGTCCGCTGCTCGGCGGCTTCTTCGCCGACCATCTCGGCTGGCGCTGGTGCTTCTGGATCAATGTGCCGATCGGAATTGCGGCACTGTTCATCGCCTTCCGCTACCTGAGCATCCCCAGCCGCCGGCCCAAGACCCGGCCCGACTATCTCGGTGTGGTGTTGATGTCGGCCGCGACCACGTTGCTGATCCTGATCACCGACTGGGGCGGCAAGCAATACGCTTGGGGCTCAACGGTCATGGTCACCATGATCGCGGCATTCGTCGTGGTGGTCGCTGCCTTCGTGCTCGTGGAGGCGCGCGCGGAGGAGCCGATGCTGCCGCTGTGGTTGTTCCGCAATCGCACCTTCGTGCTCACCTCCGCGATCGGCTTCGTGGTCGGACTGGTGATGTTCGCCGCCCTCGCCTTCATCCCGACCTATCTCCAAATGGCAACGGGCGCTTCGGCTTCGGTATCCGGTCTGCTGCTGATTCCGATGATGGTCGGTCTGATGATCGCATTGATCGCCTCGATGACGATGATCACCAAAACCGGCCGCTACAAGCTCTATCCGCCCCTCGGCGCGGTTTTGATGTTCGCGGACATGCTCTGGTTGACCCGCCTGGACGCGGACACCGCGATGTGGGTCGTCTCCGCCATGCTGTTCGTCATGGGCGCGGGCCTAGGTCTGATCATGCAGATCATCGTCCTGGTCGTGCAGAACGCGGTGGCCCCCGACCAAATCGGCACCGCCACCAGCGCCAACAACTATTTCCGCGAAATGGGCGGCGCACTGGGCGTGGCGATTTTCGGCTCCATCTTCACCAACCGTTTGACCGAGGGCCTCACCGATGTATTCGTCTCCCACGGGCCCGAAGCCGCAGCGGCGAAGCTGGATCCGAGCGCGCTGGTGCCCTCGGTGGTCAAGCATCTACCCGACGGCTTACACGACGCCATCGTCGGCGCCTACGTGGACGCCTTGGTCCCCGGCTTCTGGTACCTGATCCCGGGCGCGGTAATCGCCTTCGTGCTCGCGCTGTTCATTCCCCATATGAAGCTATCCGATGAAGCGGGCATGGTCGCCCGCGGCGAGGCGGTCATGGAAGAAGACGCGGATCCGCAGCTCGTCGGCGAACACTGAGGCAGGCGAGGAGGACATGAGAAAGGCCTGGGCGGAATTCGCCCGGGCCCTTCCATGCGCAAATCCGTTGTCACGGTACGACTTCGACCACGTCGCCGGGGTTGAGATAGCGGTATGTCGCTTCGGCGCCCTCGGGAGTCATCCGGATGCAGCCGTGCGACTGCTCCTCGATGGGGCCGATATGGGTGGCGATATCGCCGTTGAAGAAGACCGCCCACTTCATCGGAGCGTTGTGCATGGTGCTCCAGAAGTCTTCCCGCTTGAACGCGACCTTGAAGACGCCGGGCGGCGTCTCATACCCGGGCCGACCGTGTGAGATCGGGGTCGGACCGTAGGTGACCTTGCCGTTGTCCATCAGCCAGGCCTCGTTCGTCGAGAGCCGCATGCACATGCGTGCGGTGGTGCCACACGGTGCGACGATCGGAACCGGCGGGATTATCGCCGGTGAGCCGATATCCGGTCCACCGGGCCACAACGGTTCGGCCTGTGCCGTCCCCGCCATCAGGAGACCTGCGGAAACGGCACCGACGAGTAAAGCGGATCTGACCGACCAGTTTCGAAAACGTTTGCTGTTCTTCACGCTTATGACCCCTCTAACCCTTGCCGGCACCCTGTGCGGGGATCGCCAGGGTGATGATGGGACCAACTCCGTCGCGACAAGCATAGAACCGGCGCGAGGTGAAAGTGATCGTTTCCGCATTCGACCTCGGTCTCTGCGGAAGCGGACCGGTGTCGGCATAAGCGACGGATCCGGCGGCATAGACTCCAGCGGAACGAAAGGATCCGCGCGCGCATTGCCCGGGTCCCAAGTACGCTCGAAGTGTCGAAATGTGACGCGACAGATTGGTTTCCGTATTAAGGGGGAACAGTGGACGCGCTGAAGCTCGACCCGGCGGCGATGGCCGCCTACACCACGATCGCGAATACGGTGTCGCAACAGCTGGCCTCCGCGTCGGCGGTCGCGGGTGGCGCGGTGAATCCCGAGCGGCTGGTGGCCGACCTCGGTCAGGTCGGTGCCGGATTCGTGGCCCGGTTCACCGAGAAGGTGGACGAACACGTGCAGGCGCTCTCGACCGCAGGGCAACTGGTCGCCGCCTACGGGCAGGTGCTGCGCGACTACAGCGCGGACATGCAGGGTATCGATGTCGATTCCGCGGGCGCCCTTGCCCGGCAAGGAGAGGCGCTGCCATGAGACGACTGCTTCGACGGCGGCCCACGAACAACGCGGCCGATACTCCTGCCGCCACGCCTATCGATCCGAATGTGGATCCGCCGATCGTTGCGGCATTGGTAGAGCCGCTGCTGCAATTGCGCGCGTCGCTCGGCAGCGGCGTCGCTACTCCGGACCAGTCCGTCGTCAACGCGCTGTCCACCGCGTCCACCCAGGCCGCCGATGCCGAGGGCCCACACCGCGAGGGCCTGCACGCCCTCGAATCGACATGGACCTCCCGCGCCGCCGACGATGCCGTTCCGGCATTGCGCACCACGCAAACTCAGATCGGTGATATCACCGATCGCGGACCCGAGTACCTGTCGGTGCTCGGCGATGCCCATGCCACCAGCGCCCGCGCCGCGCAGAAGGTGGATCAGATCATCGCGGACTTCCGTCGCGACGCCAAGCAGATCATGAGCACCGCGAGCGCGTCCTCGGATTCCGACGCGGTGATCGCGCGAGCGACCCAGGCGCTGCGCGACGCGGTCACCGCGGTCAGCACGGCGCAGTCGGAAATGGATGACCACACTGCGCGGTTGGATGCGATGGGCCCGCTCACGGTGACCACACCGCAAGGTGTCGGCACCACCCAGCAGACGGTCGTGCCGGGTACGACGAACGGCGTGACCACCGCGGGCGTGACCACGACGACGCCACTGGATCCGGTGCAGGCGGCCCAGCTCCAGTTGCAGCAGTACCTGATCAACGCGGGCGTTTCGGTCGGCACCGCGGCCATCGATGCCGGGGTCAATATCGGCACCCACCTGATCGATAAGATCGCCGAGGTCGGCACGCACGCCATGGATACCGTGGCCGCGTCCGCGGATAAGGTGATCGATAAGGCGATTCCCGAACTCATCCATCCGGGCAGCACCACGAATTCGCCCACGGGCGGTGACAGCGCGAGCAAGCCCACGAATGTCATCGACTTCGGTGGTGGATCAGGGCAGTCGTCCAAGTCCGCGCCGAATATCGGAACCAACTCGGTGATCCCGCCGAGCATGGACGGCCCGACCGCGACGAAACCCGCGCCCGCACCGGCGCCGCAGGCACCGGCCGCGAGCGCGGACGCGCCGCCGTCGCGCCCTTCCGGGCCGGAACCGACGAATCAACCCGGCACCACCGGTGGTCTGGCGATGCCGCCGTCGTCGCAGTCGGATGAGGACCGCCGACCGCGCGACGGTCAACTCGGTGTCACCGTGCCGACCGTATTGGCGACCGTCCCGCCTGCGGTGATCGGCGAATTCGACGATGACGAGCTCTGATTCCGGCTCCTCGAGCCAGAACCAGGGCAATCCGTTCGACACCGGGCTGCCCATGGTCCGGCCTGCCGCTGCGGCCCCGAAGCGGCGCCGCCGTCCGAACGCACGCCGCGGTTCGGGCCGGCCCCGGACACCGCTGGCCGATGCGCTCGATCCACCCGAGCGGCCGCGCCGTCCTCGGCCGGCCGGGGATTGGCAGGAGTGGCTCGAACCGCAGCGCCCAGCGGCGGCGCCACCGGAGGCGAATCGCAGTCGGCCTCCGACGCGCGCGGTCGAAGCCGAGTCCGAGCTACCGGCGGAGACGAGTTCCGTCGTACCGACGATCATCGATCGGTCCGGTGGCAATCCCGGTCCGGCACTGCGGCATCCGCCGCGCCGTCGCGATCCGCAACCGAACGGTGGCGGCAACCGAGTCGTCGCGGTACTGATCATGCTCGGTGTGGCGTTGGCGGTGGTCTCGGTGCTGATGTTCGTCTTCGGCGGCTCGGGCGATCACAAGCGACCGGCCGCGAGGACAACACGAGCGGCCGCCCAGGGGACTGGTGGGCGCGCCCCAGCGACCACGGCACCTGGTGACCAACCGTCCGCGGTCGCCACCCCGGGCTGCGAACAGCGGCGCACCGGTGATGTCATCTCCGGCACCGATCCCGGCGGCACCAGCGATGGGCCCTCGGCGATCCTCGCGTTCGAACGTGCCTACTATGTGCAGCGTTCCGGATTCGCCGCGCGCGGCGTAGTCGCCAATGATGCGAATGTGCCCGCCGCCGACCAGATTCAACGCGGAATCAACCAGGTGCCGATCGGCACCCTCTACTGCGTGCAGATCACCCGCGCGGGCAGCGATGCGGGGGATGCGCACTGGGAGGTCCGGCTGACCCAGCAGCGTCCGGGCGAGCAGCCGCAGACCTTCACACAGATCATCACGACGCGAACGGCGGGCAATCGCACGCTGATCACCGCGATCAACGCGGGTTGACGGTCCGATCCACCAGGCTTCGATGGGTGCTGAAGGTCTGCTCTCCGACGCGTGGAATCAGAGGGTGCGCGTCATGAAGACGCTGTGTGGATCCTCGACGTAGTCGGCGAAGGGTGCGCAGATCTCGAATCCGTGGCGGGCGTAGAGCCGCTGTGCGGGGGCGAAGTAGTCCGAGGCTCCGGTCTCCAGGCTGAGTCGCTGGTAGTTGCGTGCGCGGGCCTCGGCGATGAGATGGTTCAGCAGGCCCGAGGCGATGCCGCGGCCGGTGCGGTCGGTGGCGGTGCGCATCGACTTGATCTCGCCGTGGGTCGGGTCGAGTTGTTTGAGTGCGCCGCAACCAGCGAGTTCGTCGTCCTCCCAGGCACTCCAGAAGGTGACGTTCGGTGCACGCAGGGCATCCAGGTCCAGGGCGTGCACGCTGTCTTCGGGCGAGTTGTCGTACATCTCGGCCAGATGCTGGGTGAGCAGGGCAGCGACTTCGGTACCGGACAGATCATCGACGACGATCCGCAGCACGGCAGCCGGTGCGGTTGGCGTTCGTAGGTGGTGGCCGATATCGCTGGACATCCGTCCATCATGGATTGCGCCGGCATCGGACCTGCTGTCTGGGTCGGTCCTCGACGAATCCGCCGGAGACCCTTTACTGTGAGGGCACTCGCCCTCACCTAGATGGCCAACGATGCCGATACTCGAGAAGTACGCACCGTGCGCGGATCGTGCGCTGACTGGACCGCGGCGACTGCCGGTGCCCGCGGGCGCCGTCGTCAGTCGAGCAGGGCGCGATGCCGCGTTCAGACGAATCGGCCGCACGGCCGCGGTGTCAGAATCGACTGCGGCCGAGGGGATTCGGGTCGGCGAGCGGTTCGGCGAGATTCGCGTCAGGATCGAATCATGAAGTTTGCGAACAAGGTCGGGGCGCTGGCCGCGGCTGCGGCGCGCCGGGCCGCCGATGAGACCTACTACGCCGCGTTGACAGTGCGTGCCGGACTCGCGACCCCCGAACGCCCGGATCGGCTCGCCCTCATGGGTGCCGCGGTGCTGCGCTCCGGACTGCTCGGCGGGCTGACAACGATTGCCGCCCTGCGCTATCGGGATCGCGCCGCCATCATCGATGAACTCGGCCGCGTCAGTTTTCGTGAACTCGATGAGCGCAGCACCGCGCTCGCGAATGCCTGGCGGGCGCGCGGACTGCGTGACGGCGAAGGTGTCGCCATCCTGGCGCGCAACCACCGCGGCTTCCACTACGCGGTCTTTGCCGCCGCGAAATGCGGTGCGCGAATCATCCTGCTCAATACCGATTTCGCGGCGCCGCAATTGCGCGAGGTGGTGACCCGCGAGGGCGCCGATCTGCTGATCTTCGACGACGAGTACGCGAGTATGCTCGGCGATTTCACGCCGCGCCGGGGACGCTACCGCGCCTGGGCCGATAAACCGGGTGTCGACACCATCGACAATCTGATCGCGGGTGCGGCGCGCACACCACCGCGTAGGCCGCGCACCGCCCCTCGCATCATTCTGCTGACCAGCGGGACGACCGGCACCCCGAAAGGTGCGCCGCGCAGCAGCGAGCCTGCCTCACTGTCGCCGCTGGGCGCCATCCTCGGCAAGGTGCCGTTCCGTGCCCGAGAAATCACCGAATGCCCTGCGCCACTGTTTCATACGCTCGGATTCGCGCACGCTGTCCTCGCGGTCGGCTTCGGTTCGACGCTGGTGATCCGGCGGCGCTTCGATCCCCAGGAGGTGCTGGACAGTCTGGACCGCCACGGTGCCACGGCCATGGTCGCGGTGCCGGTGATGCTGCGGCGGCTTGTCGACGCCGGGCCGAAAGCTTTTGCCGGGCACGATCTTTCGCGGTTGCGGATCATCTTCGTCGCGGGCTCGCAGCTGGGTGCGGATCTGTGCATACGGGTGACCGAGGCATTCGGGCCGGTGGTGTACAACGTGTACGGATCCACCGAGGTGGCCTACGCGACTATTGCGACACCCGCGGACCTGGCGGTCGAACCCGGCTGCGTCGGCTCTCCGGTGCCGAGTACCACCGTGAAGATCTTCGACGACAACGACCGAGAGGTGAGTCCCGGCACTACCGGCCGCATCTTCGTCGGCAACAACTACCAATTCGAGGGCTACACCGGCGGTGGTGACAAGGCACGCATCGGACGGCTGATGTCCACCGGCGATGTCGGTCATTTCGACAGTGCCGGAAGACTTTTCATCGACGGACGCGATGACGACATGATCGTCTCCGGCGGCGAGAACGTCTTTCCGGGCGAGGTCGAGGAACTGCTCGCCGCACATCCGGCCGTGGCGGAGGTCAGTGCATTCGGGGTGCCCGACGATCGATACGGTCAGCGCCTGCGCGCGGTAGTCGTTGTCCGCGAAGGGCATTCGCTCACCGGGGACGAGGTGCGCGAGCACGTGAAGACGCATCTGGCCCGCTTCAAGGTCCCGCGTGACGTGCTGTTCGTCGACGAACTCCCACGCAACCCCACCGGAAAAGTACTCAAACGGGTCCTGCGGGAGCTCCCGGCCTGACGGCTCACATACTGCCGAGCATCCGTCGCATCGTATGACGCAACTGCGCCGGATCCGGCATCGCGGTACGGAACCACCCCGTCGGCGGCACCACCACCAGTCCGCCGCGCCGGTGCTCGACACAGTCGACGATCGCGTCCGCCACCGCCTCCGGATCGGGTGCGTAACCGGGCGCGATGGTGCTGACCAATACGCCCTGTTCGGCGAGTCCGCGATGCAGTGCGGTGCCGAGTCCGACCACCGCGTGCTTTGTCGCGGAGTACACCGCGGCGCCGAGTGCGGCCGTGACGCCGATGGCGGAACCGATATTGACGATGTGTCCGTGGCCCTGTTCGACGAAACGCATTCCGGCGAGCCGGGATCCGGTGATCACCGCACGGAGATTGATATCGATCTGCCGATCCGATTCGTGATCGAACTCGGCCAGAAACGAACCGGTTGGTTCGATATCGGCGGCATTCACCACGACATCGAGACCGCCCAGCCTGCGCTCGGCGGTCGCCAGGAATTCGGCGAAACGCACGCTGTCGGTGACCTCGACAGGGAGGCCGACGGCGTCGGGCCCATGAATCCGGTTGAGCTGGGCGGTGATTGCAAGCACTTTGCCGATGTCCGCGTCACCGATCGCCACATCGGCACCGACGGACAGGAAGGCCAGTGCGGCCTCCTTGCCGATACCATAGGTGCCGCCAGTAATCGCGACGCGCGTGCCGACAAGGGTCTGTCTCGGCATGTTGTTCTCGCCTACCTTGGTCTTCGCTCGACGATAGCTATGACGGTAGGTATGCGATAGTGCGGTCGCCATGCGATATCGGGTCATGAGATTGCGCATACCGGTCAGCTCGAGCCGAACTCGCTTGGTATATACGCCGTTCGGCCAAAACCTTGCGAGTATCGGCCAGCAGCGCTCACGATGTATTGGTGGCCTCATGGGAGTGGCGGCGGTCGGTGGCGAATGCGGCGATCCTGGCCGAGCTCGCCGATGATCACAATCTGACGCGCGCGGACCTCCTGTGCGGCACCGGCATCGATCCGGTGGTGTTGAAAACGCCCGGCGCGGAGATCACTGCGGCACAGGAACTTCTACTCGTCCGCAATCTCGTCACTTTGCTCGACGACCAACCGGGACTGGGCTTCGAGGCGGGTATGCGCACGCGCATCACCACCCACGGCGTACTCGGTATGGCGGTGTTGAGCAGTCCGACCATGCGTTCGGCCATCGATGTCGCGATGCGCTACTTCAGCATGATGACCTCGTTCGCGCGGGCCTGGCACGTCTATCACGGCGACGAGATCTGGCTCTACGGCGACGATCGGGATCTGCCCGCAGATGTGCGCGCCTTCCTGGCCGAACGAGATGTGGCGGCCCTGCTCTACAACTGGTATCTGGTGTTCGGGGTGCCGCCGCCGGTGGTGCGGGCCGAGGTCGCCGGTGGGCTGTTGTCTCGAATGCGGCCGATACTGGAGCAATTCGAGATTCCCAGCATCGAATCCCTGGAGCTCCAGCTCGCGGTTTTCGATGCCACCGATATCGATCGACCGATGCCCAATGCCAGCCCGCTCACCGCGCTGATGTTCGAGGAACAGTGCGCCGATCTGCTGCAGCGCCGAGGTTTGCAGCAGGGCCTCGCCGGTTCGGTGCGCGAGGTGCTGCTGCATCAGATGAACGGGCGCATCACCCAGGAGGATGTGGCCGAACGCCTGCACATGAGCCTGCGCACAATGCGACGCCGACTGGCTGACGAGGGCACCTCCTACCGCCGACTGTGCGTCGAAACCTATGGCACCCTCGCGGAGGAACTGCTCACCACTGGTCTCACCGTCGAGGATGTCGCCTACCGCATGGGCTATTCCGGCGCCCCGAGCTTCTCCAACGCCTTCAAACAATGGCGCGGCATCTCACCGGGCCGCTTCGCCCGCGCCGCCACCGATCGCCTCCGCCCCAGCGTCGCACACTAGGCCGCATTCCTTGGCCGCCACGCCATTTCGCCGCGGGCGAGCAAGATCAGGTGGAACTGGTGGCATGGGGTTCTCGCGTTTTGCCGCCGTGGTTTCCACGTGATCATTCGTCCAGCTGGTGCCTCGGGGTCCGCGTCGTAAGGAGTGTGCAGGAAGAGGAGGGGTGTGGCTGTGGGGAAAGGGCGGCGGGTGAGGTGTCGGGGGTGCGAGCATGGAGGGGAGGACATGGGTCGGGAGGTGGGTGTGGTGGAGTTCGCGCAGGAGTATGCCGCCTTGCGGTGGTCGGTGGTGGTGGCGTTTGTTTTCGCGGCCGCAGTGGTGCTCGGGCGATTGGCGGCGCCGGACGGCGTCGGTAGGGCCGAACCCATTCGCCTGCAAGCAGATTCGCCCGGCATGAATGCGGCGGCATGTCACGAGTCCGATGCCGCCCATCTGATCATGTGCATGGTCATGCTTGCGATGCTGATCTTTCCGATGGGAGCGGATCCGGTCGTGCTGCGCGGTGTGCTGATCGCGCTCATCATCGTCTTCGCGGCCCTGCTGGTAGTTCGAATTATGCAGTGGCGCAATATGACTCGCGTGCTACCCGACGATCGCGTCATCGCCGTCGGATATCACATCGCCGTCGCGGCCGCCATGCTGTACTCGATCGCGGGACACAGTGCGGGCATGCACGGCGACGGGTCGGCCCCCGGACCGGCGCTGACACTGACCGCGCTGTTCACCGCCGATGCGCTCGCCTTGCTCGTCGCGGCGAGTACCGGCCGTTGCCGGCGTTGGCTCGGCCACCCGATCGACATCCGAACCGGTCCGCAGCAGTCGGCTTCCTTCGTCACCCGCGCACTGACATCCGCGATCGTGCCGCATATCGTCATGGACCTCGGCACGGCCTACATGCTGATCGCCGCCGTCTGCGGGTAGGCCGACCCGATGTCTGATCAGGCGGCTGCGAGACGAGGGAACAGGGCCTCGGCGCTACCGCGATTGATCGCGTCGAGCTGGCCGGGTTCGAAGCCCTCGTAGCTCTCCAGTAGAGAGTCGAGGAGATCACCGCTCCCCTCCGGGGCGAACGGAAAGTCGCTGCCGTAGCAGATGTGTCCGGGCGCGGCGAAGGCCAGCAGGGAGGGTAAGGCGGACGGCGTGGTGGACAGTGCGGTGTCGAAGTAGAAGCGCTGCAGGTCCGTCAGAATGCCCATGGGTGTTGTGCCGGGGTTGAACTGGGCGCCTCCGGTGAACCGCCAGGCGGCGTAAGGCAGGAAGCCGCCCGCGTGCGAGAGGATCACCCTCATCCGGGTGTGTCGGCTCATCACGCCGTTGAGCGTCATATGGACGGCGGTGCGGGTGGTGTCGAAAGGGAAGTCCAGCAGGGGACTCGGCATGCCCTCCAGCATCGGCATCGGCGGGGCAGTGGGATGGATGAAAACCACCGCGGCGCGAGCGTCGAGCTCGGCCCAGAGCGGCTCGAACTCCTTGTGGCCGAGGTAGCGGCCGTAGTAGTTGGACAGCAGCACCACACCGTCGGCGTGCAGTTCGTCCAGCGCGTAGGAGGTTTCGGCGATCGCGCCGTCGACGTCCGGTAGCGGGAGATTCGCGAAGAAGCCGAAGCGGTCGGGCCGGTCCTTGGTCAGCTCCGCGCTGTACTCGTTGATGTCGCGGGTGATCGTGCGGGCCTCCGCGTCGTCGCCGAAGTGGGTGCCCGGTGAGCTGATCGAGAGGATGCCGGTCGTGATCGACCGGCGGTCCATCATCGCGATCGCACTCTCGGCATCCCAGGCGGGTGTGGGCCAACCTCCCGCCGTCTCCCCATGACGGTCCATTGCTTCCCGGTAGGCAGGCGGGATGAGGTGCTGGTGGACGTCGATCCGGGATGGAGAGGCCATTTTTCGCTCGCTTACTAATATTTAGCTTGCTAATTATTGTGATGCTAGGCTAGCAGGCGTGGCAAATACGGGCAATGTCCAGCAGATCGCGACGGATGCCGACGTGACAGGGGAGGAGATCGCGCAGGCGGCCGACGCGCTGTTCGTCGCCATGCGGCGGGCCCGTTCGGTGGGTGCCGAGCAGATCGGTGGACTTTCGCTGGCCCAGGTCGCACTCCTGGAACCGCTGGCCGGGGAGGCGGACATCCCGGTGGGACGATTGGCGCGCAACGCAGAGGTCAGCGTGCCCACCGCCACCCGCATGTTGCAGCAACTGGAGGCGAAGGGCGTCGTCGTGCGACGCCGATCCCCGGAGGACGAGCGGCGAGTACTGGTGAGCCTCACCGACGACGGCGCCGAGCGGCTCGCCTTGCTCCGGACCCGGCTGCGCGAGCGCCAGCTGCGCGCCTACGCGGCGTTCATGCCCAGTGAGCGGGTCCAGCTCGTCAGGCTGCTGCGCCGCCTCGGCGAACTCGTCTCCGATTCCGACCGCCATCCGCGGCCGCCGGAATAGGTCGTTGGATACTCGCGGTCTACAGGTTGACGACCGAGTCGGCGACCACGCGGCCGCCGAGTCGGACCCAACCGTCGGAGTCCCATTCGGTGAAGATCTGCGAGCCCTTGCCCTGGGTGATGATCAGGCCGCGGCGTAGCAGGGCGGTGAGGGCGACGGCGGCGGCTCCGGTGGCTTCGTCCTCGGGTACGCCCATGGCGGGGGCGAACATGCGCGAGCGCAGGGCACCGCGGTGCTCGTCGGTCCAGGTCCAGAGGTAGTGCGAGCCGCTGTCGAAATCGTCGGGGCGCAGATTCGCCAGCTCGTCGAGGTCGTCGAGCTGGTGAAAGGTGAAGTCCGGGGCCCATTCGCCGCGTGCCCTGATCCAGACCATGCCGTCGGAGAGTTCGACGGCGACTGGACCCGCCGACACCTGCAGAATCCGCACCGGCCTGCCCTGCTCGGCGAACCACCACGCGGTGCCCACCGACGGATGCCCGGCGAAGGGCAACTCCACCGCGGGGGTGTAGATCCGCACCTTGGCGACCTCCTCGACGGGATCCTCGACAACGACGGTCTCGCTGTACCCCGCCTTCGCCGCCAGCGCCTGGTGGTCGACCTCAGCGACATCGGCGGCCCGAGCGATGCCGAGCTCGTTGCCGCCTCGACCGGTCGGGTCCGTGAAAACGCGCACGACCTCGACCCGCGTACCGATGGCCTCTGGTTCACCGTGTGTGCCCATGTTCGCGAGCCTACCGGCCCTCAAAAGGTCCAGGAAGTGCTGTCAACGCGGGCCGCAGAGCCAGGCGAGGTCACGCAGGATTTCCGACACGGTCACCGGGCCGAGGTCGGCGAAGGTGGGGCCATTGCGGCCCGCGAGCGCGGCGTACCTGAGCTCGTGCACGGGAGCGACCGGTTCGAACGGCTCCATGCCCGGATCGATCCCGATACTGAGAACCCGGTCGTCGGGGAGCCGCTTGTCGAAGGTATCGATGCGACCGCCGTCGCCCCGTTCGGGTGGATTCCAGCCGCGGTTGGTCAGGCCGTGGATACGGCCGAGGGGAATAGTGGTATTCGCCGGAATCGGCACGGAGGAACTGGCGAGCAGTTCCGGGTCCGGATGGTGCACCTCCCGGCCGATCTGTGGAAATGGTTGCAGGAGTTCGTAATCGGCGAGCACATCGGCCCAGGCGACGGTCATTTCGGCGCCCAGGTGGAGAGGATGGGCGATACCTATGACGGCATCCTCGGCGACTTCGAGTGTGGCGTCATCGGCGTCGGCGAAGGTGTTGTCCTCGGCGATGCGGAACGAGTCGAGAACCTGGTCGTCGCAGTATGTTGCCCAGATCAGGCGGCGAGTCACGTTGATGCGCACCGGATGTGCGATGAACAGGGTGCGTAGTTCGTCCAGGGTGAAGCGGCGTTCGGTGACCATGGCGCGTTCGAGCCGCCGGATCTGATCGGCCGCGAACTTCTTGACCGACTTGCGGATCGAGCGATAGCTCGCGGTCGCATCGGCGACCGAGTGCTCGTCGTCGCGAATTCCGGCCTTCGGCAGTGCCTTGTAGCGGGTGCCGTCGGTACCGGTAATGGTGGGGCGCAGCTGTTCATCGAAGCCGAGCACGAATTGGCGCGGCCCGAAGTCCAGCAGCGCCGTACCGTCGGGGCGCAGCCCGAGATCGGGAACCAGGCGGTCGGCGAGTTGATCCTCGCTCAAACCCAACTCGTCCGCGACATCGGCGACCCGGATCTGCGCCGCATCCCGGACCGCCGCCTTTCGGCCCTTCTCGTTCAAGGTGATCAGCGCCGACAATGCGTGGTCGGTACCGATGGCGGCGAGGGTGTCGAGCGCATTGTCCTTGGCCCCGCTCCATAGGATATTCGGCAGCAGCTCGTCGACGGTCTCGTCATTTCCGAAGGCAGCCAGCACTTCCCAGACCCAGGTGTCCTTCGACGGCGCGCCCGCCCTGGTCCACTGGCTGTGGATCGCTCCGGCCGCGGCGGCCAGACTCGCCGCGTCGCAGTCTTCGCGAACCCGTGCCAGCGCGGCATGTGGCGCTCCGGGTTCCGACAGCATCATCAACGTAACGAGATTCGCGACCGCCTTGGGCGGCAGCGCGTGGCCGCCCTTCAGCCCGATCGCGGGCAGCTCCGACATCGACAACCATTGCGGGAGAACGGGAATCCGCGCGGGCACGATCTCGGCGGGATCGGTATCGAGCAATTCGCGCACCGGCGCGGTGGCGTCATATGCAGCGGCCGCATCAATAATGGCATCGGTGTGGCCGAGTGTGACGAGGGTGCGCAGAGCCGTGGCATGCGTGCGTCTTGCCTTGCGTGCCTTGCCGATCGCTCCCGGCATGAACGCGGTCGCGGCGTAGGCGGGATGGCGGCGCAACCAGTCCAGCGCGATGCGGCGGCGCGAGCGCATACGCAGCCAGTCCACGACCAGTTCGGCGACGGCCGGGCTTTCGAAAGGGGCGATCGCCGCGGCGTGGTCGCGCGGTCGCTTCGTGACGGTGTCGATGACCAGGTCGTGCGTAGCGGCACCGTGTTTTGCCGCGAGTGCGAGCAGGGGAGTGGCCGACCAGAGTCCCCAGCCCACGGTGCTGGTGCGCAGATACGGTTCCGCGATCGCGAAGTCGACCTGGGCGAGTGCGTGCAGTGTCCAGTCGTTGAGAAAGTCATTGCCCGGCGGAATGCGCTCCAGCCGCTCGCGTATCTCGTCCTCGGACAGCGTGCCGACGCTGTCGAGCCATTTCTGCCGTTCGCCGTCGTCACGCCACGAAATAGCAACGCCCGCAGGAACTTCGAGCGCTACGGCGGAAGCAGGCCTGCGACGAGGTCGTTGCCATGGCGGTGTGCTGAGGATCGCGGGAACGAGTTGGGCGGGAGTTGTATCGACCGTCTGCTCTTCGGGCAGACTCTCGGTGATCAACAGCTGTGCGGATTCGGGCAGTTCGTCGCGCATGGCGACGGCGCGTTCGGGATGGCGGCGGACGTGCAGGCAGAAGTCGGCGGCGTTCTCCTGCCGGGTGGTCCGCGCACCGAGCACACGCATGGCACGAGATGGAAACCGTTCGGTCGAGGCGAGCAGTGCCGCGGCGCTCACATTGCGCCACGAATGCCTGGCCAGGAAGTCCATCGCTTCGTCAGTTGGGAGGCGGGCGAGCATGCGCGACAGGGTTTCCGGCCCCGGGGCGGAGCTGTTGCCCTGACCCGCCTCCCACAGTCGAGTCAGTACTGAAGTGGCGTCGGGGCCGAGATGTGCTGCGACACTGTAGATCAGCGATTTGTTGTCGCGCAGCAGATGCCAGTGCCAGCCGAGCAGATCGAGGATGCGGTGCGCGTGCGCCGAGTCGGTCACCGAGGCGAGCAGGAATATCGATCCGAAGCTGTCGGTGAGTTTCGGGTCTGCGAGATCGGTTGTGACCCAGTCCTGTTCGGTGGGGAACAGGTATGAGGTGAGCAACCGGATCGCGAGCGGCCCGCGACGCAGCTGCCGTGCCTGGTCGACGGCATCGGCGTAGTCCATCTCCCCGGTGGCGGCCAGCAGGGTGCGTAGTCGCCGGACCAGGGTGGCGGGCGGATCGCAGGGACTCGACACCAGAACGCGATTCGATTGCCCGGCCCAGGTATCGGATGCTTCCGCGTGGATGCCGGTGAGGGCGGCCACGGTCGCCACGGCACAGCCGAGACCGTGGGTCGCGACCAGATAATCGGCCAGATCCGCGTGGTCGTCGTAGTAGCGGCCGAGGGCATCGGCATCCCAAAGCTTCGCGTCCATGCCGATCGCGGCGCACACGGCCGCGCCGAGTGGGTCGGCACGCCGATCTTCCAGATATTGCGCACCCCGCTCGGCGAGCACCTTGTGCGAGCCGGAGTGGCTCAGGATGACGCGGGTCCGATCCGCGGACTGCGCCAACTTGTCGGAGACGGTCTGTGCCGCAGCCGCATTCACGGCACCGTTGCGTGCGGGCCATCGGCCGCGAAAGGGATCGGTTTTCGACCACCAAGCGGCGGGTACCACCCAGATGTCCTCATCGGTCGGCGGCGTGCGGACAGCCATCGGCCCTGCTCCCTTGTTCACGAGGTGCGTATCGCGGACAGGCTAGCGAGCCGCTCCGACACGTGTCGGTCGACGCGGAAACGGCAACGACCCCGTCCATTCGGACGGGGCCGTTGCATGTTTCCGGCGAGATATCAGACCGCGGCGGTGGCCAGCGTCTCCGTGGATTGCACGGCCTGGCCGACTCCGGCGACGATCGCGGCCGCGCGCAGCGATTCGAAGATCACCTCACGCGAGACGCCTGCCTCGCGCAGCGTCTTCTCGTGCGCCTCCAGGCAGTGCGCACAGCCGTTGATCGAGGAGACCGCGAACGACCACAGCTCGAAATCGGCCTTGTCGACACCCGGGTTGCCGATGATGTTCATCCGCAGACCGGCACGCAGATCGTCGTAGCGGCCCTCCAGAAACGTTTTGCCCCGGTAGAACACATTGTTCATGCCCATGATCGAGGCGGCGCCGAGTGCGGCGTTGTAGGCCGCCGCGGACAGATTGTCCGCGGCTTCCTCGGCGATTTCCCGCAGTGTTGTCGCCGACCGGGTCGCGGCCGCCGACGCGAGCAGTGTGCCCCACAGCTGCTGTTCGTTCAGCACGGTGGTGCGTGCGATGGACGACAGATTGAGCTTGAGGTCCTTTGCGTACTCGGGAAGGGAGTTCTTCAGGGTCTCAATGCTCATTCGGCGAATCCTCTTCTCGTTCAGGGGTTTTCAGGTGGTTCGGATAATGCTCAGACGCTCGCGGCGAGCAGTTCGCCCGCGTTGATGGTCGGGTCGCCCTTCTTCCAGTTGCAGGCGCACAGCTCGTCGGACTGCAGTGCGTCGAGCACGCGCAGCACCTCGTCGACATTGCGGCCGACCGAACCCGCGGTCACCGAGACGAACTGGATCTCGTTGTTCGGGTCGATGATGAAGGTGGCGCGGTCGGCGGCGCCGTCGGCATTGAGAACGCCGGTGGCGGAGGCCAATTCACGCTTGAGGTCGCTCAGCATCGGGAACGGGAGGGTCTTGAGATCCTCGTGCTGGGCGCGCCACTGGAAGTGCACGAACTCGTTGTCGACCGAGGCGCCGAGCACCTGCGCGTCGCGGTCCTCGAATTCCTCGTTGAGCTTGCCGAAGGCGGCGATCTCGGTCGGGCACACGAAGGTGAAGTCCTTGGGCCAGAAGAAGACGATGCGCCACTTGCCGGCGTGATCGTCGGAGGTGATGCGGGTGAAATAGTCGTCAGGCTGCTGAGCGTCGACCTTCGACAGGTCACCGCCGATCACCGCGGTGAGGTTGTATGCCGGGAACTGGTCGCCGATGGTCAGCAAAGCCATGCTTGTCTCCTCGTCAGTCGGTTTGCTAGAGCGAGTGGATCGAAAAGCTCACTGGTGATCTTGCCCAAAGGCCGGTGAAAGGTAAACGTGATCAGTCGCACTACACTGATAGGCGTGACTGATCAGACTTATCAGCCGACCCTGTCGCAGCTGCGTGCGTTCGTAGCGGTCGCGGAGTACCGCCACTTCGGCACCGCGGCCGCGCGGCTGAGTGTGAGCCAGCCCACGTTATCGCAGGCATTAGCCGCATTGGAACACGGGCTCGGGCTGCAGCTGATCGAGCGCAGTACCCGGCGGGTGCTCGTCACCGCCGCGGGTATGCGGCTGTTGCCGCAGGCGACGGCGACCCTAGAGGCGGCCGATCGATTCGTCGCTTCGGCGACGGGTGACAGCCTGGGCGGCACCCTGCGGATCGGCATCATCCCGACGGTTGCCCCGTATGTGCTGCCGGATCTGCTACCCGAATTGCGCAAGGTATTGCCCGCTTTGAATCCTCAGGTGGTCGAGGACCAAACCGCCCGGCTGCTGGAGGGATTGCGCACCGGCGTCCTGGATGTCGCGCTGCTCGCGCTGCCGACCGAAGCGCCCGGCCTCGTCGAGATCCCGTTGTACACCGAGGAATTCGTCCTGGTGACTCCGCGCGGTCACGCGCTGGCCGGCCGCACCGATATCGCACCCGCCACCTTGGACGCGCTGCCGCTGCTGCTGCTCGACGAGGGCCACTGTCTGCGTGATCAGACCCTGGAATTCTGCCGCTCCGCCGACGCCCATCCGGGTGCGGTCGGCGATACTCGTGCGGCTTCGCTGGCGACCGTGGTCCAGTGCGTCGCAGGCGGTCTCGGGGTGACGTTGATTCCGGAGATGGCGGTCGCGGCCGAAACCGCGCGCGGCACACTGGAAACCGCGCATTTCGCCGCCCCCGCTCCGGGGCGCACGCTCGGTCTGGCGTTTCGCGCATCAACGGCGCGCGCGGACGATTACGAACGGCTGGCGGAGATCATTCGGTCGCAGCGGCCCGGAGTCAATTGAGTCCGCGGGATCAGGGTGCGGCGTCGCCGAGGAGTTCGGTTGCGGTGCTGTGGATTTTGCGCAGGGCGTTCATGAGGTGACGGCGTTCGGTGGCGGTGAGATCGGCGGTCACCTTGTCCTCCAAGGCTTGTCGCTGCGCCTCGATCGGCTTTTGAAGGGCGCGGCCCTTATCGGTGAGCCAGAGGCGGACCAGGCGGTTGTCGTGGTCGTCGCGACGGCGCTCGAGCAGGTCCGCGGCGGTCATGCGGGTGGCCATTTTGACCACCGTCGGGGTGGTGACGTTCAGCGCTGCGGCGACCTCGCCCGGGGTGCGCCCGTCCCGCTCCCACAGTAGAGCCAGGACGTAATTCTGACCCAGATGCAATCCATGCGTACGCATTTCGCGGTCCGCGAGTGCGCGTAGCACCTTCGAACTGCGGCCGTGTAGGTCGAGGAACTCGGGCATCTGTCGGATCTCCTTGGCTATTGACGAATGGATCGTTAGCCGTCTAGCGTTTCGATTCGTTAGACGGCTAGTGATGTGGAGGTCTGATGATAGTGGTCACCGGTGGCACCGGAAATATCGGTCGTGAACTCGTCGGCGAACTCGCTGCAAGAGGTGTGGAATTCCGTGTTCTCGTGCGCGATCCGGCTCGAGCCGTGGATCCGGGCGGGGGTGAGCTCATCGTCGGCGATCTGGACGATCCGGCGACCCTCGCGCCCGCATTCGACGGTGCCGACACACTGTTCCTGCTGGTGCCCGGCATCGGTCTGGAGCACACTGTCGATGCGGTGAACGCGGCGCGAGCGGCCGGAGTGCGGCATATCGTGCAGTTGTCGTCGTTCAATGCGATGGGCGATCCGGTACCGGCCATGGGGCGTTGGCATCTCGAGCGCGAGCGGATCGTCGCTGAATCCGGCATACCGGTGACCGTGCTGCGGCCCGGTGGATTCATGACGAATGCGCTGGCCTGGGCGCAGACGATCCGCTCCGGCGGTGCCGTCCTCGACCCCACCGGACCCGGTCGCTATGCCCCGATCGACCCTGCCGATATCGCCGCGGTGGCGGCCGAGGTCCTCATCCGCGACGGTCACCGCGGTATGACATACACCCTCACCGGCACGGAAACCTACACTGTCGCAGAACAAGTCGCGACCATCGCCCGCACGATCGGTCGCGCCATCGAGGTGCACGAGGCGGCCACGCCGCAGGAGGCCTTGGAATCCCGCTACCCGGGCGGTGCGCCACCGGCGCTGGCGGCGGCGATCATCGAGGGGTTCGAGTTGATGCGTGCCGATACGGTGGGGTTCCGCACCGACACGGTGAGTGAGCTGCTCGGCAGAAGTCCGCGTAGGTTCGCCGACTGGTGCGTCCGCAACGCCGATGCGTTCGTGTGAGGACGCTATTCGGGTGAGGTCATGCTCTGGCTCGGTCGGCGCGTCCGGCCACCTCGACGCTTCCGGTGAGTTGTTTGTCGGACCAGTAGCCGCCCCCAGTTCCAACGCGGGTCTATCGGATCGTTGGGCGTAATCTCCGCTGGTAGGCAGTTGGAAAGGGTGCACAGTGGATGAGTCGGGTGCCGATGTGTCGACCGAGCCGGGACAGCGGCTCGGTCGCTCGATCGCCAACGGCGATCAGTTGTTCGTCTACGGAACATTGCAGTTTCCGGAGGTGCTGGTCGAGTTGATCGGGCGGTGTCCGGAATTGGTGGCGGCGGAGCTGACCGGGTGGCGGGTGGCGGCACTGCCGGGGCGGGTATATCCAGGGTTGATACCCGCCACGGGTGGGATTGCGCGAGGTGTGGTGTTGTCCGGGCTCGACGCGGGGGAGTGGGCGGTGCTGGATGCGTTCGAGGATGACGAGTACGAGTTGCGGCGGGTTCGACTCGGTCCGGCCATATCGGCGTGGACGTATGCATGGACTTCCGTTGTCGCGCAGGATGATTGGTATGCCGAGCGCTTTGCCGCCGAGCATCTGGGTGCGTTCGTGGCTCGGTGCGCCGAATGGCGACGACTGCTCTGAATCAAGGTCGGATTTGCTATTCCAAGACGACCGGTCATATATTAACTCCATGGCGCGACCCCGACGCAGTGATGACACTCGGCAGCTTCTGGTGGAGCAGGGCGCTGCCGGGTTCCTGACGAACGGCTATCACGGGACCGGTATCAAGCAGATCCTGGATGCGGTCGGCGTGCCGAAGGGTTCGTTCTACAACTACTTCGATAGCAAAGAGAGTTTCGGGCAGGCGATCATCGACCACCATTCGCTGTGTGTGCAGCGGAATTTGGCCGAGGCGCTCGGGACTTCGCCGGATCCGGTCGCCGGGTTACGGGAGTTCTTCAGGCGGCTCATGGATGATTTCGTGCGGGCGGAGTTCACCGGTGGATGCCTGATCGCGAACCTCGGCGGGGAACTCGAGGGCAGTGAACTGCTGCGGGAATCCTTGGCAGGGGCCTGGAATTCCTGGCGCGACGGGGTGGCGGCGGCGCTGCGGCGGGCGCAGGAGCTCAGGACGATTCGCGACGATATCGACGCCACGGAATTGGCTGATCTGCTGCTGGAATCGTGGGAGGGCGCGGTGATCAGGATGAAGATCCAGCGCTCGCTCGAACCGCTGCACAAGTGTTTGCGCCGACTGCTGGATGACTACTTTCGACCCTGACCTGTAGGTATCGCGGCTTTGGGCGGCCTTATATCTATTCCAAGACGACCGGTCGTATCGGCAAGTGTCACGAGAAAGAGAGAAAGATATGGTCAAGACGGTGATCGTCACCGGATCCTCCAGTGGGATCGGGCGCGATATCGCTCGGGCCTTCGTGGAGCGTGGTGACAATGTCGTGCTCAACGGGCGGGATGCTGACAAGCTGGCGGCGGTGGCGGATTCGTTGGGCGCGCCATCACGGTTGACGGTATTCACCGGCGATATCGGCACGCCCACAACGGGTTCCGAGCTCGTGCGCCTTGCGGTGGAACGTTTCGGTCGAGTCGATGTGCTGGTGAACAATGCCGGAATCTTCGGGGCCAAGCCGTTCGTCGATGTCACCGAGGCGGATCTGGACAGTTACCTGAACGGCAACCTGAAAGGGACCTACTTCACCACACAGGCCGTCGTGCGCCAGCTGCAAGCGCAGAAAAGCGGTGGCAGCATTGTGAATATCGGGACGGTGCTGATCAACCACGCGCTCGCGGGGCTGCCCGCATCGGCCGCGCTGGTCAGCAAAGGCGGCGTCCACGCGTTGACCACGAGTCTTGCTGCCGAACTCGCCGCGGACGGCATTCGGGTCAATGCCGTCGCTCCCGGCATCATTCGCACACCACTGTTCGGTGACGGCGACGAAAGCGCCTCGGGTCGACTGGCTTTGCTCAACCGAATCGGTGAAGTGAGCGAAACCACCGCAGCGGTGCTGTATCTCGCGGACGCCGCCTTCACCACCGGCCACATCTTCCCCGTCGACGGCGGGTTCATCTCGGGAAGGGCCGCATAATGCCTTACGTCAATATCAAGGTCACCAACGAGGGCGTCACGCGAGATCAGAAGACCCAACTGATCAAGGGCGTAACCGACCTGCTCCGTGATGTCCTCGGCAAGGACCCGGCGACCACCTTCGTAGTGATCGATGAGGTCGAGCTGACCGATTGGGGTATCGGCGGGATGAACGTCGAGGACTGGCGCAAACAGGCATAGGCCGGGCGTTGGCCCAGTTCGCCCATTCTTGCTCGGATTCAGCGGGATCGAGGCAGGAATGGGCGCTGAGGCCACTTCGGTACTGCTCGGACATGCAGTTGCTCGGCGCACGCGCCGCATACAGGAATGGCAGACCCGCCAGCCGACTATTAACCTGAGATCGGATGTATCCGGTGTAGGAGCAGCATGGCTATGCCCGGCGAGGTTCGAGCCGAGATCGGTTGGCGACAGGCGATTGTCGACCGTGACGTGCCGTCCGCACTGATCGCGCGAGCGCGGCGCAACGGCGGGATCATGCGGGTCAGGCTGCCATTGCCGGGCCGGTCCTGGCTGATCACCGACAGTGATCTCATCGACCGTGTGCTGCGTACCGGTGCGGGCGAATTCGACAAAGGTGGTCCGATCTACCGGATCATCCGTAACGCGACCGGCGCCGAGGGTTTGTTCGTGGTCAACGATCCGCAACTGTGGCGGACATTGCGTGAACACACGAATCCCGCGTTCGCGGCTGCCGAACTCGCGCCGCTCGCGCACGAGAGTGTCCGGCGATTGAACGACCGGATCGACAACTGGCATCCGGACCGCGCCGTCGACGTGTTCACCGAATTCAAACTGCTCAACGTGGAACTGCTGGCACGGCATCTTTTCGGTCAGACTGTCGACTGCGCGACACTGGTGCGATCGGCCCAGCCGATCTTCGACAGCCAGCGCAGGCAGTGGTTCCGGATCGGCGGCGGCAACTACCGGCGCGCCATCGCGGCCATGGACGCCGAGGTCCACGCCATCATCGACCGGCGGCGCACAATGGACGATTGCGCCGACGACCTGCTCGGACACCTACTGCAGGTGCGTCCGGAACTTCCGGGCCAGCGGATACGCGATCAGGTGATAAGCCACTTGATGGCAGGTTTCGACAGCACGGCATGCGCTCAGTCGTGGGCATGTGTGCGGCTGGCGGACCATCCCGCCGAGCTGGTCGAATTGCGGACCGAAGTCGAACAAGTGCTGGCGAGTCGGCTACCGGCCGCAGCCGATCTCGCCCGGTTGCCGCTGCTCACATCGTTTTTCGGCGATGTTGTGGCACAGCGACCGTCGTTCCCGCTCATCTTCCGCCATGTCGCGGTCGAGACCGAACTGGCCGGTCGCCCGCTGCGTCGGGGCGACCAGCTGTTCATCGCGCTCGGACCCGCCCGCCTGCCGTTCGGCATCGGCAAACGAAAATGTATCGGCGAACCGATGGCAGTACTGACCGGCGCACTTTCCATCGCGGTACTCCTACAGCGGTTCGGCCGATGGCAGCGCACACGGCCGGGCAACCAGCAGATCCGCTACGCGACCACCGCCCCGCCCCGATACAGCGAGATCCGCTTCACCCCATGACCATCCGGTTCTCAGCCAGGAGCGGACACTCCGGCCGAACGCCGAATCGCACCGGCTCGAAGGGAAAACCCTTGGGAGCCGGTGCTATTCGGGAGTGCTGCTAGACGCGCAGCGCGTGCGGTTCGATCGCGCCGCGCACCAGCGCCCGCGCATCGATCGTCTCGGCGCGATAGGGCAGCGTGCCCAGCCGATCGGTCATCGCCTGCACCGGGTCATCGATTCGCTCGTTCAACCCGAACAGGAATGTCCACTCGTGCTCATCGCTGCCGTACTGCACCACGGTGCCGAACTGCTCGTGGAAGCGCTTCCAGGACCGCTTCAGCGTCTCGTTGCGCCACATCGTCGCGCATCCGGCCTGTGCGCTGAGCACGCCGCCGGGTGCGAGCAGCGCCCGACATCGCGACAGGAACTCCGACTCGTAGAGCCGGTTGTGCTGCGCGTCCTCGACTCGCTCATCGGGCAGATCGATGACTATCACGTCGTAGCGGGTGCCCGCCTCGTTCGCGTTGGCGAGGAAGTCCCAGCCATCGGCGTAGTGCACTTTGACCGGGCCCGCACCCTTGACGGCGGCGGCCAGTTCGTCGCTGGTGTAGCCGTAAGGCAGGTGCTCGGCACACAACTCGACCTCGCGCTGGTCGATATCGACGTGATCCACCAGCGTCGCACCCGCGGCGACCGACATCTGGCTGGCCACACCCTCACCCGACCCGATGATCAGCACCTTGTCCAGCTTCGCGGCCAGCGCGAAGGCCGGGACCATCATCGCCTCGTGATAGGTCAGCTGGGAGAACTCCGTGGACTGGCGATCGTCGTCGGAGAACAGGCTGATGCCCTGTTCGGTGCGCGCGATCACCATGTGCTGGAACGGAGTATGGGTGTCGACGATGACCTCGTGCAGATCCCAGATACGGGTCAGGCCATTGCCCACCGGCTCCTCGATCCGCGTCGAGCCGTGCCCGCGCTGGATGACTTGCATGCGAACATCCCTGGGAGACAACTTATCTCGCAGTAGTTCGACGGCCTTCGACGCGCCGGCGCCGATAGTTCCGCAGGTGAATACGTCGACAAAGATGTCGCCGGACTCCGGATAAGTGTGAATCGAGGCGTGGGACTCCGACAACAGCGCGAGGACGGTCACCCCCTGCGGATCGAACTTTTTGTGTACGACATCGCAGATGGTGACGCCCGCCGCGATCAGAGACTCACGCAACGCCGATTCGAGTCGTTCGAGATCGTCGCAGAGATCTGCGTCGACACCACCGAACTCGGCCAGCACATGCCAGCCGGTGAATTCCGCCGTCATAGGCAAACTCACTCTCGCTCAGCGCCCGAGACATGAACGGTCAAGGGCGGAAAACCATTGAAGGACACCGACGAATAGCTCGCGGTATAGGCGCCGGTATCGAGGATCTGGATGCGATCACCGGCTCGCAACGAGGTCGGAAGAAGGACCTTCGTGCGTTGATACAGTACATCGTCGCCATCGCAGGTCGGTCCGGCCACCACCGCCTCGTCCACGGGATCTCCGTCACGTTCGGTGACGAAGCGGTATGCGATGTACTCGTTCTCGGTCTCGGCCATGCCGTTGTAGCGGCCGATGTCGAGATACACCCAGCGCCGTCCGTCCGGCGCGATGCGCACGCCGATGACCTCGGCGTGAATAGTGCCCGCCGAACCTACGAGCGCGCGGCCGGGCTCGATGACGAGTCCGGCGGTCGCGGGCAGGAATTCGGCGGTGGCGGCCGCAATGACGGCGCCGATATCGTCGAGTGCGGGCGCCGCCTCGACGTACGAAATGGGCAGGCCGCCACCGATATTCACCGAGCGCACCGGAATGTCCTTGTCCGCCAGCGCCGCCACGATGCGGCCCGCCTGCTCGATACCGATGCGCCAGGCTCGCGGGTCGGTCTGCTGGGAGCCGACGTGGAAGTACGGACCCCCGACGATCAGTCCGAGATCGCGGGCGCGCACCAGCAGCCGCAGCGCCTCGGTGGGGGAGCAGCCGAATTTGGTGCCGAAGGGTGTTGTCGACTGCGGCGCCGAGGACAGGAACCGGCACTCGACTTCCGAACCCGGCGCGTGCTCGACGATGCGCAGCAGATCGTCCTCGGTGTCGAAGGCGTAGCGGCGCACACCCGCGGCGTAGGCGGTCGCGATGTGGGCGGCCTTCTTGATTGGGTTCCCATAGCACATGCGAGCCGGGTCGACGCCCTCGTGCAGGCACAGTTCGATCTCACCGACGCTGGCTACATCGAACTCCGCGTCGTGACGGTCGAGCAGACCGATGAGTTCCGGGACCGGACTCGCCTTGACCGCGAAGCGTATTCGGGCTCCGGGTACCGCGGCCTGGAGTGCGCGGTAGTTCTCGCGCACCCGCGCTGGGTGGATGGCCAGATAGGGCGATTCGGGCAGGTTTGAACCGGTCAATCTAAGGGAACTCTCCGTCGTTTGAGGGGCGGCCTTCGTTCAGGCACCGCGCGAGAGAGTATCAGCGCGATGCCCCTGGTAACCAACTCGTTGACGACACCTTGATCATGATCACCCTGCGACTATCGTGACCTCGTCGAATACGACCTCGCCCGCGGCATCGGACTCGGCGAGATCGACCATGGCCGCGAGCGCCCAGCCGTGGTCCCCGGCGGGATCGTCGAGCACTTGGCGCACCTGCCAGAAACCGGGGCGTTGTTCCACCTGGAACAGTTGCGGACCGCGAGCGTCCGGGCCGGTGCCGATGCTTTCGTACTCGTCGAAGTAGGGGTTCAGCTCGGCGGCCCAGTCCGGTCCGGTGCCGAGCTCGGCGAGGGCCTCCCAACGGCGCAGCGCGGCGAGTTCGACGCGACGGAACATGGCATTGCGGATCATCACCTTGAACGCGCGTTCGTTGGCCGAGATCGGCCGCACCGTTTCCGCGCCGAAGGCGAGCTGATCGGCATCGGTCTCCGCACCCGGATTGGTGAGCTGCTCCCATTCGTCGAGCAGACTCGAATCCACTTGGCGCACAAGCTCGCCCAGCCATTCGGTCATATCGTCGAGATCCTCGGTGCGCGCGGATTCCGGGACGGTGCGCCGCAGCGCGCGGTAGGCGTCGGCGAGATAGCGCAGCACCACCCCCTCGGAGCGGGCCAGCTCGTAATGCGAGATCAGCTCGGCGAAGGTCATCGAGCGTTCGATCATGTCGCGGACGACCGACTTGGGGGACGGAGCGAATTCCGACATCCAGGGATGCCCGGCCCGATAGGTCTCGAAGGCGGGTTCGATCAGCTCGGCCAGCGGTTTGGGCCAGGTGACCTCTTCCAGCAGCTCCATGCGTTCGTCGTATTCGATACCGTCGGCCTTCATCTCGTTGATCGCCTGGCCGCGGGCCTTGTGCTGCTGGGCCATCAGCAGCTGGCGCGGATCCTCGAGCGTCGACTCGATGAGGGAGATGACGTCGAGGGTGTAGCCGGGGGCGTCCTTGTCGAGCAGGTCGAGCGCAGCGAGGGCGAAGGGGGACAGGGGCTGGTCGAGGGCGAAATCGCGCTGCAGATCGACGGTGAGCCTGGCGCGGCGGCCCTGTGCGTCGGGTTCGGGAAGCTGTTGCACCACACCGGCATCGCGCAGGGCGCGATACAGTCGGATGGCGCGCAGGATGTGCCGGCGTTGCGCGGGGCGGGGCTCGTGATTGTCCTCCAGCAGATGGCGCATGGCGTCGAAGCAATTGCCCGGGCGGGCGATCACATTGAGCAGCATGGAGTTCGTCACGTTGAAGCGCGACACCATCGGTTCGGGGCTGGCGGCGACGAGCCGGTCGAAGGTCTCCTCGCTCCAGGAGACGAAGCCCTCCGGCGGTTTGCGGCGCACCACCTTGCGCTGCTTCTTCGGATCGTCGCCCGCCTTGGCCAGCAGCCGAGTGTTCTCCACTTCGTGGTCGGGCGCCTGCACGACCACGGTACCCATGGTGTCGTAGCCCGCCCGGCCCGCGCGGCCGGCGATCTGATGGAATTCGCGGGCCTTGAGCCTGCGGGTGCGCACACCGTCGAATTTGGTGAGACCGGTGAGCAGTACCGTGCGGATCGGCACGTTGATCCCGACGCCGAGGGTGTCGGTGCCGCACACCACCTTCAGCAGACCGTCCTGGGCCAGGCGCTCCACCAGGCGGCGGTACTTGGGCAGCATGCCCGCGTGATGTACGCCGATGCCGTGGCGGATCAGCCGGGACAGGGTCTTGCCGAACCCGGAGGAGAAGCGGAAATCACCCAGTGCTGTTGCGATGGCGTCCTTTTCGGCGCGCGTGGCGAAGTTGACGCTGGTCAGCGCCTGCGCGCGTTCCAATGCGGCGGCCTGGGTGAAATGCACGACGTATACCGGTGACTGGTTGGTCGTGACGAGATCTTCCAGGGTTTCGGTGATCGGGGTGCGCGCGTAGGAAAAGCTCAGCGGGACAGGACGTTCGGTGCCCGCGACGATGGCGGTCGGATTACCGGTGCGGCGCTCGAGATCGGCGGCGAAGAAGTCGACCTCGCCGAGAGTTGCCGACATCAGCAGGAATTGGGCGCGCGGGAGTTCCAGCAGCGGTACCTGCCAGGCCCAGCCGCGGTCCGGATCGGCGTAGAAGTGGAATTCGTCCATCACGACCTGGCCGACATCGGCGGCCGCGCCCTCGCGCAGCGCCATATTCGCCAGGATCTCGGCGGTGGCGCAGATGATCGGCGCCTCCGGATTCACCGCCGCGTCACCGGTCACCATGCCGACCCGGTCCGCGCCGAAAACCTCGCACAGGGCGAAGAACTTCTCGCTGACCAGCGCTTTGATCGGGGCGGTGTAGTAGGTGCGCAGGCCGCGGGTCAACGCGAACAGATGTGCGCCGACGGCGACAAGGGATTTACCGGATCCAGTGGGGGTGGCCAGGATGACATTGGATCCGGACGCCAATTCCAGTAGCGCCTCGTCCTGCGCCGGATACAGCGGGGTCCCCTGCTCGGCCGCCCACGCCCCGAAGGATTCATAAAGTGCGTCGGCGTCGGTTCCCGGTATCTCCAGCAGCTCGGTCAGATCCACTCCGACCACCCTACGGGCAGCCGCCTGCGGTCCCGTCAGGGTGATCGGGTCAGTTGGACTGTTCGTCCTCGTCGCCGTCGTAGCCGCCCTGCTCGGCCAGGAAGCGCTCGAATTCGGCGCCCAATTCATCGCCGCTGGGCAGTTCACCATCGCCGACCAGCAGGCTCGACTGGCGTTCCTGCGCGGAGACGAAGCTGTCGTACTGGCGCTCGAGCGCGTGCACCACGGTCTCGACCTCGGAATTCCCCGCGATGTGCTCGTTGACCTGCTCGCGCACCCGCGCGGCGGCCTCACCGAGCGCGGCCAGCGGGAATTCCAGGCCCGCGTTGTCGGCGACGTGCTCGAGCAGGGTCTGCGCGGCCTCCGGGTAGGCGGTCTGCGCGAGATAGTGCGGCACATGCACCGAGAATCCGACGGATTCGTGGCCGTGCTGGGCCATCCGGTACTCCAGCAGCGAGGACGCGCTGCCCGGCACCTGTAGTTCGCCCGGCCAGCGCTGATGGTCGGCGATGAGGTCGCGGTCGGAGGAGTGCGCGGTGATGCCGAGCGGGCGGGTATGCGGGATCGCCATCGGGATGGCACTCAGTCCGATGCTGCGCCGCACACCGAGCTGTTCGGCCAGCAGACGCACCGCGGTGGTGAATTTCTCCCAGCGCAGATCCGGTTCCAGGCCGGACAGCAGCAGGAACGGGGTGCCCGCGGTATCGCGCAGCGCCCAGAGATTCAGCTCGGGCTCGGCGTAATCCGAGAAGTGGTCGGTCTTGAACGTCATCAGCGGACGACGCGAGCGATAGTCCAGCAACTCGTCGACATCGAACGAGGCGACCAGCTCGCTCTCGAGACTCTCGCGCAGGTGCGTCGTGGCCAGCCGCACCGCATGCCCGGCATCGGTGAAGCCCTCCAGTCCGTGTACCAGGACCGGACCCAAGCCATCGTCGTTCGACAGCTGCGGAGCTGGGAACTCCAACTCGTACATTCGCGACTCGTGGTCCATCGCGTCTCCTTCCTGCGCGGTTCACCGACGCGGCTTCCAGGTTCACAGGCCTGTTGGGCAATTCGCGGCGGTCAACCACTGTCCATTGTCCCCCATGGCCCCGACACACGTTGCCACGGGCGACACCGACCCATGAGACAGGGCAACATCAGTAGTACCCCGCACATTCCCGATCACTCGAAGAACCGGCGTGGCATCGTGGGCGGGCTCCGGGAGTTTGGCACAGTGGACCGGTGACTGTGCCGAATTCGACGCGCAGGGTGCCACGCGGATTCGGGGTATCGGGTTTGGTGCCCCTCGCCGCGAGTGCGGCGCTGCTCACCGGCTGCTCGTCGACGGTGACCGGACATCCTGTCGACTCCGGTCCGAGCGCGGGGACCCGGTATGTGACGGCACAGCTTTCGACGCTGCTGCCCGATCCCGCGCAGTTCCCGGCCGGATACGAGGCGGTCGTGCTGCCACCGGAGGCGGCCGCGCAGGCGGCGGCGGACCTGACCGGCGCCGGGCGCGGTGCGAAGGTGCAGCCCGACGGATGTGTCCCGCCTGCTCAGCAATTCGGTCCGAATCAGACGGCCGTTGCGGTGGGCACCGACAACGAGACGCGCGCCACGATGACCGCGGAGTTGACCAGGACCGGACAGCCGTTGTCGGTATTGCGTGACCAGTTGAAGCGGTGTCAGCAGATGCATGTGAACCGAGCGGGTGCGACGACGATCGTGACCACCGAACTCCAGGCGCCCCCGAAGATCGACGCCGACGACACGTTCGCGCTGCGCCGCACGGTGGCGCCGCAGGTGAGCGCGGCCGGGCTGACGCAGTCGATGCAGACGCTCACCGGGCAGGTCGCCGATGTGCGTATCACGGTGACATACATGACATTCGGCGATGCGAAGCCGGATACGGCGGCTTTGGACGAGCTGTTCACGACGGCGGTGTGGAAAGTGAAGCAGGGGTGAATGCGGCGGCCTGCGCCGATTGTTGGCTGGAGCTTGCGGCCGGACACTAGCAGGTGGCACCGACATAGTCGTCGCCGTATTCGTGTCCGATTCCCGATTCGTCCACAGTCCAAGTGTTTTCCACAGGGCAATTCGGTCCCGCGATATCCCCAGGTCGGTGTCCCGGGCTTCGAGGTGGGTGAGCGCACCCTCGATGCATGACGACTTCCACGAATCCCGCTCCCGCCCTCGGAGATCCAGGCGACGGCGCATCGCCGCGCACCGGTTTTTGCACAAGCCCCGCCGTTCACCTCCGCAAATCCGCTCACTCGTCGGGTGCTGGCGACTCGGGTTGCCGGGATGTCGAGGATTCGCGTGACGGCGCCGGGATAGGTACCGACAAGCCGGCGGACTATCGAGCCGCCGGGCATCTAGGTGCTACCGCGGGGTCAGCGGATCGCGGGGTGCATGTCGGCGACGAAACAGAGGGCTCGCACGCCATCGCGTATTCGAGTGACATTGTCCCTGCGCCGCGGTTCGATGAACCAGCGCGCGATAGCGTTGGGGCGCATACATATCGCACGTGGCCCGTGGACACGGTCTCGGCCCGAATCGATTCGGCGTCCTTCTTCGACCCTGATACCGACGACGAATTGTCGGAATGCACACGAGGTTTCGGGAAAGAGTTGCGCCCGGGAATCTGTGCGGAACCGCCGCCGGAATTCGGAGATCGGATTCCAGGGGACTCACTGCATGTCGACGATCCGGGTGAATTGATTGTGGCTGTGCCCGCCATGGTCGGATTCGCGCCGGAGCGGTCGCTGGTGGTGGCGGTGCTGCGGGGCGCGACCGATGTGGAGCAGAGTCCGATCATCGATGCGGTGGTGCGGTTCGATTTGGATCAGGAAGGCGGGAGTCGGCGGGGGCTCGCGGCCGCATATGCGGAGTGTGTTTCGCACATTTGTGCCGCAGAGGGGGCGACGGAAGTACTCGCGGTGATCGTCGATGACCGGGTGCGCGAACCGCGGCGCACGCGCCGAAACGGTGTGGGCAGTACGGGACCGTGGGGCACGCTCATCGCGGCGTTCGCGCGCCGACTGGCGCGGGCCGAGGTGTACCTCGAGGGCGCCTGGGCGGTGCGCGCTATCGAGGCGGAGCAGCGGTGGTGGAGTCTGCTCGATGCGAATCACCATGGGACGCTGCCGGATCCGGCCACATCGATGGTCACGGTGGCGCATGTGCTCGAAGGGCGGCCGATCCGGGGAACCCGTTCGGAGCTGACCGCTCTGGTCGCACCGGATGAGGAACTGGCGCACCAGGTCGCGGTACATCTGGACAGCGCTCGCGCGCTCGCGCACGAGCGGTACGCGGCGGCCGTCCGGCGCGGTGATCCCGACGGATACCACCGGCGGGCACTCGAACATGTGCTGTCGCAGATCGCCAACATCGACTCCGGTGTAGTCCTGACCGCCCAGGAATACGCGGAACTGGCCGCGGCACTGCGCGATCGGACGGTGCGGGACTCGCTGTTCGGGCTGGCCGTCGGAGACCACGCCGCCCCTGCGGAAACCCTCTGGGTGGCGCTGACGCATGCACTATCGGGCAGCGACCGTGCCGATGCGGCAACACTTCTCGGCTACAGCGCCTACATCCGCGGCGACGGTCCGCTCGCCGGCATCGCACTGCAGGCGGCCTTGGAAGCCGATCCCGCCCATTCCATGGCGAGTCTGCTCGAGATTTCACTGCGCACCGGGATGCGTCCGGATACGCTGCGCCGCCTTGCCTACTGCGGGCTCGGCATTGCCGCGGACCTCGGTATCGACTTCGGGCCGGTTGTCCGGTGAGCCCGATCGCCTTCTCGGGTGGTCAGAGGTGAGTTGGCGAGTCACATGGTGGTTGTGGCAAATGCGGCACCACCATGTGACCGCGTTCGATGCTGCACAGGCTTACTTCGCGCTGTGTGCCAGCGGACCGAGGTCACGCAGGAATTCCCAAGCATCGGCGACGATTTCGTCCAGATCGTTGTGCTTGGGCCGCCAGCCGAGATCGGTGATGGCGCGGTCGCTGGACGCGATCAGCGTGGCCGGGTCGCCGGCACGACGCGGCGCGTCCTGGGCGGCGATGGGCAGGCCGGTGACGCGCTCGCAGGCGGAAATCACCTCGCGGACCGAGAAACCGGTGCCGCTGCCGAGATTGAAGATGCGATGTGTGCCGGATTCGGCGGAGCCGAGAGCCAGCAGGTGGGCGTCGGCGAGGTCGCGAATGTGGATGTAATCGCGGACCGCGGTGCCGTCGGGTGTGGGCCAGTCGGTGCCGAAGACCGAGATCGCCTTGCGATGACCGAGGGCGACCTGGAGCACGAGGGGGATGAGATGGGTTTCCACCACCCGGTTTTCGCCGAGACCGCCGTAGGCGCCGGCGACGTTGAAGTAGCGCAGGCTGGTCGCGGCGAGACCGTGCGCGATCGCATAGGAGGTGATGGCGTGGTCGATGGCCAGTTTGGAGGCGCCGTAGGGGTTGGTCGGCCGGGTCGGCGCGTCCTCCGTGATCGGCACCCGTTCGGGTTCGCCGTACACGGCCGCGGTCGAGGAGAAGACCAGCCGCGGCGTTTCGGTGCGGCGCATCGTCTCCAGCAGCTCGAGCGTCTTCACCACATTGCCGTGCCAGTACTTCTCCGGCTGCTGCACCGACTCACCGACCAGCGATTGCGCCGCGAAATGCAGGACACCGTCGAAGGATTCGGCCTCGAGCAGGGCGGGCGCGGCGACCGCGACATCACCCTCGACGAATCGCGCCTCGGTCGGCACGCCCTCGGCATTGCCGGTCGACAGATCGTCGACCACCACGACCTCGTGCCCCGATTCGAGCAGAACCTGCGCGCAGACGCCACCTACATAGCCTGCGCCACCTGTGACCAGAAGTTTCACGCCTCAGACCAACTTCACCTGGACGGCGTGGGCCATCTCGTCCGAGAGCTCGAAACCCGCGTGGCCGGGCACGGTGATGACCACCGAACCGGGCTTGGTCTCGACCGTCACGCGCGCGTCGGGCACCACGCCCGCCTCCCGCAGCTGGCCGATGACCTCGGGATCGGTCTGGATGTGCTCGGCGAGGCGACGCACCACGACCGCGTGCACCTGGCCGTGCGGCAGATCCGACAGCCGCACCAGGGTCTCGTCGGCGCCGCTCTGCGTGGCAAGGCCGAGCTCGTCCAGACCCGGAATCGGGTTGCCGTAGGGGGAGGTGGTCGGGTGGTTGAGCACCTCGACCAGCCGCCGCTCGACATCCTCGCTCATGACGTGTTCCCAGCGGCACGCCTCGGCGTGCACGTTCTGCCAGTCGAGCCCGATGATGTCCACGAGCAGCCGCTCGGCGAGGCGATGTTTGCGCATGACCGCGACCGCCATGCTGCGGCCCTTGTCGGTCAATTCGAGATGGCGGTCACCGGCGACCAGCAGCAGACCATCGCGTTCCATCCGCGCGACGGTCTGGCTGACCGTCGGGCCACTCTGCTCGAGGCGCTCGGCGATGCGCGCACGCAGGGGCACCACGCCCTCTTCCTCGAGGTCGTAGATGGTACGGAGGTACATCTCCGTGGTGTCGACCAGATCCTTCACCTGTTACCCCTTCGTCGGCACGAATTCTACCCACGCACGTCGGCACCCCCGTGTGCCGCGTGGTTTCGCGCTACACCCGTGACTGCGCTGTGGGAATTCTGTCGGCGCACGGCCTGTCACCGTATTCGCTCTTGCTTGTATTTCTACTGCATACGAACGTTCAACGGGGCCGTTACCTTCCCGCGTAGCGTTGCGAGCATGGCCACTGCACCGCACGGCGAACAGTCCGCGCCGCTCGACGAAGGTGATCTCGAGGCGCGATCCGGGACCGTTGTCTGGACCGACCGCTTCCTCGACTACGCATGGACGCCGGAGCACCCCATGAAACCGGCGCGACTGCAGTTCACCATGGCCCTGGCGGAAAGTCTCGGATTACTCGACGGTGTCGAGCGATTGGTGCCCGAGCCAGCCGAAGTGTCCGATTTGCTGCGCATCCATACCGCGGACTACATCGAGGCCGTCGAACATGCCACACCTCCCGCGGGCGCACCGCTCGCACCGCCGTACGGTCTCGGCTCACCGGATAATCCGGTGTTCCCACGGATGCATCAGGCAGCCTCGGTGATCGTCGGCGGCACATTGACCGCGGCACGCGAGATCGCCCAGGGGCGCACCCGGCGGGCAGTGAGCATCGGCGGCGGCATGCACCACGCGATGCCGGATTCGGCGGCCGGATTCTGCATCTACAACGATGCGGCCGTGGCCATCTCCTGGCTGCTGGAAAACGGATTCGATCGCATCGCCTACATCGATGTCGACGTGCATCACGGCGACGGTGTGCAGCGCGCCTTCTACGGCGACCCCCGAGTGCTGACGATCTCGATTCATCAGCATCCGGCCACACTGTGGCCCAATACCGGCTGGCCGGAGGAGACCGGCCACGGCGCCGCCGAGGGCACCGCGATCAATCTGGCGGTCCTGCCGGGCACCCGGGATCCGCAGTGGCTGCGCGGCTTTCACGCGATCGTGCCCAGTGCGCTGGCGGCGTTCCGGCCGCAGATCGTCGTCAGCCAATGCGGTGTCGACACCCATCGCGAGGACCCACTCGCCGATATGGAACTGACCGTCGACGGTCAACGCGCCGCCTTCATCGCCATGCGCGATCTGGCCGACGAATACGCCGAAGGTCGTTGGCTCGCCGTCGGCGGCGGCGGCTACGGCCTGGTGCGGGTGGTGCCACGCGCCTGGACGCATCTGCTGGCGACCGCGCTGGATCGCACCATCGCACCGGAAACCGCGGTGCCGCAGGACTGGATCGATATGATCCAGTCCGCGGCGCCGACCGTCGATCCGCCGCGCGCCATGGGTGACGGTGGTGACACTGCCTACCGCCGGTGGGACGGTCCCGGCGGCACGGGGGAAACTGGGGACGCGCGCACCGACCGCGCGCAACGCGCTATCGATACGGCCGTATTGGCTACGCGCCGAGCCACCTTCGGGTTGCTCGGCCTTGATCCGGAGGACCCCCGTGACTGAGAACCCGCCCGTCCCGGATTCCCCGAGTACGCCTGCGATACCGCCTCCGCCGCCGCAGCACTGGTTCGCCGATGTACTCGCCTCGGACGGTGGCGTGGTGCGACTGCGCCCGATCACACCCGATGACGCCGAGCGGCTGCAGGAGTTCCACACGGCACTGTCGGATCGCTCCCGATACCTGCGCTACTTCGGTCCGTACCCGCGTATTTCGCCGAAGGATCTGTATCGCTCCACCCACGTCGACCACCACGACCGGGTCGGACTGCTACTGGTACTGGGCGAGGCAATCATCGCGGTCGGCCGCTACGAACTGCTGACCGACCGCACCGGACCGCGCGCCGCCGAAGTCGCATTCGTCGTGGCCGACGAGCATCAGGGACGCGGGCTCGGTTCCATCCTGCTCGAACATTTGGCGGGTGCGGCCGCGGAGAACAAGATCGAGACGTTCGTCGCGGAGGTGCTCGCCGAGAACACTGTGATGGTCACCGTATTCCGTGACGCGGGCTATCAGGTCGAGCGCGCCAGGGACGGTTCGGTGCTGCATCTGGAATTCGCCATCGATCCCACCGAAGCCCTGCTCTCGGTGCGGGATTCGCGCGAACGCGCCTCCGAGGCGCGCAGTGTCGGCAATCTGCTCGCGCCGCGTTCGGTCGCGGTGATCGGCGCCACCGTTGGCCCGGCCCGGGTCGGCGGAGTGATCTTGGCCAATCTGCTTTCCGGAATTTTCCAAGGTCCGGTGTTCCCGGTCAATCCGAACCGGCGATCGGTGCGCGGGGTGCGGGCTTACCCGACGGTGCGCGATATTCCCGATGAGGTGGATCTCGCGGTGGTTGCCGTGCCTCCGGAGGCGATCAGCGCTGTTCTGGACGACTGTATGGCCAAGGGCGTCAAGGGATTGGTCGTGCTCACCGCGGGCTTCGGGGAGACCGGTGATGGCGGTGTGGTTGCCGAACGCGAGTTGGTTGCCGCGGCACGCGGACACGGGATGCGGGTGGTCGGGCCGAGCGCGCTCGGCATTGCCAATACCGATGCCTCGGTTTCGTTGAACGCGACCTTGGCTTCGGTACTGCCTGGGCCCGGGCGCATCGGATTCTTCTGTCAGTCCGGGCCGTTGGGTGCGGCCATCCTCGGTGAGGCCGCTGCGCGCAACCTCGGGTTGTCGACCTTCGTCTCGGCGGGTAATCGCGCGGATGTGTCCGGCAATGACCTGCTGCAATACTGGGACACCGACTCCGCCACCGATGTGATCCTGCTTTATCTGGAGAGTTTCGGTAATCCGCGCAAATTTTCCCGGATCGCGCGTCGGGTCGCGCGGAGCAAACCGATCGTCGCGGTGAGCAGTGGGCGATTGGCCGCGCGGGCCCAGCCGACCGGCGATATGGACCGATCGATCGTGCGGGACCTGTTCGCGCAGTCGGGAATCGTTCAGGTCGACTCGATTTCGGAGCTGTTCGACTGTGCGGCGCTCCTGGGCTATCAGTCGCTGCCCGCGGGTCCTCGGGTCGCCGTGATCGGCAACAGCGCGGCGCTGAACTGGCTGGCCGTCGATGCCGCACGCGGTGAGGGGCTCGAGGTCCGACGTCCAGCTGCGGTGCCGTTCGACAAAGTTCGGCGACCGCGCCCGACCGAGCGTGTGGTGGACGAGGAGTCGATCGGCGATCCGGTCAACTTGGGCCCCGACGCGACGCCGGGTGCCTATCTGGACGCGGTGGTCGCCGCGCTGCGCTCGGACGAGATCGACGCGGTTATAGTGGTTTTCGCGCCGCCGGTGCCGCTGCGGATGGCCGGATTCGCCGATGCCATTCGCGAGGCCGCAGCGGCCGTGCCCGATGCGGCGAAACCCATTCTCACCACTTTCGTTGCCGAGCAAGGGATTCCGAACCTACTGGCCATGCGCGGTCCGGGCGGTACGGCGGCCCGCGGCTCGATACCGTCCTATCCGGATCCCGAGCGGGCCGCACGGGCACTGGCCAGGGCGCACCGATACGCGCAGTGGCGCACGAAACCGGTGTCGACCGTGGTTCGTCCGGCGGGCATCGACGCGGAACGGGCCGAGCGTCTGGTCGCGGGCTGGATGCGCGAATCCGACGGACGTTGGCTCACCGACCTGGAGGCCGTGGACCTGTTGGACTGCTACGGAATTCGCGTCGTCGAATTCCGCGAGGTCCGCAGCGCCGACGAGGCGGTGGCGGCGGCCGAAGAACTCGGCTATCCGGTCGCGGCCAAGGCAACCGGCGAAATGTGGCGGCGCCGACCGGATCTCAGCGGGGTCCGGCTGGACCTGTGGCGGTCTGAAGCCGTGCGCCAGGCCTATTCGCACCTGGTGGAACTATGCGGTGATCCCGCCGTGCACATCCAGAAGATGGCCAGCCCCGGCGTCGGCTGTGTGCTGCGGGTGCAGGACGACCCGTCCTTCGGCTCGGTCATCGAATTCGGCCTCTCCGGCATGATCATCGAACTCCTCGGCGACCGCGCCTACCGTGCCCTCCCACTCACCGCCGACGAAGCGACCGCCCTCATCGACGCCCCCCGCGCCGCCCCACTCCTCTCCGGCACCCCCGCCAGCCCCCGCGTCGACAAACCCGCCCTTGTCGAACTCGTTCAACGCGTCTCGGCCCTATTCGACGACCTCCCCGAAATCCGCGAACTATCCTTCGACCCCGTCCTCGCCTCCCCCAACGCCGCCGCAATCCTCTACGCCCGAGCCCGCTTCGGCCCCCAACCCAGCGGCTTCGACACCGGCCCCCGCCGCCTTGGCTGAACTCCCGCAACTCGCCGCTACCCCGGCCGCACGACCCCCGGGCCGGTCAACGCACCAATCTGCTGCACTCGCGCACGCCGAGGTCCCGCGTCAGGTTCGAATCGCCGCCGGGCAGCGCATGAGCCGGGTCGATCGATCGTGAGCCGTGTACGGGCCGCGCCCGAGAGCGTCCGCGCTAGTCGGCGAAGTCGCGAAGCTGTGCGAGTTGCTGGTGCCGACCGGTCAGCGCGACGGTGACCGGCTGCACTCATCGGCGTCGCGGTCTCGCGCCGGCTGGTTCGAATCGCCGACCGGGTAGCGCACGGACCGGTTCGATCGGTGGTGCGCGGTGCGTGGGATCGCGTCGGCGCCCGTGAGCATCGGCAGCGTCGCGATCGCGGGCGAACCGGTCGGCGGCGGGGTTGAGGTGGCTTGAAGTGCCGGTGCATGGCGCCTGGACCGGTTCGATCGGAGACCGTGGCCGCACGGGGAGCATGGGCCGACGTCGCAATCCGTCAGATCCAAGCCGGTCGTTCGATTCGCTGCCGTGTGCGCGTGGTGCGGTTTGCTCGGTGGTGAGCGGTGCAGCGGGGCCGTGGCTGCGCCCGGGAGTATCTCAACACCGTCGCCGATCGCGGGCAGATCTGTCAGTGACGGGGTGGGGCGGTGGAGGCACGGGGGACCAGGGATGCGGGGAGCAGGACCGAGCGGGGGGTGCGGTCGGGTTCGGCGATGGATTCGAGGAGCATGCGGGCGGCTTCGCGGCCGATGTCGTGGTGGGGAATGGCGATGGTGGTCAGTGCGGGACTGAGCTTGTCGAGGTAAGGCATGCCGTTGAAGCCGGTCAGGCTGATGTCGGTGGGGCAGGCGATGTTCCGTTCGGCGAAGACGTCGTAGCAGCCGAGGGCGATGAGGTCGTTTCCGGCGACAATTGCGGTGAAATCGTCGGCGGAATCCAGTGCGGTGCGCAGGGCTCGGGCTCCGGCGTCTTCGGTCCACCTGTCACACACCATGATTCGATCGGAGTCGTCCAGGTCGTGTTCGCGAGCGGCGGTACGGAAGGCGCGCAGGCGCTCGACACCGGTGGAGGTGGTCTGCGGGCCTGCGAGATGCAGGATCCGGCGGTGGCCCAGCTCGACGAGATGCTTGACGGCGAGCCCGATTCCCGCCGCGTCATCGGCGGCGACGGATCCGACGGCGAGTTCCTCGGTGCGGCGATTGACCAGCACCATCGGCACGCGCTGCTTGTGCAACTGTTGCAGTAGCGGATGTTTCAGCAGCGCGGTGGCAATGATCAGACCTTCGGCCTGGCGCGAGCGCAGCGAGGTGATCTGCGCCTGCTCGCGTTCGGGCTGGTCGTCGGTATTGACGATCAGGGTGCTGTACCCGGCGGGGCCCAGCACATCCTCGATGCCGCGCACGATCGGCGGAAACAGGGGGTTGGTGAGATCAGGAATAACCACCCCGACCGTCCCGGACTTCGCGGTCTTCAGACTCCTGGCAATCGGATTCGGCCGATAACCGAGCGTTTCCGCCGCCCGCAGCACCCGCCGGGCAGTCTCCGGATTCACCAAGGCGCGGGCATTCGGGTTCAGAGCGCGCGACGCCGTGGCCGTATGCACACCGGCCGCATCGGCCACATCCCGGAGTGTGGGTCCCTGCATTGCAGAAATACTAAGCGGCCCCGCACCGCACCACCTTGTGTCATCCCCGCTCCAAGCGCCGGATTCAGCTCCTGGGGCATCCCGGCCGCCGTGCGTGGCGATAGCAGCAGCGCAGGCAGATATCCATCCGCTTCCCCGGGCAACGACTTCAGCCGCAATCCGAAGTGGCTTGCGGCGCTCAGCCGAGTCGAAATTGTTTTGCCCGCGCCGGGCAGGCCGTGATGAGCGAATCTGCGGCGCGCGATGGACGGGCTGCTGCGCGATGTGCCACGGCGACGGCGTTGGACAATCGGTTACCGGCGCGATGGCGATGTCCGGCAGCGCGCGGTGCGCGATCAGTAGGCGGCGGCATGGTGTGCCGCCGGGCGGTAATGGACAGGCGGTGCGCGATGGCTATGGCGATTGGCGGCAGCGCGATGGGTTCGGTGTGCGATGGCCGAAGGGTCGGCGGCGTGGGACGGGCGGCGATGGCGTTGAGCGATCGGTGACGGTGTGCGATAGGCGATGGGCCGCAGCACGCGGTGCGCGATGGATATAGGCGGCGGCGTGCTTGGGCAGGCGGCGGTCCGGTCGGCCGCGGCGCTGGGAATGGGCCAGTGGCGCGATGTGCGGCGGGCGGCGGCGGTGGGATGGTCGGCGGCAATGGCGTTGACGATCGGTGACGGCGTGGGATGGGCGGGCCGCAGTGCGACACGGTGTGGACTGCGGCGCGATGAACACCGGTCGCTATGAGCCCGCGACGGCTGTGGGGTGTCCTGCACTCGTTTGCAACACGACAGGCGACATGCGCCTTTCATGCTAGTGTGTGCCGTACCTTTTATTGCTGCAAACGATTGCATAGGAGTGCGGGTGAGTCCAGAAGAATCGCCTCAACAACAAGCGGTCGGCTGGATCGGCGCGGGAAGAATGGGTGCCGCGATGGCCACCCGCCTGGCCGCAGCGGGCACCCAGGTCGCGGTGTGGAACCGAACAAGAGCCAAGGCCGAACCACTGACCGAACACGGCTGCACAATCGCCGACCACATCGCGGATCTGCGCACCCTCGACGTGGTGTTCACCATGGTCTCCACCCAAGCCGACCTCGAACAGGTCCTACTCGGCGCCGACGGCCTGCTCGCCGACGAAAAATCTGCACCCGCGATAGTGGTGGACTGCTCGACCGTCTCGACGGAATCCTCCGCGGCCATTCGTGCGGCCTGCGAACTGCGTGGTGTCGGCTTCCTGGCCGCACCGGTCAGCGGCAACGCGAAGGTGGCCGCCGCGGGCGGACTTTCGATCGCGGCCTCGGGTCCGCTGGATGTCTACGAACGCGTCGCACCACTACTGCGCACCATCGGTAAATCCGTCACCTATGTCGGTGCCGGCGATGTGGCGCGGCTGGTCAAGATCTGCCACAACCTGTTCCTCGGTGTGGTCACCCAGTCGATGGCCGAGGTCACCGTCCTCGCGGAGAAGGGCGGAGTATCCCGCGCGGCCTTCCTGGACTTCCTCAACAACAGCGTCATGGGTTCGGTCTTCACGCGCTACAAGACCCCGGCCTTCGTAAACCTCGACTACACACCGACTTTCACCCCGATCCTGCTGCGCAAGGATTTCGATCTCGGTCTCGACGCGGCTCGCCGACGCGACGTACCGATGCCGCTTGCGGAGGCCACCGCGCAACTGGTCGAGGCCAGTGTTGGCAGCGGTCGAGTGCACGAAGATTTCGCGGTCCTGCTCGATCTGCAGGCCGCGAACTCCGCACTCGAACTGAAACCAGAGAACGTCGCGGTCGACGACGGACTCGGCGGGGATTGAATGGGGTTCGCCGACCGGCTCGCGCGAACCCGGAGGGGGCGGGACGCGCGGTCACCGGTCGGCGTTTCGAGGTGACCTCCAGGGTCACCAAGCCGGACGCCGAACCGGCCTCGGAGTAGTCCGGCGTCATGGGCACGTGCCGGGATCACCGGCCCGAGTTATTGCAGGAATCAGCTGGCGTAGGCGCGCAGGCGGTCGGCCCGCTCTCCCTTGCGCAGCTTCGACATGACCTCACGCTCGATCTGACGAACACGCTCTCGGGAGAGCCCGAAGAGCTTGCCGATCTGATCGAGGGTGCGCGGCTGGCCGTCGTCCAGGCCGAAGCGCAACCGGATAACCTGCTGTTCGCGCTCGTCCAGGGTGGCGAGCACGCTGCGCACATCGTGGTGCAGGAGCCCGGCGATCACTGCTGATTCGGCCGAGGTGGCCTCGGAGTCCTCGATGAAATCGCCCAGCGGGGCCTCTTCGTCATTGCCGACCGGCATATCCAGGCTTACCGGGTCGCGGCTGTGGTCGAGCAGATCGGAGATCTTGTCGACCGGAATACCGGACTCGTTGGCGAGTTCGGCATCGGTGGCCTCGCGACCGAGCTGCTGATGCAGTTCCCGCTTGATCCTGGCCAGCTTGTTGACCTGCTCGACCAGATGCACGGGGAGGCGGATGGTGCGGCTCTGATCAGCCATACCGCGGGTGATGGCCTGCCGAATCCACCAGGTGGCATAGGTGGAGAACTTGAATCCCTTGGCGTAGTCGAACTTTTCCATTGCCCTGATCAGGCCGAGGTTGCCCTCCTGGATCAGGTCCAGCAGCGGCATACCGCGGCCGGTGTAGCGCTTGGCGAGGGAGACCACGAGCCGGAGGTTGGCTTCGAGCAGATGCGAGCGCGCGGCTTGGCCTTCACGAACGACGGCGGCCAGATCGCGTTTGCGGGTGGCCGACAGTCGCTTGCCGGTCTCCAGCAGATGCTGCGCATAGAGGCCCGCCTCGATGCGCTTGGCCAGCTCGACCTCGTCGGCTGCCGTGAGCAGTGCGGTACGGCCGATCCCGTTCAGGTACACACGTACCAGGTCGGCGGCAGGGCTCTGGGCGTCGAGGTCCGAATCGCTGGTGCGCACACGAGTGGTGGCGGGGCTTGTCATGACTTGCCTCCTGTCGGTGGTGTCTCACTCCGAACAACGGACCCGACAGGTAGAAAGTTCCCCGCTACTGCTCCGATAAACCGCTCTGAACTGCGGTTTCCATCACTCGCGTCTGAGAAGTTCCTGAGAACCCCACCCTGTCGGAACAGCCCTTGCGCGAAGCGTCCGGAGGGATGCGAGCGGTTGCCGCTTCGTTACACGGGCCGCACCAAACCGTGGCGGACCAATCCGGCTACCACGGATAATGCGTCGGCCGCGAACTCCTCGGTCACTTCGCCCGATCCGTCGGCGAGCGCGAGCAGTTCCAGCAGTTCTTGTAACGGCAAACCCTCGGCGCGCATTCCCGCGACGAGTGCGATGGTGGACTCGTCCACTTCGTGCTGCCAGCGCGGACCGTCGCCGCGGTGCAGCCGCGCGACCTGCTGCTCCCAACCGAGTTCGCTGTGCAGATAGACCCGTTCCAGCGCGGTTGCCGGATCGACCACGAAACGTGTTGACCAGGCGAGGTTTTCCTCGGCGGCGGCGCGGCGCAACCAGGCCGAGCGCGCGAAATACGCGGTGGCCTCGGCGCCGAGCGGATCTTCGAAGCCGTGCGTCAGGTCCTCGGCGAGCAGCTCGGTGGGACCGTCGATGGCGTGCAGGTAGACGAAGCCGAAGCCGATGCCCTCGACACCCGCGGCGGTGAACGCGTCGAGCCACTGTTCGGCGCGCTCCTGTGCGGCCGGGTCGCGCGGATCCAAACCCGCGTCACGCAGCCATGTTCCGACATAGAGGGCCGGATCGGCGACATCGCGTTGGACCACCCAAGCATCGACGCCGTGCGCGGGCAGCCAGGACGAGACGCGCTGGCGCCAGTCCTCGCCGTCCACATGCACCCACGCCGCCAGCATCGCGGCGGTGCCGCCGGGGGCAAGCAGGGCGGGGGCTTGCGAGATCACCAATTCGCTTGCGCCGTCGAGGGCGAGCCCGGAGTCGCGGTAGGTGTGTTCGATGCGAGCGGGGCCGACGACGAACGGCGGATTGGCCACCACCTGGTCGAAGCGGCGACCGGCCACCGGCTCGAACCAGGAACCGGCCAGAAGTTCGATATCGAGTCCGTTGAGTGCGGCCGTCGCCTCGGCCAGCCACAGGGCGCGCGGGTTCACGTCGGTCGCGGTCACCCGGTCCGCGTACGCGGCGGCGTGGACGGCCTGGACGCCGCAGCCGGTGCCCAGGTCGAGGACCGAACCAACGCGGCGGGTGGGGGTGGCGCGCAACAGCGACAGGGAGGCGTGGCCGACGCCGAGCACGTGATCCTCGGTCAGGGTGCGCCGGAACATCGAATCGTCGAGGTCGGACAGGATCCAGCGGGTGCCTTCGCCCGCGTCGAGCGGACGCAGGTCCAGGGCTGCGCGCACATCGTCACCGTCGCGGGCGAGCAGGCCGGCGGCTACCGCGCGGTCGATCTCCACCGGTGCCAGTGCGGCCGCGACCTCGCGTTCGGGCAGTGCGTCACCGAGCAGCAACAGGCGGATCAGGGTTCCGAGTGCGCCCGCTCGGCGAGCGGCGCGGCGCACCGGTACCGGTTCGGACCGGCCCAGTGCGGCGTGCGCGTCGGCGCCGAGCACTTCCAGCAGCGTGTCGGCGTCGTAGCCGACGCGGGTCAGCGCGGCCCGCAGATCGGGGCACAGCGCGGTGAGCAGCGATCCGGTGGTCGTCTGGTTGGTAGCCACACCGGTACTCTGCCACCGCGACACGCCAGCAACAGAAACGTGCTCGTCGTGTCACTTGGACAGCGTGCGATTTCAGACGCCGTTCGGGTCGCGACCGGTAATGCAGTAGGGCGCGTCGGCCGGATCGGACATGACGATCCAGTGCTCATGGCGCTCGACCAGTGTCGCGCCGAGGGACTCGTGCCAGGCGGCGGTGGCGTCGATATCCACGGAGGCGAGGTCGATGTGCGCGCCGGCGGGTCGATCCTCGCCGAGGCGCTGCAGCAGAAGCTGTACCGGCATCGGCTCTTTCGCGCGCAGCCGGGCGAATTCGGGCAGGCGGCCCTGCGTCAGGTCCCAATTGGTGAGGGTGGTCCAAAAGCGGGATTCGGCGGCGTGGTCGGTCGGGCCGATATCGAGGCAGACCTGGTCGAGGCGGGTGAGGGTGCCGTCTGGGGCGCGCACGGCCGGGGCGGGAGTGCCCTTCGCGCGGACGCTTGGGGTGAAGCAGAAGATCTGACCGCCCGGTGAGCGCAACACGGCGTAGCTCTTGTGGTTGGCGACCAGTTCGGCGTCGAGGTCGAGTGCGATGCGGACCGCGGCGGTGACATCGTCGACGTCGAAATCGAGGTGTACCCGGCCGAGTCCGGTCACCGCCTGCATCTTGACGCCCGCATCGGCGAAGAGTGCGGGCTCCGGTAGGAGCGTGAGGAATTCGTCGTTCTCGCCGCGTCGCGGCGAGAGTTGGGTGTCGGTGATCGTCGACCAGAATGTCGCGCATTCGTCGAAACGTTGCGTCGGGCGGTCGAGGAAGGCCCAGACCCACCGAATCATGCTTTCTCCTGTTTCCTGGCGGAAGTTCCCGCGCCGCAGCCGGCGTGCAGTTGTCGCATCTTCCGGTGATTCGGCGGCGGCCGCGCCCGGTTGGCGCGGATGTGTCGCACATCACTGGCGCTGAGAGAGTTCCCGTCGTTTACCCCCGCCACACAGTAGGTGTCGACCGCGATGCTGTCGAGCCGGTTTCGGCTCGGCCGTAAGTGGCATGATCTTGGCGGTTTGTGGCATTCCGGCCACTCGTTCGATGCGCGAAATTCCGGCACGCTCAGCGGGTGACTGAACTGCAGACGCCTCGGGTACCTGTTGATTCCGTGCCGAGGCGGCTGCACCCCGCCTGGATCGTCGCCGGTGTGGGATTCATCGCACTCTTGGGCGCGGCGGCGTTCCGGTCGGTGCCGAGTGTGCTGTTGGATCCGCTGCACGAGGAGTTCGGTTGGTCCCACGGCACCATCGGTGCCGCGGTCTCGCTGAATCTGCTGCTGTATGGGCTGATTTCGCCGTTCGCGGCGGCTCTGATGGACCGATTCGGTATCCGCCGGGTGGTGGCGTGCGCACTGGTGCTCGTCGCGGCGGGTAGCGGCCTCACCGTATTCATGACCCAGCCTTGGCATTTGGTGGCGACCTGGGGGCTATTGGTCGGAGTCGGCGTCGGATCGATGTCCATGCCGTTCGTGGCGACGATCACCGGTCGCTGGTTCGTGCGCCAGCGCGGATTGGTGACCGGCGTGCTCACCGCGGCGGGTGCGACCGGGCAGCTGATCTTCCTGCCGGTAGTGTCCGCTGTCGCGCATGAGCACGGCTGGCGAGTGCCCTCGCTGATCGTCGCGGGTGTCGCACTGGCGGTGGTGCCGCTGGTCCTGCTGTTCATCCGCGACTTCCCCAGTGACGCAGGCGTTCGCGCGTACGGTGCCGAACCCGGCAGCACAGTTGGGCTGCGCGTGCAGGCGACCGGCGGTGCGACCCGCGCGCTGACGGTCTTGACCACGATCGCGCGCAGTCCCGGATTCTGGCTGCTCGCGGGCGGATTCGCGATCTGCGGCGCATCGACGAACGGCCTGGTCGGGACCCACTTCGTCAGTGCCGCACACGATCACGGCATGCCGCCGACCACCGCCGCCGGTCTGCTGGCACTGGTCGGCATCTTCGATGTTGCGGGCACCATCTTCTCCGGCTGGCTCACCGACCGCGCCGACCCCCGCTACCTGCTGGTCGGCTACTACACGCTGCGCGGACTGTCGCTGCTGATCCTGCCGTCGCTGTTCGCGCCGGACACCCAGCCGAGCATGTGGGTGTTCATCATCTTCTACGGCCTGGACTGGATCGCCACCGTCCCACCCACGGTCATGCTCTGCCGCGAACTCTTCGGCGCCGACGGCCCCGTCGCCTTCGGCTGGGTCTTCGCCTCCCACCAGATCGGCTCCGCTATAGCCGCCACCGGTGCCGGCATCATCCGCGACGTCCAAGGCTCCTACAACCTGGCCTGGTACATCGCCGGCGCCCTCTGCGCCGCCGCAGCCCTCATGTCCGCCACCATCCGCCGCCACCCCTGACACCGAGAATGCGCTGGTGGCGGGCCGTTCTCAACGTTTGCCTACACCGTTGCATGGTGATCACCCGTCCAGCTTGACCGTCGGCGTGTCGGCGCCTCAGGAATCGATGGCGCGGTGTGGCCGGGATTCGATGGCGGTGCGGGGGCGGTCCCAGCGACTGGGTTCGTCCTTGCGGCGCGGCGGACGGTCGTTGGCGATGAGGACGGCGATCCAGGGGAGAGGGATCGAGGCGGTGATGATCAGGATCGAGAGCAGGGCGTTGCTGAAGACGCTGTAGGCGACCGCGGCCAGGATCAGGCAAGGGATGCGGAACGCCATGATGATGGTGTAGCGGCGAACCCTGGCGCGGTGCTGATCCTCCAGTGACGGCGCGGCCTCGGTGATCAGCACCGGATGCTTCTCGTCATTGCCGGGGAAGTAGCCGGTGGACTTGCGCGGTGGCGTCGGCATTGCGACGTCCGGGCGATCACCGCTGCCGATGTCGTCGGCGTCGGGGGTGTCGCCGTACTGCTGCATACCCTGAGTCTTCCACTGTCGAGGGCGCACCGCACATGGCCTGGTCAGCTCGACGAACACCGACCGATATCAGCCGAGCTCGCGAGTATGCGGCATCATGGAATCCGTGAGTACCGACACTCTGGTTCGCCCGGATACGACCACCGACGAGACGACGGGCGACGACACCCCGAAGTTCTTCCACTACGTGAAGAAGGACAAGATCGCCGAGAGCGCCGTCATGGGCACCCATGTGGTCGCCCTCTGCGGTGAGGTCTTCCCGGTGACGCGCTCGCCGAAGCCCGGCTCGCCGGTCTGCCCGGACTGCAAGAAGGTCTACGACGGCTTGCGCAAGGGCGGCGACTGAGCCGACGCCGGTGACGTATCGCCGCGCGCGCTGAGTCGTGCCCGGTCGGCGTCGTTGTCGTCTGTCCGCTCGATCGGCCCCCGAACCTCCTGTGGGTTCGGGGCCTCAGCTGTGCCCGGATCATCCTGCTCGGTGCCGGAGTCGTCCCCGCCCAACTGATTGGACAACCATTCCTTCACCTGATCGATGCGGGTGCTGCGGGCGGGCCAGAATTCCTGCACCGCGGCATTGAACTCCGCGCCGAGGATGACCGCGAAGCCCAAGAAGAACGTGAACAGCAGGAACGCGATCGGCGTTGCGAGCGCGCCGTAGCTGACACCGGTCCTGGTGACCCACGAAAGATAGCGGCGCAGTCCCTCGCTGGCGGCCATGAAGAACACGCCTGCGACCAGCGCACCGCCGAACAAGCGATGCCACGGCAGCGATTTGTGCAGTGCCAGCTTGTACAGCGTGGTGAGCCCGATGATCAGCACCAGGCCGACGCCCGGGTAATAGAACGAGTCGATCATCCGCAACCCGGGTTCCCGCCACGAATCCGGCAGCACTCGTCCGATCAGTGTCGGACCCAGCGCGATCAGCGGTAGCAGGAATACCGCGACCACCAGGAACAGCACATACAGCAGCAACGCGAAGATGCGCTGCCACACCGGATGCCGGGCATCCTTCTGTCCGTGCGCCTCGACGATCGAATCCACGAAGGTCGACATGGCCGAGGATCCCGCCCACAGCGACATTACGAAACCCACCGAGACGAAGGCGGCGCGTCCGCGACTGAGCACGTCGGTGACGGTCGGTTCGATCAGATCGCTCACCACACTGGTGCTGAACAGGTCCCGGCTGAACGCGATGATCTTCTGCTGGACGATCTGCACGGTATCGGGTCCGAACCATTCCCCGACGTAACCGAGGCTGCCGAGCACCCCGAGCAGCAGCGGTGCCAGCGACATCGTCTGCCAGAACGCCGCGGCCGCGGATTTGGCGAAAATCGAATCGTCCCATGACTTCACCGCCACCCGCACGACGAGTTTGCCACCATGTCGCGCGGCATGCGCAGCCCGCGTTGCGGCGTTGCGGGCATAGGTCGCCACCGTGGGTTCCGCGCCGCCTCCGCCGCTGTGGATCGGCTGGTCGCCGACCCCCGGGCTGTGGCGCGGTAGAGCGCTTTCGTCGGTCATGATGCTTACCAGCATCGCGCATCCGAGCACATTGTTCCGGTTTGCCGTGGCATCGAGTCGATGGGGAGCAGATGAACACGGCGTGGCGCAGGGTTCGGCGTGTGACGCCCGTCGCCCACGCCGCGTCGGTTTGGCGACACGCCATGGGGGACAGCTAGGGTCGTCTTCGTGACTGTGTCGGGTGGCGCCGCTGTGGCGGGAGAAGCGGAAACACCGGGCGATTCGCAAAAATCGAGCGCCGCGGGTTCCACAGGTGGTTCGCTACGCGCCTGGCAGCGCCGGGCCTTGATGAAGTACTTGTCGACCAAGCCGAGGGACTTCCTCGCGGTGGCGACGCCGGGTGCGGGTAAGACCACCTTCGCACTGCGGGTCGCGGCCGAACTGCTGGCCGACCGCACCGTCGACCAGGTCACGGTGGTCGCTCCGACCGAACACCTCAAACATCAGTGGGCCCAATCCGCGGCCCGCGTGGGCATTCAGCTGGATTCGCGCTTCTCCAACGCGACCGGTGCGACTTCCGGCGACTATCACGGCGTGGTGGTCACATACGCGCAGATCGCCTCGCACCCCGCGCGGCACCGTGTCCGCACCGAAAGACGCAGAACGCTGGTGATTCTCGATGAGATCCACCATGCGGGCGATGCGAAGTCCTGGGGTGAGGCGACCGCCGAGGCATTCGGTGACGCCACCCGCCGGCTCGCGCTGACCGGTACCCCGTTCCGCAGCGATGACAGCCAGATCCCGTTCGTCATCTACGAACCCGATGAGGCCGGTTTCCCGCGCTCGCGCGCCGACCACTCCTACGGCTATGCGGAGGCATTGGCCGACGGCGTGGTACGGCCCGTCGTCTTCCTGGCGTATTCCGGTGAGGCGCACTGGCGCGACAGCGCGGGTGAGGAGTATTCGGCCCGCCTCGGTGAGCCGCTGAGCGCCGAACACACCGCCCGTGCGTGGCGCACCGCCTTGGATCCGGCAGGCGACTGGATGTCCAAGGTGCTCGTGGCTGCCGACACCCGGCTGCGCCAGCTGCGGGCGACCGGTATGCCCGATGCCGGTGGTCTGGTGATCGCCACCGATCAGGAGCGGGCCCGCGATTACGCCGAACTGCTGGAACACATCTCGGGCGAGCGGCCCGCGGTGGTGCTCTCGGATGATCCGTCCTCCTCGAACCGGATCGCCGAATTCAGCAAGAACACCCAGCCGTGGATGGTCGCGGTCCGCATGGTGTCCGAGGGCGTCGACGTGCCGCGCCTCGCGGTCGGCGTCTATGCGACCAGCGCCTCGACTCCGCTGTACTTCGCCCAGGCGATCGGCCGGTTCGTGCGTGCGCGCAAGCCAGGCGAGACCGCCAGCGTGTTCCTGCCGTCGGTGCCGGTGCTGCTCGATCTGGCCGCGCAGCTGGAACTGCAGCGCGATCATGTCATCGGTAAGCCGCACCGCGAGCAGAACGGTCTCGAAGACGAACTCCTGATCGACGCGAACAAGCAGAAGGACGAGCCGGGCGAGGACGAGAAGCCCTTCGTCGCACTCGCCGCGGACGCCGAACTCGACCAGGTGATCTACGACGGATCCTCCTTCGGCACAGCCACTTTCGCGGGCAGTGCGGAGGAGGCGGACTACCTCGGGATTCCCGGGCTATTGGACGCGGAGCAGATGCGGGCGCTGCTGCGTGAACGTCAGTCCAAGCAACTCGCCGAACGCGGTGAGGCCGCGACGCCCGATCCTGGTCCGCAGGTCGCCTCGGCCGCCGAGCGGGTCGCGACCGCGGATAAGCTCGGTGAGTTGCGCCGCGAGCTCAACAGCCTGGTCGCCATGCACCACCATCGGACCGGCAAGCCGCACGGTGTGATACACGGTGAGTTGCGCCGCGAATGCGGTGGTCCGCCAACGGCATTGGCCACCGCTGACCAACTTGGTGAGCGCATCGCCGCCCTGCGCCGGAAGTAACCGAGGCGCCGTTGTGTACGGCACATGGCTTTGTGACTGCGCATGTGCGATCGCTCGGGGCCAACAGGGCCTGGCTATCGGCGTGCGATGGCCGATGCGGGCCACGCAGCCATGGCGCAGTCGATGGATTGGGTGAGTTCGGCGTGTGACGCCCCGTCGCGGGCTCGGATCGACAGGCCGTACAGCACCGTGGTGTAGAAACCGGCGAGTGCCGCGGTATCGGTGTCGGGCGGTAGATCACCGTCCGCGACACCGCGATCCAGGCGTTCGTGGATGTCCTCGGTTGTCTGGCGGCGCTTTTCGACCAGGAAGTCGCGGATGGTTTCGCTGCGGGTGGTGTAGGTGGAACCCGCAAGCACAACCATGCATCCGTGTGGTTTGTCCTCGTGGGTGTAGGCCATGGCGTTGTCGCGCAGCATGGCTTCGATGCTCGCGCGAGCGGTGGGTTCCTCGCGCAAGGCGCGTGCGGTGTAGCCGCCTTCGGTCTCGCCGTACAGCCCTACAGCCGCGCGGAACAGCTCTTCCTTCCCGCCGAACGCGGCATACAGGCTCGGTGAGTTGATGCCCATAGCCGCGGTGAGATCGCTCATGGACGAGCCCTCGTAGCCGTGCTCCCAGAACACTTCCATGGCGCGACGCAACGCGACTTCGCGGTCGAATGCGCGTGGGCGTCCACGTTCGGCCATGGCCCATACCTTTCTGTGTCGATCGTTAAATATACCTCTTGACGCCTACGCCGCCCATGCGCTTAGCTATTTATGTATTGATCGACACAGAATTAGGGGCAGTTGCGATGATGGATCTGACGGGCAAAGTGGCACTGGTGACCGGCGGCAGCCGGGGGATCGGGGCGGCGATCGTCCGGCACCTGGCCGCCGCGGGCGCGGACGTGGCGCTGACCTACCAGCGCAATGAGTCGCAGGCGAAATCTGTGGTCGCCGACGCGGAAGCGTTGGGGCGGCGCGCGATCGCCATCCAGGCGGACAGCGCCGACGCGGGCGCGGTCGTCGCGGCGGTGCATCGGGGCGCGGCCGAACTCGACGGGCTCGATGTGCTGGTCAATAACGCGGGCATCTTCTCGGCCAAGCCGTTCGAGGAGTTCACCGTCGAGGAGATCGACCGCGCCCTGGATATCCACGCGCGGGCGGCATTCGTCGGTGCGCAGGCGGCGGTCGAACATATGACCGAGGGTGGACGGATCATCAGCATCGGCAGCAACCTGTCCGAGCGCGCCGCATTCGGCGGACTCGCGCTGTACAACCTGAGCAAATCCGCGCTCAACGGATTCACGAAAGCCCTTGCGCGCGAACTCGGTCCGCGCAACATCACGGTCAACCTGGTGCAGCCCGGCTCCACCGACACCGATATGAACCCCGCCGACGGCGACCACGCCCCGCACCAAATCGATCTGACTGCCCTCGGCCGCTTCGGCACCACCGATGACATCGCCGCGACCGTAACCTTCCTGGCCGGTCCCTCCGGCCGCAGCATCACCGGCGCGACGTTCACCGTCGACGGCGGCACCAACGCCTGACTCCACCGCGATTACCCGGCGAAGTAGCGGCCGGGAGAGACGCCGACGGTGCGGCGGAAGGCGGCGACATAGGCGCTCGGCGTGGCGTAACCGACGCGGCCCGCGATGCGGGCGATCGGCAGGCCCTCGGCGAGCAGAGGCAGTGAGGCCGCCAGGCGGATCTGGGTTCGCCACTGGCCGAAGGAGATTCCGGTTTCGGCGAGGAACAGACGGGCCAGGGTGCGCGGGCTGGTCGCGGCGTCGGCAGCGAATTCGGCGAGGGTGCGGGAGTCTGCAGGGTCTCGGGTCAGGACGTCGGCGACCTGTCCGGCTCGGGCATCGACCGGTCGGCGGGCGCCGACTGGAATCACGTCGACCGGCACGAGCAGATCGAAGACCACCGCCTCCGCGCGTTCGCGTGTTGCGATGTCGTCGGCGGGATCTCGAGTCGGCGCGGCGGCCCTCTCTTCGGCACGAGCGTCCATGAGCGGGCGGTCGCTGACCGGAGTCTCGACTCGAACCGCTTCCGCGTGCTCGAAGTGTTCGCGTCGTCCGGCGGCGACCTCAGGATTACGACTCGGCGTCGCATTCTCTTCGGCACGGGAGTTCGTGAGCGGGCGGGCGCTGATGGGACTTTCGTCGAAGTGCTCGAGTTGAGCCTTGGTGCGTTCGCGTCGTGCGGAGGGGCTGTCGCCGGCGGGAATGCGAGTCGGCGCGGCGACCGGATCGGCTCGGGTGGCCGTGGGCGGGTGGGCGCTGAGAGGGGGCTCGTCGACGGACTCGATTCGCTCCTCGTCCTCTGCACGCGCGAGGGCAGTGTCGGGGCCGGTGAGATGGTCGAACAGTTCGCGCAGTAGTGGCGATACGCGCAGCATCGTCGGGGTGGTCCATGAGACCGGGCATCGATCGGGTGCTACGAAGATGCCGCGCATGATCGCGCCGTTGGCGGTTCCGGTTCGGTGTCGGGTGCCGCCGGGGATCCATAGAGCGCGGCTCGGCGGCAGCACCCAGTACCCGTCACCGATTTCGACGGCGATAACACCCCTTGCCGCCCAGGCGATCTGGTGCTGCGGATGTTCATGAGTGTCGAACCAGTAGCCGGCGGAAATGACGCCCGCGCCGAATACCATAGCGGTATCACCGATCGCGGCCGGAAATACCATGGATCCGTCGTTCGGCAGGGATGTCCCGGGTTGACCGTGCCCCAGGGATTGGCCGTTTCGCGACACAACTTGTCACCGTAGCCTCTCGTGGTCACAGTCGGCCGCTTCTAGCGTGAATCGCATGGCGATGAACTACGTCCACAAATTGATGTGCCGATCGGCGGCGTGGGAGCGTACGAGTACGACGCGGATCGTCCCGTGGGCGCTGTCCGGTCTCGACCTCGGTGCGTCCGCACTCGAGATCGGCCCCGGCTACGGTGCCAATATCCGCGCCTTGCGAGAACGCACCGACAAGCTGACCGGTGTCGAGATCGATCCGGTGCTCGTCGATCGGCTGCGCACTCGGCACGGAGCCGCGATGACGGTGATCGCGGGCGACGGCGCGGATATGCCCTTGCCCCCAGGGCAATTCGACTCGGTCGTGTGCTTCACGATGCTGCACCACGTACCCACTGTCGGAGCACAGGACGCGCTTTTCGGCGAAGCCCTGCGCGTCCTGCGCCCCGGCGGTGTATTCGCAGGCAGCGATGGCCTCGACGGCCGCGTATTCCGCCTGCTGCACGTCGGCGACATCTGCCTGCCGGTACCGCCGGAGCACGCCGCCGACCGGCTCGCCCGAGCCGGTTTCACCGATGTCGAGATCGAAACCGGCGACCGCAGTTTCCGCTTCCGCGCCCGCCGTCCCGAGTGAATCCTCTCAGCGCACCGCTCTTGCGGCATCGAAGTAGTCCGCAGGATCGAGTGCATTGATCGGGGTCCAGCGGGGAGACTCGACCGGCGCTGTCGAATCCTGCGGTGCCGCTTGGAAATAGCCCTGGATCTCCAGCGCCAGGCGAGGGTTCTCGTCCACGCGGCGCGCCATGTCGTACAACACCGCGAGGACGTGCACGCAGCGGGCGGTGCGCGCCGAACAGGAGCAGTCCGTCCCGGCCGGGCCAGGTGCCGGGCTGATGCCGGCATCGACCAGCGCTCGGTGCATTTCGTCGGTGAGAACTGTTGTATCCGGGATGATTTCGGCGATCGCGGTGATGGCCGAACGGGAAAGTGGCGCGACTTCGATGTGGGTTACCGAGGCCTGCCCACCGCGGTGGATTGCGGCGCGCACGATGCGCCCGTCGATGGTCGCCTGGACACCGTTGTTGCGGGCAATGCTGCGGGCACGGGGGAGCAGCGGGTCGGGTCGGGTCTGGCGCAGTGGTTCGGCGAGCCGGACCCAGTCCATGCCCCATGCCGTGTATCCGAATTCGTTGTCCGCCATCAGTTCTCCCTCTTGCGGCGCAGGATTTCGATGAGCTGGTCGTCGTCGAGGCGGGCCAGCGCGGCGATCCCGGCCGAATCGTTGAGGTCCGCGAGGGCGGATTTGCGGTCGTGCATGCCCGCGATGTGTTCCTCGACGGTGGTGCCCGAGGTCAGGGTGGTAATGGTGACGGTGCGGGTCTGGCCGATGCGATGCACCCGGTCGGAGGCCTGGGCTTCGACGGCCGGATTCCACCAGCGGTCGAAGTGGATGACATCGGCGGCACGCGTCAGGGTGAGACCGGTGCCTGCGGCGCGCAGACTCAGGATCAACACGGGCGCACCGTCTTCGGCCTGGAAGGCCGAAACGATCTCGGCCCGCTCGGCCTGATTCAGTCCGCCGTGGAAGAACGGCGCCCGCACCCCGAATTGCTCGTGCAGGTGGCGGACCAGCAGGTCGCCGGTGGCGCGATACTGGGTGAATATCAGTGTCGGGTCGCCGGTTTCGAGATTGTTGGCCACGATATCGGCGCACAGATCCAGCTTCCCGGACCGGCCCGCCAATTCACCGAGCTCACCGGTGATCAGTCCCGGGTGGTTGCAGACCTGCTTGAGAGCGGTGAGCGCCGCGAGCACTCGGCTCTGCCGTTGCGCGCCGTGGCCGAAGCCGTCATCGATCGCCTTGTCGAGCAGCTGGTCGTAGAGCCCTTCTTGTTCGGTGGTCAGATCGCAGAGCAGATCGCTGTGGATCTTGGCGGGCAGCGATGCGGCGACCTGAGCCTTCTTGCGGGCCAACAGCACCGGTTCGAGCGCATCCCGCAGTCGGCCCGCTGCGGCCGCCGAACCCTCGTGGATCGGCCGGACGAATCGACGGCGGAACTGGGTGCGATGCCCGAACAGCCGCGGCGCCACCAGATTCAGCAGCGCCCACAGCTCCTCGAGATGGTTCTCCACCGGCGTACCCGTCAGCGCGACCTTCGCCTCCGCCGTCAATGCCCGCGCCGCCTTGGACACCTGGGTGCGCGGATTCTTCAACGCCTGCGCCTCATCGAAAACTACTGTCGCCCAGGACCGATCGGTCAGCACACCACCGTGCAACCGCAGTATCGGATACCCCGTCACCACAATTGTCCCGGCCTCGTTCGCGATCTCACCCCCACGCCACACCACCGCCCGCAGCCCCGGCGCGAACCGCGTGATCTCATGCGCCCAGTTCCCGACCAACGACGTCGGACAAACCACGAGCTGCGCTCCGCTCTCGGCAGGCCCGAGCAGAAACCCGATGGTCTGCACCGTTTTCCCGAGCCCCATCTCATCGGCCAAGACCGCCCCGCCGTGCGCCGCGATGGTCTCGTGCAACCACCCCGCCCCGCGCACCTGATACGGCCGCAACTCCGCTTTCAGCCCTGCCCGCAATTCCGCCCCGATGCACCGTGTTTCACGCAACACCCGCATCGCACGCTCGGCGGACACGATCGATGTTCCGGCAGCGTCAGGGACAGCGTGCGCCGCAACGGGCAGCGGCACCGTCTGCGCATCGCACGGTTCGGCTCCGTCCTGCAGTACTGCGCGCCAAGTATGTACGGACGGGCCCGCGTCACCGAGGTCCAGATTCAACAGCTCGTCCGGATCAACGAGTGCGCAATCGACATCGGTGACCTCGATCGCGCCGTCCGGACCCGTCGGCACTGCCAGGGAGAGCGCTTCCCGATCGCCCTCGGGCGCGGGGCCGGGCGCGGATCCGTTCCAAGTCCACAGCGCGAACATGTGGCGGTCGGGTAGGTAGGTGGCCTGTGTGCTGGGCAGAGCGGTCCCCTAGTTCGTCGTATGGTGTACGGAGTATTATAACAACGTACAGCGTACTGAATTAATTCCGAGAGGGCCACGTGACCGACCAGGCGAAACAGTTGATGAGCCTGCTCTGGCGACATGCTGTGCCACCGCGATCCGGTGGGCGCGGCCCGAAGCAGACGATGAGTGTCGATGAGGTCGTCGTCGCCGCGATCGCACTCGCCGATCGGGAGGGGTACGAGAAGGTGTCGATCCGCGCGGTCGCCGCCGAACTCGGCCTGCGCCCGATGAGCCTCTACACCTATGTGCCGAGCAAGGAGGCTTTGACCGTGTTGATGGTCGACACGGTCGCACTGGAGGACGTACCCATCCCGGCCGATCTCCCGGTCCGTGACCGAATGTCCGCGATCGCCGAACAGGTCCGTGCGGAACTGATTGCGCACCCGTGGCTGCTCGAGGTGCCACCGTGGCGGCTCGTACTCGGTCCGGGCCGGATGCGCCGATACGAACGGCAGCTGGCTGCGATCGAGGGGATCGGGTTATCCGATCTGGCTATGGATCGGGTGATCGCGGTGCTGTCGGAATTCGCGACCGGCAATGCGCGGATGGCGATCGCCGGAATCCGCAGTACCGCGGAGCTGACCGACGCGCAGTGGTGGGAGCAGCACGGCCCGCTGCTGACCGAGGTTATGTCGATTGACGAGTTCCCGATCGCCTCGCGGGTCGGTGCGGCGGTAGGCGAACGCTATCAAGCGCCCTCGGACCCGTCGGGCGACTTCGCCTTCGGTCTCGGGAAACTGCTCGACGGCATCCTGTCCGGAGTAGCGGGACCGCAAACGCCGACAGCGGGCGACCTGTAGGTCGCCCGCTGTCGTCTATCAGCGATGTTCTGTTGTTCGATGCTGTTGTGTCGGGACGCGAGGACTGGTCAGAGCGCGGGAGCCGATTCCGTATCGATCACGGCTTCGAGCTCACGCAAGCGATCCATGTGTTCATTCGCGTGGTGCTGGCAGAAGAGCAACTCGCCACCTGCGGGCAATACGGCACGAACTCGTGCGGCAGCACCGCAGCGGTCGCAACGATCGACCGCGGTCAGTGGGGTGCTTGTCAGGGTTCCTGGCATGACTCCTCCGTCCTGGCTCCCGGCACTACAGTCCGTTCACCTGGTGTGGGGCCCGTGGTCACTCCGCGGGCTCGCTACCGCTACTTCCCAGCAGGGGTATGACTACTCTGTCAGACGTTCGGGACGGGGGCTTTGTTCCCGGAAGTGATTCTGTGTGTTTTCGATAACACCACCTGGGATTTCGCTACTGGCGAACATCACTGGTTACGTATCGAACTCCACTCGACCACGATCACGAACAGGCCTATCCAGTTGTCTACCGGGAGATTACCCGTGATCCATGACACTCACACGCTCGTTCACATTTGCACACTCGCCGATTGGCTGACCGCCCGGCAAACCGGCGAGTACCGCCCCGAGTCGTTCGAGGAGATCGGGTTCATCCATCTCTCCACGCCACAGCAGGCGCATCTGCCCGCCAACCGATTGTTCGCCGGACGGCGGGACATGGTGCTGCTGCGTATCGATCCGGCCCGCGTCGGCGCGCCGGTGAAATGGGAACCGGGCGTGCCCACCGATCCGGAATCGATGCTGTTCCCACATCTGTACGGTCCGCTGCCGGTGGGCGCGGTCACCGCAGTGGTCGAGTACCAGCCCGGGGCGGACGGCACCTTCGCCGCGCTCGACCCGAACTTTCCGGCGTCCTGACCTACCGCTCCCTGGCCTCGCGCGCCACGATGGCGGCCTGAACGCGAGACCGCACACCGAGTTTGGTGAGCACGCGCGAGACATGTGTTTTGACTGTTGTCTCACCGATGAACAGCCGCGCGGCGATCTGCGCATTGGACAGACCGTCGCCGAGACAGTCGAGTACCTCGCGTTCGCGTTCGGTCAGCTCGTCCAGGCCGTCCGGCGCGGGCCTGCTCGGTTCGCCGTCGGTCGAGGCGAACGCATTGATCACCGCGGCGGTCACCTCGGGCGCCAGCACACCGTCACCGGCGGCCACCGCGCGCACCGCATCGACAAGTGCTTGTCCCGAAGCGGATTTCAGCACGAACCCGGACGCGCCGGCGCGCAATGTCCGGAAGACGTACTCGTCCAGGTCGAAGGTCGTCAGGATGAGCACCCTGGCCAGGCCGTCGTCGGTGATCCGGCCGGTTGCGGTGATGCCGTCGACGCCCGGCATGCGCACATCCATCAGCACCACATCCGGGCGCAGTACCTTGGCCTGTGCCACCGCGATATCGCCGTCGGCGGCCTCACCGACCACTTCGATGCCCTCGGCGGTTTCCAGGATCATCCGCAGTCCGGCCCGGATCGCGCCGTGGTCATCGGCGATCAGTACCCGGATCATGACACCTCCGTCGTCGAGATCGGTAGTCGCGCAAGGACTTCCCAGCCACCGGCGCCGGGTCCGGCGGTGAAGGTGCCGCCGAGCGCTGTGGCTCGTTCCCGCATATTCATCAGACCACTGTGGCGCGCGTCGTCGGGTGGTCGATTGCGCACCGGTACCGTGGGATTGCGCACCGAGAGGGCCAGATCCGTTGCCTCCGTATGCACGTCGATATCGACCTCCTGTCCCGGTGCGTGTTTCATGGCATTCGTCAGTGCTTCCTGGACGATTCGGTACGCGGCCTGGTCGACCGCGCTCGGCAACGCCGTTCCGTTCAGCGAATCCCGCACGCGCACGGTGATTCCGGCGGCACGGGCCGCATCGACGAGAATCGGCAGCTGAGCCAGTTTGCGCGGCGCGGCCGCATCGTCCTCGGCGCCGTCGTCGCGGCGCAGCAGACCGATCATGGTGCGCATCTCCTGCAGCGCGCTGACACTATTGGACCGGATCGACGAAATGATCCCGGCCACAGTGGGATCGGTTTCCTGCCGGGCCAGCACCCCGAGCGCCGCTTCGGACTGGATGGCGATGGCCGACAGGTGTCCGGCGATCACATCGTGCAAATCGCGCGCCATCGTCTTGCGTTCGTCGGCGATGGCAGCGCGCCGATCCAATTCGGCGACCAGTGTCATCGCCTGCGCGCGTTTGCGTTCGGCCTCGGCGATCTCCTTGTGCCCGCGCACCGACAGCGCCCACCACAGCGGCGTCGCGACGAACGCGAACAGCGCGGCGATGGTGATCACCGCGATCCGCCAGTCGCCGAGCACGAGCGCCAGCACGGTCAGTATCGCCGAGACGACCCCGCAAACCGTGACCAGCCAGCGCGAACTCGCGGGCGCGGCATACAGCACACCCGCATAGATCAGATCCGAATAGATGAGCCAGACCGGCACCGTCGGACCGAGCGCGAAATCGATGGCGAACGGGATCAGCCCGATACCGAGCGCCGACATCGGCATGCGACGCCGCAGGAAGCTCGCCACACAGATCAGCGCGAGCACCCCGAACCGCACCGGCAGTGACGGATGGCGGCTCAGGTCACTGGCCATCTCGAACAGGCCGGTCAGATAGAGCGCGGCGCCGAGGACGAGCGCGAAGGCGGCGACCAGCGCGTCCTGCACGGTCGCCGACAAAGCATCCCACTGCCGTCGCATCGCCCCATCACAGCACATGCCCCGCGTCCCCGGGTCCGCCGAAGGAATGAGGCCGGGTCGGTTTGATGACCCAGGCCCTGGTGATCGCGGGCGTCGCGTGGTGCGGTCGCTGGGCTGTTGGGCGGTCAGCCGCTTTTGCCGGTTAGGGTGGAGGTGTGAACGTCGATGTCACCGCCCTACCCGGGATCGGGGTACGGAAAGACTTCCAGCTGCGGTCGGGCCGCCGGATCGGTGTGGTCGATCACCGCGACGGCGGCATCGATCTGATCGTCTCCAAACCTGATGACCCGGACTCCTGCGCCGCGCAAGTGCCGCTGACTCCCGACGAGGCCGCGGTGCTCGCAAACCTACTCGGCTCGCCGCAGTTGGTTGCGAAGCTACGCGAGGATCACCGCGACCTACCCGGGATCACTACCCGCCAGCTGCCCATCGCCGAGGATTCGCCATACGAGGGCCGCACCCTCGGCGAGACCGGAATGCGCACGCGCACCAAGGCTTCCATCGTCGCGGTAATGCGTGCGGGGCAGCTGCATCCCTCGCCCGGACCGGATTTCACTTTCACCGCCGATGACATACTCGTGGTCGTCGGTACCCCCGACGGTCTGGACACGGCCGCGAAGATCCTGACGCACGGGTGAGAGCGTGAACGAAACCGCGCTCGCCCTCATCGAGCTCGGGGCGGTGTTATTCACCCTCGGCATGCTCGGGAGAGTGGCGGCACGCTTCGGCATGTCCCCGATTCCGCTATACCTGCTCGGCGGGCTGGCCTTCGGCCAGGGTGGCTTGGTAGAACTGGGCGCCGCGAACGAATTCGGCCATATCGCAGGCGAAATCGGCGTCGTACTGCTGTTGCTACTGCTCGGCCTCGAATACACCGCGGCAGAATTGGTGACCGGATTGCGTCGCTCCTGGGCCGCAGGTCTGGTCGATCTCGTCGCGAACGCGACGCCCGGCGTGGTGGTCGCCCTGATACTCGGCTGGGGGATGACCGGAGCGATCACAATGGCCGGGGTCACCTACATCTCGTCATCGGGCATTGTCGCCAAGGTGCTGAACGACCTCGGCCGCCTCGGTAACCGGGAAACCCCGGTGATCCTGTCGATCCTGGTCTTCGAGGATCTCGCGATGGCGATGTATCTGCCGATCCTCACCGCGATCCTGGCCGGTACGAGCTTGCTGAGCGGGCTGACCGTGCTCGGGCTGGCCCTGGCCACTGTCACCGTCGTCTTGGTCGTCGCGCTGCGCTACGGCCGGTACGTCTCGGCGATCGTGGACAGCGCCGACCGCGAGGTATTCCTGTTGAAGCTGCTCGGCGCGGCGTTGCTGGTCGCCGGGCTGGCATCGGCGCTGAATGTTTCGGCGGCGGTCGGCGCATTCCTGCTCGGCATCGCGATCTCCGGTTCCACCGCGCGCGAGGCGACCAAACTGCTGGAACCGATCCGGGATCTGTTCGCGGCCATCTTCTTCGTGGCATTCGGATTCAGCACCGATCCGCGGGCCATTCCCCCGGTACTCGGCTGGGCGATCCTGCTCGCGGTGGTCACCGTGCTCACCAAGGTCGCCACCGGCTGGTGGGCGGCGAGTCGGCAGGGTATCCGCCGGACGGGCCGGGCGCGCGCGGGCGCGGCACTGGTCGCGCACGGTGAATTCTCCATTGTTATTGCGGGTTTGGCGGTGGGCATGGGTGCGGTCGACGTCCAACTCGCCGCACTCGCCTCGGCCTATGTGCTACTGATGGCGGTGCTCGGCCCGATCGCGGCCCGCGTCGTCGAACCGGTCATCGGCATGGTGCAGCGCCGCTTCAGCCCCGCCGTCAGCACTGGATAGCGGCTGCGCCGCCACGGAACTCGTCCTGGTATCGGCGGCGGCCGCGGGAATCCGAGGCGCCGCAAGCGGATTCGTCGACACTGGTGTCGGCGCTGCGGAATTTGCCTCACGTTCGGCACGCAGGCGTTCGATGCGCCGCCAGAAGGTCGACGCGACGAATCCGACCGCCAAACCGATCAGGGCCGCGCACATATGCCCGTAGTCGGTGAAGGTCGGTCCGATCAGCAGCGCCGAGCCGAGGAATACGACGATGACACCCGCCCACACTGCGCGGACCACACCGCGGAAGTGGAACGCCATGGCCGCCAGAACCGCGGTGAACCCGTAGCTGGTGCCCACATCCGCCGCATACTGCACCCGAACCGGGATGACGTGGTGGTCGATGGCATGGTCGATGGCGGTGACGGTGAGCAGCGTCGCGCCGATATGTCCGGTCGCGAACAGCAGAATCCAGCGACTGGTGCCGAGCCAGCGTTCGGCGAAGCCCATGACCACCAGAATCTCCGCGATGGTGACCCACGGAAATTGCCCCTGGGTCCAGAACGCCGAGGCCACCAGCACTTGGATCGGGTTGTGCTGCATGTTGTAGAGGTTGGTGGAGGCCGAGAAGATCAGCCTGCGCTCCACCGAATCGCCGACCCCGCGCAGCGTCCACCAGGTGACGAACAAGGTGAACGCGTAGGCCGTGCTGGCCGGTGCGCCGGACAGGTGCTGGCGCAGTTCGGGCAGTAGTCGGCGCACCAATCGGGGCCGACGCGCCCACGACCAGACCGCGCGCAACTCGTCACCGAGGTCGACGGTCTGCGTCCAGGGGGAGTGGATTCGGCGCAAAGTGGGGGCAACCACATGGACAAGTCTGCCGGTTCCGAGGCGCTTCTGCGCGCAGACCCGCCCGGTCTGTGTCCTGGCTCACTGAGCTGGCCTTTCCGCCCTAACGTCGATTCACACCCGGGGCAACGTCGGCTCCGCAGAATTGGTCCGCCGACCAAGAGGGCAACCTCTGTCAGTTCGACGCGAATACTGCAGCACCGGCGCGAGGGCACGACGCCGGTCAAGTCCGGTTGGCGACCGAGCCTGATCCAGCTCGGTGGCGCTGGGCCGCAATGAGATTCGGCATGCGTACCGGAATTGCCGTTGTGTTCTTGCAAATGTGCGAACGCCTGGTGTCGACCGGCGAATTCATGAGATCCATTGCGGCCCAGCAATATCGGTGCTGATCGATTGCCGGCGGTGACGATCGGCAGGATTCGACGGCGGGGGACTGTTCGGTATGTATCGGGCACGGGTGGTCGCCGACAGATAGCGGGCACTGTCTCACTGATTGGATTCATCCCATGACAAATTTAGCGGACGGTAGTACTGTAAATCGCCTACCTGCTGGTTCTTTAGAAGCGGGCGGGCTCGCACTGTCGCGATGACGGTCGACGTCCGCCCAACGAGGGAGTTCGCGTGCTGGAAATCGATCACTTCAGCCACGGGTTGCTCACGCCGGTTGTCGCTTATCTGATGTCATTCACCGGATCATTGCTGGGGCTGCGGTGCGTGGTTCGGGCGCGGGCCGGTAGCGGCCACGCCGGATGGCTCGTCGCCGCGGCCGTCGCGATCGGCGGCACCGGTATCTGGGTCATGCATTTCATTGCCATGCTGGGCTTTTCGATCCACGGCGCTTCGATCCGCTATGACGTGCCGATCACTCTGCTCAGCGCGGTGATCGCGATGGTGGTGGTGTGGATCGGATTACGGATCGCGCAGCTGCCGGGATTGGAGCCGGTGGCGCTGTACATCGGCGGTGCGATCACCGGCGTCGGTGTCGGCGCCATGCACTATTCCGGCATGTATGCGATGAAATCCGACGCGGTCATCGAATACGACGGACGAATAGTGTTGCTGTCCATGGTGATCGCGGTGATCGCCGCGACCGCGGCGCTCTGGTTCGCGTTGCATATCCGCGGCACCCTGGCCACCATCGGTGCGGCGCTGGTGATGGGCGTCGCGGTCTGCGGCATGCACTACACCGGTATGTTCGCGATGCATGTGCAGAACGGCCATCACATGCACCCACCCGCGGGCGCGGGCGCGATACAACTGCTGACTCCGCTGACGGTCGGCGTCGGCATGGTCACCATGATGCTGCTACTGCATATCGGCATCACCGATGTCGAGGATCCGGCCTACGACGGTGCGCGCAGACCGCGTCCGGCGCGCTACTGGCCGACCAGGGACTGAGTCGCATCGCCCGGTGAGATCGCCCTGGGAGCTTGTCGCACAGGCGATTTCGATGGGTTCAGTGGCGCGGTACCTCGGTCCGCGTCGGCCAGTACGCGGTCGGCATTATCTGCGGTTCCACCGGTGGCAGCGGCGGTAGCGGATCGGTTTTGGCACGCGGTGCGATGCGCAGCGGCGGCAGTTCTACGCTGCGATCGATCTCGGTCAGGCTGACGCTGATGAGCAGCAGCATCGTCACCACGCTGATCACGACGATGATCGGCGCGATCAGCTCCATGGCACCGGTCCCTTCGGGGTTATGCATATCTCCGCTGTGCGCATGCATCGCAGACATCCCGGTGTAATGCATGCCGCATACGGCCACACCCATGATCAGTCCGGCACCGATGGTTGCGAAAAATCCCTTGACCCGCAACGTGAACCAGAGCGCAACCGTCGCCGCCACCACCGCGATGACCATCGACAGCCCGACCCGCCGCGCGTCATAGCTGATCATCGCATTCGACTTCATCGCATACATGCCCATGTAATGCATGGCCCCGACGCCGAGGCCGGTGATCGTGCCCCCGGCCAGCAGGCCGCGCAGCGACGGTTCGGGTTTGACCACGATGAACAGCCCGATGCCGACCACGGCTATCGCGGTGATCGCGCTGAGCAGAGTGAGCGGAATGTCGTACCGGATCTCGGTGCCGCGGATCGAAAAGCCCAGCATCGCAATAAAATGCATGACCCAGATGCCGGTGCCGCCGATGGCGACGGCTGCGCCGAGCAGCCAGCCGATTCGATCCTTGCCGCTGCGGGCGCGTGCGGCGCACTGCAAGCCGAGCAGGCATCCGGTGACCGACATGGTGTAGGCCAGCAGCGGGGTCAGCAGACCGTAGCTGAAATGGTAGATGTCGAGCACGCAACGCCCCCACTGCCGAAGAAAGGATCGGCGATTGAAATAACAGCGGGTCAGACGATACGACAGCCGTCGGCCCGATAGGAGTCGAAATCTGGTTTCGCAGAAGTGGTTTCGGTCACTTTTAGGTTTGATTGAAACCCGAATTGGTTAGCGGACCGGACGCTGTCTCGGTTGCCACCCTGTGGCTGATCGGTTGCGCGGCATAACGCCGAAAGTGACTGTTGCAGAAGAGATTCGGCGCAATACGGTTGAAAACCCCAATGGGTGCAGCCGGATTCGACGATAGCGGGACCGTAGGCGGAGCGAATGCGGGCAGAGTTGCCGGTCGACCGAACGACGAGAAGGCCGGTTGCGAAAAAACGAAGCGCCCGCGCTGTCAGGCGCGGGCGCTTCGGAAAAATCGAGCAGAACGAACTAGTCGAGGTAGTCGCGCAGCACCTGCGAGCGGCTCGGGTGGCGCAGTTTGCTCATGGTCTTCGACTCGATCTGGCGGATGCGCTCACGGGTGACCCCGTAGACCTGGCCGATCTCGTCGAGGGTGCGCGGCTGGCCGTCGGTCAGGCCGAAGCGCAGCCGGACCACGCCCGCCTCGCGCTCGGACAGCGTCTCCAGCACCGACTGCAGCTGATCCTGCAGCAGCGTGAAGCTCACCGCGTCCACTGCGACGACGGCCTCAGAGTCCTCGATGAAGTCGCCGAGTTGGCTGTCGCCCTCATCGCCGATGGTCTGGTCCAGCGAGATGGGCTCACGCGCGTACTGCTGGATCTCGAGGACCTTCTCCGGCGTGATGTCCATTTCCTTGGCCAGCTCCTCCGGGGTGGGCTCGCGGCCCAGATCCTGGAGCAGCTCGCGCTGGATGCGGCCGAGCTTGTTGATGACCTCGACCATATGCACCGGGATGCGGATGGTGCGGGCCTGATCGGCCATGGCGCGGGTGATGGCCTGCCGGATCCACCAGGTGGCGTACGTGGAGAACTTGTAGCCCTTGGTGTAGTCGAACTTCTCCACCGCGCGGATCAGGCCGAGGTTGCCCTCCTGGATCAGGTCCAGGAATGCCATGCCGCGGCCGGTGTAGCGCTTGGCAAGCGAGACCACCAGACGCAGGTTGGCTTCCAGTAGGTGGTTCTTGGCGCGGTTGCCGTCGCGCACGATCCAGGTGTAGTCGCGCCGCATCGCGACCGGCAGCTTCTCACCCTGCTCGGCGAATTCGCGCACCTTCTCCGCCGCGTAGAGACCGGCCTCGATCCGCTTGGCGAGTTCGACCTCCTCCTCGGCGTTGAGCAGTGCGACCTTGCCGATCTGCTTGAGGTAGGCGCGCACCGAGTCGGCCGATGCGGTGAGTTCGGCATCCTTGCGGGCCTGGCGCAGCGCCTCGGATTCCTCCTCGTCCCAGACGAAGTCGCCGGAGGCCTTGTCCGCGGCGGACGGTTCCTCGGTCTCGCCTTCCTCGACTTCCTCGGCGACGTCTTCGACCAGTTCCTCGGCCTCGTCGGCGAGATCGTCCTCGGAAACCTCGAGATCGCCGAGATCCTCGATGTCGAGATCCTCGGTCTCGAGGTTCTCGTCGCCGCCGGGTTCGCCGTCGGGTCCGGCCTTCTTCGGTCCGGCCTTCTTGGCCGGGCCCTTCGTCGCCTTCGCGGCGGCGGCCTTCTTGGCCGGAGCCTTCTTGGCAGCGGCCTTCTTGGCCGGGGCCTTCTTCGCGGCAGCCTTGCGGACCGGCCGTGCTTCGGTTACATCTGCGGAGTCGGCATCGGCCGATTCGGCGGTCTGACGGGTCGTGGCTACCACGTACGCCCTTTCGTGACGGTCTCGTGCGGCGTCACGCCAGAGTGGTGTTCCGGCGGAGCGGTCTGTCGGGTTTCACCGGCTGAGCGCCGGGTCTGGGGTTTCCGGCTCGCGGCCGGAGTACGTTCCATTGTAACGATCGAACCAGGGTACCTACGGCACGATCCCGGCAACGGCTAATGCCGCACCCTCCGCGCGTCTACGGTGCGATGCCCGCATCGATGGCCATGGCCGCACCCACGATGCCCGCGGTGTTCTCCAGCCGGGCGGGAATCACCGGGGTTCGGTTGGTGAGCAATGGAATCCATTGTTCGGCATCGCGGCTGATGCCGCCACCTGCGACGAAGACCTTCGGCCAGAACAAATTCTCCAGGCCGCCGAGCACAATACTGACCTGGGCGGCCCACTGCTCGTAGGTCAGGCCGTCGCGATCCTTGATCGAGGCGGCGGCGCGGTGTTCGGTCTCCATGCCGCCGACCTCGAGATGGCCGAGTTCGGTATTGGGCACCAGCGTGCCGTGCAACAGCAGCGCCGAGCCGATGCCGGTGCCGAAGGTCAGCAGCACCACCAGACCGTCGAATTCCTTTGCCGCGCCGTGGCGATCTTCGGCCAGACCGGCCGCGTCGGCGTCGTTGAGCACGGTAACGGCGCGGCCGTCGAGTGCCGCGGAGAACAGCGCCCGCGCGTCGGTGCCGATCCACGCCTTGTCGATATTGGCGGCTGTCTGCGCGACGCCTTGCAGCACGACCGAGGGCAGCGTGATGCCGACCGGGCCGTCCCAATCGGCCTGGGCGACCAATTTGGCGACCGCGTCGGCGACCGCCTGCGGTGTCGAGGGATGCGGTGTCAGGATCTTTATCCGCTCATGGACCAATGCTCCGGTGGCCAGATCCACCGCGGCGCCCTTGACGCCGCTGCCACCGATATCGATACCGAATGCGTGCCCCCGAGCGGACATGACGTTCCCTCGTTCCCTGTGCTGGCCGATGTGATGAACGCGCCGCCGCACAGGAACTCACCACCGGCTGGTCGCGGAGCATGCGGTGATGTGCCCGACGACGGCGTTGTGTCGTGCACGACAAGAGTAATGGGCGGGCATCGGTTCCCGTTCGCCGAGGATGTGTGATGGCATGGGGGCATGCCGGAGACCACAGCGTCAGTTACCGCCCGACCGACCGCGATGCCATCCGAGGATGTTGCCGAATTGCGCCGGATCGCGGTCCAACTCGCCGAAACCGCGGCCGCGCATGTGCGCTCGCGCCGGCCCGAGGTATTCGGTCCGGAGGGTGCGCGCGACGGGGTCGTGCAGGCCAAGGGCCACCCCACCGATCCGGTGACGATCGTCGATACCGAGACCGAGGATCTGATCCGTCGCCTGCTCGACGAAGTGCGCCCCGGCGATCCGATCCTCGGTGAGGAGGGCGGCGGCAGCCTGGCCGACGGTGACGGGGACACCGTGCACTGGGTCGTGGACCCGATCGACGGCACCGTGAACTTCCTGTACGGCATTCCCGGCTATGCGATTTCGGTGGCGGCGATGCGCGACGGACAACCCGTCGCCGGCGCGGTGGTCGATGTCGCGCGGGCGGCCACCTACAGCGCCGGACTGCGGATGGGAGCCACGAAGGTGACCGGTGACGGCACCGTGGAACACCTGCGCTGCACACCGGTGCGATCGGCGGCGATGGCCTTGGTGGCCACCGGATTCGCGTACGGCAAACACCGCAGGGCCAGGCAGGCGGAGTTGATCGCGCAGATCCTGCCGGAGATCCGCGATATCCGCCGTCTCGGCGCGGCGGCACTGGATCTGTGCTTCGTCGCCGAGGGCCGCGTCGACGCGTACTACGAACACGGACTCAATGCGTGGGACTGGGCGGCGGGCGCTTTGATCGCCGCGGAGGCGGGTGCGGCGCTGCGCTTGCCCGCGGCGACCAGCCCGGGTGCGGCAGGTGAGTTGGTCGTTGCCGCCGCACCGGGCGTAGCGAACGAATTGACCGAACTGTTCGAGCGTGTCGGCGCGACCACCGCGATCCCGGACGCCTGAAAACGGATCGCCCCGGTCTGCCGAAGCGGCAGACCGGGGCGATGAAGGTCGGTTCAGGAAAGGTCAGCAGCGTGCCGTGCGCGCTGCGGAAAGCAGTTTGGGGTCGATGGACGTGGATCCGCCCGGTGCCGGATTCTTCAGCGATTTCAGCACTTCCTCGGCGTCGGGGCTGGGCCGCAGCGATTCGCCGAATACCGAACCGAGCACCAGGTCCACGGTGTCGTCGTTGCGCTGATCCTCGATCAGCTCGGCGCACGGCGCGACCAACTGGACCGAAGCGGCGGCCGGTCGGCCGTTCACGCCGAAGCGGATCTGGCCGGTGCAGTTCAGATCGCCGTTGACATAAACCGGATCGTTACCGAATTGCTGTCCTGGCGCGCTCGCGAAGCCCAGATCGCCCAGCGCCGAGGCGATGTGCGAGGCCTGACCGCTCTTGTTGTTCGCGTTCAGCACGCGGACCTTCGACGAGGCCAGCGCCGCCGGTTCGACGTCGGTCAGCCGCGATTGACCTACCCGCTGACCCATCGGGGCCGGTTGGGGCGATTTCGCGTCGGTGGCCGGGCTCGGCGAATTGCACGCCATCGCGGTTCCGCTGCTGTCCTCGGTGGTCAGGGCCTTGATCCACACCACGGTGCAGATCAGGAGTAGGACGCCGACCAGGATCAACCATGGCTGGTTGCGTCGCCGGAGGAAGGGTTGACCCGTTCGATCCGTTGCGCTGCCTTCGGTGATGAGTGAAACCACGTGCATACTCTACGAAAATGTGTCCGCGGCAGTGCGTAAGGTCTCGGCGAGTTCACGGTTGGTGTCGATTACCCCTCAGTTTCGAATCGTCTGTGTTTTGATTGCGACTTTTGCTGTGGCGTCCGCTATTGTCTGGCGGCCCAGATCGAAACATCGCAGCCCAAAACGGTGGTCGGTCGCGGGAACAAGAAGGGCATGTCCCGCGTTTACCGAGCGCTATCAAAGGTGGGTCCGCATGATCCGCCCTGATAGGGGACCGGTGTACGTGTGACGTGCACCACCGGCGGGGCGGAGCTGGTCATTCCGATTCCGAGGAATCGGTGTGAGTGGCCCGGTCCGGGATATACGGAGTAAGGACGAGGGGAAGACGACATGGCAACCGACTATGACGCACCGAGGCGCACTGAAACCGACGAAGTGTCGGAAGATTCGCTGGAGGAGCTGAAGGCTCGTCGCAACGAGGCACAGTCCGCCGTCGTGGATATCGACGAATCCGATACCGCGGAGTCGTTCGAGCTTCCCGGCGCGGACTTGTCCGAGGAAGTCCTGACAGTTCGGGTGATCCCGAAGCAGGCCGACGAGTTCACCTGTTCCAGCTGTTTCCTGGTCCATCACCGGAGCAGGCTGGCCAGTGAGAGTGGCGGTCAGCTGATCTGCATGGACTGTGCAGCCTGATTTCCGGCGCGAGATCTGATCTCCAGCCGAGATCAACGGTCAGCCCGCGCTCGGCACGCCCGGCCTCAGCCAGGTATGCCAAGCGCGGCCAAGACCCGGTCCGGCCGTCGCGTACTGATCAACCAGTACGGCGTCGGATCGTCTGGGTCATCGAGTACAAGTAGCACCATCGGCCCCACCCATGGCCGATGTTGGACATAGGCGGCGGGGTCGAGCTGGCGGCCCAGCGCCGCACTCTTGGCGGTGGGGGCCACCGTGGCCGATCTGGCCACGAAGTTCACCGGCAAATGCGCGCGATCGGCGCGGAGTTCGCGGATGCCGGAACCGTCCTGGGCGACCTCCACCCGATGACGGCTCAGCCACAACAGCACCCACACCGGCACCGGAAACAGTAACGCGTAGGGCAACCAGGCGCGCAGACCCGGTGCGCCCATATGGATTTCGGCGGCCAGCAAGCCGGCGATGGCGAACGCGATCGGCCACCACCACAGCGGCACCCACAGGCGCTCGCGGTAAGGCTCGAAGCTTCGCTGTTGATCGTCCATAGTCACTGGGTTGGGCTGGTCCGACACGACTCAACACTAATTCACTGAGGTCGAGGGCGTACGCGTAGGCTCGGACAACGTGAGCGCCCTTTCACCCATACCTTTGCTGCGGCTTGATCCCGGCATCCCCGTGCCAACGCGTGCCCACCACGGAGACGCGGGCGTGGACCTGTGCACTACAGAGGACGTCATCATCGAACCGGGGGAGCGCGTGCTGGTCGGCACCGGTGTCGCGGTCGCACTGCCGGTCGGCACGGTCGGCCTGATCCATCCCAGGTCCGGACTCGCCGCGAAAACCGGTCTGTCCGTGGTGAATACGCCGGGCACCGTCGATGCGGGCTATCGGGGCGAAATCAAGGTGTGCCTGATCAATCACGATTCGCGCACCCCGATCGAATTGCGTCGTGGCGATCGGATCGCGCAGCTGCTGGTGCAGCGGGTGGAACTGGTCGATTTCGTGGAGGTCGACGTACTCGACGACACCACGCGGGGAGCGGGCGGTTACGGGTCGAGCGGTGGCCACGCCAGTCTGGCCGCGTCGGCCGACGAGGTGGCCACTCTCGGCAAGGAGGCATGACCGGCATGTTCGGGAAGAGACGCAAGTCCGGCGGACGTGAGGAATACGCCGAGGACCGGTACGACGACGAATACGCCGACGAATACGGCGAGTACGCCGCTTACGGCGACGCGGGTTACGACGATGAGCCGATCACCGACGAGAACCCCATCATCGATCCGATCACCGACGAGAATCCGATCGTCCCAGCCGCTTATGCCGCCGCGCACTACGACGACGAACCCGAGTACGACGAATCCGAGTACGACGAGCACGACTACGACGATGACGATGTCGTGGATATGCCGAAATCCGGCCCGTACGACTACGACGAGGTGGCCGAGCTGCTGGACAATGTGTCCGATCAGCGCCTCGATCTGGGTTCGGTGATCCTGCCGGTGCCGCCGGGCGGCCAATTGCAGGTCGAGATGACCCCGGACGGCGCGCCGCAGGCGGTGCACCTGGCGACCGAACACGGTCGGATCACGGTCGCGGCCTATGCCGCGCCCAAGTCGGCGGGCCAATGGCGTTCGGTGGCAGCGGATCTGGCCGAATCGCTACGCAAGGACGGCGCCAGGGTCGCGGTGGAGACCGGACCGTGGGGCCGGGAACTGCTCGCCATCACCGAGGGCGCGGACCTGCGCTTCATCGGGGTGGATGGTCCGAGATGGATGGTGCGGCTGGTGGCCGCGGGTCCGCAGGGCGCCGCCGATGACGGTGGGCCGCTGGTGCGGGCCGCGCGAGCGATCTTGACCGAGACCGTGATTCGGCGCGGCGACGATCCGATGCCGGTGCGCGAGCCGCTGGCCGTCGTGCTGCCACCGGAGCTGGCCGAGCAGCTGGCCGCCGCGCATCAGGCGCAGGTGGACGCACAGCAGCAGGCAATGGCCGCACAGCAGGCCGCGGTCCAGCCCACACCCCAGCCGCTGGTCCCGCCGCGCATGCCGAATGAACCGCGCCGCGGTGCGGACGGCTCCGCCATGCAGCAGCTCGGGCTCAACTAGAACGCCGCGAGTCCCGCGTTTCCGAGAATCGCGGGATCCGCGCCGAGTTCATCCAGGGTGATCCGGATCAGCTCGGCGCGCGTGATCAGCTCGGCCCATTCCTCGGCGACCGACAGCGGGTGTACCGGATCGTCGACGGCGGTGACGATGGTGACGGGCACCTCGACGGTGCCGAGTCGTTCCGCATCGGGCCACTTGTAGTCGGCGGCCTCCTGCAGCGCCTCGGGCAGCCGCGGCCACTGCGAATGCCAGGACTGGGTGAGCGCGTCGGCGAGCCAGCGCGGGCTGCTCGCGCGCATGCGTTCGACCACCGCGTCGAGCCCGTCCGCACGCAGCTGGGCCGCGGTGGCGGCAGCGCTGAGTGCGGCCGGGCACGCGGCGGTATCGGGACCGGTCCAGGCCGGTAGCGCCGCCACTACGCCGGTTGCTGCCCCGGGATGTTCAGCCGCCCATTCGAGTGCGACCGCCGCGCCGAGGGAGATCCCGGTGGCCAGGACCGGCCCGCGCCTCGCGGCCCCATCGAGCGCCGCCCGGTACCCGGCAACCACTCCGCGCGGGTCTGGTTCGACGGCGATGAATTCGATTCCGCGTGCCGCGCAAGCCGGTCCGAAGGCGCGGCGGGCGAAGTCGGCATCCGAACCGGTTCCCGGCAACGCCACGGCGATCGAGGCGCGGCCGCTGCGGTCCGGCGCGAAATGTGGGGAGTCGAACACCGGTCCGAGCGTAGCGGGGTGAGGGTTGCCCATCTACAGTGGCGGGTATACGGCCTTAAGCCGGTCGTCACCGGAACAACCATGATGGCGTGGGACCCACGTCGTCTTGCTCCACGCAGGAGAGCGTCAAATGTCATCCGCCGCCTCAGGTTATTTTCGCCGACTGAGCCGCAGGCTGACCGAGGATCTCGATCAGTTGGACGCCGAGGAACTCGCCGAATCGGCCGATGCGTCGGGTGCCTGCCGGGCCTCGGACTGTCAGCGCGGTGACGAGGCGACCATGCTCGGCCGACTACGCAGTGTCGAGGCGTGTCCGAAGTCCGTCGGCGCCAGTGTTCAGGCAGAATTCTTCGACGGCACCGACGCCATCAGTCTGGTGTGGATCGGTCGCCGCCGTATTCCCGGTATCGAACCGGGACGCAAGATCCTTGTCCGCGGTCGTGTGGGTGACCGGGATGGTCGTAAGGTGATCTACAACCCCTACTACGAATTGCGTGAGAACAGCTGACGTATGCCATCGAGCAACGAGAACGCCGCGGAGATCCACACCCGAGGTCGTGAGCCGATCGACGCGGGCCCGTCCGACGCCGTAGATCGCTCTGTAGACGCCGAAACCGAAGAGGCCGAACAAACCCTCCTCGAGCAGTTGGGCGGCTTCAGCGGCCTGATCTACTCGACGCTGCCGGTACTGGTCTTCGTGCCCGTGAACACCTTTGCCGGGCTCACTGCGGCGATCTGGTCGGCACTCGGCGTGGCTGCCGCGATTCTGGTGTGGCGGCTCGTGCGGCGCAGCCCCATCCAGCCCGCGATCTCGGGCTTCCTCGGGGTGGGCATCTGCGCGTTCATCGCCTACCGCATGGGTGAGGCGAAAGGCTTCTTCCTGTTCGGCATCTACACCAGCCTGGTCTATGCCGGGGTGTTCCTTGTGTCGATGCTGGTGCGCTGGCCGCTGGTCGGCGTGATCTGGGGTGTGCTCAACGGCCACGGCACCGAATGGCGGTCCGACCGCCGAGTCGTGCGCCTCTACGACCTGGCGACCACCACCTGGGTGATCGTGTTCGGCGCGCGTTATCTGGTGCAGTCACAGCTCTACGACACCGATCGCACCGGCTGGCTGGCCTTCGCGCGCATCGCGATGGGCTGGCCGCTGACCGCCGTCGCGCTGGCCGTGACCGTGTGGGCGGTGCGCCGGGCCGGACATCTGCCGGTGCGCCGGGGTACGGCCGCCGAAACGGCCTAGGAATTCCCGCCCCGAATTCCGCTGGGGTGTTAACGAATCGCCGCCGGAGGTGGGGGAGTATCCACCCTGGGGTGCCTGGTTGGGCGACCGAGTTCATCAGACGATCAGTGCAAGCAAAAAAGCACGATCGGCGAGGAAGGACTCGGAAGTTGGCTACCGAGCACAGCATTGCGACACTGTCGAAAAACCAGGCCCACCACAATCCGGCCCTGTCGGAGAGCCGCCGGGTATCGGCCGAACTGGATAAGTTGATCGGTTCGGCGGCAGCGGGCGACCGTGCGGCGGTCACCGAGATCATCCGGCTGGTCCACCCGCTCGTGCGCCGGTATTGCGGTGCGCGCCTTGGCAATACCGCACATCTGCACGTCACGGCCGACGATGTGGTGCAGGAGATCCTGCTGGCCACCGTCAACGCCATTCCGCGCTACCGCGATCAGGGCAAGTCGTTCCTGGCGTTCGTCTACGGCATCGCGGCCAATAAGGTGGCCGACGCGTTCCGGCGTTCGCAGCTGCACCCGATGTACCCGGTCGACCAGGTGCCCGATACGGCATCGACCGCGGCAGGCCCGGAGGAGTGGGCGATCGCGTCCGAACGTCGCGAGGCCACCCGGGAATTGATGAAGATCCTGGCCCCCGCGCACCGCGAGGTGCTGGTGATGCGGATCGTGCTCGGCTGGACCGCAGCGCAGACCGCCGAGGCCATCGGCACCAGTCCCGGCGTGGTCCGGGTTATGCAGCATCGCGCGCTGAACAAGCTGCGCGCGCAGCTCGCGGCCGCATCCTGAGCTCGGACAGGCGCTGATCCATATCAGCCTTGTCGGGGAGTCAGGGTTTGATACCGTGCGTGGCCAGCGCCACCCGCAGGTCTTCCTCGGCCTCCACGGAGGTCACGAACAACAGCTCGTCATCGCCCTCGAAGGGGTCGTCGGGCTGCGGCACGATCACGCGGCCGCCGCGCAGAATCGTCACCAGGGCGGCGTCGCGCGGCAGGGTGAGCGTGCGGACCGGCTTGCCCGCCAAGGCGGTATCGCTGGGCAGGGTGATCTCGACCAAATTGGCCTGACCCTGCCGCAGCGTCATCAACCGGACCAGATCGCCGACCGAGACCGCCTCTTCCACCAGCGAGGCCAGCAGCCGCGGCGTCGACACTGCGACATCGACGCCCCAGGACGCGTCGAAGAGCCATTCATTGCGTGGGTCGTTGACCCGCGCCACCACCCGGCGCACGCCGAATTCGGTCTTGGCGAGCAGGCTGTGCACCAGATTCGTCTTATCGTCGCCGGTGGCGGCGATGACGACCTCGTAGGTCTGCATACCCGCGTCCTCCAGCAGTGCGAGTTCGCACGCGTCGGCATGGACCCAGATGGCATCCGGGATGGCGGCGGGGTCGATGTGGTCGAGCTGGCGCTCGAGCAGCATCACCCGATGGCCGCCGCGCAGTAGCTCCCTGGCTATCGATCGGCCGACGGCGCCGGCTCCGGCGATCGCCACTTTCATGTTCAGTCCTCGCTTGCTGGGGGCTTACCGGCCAAGGCGACGGCCTCGCCGACGGAGCCGGAGGTGGCTGCGACATAGACGACGTCGTCGGCCTGGACCACGGTCTTGCTCTCGGGGAGCAGGCCTTGACCGAACCGGATGATGAAGGCGACCCTGGCGCCCACGCTGCGCTCCAGATCGCGCACGGTGCGCCCATACCACTCCTCGTGCAGTGTCAACTGGGCTACCGCAACGGTGCCCGTCGGATCCCGCCAGGTCGTGGTGCCGCCGTCCCCGATCAGCGTGGTGAGGAAGCGGTCGGTGGTCCACGGCACGGTGGCGATGGTCGGAATGCCGAGGCGCTCGTAGACGGCGGCGCGTTTGGCGTCGTAGATGCGCGCGACCACGCGCTGCACACCGAACATTTCCCGGGCCACCCGCGCGGAGATGATGTTGGAGTTATCGCCGGAGGAGACTGCGGCGAAGGCGTCGGCCCGCTCGATTCCCGCGCGGGTCAGCACATCCCGGTCGAAGCCGACACCGACCACCCGCTCGCCCGGAAAGTCCTCGCCGAGGCGCAGGAAGGCGCTGTGGTCCCGGTCGATCACGGTGACCTCATGGCCGACCCGGACCAGGGCGCGTGCCAGCGATGAGCCGACTCGTCCGCAACCCATGATCACTACGTACACCGCAACCTCGTTCCTGGAAACTGTGTTCAATTGGCGGCACTCGCAGGCCCTACGTGGTTACGCAAGCTACCGCCTCCGGGCGGTGAGCTCGCGCCGCAGGGCGTTCGGTTTGCTTACCTCGGCATCGAACCGTACCCGCCAGATGTTTCCATGGCCCAATTTCCCCTCCACCTGTCAACCAAACATACGACGCGAACCAGCCGAGGGAGCGCTGCATCCTGCGGGGATCTATGCTCGCTCCAGTGTCCAAGTTGACGACGGCAGCCAAACGTTTGCTGCTGGGCAGGCCTTTCCGTAGCGATGCGCTGGGCCATACCCTGCTGCCGAAGCGAATCGCGCTTCCGGTGTTCGCCTCCGATGCCATGTCCTCGGTGGCCTACGCTCCGGAGGAAATCTTCCTCGTTCTTTCGGTGGCAGGCATTTCTGCCTACGTCTATGCGCCCTGGGTTGGTCTGGCCGTCTCATTCGTGATGGCCGTGGTGGTCGCCAGCTATCGGCAGAATGTGCACGCCTACCCCTCCGGCGGCGGTGACTACGAGGTCGCCACCACGAATCTCGGGCCCAACGCCGGGCTCACCGTCGGTAGTGCGTTGCTCGTCGACTATGTGCTCACGGTGGCGGTATCCATCTCTTCGGCGGCGTCGAATATCGGGTCCGCGATTCCGTTCGTCGCCACGCACAAGGTGTTGTTCGCGGTCGTCGCCATCGTCGTGCTGACATCGATCAATCTGCGCGGCATCCGGGAATCCGGTGTCGCCTTCGCGATTCCGACCTACGCCTTCATTTTCGGCATGTTCGCGATGCTGGGGTGGGGGCTGTTCCGCATCTTCATACTCGGCGACGACCTGCGCGCCGAATCGGCGGGCTTCCAGCTCAATGCCGAGGAGGAGCACCTATACGGACTCGCGTTCACCTTCCTGATCGCGCGGGCGTTCTCCTCCGGCTGTGCCGCGCTCACCGGTGTCGAGGCGATCAGCAATGGTGTGCCCGCATTCCGGAAACCCAAGTCGCGCAATGCCGCGACCACGTTGCTGATGCTCGGCAGCATCGCGATCGCACTGCTGATGGGCATCATCATCCTGGCCCAGAAGATCGGGATCGTCTACGCGCACAATGAATCCGAGTTGATCGGCGCGCCTGCGGACTACCACCAGAAGACGCTCATCGCCCAGCTGGCCGAGACCGTCTTCCACGGCTTCCCGATCGGCTTCTTCTTCATCACCACGGTGACCGCGCTGATCCTGGTGCTCGCCGCGAATACCGCGTTCAACGGGTTCCCGGTGCTGGGTTCGATTCTGGCGCAGGACCGTTACCTGCCACGGCAGTTGCACACCCGTGGCGACCGACTGGCGTTCAGCAACGGCATTCTGTTCCTCTCGGGTGCGGCCGTCGCATTCGTCGTGGTGTTCGGCGCCGAGGTGACCAAGCTCATCCAGCTGTACATCGTCGGGGTATTCGTCTCGTTCGTGCTCAGCCAGACCGGCATGCTGCGGCACTGGACCCGGTTGTTGCGCACCGAAACCGATCCGTCGCAGCGGGCGCGGATGAAGCGTTCGCGGGTGATCAACGCGATCGGGCTCAGTGCCACCGGGACGGTGCTGGTCATCGTGTTGATCACCAAGTTCTTCGCCGGTGCCTGGATCGCGATCTGCACCATGGTGTCGATCTTCGTTGTGATGAAACTCATTCGGCGGCATTACGATTCGGTTTCCCGCGAACTCGATGAGCAGGAATGGGACGGCGTGCTGCCGAGTCGGTCGCATTCGATCGTGCTGGTGTCCAAACTGCATCTGCCGACGCGCCGGGCGCTGGCCTATGCGCGCGCGACCCGCCCCGATACTTTGGAGGCGGTGACGGTGAACGTCGACGAGGCCGACACCAGGGCGCTGGTGCGGGAGTGGGAGCGCAGCGATATCACGGTGCCGCTCAAGGTGATCGAATCGCCCTATCGCGAAATCACCAAGCCGGTACTGGATTACGTCAAGCGGGTGCGGCGCGATTCGCCGCGCGATGTGGTGACCGTATTCATTCCGGAATACGTTGTCGGACACTGGTGGGAGCAGATTCTGCACAACCAGAGCGCGTTGCGGCTCAAGGGCAGGTTGCTGTTCGAACCGGGTGTCATGGTGACGAGTGTGCCGTGGCAGTTGACGTCGTCCGCGAAGGCCAGGCAGGCCGGTGTGGTGAGTGCGCCCGGTGCGGTGCGGCGCGGGTACGGGGACCGAGGGTGACCGACTGGCGATCGAACACTTTCCAGGTGCGGCTCGGGCCGCCCGGACATGGCGGATTCTGTGTCGCGCGGCACGAGGGCCGGGTGGTCTTCGTGCGGCACGGACTGCCCGATGAACTGGTTCGAGTGCGGGTCACCGAGGATCGCGGGGGTTCGTTCTGCCGTGCCGATGCGATCGAAATCCTGGAGGCATCCCCGGATCGCGTTCCCGCCACCTGTCCCGTCTCCGGTCCCGGTGGCGCGGGCTGCTGCGATTTCTCCTTCGCCACCCCCGCCGCGCAGCGGGCGCTGAAGGCGGCGGTTGTGGCGGAGCAACTGCATCGCATCGCCGGAATCGAACGAGATATCACCGTGGAGCCGATCGCCGGTTATCCGGCCGACGCCACCGGCGGCTGGCGCACCCGCGTCCGCTTGGCCGTTGACGGCGAGGGGCGACCCGGAGTGCACGGGTACCGCAGCACCGAGGTGATCACCGATCTGCGCTGCCCCCAGCCGGTTCCGGGTGCGATGGCGGGTATTGCGGATCGAATATGGACTCCCGGCGCGGATCTGGTAGTCGCGGTCGACGGCGATGGGATGCGGCACATCGTCGAGTTGGCTCCGTCGGCAGTTGCGGGACGTGCTGAGTCCGAACGGCCTTCGAGGCGAGGTGCGGATCGGCGTGGCAGGCGGGACACAGACCGGCGTTCCGGAAAGCGTCGCGCCGCTGAGCGGGGGCCCGGCAGCGAGTCGCCGCGGACCGGTGCACGCGGACACGGCGACGAAGGCCGTCGGGGCGGATCGGAATGGCGGCGTATCGATGACGGAGACGGCCCTGAAGCCCTGCCCGGCGATGCGGATGGTCGCAGTCGTCGTGCCGAACCGGGGCACGATGGCGAGTGGGATCGGGGCAGGCGTCGGGATCGGTCTCGTCGTGACGAGTTCGGTGGCGAAGGCTCGCGAGGCAGCGATCGGTCCGGATCGGCTGGGGGAGAGGGGGTTCGGCGGCGGGCGGCGGCGCGGCGGGCGGCGACGCACGCGGCTCGGGACGAGTGGGTGATGGGCGGTAGCGGTCGGACGGTCGAGTATGTGGCCGGGCGGCGGTGGGAGCTAGCGGCAACCGGGTTCTGGCAGGCGCATCATGGTGCGGCGCAATGTTATTCGGATGTGGTCGCCGGCTGGGCTGGGCTCGGTCACGGGGAGCGGGCATGGGACCTGTACAGCGGCGTAGGGGTTTTCGCGGCCCGACTGGCCGGACAGGTCGGCCGGACCGGTTCGGTGCTCGCGGTGGAATCGACGCGGTCCGCGGTCGCCGACGGTAGTGCCGCGCTGCGCGATCTGCCCTGGTTGGACCTGCGCGCCCAGCGTGTCGAACACTGGCTGGCCGAACACGCCAGCAGCGCCGCCCCGGATGTGGTCGTCCTGGATCCACCCCGCGCGGGCGCGGGCAAGGAGGTCGTCACCGCCGTGACCACCAGCGGCCCGTCCCGCATCATCCACATCGGTTGCGATCCGGCCTCATTCGCCCGCGACCTCGGCCTCTACCGATCGGCGGGCTACCACCTCGCTGAGCTACGCGCCTTCGACGCCTTCCCAGCCACCCACCACGTCGAATGCCTCGCCCTACTGGAGCGTTGAGACCTGTAACGCCTGGCGCAGAGCAGGACCGCCCGCGATAGCGCCATACCGCCAGCCCCGGGCGTCGGAGTCAGCATCATCAGCGGCACCCCGGTATGCAGCCACCGGCCGGACTTCAGCCCCTGTCCATCGATCCACGGTGCGAACCGGCCACACCCAGGCCGGCCCGAAGGCGACCCCGGCGAACTATCCGGTGCCCTCGATCGCTGTTGTGGCAGCGCGGCTTACAGTCAACCATGACCGTGTATGTCGTCGCACAACTGAAGTTCACCGATCGCACCGCCTACGATCGTTACCGTGCGCGCTTCCTCGAGGTGTTCACCCGCTACTCCGGCACCCTGCTGGCCTCCGATGAATCCCCGCGGGTGATCGAGGGCGATTCGGATCACGAGAAGGTCGTACTGATGTCGTTCCCGGACGAGCCTTCATTCCGCGAGTGGGCGGATTCCCCTGAGTACCAGGAGATCTCGAAGGACCGCCACGCGGGCGCGGATACGGTGACCTTGCTGATCAATGGCATAGACCGACGCTCGTGACGGTCAGTCTTCAAATACCGGTGGCCGCCGGTCGCGCCGCGCCCGGATGGCCTCGTCGAAATTCTCGGTGGTGAGTCGGACGTAGAGCTGGGACATGCCCTCGTGCTGCATATGGGATTCGAAACCGCCGGCCTCCATACCGCTCCACAGCATGCGTTTGGTGAGCTCGGTACCGACGCGGCTGAAGCTGATGATGCGTTCGGCCAGGTCGTAGCAGGTGTCCAGCAGTTTGACGGTGGGCACGACGCGCGAGACGAGGCCGATCCGTTCGGCCTCGACCGCGTCGACATCCCGGCCCGACAACATGATTTCGAAGGCGCGCGAGGCGCCGATGGCGCGCGGCAGCAGATAGCTGATGCCTAATTCCGCCGAGGTGAGGCCGTTATTGATGCCCGCCGCGCGAAAGTAGGCGTCCTCGCCGGCGATTCGGATATCGGTGGCGACACTGAGACAGAAGCCACCGCCGATCGCCGCACCGTTGATCGCGCCGATGACCGGCTGGTTCATCCGCCGCAGCGTGATCATCACATCGTTGAGCAGATCCATCGAGCGCCGCGCAACGCTGGTCTTGGTGAGACCTTCGGTATTGGGAATCCGGCCCGCGTTCTGCAGATCCGCGCCGGAGCAGAAGCCCTCGCCCGCGCCGGTCAGCACCACGACCCGCACTTCGTTATCGGCACTGACCGTTTCAAGGGCCTCGCGCAGCGGGATCATCACATCGAAGGCCATCGCGTTCATCCGTTCCGGCCGATTGAGCGTGACCAGCGCGACCTGCGGTCGCGGTTTCTCGATGAGCACGAACGACATGCGGACCCCTTCAGACGCGATGAGGCCCTCACTATACCCAAGCAAGCGTTAGGTCAGATGGAATCAGTCGAGCTGCCAGGTCGCGCGGATGGTCGCCGAGATTTCGGATTCGCCGAGTTCGACCGGAACCGGAGCGCCACCGTAGGACTCGTTCATCGGGGCCGACATGGCCATGAGCCGGGGCGTGGCGGCCGGAGTGGAGGTGGCGTTCTCGGTGATTTCGAGAACCGGGCCCAGGGACCGCCGAGCACGGCCCGCATACTGCTCAGCCTTTGCGAGCGCGTTGTCCCAAGCGGCATCGCGGGCGCGGATCAGCAGGCTCTCCTGATCGGCGAAACCGAGATCGAGGCCGCCGAGGCGGACATCGTCACCACCGGCGTCGACACAGTTGGCGATGATTGTTGCGGGGCCCGGATCCGCAGTTTCGCCGATATCGCGCAGCACGACGGTGAGCTCGGTGGTCGCGACGTAACCGGTGATCTTGGAGCCACCGCCTTCGAGCCAGACGGTTTCGGTGCGCACCGACAGCCCGCTGGTGGCGATATCGGTGCCGGGAACGCCATCGGAGCGCAGCGATTCGGTGACGGCGGCGACGCGCTCACCGGCTTGGCCGTAGGCGAGCGCAACCTTGCCGGCCCGGGTTTCGATGGAAATGGTGACGCGCATCAGATCCGGGGTGGCGCGGGCGCTGCCGGCCCCGAGGGTGGTGACCGTGCCGGCGGTGTCGTGGGACTTCTTCTTGCTCACGGCGCTCTCCTGACTTCATCGGTTTCAGACGCAACGGTCGTTCGGAAATGTCCCCTTGACCCGGGCAAAGCCGGTCAACAGTCGCCGCCGCGCACGGCGATCGCCCGTCCCGCCGCATCCATCCGCGCATACGCCCCCGCGGCGAGTCGCTCGAGCAGCGCGAGCTCGAGGTCCGGCGCTTGCTCGGTGAGCATGTCGAACCGCTCCGGACGCAGAACCGCAACGCGCACCGCGCGTTCCGCACGTGCCTCGTTCCCGAACGGTGTCCCGACCAACATCGGGGCCTCGCCGAAAGACATTCCCGCCGAATGTGATACCAGCCGATGGGTCCGGGCATCGGCGCCCTCGAAGGTGATCCGGACCCGGCCTTCGAGAATCGGATACAGCCCGGTGCGACTGCTGCCGCGCTCGGCGATGACCGCGCCGCGGGCAACGGTGCGCACCTCGAAATCCTTCGCCAGCCGGCTGCGATCGTCCGAAGCGAGAGCCGCGAGTGCGGGATGGTCCTCGATCGGCAGGAACGTGCACGCCGGTTCCTCCGCGGGCCGATGGTGGTCGAGGACGATGTCCTTGGTGCGTCGCAGCCGTGAGGGCACCTCGGCCACCGTGTACGCGGCGCGGATCGTGGTGCGCAACTGGGTGACGTGCAGGAAGTGCAATTCGAGCCGCTGCGACAGCGCCCGGCACGCTGCGACACCGCGCGCGCTGTTGCCGTGTCAGCGTCGCGGCCATCAGCGCGAGGTCGCGGCAGGTGACATCGATCGAGCACTGCCGGAAGTACCGGTCGACCGCCTCGTCCGGATCGGATTCGATGATGCCGAAGGAGCGCTGCATGTCGCCGATGGCGTGATTGCGGAATCCGGTGCACGCCTCTGATGCGTACACCGCCTCGTTCATGGTGAGCATGCGCCCGGCGAAGCGGGAGTAGGACCGCCGGATGCGCTCGAAGCGCTCGGTCGGGTCACGGCCGTTGATGAGTGCGGCCGCTGTGATGGCGCCCGCATTGATCATCGGATTGCGGGGGCGTTCGGTCACCGGATCCTGGCTGATCTCATTGAACGCGTCGCCGGATGGTTCGACATCGATGTGCTCGACGACGGTCGCGATGCCCCGATCGGCCAGTGCGAGTGCGTAGGTGACGGGTTTGGCGATCGACTGGATGGTGAACTCGGTGGTGACGTCGCCGGTACCGTAGACCCGTCCGTCCGCGGTGGCCAGGCACAGTCCGAACGAATCGGGTTGTACGGCAGCCAGTTCGGGGATGTAATCGGCGAGTTCCCCGGAATCGTCGGCGCGGCACAATTCGTAGACATCGGTGACGATGCGTGCCACGACGCCGGGGTCGACCGTTTGCGGAACCTTCTGCTCGGGCAGGGCCACGGGTCCACTCTAAGCTGGGTAACGTTAGGTTGACCGGCGAACTCGCCCGCCCGAGCGTGTCTGCGAATGGGCGGCGATTCGTGTGGAGGCTCACACTTCCACGCGAAGTCGGCTGGTGGCGGGGCATTGTCGTGCGGAGCCACTGGCGCGGCTCCGTAGACTGATCGGATCAGATGCGCTATCCGGAGGGAGCGAGTTCAGGTGGGAGTGCTTTCCCGGGTCGATACGCCCGAAGACCTGCGACGGCTGACCGTTGCCGAATTGGGTGAACTTGCGGAGGAGATTCGCGAGTTCCTGGTGCAGAAGGTCGCCGTCACCGGCGGGCACCTCGGCCCCAATCTCGGCGTGGTCGAGCTGACCATCGCACTACACCGGATCTTCGACTCGCCGGCCGATCCGTTGATCTTCGACACCGGGCATCAGGCCTACGTGCACAAGATCCTCACCGGTCGCAAGGATCAGTTCGACACGCTGCGCAAGCAGGGTGGATTGTCCGGCTACCCGAGCCGATCCGAGAGTGCCCACGACTGGGTCGAGTCCTCGCACGCCTCGGCCTCGCTGTCCTATGCCGACGGTCTGGCGAAGGCCTTCGCGCTGACCGGGCAGAACCGGCATGTGGTCGCGGTGGTCGGCGACGGCGCGCTCACCGGTGGCATGTGCTGGGAGGCGCTGAACAATATCGCCGCCGCGCCGGACCGGCCGGTCGTCGTGGTGGTCAACGACAACGGCCGCTCCTATGCGCCGACCATCGGCGGCCTCGCCGACCGGTTGACCGCGCTGCGCACCCAGCCCGCCTACGAGCATGCGCTGGATGCGGGTAAGCGGATCCTCAAGAGCATTCCGCGCGTCGGTGAATCCGCGTACTCGATGGTGCACGCGGTGAAGGCCGGGATCAAGGATGCGGTGAGTCCGCAGGAGCTGTTCAGCGATCTCGGGCTGAAGTACGTCGGGCCGGTGGACGGCCACGACACCGTCGCATTGGAAGCGGCGCTGCGTCGCGCGAAGGATTTCGGCGGGCCGGTGGTCGTGCACGTGGTGACGCAGAAGGGCCGCGGCTACTCGCACGCCGAGAACCACGTCGCCGATCAGATGCACGCCTGTGATCCGATCGACCCGCTCACCGGCCGACCGCTCGGCGGCCCCAAAGCGCTCGGCTGGACCTCGGTGTTCTCCCAGGAGCTGATCGCGCATGCGGAGAAGCGCGACGACATCGTCGCGATCACCGCGGCCATGCCCGGACCGACCGGTCTGGCGGCATTCGGGGAGCGGTTCCCGGAGCGGATGTTCGATGTCGGCATCGCCGAACAGCACGCGATGGCCTCGGCGGCCGGACTCGCCCTCGGCGGCATGCATCCGGTGGTGGCGATCTACTCCACGTTCCTCAACCGCGCCTTCGACCAGTTGCTGATGGATGTCGCGCTGCTGAAGCAGCCGGTGACGGTGGTGCTGGATCGCGCCGGGATCACCGGTCCGGACGGCGCCTCGCACAACGGCATGTGGGATCTGTCGGTGCTCGGCATCATTCCGGGCATGCGCGTTGCGGCCCCGCGCGATGCGGCGACATTGCGTGAGGAGTTGGCCGAGGCGCTCGCGGTGAGCGACGGACCGACCGCCATCCGCTTCCCGAAGGGCAGTGTGGCCGAGGATATTTCGGCCGTCGAGCGGCTCGATGGGGTCGATGTGCTGCGGCTGCCCGAGCGTGAGGGCGGCTCTGCTCGAGCCCAGCGCGGTGATGTACTGCTGGTCACGGTCGGACCGTTCGCATCGGCCGCGGTCGCGGTCGCGGATCTGCTGGAGCCGGAAGGTATTTCGGTCACGGTGATCGATCCGCGGTGGGTGCTGCCGGTTTCCGATACTGTCGTCAAACTCGCCGAAAACTACCGTCTCGTAGTGACTTTGGAAGATGGCGGTCTGCACGGCGGCATCGGATCCACCGTATCCGCGCGCTTGCGCGGTGCGGGCTTGGATGTGCCGACCCGCGATCTCGGTGTGCCACAACACTTCCTGGACCATGCGTCTCGCAACGAGATGCACGAAGAGCTCGGATTGACCGCTACCGATATCGCCCGCCGCATCTCGGGCTGGCTCGACGCACGCTGAGTAAGGGTTTGTCGCTCCGGTGCCGACCGGCGCTGGGCGGCACCGTCATTGGTGCTTTCGCCTACCGTGCTGCGTTACGCCGGTGGGAGGCACGGACTTTCACGCGATTGCCGCAGACGTCCATCGAGCACCAGGTGCGGCCGCGGTTGCGGGAATGATCGTAGAAGGCCCAGCGGCAGCTCGGTTCCCGGCAGGTCTTGAGGCGTGACCAGGTGCCCGCCGCGACCGCGGTGGCGACGTCGGCGAGCAGGGTGGCCAGGGCGTGGTCGACGTGGTCGTTGGTGTGCGGGACCAAGCGGGGCGGGGTGCTGGTCACGTCCAGAGTCAGCGGCAGCGCCACGGTGAGCGCGGCGAGTTCGGCGCGGGCCGCTGGGTTCAGACCGTCCGGACGGGGGCTGGTGACGGGTTCGGCGTTGTTCGTGGCAAGTAGGGCGCGCAGCCCCTCGCGGACTCGGACGGTTCGCTGTTGTGCGGCCGTATCGGCTGAGCCCTCGGGCAGCAATTCGTGTGTGCGGAGCCAATTCGTCAATTGCTCGGGTGTGCCGATGGCGTCGCCGTCCGCGCGGCGGGTGTTGACGAATTCCACCAGACGAGCGAGCGCCGCAGGTGCGGCATCGACTGTATCGGACATGAAACCAATAGTAACCCTCCATTGACGATAGCTGGTTACTTAACTACCGTTCAACGAACAGAAGTTATCCAGAGCGAAGACTCCGCTCCGGCACAGGAGGATCAGTAATGGGATCGGTCAAGAAGGAGATCATCGTCGAGGCGCCCGCCGAGGAACTGTGGGCGATCATCGGCGACTTCGCACAGGGCCCGGTCCGAATGGCACCCGGATTTGTCACCGACAGCACCCTCGACGGCCCGGACCTGCGCATCGTCACCTTCGCGAACGGCACAGTGCTGCACGAACGGTTCATCGCGCTCGACGAAGCCGAACGCCGGATCGTGTTCTCCATCGTCGGCGGGAGCGTCACCCCGGAGCACGACAGCTCGTCCATGCAGGTTTTCCCGCATGCCGACGGCAGCCGCTTCGTCTGGATCCACGACACTCTGCCGCACGAACTCGCGGACGCATTCGGTGCCTCCATGGAGCACGGCCTGCAGGTCTTCAAGCAGTCCGTCGCGACCTCGTCGTGAACGGCGAGTTCGGCCTACTCGGGGGTCAGGGCGGCGGCGAGTCGGGGGACTGCGAGTTCGCGCTGCCAGGGTCGGGCGCCGCCCGACTTGAGGAATCCGTCGATCGCGGCGGATAGGTCGTCGAGCTCGCCCACACGGTCGTAATCGGGGAGTCCGTCCCAGCACAAGCGGCGCACCAGGTCGGGGGAGAGCAGATTCTCCACCGGAATCGCGTACTCGATGGACAGTTCACCCATCGCCGCGCGTGCTCGAACCAGTCGGGCGGCGGCAGCCGGATCGCGGCGCTCCCAGCGGTTCACCGGGGGCGGTCCCTCGAACGGTTGGGTCAGGGGTGGTAGGTCGGTGTCGGGGAGGGCGCGGCCGCGGTCGACGGCGGCGAGCCAGTCGCGGGAGTAGCGGCGTTGGCGTGGCCCGCCGAAGACCGGCAGGGTGCGCAGTTGGGCGATGGTGCGCGGTTCGGCATTCGCGGCGGCGATGATCGCGGCATCCGGAAGGATGCGGGCTGGGGCGACATCGCGGGTGCGCGCGAGGGTATCCCTGGTGGTCCACAGTTCGCGCACGATGGCCAGCTGGCGGGTGCGGCGCAGGGTGTGGATGCCGGAGGTACGCCGCCAGCGGTCGGCCTTCGGCGTGCCGGGTTCGGTGATCCGGACATGCTCGAATTCCTGTGCGGCCCAATCGGTCTTGTGCTGGGCGTCGAGCGAAACGGCCACCTCGTCGCGCAGCTCGAGCAGCAATTCGACATCGAGTGCCGCGTAGTTCAGCCAATCGTCGGGCAGCGGCCGGGTCGACCAGTCGGCCGCACCGTGACCCTTGCGCAGCGCACGACCCAACAGCCGCTCCACCATGGCTGCCAGTCCGACGCGCTCGAAACCGGCCAGCCTGCCACCCAATTCGGTGTCGAACAGTCGCGCGGGGCGCAGGCCGAGTTCGGCGAGTCCGGGTAGATCCTGATCCGCCGAATGCAGCACCCACTCGAGATCGTTGATCGCGGCCGCCAGCGGTTCGAGCGCTTCGGCGACCGGAATCGGATCGATCAGGAAACTGCCCGAACCCGCGCGCCGCAACTGGATCAGGTAGGCACGCGCCGAATACCGGAAACCGGAGGCGCGCTCGGCATCGACGGCCAGTGGACCGGTGCCCGCCGCGAGCCGAGCAGCGGCGTCGGCGACCTCTGCTGCGGTAACGAGCACGGGGGGCACACCGTCGGCAGGCACGAGCAGCGGCTCCGCCGTGCTTTCTGGTGGCGTGTTGCTTTGCTCGGACTCGTCTGCTACCGACATAAACCTGAACTTTACGTGGCGATCAGGTGTGGTCGTTGCTGGTATACGACTCCGGTCGCAGATGGGTGATTCCGGCGGGCGGTAAACCGGCCGCGTAGGCCAGCACTTCGCAGAAGCCTTCCACGTGCGGACGCATATCGGTGGTCATCGCGGTCCAGGAGGCGCGCAGCTCCAATTGGTGTGCGCGCGGCGGTCCCGCGATATCGCCGTAGCGCACCGAACTGGTGGAGGTCACGGTGCCGCCGAGCGCGGTAAACGGTTCGCCGCGGGTTTCGAGCGCGTCGACCAGCCAGCTCCAGGCGACCTCGGGAAGCAGCGGGTCGGTGGCCAGTGCCGCATCGATATCGGCCTGGATGTAGGCAACCAAGCGGAAGACACCGTGCCAGGCCTCGCCGCCCTCGGGATCGTGCAGCAGGATCAGCCTGCCGAAGGCATCGCCCTCGGAGTCGACCGGCACCACATTGGTTTCGGGGTGTTTGACTTCCGCGCCTAGTGCGTACGAAAAGGGTGCCAGGCGTTGTGGGGGCCGGATCGGTGCCAGCTCGATTCGAGGGTGCACGGTTGCGGTGCCCATCGCATCGACCGCGGCGCGAAACTGAGCTGGCTCGCCGTTGGGTCCTTCGGTCGGTGCGGCTCCGTCGCGGAAGTCGAGCGGTGTCACGGAAGCGACGGTAGACCTTGCGTGCCCGGCGCAGTCGGAGGCGCGCCGCTAGAGGGCCTTGCGGGCCGCATACGATAGGCGGTGATGAGCACTCAAACCCGTCGCCGGTTGACCGATGCCCCGTTCCTGGCCGCCGCCACCGGCGCCGCACCGAGCCGTCGTCCGGTGTGGTTCATGCGGCAGGCCGGACGGTCGCTGCCCGAATACCGCGAACTGCGCAAGGGCATCGGCATGCTGGAGTCGTGCTTCGACCCGGAGCTGGTGTGTGAGATCACCATGCAGCCGATCCGGCGCCACGGTGTCGATGCGGCGATCTTGTTCTCCGACATCGTCGTTCCGCTGAAGGCCGCCGGTATCGATCTCGATATCGTGGCCGGCGTCGGGCCGGTGATCGCCTCGCCGGTGCGCACCATCGCGGACGTGCGCGCACTGCCGCGGCTGCGACCCGAAGAGGTGGGCGCGGTGACCGACGGGGTGAAGCTGCTGACGGACGCACTCGGCGATACGCCGCTGATCGGATTCGCCGGTGCGCCGTTCACGCTCGCGTCATATCTGGTCGAGGGTGGGCCGAGCAAGAACCACGAGCGCACCAAGGCGATGATGCACGCCGACCCGACGACCTGGCACGAGCTGCTCGGCGTCCTGACCGATATCACCATCGCCTTCCTGCAGGCACAGTTGGCCGCCGGTGTGGACGCCGTGCAGTTGTTCGATTCGTGGGCCGGTGCGCTCTCGTTGGCCGACTATCGCGAATTCGTGCTGCCGCATTCGGAGCGGGTATTCGCGGAGGTCGCCGCGGCCGGGGTGCCGCGGATCCACTTCGGGGTCGGGACCGGTGAGTTGCTCGGTGCGATGGGGGAGGCGGGCGCCGATGTCGTCGGCGTCGATTGGCGGGTGCCGCTGACCGAGGCGGTGCGTCGGGTCGGACCCGGAAAAGCGTTGCAGGGCAACCTGGATCCCGCCGTGCTGTTCGCCGGATCCGCTGCCGTCGAGGCCGAGGCGCGGCGCATCGCACACGAGGCCGATGAGGCGATCACCATGGGTGCGGCCGGTCATATCTTCAACCTCGGGCACGGTGTGCTGCCCGATACCGATCCGGGCGTGCTGACCGCCCTGGTGCAACTCGTCCACGAACTGTGACCGACCGGTCGGCCGATGCTGCTGGGTAGGAGTCCGGTGGTCGAGGAGATCGCGGGCCGGGTCGCCGCCCGCGCGCCGCGACTCGGTTCGACCCGCCTGGTAGCGGTGGACGGTCCGGCTGGAGCCGGAAAGTCGACGTTCGCAGCGTCTTTGGCGGCACTGTGCGATGCGCAGGTGGTACACGCCGACGACTTCGCGGCTGGAAACAACGAACTCCCCTGGTGGCCGCGGCTCGAACAGCAGGTGCTGGTGCCGATCGCCCAGGGCCGTGTCGGTCGATATCAGCGATACGACTGGGACGAGCGGGATTTGGCCGAATGGCACGATGTCAGGCCGGGGGGAGTGCTCATTCTCGAAGGCGTCTCCTCGGCCCGCGCCGCCGTCCGCGATCGGCTATCGCTCGCGGTATGGATCGACACTCCACGTGCGGTGCGTCTGTCACGCGGTCTCGAACGCGACGGTGCCCATACCCTGCCCTTATGGGAGCAGTGGATGGCTACTGAAGACGAGCACTTCGCCACCGACAACACGCGCGACCATGTGGACCTGATCATCCCCGGTGCGCCTTGACCACCCAGACGAATGGCGTAACGGACCCGTCGCGCAGATCACGCCTTATGTGCGGCCGTAAATGGCTGTGCGACAGTGCAATTCCGGAGGCCGACTAGGGCTTGCGCTGTCCGATCACCACGTCGAGCAGGGCGGCGGCTTCGATGGCGAGTGCGTCGACGGCATCGCTGTGTCCGGCGAGTTTGCGCAGCAGCGCCTGTTGGAAGAGGCCGTCGAAGATGGCGTATGCCGTGGCGGAGGGGATCAGGAGCGGTCGACCCGACAGCTCGGCGAAGCGGTCGACGACGTTGCGGATCATCTCCTCGCGATGGCCGTCGATTTCGAGCACGTCATCGCGGAAGGACTCCTCGAACAGACTCTGGTTGCGCAAGTCGTACCAAAGCCGGTGCAGTGGGGCGTCGGCATCCAGGGTGGCCGCCATTGCGGCGCCGAAGTCGCGCCGGAGCTGGTCGGCCGTTGCCGCTGCGGCGACGATGTCGTCGTAACGGGTGACGCACACCTGCTCGTATTGCCGCACCGCGTGGGTGATCAGCTCGACCTTGTCGTTGAAGTAGTAGTGCAGCACTCCGTGGGTGAACTCGGATTTCTGCGCGATCTCCCGCAGGCTGGTCCGGGCATAGCCGAGTTCGGCGAGGGTGTGCAGTGCGGCGGCGGCCAGCTGTGCGCGTCGCTCGCCGAACTTGTCGACCTGTCGGCGCGCGATTCGATCCCGCCTGGTCTCGACGATTTCGGTCATCGTGGCTTCTCTCCGTCACCGCTCGTGTGAATTCGCCCAGTGTATCGCGGTATCGGCAATGGGCGACCGGCAGGTTTGACGACCGTGCAAGAAATGCTTGACGACTGTCAAAAAAAGTCTTGACGACCGTCAAGCATGCGCGCACACTGTGATCCACGTCGCATCCGATCAGTCGAATGCGAAATCCGAATGGACGATCTCGAGGAGGAGATGCCGGATGAGTGGGTACGACCTGACCGGGCGCACGGCCCTGGTAACCGGTGGTGCGCGAGGACTCGGCGCGGGTATGGCCGAGGCGCTGGCCCGCGCCGGAGCGGTGGTCGCGATCGGCGATGTGCGCGAGGATCTCGGTAAGGAGACCGTGGAAGCGCTGCGGGCCGGCGGCGCGACGGCCGAATACGTGCCGCTCGATATCACCGATGACGCGCAATGGACGCAGGCGGTCACCGATACCGTCGCGACGCTCGGTGGCCTGGACATCGTGGTGAACAATGCCGGCGTCGAAATCACCGGCCTCATGGTCGATCTGGATCCGGAAGAAGTACGCCGGATGCTCGAGGTGAATGTGCTCGGCACCGCATTGGGCATCAAACACGCGTTACGCGCGATGCGACCGGGCGGCGCGGCGGGCCGCGGTGGCGCCATCGTGAATATCGCCTCGGTCGCCGCGACCATCGCCTTTCCCGGCATTTCGGTGTATTCGGCGACCAAGTCCGCGGTGGATCGGCTCACCAGGGTCGCGGCGATGGAGTCCGGGAAACTCGGCTACGGCGTGCGGGTGAATTGCGTATACCCCGGACTCGTCCCGACCGAGATGGGTGCCCAGTTGGCCGACGACGTCGCCCGGATCGGCTTGTTCCCCACTGCGGAAGCCGCCGTCGGCGCCGTCATCGAACAGACGCCGCAGGGACGGCTCGGCGAGGTTGCCGATATGGCCGACGCAGTGGTGTTCCTCGCCTCCGATGCCGCGCGCTTCATCACCGGTGCTGGTCTACCGGTCGATGGCGGCATGGGCATGTGAGCACTGCGACAACGAAAGGTTCGAGATTTCATGAGCACCGATAAGCCCGTCGTCGTCTACGGCGCATCTGGATACACCGGCCGTCTGGTCTGTGAATACCTTCGCGAATTCAATATTCCGTTCGTAGCCGCGGGCCGGGACAAAACCCGGCTGCAGGAGGCGATCGACAAGATCCCCGGTATCGAAACCGTGGAGCACGAGGTCGTCGAGGTTGCCCACGAGGTCGCAACGTTGACCGAGCTGTTTCGTGGCGCCGGGGTTGTCTGCAACACTGTCGGCCCGTTCGCACAATACGGCCACGAGGTGGTACAGGCCTGCGTGGCAGCGGGGACCCACTACCTCGACACCACCGGCGAACAGGATTGGCTGATCGACTGCGATGAGCAGTACGGCGCCGAGATGGCCGCGCGCGGTCTGCTGCTCGCGCCGGGCGTGGCGCAGATGTACACCACCGGCGAGATCGCGGCGAATATCTGCCTGGAAACCCCCGGTCTGGACACCCTCGATATCCAGGTCTTCTGGAAGGGCTTCCCGACGGTCGCGTCCACGAAGACGATCCTGGTCAATGCCGCGCTGTCCAAGGCCTACTACCTCGAACAGAACCAGTATGTGGAGTGGCCCGCGGACGCCGGGCTCTACGACGTGGTGGTACCGGGCCAGCACGAGATCGGGCTCGCACTGCCCTGGGGTGGTACCTCACATCCGGTGTGGTTCAAGCGCGATCCGCGGGTCGCGAATGTGAAGGTGCTCGGCGGCGTTTTCAACCGGCCGTTGATGCAGGGCGTGCCGCAGATCGTGCAGGCGGTCGTCGAGCAGGTCAAAGACCTTCCGGTGCAGGAGAAATACCGCGTCCTGGCCGAACAGGCCGCACTGGTGCGCGACGAGATGCCGCCGCGGGAGAATCCGCGCATCAACACCTCGCTCGATTCCGTGCACGCGTCCGGACCGCTGGCGCGCGCCCACTGTGTGATCTATGGGAACTGCAACTATAAGCAGACCGGCCTGATGCAGGCGTTTGCCGCGAATGCTCTGCTGCAGACGCCGCCGAAACGAACCGGGTTCGCCTCGGCGTGCCAGGCTTTCGGTCATCGGGAACTGCTCGGAGTGCTGCGCGGTTTCGGATTGGTCAGTGAACCGGTCCTGAACGTGCACCGTTGATCGCGGCCTCGGGCCACGGGTGCACAGCGCTGCCCGTGGCCCGAATCGGCCACTTCCACAACAGCTTCCGCAGAGGATTACCGTGCGTTTGACCGACTATCTCGACAAGGGCGCTTCACTCGGCGCCGCCGCGCCCTGCCTGACCATGAACGGGCGCACGCTGACCTATGCGCAGGTGCAACAGTTGTCGTGGCGCATCGCCGGGGCACTGGCACGATCCGGCATCCGGCCCGGCGAGCGGGTCGCGATCCTGTCGGCGAACGACACGCTGGCCTTCGCCTGCGTTTTCGGCATCGCCCGCGCAGGCGCGGTGTGGTGTCCGATCAATCCACGCAACGAGGCGGCGGAGAATCGGGAACTGCTCGACCTTTTCGACTGCACCTGCCTGATATTCCAATCCGCCTTCGCGCCACTCGTTTCGACCATCGCACCGCAACTACCCGGTTTGCGGACTCTGGTCTGTTTGGATGGAAATGCCGCCGACGCAACAAGTTTCGAGGACTGGGTGCGCGAATGTCCGGCCGATCCAACGCAGGTCGAGCCGATCGACGAACTCGCCATGCTGGTCGGCACCGGTGGCACGACCGGACGGCCGAAGGGTGTCCGGCTCACCGGCCACAATATCGAGGCGATGACCGCACTGACCCTGATGAGTTATCCATTCGAACTTCGGCCCCGCTACCTGGCGCTGGCACCCCTGACCCACGCGGCGGGCGTGCTGTGCTTTCCGATCCTGACCCTCGGCGGTGAGATCGTGGTGATGCCCGCCCTGGATCTCGGTGAATTTCTCACGTTGATCGAGCGGCACCGGATCACCCACACCTTCCTGCCGCCGACACTGATCTACATGCTCCTGGATCATCCGGCGCTGTCGGAAGCGAATCTCGGTTCGCTGCAGTGTCTTTGGTACGGCGCCGCGCCGATGTCGACGGCCCGGCTGGCCGCGGCGCTGGATCGGATCGGCCCGGTTATGGGCCAGCTGTTCGGACAGTCCGAAGCGCCCATGATGGTTGCTACGCTGGCGCCGAAAGATCACTTCCGTCCCGACGGCTCGATCGCCACCGAACGACTGTCATCGGCCGGACGGCCTACCCCGCTCACCCAGGTGGCCATCATGGATCCCGAGGGCCACCTGCTTCCCGCGGGTGAGCGCGGCGAAATCGTGGTCAGGGGTCCGCTGGTGATGGCCGGGTACCACAAGAATCCGGATGCGACCGCCGAGGTGTCGCGGTACGGCTGGCATCACACCGGAGACATCGGTTACCTCGATGCTGACAACTACCTCTACATCGTCGACCGGGCCAAGGACATGATCATCACCGGCGGATTCAACGTGTACTCCGCCGAGGTCGAACAGGCGATGCTGACGCATCCGGCGGTCCAGGACTGCGCGGTCATCGGACTTCCCGACGATAAGTGGGGTGAGCGGGTCACCGCCGTCGTGCAATTGAACCTCGGCCATACCGTGACCGTCGACGAGCTGCGCGAGCACACCAAGGCGCGACTCGGCGGGGTGAAAACTCCCAAGCAGGTGGAGATCTGGCCCGATCTGCCGCGCTCGAAAATCGGCAAAGTGCTCAAGCCCGAGATCCGGGCGCAACTGCGCGGCGACTGTTGAAAACACCCGCCCGGTCCTCGGATTCGGGGCGCCGACCGTGTGCTCGGTCACGAAGTTCAGGGGTGTGGTCGGTGCGGATCCGCCGGCGGGCTACGGTCGCGACATGAGAATCGCGGTGGTCGGTGGCGGGATCAGCGGGCTTGTCGCGGCGTACAGGTTACGTGGGCTGCTGGGGACGCAGGCGGAGATCGTGGTCGTCGATCGCGGCGCGCGGCTGGGCGGGATTCTCTATACCGGCGAATTGGCCGGGGAGCCATTGGATCTCGGGGCGGAGGCGTTCGTAGGGCGGCGGCCGGAGGTACCCGCGCTGCTGCGCGAGCTCGGGCTGGAATCGGAGTTGGTGGTGCCCGCCGGGTTGCGGCCGCTGGTCTGGGCACAGGGCAGCGCGCATCCGCTACCGGAACGCACGTTGATGGGCATTCCGTCGGATGCCGAGTCGATGCGCGGGTTGGTCGATGCCGAGACGCTCGAGCGGATCGACGCGGAGACGCGACGGCCGCTGGCATGGTATCCGGACGCCGACATCGATGTATACAGCCTGGTCGCCGACCGGTTCGGCGCACAGGTCGCCGAGCGCAGCGTCGACCCGCTGCTCGGTGGCGTCTACGCGGGCAGTTCGCGCTCCATCGGGGTGCGCGCCGCACTGCCGACGCTGGCCGCCGCACTCGACAACGGCGCGTCGAGTCTCACCCAGGCGGTCGCCGCTGCGATGCCGCCGCCCTCGAACACGCCGGTTTTCGGCGCCCTTCGCGACGGTTACCGGGTGCTCCTCGACGCATTGGCCGCCAAGTCCGAGGCGGAATTCAGCACCGCGACCTCGGCCACCCACCTGACCCGCGCGACCCACGGCTGGGTAGTCGAACCGATCGGCGCGGTGGACGCGGTGGTGCTTGCCACCCCCGCCCCGGTGACCGCGAACCTGCTGCGCCCGTTCGCGCCCGCCGCCGCATCGGCCGCCGGTGGCATCGAATTGTCCTCGTCTGTCGTTGTGGCCCTGGCCCTTCCGCGTGACACCGCGCTGCCGCAGAACTCCGGCATTCTGGTCGCCACCGGAGAACCTCTGCGCGCCAAGGCCTTCACCCTGTCGAGCCGCAAGTGGACCCACCTCGCCCAACGCGAAACCGCCGCCGTCCGAGCCTCATTCGGCAAATTCGGCGACGACTCCACCCAGACTTGGTCCGACGCCGAACTCATTACCGCCGCCACCGAAGACCTCGCCACCGTCAGCGGTGCCACCATCGAACCGATCTCAGCTGTGGTTCAACGCTGGCCCGGCGGTCTCGCCCAATACGCCCCCGGTCACCTCGACCGCATAGCCGAAATCGAATCCAGCACAGCCGATTTCGAGGGCCTCGCGATAGCGGGCGCCTACCTCCACGGCGTCGGCGTCCCCGCCTGCGTAGCCTCCGGCACCGCCGCCGCCCACCGCATAGCCACCACCCTGACCCACACCGCCGCCTGATCCGCGCAGAGCCACCCAGTTCGGCTGCCGGGCGGGCAGCATCTCGAGCTGTGATGTCTTGATGGCGCTGCGCGGCGCAATGCGACTACCGGGTCGGCAGCGCCATGACCTGAGCCGCGGCAGCTGTGCCACAGACCGCGACTGTGGGCTGGCCAGCGCTGGATCTGAGCTCCGGCATCGTGATCGGCGCCGCGCCGCGCAGTGCGACTTCCGGGTGGTCAGGGCCCGACCTGCGGCGTCCAGATCGGCGTTGCGCCTGCGCGTGCTGCGACCGGGTTGTAGCGCCCTGACCTGAGCCACGGCGCCCTGATCGGCACTGGGGCGCGCGCTGCCCACCGCGGTGTAATCGCGGAGATACGGCGCGCGCGTCCGCGTCGGGAACGGCCCGCACGGATGCATTGATTCGGCGCAGTGGCACGATAGGAATCATGGCGCGACTCGACTATCAAGCACTCAATTCCACCATCCGCTACCTGATGTTCTCGGTGTTCCAGGTGCAGCCGGGTGTGCTGGGGGACGACCGTGAGGCCGCCATCAAGGAGGCGCGGGCGTTCTTCGATGGGCTCGCCGAGCGTGATGTCGTGGTTCGCGGTATCTACGACGTCGCGGGTATGCGCGCCGATGCCGATTTCATGATCTGGTCGCATGCCGAGCGGGTCGAGGATCTGCAATCGGCGTACGCGGATTTCCGGCGCACCACCGAACTGGGCCGGGCCAGCGCCCCGGTCTGGAGCAATGTGGCGCTGCATCGGCCCGCCGAATTCAACAAGAGCCATATTCCGGCGTTCCTGGCCGGTGAGGATCCGGGCAACTACATCTGCGTCTACCCGTTCGTGCGCTCCTACGAGTGGTATCTGCTGCCCGACGACGAGCGCCGCAAGATGCTCGCCGACCACGGCAAGGCCGCACGTGGCTACCCGGATGTGCGCGCCAACACCGTCAGCTCCTTCGCTCTCGGCGACTACGAGTGGATCCTCGCGTTCGAGGCCCCGGAATTGCATCGCATAGTCGACCTCATGCGTGACCTGCGCGCCACCGAGGCCCGCCTGCACGTACGCGAAGAGGTCCCCTTCTTCACCGGCCCCCGCGTCGAAGTCGAAAAACTCATCGCCGCGCTGCCCTGAGCTACTGACCGATGGCGCATGCCCCAGTTTTTCGGGGCATGCGCAACAAGCCGGTCGGTCTGTATCTTTCGCTCAGCGCCGCAAGTCGTTCTACTGCGCTGCACTGCCCGAGGGGTGCAGTTGCAGGGCGATGGAGTTGATGCAATAGCGCTTATCGGTGGGCGTGTTGTATCCCTCGCCCTCGAAGACGTGGCCGAGGTGGCTGTGGCAGTTCGCGCACAGCACTTCGACCCGGTGCATGCCCAGTGTGTCGTCGGAACGCAGAATGACCGCCTCCGACTTCGCCGGGTCGAAGAACGACGGCCAACCGCAATGGGAATCGAATTTCTCGGCGCTGCGGAACAATTCGGCCCCGCACGCCCGGCACACATAGACACCCTCGGTCTTGGTGTCGGTGTACTCGCCGGTGAACGGGCGTTCGGTCGCGGCCTGTCGCAGCACCGCGTATTCCTCCGGATTCAGCTTGGCCTTCCACTCCTGTGGGGTCAGCTGGATCCTGGGCACGGGTAGGGACGTGTCGGCGTCAGAACTCATTGCTCCACGCTAATAGGTTTTCGAGGCCCGTGCCGACTGTCCAGTCGCTACTTGAGTGCACTCGCCCGCGGGTCATCGAGCAATTCGCTGCCGTTCGTCGCCTCGCCGGGAGTGCTTTCGTATGCCTCCTCCGGCTCGACCACCAGCGGCGCATCCACGGCGGCAGCCCGCGGATCCGGCGCCGAGCGCATCCACTCCGGATCGATACCGAACTGCAGCCGACCTTCCCGTCGCGCCGCCAGATACCGATCGCCGAGCACACACGCGATGACGATCAGCAGCAGACCCCAGCCGAAGGTGATGCGCAGATACTCCAGATTGCGCCCGAGGCCCTGCCAGCGATCCGAGAGCCACTTGTCGTAGGACATGAATCCGAAGACCGCCAGCCACGCCGGCCAGTTCCGCAGCACCGAATTGCGCAGCACCACCGACATCAGCAGCGGGAACAGCATCATCGAGTAGTACATCTGCCCCAGTGAGGACAGCAGGAACGACGCAGTCATCAGCACACCGGAGGATGTCGTCACGAAGAACAGTTCGTCCTCGCGGTAGTACCGGTACAGCAGCCACAGCGAGATGGCCACCGCCACGCCCATCACGATGCGAATGCCCCAGGTCAGCCACAGCGGCAGACCGTAATACGCCGCATTTCCGACGATCGCGCTGTTGAAGTAGTCCCGGGATTCGAAGAGATAGCGCATGGTACGGGTGAAGAATTTATCCGCGTCCTTCGACAGCGGCCACGCGACAGCGGTGAGCGCGACCGGTACACCGATAGCGGTGTAGAACACCTTCCATTGCCCGCGCGCCGCCGCGATCAGCACCAGCGGTGCGAGCGTCGGTTTCACCGCGATACTCAAACCCAATATCGCACCGGCCCACAGATCCCGCCGGCCGAGCAGCAGCATGATGAAGGCCACCTCAGCCAGCAGCACGCATCCGTTCACATTGGTGAAAACCAGTGTGTTGATGACGGTTTCGGAGCTGAACATGGCCAGCAGCAGGGCCGGCGCCGCCACCGACGACACCGTGAACTTGAACAGCTTGAGCAGCAGGTACCAGGCCAGGATGATGGCGGCGGCATTCAACAGGATGAAGCACCAGCGCGACTTCTCCGGATCGATCAGCGCCAGAGGCGCGATCAGCAGCGTGCCGCTCGGGGGATACAAGTAGTGCGGATCCACCAGATTGTAATTCGCGGTGTACACCGGTCGGTGGTTGAGGAACGCCAGCGACGCGTTGTAGACCGGTTTGAAGTCATCGGTGATGAACCCGTTGACTGCCTTGATGAAGACCCGGTTGAGCACAGTCATGACCGCGAGCGGCCAGAGTGCGAACTTGATCACCTCGGCGGTGGTGCGAGCAGTGCGAGGCTCGAGCTGTCGAAGTAACACTGGGGCACGGTACACCGGATCCGCACACGACGGTTGCCTGGACCTACCTGGCGCGCCGAGGTTAGGGGAAATGACCGCGCCTTGCTGGTGCTCGGCTCCGTCATATCCCCTAAGGGGGCTGTGCCTTCGATGCGCTCGCTTATGCGGGGCAAGCGGTGCCATCAGCAGGCAGCTTGGCGTCTTTCAGGTAGTCGATCAGAGCCCGCTGCGCACAACCGGAATGGGCGAAAACCGGATGTCCCCAACCCTGCCAGGTGATCGCGGCCTTGCGCGCGCCGGCGGCGCCGAGCGCACCAGTCACCGAGGCTTGACCGCCGTCGCCGACCAACGGATCCGCGATCCCGCCGAGCACGAGAACCGGCAGGTCCAGCTTCTCCGGCAGCGGCGGTGCGGCGCTGACCGGCCAGGCGACGCATTCCATCATCCCGATCGCGGCAGATCTGCCGAAGACCGGATATTTGGTGCCCCAGGTGTCCGCGAGCTCCTTGGCCTTGGTGGGGCTCGGCGGCAGCTGGTTGTCGGTGCAGCGGTTGACGAACTGGCCGTCGGCCGCGGTGGCGGCGGTTTCGCGCTGGATCAGCGTCCCGAGCGGGCCGCGATCGCCGCGCCCGGCGGCCGAGAGCGCGTCGGCGAGTTCGGCGATATGCGCGGCTTGGTCGCGCGGAGCGGCCAGGAAACCCGACAACCCGGTCAGCAGCGCATTCGCGGAGATATCGCCGAGTCCGCCACTGCTCGCCTTGCGCACCAGATCGATGATCGCCGCGCGTGGGTCGGCACCGAGTGAGCAGCCGACGCCGGTACAACGCTGAGCGAATGCGGTCACCGCCGCCTCCGCGCCCTGGACGCGCTGTTCGGTGCGGGTTACGGCATCGGCGCCGACGGCCTCCGGCGAGTCCAGCACCAGCCGCGCCAGGTGGTCGCCGAATTTGCGCGCGTAGCTGAGCGCGACCTTCGCGCCATTGCCCGAACCGAGCAAGTCGATCCGGTCGACCTGCCACTGCTTGCGCAGCTGCTCGATGTCGTCGGCGGCGTGCGGTGCGTCGAAGGTGCCCTCATAGGGCTGCAGGAAGTCGCGGCAGGCGATGGTGGCGTCCTGGCTGAATCCGGTCACCGCTTCGACGGGATCGTTTGCGCCCGGCCCGAATTGCCCGTTATCGGCCAGGCCGCGGCGGGACTCGGCGGTCATGCAGTCGATCGGTTGCGAGGTGCCGAGACCGCGCCGGTCCACGGCGACGATCGGGCGGCTGGCCAGCAGCCCGTTGCCCGCGCCGACGGCGAGGCCGGCCAGTGTCGCGGTGGAGGAGCGGTCCGCGCCGGAGGTGATGACCAGCGGCGCGACATCGGGCGGGGTCTGCGGCAGCCGGGCCCGCATGGCGCCGGTGCGGAAGTTGCCGAGCACGCCGCCGGTCGAATCGATCGGGGTGGTGTATTCGGCGCAGTCCAGGACCAGGCCGGACGGCGCGGGGCCGAGGCCGAGTAGGTCGAGTGTGGGTGTGGTGCAATCGCGCCAGGTCAAATCGGTCTTGGGGACACCGGCATCCGGCGGCGGCGCGATGACCGTGGTCGGGTGCGGCCCCGCTCCGCCCTGCGGCGCGCGCTCGACGGCGACGCCGGGGCGATCGGAAGGTCCCGCACCGCATCCGGCGATCATGATCGAGAGTGTCGATGCCAGCACGACGGCCCGAGTCCAGCGCATGCGCTACAGCCTGCCAGGTTCGTGCGGTTTGTTCATGAACGGGTCCAGCGGGTCAGCACGGTGCCGTCATCGTCGAGCAGGATATGCCTGCGCACCATCGGTACCCGGAACTCGTGTGCCGACAGCGAGATTCGGCGCGCGGTACCGCCCACCAGGATCGGTGCGGTGGTGGTGCACAGTTCGTCGACCGCATCCGCCTCCAGCAGCTCACCGAACAGATGCGGGCCACCCTCGCACAGCACGCGCCGCAGCCCGAGCTCGGCGAGTGTGTCGAGCAGGCCCTGCGGGGTGATCGCGACACCGCCCGCCTCGATGACGTGCGCGCCCGCATCGGCGAGTTGCTGTTTGCGATCCTCCGGCGCGGTGCTGGTCGTAATGATCAGCGTCGGAACTTTGGTCTCGGTGAACAGCCGCGCGCCCGGCTCCAGCGAAGCGCTCGCGGTGACCACGGCGATCGGTGGCGGTACCCCGTCGCGATGTCCGCCGATGCCGCGGTCGTACAGTGCGCGCCGGAAGACCGGGTCGGTGCCGGCGCCGCCGTAGTTCTCCGCCCGTGCGGTACCCGCGCCGACGACGATCACATCGGCCAATTGGCGCAACAGCATGAAGACGGTTTTGTCGGCCGGGGTGCCGAGGCCTTCGGAGGCATTGCCGCTGGTGGCGGAGCCGTCGATGCTGGAGACGAAATTGGCGCGGACCCAAGGTGCCTCGAGTTCGGTGGGGTAGGCGTACAGGTCGGCGAGCTCGTCCCGGCTCAGTCCTGTGAGCTGGATCGCATTGTGGATACGCTGCATGAAGAAAGATCACACCACGTCATTAGGCTTCCAGCATGCAAGAGCGCCTTGTCGATCGCCATCCGGAGGTTCCGGCGGACCAGTTGGTCGCCCAGATGGTGCCACCGCCCATGTTCGACGAGGTCAGTTTCGCCTCCTACATTCCCGATCCCAAGGAGCCGACCCAGGCGGCCGCGGTTCGCAAGGCCGAGGATTTCGCGGGTCAGGTTGCCAAGATCCATCAGGCGGCGAACAAGAAGAGCCTGTTCGGGAAGAAGAAACCGATCAGCGGCGCCGGGCTCTACCTCGACGGCGGCTTCGGCGTCGGCAAGACCCACCTGCTGGCCTCCATCTTCCACAGCGCGCCGGCACCGAAATCCTTCGGCACCTTCGGTGAACTCACCAATCTCGTTGGCGCACTCGGCTTCAACAATGCCGTCGAGCGGCTCGCGGCGAACAGCGTGCTGTGCATCGACGAATTCGAACTCGACGATCCCGGCGACACCATGCTGGTCTCGCGGCTGCTGTCCGAGCTGTCGGCGCGCGGCGTCTCCATCGCCGCCACCTCCAACACCCTGCCCGGTCAGCTGGGGGAGGGCCGCTTCGCTGCCCAGGACTTCCTGCGCGAGATCAAGAAGCTCGGTTCGATCTTCGAGCCGGTGCGCGTCGACGGTCCGGACTACCGGCACCGCGATCTGCCGCCCGCTCCCGAACCCACCTCACCGGAGCTGCTCACCGAACGCGCTTGTGCCACAACAGGTTCCACGCTCGATGAATTCGACGCGTTGCTGAAGCATCTGAGCACACTGCACCCGTCGAAGTACGGTGCGCTGATCTCGGGGGTGTCGTCGGTCTTCATTTCGAATGTGCATCCGGTGACCGATCAGGCGGTCGCGCTGCGGATCGTCGTGCTGGCCGACCGGCTGTACGACGCGAGCGTGCCGGTGACGGTTTCGGGTGCGAAGCTGGACGAGATCTTCTCCAAGGAGATGCTCGACGGTGGTTACCGCAAGAAGTACCTGCGTGCGATTTCGCGTCTGCTGGCGCTTTCGCGCTTCGAGGTTGCCGCGTGATCGGAGCAGTCGTAGTCCGTCGTTCCGTTCGAGTTCCGGTCGCACTGGCTGCCGCTCTGACCGTCGCCTTCGGGCCGGTGTCGGGCGTCGCACTGGCCGATCCGGTCAGCGTCGCCGATCCGGTCGCCTTCGACCGCGCACTGAATCTGCAGGGTGTGCAGAACGGCCGTGACGCGGGCGGCTATCGCACCACCGACGGACACTGGGTGCGCACCGGTTTGGTCTACCGCACCGGTCAGCTCAACAATGCGACTCCGGCCGATCTGGCCGTGCTGACCGATCGTCAGGTGCGCGTGGTCGACGATCTGCGCACCGTCTACGAGCGGACCATTGCGGCCGACCGCGTGCCCGCTGATGCAGTCGCGAACTGGAACGACGTCGTCGGTCAGGCGCCGCCGCAGACCCTGGTCACCACCCTGACCGGCGGCAACGACCTGTACCGCGCATTCATCACCGCGCCGGGCGCGAACGAGGCCTTCGCCTCGGTGCTACGCGACATCATCGACACCGACGGCGCCGTACTCTTCCACTGCACCGCGGGCAAGGACCGCACCGGCTGGACCGCCGCGGTCCTGCTGACCATCCTCGGCGTGGACCGCGACACCGTCACGCAGGATTACCTGCTGTCCAACCAGTACCGCAATGCCGACCCGAACGATCCGCTCAACGGCGTCTCGGCCGCATGGCTGGATGCCGCGTTCGACCAGGCGAACCAGAGCTACGGCAGTTTCGACAATTATGTCCGTGCGGGGTTGAAGCTGTCGGGCGCCGATGTCGTGGCCCTGAAGGCGAAGCTGCTGGCCTGATTCAGCCGCGATGCTCGGCATACCACCGATCGATCAGCGCGGGCAGTTCCTTGCCCATCCACACGAAGAACTCGTGCATATCCCGAACCCGTTCGGCGTCAGCACCATTCGGATCGTCGAATAGTGCGAGCCCGCGTGCGGTCATATTGGTGAGGTCGGTGTACATGCCGCTCTGCTGACGGGTCAGCTCCGGCAGAATTCCGGGCCGGATCGAGTAGTAGTCCTTGCGATCGCCCGGCTTGGAGATCTTGTCCACCCAGCGCATGGTGACCAGCGTCTTCAATGCCGACGAGATGGAACCCTTGGACGCCTGCAGCGCATCGGCGATCTGGCCGAAGGTCTGCTCCGGCGGATCGCTGACCAGCAACCACCCCGCGGCCCGACCCGTCATCCGGACCAGGCCCATCCGCTCCAGTACGAGCGCGAAATCCTCGACGAATGCCAACTTTTCCGGAGTCGGTCCGGTTGTCTGCTCGTTGTCGGTGGTGCCCATCGGAGAAGTATCCCTTCCAGATTGCGGAGAGCGGTATACGGGGCGGACCGTGTCGGCCCGCCCCGTATCGGTCGATCAGACCGCCAGATCGCGGCGATCGAAGGCGGCCAGCGCCGGCACCAGGGCGACTGCGGCCGCGACGACCAGCACCACCAGGTGGATACCGTTCCAGCCGTGTACCAGCGGCGCGCCCCCATTGGCCCAGTAGAAGGGCGACAGCTTGCGCACGAAATCACCGCCGAGGTTATTGGCCAGATAGCCCGCCACTGCGATCAGCGACGCCGAACCCAGTGTCACCGAACGCTTTCCGGTGGCCGCGCCGATCAGCAGCGTGATCGCACCGACGGCCAGTGCCAGCAATCCGAGCCCCGCGCTGGCGGCCACGATATTGCCGGTGGGTACCTCCAGCCCACCCTGCTCGGCCCCGGCGATAACGCTCAGGGTGAGCACGGTGGTGGCGGTCGCGGTCTGCACGGCCAGTGCGGCGATTCGCTGCAGCAGCAGGTTCATCCGGTTGATCGGTTGCGCGAGAAGCAGATCCAGCATCCCGTTCTCCTCCTGCGCCACCGAACGGCTCGCGAAGGTGACCGTGAAGATCAGCATCAGCAACAGCCCCATCAACGAGTACACCGTCGCGTTCAAATATCCACTGGCGCTGGCGAAGTCGCTGACGCCCATGGCCTCGTACATCGTGTTCTGCTTGATATCGAGCGAGCCCTGCTCCTTCAGCGACTGGTAGGACGGCAGATACATCATCGGGATGACGCCGAAGCCGATCGACCAGCCGATCAGGCCGCGCCGCTGTTCCGTCAAGGTCTGCGTGAAGACCGATCGAGTCATGACGAATTCTCCTGTGCGATAAATGATTCGGGGAGGGTTGATCAACGGCCGTAGAGGCTGAAGAAGATCTGTTCGAGATCCGGCTCGCTGGAAAGCACGCTCACCAGTTGGTATTTCGCGGCCGTCTTGAACAGCCCGTCGACCTCGCCTTCGGTGGTGCAGCGCAAGGTTTTTCCGTCGACGGTCAGATCGCGCACACCGGGCAGTCTGGCGAAGTCGTCGCCGAAAATGTCCTCGCCGAAGACCAATTCGACCGAGCGCGGCGAACGCCTGCGCAGATCCTCGACATTCTCGGTGCCGAGCAGGTGGCCGGCGCGCATGATGACCGCCCGATCGGCGGTCTGCTGCACCTCGCTGAGAACGTGCGAGGACATGAACACCGTCTGCCCGTTGCGTTTGGCCGCCCCGACGAGATCCAGAAAGCGTTGCTGCAGTAGCGGATCCAGTCCGGAAGTGGGTTCGTCGAGAATCAGCAGGTCCGGGTTGTGCATGAAGGCGGCGATAATGCCGACCTTCTGCTTATTGCCCTTGGACATCGCGCCGACCTTCTTGGACAGGTCCAGATCTAGCAGATCGGCCAGGTCGGTGATCCGATTCGGTGCGACATCGCGGTGCAGATCGGCGAGGAAGGCGAGTAGGTCACGAGCGGTATTGCGACCCTCGATCTGAAGTTCGCCCGGCAGGTAACCGATGCGCCTGCGCAATTGCGCACCGCCGACGCGTGGCTCGATGCCGAACACCTCGACACGGCCCGAAGTCGGTCGGATCAGATCCAGCAGGATGCGGATGGTGGTGGACTTTCCCGCACCGTTGGGCCCGAGAAACCCGAACACCTCGCCTTGGCCGACCTCGAGGTTCAGATCGGTGAGTGCGACATGCTTGCCATAGTGCTTGGTCAGGCCCTCGGTGCGGATCGCGGCGGTGGTCATGATGCTCCTTAAGTTCCTGCATGTTCCGCAAAGACTGATATGTTCAGTAAAGACTGAACATGCAGAACTTGTCAATCTGTGGGTCGGGCTACGATCCGGTCATGACGACGTTCAAGACCTGGGACGGACTGGAGCTCAACTACCGGGTGTGGGAGGGCGAAGGCACCCCGGTCGTACTGCAGCACGGGGTTGTCGCCGATACGAATGCCAACTGGATGGCCACCGGGGTGGTCGGCGCCTTGCGGGCGGCCGGGCACACCGTGGTGTCACTGGATGCGCGCGGACACGGTCGTTCCGAGAAGCCCCATGATCCGGCGCGGTATTCATGGGCGGGGATGGCGCGTGACGTCACCGCGCTCTACGACGAGCTGGGCTTCGATGACGTTGTGCAGGTGGGCTATTCGATGGGCGCGATCATCTCGCTGCTGGTGGCGGGAGCGGATGAGCGGGTGTGCAAGCTGGCAGTGGGCGGCATCGGCTCCGGTGTGCTCGATTGCGGCGGCGTCGACCGGCGCGTCATCGATATCGACGATCTGCGCGCCGCCATGCGCGGTGACGGCGCCGGCACACCAGCGATCGCGATGATGTTCCGGATCCTCTCCGACGCGGTGCGCGCCGACCGCGATGCCATCGAGGCCGTCGCGACCGGCCTGGACGACGAGCCGATAAAGACCCTGACCGAGATCACCATGCCGAGCCTGGTACTGGCGGGCGATAAGGATCCGTTCGCCGCCGAGCCCGATCGACTCGCGGCCGCACTGCCCGACGCGACATTGCGGATCGTGCCCGGCGATCACCTGATGGCCGTCGTGGATCCGAGCTTCCATGCGGCGTTGGTCGAGTTCGTGGCCCGAGCCGGTCAGAAAACTCGGCGCATCACGAAATCGTGATGCACCTGGCTACCCACAATGAAGGTCTTGGTGCCGACCCGCTCGAACCCGTGCTTGAGATAGAACCGCTGGGCCCGTTCATTCTCCTCGTTGACCCCGAGCCATACCCCGGCAACCGCCTCCTCGCGAGCCTGCTCCAGCGATGCGTTCATCAGTGCCTTCGATACACCGGCGCCATGGTGACCGGGCAGTACATACATCTTGCTGATCTCGACGGCTGGGCGCAGATCGACGGCCCTGGCGACGTCGGGATCGGCCGGGTCACCGTAGTGCAACATCGCGTAGCCGACGATATCGCCGCCCGCGACCGCCTTGAGCACGATCCGGGCGGGGTCGGTCAGATACTCGCCGAAGCGTTCACCGGAGAGCACCTCGGCGATGAAGATCTCGATATCGTCCGCGGTGGCGTGCGGTGGACAGGCGAGTGGAAAGGTCGCGGCCGCAACGTCACTGAGGGCCTCGGCGTCCCATAATCCGGCCCGGTCGACGGTGACTGGGATGGTGCTCATGTGTCCAGTACAGCACGGCCGCCGTTGGAAGCGGAAAGCTCATCCGGTTCGGAACGGGAACGGAATACACGTGCGAGTCCGATAACGATTGCCATGAACAGGACGGGGATCGCGAAACCGATCCGATGGCCGAACCCGGCGGCAATTGCGCCGACCAGCCCGCCGCCGACAAGGGTGCCGACGTAGTTGAACAGATTCAGGCGCGCGATCAGTGCGTCGAGTTGCCGTCCGCTGGTCAGTTGTCCGGCCTCGCTGAAGCACAGCGGTGCGACGACGCCGGTTCCGAAACCGCCGATCAGGAAGCCGACGATCGCGACCACGGGCCCGGGCGCGACCACCGCGACGGCCAGTCCGAGCACGCCGATCGCCCCTGCGATGCGCACCGCCTGGCGTCCGCCGAGCCGCTGCACCCACAGATCCCCACTCAGCCTGGCGGCCAGCGACGCGCACTGATAGACCGCCAACGCCAACGCCGCGGTGGACGAACTGGCGAGCAGATCCTCCTTCAGATACAACGCCGACCAGTTGCTGACGGCGAGATCGATCGCGAAAACGAGCGATGCCGCAATGCCGAAGGCGAGATACATGCGCAGCGGAATCATCTGGGATGCTGAGGGTTCGCTGTCGGTCACCTCCGCCGGGCCGGACTCGGCCTCCGCGGCGCCGAGCAGGTGTGGGCCGGTCACCAACCCGACCACGAGAACTACGCCCGCCGCCGCCAAGAGCGATTCGCGCAGCGTGACGTCCAATGCCTCACAGGCGGATACGAACAGCGCGCCGAGGATCGATCCGGCACTCCACACCCCGTAAAACGAGGACAGGATGAATTTCCCGTACCCGTGCTGAATGAATACACCCTGCATATTCGTGCTCGCATCGACAATGCCGACCGCGATTCCGTAGCATCCGAGGGCGATCGCCAGCACAGGGATATTCGGGGCCAGCGCGATGGCGCATCCGGTGACCGTGATGCCCAACAGTCCGATCCGCACCGTGACCCGGCTGGACCACCGCGTGGCCACCTGCTCGGCCGCCACGCTGCCGACGCCGGCGAGGATCGAAACCAGCACCACCGTACCGACGATCAGGCCATCGGACAGGTCGAAGCGATCCTTCTGCTGGGGCAGTTCGGTGAGCACCACCGCGAAGAAAAAGCCCTGCAAGCCGAAGGCGAACGAATTCGCGATCCGGGCTCCGCGCAGGACGGGAGAAATCGATCCCATCTGCGGAGAGTATCGGCCCGGCCGTGGTCGTGCCCCGGCAGACGGTCGCGGTCATCCTTTTGGTGGATGCGGCGCGCGCGACGGTCATCCTTTCGTCAGATTCGGTCGCCGCGGTCGACGCGCGGGTGGTCGAGATCGCTATCGCGTGCCACTATCGAAGGGGCGCAAGACAACTCGCGAACGGGGAAGGGCCGTCGAATGAGAAAGCTGCCGCAGGATTTCTTTCGTACACCGTATGCCTTCTACGAGGAGTTGCGCGCCGAAGGCCCCGTGCACCCCATCGAGTTGAATAGCGGCGTTCGCGCTTGGCTGGTGGTGGATCTGGACGTTGCGCGCGAGGTGCTGCGTCATCCGGCCATCCGCAAGGACCCGCGCACCGACGCCAGCCGCAAGGCCCGTGGTCTGCCCACCGGTGACACCGGCGTCGGGGCGGTAAATGCCCGGATCAGCTACCACCTGCTGAATACCGATCCGCCGGCGCACGCCCGACTGCGCCGACTGGTCGCCCCCGCATTCGCACCCGCTCGGATCGAGGCGCTGGCCCCGCGCGTGCTGGCGATCGCCGATGAGCTCCTGGACCGGATCGCCGTAGACGGCGCGGGCCCGGTGGATCTGTTGTCGGAGTATGCGTTTCCGCTGCCCATCACCGTCATCTGCGAGCTACTCGGTGTGCCGGTGGCCGATCGCGCGGATTTCCGGGAGTGGTCGCGCATCATCGTCGAGATATCGACCGTGACTCCCGAGGAGGTCCGGCACGCGACCGACGCGATCGCCGACTACTTCGAGCAGCTGATCACGCGGCGGCGGGCCGAGGGGGCGGGGGAGGATCTCGTCTCGGACCTGATCACCGCCAGTGCCGACGGCGACCGTCTCACCGACGACGAGCTGATCTCCATGGTGTTCCTCATCCTCGTCGCGGGCCACGAGACCACGGTCAATCTGATCGGCAATACCGTGCTCACCCTGCTGTCGGATCCGGCGCGCTACCGTGCGCTGCACGGGAATACCGAGGCGGTGCCTGCCCTGATCGAGGAGATGCTGCGCTACGACGGTCCGGTGAATGTCGCGACCTTGCGCTACACCACCGAACCGATCACGCTGGGCGGAACCGAGATTCCGGCCGGCGAGATGGTGCTCGTCGCATTGGGTTCGGCCAACCACGACGAACGGCACTTCGGCGACGCCGCAGAGTTCGACCCGCAGCGCTCCGCATCGGGCCACTTGGCGTTCGGCCACGGCATCCACTTCTGCCTCGGTGCCGGCCTGGCTCGGCTGGAGGCGCGCATCGCGATCACGAGGTTGGTCGAGCAGTATCCGGATCTGCGCTTGGCGGCCGCCGGTGGGGAATTGCGTTGGCGGGAGAGCATGCTCATCCGGGGGTTGCAGGATCTGCCGGTCGAATTGGCAGGAGCACCCGCCCTACGTTGATTCCGGCGTTCGGGGTGGTGCGCAGAACGGCGGACTGCCCTGCTGATCAGGCGTTGTGCCCCAGGGGCTTCCGTCATCCCGGACAACTGTGGAACAGTGCAGAGAAGCGGGCGTAACGATGCGTCCGGCGCCGGATGCGGAGGGAAGCGATGACTGCGGCGTATCCACCCGGTCCGCCGATCCCCGCATTTCTGCAGGGCTTGCTGTACATCCGTAACCGGGCCCAGATGCTGCCGCCGCTGCGGCGGCGCTACGGCGATGTCTTCTCGCTGCATGTGCCGCCGTTCGCACAGAACCTCGTCGTATTCACCCGCCCCGAACATATCAAGGAGGTCTTCGCGGGCGATCCACGCGACCTGCACGCGGGCGAAGGCAATCAGATCCTCGGCCCGGTGATGGGCGAGCATTCGGTGCTGATGACCGACGAGGCCGAACACGCCAGAGCCCGCCGATTGCTCATGCCCGCATTCAATGGCGCGGCCCTGCGCGGCTATCGGGATCTGGTCGCCGAGATCGCGGCCGCGGAGGTCGACCGCTGGCCGCCCGGTTCGACGGTCATCACCCTCGACCGGATGAACGCGCTCACCCTCGAGGTGATCATGCGGGTGGTCTTCGGCGTCACCGATGAGCGCACTCGGGCCGCACTCGCGCCGCGCCTGGGTCGCATCGTCGATATCGGGCCGCTGCAGTACATCGGCCTGATGAAACCGCTGCTGCAGAAGTATCCGCCGTGGAAGTCCTTTCACGGCAATATGGCCGCTGTCAATGATCTGCTGTACGCCGAGATCACGGCCCGGCGCACCGCCCCCGACCTGGCCGAACGCACCGACGTCCTGTCCCGGCTATTGCAGGCGGGCGGCGATACCGAGTCCGATCCGCCGCTCACCGACCCCGAACTGCGCGATCAACTCATCACCCTGCTGCTCGCCGGTCACGAAACCACCGCGGCTGCGCTGTCCTGGGCGCTGCACGAACTCTCGGTCAACCCACAGGTACAACGCGACGCTCACGAAGCGATCCGCATCGATGACGACAAGGCGCTCGAGGCGGTCATGAAGGAGGCGATGCGGATGCGCACCGTCATCCCCGGCGCGGTCCGCAAACTCACCAGGGATATGACCATCGGCGGCTGGGAGCTGCCCGCGGGCACCGTGGTCAGCTGTTCGATCCTGCTGGCGCACCGCAGCCCGGCCAACTATCCCGACACCTGGGCCTTCCGTCCGTCGCGCTTCCTCGACGGCGAGGTCGAACCGAATACCTGGCTACCCTTCGGCGGCGGCGTACGCCGCTGCCTCGGCGCCGGATTCTCGCTGATGGAGGGCACCACGGTGCTGCGCGAGATCCTCTCCCGTTACACCCTCGCCCCGCCCGAGGGGGCGAAACGCGAGCGCGGACGGGTGCGCAATATCACCACCGTGCCGCGCGACAAGGCCAGGATTGTAGTCACTCCCCGTTCAACTTCGTGAAATCGCACCGAGGCTTTGCCGCATTCGCGCGAGCGACGTAATCTCCGTGCCATGACGAGCGGGAACCGCATCGCAATCGTAGGTGCGGGCATCGCAGGCCTCGCCTGCGCGAAGGTGTTGCGCCAAGAGGGTTTTCCGGTCGAGGTATTCGATCGGACCCCGGACGTCGGCGGAGTGTGGAGTGCGACGCGCCGGTATCCCGGCCTGCGCGCACAGAACAGCAAACACACATATCACTTCTCCGACTTCCCGATGCCCGACGACTATCCGCGCGTGCCCGACGGGCAGCAGATGCAGCAGTACCTCGACGGGTACGTGCGGCACTTCGGCTTCGGCGAGAGCCTGCGCCTCGGCACCGAGGTGGTCGCGGCCGATCCGGTCGACAGTGGTTGGTTGCTGGAGATCCGCGACCACGTCGGTGTCCACCGCACCTCCTGCGACCATCTGGTCATCGCCAACGGAATATTCAGTGAGCCGTCGGTGCCCGATTTTCCGGGCGTCGAGCGATTCCGGCAGGCGGGCGGGCAGATCGGGCACGCCTCGGAGTTCCTGGATGTCGAGTGGGCGCGCGGCAAATCGGTCGTGGTGGTCGGCTATGGCAAGTCGGCCTGCGATATGGCCGAGGCGGTCAGTCACGTCGCGGCCTCGACGAATGTGGTCGCCCGCCGACTGCTGTGGAAAATGCCGCGCAAGTTGGCGCGCGGACTGGTCGACTACGAACGGCTGATGCTGACCAGACTGGGGGAGGCGCACTTCCGCTATCAGGAGCTCGGGCGGATCGAACGGTTCCTACATGGTTCCGGGCACAGCTTCCGCGACAGCAACCTCGATGTGATCCAGGAACTCGCCACCAAGAAGTCGCATCTGCGCGAGCTGGGGCTGGTGCCGGAGGGGCGCTTCGAGGACATCGCGGAGAGCACGGTCAGCCTGGTCACCGAGGACTTCTTCGAGCGGGTGGGGATGGGACTGATCGCGGTGCACCGCGACAGCACCATCACCGAGATGGCCGCGAACCAGGTGCGACTGTCCAACGGCACGACCCTGCAGGCCGATATCGTCATCTGCGCCACCGGATTCCACCAGCGGGTGCCGTTCCTGACCCCGTACGTGCAGCGTCAGCTCACCGACGACGAGGGCAATTTCCGCCTGTACCGGCAGATCCTGCCGATCGGCGTGCCGAATCTTAGCTTCGTCGGATACAACTCGTCGGTTATCAGCACGCTCAGCGCCGAGGTCGGCGCACATTGGACTGCCGCCCTGCTCCGCGGCCGCCTCGCGCTGCCGACGCAGGAAGAGATGACCGCGCACGTCGATGAGCGGCTGAGCTGGATGGCCGAACGCACGGGTGGCCACCACGCGCACGGCGGCGCCATCACCCCGTTCTCGATCCACAATATCGACGAGATGCTCGCCGACCTGAAATTCCGGCTGCCGCGCAGAACCCGTGCGGCACAATGGTTCCGGATGATCAAGCCGTCTTCGTATCGTGGGCTCGCCGAGCGGTCGAAGGGGCCGGTGGTGACAGCGGCGCCGGAAATGGCGCCTCAGGTTCCCGCCGAACAGCGCACGCCGTAGGCCGATTGCCGGGAGTGCGCCTGCGGATTGCCGGGGTTCTCCTCGGTGCTCACGTGCGTAGGTCGGACACGGCGTTGCGTATGGAGCGCGTACAGGTTCGATCGACGTCGAGGATCACCGGGGCGGGGATCTCTCGGCTCTCGTCGGCCAATGGCCCCGGCAATGGTTGCCGCTGGCGGATGCGGGATCGGAACAGAGTCCGTTCCCTCTGCGGAGCCCATCGATTTACCCAGTACGACCGTGGGTTTCGAGTAGAAGAAGCTCAAAGTGTGACCGGCGTCGCATGGACGTGCGGTCATCGCGGCCGGAGTCGACAATCGGGCCCGAGGGCGCTGTCGAGGTCGACACGACGGATTATCGCCAATGCAATGTTGGTTACCAGTCTTTCCATTCTGGATAATCCAGGAGTGGATGCCCTCGACATGAATCTGCTGGTTGCTCTGGATGCGCTGCTGGAGACCAACAGCGTCACCCAAGCCGCCGAGCGGCTACACACTTCGGCGCCCGCGATGAGCCGAACGCTGTCCCGGCTGCGTCATGTGCTCGGCGATCCGCTGCTGGTGCGCGCGGGCCGCAATCTGGTGCCGACGCCGCGCGCACTCGAATTGCGTTACGAGGTAAGCGTTCTGGTGGAGCGGGGACGAACGCTGCTCACCCCGCGCGGCGCACTCGACCCGACCACGCTGAAGCGCGACTTCGCCGTGCAGGCGGGCGATATGGTCCTCGGGGAATTGGCGACGCCGCTGCTCGCCGCCGTCCGCGCACAGGCGCCCGGCGTGACATTGCACCTGCTCCCGGATCGCGACGAGAGCACCGCCGCACTGCGCGACGGCCGCGTCGATATCGAGGTCGGCGTCATCGAGCACACCGATCCGGAGACCACCGTGCAGCGGGTATTGCGCGACCGCGTGATCGGCGTTGCCGCACCGGAACATCCGCTGATCACCGACCGTGTGACGGTGGCGCGGTTCGCCGCTGCCGCCCACCTCGGCATCTCCCGCCGGGGTCGCGCCCGCGGACCCATCGATGACCGGCTGGCCCTGCACGGCCGCACTCGCCGCGTCGTGGCCACCGTCCCCGACCTCACCAGCGCCCTGCTAGCGGTCCGCTCCGGCGATCTGATCTGCCCCGTCCCCGCCGCCCTCACCGCGACAACGCGCACCGCACTCGGCTTGTGCGCCTTCGAAATTCCCCTGCCCCTCCCCGAAATCGCCATCGCCATGGCGTGGCACCCCCGTAATACCGCCGACAACGCCCACCGATGGCTACGCGAATTGATCCGCGGCACCCTTACCGGGCTGGACTCGTCCGGCCGGTGAGTCGCTCAGCCCTCGGTGCGGATCGCGAAGTTCGGATCCACGCCGGGTAGTTCGTTCGGCGCTGAGGGTTCCGGGCGACCGAAGGGGCCGTGCGGGTTGCGCTTGAGTTCGTCGAGCATGGCCTGCAGCTTGTCGACGTGCGAGGTGTCCTCGCCGGTGCCCGCGCGGTGCGCGCCTGGGGTCAGTGCGCCGCTGTCCTCGGTGCGTGGTGCGGTCATACCGGTGTCGGGACGGGTTGTGGGCGTTGGGGATTCGTAGCCGTTGCGGGGCGGGGAGGTGAGCGGCTCCAGACGTCCGTTACTCGAGCCGATCGAGCCGTAGTCGAGCCGGTCGCCGGTGGTCGCGGGTTGGGAGTTGGTGTAGGTCGGCGCGGAAGGTTCGGTGCCGGCGGGTGTAGCCGAGTCGAGCCATTCGGGGCGCGCGGTGGGTGCGGAGAGCGGCTCGCTGCGGTAGGTCGGGGGAACTGCGGGCGGCACGGGTTGCGGCGTCCGCGAGGGGAGGGACAGGGAGTCGTTGGGCGTTGCGGGGCCGAAGGGTTCGAGGTGTTCGGTGCGGGTGATCGGCGCGGTGAATTCGGTCCGTGCGGGGCGGGGCGCGCTGTCTTCGGGCGCTTTCAGCCGCTCGTTGCGCCCGGTCGTGGCGTCCAGAGGTCCGGTCGGGGTCGCTAGGCGCCCGTTGGTTCCGGTCGTCGGCGTGACCAGCTCGTTGCGGCCGGTCTTGGGCTCGAGGCGCTCGTTGGTTCCGGTGGTGTCGGGGCGGTTGTTGTGTCCGGTCGGCGTTTGGCTGAGCACGGTGGTGATGTCCGAGAGGCTGTTGCGGCCGGCCTCGGTGTGCGCGCTCGTGGTGTCGGCTCGCCCGTTGACGGCATCGAGGCGGTCGCGACGTGACGGAATCGGTTCGCGCCGTTCCCTGGTCGCGGGGGCGGGCTCCGGGCGGCCCCGCAGTGCGGGTTCGGCCGGTTCGTCACCGGGCTCGACGGTGACGACCTGTTCCAACCGTGACCCGATCTTCGAAACATCCTCCCCGGTACGGAAAGCCCACGCCTCCAACTTGGCCAGGCGACCGGCCAGGTTACGGTCGTCATCCACGTGGGCGGCGACCGCGTCGAGTTTATTGCTCACCTCGCGCAGGGTCGTCGCGAGACTCGACAAGAGTGCGCCGATCGATTCGCCACTCCGCTCGTCGTGGTCCATCCCATACCTTCTTCCCCGTATCGCCCGAAACTCCGCTCGTGGCCGGCCGATTCTATCTGTCGATCGGTACCGACGTGGTTCGAGGACCGGCCGCGGCCGCGCCGTGCACCTTTCGTCCGGTTACGCGGCGGCTCTCGTTCGCTCGTTCGGCGGCATCGGCCGTGTCCAAGGAATGGCCGCAACTGTCAATCACTGGAATAACTGTGGCAATGCTCTCGCGTGTCGCAATGAAATCGCTTGTGAGACAGCGCACATCGGCTGGTCGGAGCGTATTCGCGGGTTGTGGCGCACCCGAGCGCGGGGTATAGGGGGCTGGCGGGCGGGCCAAAGCTGACGCACTCTTGATCTATGGCGTAGGTCGTACCTGACCTGCGGTGGTTTTGGGCAGGGGTGAGGTCGCGTGAGAACGAAGCAGCGCGTCGAGCGGGCGTGCGGGCGTCGGGCGATGCTCGCCGAATTGGGGTTGTCGGACGGTCGCGTCGCGGACACCCGGGTGCCGGATGGTCGCGCACCCGTCGGCGGAGCGGTTGGGGCAGGGGGATACGGCTGCACATGCCCGGAATGTGCCGCCGCGCAATGGGATATCCAGCGGCTGAAGTATTGGCTGTGCGGTCGGCTCGCGTCCTACGGTGCCGAGGTGGCGGAGGTGGACCGCCGGGTGGGTGACGTTCCGGTGGACGTGCTCTGGCGCAGCGGTGATCGGCAGTACGCCATCGAGGTCCGTACCGGCCCGCTCGATCGGGAATCGGCGCAGCTCCACACGACGCGGCTGCGCACCTCCGGATGTGACGGGGTGCTGTGGCTGTGCCCGCCGGGCTATTGGGTCGGGCATCTGCCCGCGCTCGGCATCGCCGACTTCGCGCCGCCCGCCTGCGATTACCGGGCCGAAGAGGGCATGTTGGACACTTCGAACAGCGCGGTCGTCCTGCCGCGCCGTGAACCCTATGAACTGCGCGATTTCCTGTACGGCTGGGTGCGTGGCGAAATCGTATGGGGCTACCGCGATGTGATGACAGGAGGATGGGCCACCGTGACCGACTGGGAACACCACACGAGGACGCAGGCCAGCGTCATCGCTCGGCAGCGCCAGGAGTTGGTCAACCAACGCACGACGCTGGCCCTGTCTCGAAAATCCGTGCGGGACAAGCAGAAACAGATCATAAAGCTCACCACCCGGCTGGAACGTGCCGAGGAGTCCGCACAGGAGCGCGCGGACTCGCTGGCCGAGGTCAAGCGCAAGCTCGACAACCACCACCGCGTCGACGCCAGCCTGCGTGCCACAATTGTGAGTCTGCAGAAGGCGATCGGTAACTGGCAGCTGATCACCTACTGCGCGATGATGCTGATCGTGACATTCATCGCGGGAGCGATGTTCGTGCGCTGAGGTGGTCGGCTGGGTCGTTGCCGGTCAACCGGAACGGCGCACGGTCCCAACGCCATTCGTTGCGCAGTACCAGCGCGATCAGGTCGAGCAGATCCAGCTCGACCTCCGCACGCAACTGCCGCAGCGCGGACCAGTACACCGGTCCGCGCTCGACCAACTCCCACAGTCGACTCTCGGCCTCCGCGGCTACCTTGCGCCGCAATAGATCTGGGATCCCGATCTTGCTGCCGGTCCACACCAGCCAGCCCCAGCCGTTGGCATGCGCATGGGTGCGACCTGCCGCCGACTTGATCCGATTGATGTGGAAGCCGACATGTCCCACCGGTTCGACATCGATCAGGACGACGCGGCCATCGGCAAGTCGTGCGGCGATGGTGGGGTAGTAGCTTCGTTCCGTGCCGTCTATTTCGAAGGTGACCGCACTCGGTTGCTCCTGGAATGTCTCGACCAGGTCACTGGCGTTCACCGTCTGAAGCAGACGAGCCTCCAAGCCGGAATCGAACCCGATATCGCGTCCGACCTTGTCGAGATAGAAGCGCCCGCGTCCTTCGTCGTCGCCGTCGACTATGCGCGCCGAGGCGATCGGCAGGGGAGCGGGTCCTGGCGCTGAGGCGGGCCAATCGACCTGTCCCAGCCATGAATTCAGCTCACTCGTCGCCAGCGGCTCATGCAGTTTCGCCAACCGCCGGTTCGTCTTCTTCTGCCACCCCATAATCCGCTGCATGACATATCCGGCGACCCGCTTGGCATCCTCGCCCGCATGCCCTGCCAGCCGCAGCTTCAGATAAGCCAACTCGTTGGCGGCCAGATCGGTATCCGTCGCATAGGTTTCCACCAACAGCGCCCGTACCAACTGCTGATCTCGTGCCCCCACCGGGTATCGCGTCCCGAATACCTCGGCCGCCCGATGTCCACTCAGCTGCGCTTCCCGCAGAATCTGCGCCACCGCCCGGGTATGCAACTGTCGAACCCGATCCCGCGACAGATCGAATCGAGCCCCGATCCGCGCCAACGTCTCCGGCGCCTCCCCGCTTACCCCGAGCCGAAACCCCACGATGTCGGCATCGCGCCGCTTGCGATCCCCCCGCATCTCGATCAATTCCCCCAATAGCTCGTTGATCTCCTCGAGATCGAACGACACATCCCCGGCGATATCGTCCAGCATCTCGGGATCGGCATAGTCGGCAGCCCGCTCCCGCCCATCGGCCTCACTTGCCGTCACCTGCGCCCCTGACCACGACTCGGCTCCACTCGATATGTGCGCCGTAGCCTAACGCCGACCACCGACAACCCGGCCCATCCCACCGATCGGCCGCCGAATCGGGCCCATCGGTGCCTGCCGGCTCGGCGTTGCTGTCCAGGCTGTCGATATTTCCTGATCGCCGTGGGAAACGGTTCTATGCTCACGTCGTGGGTCGTTTCCGCAGCAACGCCGAGTTGGCGCTGTGGATCATTGTCGCGGCGGTCGCGTATTTTGCGGCTGCCGAGGTCGGATTGCGTTTTGCCTTGGTCGGCAATCAAGTCACGCCGCTGTGGCCGCCGACCGGGGTCGCCCTCGCATGTCTGTTCTTATTCGGCCTCCGTGCCTGGCCGGGGGTCACGCTGGGCGCGTTGGCGGTGAATGCCCTGCTCGGGCCGACGCTTCCTGCCGTCCTCATGATCGCCCTCGGCAACACGGTCGCTCCGGTGGTCGCGTACCTGCTGCTCAAAAAGGTCGGGTTCCGCAGCGATTTCGTCCGCGTCCGTGACGTACTCGAACTCGTCTTCCTCGGTGCCCTCGCCGCAATGCTGATCAGCGCAACGCTCGGTACCGTCACTCTGCTCATGGCCGGTGTGGTTTCCGCACGTGGTTTCTGGGGCGCCTGGTTGGTGTGGTGGACCGGCGACGCCATGGGCGTGCTGCTGATCGCACCGCTCATCCTCGTCGGCAAAGGTATTCGCATACCCAAGGCCCTCAGCCCATTGCGGGTAATCGAGGCCGCGATGCTCGCGGTGGGCACATTCGTCGTCGCGGTATCGGCCACCGTGGTGTCGGCAAACCTGCTCTTCCTGGTCTTCCCCTTCGTGACCTGGGCCGCGATGCGCTTCCACCTGGCCGGGGCCCTGCCGTGCGCCCTGATCGCTTCGACCGTCGCCATCGTCGCCGTGACCCGCGACTTCCCCGCCTTCAGCGGCCTCGACCTGACCGCCAAAATGATCACCCTGCAAGCATTCAACGGCTCGGTCGCGCTGACCGCCCTCATACACGCCACCATCACCGCCCAACGCGACCGCGCCCGCCAAGCCGTAGACGACACCTGCACCCAACTGGCCCAAACCGTTCTGACCATCACCCAGGGCCGCCCTTTGGAAGGCGTCGTCGACACCGCACGCCCCCGCCTAACCAAACCCCCTACCCCCGGCACCGCACCGAGCTGAACAGGCCGTCCGACTCGCGCCGCAATGGCTGCGGCGCGAGTCGGTTCGAGGTGAACTAGCGCTCGACCGACCGGATGATCAGGTCGGCGACCACCTCGGGCTCGGCGACCGAGACCGCGTGCGAAGCGGAGATTTCGACGGTGTCGGCCCCGGCACGTTCGGCCATGAACCGCTGTGCCTCGATGGGGATGTTCTTATCGTCCGTGGTCAGCAATGCGAATGCCGACACCGACTTCCACGCGGCCGCGGTGGCCGTCTCCTGCAGTGCGGCAAGGGCGACCGGTCGCTGTGTCGCGGCCATCAGTTCGGCCGTTGCCGCGGGGACGTCGGCGGCGAACTGCCGGTGGAACTCCTCCTGACGGATATAGAGTTCGGTGCCCGTGCTCCCGTCGGGCAGCGGGTAGCTCGCGGGACGGGTCGTCGGCCCTAATGTGGAGCCGGGGAACTTATCGGTCAGTTGCAGCGCGCTCTCGTTCTCGTCGGGAATGAACGCGGCAATGTAGACCAATGCGGTGATGTTCGCCTTCCCCTCGGCCGCCACCGTGATGACGCTGCCACCGTAGGAGTGGCCGACGAGCACGCACGGGCCCTCGATACCGTCGACAACCGACGCGATATACGCCGCGTCACTGCCCAGGCCGCGCAGCGGATTTGCGGCGGCGATGACGGAATGTCCTTGTGCGCGTATGCGTTCGATGACACTGTTCCAACTGGAGGAATCGGCGAACGCGCCGTGGACGAGCACGATGGTTGGAGCGGTCATAGTTTCTCCTGATCTGATTGCGGACGAGGCGTGATCACGCTGTGTGCAGGGCCGCCTTCAGCGTCGCAACCGCCTGTGCGACAGCGGCTTTGGCCGCGTGGGTGTCGTGCATCGCGTTCACCATCACAAAGTCGTGGATGATCGCCCCGTAGCGCACCTGGGTCACCGGCACGCCCGCCGCGCGCAGCTTGCCCGCGAAGGCTTCGCCCTCATCGCGCAGCACATCGGCCTCGGCGGTGATGACCAATGCCGGCGGCAGCCCGGTCAACTGCTCGGTGCTGGCCCGCAGCGGCGACACGGTGATCTGCGCACGATCTTCGGAGCTGGTGGTGTACTGATCCCAGAACCATTGCATCCCTGTGCGAGTCAGGAAGTAGCCCTCGGCGAACTGCTGGTACGAGCCGGTATCGAAGTTGGCGTCGGTCACCGGGTAGAACAGCACCTGCTGCGCGAAGGACACGTCGCCGCGCTCCTTCGCCATGAGTGTCAGCGCTATGGCCATATTGCCGCCGACCGAGTCGCCCGCGACCGCGATCCGGGACGCGTCGAGACCGTGGTCGGCGCCGTTGGTCGTAATCCACTGGGCGACCCGGTAGGACTGCTCGTTGGCTACCGGATACCGTACCTCCGGCGAGCGGTCGTATTCAGGGAAGACAACGGCCGCGTGCGCACCGACGGCGAGATCGCGCACAAGCCGATCGTGGGTGTGCGCATCGCCGAAAACCCAACCCGCGCCATGGGTGTAGATAATCACGGGCAGCACCTCGGTGACACCCTGTGGCTTGACGATGCGCGCCCGCACCGAACCGGTCGGACCGCCCTCGACCGTGACCCACTCCTCATCGATCTCGGGCTTGAAAATTGGCGCGTCCTGCACCGAATCCACTGCCTTGCGCCCCTCTTCCGGGGCGAGCTGGTAGAGGAACGGCGGCTGCGAGGTGGCGTCGACGAACTCCTGCGCCGCCTGCTCGAGCGAGATACCCAACGGGTTACCTGACATGGTGGTGCCTTTCTCTTGTGTTGTGGATCAGGACAATTCGGCGATCGCGTCGGTGATGACGGCCGCGACCCGGTCCGGATGGGTCTGCATCACCAGGTGCGGTCCGTCGATCTCGACGACCGCCCGCAGCGCGGCCCGTCGATAGCCGTAACGCTCGACATCCGGATTGATGGTGCGGTCGGCGCTGGACACAATCCCCCAGGCGGGCTTGGTCTTCCAGGCCGCGGCGGTGGCGGGCTCACCGAATGCGGTTGCCGACAGCGGCCGCTGCGACACCGCGAGCACCCGCGCCGTCGGCGCATCGACACCGGCCGCGAAAATGGCTGGGAATGCATCGATTTCGACGGATACGTCGGTTCCGGTCGTTTCGCCGTCGACCGGGTACGAGGTGTAGACCAGATGTGCCGCCAGCTCGGAATCCGGGAAACGGCCCTGCAATTGGCCGAGGCTCTCGCCCTCCTCCAACGCATAGCCGGAGACATAGACGAGACCGACGACATTCTCGGCGACACCGGCGACTGTGATGACCGCGCCTCCGTAGGAATGCCCGGCCAGCAAGACCGGGCCATCGATCTGTTCGACGACCGACCGGATGTACGCGGCGTCGCCGGACAGGCTGCGGTTGAACACCGGCGGCGCCACCACCCGGTGGCCCTGGTCGAGCAGCCGCCGGGTGACCGGCGACCAACTCGACGCGTCGGCGAAGGCGCCGTGCACGAGTACAACGGTCGGGGTTGACGCGGGGGACATCGCGGTCCTTTCTCGAAATGACGCTGTGTCCAGAGCAGTTTCCGCTGCTTCCTGCCCCCCGCGCCCCCCTTCACCGGCCCTAAATACCCCCGATCAGGACACGGCCGCCGCGAACTCGCTGTCGATGGTCGATCCGGTCGTTCGGAACCGCTGCTGATACTTGCGCGGCGAAATGCCGAGCCGCGCTACGAACGCCCGCCGCAGTGCCTCGCTACTGCCGTATCCGGCGGCCATCGCCGCCTCGGTCACGCTGCGTCCAGCGTGCAACATATCCCGAGCCACACCGAACCGAATGAACGCGACGTACTCCGCGGGCGACCGTTCGAGCTCCGTGCGGAACAGCCGGGTCAGGTGCCGGACGCTGACCCGCGCGTGCGCGGCGAGGCTTTGCACGGTATGCGGATACGAGGGATCCGCGCAGATCAGATCCACGACTCCGCGCAGCAGCGGACTGCGTGGCGCGGGCCCGCTCAGTGATGCCGAGAACTGCGACTGTCCACCGGCACGCTGCATGTACACCACCAGTGACTGTGCCACCCGTCGGGCGACATCGGCACCATGATCCTCCTCGACCAGCGCCAGCGCGAGATCCACACCGGCCGCGACACCGGCCGAACTGTAGAGATTGCCGTCGCGCACGAAAATCGCGTCCGGTTCCACCATTACCGACGGAAACCGGCGTGCTAGGTCGGCGGTGAATTTCCAATGTGTCGTCGCCCGCCTGCCGTCGAGCAGTCCGAGTTGGGCCAGAACGAACGCGCCGCTGCAGATCGACGCCATCCGCCGGGTATGCCACGACAGCTGCCGCGCCGCCGCCGAAACGTCGGGGGTCGCGAACTTTTCCACCGGCAACTCGCTGCCCGGAATCACGACCGTATCGAAGTGACCCGCATCGGCCGCAGCGCAGCTCACCTGTATGCGCGCACCGATCGAGGTGTGCACGTCCTCGCCGTTGGCCGAAACGAGTACCACCTCGTAACCGGCCACCGACTGGTTCGCCTCGACGAATACCTCGGCGGGACCGACGAAATCGAGCATCTTGACGCCGTCGAAAACCAGCACACCCACCCGCCTGCGGGCCGTACCACCGAATCTTGGGGACATGTCAACCAGTATTATGGAGGCGTACCTCCAGAACAAGTGAGGTGCTCGACATCACGACCCGGTTGGTACGGTGAGCGCATGGGACGGCCACGACAGTTCGATGAATCGAACCTGCTCGACGCCGCGACGGAACTGTTCTGGTCGAAGGGTTTCGACGAAACATCGGTGGAGGACGTATCCCGCGCGACCGGTGTCGGGAACGGCAGCATCTACGCGGCCTACGGCAATAAACGCGGCCTGTTCCTCACCGCTTTCGAGCGCTACTGCGAACGCCGCGCTCGCTTCGTCCGCGAGGTCGTCACATCCGCGTCCGGCTCACCGCGCGCCGCCGTCCGCGCTCTCTTCGCGGCGGTCATCGCCGACTGTGCCGCACACCCCGACCGCCGCGGCTGCCTCATGATCAACAGCATCGCCCAACTCGGCACCCGCATCCCCGAAGTCGCCACCATCAGCGCCCGCACAACCACCGCGATGGAAGAAGGCGTAGCCGACCGCCTGCGAACCGCCCGGCCCGAAGCCGGCCCCGCCACCCTCTCGGCCCTCAGTGCCCACATAATTGTCATCTCCCAGGGCCTGATTCAACTGAGCCGCTTAGGAATCCCCACCCCCCGCCTCCAGGAAATCGCCGAGGTATCAAGCGCCGCCCTACCGTCCCCTTGGGCCGACCACTTAGTTCATTGATATCCGCTGCACGGCTACCGCGTGCACGCTGTCGGTCAAGGGGCCTGGTGCAAAACAAGAAAGGCCCCCTCGAAAAGGGGGCCTGACCTGGAAAACGGTGGTGCGCGATACTGGGATTGAACCAGTGACCTCTTCCGTGTCAGGGAAGCGCTCTCCCGCTGAGCTAATCGCGCGAGGTGGAGACGGGAATCGAACCCGTGTGCACGGCTTTGCAGGCCGTTGCCTCACCACTCGGCCACTCCACCGTGCGAAGGGGGAAGGCTTTACTATTGCCTGGCCCTACTCCTCGAGCGGATGACGGGATTCGAACCCGCGACCCTCACCTTGGCAAGGTGATGCGCTACCAGCTGCGCTACATCCGCATTTGCATCTCCGGGAGGCTTGCGGCCCTCCGTGGTGCGAGACAGAACATTAGCCGACGTTCGGTGCAACCTACAAATCCGCTGGTAGAAGGGCCTGAAGATGAATTACATAGGTGTTGTTCGCGAGGTTGGGTCGGGGGCGCTCACGGGCAAACGCGCTCGGATCAGCCGAGTCGCGCCTTCGCTTGCGCCACATCCGAACCCGCCGTAAGGCAGGAAGCGTCGGCAGGCGGTATCGCGGTGGGTGCTGACCGACCAATCCGCCGGGCGGGATCGAAGCCGAACCTCGCGCGCTCGGATGGCAAAGCCCGCGAAGCCCGATGGGTTATCCCGCGGCTATACGTGTGCACGGCCCCTCCGGAACCTGCTGCGCCACTTTGTAATTCATGAACTCGCAGCAACGCCAGCCGCAAAGCTCGACAGCCGATCGCCCGTGTCGGGGTGGCGATTTGGTGGGACGCCGGTAGTGCGTGCTAAGGTTCCATCTCGTTCGAACGGCAGCTCTGCCGCCGCTCGAACCTCGAGTTCGGTCCCATAGCTCAGCGGGAGAGCGTCCGCCTCACACGCGGAAGGTCGCTGGTTCGAAACCAGCTGGGACCACTCACTGGACAAGGTCGGTGCACTGCGAGTGCCCGGCCTTCTTTCATATCGGCGCAGTGTCCGCCGCATCTCCGACCGACCCCGACTCGGGATCCCGTTTGACATGCTGTGACTTGGGTCACATTTTGATAGCAGTTGGCCCCATTTGCAACATAAGCCTTTCCATGTGCTTTGCGAAGTCTTTACTATTGCGCCTGACCTTCGCGTCATGGGTCACTGCTTCACGAAGCTGCTCCATGCAGAGCAGATGTAGCACCCAGCGTTCTCAGAAAGCTTCGCCCGCCGCTCGCTTTCGATGCCAGTACATGTTCGACCGATGAACCGATCGGCTCCACGCCGTTTCGGCGAAGGAGAATAATGTCCACCGACACCGATCCCGTACCCCGGACGTCGCCGCTTCGCGCAAGTCTTCCAGCAAGTCTTGCCGCCGTCGGCCGCCATGACCTACCCGCTTCTGTTGTGGTTTTCCTTGTCGCACTACCACTTTCACTAGGCATCGCGGTCGCCTCGGGTGCGCCGGTTGCCGCTGGACTCATCGCCGCCGTCGTCGGCGGTGTCGTCGCCGGGCTACTAGGTGGCTCGGCCGTGCAGGTCAGCGGGCCGACGGCCAGTCTCACCGTTGTCGTTGCCGAGAGCGTGCACCAGTTCGGTTGGGCCGCTACCTGTTTCATCACCATAGGTGCGGGCCTATTGCAGATTCTGTTCGGGCTCAGTCGCGTTGCGCGCGGCGCGCTCGCCATCGCACCGGTGGTGGTCCATGCGATGCTCGCCGGTATCGGCGTCATCATCGCGCTGCAACAGGTTCATATTCTGCTCGGCGGCAACTCGCTGAGTTCGTCGTACGCCAGCCTCACCCAGCTGCCGCATCAGTTGATGTCGGTGCACCGCGGCGATCTGTTCGTCGGCCTCGTGGTGATCATCATTCTGATCGGCTGGAAATTCGTCCCGCCCGCGATCCGCGTCGTGCCGGGGCCGCTCGTTGCCGTGGTGGTCGCGACGATCCTGTCGCTGATGCTGCCGACCCATATCGAGCGCGTCGTGCTGAACGGTTCGCTACTCGGTTCGATCGGTTTGCCCGCGATACCGTCCGGCAGTTGGTTCGCCGTCGCGACCGCCATGGTGACGATCGCGCTGATCGCCAGCATAGAGAGCCTGCTCTCGGCGGTCGCCGTGGATAAGACGCGCCCTGACCATCGAACCAATTTCGATCGCGAGCTGATCGGGCAGGGCTCGGCGAATGTGGTGTCGGGTCTGCTCGGTGGTCTGCCGATCGCGGCCGTGATCGTCCGCAGCATTACCAATGCCCATGCTGGGGCGCGGACCAGGGCTGCGACGGTGCTGCACGGCGTGTGGATCCTGCTGTTCGCGGTCGCGCTGGCCGGGTTGGTGCAGCAGATTCCGAAGGCGGCACTCGCGGGGCTGCTCATCCTCATCGGCGTACAACTGGTGAAGCTGGCCCATATCCGGTTGGCTCGGCGCAACGGCGATCTGTTCGTCTACGTGGCCACGGTACTGGGCGTGGTGTTCCTGAACCTGTTGCAAGGCATGGTGATCGGGCTCGTACTCGCCTTCGCCCTGCTGCTGTGGCGGGTGGTGCGGGTGAGCATCCATGCCGAACCGGTGGCCGATGCTCGCCGCTGGCTGATCACCATCGATGGCACCTGCACCTTCCTCGCGCTGCCCAAGCTGACCGCGGAACTGGCGAAGGTACCCGCCGACGTGGACGTGACCATCGAGATGACGGTCGACTTCCTCGACCACGCCTCCTATGAGCTGATCGCCGACTGGGCCGGTTTGCGTGAGGCCGGCGGTGGCACAGTCGATTTCGTGGAAATCGGCAGCGCGCGGATGGCGACCGCGGTGGCGGGCCCGCCCGAACGTGGACGCTCGCGTCAGGTCATCGATGAGGTCATCGGGCCGTGGCGGCGGACGGGTAATCGGGAGGATCCGATCGCCGCGGGTATCGCCGCCTATCACCGCGGCCACGCCCATCTGATGCGCCCCCATCTCCACGGATTGCGGAACCGGCCCGACGCCGACACTTTCTTCCTGACCTGTGCCGATGCTCGCATCGTGCCGAATGTCATCACCAATAGCGGGCCGGGGGATCTGTTCACCGTCCGCAACGTGGGCAATCTGGTCCCGTCCGGTGGCAGTGATGTCTCGGTGGAGGCCGCGCTGGTCTATGCGCTGGAGAAGCTGGACGTGCGCGCGGTGGTGGTCTGCGGGCACTCCGGTTGCGGGGCGATGGACGCACTGCATCGGGAGGTTCGCACGGGGCCGGGGCTGGGCGACTGGCTCGAGTACGCGCGGCCCAGCCTGGACCGGTTCCGGCTCGGGCACTCGGTCGCCGATGCCGCGGCATTCGCCGGATTCGGCCCGGTCGACCAGCTCGGCATGGTGAATGTGGCAGTGCAACTGGAGCGGTTGCACGCCCATCCCGTGGTCCGGCGCGGGGTGCAGGAGCGGGGCGTGGCGGTATCCGGACTGTTCTTCGATCTCGCGACCGCCCGGGTCATCGAGGTGACCATGGACGGTATCGCCGAGTTCGACGACGAGCTGACGGTCGAAGCGTTCGATGAGTTGGCCGAGGCGCCCGGCGTGGCTGCCGAGCCCGTCTAGTCGCCGAGTGTCGGGTCGAATGATGTGGCCCGACAGGTGAACTCGGCACATATGTGTTGCGTTTCACACCGATTCGGAGGTATGGATTCGAGCATTTTGCGGCCACTTCTCAGGCTTTGCTAAGTCTTTACTAATAGCCTTGATGCGATTTACATCTCGACCCATCGCTGTGTCGGGAACTGCTTCACCGCGAGATGCCGGTTCGCGGTCTGTGCCCTGCTGGACATTTTGATCGTCAACCGACCTCGGCGTTCGCGCCGAGTCGGCGAAGGAGAAGTCAATGGCTATTGATAGCGCTGTAGCCGCACCACCGTTACCGCCCGCTGAACAGGGCGAGAGCCATCGCAGTTCCGAACCTCTGTCCGGTCGATTGACATCGATCCTGCGCCACGATCTGCCGTCCTCTATCGTGGTCTTCCTGGTCGCGTTGCCGCTGTCCCTCGGCATCGCGGTCGCCTCCGGCGCGCCGGTGGCCGCCGGACTCATCGCCGCCGTCATCGGTGGCATCGTCGCGGGCACACTCGGCGGTTCGATACTGCAGGTCAGCGGGCCCGCTGCGGGTCTGACCGTGGTTGTCGCCGAGTCCATCAACCAATTCGGTTGGCGGACAACCACGTTCATTGTCGTCGCGGCCGGTGTGCTGCAAATCCTATTCGGGCTCAGCCGGATTGCGCGGGCCGCATTGGCCGTCGCACCGGTGGTGGTGCACGCGATGCTCGCCGGCATCGGCATAACCATTGCGCTGCAACAAGTTCACGTGCTGCTCGGTGGGTCCTCGCACAGTTCCGCCTGGAACAACATCACCCAGTTGCCGTCGCAGCTGCTGTCGCTGCACGGCGATGACGCGATCATCGGCGCGGTGGTCATCGCGATCATGCTCGGCTGGCGCCGGGTGCCCGCCAAGGTGCGGGTGGTGCCGGGACCGCTGGTGGCGGTCTTGGTCGGCACGGTGTTGTCGCTGGTGCTGCCCTTCGAGGCCGAGCGAATCGTGTTGAACGGCTCGCTGTTCGACGCCATCGGCCTACCGCAGATCCCCAGCGGCAACTGGTCCGCGGTGGCGCTGATGATTCTGACCATCGCGCTCATCGCCAGCGTCGAGAGTCTGCTATCTGCGGTGGCCGTGGACAAGATGCACACCGGTAAGCGCACCAATTTCGACCGCGAGCTGATCGGTCAGGGCTCGGCCAATGTGCTCTCGGGTCTATTAGGCGGCCTGCCGGTCACCGGCGTGATCGTGCGCAGCGCCACCAACGTGCAGGCGGGTGCGCGCAGTCGTGCTTCGGCCGTGCTGCACGGCTGCTGGATTCTGCTGTTCTCGGTCGTCCTGGCCGGGGTGGTGCAACAGATTCCGAAGTCCGCGCTCGCCGGCCTGCTGATCGTCATCGGTATCCAGCTGGTGAAGCTGGCCCACATCAAGATGGCCAGGCGCACCGGCGATCTGCTCATCTATGCCGTTACCATCCTCGGCGTGGTCTTCCTGAATTTGCTGGAAGGCGTGATCATCGGTCTGGCACTGGCTTTCGGGCTGCTGCTGTGGCGCGTCGTTCGAGTTTCCGTCGCGGCCGAGCAGATTCCCGGTTCGCAGCGCTGGCTGCTCACCATTGATGGTTCCTGCACTTTCCTCGCGCTGCCGAAGCTGTCCGCGGAATTCGCGAAAGTGCCGGCAGGCGTCGACGTCACCGTCGAGATGACGGTCGACTTCCTCGACCATGCCGCCTTCGAAGCCATCGAGGATTGGGTGCGGCAGCACGAAAGCACTGGCGGTGCAGTCGATTTCGTGGAAATCGGCAGTGCGCGGATGGCGCACGCGACCGCGGGTCCGCCGGCCCGCGGATTCGGGCGCGCTGTGCTCGATGAGATTCTCGGCCCCTGGCGCGGCGACGACGCGAGTACCGACCGAGTGACCTCGGGTGTGGCCGCCTACCACCGCAGCCACGCCCATGTGGTGCGGCCGCACCTGGACGAACTGCGTGATCGTCAGGATCCCGATACCTTCTTCCTGACCTGCGCGGACTCCCGCGTCGTTCCGAACGTCATCACCAACAGCGGTCCCGGTGACATGTTCACGGTGCGTAACGTGGGCAATCTGGTGCCGGACAGCGGTGACGCGTCGGTGGAGGCCGCGCTGGTCTTCGCGCTCAACGAGCTGAATGTCCGATCCATCGTGGTGTGCGGGCATTCCTCCTGTGGTGCCATGAAGGCGCTGCATTCCGGCACCGATGATGGACCGGGGATCGGACCGTGGCTCGCCCATGCCCATCCGAGCCTGGAGCGGTTCCGGCTCGGGCACCCGGTGGCGCAGGCGGCCGCGTCCGCCGGATTCGGTGAGGTCGACCAGCTGAGCATGGTCAATGTGGCCGTGCAGTTGGAAACGCTGCACCGGCATCCTGCGGTGCGTGCGGCGACGGCCGAGCGTGGCGTGACCGTGTCGGGGCTGTTCTTCGATATCGCCAGCGCGCGCGTCATCGAGGTGACCGTGAACGGGCTCGCCCATATCGACGACACCGGCGCGCGGGTCACGCCGGAACTCGTCTGAGCCGATGACAGCTGGACCCGTCCGACCTCGCTCGGGCGGGTCCACGCAGGTCGCTCGTAGGCTGATGGAGATGACTGTCGAGTTGGAATCCGAACCCACGCGCACCGGATGGCGCGCCTTTCGCGCCCGGCTGGCCGCGCGGCCTACGCTGAACCTCGCCTACCGGGTCGGGGTCGCGGTGATCGGCATCGCGGTGCTGGTCGTCGGAATCTTGGCGATTCCCTATCCCGGCCCCGGCTGGGCGATCGTATTCGCCGGACTTGGCATTCTCGCCACCGAATTCGCCTGGGCGCGCCGGGCGCTCGGCTGGCTGCGTGACAAGTACCGGCAGGGTATGGCGTGGTACTCCGCACGGGGCCCGGCCATGCGGGTGTTCGCGGCGGTGGCGACCTTCGCGCTGGTCCTCGCGACACTTTGGGTATTGGGAACATTCGGGTTGGTCGGCGGCTGGATCGGAGTCGAATGGCAGTGGTTGCACAGTCCCCTGGAACGGTGAACACGGTCCCCGGCCGCACCCTGACCGAACCGGACTGGCTGTCGGCACGCATCGCGGAAATGGGCCGCTCCTGGGGTACCGCCGAACCGCGCGTCTCCGGCACGCTCTGGTGGTGCATGGTCGCATCGGCGCTGGTCGAACAACTCGCGTGCGCCTACGCGAACGAGGAACCCGCGCCGGAGCCGTTCCTGGACCGCCTCGACTGTGAGGTCCGCCCCGACGGCGGCATAGAACGAGTCCACCTCCACCCCGTCGCGGGTGCGGGCGTAGGGCATGGTCTCGACGGTGACGGCGGTGCACCGCACGAGTCCGACGCCGCGCTCGGTCACGCCTGCGCGAAGGCGTTGCGGGAGACCTTGGCCGCCGTGATCGGCCCCGTAGCGGCGGTCTCCGGTGCGGGAGTGCCGTCACTCTGGGCGATTGCCGCCGATGCCATCGGGAACCGGGCACTCGATGCGGGGAATGCCGAGGTCGGGGCGCGGCTTGCAGGCGAGGTGGGTGGGAAGCTGCCGGTTCCGCGGTTCGTGGATGTCGACGGGCGGACCTTTGTCCGCCGGATCTCGTGCTGCCTGGTCTTCGAGGTGCCCGGCTGCGACATGTGCACCAGTTGCCCGAAGCGGCCAGCCGCCGAACGCACGGCGCTGCTGGCTCGGCTCGCCGCCGAAAGCTGATCACCCGCAAGGTATTCGGCGTCCACGCGACGTACCCGAACGTGCGCGATGGGCAGTGCGCGCACTTTCCCGGCATGGTGGCTGTGTGGCGCGAAACTGTTCGCGCGACCTGGCAGAAATCGCCGGATCGGCCGAGCAGAGCACACTCGGCGCAATCCGTCGAACCCGACGTCGGTTCCGAACGAGGCGGTCCGCGGCGCCGACGGACGCACCGCATCGAACCGGCGGCAGTCGCATGACGGAACCGATTGCCGGATGTCACGTTTTGGTCTCGCGCAACGGCACCGGTCCACCCGCGACGCGGCGATCCGAGTCCATCGACGCGGGGCCGCCAGGGTGCCGATAGCATGGTCGCGCCGGAGCAATTCGCCTCCGACGATGACCCGTGGGCAACCGCCCGCACCAGCGCGGGAACACGCCCGCCAGCGAACGCCAAGGAGTCTCTCGCCGTGACCACCTCAGCACCTATCAGCCCTGTCGCCCTCGTTCGGGTGCCGGCCGGGACGACGGCGGGTGCCGCGGTGCGCGAGGCGGGGCTGCCGACGAAGGGGCCGGACACCATCGTCGTGGTGCGCGATGCGGAGGGGCTCAAGGATCTGTCCTGGACCCCGGACACCGATGTCGAGGTCGAGCCGGTCGCCGCCAATACCGAGGACGGCCGCAGCGTGATCCGGCATTCGGCCGCGCATGTGCTGGCCCAGGCCGTGCAGCAGGAGTTCCCGGAGGCCAAGCTCGGCATCGGCCCGCCCATCAAGGACGGCTTCTACTACGACTTCCAGGTCGACCGGCCGTTCACCCCCGAGGATCTGGCCAAGCTGGAATCCCGGATGAAGAAGATCGTCAAAGGCGCGCAGCGGTTTTCGCGCCGAGTGGTCGAGGTCGATGATGCGCGCGTCGAACTGGCGAAGGAGCCGTTCAAGCTCGAGCTGATCAGCGATAAGTCCGGTATCGACGATCCGGAGGTCATGGAGGTCGGCGGTAAAGAGCTGACCATCTACGACAACCTGGACCCGCGCACCGGCGAAAGGGTCTGGGGCGATCTGTGCCGCGGTCCGCACATCCCGACCACCAAATTCATTCCCGCCTTCAAGCTGACCCGCAGCTCCGCCGCCTACTGGCGCGGCGACCAGAACCGCGAGGATCTGCAGCGCATCTACGGCACCGCCTGGGAATCGCAGGAATCCCTGGACGAGCATCTGCACCTGCTCGAGGAGGCCGAGCGCCGCGACCACCGCAAACTCGGTCTGGAGCTGGATCTGTTCAGTTTCCCGGACGAACTCGGCTCCGGTCTGCCGGTGTTCCACCCCAAGGGCGGCATCATCCGCAAGGAACTCGAGGAGTACTCACGCCGCCGCCACGTCGCCGCGGGCTATGAGTTCGTCAATACACCGCACATCACCAAGGGGCATCTGTTCGAGGTCTCCGGTCACCTGGACTGGTACAAGGACGGCATGTTCCCGGCCATGCACCTGGACGCCGAACTCAACGAGGACGGCACCGTCCGCAAGCCCGGCCAGGACTACTACGTCAAGCCGATGAACTGCCCGATGCACAACCTGATCTTCCGCTCGCGCGGCCGGTCCTATCGGGAGCTGCCGCTGCGGATGTTCGAATTCGGCTCGGTCTACCGCTACGAGAAGTCCGGTGTCGTGCACGGTCTGACCAGGGTGCGCGGCATGACCCAGGACGATGCGCACATCTACTGCACCAAGGAGCAGATGCACGCCGAGCTGACCAGCACACTGCAATTCGTGCTCGGGCTGCTCGCCGACTACGGCCTCGACGACTTCTACCTCGAGCTTTCCACCAAGGATCCGAAGAAGTTCGTCGGCTCGGAGGAGATGTGGGAGGAGGCCACCGAGACTCTGCGCAAGGTGGCCACCGACTCCGGACTGGAGCTGGTCCCGGATCCGGGCGGCGCCGCCTTCTACGGCCCGAAGATCTCGGTACAGGCCAAGGATGCGCTCGGGCGCACCTGGCAGATGTCGACCATCCAGCTCGACTTCAACCTGCCCGAGCGCTTCAACCTGGAATACACCGCCTCCGACGGCACCAAGCAGCGGCCGGTAATGATCCACCGCGCACTGTTCGGTTCCATCGAACGCTTCTTCGGCGTGCTCACCGAACATTACGCAGGCGCCTTTCCGGCTTGGCTCTCGCCGGTCCAGGTTGTCGGCATCCCGGTCGCGGAAACCTTTGCGCCGCATCTGGATTCGGTCATCGAGCAGCTGCAGGACGCGGGTATCCGCGCGCAGGTCGATCGCAGCGACGACCGGATGCAGAAGAAGATCTTCAACAACACCGCGCAGAAGATCCCGTTCATGCTGCTCGCCGGTGAGCGCGATGTGAACGCGGGCGCGGTCAGCTTCCGCTTCCGCGACGGCACCCAGGTCAACGGCGTGCCGGTCGCCGCCGCGGTGGCCACGATCGTGGAATGGATCGCGAACCGGGAGAACGCCTCGCCGACCGCCGAGGGTTTTGTGGTGAAGGGCCCGGAATGAGCAGTCAGGGCCCGGAGGAGGCAGCGGGCGTTCCACGGAGGGCCCCGCACATACCAGATCGGACAGAGCATGACTGAGCGCACGGTGCCGGACGGGCTCGTGGATTTGAATGCGGACTCGGACGAACAGGGGAGCATCCTGGATACCGGTGCCGGTGAGCCGGATCGGTTGCAGCGGCTGTGGACTCCGTACCGGATGTCCTATATCGCCGAGGCCGCCACCGCCGATCCGAAAGACACCACGGGCCATCCGTTTACGGATATTCCCAAGATGTCGGATGAGGACGGTCTGGTCATCGCCCGTGGCGAGCACGTCTACGCGGTACTGAATCTGTATCCGTACAACCCGGGGCACATGATGGTGGTGCCCTACCGCAAGGTGGCCAACCTCGAGGATCTGACGCTCGAGGAGAGCGCCGAACTGATGTCGTTCACCCAGCAGGCGATTCGGGTGATGAAGCGGGTCTCGCGGCCGCACGGTTTCAATGTCGGCCTGAATCTCGGCGGGGTGGCGGGTGGTTCACTTGCCGACCACCTGCATCAGCACATCGTGCCGCGCTGGGGCGGGGACGCCAACTTCATCACCATCGTCGGCGGTGTGAAGGTCATGCCGCAGTTGCTGCGGGAAACTCGGGCGCTGCTTTCGGCGGCGTGGAAGGAAGTCGAGTAGGGTGCTCAGCTTCTTCGGCCGCGAGACGTTCTCCAAAGCGACTGCGCCGCTGGGCAGAGCGCTCGTCAGTACCGGACTCACCCCTGACGCGGTGACGGTGATCGGCACCGTCGCCTCGATCGCGGCCGCGGTCACCTTGTTCCCCACCGGACATCTGTTCTGGGGGACCATGGTGATCTGGCTGTTCGTCATGTTCGACATGCTCGACGGCGCCATGGCGAGAGCGCGCGGCGGCGGCACGAAATACGGTGCGGTGCTCGATGCCACGTGCGACCGCGTCGCCGACGGCGCCATTTTCGCCGGGTTGGCCTGGTGGGCGGTGTATCACGAGAACAGTAGGCCGCTGTTCTTCGCAACCCTGGTGGTTCTGATTACCTCCCAGGTGATTTCGTACGCGAAGGCGCGCGCCGAGGCCAGTGGCCTGTCCGCGGACGGTGGACTCATCGAGCGGCCGGATCGGCTGATCATTGTGTTGGTCGGCGCCGGATTCACCGGTATCGGCGGGTATTGGGGGATCGAATGGCTTACCTGGGCCGTGCACGTAGCGATGTGGATTCTGGCGGTGTTGAGCATTATCACGGTGTTCCAGCGGGTGCTGGCCGTCCGGAATTCGCCGGGCGCGCGGGACGTGATTCCGCCCGCACCGCCGCAGAATCCAGCGGACGCGACGGAGTTGCCCTCGTGAGCGAGCGTCAGCGAGTGAACCATCAGCACAGTGCGCCCTCGTGCGCGACGGAGCCGAGCGCCAGCGAGGCGCAGTCGTGAGCGAGCGAAGCGAGGGAACCATGTGCCAGCGTGCGGAACGCACGACGAAGCCGAGCGCCAGCGAGGCGCAGTCGTGAGTTCCCAGTCCGAAGCCGTCGGCTCGCGGATCAAGTCCGGACTGACGGATTGGGCCTATGCGGCGGGTTGGCGGGTTGTGCGCGCGCTGCCCGAATCGACGGCGCGGCGGGCCTTCGATTGGGGCGGTAATCGGATCGCGGACAAGGCGAATCGCGCCTTCCGTGCCGGTGGCGAACCGAATCAGTTGCGGCGCAATCTCGCTCGCGTGCTCGGTGTGACTCCGGCCGAGGTCCCAGACGAACTGATCCGCGCGAGCATGCGCTCCTACGCCCGCTACTGGCGCGAAGCCTTCCGACTGCCGACGATGGATCACTCGGCACTGACCGGTTCGCTCGTGGAGGGCGTGGAGAATCTGGACGCCGCCCTGGCGCGGGGACGCGGTGTGGTGCTTGCGCTGCCGCACTCCGGGAACTGGGATGCGGCCGGGGTCTGGTTGGTCGGCCACAGCGGCACGTTGGCGACCGTCGCCGAACGGTTGAAGCCGGAATCGCTGTTCGAGCGGTTCGTCGCTTACCGGGAGAGCCTGGGTTTCGAGGTATTCCCGCTGACCGGTGGTGAGCAGCCGCCGTTCACCGCGCTGGCCGCCCGCCTGCGCGCGAACAATGTCGTATGCCTGATGGGCGAGCGGGACCTGACCGGTAAAGGTGTCCCGGTGACCATGTACGGCGAGCGCACGTGGCTGCCCGCGGGTGCGGCGAAGCTGGCCATCGAGACCGGTGCGGCGCTTATCCCGGTGCACGTCTGGTTCACCGTAGATGCCGATGGTCGCGAGGGTTGGGGGATGAAGACCGAAGCGCCGCTGGATGTTTCGGACGGTGTCGCGGCGGTCACCCAGGCGCTGGCCGACCGGTTCGCGGCCAATATCGCCGAGCATCCCGCCGATTGGCATATGTTGCAGCCACAATGGGAGCAGGACCTTTCGGCGGAGCGGCGAGCCAGGATCGCCGCGGCGCAGGCCGGGTTGGACAGCGCCAAAGGGGAGAAGACACCATGAAAATCGGCATGGTCTGCCCCTATTCGTTCGATGTCCCCGGTGGTGTGCAGGCCCATGTCGTGGAATTGGCGCGGGTATTCATCGAACGCGGCCACAAGGTGAGCGTGCTCGCGCCCGCATCGGAGGACACGCCGCTGCCGGATTTCGTGGTTTCGGCCGGTCGCGCGGTGGCGATTCCGTACAACGGTTCGGTCGCCCGGTTGTCCTTCGGACCCATGGCCTACACCAGGATTCGGCGCTGGATCGACGGCAACGACTTCGATGTGCTGCACATCCACGAACCGAATGCGCCGAGCCTGTCCATGCTCGCGCTGAAGATCGCCGAGGGACCGATCGTGGCCACCTTCCACACCTCGACCACGAAATCATTGGTGCTGAGCACCTTTCAGGGTGTGCTGCGGCCCTATCACGAGAAGATCAGCGGCCGGATCGCGGTCTCCGAGCTGGCGCGGCGCTGGCAGGTGGAGGCACTCGGTTCGGACGCGGTCGAGATCCCCAACGGCGTCGCCGTGCCTGCCTTCGCGCGGGCCCCGATGCTGCCCGGATATCCGCGCGCGGGCGGAACGGTGCTGTTCCTCGGTCGCTACGACGAACCGCGCAAGGGGATGGAAGTCCTGCTCGGTGCGCTGCCCGAATTGGTGCGCAGACATCCGGATGTCGAGATCCTCATCGTCGGTCGCGGTGACGAGGAGCGGCTGCGCCGCGAGGCCGGGCCGCTCGCCCGGCATCTGCGTTTCCTCGGTCAGGTGTCGGACGAGGAAAAGGCCTCGGCGATGCGCAGCGCGGATGTGTACGTCGCGCCGAATCTCGGTGGGGAGAGCTTCGGCATCATCCTGATCGAGGCGATGGCGGCTGGAACCGCCGTGGTGGCAAGCGAATTGGACGCATTCCGTCGGGTATTGCGCGATGGCACGGCGGGAATGCTCGTCCCGGTGGGTGATTCGGTTCGACTCGCCGCGGCGCTGGACACCCTGCTCACCGACGATGTGCGCCGCGAAGCCCTGATCCACACTGCCGATCAGGTGGTCGGCGAATACGACTGGCCGGTGGTCGCCGAACAGATCCTGCGGGTCTACGAAACCGTCACGGTGGGGGATACGCGCGTGCGGGCCGCCGGATGATCGATAGCACGATGAAGGCTGCTGGATGATTACGTTCTCCGCCACAACGGTTCTCGTACTCGCGCTCATCGCCGCGGTGGTCGTCGCGATCGGTCTGTGGGCGGCTTCGACGGCAAACCGGCTCGACCGGTTGCATGTGCGGTCGGATCAGTCCTGGCAGGCCCTCGACGGTGCGCTGGCACGACGGGCGGTGGTGGCCAGGTCGGTCGCCGTGGCCATCGCGAGCCCGACTGCCGATTCCGCGGTGGTCGAGCAGGCCAAACGGCTCACCACACTCGCCGATCGGGCCGAGCGGGCGGGTCGCGCCGACCGTGAAACCATCGAAAATCAGCTCTCCGCAGCGCTTTCCGCGATCGATATCGCCCAGTTGCGCCCGCAGCAGGTCGCCGAACTCGCCGATGCCGAGGCCCGAGTGCTGATCGCGCGTCGCTTCCACAACGACGCGGTGCGCGACACCCTCGCCCTGCGCACCCGCCGCCCGGTCCGCATCCTGCACCTGGGCGGTACCGCGCCGCTGCCGACATATTTCGAGATCAGCGAACGCGCCACCCCGGCCGCCTCGACCGGCTTGGTCGTCGATACGGTCCGCACCTCGGCGCGCGTGGTGCTGCTCGACGAACAGGACCGCGTGCTGCTCATGCGCGGCAACGACCCCAAGACCCCCGACGTCTCCTTCTGGTTCACCATCGGCGGCGGCGTGGAACCTGGGGAGACCCTGCGCAGCGCGGCGGTGCGGGAACTCTGGGAGGAGACGGGGCACACCGCGGATCCGACTGCCCTGCGTGGTCCCATCTGGCGGCGGGTCGCGGTATTCCCCTTCGACGGTGAACTCATCCGGGCCGAGGAGCTGTTCTTCGCCCTGCGCGTCCCGGCCTTCGACCCCGAGCCGGGCAATCTCACCGCGGTCGAGCGGCGCAGCATCACCGGCAACAAGTGGTGCACCGGGGCGGACATCGTCACCCTGGACCACACCGGCGAGACCGTTTACCCCTACCACCTGGACCAACTGCTTCCCGAAGCTGCCAAAGCGGCGTCGGGTGACTCCGATCCCGAGGTGCGGTCTATCCGGTGATCGGTGGATCGCCTCGAACGTGAACAGCGTGCGCGCCTGGATCTTTCGGCTGTGATGTGTTTCACGATCGTGATAGCGTCGCGACTGGATTGCTGCCGCCTGGGTAGTGCTGGTGGGGGAGCGCTACCGGGAGTTCTGGTGGTACTTCCACTGCAGTGAGATGGTCCGTTGGCGTGTGGAAGGTAAGCAGTACATGTCCTACCTGTTGTTCGATTTCCTATTGCCGTTGTTGGGTTCCGATGCCGCGGGGTATTGGGCCCAGTTGCTGGTAGTCGGCCCGCTGTAGTTCCTGCCGGGTGTTCGTCGGGACGGCGCGAGACTTGCGTCGGCCCCGACGGATCCGTCTCGCGACCGGTCCAGTGGTTGCGGCCCGGACGCGGACCCGCTGGTCGGGGCAAGGCCAGTGGTGGCCAACTGGCTATCAAGTGGCCTGATCGGCCCGCCTAGAATCGGTGGCGTTAGTTCCAAGCGACCCGATTGGCGCACATGACTCAGGAGTTTGCCGTGACCACGCCCGAGACCACCAACACCATCGGCACCGCCCGCGTGAAGCGCGGGATGGCCGAGATGCTCAAGGGCGGGGTGATCATGGATGTCGTCACCCCCGAGCAGGCCAAGATCGCCGAGGACGCCGGCGCGGTCGCGGTGATGGCCCTGGAGCGTGTTCCGGCCGATATCCGCGCGCAAGGCGGCGTCTCCCGGATGAGCGATCCGGACATGATCGATGGCATCATCTCCGCCGTCTCGATTCCGGTCATGGCCAAGGCGCGTATCGGCCACTTCGTGGAGGCACAGATCCTGCAGAGCCTCGGCGTCGACTACATCGATGAGTCCGAGGTGCTGACCCCCGCCGACTACGCCAACCACATCGACAAGTGGAACTTCACCGTGCCGTTCGTGTGCGGTGCCACCAACCTCGGTGAGGCGCTGCGCCGGATCACCGAGGGGGCGGCCATGATTCGCTCCAAGGGTGAGGCGGGCACCGGTGACGTCTCCAATGCCACCACCCACATGCGCAAGATTCGTGCCGAGATCCGCAAGCTGTCGTCGTTGCCCGAGGACGAGCTGTTCGTCGCCGCCAAGGAGCTGCAGGCGCCGTACGAGCTGGTGCGCGAGGTCGCGCAGACCGGCAAGCTGCCGGTCGTGCTGTTCACCGCGGGCGGTATCGCGACCCCCGCCGACGCCGCGATGATGATGCAGCTCGGCGCCGAGGGAGTCTTCGTCGGTTCGGGCATCTTCAAATCTGGCAATCCGGCCGAGCGCGCCGCCGCCATCGTCAAGGCGACTACGTTCTACGACGACCCGGATGTGCTCGCCAAGGTTTCGCGCGGTCTGGGCGAGGCCATGGTCGGCATCAATGTCGAGGAGCTGCCGGTCGATCACCGGCTGGCCGAGCGCGGTTGGTGATTCGGCACTACCTCTGAATCGAATCGACGCCCGCGGCACCGGGATTGCTTGATCCACTGCCGCGGGCGTTGCTCGTCCTGGGTGATGGGGGAGAAGCTGTCGCGGCCCTCACAGTCGTCTTATGCTGAAGCTTCGTAAGACCGGACGTGTCGCGATCGCGGGTCTGGCCGCCGTGGCCGCCCTCAGCCTGTCGGCATGTGGCAGCGATGACTCGAAGACCGCGACCACACCGACCAAGACCTCGACCAGCGTCACGAAGTCGAATGCGAACCTCCCGCCGACCCCGAGTGTCGCCGACCTCAACGCCCAGTTGCTCCGCGCGCTGGACCCGTCTCGCGCATGCATATCGGCAAGCGGGCGCCAAATCCGAGGTCACCGAGGTGAGTGCCTTCGGTGACGCACTCGATGCCAAGGCGAAGTTCACCATCAACGGTCAAGAGAACATCGTCGATGTGCCCTTCGTCGCTGAGGACGGCAAGTGGAAGGTCGAAAAGAGTTGGGCCTGCACCATGTTGACCAATCTCGGTCAGCAGTCCACGGCCTGCGGCTAGTCCCTGATCCCGGCCGCAGTGGGTTCGGCCGGGGGAGTGGGTGATGCGGGGCGGCGAGCATTGTGCTCGTCGCCCCGCTGCGTCTCATATCGCGAATATCGGCACCTTTCCTCGGGGGATTCGCGTCCGGTGTGGGCTGCCGTACAGATCTCGGAGAAGTGGGTCGCTAACGGAGCAACTATATGCATGTTGCTACGCGGATATGCGCATTCAACTATGCTTTGTGCCCAACGTGGAACTGTCTGTCTCCCAACAAAATTGCAAAGGAGGGGCCTGTGTTCTCGGACAGGGTACGACTACCGACGAGCGGTGTCGTCTATGCGGAGCGCCGGACGATCGGGGTGATCCCAGCGGATGAAAAAGGTTGGGGTGCTGGGGTTGTCGCGGTCGTGACGGAGAAGGGCCGGGATGGTCCACCGGTCGTCGGGTGGTGTGCGGCGGCGCAGGGCCGGTTCGGACATGTCGAGATGGACGGTCAGATCGAAGTCGAGACCGCGGCCCAACAGCATGGGACCCGCCACGAGCAGGACCGTATCGGGTGCGGCGGCGCGGATGGGGGAGCGGGCCGAGCGGTCGCGGTCCTCGTCCCAGAGCGCGGGGAGCCAGCGGGCGTCGTGGCGCAGCGCCCGGATGACTTCACGGTCGAGTGCGGCGTAGTCGAACCAGACGGTGCGATAAGACATTTCGTCGGTGCGTCCGAATTCCATGCGGAGCGAGGCGGGGCGGATGTAGTCGTGCAGCGAGACGACCTCGGCGGCTCGTCCGGTGTCACGCAGTGCGGTGGCGACGCGGTGGGCGATCGCCACGGGCTCGGCCGCGTCGGCTCCGTCGACGGCGGTCAGCATCCGCCCGTCGAGCTCGAGGATGCGGTTGGTGACGAGTTCGACGAGGCCGTCCTGGGTGATCGGATCGAAATGCGGCACCGATCCATTCCATCAAACCGCGCTGTCGAACCCCGTTCTGGGCGGCGGACGCGGCCATTGCCGAGAGGTCACCGACAGGCCGCGTCGGCGCTCGGGATAATCTCGGCCTCATGGCGACAATCGAAGAGGCGCTGGAGATCGAGCGGCTCGAGCGGGACATCTTCCGTGGCGCGTCCACCAAGACCCAGCTCGTACGCACATTCGGCGGACAGGTTGCCGGCCAGGCGCTGGTATCGGCGGTGCGGACGGTGGAGCCGCGGTTCCAGGTGCATTCGCTGCACGGCTACTTCTTGCGGCCGGGAAATCCGGAAGAGCGGACGGTGTACCTCGTCGAGCGGATCCGGGACGGCCGATCCTTCTGCACTCGGCGGGTCACCGGTGTACAGGACGGCGCCGCGATATTCACCATGTCAGCGTCATTCCACGTCGGCGACTCGGGTCCGGAACATCAGGACGAGATGCCGCCCGTGCAGGGTCCGGATGAGCTGCCCGACGCCAGCACCGCGATGAGCCCCGAGCGACTGTGGGCCATGCGCGAATGGGAGCACTGGGATATCCGCACCGTGCCGCAGGATGTGGTGACCCGCCGCGACGGCGTCGTCTCCCCGCAGCAGGTGTGGTTCCGCTACCGGCATCCATTGCCCGACGACCCGGTCGTGCACGTCTGCACCCTCGCCTACATGAGCGATATGACGCTGCTCGGTTCCTCGAAGGTCACCCACCCCGACGAGCCGACGCAGAACGCCTCGCTCGATCACGCCATGTGGTTCCTGCGCCCGTTCCGTGCCGACGAGTGGCTGCTCTACGACCAGTCCTCCCCGTCTGCGGGTTTCGGTCGGGCACTGACCGGCGGCAAGATTTTCAACCGTGCGGGCGAGTTGGTTGCGGCGGTCGTGCAAGAGGGCTTGATTCGCACCTTACGCGAGGAGTGAGCGCCCAAACGCTGACCGGATGACCTGCTGGGACTCAGACCACCTGGACGCGCAGGTGGCACACCACCGTGTCGGTCATCCGACGTAGTTCGCGTTCGAGTTCGTCGCTGCGGTGACTTGGCAGTACCCGGTCCCAGCCGGTCGGCGGATCGATCTCGGCGATGACGACGACCTTGCGCCGTCCGGAGAAGTTCTCGCGGACATAGCGTGCGACGGGCCCGCCGACGGTGGCGTCGCTGTCCTCCAGCAGAACCAGCCTGACCTCCGGATGCCATGCCTCCCAGGCCTTGGTGAACGCCTTGACCGATTCACCCGGCAGGCAAACATGCACCGCGACAACGTCTTTGCCGATCGACATGGCGGCCGAGAGCGCCTCGCGGCTGAGTTCGGAGACCTCGGAGATCGGCACCACGATCGCCGTACCGGTGGCTTGTGGCTGGTCCGGAATCGTGCCACTGCCGCGGCGGCCGCCGATTCTGTTGTAGGCGCCGCGGATTCGCTCCATACCGAGTACCAGGGCGGGCAGTACCAGCACGATCAACCACGCACCGTCGGTGAATTTCATTGCTGTGGTGACGATCGCGGCGACGCCGGTGAGCAGTGCACCGAAGCCGTTGAGCGCGAGCCGCCAGCACCAGGCCGCGGTCTTGGTCTGCCACCAGTGCCGGACCATGCCGGCCTGAGCGATGCTGAATCCGACGAAAACACCGATCGCGAACAACGGAACGAGTGCGTTCATGTTGCCGCGCGCCGCGATCAACAGCACCCCCGCCGTTACGCCGAGGGTGAGCACGCCGTAGCGGTACACCTGACGCGGCGAGGTGACCGCGAATCGGTGCGGCAGACAGTTGTCGTCGGCCAGGACCCGGGTGAGCGTCGGCAGCCCGCCATAGGAGGTGTTGGCAGCCAGTGCAAGCAGTACGACCGTTGCGAATTGCACTATGTAGTAACCGATTCCGTGCCCGAGGGCCGCCTCGGTGAGCTGAGAAAGCACCGTCGTACCCTCGGTCGGCCGCACCGAGAACTTCTCGATGAGCACGGCGAGTCCGATCAACATGACACCGAGCAGTGCCCCGAGTGCCACCTCCGCCCGCTGCGCGCGTTTGACCTTCGGCGCGTCGAAGCTGGGTACCGCATTCGCGATTGCCTCGACACCGGTCAGCGCCGCGCAGCCGCTGGAAAATGCCTTGAGCAGCAATAACACTCCGACAGTGTGAATATCGCCGACGGCCGTCGCCCCGGTGGCGACGTCGGACGGCTCGGAGCGCATCAGGCCGCCGACGATGACGGCGAAGATGCCCGCGACGAAGACGATCGTGGGAATCATGAAGGCGCGCGCGCTTTCTCGGATGCCGAGCAGATTGAGCGCGGTCACCCCGACCAGGATCGCGAGGCAGATCCATACCGTATAGCCGTGCAGCGCCGGGAATGCCGAGGTCAGGGCGGCGACACCGGCCGCGATCGAGACCGCGACATTGAGGATGTAGTCGATGATCAACGAGGCCGCGGCCACCAGGCTGGTGCGGTGGCCGAGATGGCGCTTCGCCACCGCGTACGCGCCACCGCCGTCGGGAAAGGCCGCGATCACCTGCCGGTAGGAGGCGACCAGTACGGCGAGCAAGGCGGCGATCGCAAGGGTCACCGGCAGTGTCATGCCGAGTCCGGCGCCACCGGCGGTGGCCAACACCAGCACGATCGCTTCCGGGCCGTAGGCGACCGATGCCATGGCATCGAGGGATAGCCCCGCCAAGCCGGTCGAAACGGTCAAACCCCGGCGCGTCGGGTCGGCCGCACGGGGCGCGGGCGCCTTGCGCGGCAATACCGTAATCACATCTGTGAGTGTCGACCGCTTTCGAGCGAATGAACCCGGTCTTGACGCAACGTTGACGGCCACCGTGAGCAGGGCCACAGCGCGGCGCCTCGTAAGCTCATGGCGTGAACGCATCGGTCGCCTCGCCCGCAACGGGCGCGCAGCGCAGTCCCGACCGGCCCACCATCGGTGTGCTGGCCTTGCAGGGTGACGTGCGCGAACATGTCGCGGCACTCGCGGAATGCGGTGCGCAACCGGTGCTGGTGCGCCGCGCGTCCGAGCTCGCCGTGGTGGATGCGCTGGTGCTGCCCGGCGGTGAATCGACCACCATCAGCAAGCTGCTGGAGGTCTTCGAACTCCTCGATCCAGTGCGCGCGCGGCTGCGGGAAGGTATGCCCGCCTTCGGATCCTGCGCCGGAATGATCCTGCTCGCGTCCGAAGTGCTCGACACTCGCCCCGATGCCAAGCATCTGTCCGGTATCGATATGACGGTGCGGCGCAATGCTTTCGGCCGTCAGGTCGATTCGTTCGAGACCGATCTGGACTTCGCGGGCCTGACCGACGGTCCGGTGCGCGCGGTGTTCATCCGGGCGCCGTGGGTGGAGCGGGTCGGCGCTGGGGTCGAGGTGCTGGCCACGGTTCCCAGTGGCCCGGCCGCCGGGCGCATTGTCGCGGCGCGGCAGGGCAAGGTGGTCGCGACGTCGTTCCATCCCGAGGTCACCGGCGATTTGCGGGTGCATCGGATGTTCGTCGATCTGGTTCGCGCCGCCGAGTAGTCGCCCACAGGAACGCGCCGTAACCGGACGAGTAGGCTGAGAGAGTTGTCTACCCGGCCGGTGCGGGTACCGTGCGCACGATCAGACGTGCTGTCGACTGGAGGAAGTAGGGAATGAGCGGCCACTCCAAATGGGCCACCACCAAGCACAAGAAGGCGGGGATCGACGCGAAGCGCGGCAAGCTCTTCGCCAAGTTGATCAAGAACATCGAGGTGGCGGCCCGCACTGGTGGCAGTGACCCGGCGGGCAATCCGACGTTGTACGACGCTATCCAGAAGGCGAAGAAGTCGTCGGTTCCGAACGACAACATCGAGCGTGCCCGCAAGCGCGGCGGCGGTGAAGAGGCCGGCGGCGCCGACTGGCAGACCATCATGTACGAGGGCTACGGCCCCAATGGTGTCGCGGTGCTGATCGAATGCCTCACCGACAATCGCAACCGCGCCGCGGGCGAGGTGCGCGTGGCGATGACCCGCAACGGCGGCAATATGGCCGATCCGGGTTCGGTTTCCTACCTGTTCCACCGCAAGGGCATCGTGACCCTGGAGAAGAACGGGCTGTCCGAGGACGATGTGCTGCTCGCCGTGCTCGACGCGGGCGCCGAGGAGGTCAACGACCTCGGTGATTCCTTCGAGGTCGTCAGCGAACCGTCGGATCTGATCCCGGTGCGCAAGGCGCTGCAGGACGCCGGAATCGATTACGACTCCGCCGAATCCGGCTTCCAGCCGTCGGTATCGGTCGCCGTCGACGTCGACGGCGCGCGCAAGGTGTTCAAGTTGGTCGACGCGCTCGAGGACAGCGACGACGTACAGAACGTTTACACCAACGTGGACATCTCCGACGAGGTCGGCTCCCAGTTGGAACAGGACTGACACGGCTCGTCATCGACCAGTGCCTCGGGGCGGTTCGCAAATATGCGGACCGCCCCGAGTGCGTTTCGCACCAGGCGTGAACTGGTTATTCCGCGATTCGTGTCCGATCGGACCATTCGTAGACCCGCAGCCGCCCCTCGGGCGTATCGGCTTCCCGATTGGTGACCTTGAAGTGCTCGTATCCGCCGCGGTATTCGACTTTGAGCTCGACGCCGGGCGGCGTGATCGGAACGATGCGAGCGGGCAAGTCTTTCGGCCCACCTTCTAGGACAGCCTTCACAACATTGCTCATCCTTCGGATGGTAGGTCTCGGATGTGATGCATGCCACAAACACGGCCGAAGGGTGCGGGTTGTCCTGGGGGAATTTCGATGCCGCACCCGAGGGGGTCCGATACAACCGATTGGGATTGCTACAAGTTGGCTGATTGCCTTCCATCGGTTCGGAGCAACTGATCGCTGCTGTCGATATCTGCGGTGTAACGATTGCGGCTCGATTGCTGATATGCGAATCGAGTGCCGCGGCCGCCCGTCGCGGCCGCCCGATCAGGCTTCTGCGCACCGAGAACTTGTCCCGCCCCGGAAAGAGACCAGCCATCATGAGTCGATCCCTTGCCGACGAGCGTTCCGGCGATTCAACCGACCTGAATATCACCCTCGCCCCGCTCGCGGTCGCGACCGGACTCATCCTGCTCATCGCCGCATTCGCGACGGTGAATCGGATGCCAGGTTGGGCTGCCGACTACGGTGCGAGCTTGGTGTACTTCGCGATCTTCCTATACGTGGCGATCGCCGGACGCCTGACTTGGTGGGGCGCCGGCATGCTGATCAGCCACGGGCGAGAAGCGCTGACTCACGGCACTGTGAGCACCAATTTGCCTACAGTGCGGCCGGTTTCGCCGAGTGTGTGCGCCTTCGCTGCCTGCTCGAACGGGAAGACTCCGGCGATGGCCGGGCGCAGCGACCCGGATTCGACGAGTTCCGCGAGCGCGATCATTCCGGCGTGATCGTCCTCGACCAGCATGCGCACCGCCCGAACCCCCAATTGCTTTGCCTCGGTGGCCAATTCGGTCGCCCCGAAGGCGCGCAGCGAGACCAGTAGGCCGCCGGGTCGGAGTGTGCGCAACGAGCGCAGGCTGTTCTCGTCATCGATCGAATCCAGCGCGACGTCGACACCTCCGACCGCCTCGGCGAAGTCGGTTGTGCGGTAATCGATCGTCTCGTCCGCGCCGATTTCGCGCAGGAATTCGTGGTTGGCCGCGCTGGCGGTGCCGATGACGTACGCGCCGCGCGCCTTGGCGATCTGAACGGCGAAATGCCCGACGCCACCCGCTGCTGCATGGATCAGGATGCGTTGTCCGGCACGTAGTTTCGCGGTGTCGATGAGGGCCTGCCAGGCGGTGAGGGCGGCCAGTGGGACGGCTGCGGCCTGAATGTGGTCCAGGTTCACCGGTTTCGGGGCGAAGGCGCGGGCGGGGCCCACGACATATTCGGCGAATGCGCCGTGTCCGTAGGGATAGGGGAGCATGCCGAAGACGGCGTCGCCCGGCTCGAACAGGGTGACCCCGATACCCGTGGCCACCACTTCGCCCGATACATCCCAACCCAGCACGAACGGCGGTTCGCCGAGGAAGAGTCCGGAGACGCCGCGATGCCGCCAATCGGTCGGGTTGAGACCGGCTGCCCGCACCCGGACCAGGATTTCGCCGGGGCCGGGAGTCGGGATGGGTAGTTCGACTTCGGTCAGGACCTCGGGGCCGCCGATCAGGTCTTGGCTGATCGCGCGCATGGTGGTGTCGTTCATGTCGTTCAGCCTGCCGTCGGCGGCGACGCGGGGAAATGGCACGATTGCCAATATTCGATATGATCGTGCCATGGTCGACACCACGGACGGGCGCTCGGCGCGACATCGAGTGGTCGTGCTTGCCTTGGACGGGGTGTATCCGTTCGAACTCGGCATTCCGAGCCGCGTCTTCGCCACCGCCGCGGATCTGTACGAGGTGAGCACCTGCTCGATCGATGGCGCAGCGGTACCGAGCCGAGCCGATTTCGCCATCGCCGTCCAGCACGACAGCCGGGCGCTGGCGGCCGCCGACACCGTGGTCATACCGGCCTGCGATATCGATATGACGCTCGATGGCACGCTGCCGCCTCCGGTGGCCGCGGCATTCGCACGCATCCGACCGGGCACCCGCATCGTGTCGATCTGTACCGGCGCATTCGTGACCGCAGCCGCCGGACTGCTCGACGGTCGTCCGGCGACGACGCACTGGAATGTGGCCGAACTGTTCCGGCGCACCTTTCCTCGGGTGCTGCTGAATACCGATGTCCTCTACGTCGACGACGATGACCTGCTCACCTCGGCGGGCGCGGCGGCAGGCATAGATCTCTGTCTGCACCTGGTGCGCCGCGACCACGGCAGTGCCGTCGCGAATACGGTGGCGCGGCGCTGCGTCGTGCCACCGTGGCGTGATGGCGGCCAGGCCCAATACATCGAACAACCGGTGCCGCCGTCGACCTCGGCGGGCACCGCCGCCGCCAGGCACTGGGCCCTCGAGAATCTCCGATTGCCGTTGACCATGGACGATCTCGCCGTCCAGGCCCGAATGAGCAAGCGCACCTTCGCCCGTCGCTTCCGCGACGAGGTCGGCATGAGCCCGGGCCGCTGGCTCATCCAGCAGCGCATCTTCCGCGCCCGCCAGCTCCTCGAATCGACCGATATGACCGTGGACCGCATCGCGGGCGAGGTCGGCTTTGCCACCGGGAGCTCACTACGCCAACATCTGCACGATTCGATCGGCGTATCACCGCTGGCCTATCGCCGAACCTTCCGCGCCGAGTCCGTCGTCCCGGCCGAAGTCCTGGGTTGAGCGCGGGTCGATTCATCGACCGCGCAATCGGTTTCAGGTCGCGTCGGGTACGGGGAGACCGACGCGGGCGACGATCCAGGGGAACGACGAGGTGAACGCGGCCGAGGCGAATTGCCAGGTGTGGCCACCCTGGGTGGTGTGAATGGTGCAATCGATGCCGACCTCGTGGCCTGCGTCGCACAGCTTTTCGGCGGCGCCGACCTCACCGGTGTCGAAGACTCCGTCATGACCGCCCATGCCCACGTTGTCGTCGTCCGCGGCTGCGGATTGTTGGCGCGCACCACGGGATCCCGGACCGGATTTGGGCGGGGTGAGATCGTCGAACAGACCCGCCATACCCGTATAGGGACCGTGCTCGGCCATGACGGTGAGCGGATCGAACGCGGCCCAGCGGTCGGCGGCGCCGCCGAAAAGCCTTCGGATCGTTTGTTCCTTATTGCCCGAGGCCGGGCCGAGATCGCCCGCGATATCGACGAAGGTGTGCACCAATTCCGGGTGCATGACCGCCAGATCGACCGCACAGGTGCCGCCCATGGACCAGCCGACAACCGCCCAGTTCGCCGGATCCGCCGAGGCGCCGAAGCGAGATTCCAGATAGCTGGGCACATCTCGGGTCAGATGGTCGGCGGCATCGCCGCGCGGACCGTTCACGCATTCGGTGTCATTGTTGAAACTGCCGCTGGAATCGACGAAGACGAGGATCGGGGCGCGGCCGCCGTTGGCGGCGGTGAACTTGTCGACCTCGGGCATGATCTGACCGCTGCGGATCCAGTCGGCGGGCGTGTTGAATTCGCCGCCGATCATCATGACGACCGGCAGTGTCGGCGGCGTCGGACCGGCGAACCAGGCCGGTGGCAAGTACACGTATTCGGTTCGATGCGGAAAACCGCTGCCCGCGTCCGGAATCTGCACCGGCACGATCTTGCCGGTGCTGACATCGGTATTGCGCAGTCCGGGCAGCGCATCGATATCGGTCTGATTCGGCAGCGGACCCGCGGTGAGCGCACTCCACGCGGACTGCACGGTGGGGTAGTAGCCCACCCACTGATTGAGCACGATGCCGGTGCTCAACAGTGCCAGCGGTATGGCGAGCACCGAGACGCCACGCCGCCACCACCTGGCACCGCGCCAACCGAGCCCGGCGACCGCGATCGCCGCGACCGCGACGCCGACACACGCCCACAACTCGACCGGCGCCGGATCCGAGGCCAGCCCCTGATCGTTCACATACGCCCATGCGGCGACCGCGGCCGCCGCACCGAGCACCACGCAGATCGGCAGCAGCACCAGCCGCCAGCGCCGGGTCCGCCAGCCGATCGCCAGGATCAACGCTACCACCGCGACCAGTTCGACGGTCACCGGCAGCCAGCCGTGCAGCAGCGATATGCCGTGATGAAAGCCGTTCTGATAGTTCGGATTCAGATTCGCCGAAGGCAGCCGCGGTGGTGGCGGCGGTGGTGTCACGGGGGTCGTGGGTGCGGCGAGCGGGGCACGGACTACGGGCACCTACGGCATTGTCGAGACCGTTCCTCGAGAAAGCCTGTGAATTCGCTCCGATGAACCTGGGCGACCCTGAAACGCCGGTCGATCGCATGTCGATAACCGCACAGGTGAACCCGGGCTCCGAACCTCTTGTCCGGTAAAGTCCAGTAGCTGGTCGTGCAGGATTCAGGAGGGGTGCACATGACTTATCAACCACCGCCGCAGTACCCGGGTTATCCGGGGCAGGGGTATCCGGGCTACCCGGGATATCCGCCGCAGCCGCCGAAGGGCAAGCCGGTGTGGCCGTGGGTGCTCGGCGGTGTCTTCCTGGCGATCGTGCTCACCGTCGGTGGCTGCGTCGCGGTATTCGGATCCATCGCCTACCGGCTGGACAAGGAGTCGAAGAAGGAAACCTCGATCACCTACGAGGTCTCGGGCTCCGGCACCGCCGATATCTCCTACAACAGTGGTGATTTCGATACCGCGAATGCCAACGACGCACCGCTGCCGTGGACCAAGGCCGTGACCGTGACCGGATACGTCCGCACGGGCCGGGTGTCGGCGACTGTCAGCGGATCCAGTGGCGGCACGGTGACCTGCCGAATCCTGCAGGACGGCAAGGTGGTCGTCGAGGATTCGGACTCCGGCACCTACGCGTATGTGAGCTGCTACCACTCGTTCGACTAGCCGAATCCCGGACGGGCATCGTGTCGTTGGTGCAGGCCGCCCGCGTCGTCCACTAGACTCTCGAACAGTTGTTCGTGCCTTCGAGAGGGGATCGTGTGCGGGTGATGGGCGTCGACCCGGGACTCACCCGGTGCGGCCTCAGCATCGTCGAGGGCGGGCTGGGGCGGAAGGTGACGGCGCTCGACGTCGACGTGGTGCGCACCCCCGCGGATATGGACCTGGCACACCGGCTGATGGGCGTCGCCGACGTCGCCGAACACTGGATGGATACGCACAAACCCGATGCGGTCGCGATCGAGCGGGTATTCGCGCAGCACAATGTGCGGACTGCCATGGGCACCGCCCAAGCCGGCGGCGTGATCGCACTCGCCGCCGCGCGCCGAGGGATACCCGTGGCCTTCCATACCCCGAGTGAGGTGAAGGCCGCCGTCACCGGCAACGGCACGGCGGACAAGGCGCAAGTGACCGCGATGGTGACGCGTATCCTCGGCCTCCAGGTCGCGCCGAAACCGGCGGATGCGGCCGATGCGCTGGCCCTGGCGATCTGTCATTGTTGGCGGGCGCCGCTGATGGCGCGGATGGCGGAGGCGGAGGCGCGCGCCGCCGAGGCACAACGGCGGTATACACAGCGGCTTGCCGAACAACGGAAGGTGGTGCGCGGGTGATCGCGTCGGTACGCGGTGAGGTGCTCGAGATCGCGCTCGATCATGTGGTGATCGAGGCGGCGGGCGTGGGCTACCGGCTCAATGTCACCCCGGCGACGCTGTCCACCCTGACCCGCGGGGAGGAATCCCGGCTGTTCACGGCGATGATCGTGCGCGAGGATTCGATGACGCTGTTCGGATTCGCCGATACCGAATCCCGTGACCTGTTCGGCCTTTTGCAGACCGTCTCCGGAGTCGGGCCCCGGCTGGCCATGGCGGTACTCGCGGTGCTCGAGCCCGAGGCGTTGCGCAAGGCGCTGGCGGAGAGCAATGTCGCGGCGCTGACCCGGGTGCCCGGCATCGGCAAGCGCGGGGCCGAGCGGATGGTTGTCGAGTTGCGCGACAAGGTGAATCTTGTTCCGGTGCAGGCAGGTCCGCCCGGCAGTACGCCGACGCCGGTGCTCACACCGGTGCGCGAGCAGGTTGTCGAGGCGCTGGTCGGACTCGGATTCCCGGTCAAACAGGCCGAACCCGCGGTCGATGCGGTACTCGCTGAAAATCCCGCCGCCGATACGTCGAAGGCGCTGCGCGCTGCGCTCGGCTCGCTGGGGAAGAATCGGTAAGACGTCATGGATCACGATCCCGAACCGGACGCCGAATCCCAGGTCAGCGCAAGCTATCTCAAGTCCGATGGTGATATCGAGGCCAGTCTGCGCCCGAAGTCCCTGGACGATTTCATCGGCCAGCCGCGCGTCCGTGAACAGCTCGCGTTGGTGCTGCGCGGCGCCAAACAACGCGGCGGTACCCCGGACCATGTGCTGCTGTCCGGTCCGCCCGGGCTCGGCAAGACCAGTATGGCGATGATCATTGCCGCCGAACTCGGTACGGCGCTGCGCATTACCTCCGGTCCGGCGCTGGAACGCGCGGGCGATCTCGCCGCGATGCTGAGCAATCTGGTCGAGGGCGATGTGCTGTTCATCGATGAGATCCACCGGATTGCCCGGCCCGCCGAGGAGATGCTCTACCTCGCCATGGAGGATTTTCGCGTCGACGTGGTCGTCGGGAAAGGTCCTGGGGCAACGTCGATTCCGCTGGACATCGCGCCGTTCACGCTGGTCGGCGCGACCACCCGCTCCGGTGCGCTCACCGGTCCGCTGCGCGACCGCTTCGGCTTCACCGGCCATATGGATTTCTACGATCCCGAAGAACTCCTGCGCATTCTGCTGCGCTCGGCCCATATTCTCGGTGTCACCATCGACCGCGATGCCGCCGCCGAGGTCGCAGGCCGCTCCCGCGGCACCCCCCGCATCGCAAACCGCCTGCTGCGCCGCGTCCGCGATTACGCCGAGGTCCGTGCCGACGGCGTGATCACCCGTCCCATCGCGCAGGCCGCACTCGAGGTCTACGACGTGGATGTCCTGGGCCTGGACCGCCTCGACCGCGCCGTCCTCGGCGCGCTGGTCCGCAGCTTCGGCGGTGGGCCCGTTGGTGTTTCGACCCTCGCGGTCGCCGTGGGGGAGGAGGCCGCGACCGTCGAAGAGGTCTGCGAGCCGTTCCTCGTCCGGGCCGGCATGGTGGCCCGCACCCCGCGCGGCCGAGTCGCCACCGCCGCCGCCTGGGAACATCTCGGCCTCGTGCCGCCGCCCGATCTCGTCTTCGGCTCCATCGAAGTCCGCGGCCGCGAACCCCACCCCACCCTCGATCTCTTCGACTGACCGTGGTCTAGCGGTGGTTGTGTTCGAGGGCAGTGACGACCAGATCCAGGAAGGCATCGACCTCGTCACGGCTGTAGCCGCGCGTGCCGAGGCGGGCCTCGGTGAAGCGGACGGCGCGGACGTCGGTGACGGTCAGGCTGCCGGGACCGCCGTGGGCGAGGGTGGCCGCGACCAGGTCGAGGAAGGCATCGACTTCTTCGGTGTCGTAGCCGCGGCGGCCGACAGCGGCCTGGGTGAACCGCATGCGGTGCACATCGTCGGGAGTGAGCAATGCGGCGGGCCCGGAACCATTGCCGCCGACGGGGACAGGGCGGGAGCCGCGCTGGCGGAATTCCAGTTCCACGCGGACCCGGTCCAGGAATTCGTCGACCTGATCGGCCTGATAGCCGCGGCCACCGAAGCGGGGGGCGTCGAAGGCGACGTGCCGGATATCGTCAGCGGTCAGCACACCCTGACCGGCCAATGTCGCCGAGACCAGCTCCAGGAACGCGTCGACCTCATCGGCGTGGTAGCCGCGGTGCCCCAAAGGTGGCATGGCGAAGTGGATTCGGCTCACGTCGTCGGGGGTCACTCGCGACATTGTTCCAGGGTCGCTGCCCTGCTCGCGTCGAATGCGGTTTTTTCGAACTAGACGGTCTCTGCCGAACACGTATTGCCCCCGTTGGCCGGTCGATCCGGGTCCACCCTAACCGGAATCGGCTCACCGAGCCGCTGGAGATTTGCCGATTCAGTCCTTGCGCACGCCGTCGATCAGCAGCCGCCGGATCGCCTCGTTCAACTCCTGCACCGCGGCCTCGTCCGGATTGCGCAGCCCGTGCACGATGCCTGCGAGCAGCATGCCGGTCACCGCCTTTGCGGTGTACTTGGTGTCGAGATCCGCACGCAGATAACCGAGTTCGACACCGTGCGACAGGTAGCCCGCGGTGAGCGCGTCAGCCATATCGAGCAGACCGTAGAGCCGGGCGGTGAGTTCGTCATCGATGCCGGTGGCATGGAACAGCAGCAGTTGGGCGACGCGGCGGTCGTCCACGAGGATCCGGGTGAGCGCGGCGCCGATGCGGTCGATCTGGGCGCGATATTCGTCAAGGGAGGTGGCGGCGTCAGGTGCGTTGTCGGTGCCGAGCGCCTCGATGATCCGGGCGGCCAGATCGTCGATGACCACGTCGATGATCTCGCGCTTATTGCTGAAGTACCGGTAGAAGGTGCCATGGCCGATGCCCAATTCATTGGCGATATCGGCGATGCCGGTGGCGTGATAGCCCTTCTCGGCGAAGCAGACGAAGGCGGTGTCGATGATCTCCTGCCGCAGTTCGGCCTTGCGTCGCTGGATCGCATTTCCGGCCGCTGGGCGGGGCGCACGCGTGGATGGCTTCGTCACCTGTCCGATGATACGGTGTTCACAAACGGAATGATGTGTCATTCCGCGAGGAATGGTTCCTACATTCCCGATGGAATGTTTAAGCAGGAGGTTCGACGTGGCGCCTCAATACGACGCGGTCGTGATCGGTGCGGGATTCGGCGGCATGGGAGCGGGTATCGAGCTCGACCGTCTGGGTCTGAGCAATTTCGTCATTCTGGAGCGGGAGGACGACCTCGGCGGCACCTGGCATGTCAATCACTACCCGGGTCTCGCGGTCGATATCGCCTCGGTGACCTACTCGTATTCCTTCGAGCCCAACCCGTATTGGACGCGCCTGTTCGCGCCGGGCAGGGAGCTCAAGAAGTACGCCGCCCACGTCGCCGACAAGTACGGCCTGCGCCGCCGGATGCGTTTCGGCACCGTGGTGGACGGCGCCCGCTGGGACGAGGAGCACCAGCACTGGGTCGTGTCCATCGCGGGCGGTGAAACCGTCACCGGCCGTTACCTTCTCACCGCCACCGGCTTCCTGTCCCAGCCCTACACGCCGCCGTTTCCCGGCATCGATTCCTTCGCGGGCAAGATCATCCACACCACCGCGTGGGAGGACGATTTCGACCTCTCGGGTCGCAAGGCCGCCATTATCGGCACCGGCGCCACCGCCGTGCAGCTGATTCCCGAGGCCGCGAAGAAGACCGAGGAACTCACCGTGTTCCAGCGCACCCCGATCTGGGTCGTGCCGAAGATCGACACCGCGATTCCCGCGCCGGTGCAGAAGCTGTTCGCGCGCGTGCCCGCCACTCAGAAGGCCGCGCGCCTGGTCAACACCAGCATGCTCGAGGCGCTCATGGTGGTCGGTGTCCTGCACTTCAAGCAGGCCAAGCCGCTGAATATGGCCGCGGGCGTACTCGCCAAGGCGCATCTGCGTGCCCAGGTGCGCGACAAGGAGATTCGCAAGCAGCTCACCCCGCACTACGACTTCGGCTGCAAGCGCCCCACTTTCTCCAACCAGTACTTCAAGACGTTCAACCAGCCCAATGTGCGGTTGGAGACCAATTCGATCGATCACATCGAGGCCGATGGCATCGTCACCGCCGACGGGCACAAGACCGAGATCGACACCCTGATCCTGGCCACCGGCTTCAACCTGTGGGACGTGAATTTCCCGGCCATCGAGATCATCGGCCGCGACGGCGTCGACCTCGGAAAGTTCTGGCGCGACAACCGTTTCCAGGCCTACGAGGGCATCACCGTGCCGAAGTTCCCGAACTTCCTCAGCCTCAACAGCCCCTACTCCTACAGCGGCTTGTCCTACTTCACCACCATCGAGGCCCAGATGAAGCACATGGGCCGGTTGCTCGGTGAGATGTTCCGGCGCGGCGAGACCACCTTCGAGGTGACCGAGCAGGCCAACACCCGGTTCCTGGACCGCGTCACCGAGAAGTTGGGTTCCTCGGTGTTCTACGGCGGTGACTGCGCGACCGCCCGCAGCTACTACTTCAACCAGCACGGCGAGGCCGCGCTACTGCGTCCGACCAGCACCGTCAATGCCCACCGCGAGGCGGTCAGCTTCCCGCTCGACGACTACACCTACGGCAAGATCGCCTAGAGCGCTCCGTTGCGCAGCCCCGCGACTGTCGCTCGGTCGCGGGGCGCGTGCCGTCCCGGACGGCTCGAGATCCAGATTCCGGGTCGTCAAGGGTGTGCCGGTGTGGTGGTGAGGACATGAGCTGGCAGACTGTTGGGGTAATAGCCCATTCCCACCCACAGACTAGGGACTGACTTCGACGATGGAACTTCTGTTTCCGCTCCTGCTGGTAGCCCTGCTCGTGCCCATGTTCCTCGGTGTGCGCCGTCAGAAGCGCGAGGCCGAGAAGGTCACGTCCATGCAGGAAAGCCTGAAGGTCGGCGATCAGGTCACCACCACGTCGGGTCTGTACGGAACCGTGGTCGATCTCGACGACACCACGGTCGATCTCGAGATCGCCGAGGACGTCGTCACCACGTGGTTGCGTCAGGCCATCCGCGATGTGCGCACCGAGGACGAGACCACGGATGAGACCGTGGCCGATGAGGCCGAGGCCGGTCTCATCGAGGAGTCCGCGGAGCAGACCGAGACCCGGCTGACCAAGGACTGATCGGTTTACCGGCTCCCGTAGCGATTGCTTGCAGGTCGCTCGAAAGGGGCCAGCCCGCGTGCTGCAGATCGCCGCGGGACATCCGTCCGGGTGCCCGGCCGTGCGTGCCCGCCTGTTCCACCCTCGACTTCCGCCTAGGAGATGACGAACTGTGCCACCTTCCCAGGGATCGGCGCATCCGCTCCGGTTGCTCGGCGTTTACGCCGTGCTGCTGGCCGTGATCTATGCGCTGGTGTTCTTCACCGGTGACCATTCCCCGACCGCCAAGCTCGGCATCGACCTGCAGGGTGGTACTCGCGTCACATTGACCGCGCGCACCCCCGACGGCAGCAAGCCCAACCAGGACAGCCTGCGCCGGGCGCAGACGATTATCGAGAACCGCGTCAACGGTCTCGGTGTTTCGGGCTCCGAGGTCGTCATCGACGGCGACAACCTGGTGATCACGGTTCCGGGTGACGATGGTGGCCAGGCCAAGGCGCTGGCGACGACTGCCAAGCTCTACATCCGTCCGGTGCTGTCGGCGGTGCCCGCGGTCGGCGGCAAGGCCACGCCACAGACGGGTACCGCGGGGACGGCGGGGACGGCGACGCCGGGCACTGCGCCGGATACCACTCAGCTCAACCCCGATGGCACCGTGCCGACCCAGCCCACGCCCACCACCGAGGCGGCGCCGACCACAGAGTCCGCGCCCGCGGCGGAGTCGACCCCGCAGCCGCGCGTCTTTCCCGCGCAGGCCCCGACTTCGCCGCCGGCCCCGCCTGGCGGCCTGACGCCGCAGGAGCAGGCGAAGAAGGAGATCGCGGACGCCAAGGCGACCAGGCAGAGCACCGACCCCACGGTGCAGCAGGCCGCGATGGCCGCGATGGATTGCACCAAGTCCGACCCCCTGGCCGGTAACGACGATCCGAATCTGCCGCTGGTCGCCTGCTCCACCGACGGCAAGGAAATCTTGCTGCTGGACAAGAGCCGCATCGACGGCCAGGAGATCAAGGACGCCACCTCCGGACTCAACCAGCAGCAGGCGCGCCACGAGGTGAACCTCGAATTCAAATCCGGTGGTAGCGATGCGTGGGCCTCGCTGACCGGTGAATACATCAACAAGCGTGTCGCGTTCGTACTCGACTCGAAGGTGGTCAGCGCGCCGGTCGTGCAGTCGGGTCCGCAGCAGGGCGGTCGTACCACCATCTCCGGTAGCTTCACCGCGGCCAGCGCCAAGGAGCTCGCGAACACCCTGAAGTACGGTTCGTTGCCGCTGTCGTTCCAGACCTCCGAGGCCGAGACGGTTTCGGCGACGCTGGGTCTGTCCTCGCTGCGCGCGGGTCTGCTCGCGGGTGCGATCGGTCTCGCGGTGGTGCTGCTGTACTGCCTGCTCTACTACCGGATGCTCGGCTTCCTCGCCGGATTCTCGCTGATCGCCTCGGGTGTGGCGGTGTACGGCATCATCGTGCTGCTCGGCCGGTGGATCGGATTCACGCTGGACCTGGCCGGTATCGCCGGTCTGATCATCGGTATCGGTCTGACCGCCGACTCCTTCGTAGTGTTCTTCGAACGCATCAAGGATGAAATGCGCGAGGGTCGCAGCTTCCGTTCGGCGGTGCCGCGCGGTTGGCAGCGGGCCCAGCGCACCAACCTCTCCGGTAAGACCGTCAGCCTTATCGCCTCGGTGGTGCTCTACATCCTGGCCGCGGGTCAGGTGAAGGGCTTCGCGTTCACCCTCGGTATCACTACCGTCCTCGATGTGATCGTGCTGTACCTGGTGACCGCGCCGCTGATGATGCTTGCCTCGCGCTCGTCGTTCTGGGCGAAGCCGTCGGTCAACGGGCTCGGTGCGATTCAGGAAGTGGCCAGGGAGCGTAGGGCCGGCGATGCGCTGGTGAAGGAGACGGCACGATGACCAACTCGACCCTGGAGCCGTTCGCCGACGAGGTGAACGATTTCGAGGCGCCCAAGCACAGCATCTTCGAGCGCCTCTATACCGGTACCGGTGGATTCAAGATCGTCAGTCGGCGGCGTTTCTACTACGCGCTGACCGCGGCGTTCGTGCTGATCTCGTTGCTGAGCATCGGAATTCGCGGATTCACCCTCGGCATCGATTTCGCGGGCGGTTCGCGTATCCAGTTGCCTGCGGCGGGCACGGCCACCACGCAGAAGGTCGAGGACATCTACTCCCAGACCATCGGCCACGCACCGGTCACGGTGCAGAAGGTGGGATCCGGCTCGGCGGAGACCATCCAGGTCCGCTCGGACACGTTGAGCGCCACCCAGACCGACGCGCTGCAGACCGCACTGTTCAGCGCCTTCCAGCCGAAGGACAAGGACGGCAACGTTTCGCGCAATGCGATCAGCATCGCCGAGATCAGCGAGACCTGGGGTAGCCAGATCACCAAGAAGGCCTTGATCGCGCTGGTCGTGTTCATCGCGCTCACCATGGTCTATATCGCGATCCGCTTCGAACGGGATATGTCGATCGCGGCGATCGCCTCGCTGTTCTTCAACATGATCGTCACGGCGGGCATCTACTCGCTGGTCGGCTTCGAGGTGACACCCGCCGCGGTGATCGGTCTGTTGACCATCCTCGGCTACGTGCTCTACGACAATGTCGTCGTCTTCGACAAGGTCGAGGAGAACACCCGCGGTGTGGTCAATACGACTCGGCGCACCTATGCCGAGCAGGCGAACCTCGCGGCGAACCAGACGTTGATGCGGTCGATCAACACCACGGTCATCGGCATCCTGCCGATTGTCGGCATGCTGGTGATCGCGGTGTGGCTGCTCGGCGTCGGCACGCTGAAGGATCTGGCGCTGGTGCAGCTGGTCGGCATGATCGTCGGCGCGTATTCGTCGATCTTCTTCGCGGTGCCGCTGCTGGTGTCGATCAAGGAGCGCTGGGGTCCGGTCGCGGCGCACACCAGGAAGGTGCTCAACAAGCGGGCCGGACTTGCATCGGCGCGTGCCGGAGCCGAGGCGGAGCGGCGCGCTGTCGCGGCGACCGGCCGCGAGCTGGGGGCGCGTCCCGTGCGGGAACCCGGACAGGCTCCGCGTCCGGGCGCACGGCCGAGCGGAAAGCGGAACAAGCGCAGGCACTGACAGCCGACGGCAGGGGTTTGCATATATGAAGCAGTCGCGAGGGGCACGTCTGATCGGAGCGGTGGCTGCGGGCACCGTGGCAGCCACGGTGATGGCAGGGTGTTCCAGCCAGAATCAGGTGCCCTCCATCGGCTATGCCGTCGACGCGGTGATCGTCACCTACAACGGCGGTACCGCGCTCGGTGCGAGCACCGGCTCGGATGCGGTGTTCGCGCGGGTGCTGACCGGGTTCTTCTACACCGGACCGGACGGTCAGCAGGTCGCGGACACCGATGTCGGCACCGCGAAAGAGGTGCCGGGCGAGGCGCAGACGGTGCAGTACCGGCTCAATGCGGACGGGGTGTACTCCGACGGGGTACCGACGTCATGTGACGATCTGGTGCTCTCCTGGGCCGCGCGCAGCGGCCGCTACACCAAACCCGGTGACCGCGGCCAGGTTCCGCTCTTCGATGCCGCGAGCACCGCCGGATACGCCGATATCGAACGGGTGGACTGTCAGCCGGGATCCAAGGACGCCACCGTCGTGTTCCGCGCCGACCACCACTACCTGCCGTGGCGCAACCTGTTCACCGCGGGTGAGTTGATGCCCGCGCATGTTGCCGCTCGGGTGGCGAATGTGCCGAATGTGGTGACGGCCGTGCAGTCCGGTGATCAGGCCGCGTTGCAGCGGATCGCCGACTTCTGGAACAACGGGTGGACGATCGGCGCGGACAAGGTGGATCTCTCGCGGTTCCCGTCGTCAGGGCCGTATCGGATCGATTCCTACTCCGCCAAGGACGGTCTGGTGCTGGTCGCGAACGAGCGCTGGTGGGGCAATAAGCCCGAGACCGGGCGGATCGTGGTGTATCCGAAGACCGCCGACCTGAAGGCGAAGGTCGGCGACAATGCGGTCGGGGTCATCGATATCGGCGCGGGATCGGTGAAAGACATCAATCTGGACGGGTTTTCGGTGCGGACCGTGCCCGGGCGCGGCGCCGAGCAGTTGGTGCTCGCCACTTCTGGAGTGTTCGCCTCGGCCGACGCGCGGCGCGGTTTCGCATTTTGTGTGCCGCGCCAGGACCTGTTCGACAAGCTCGGCAAGGCCAAGGATGCGCCGAAGACCGGACTCGGCACCGCGGTGCTGAATTCGCGTATCACACAGCAGGATTCGCTGTATTACCCGAACGTGATCGGCGCGGCCGACAAGTACCGCGGTGGTGATGCGACCGCGGCGGCCGCGAGTGCCGGTGCGGCCAAGCCGACCATCCGGATCGGATATGTGAAGCCGGACGATCGGCGCGCGCAGACCGTGCAGATGATCGCCGACGCATGCAAACCGGCCGGTATCAATGTGGTGGATGCCGGATCCGCCGATTTCACGCCGTCCCAGCTCACCGAGGGCAAAGTCGACGCCGTCCTCGGCAGCACCGCATCGGCCCCGGGTCCGGCCGGATCCGAGACGGGTGTGGCCGCTACCAGCGCGTTGCGCACTGGTAGCGGGCTCAATTTCGGTCGGTTCGGTAACGGCCGCTACGATTCGATCACCGATCAGCTTGCGGGCGACGACAACTCGACCACAACGCTGAATCTGCGCACCGAGGCCGAGAACCTGCTGTGGGCGGAGATGCCGAGCATTCCGTTGTTCGTCACACCCCGCACCATCGCGTTCGGCAACGGTCTGCAGAACGGCATAGCCGGGCCCACCCAGGCGGGCACCGGCTGGAACATGGACCGCTGGGTGTTGAAGCGGTGACAGGTGTCGGTGGGTGAGGAACCATGGAGAGGTGTCGATGAGCAAGCATGCGGCGGTGGAATCGGACGACGTCCTAGCCGAGCGGACAGATAAGGCGGCCGAACTGGTCGAACGCCTGACCCGCTGGCGCGACGATTTCCCCTCTCCCGGCATTCGCTTCGCCGATCTCACGCCGGTCTTTGCCGATCCGGAGGGTTTCCGGGCCGTCATCGACTGCCTCGCGGCGTGCGCGCCCGATGCCGACCTGGTTGCCGGCGTAGACGCGCGCGGATTCATCATCGGGGCCGGCGTTGCCGCGACGCTGGGAACCGGTGTCATGGCGGTGCGCAAGGCTGGAAAGTTGCCGCCGCCGGTCATCTCGCGTGAGTACAGCCTCGAGTACGGCACCGCATCGCTCGAGATTCCGGCCGACGGTGTCGAGCTGAAGGGGCGGCGCATTCTGCTGCTCGACGATGTGCTGGCCACGGGTGGCACATTGGCCGCCGCCGCGGATCTGTTCCAGGCCGCCGGTGCCGAAATCATCGCGGCCGCAGTGGTGCTGGAGTTGAGTTTCCTCAATGGCCGGGAGCGCCAAGGCGATTACCCGTTGACCTCGGTGGTGCGGGTCTAGGCCGTTCGGCCGGGTTCGCCGGGTTTGCCAGCCCGGATTCGAGCTGCGAGGATCGCGGGGTGGATGTTTCCGCGCCGACGCGGCAGGTTCGGGCTTCGTACGACGACTCGACAGTAGTTGTCTATCAAGCGTATTCACCGCAGATCGCCGAACCCGCCCTGGCCGCAAGGACTTTTGTGAGTCCGTTCAAGCGGGAGCGGATGACATGGATCAAACCGTCGTTCCTGTGGATGATGTATCGGTGCGGATGGGCCCGCAAGCCCGGGCAGGAGCGGGTGCTCGCGATCACCATGACGCGCAGCGGATTCGAATGGGCACTGGCGCGAGCCTGCCTGAGTCACTATGTGCCGGAACTGTATTCGGATCGCTGTGCGTGGACGCAGCGATTGCGGACGAGTCCGGTTCGGATCCAATGGGATCCGGAACGCGATCTGCACCACCGGCCGCTCGGCCATCGGTCGCTGCAAGTCGGTCTCGGTGGGGAGGCCGTCGATGCGTATGTGGATACCTGGATCACCGAGATTCGAGACGTAACCGTTCAGGCGCGGCGGATCCACGAGCTGGTGGTCGCCGGGCAGTTGTCCGAGGCTGCTGATGCGCTTCCGGTCGAGCGGCCGTATCCGCTGTCGGCGGAGATCTCGGCGGTGATCGGGACCGGCGGGTAGTTCGGCGTTCAGTGTGGCGGACCGGGTAGTCGAGGTGGGTTACTCGGTCGCCCTGGACGATTCGGGGGTTTGTCGGGAGGAGGGGAATGATGTCGCCGAAGAAGCGGATGCCGGCGCCGAACGGCACGGGGACCAGGGCGAGGGCGACTTCGTCGACGAGGCTGGCGTTGAGGGCTCGGGTGCCGATTTCGCCGCCGCGGCGTTCCGAACACAGAATGTGATCGGAATATCAGTGGCACAACATCCGCGGATGTGTCTAATCTAGATGGGTCTTATCCCCGTTGATCGGAGTCATGTCGTTGCTCTCATGAGGTAGCCACTCGGGCGGCCCGCATCCTGTGCGCCGCATTCCCGCCGCAACCTCTGGGGTCCACATGACCAATCTGTCTCTTTCCGATCTCACTTTCTCCTGGCCCGATGGCACGCCCGTCTTCGACGGTCTGGACGCAGTGCTCGGACCGGGCCACCTCGGCCTGGTCGGCGGCAACGGCGCGGGCAAGTCCACCCTGCTGCGGCTGATCGCGGGTGAGCTGGCACCAGCGCGCGGTTCGATCTCGGTTATCGGGCGGCTGGGCTACCTGCGCCAGGATCTCGGGCTCGGCGACGGTCAGCGCGTCGACGCGGTACTTGGCATCGCCGAGACGCGAAAGGCACTGCACCGCATCGAATCCGGCATCGGCGACGAGTCCGACTTCGATATCGTCGGCGCGCAGTGGGACGTCGAGGAGAGCGCCATCGCTCTGCTCGGCCGACTGGGCCTGCACTATCTCGCCGACTCGACCGAACAGCTGGACCGCCGCCTCGAAACCCTCTCCGGCGGCGAGACGGTGCTGCTCGGCCTGGTCGCCGAGCTGTTGCGCGATCCGGACGTGTTGTTGCTCGACGAGCCGACCAACAACCTGGATCACGTTGCCCGTCAACGCCTCTACGAGGTCGTCGCCCAGTTCTCCGGCACCGTCCTCACGGTCAGCCACGACCGCGAGCTGCTGGAGCGAATGTCCACCATCGCCGAACTGCGTCAGGGTGAATTGCGTTTGTTCGGCGGCAATTTCAGCGAATACGAGCGGATCGTCGAAGCTGAGCAGGAGGTGGCGCGCGCGGCAATCCGGGACGCACGCAGCGATGTTCGCAAACAGGCACGCGAACTGGTCGAGACCCGGATCAAACTCGATCGCCGAGCCCGCTACGGGCAGAAGATGTTCGAGAACAAACGTGAGCCGAAGATCGTCATGGGCGAACGCAAACGCGCAGCGCAGGTGTCGGCGGGCAAGCTGCGAAATAACCACATCGAGAAGCTGGACACCGCGAAGGGGCAGCTGCAGCAGGCCGAGGACCTGTTGCGCGACGACCGACAGATCCGGATCGACCTGCCGGACACCCGGCTCTACCCGGGCCAGGACGTCATCGATCTCGAGGAGGTGGAATTGGCATGCGGCCCGACCGTGACATTGCGGGTCTCCGGGCCGGAGCGGATCGCACTGACCGGTCGCAACGGCGCGGGCAAAACCACACTGCTGCACCGCATCGCCGCCGAACCGCCGCAGGTGCCGTGGCGCATACTGCCGCAGCGCCTCGACATCTTCGACGAACAGCGGACGGTCTTCGAGAATGTCGCCGCGACCGCACCGCATGCCGCCGCCGAACAGATCCGAGCCCAACTGGCCCGCTTCCTGTTCCGCGGCGCCGACGCCGACGTCGCGGCTGCGGCCCTGTCCGGCGGTGAACGCCTACGTGCGGCCCTGGCCATGCTCCTGCTCGCCGATCCGGCCCCGAAGCTGCTGCTGCTCGACGAGCCCACCAATAACCTCGACCTGCCCAGCCTCGACCATCTCACCCAGGCCCTGGCCAACTACGAGGGCGCACTGGTCGTCGTCAGCCACGACCCCCGTTTCCTCGACGATATCGGGGTGACCAGACGACTCGAACTAACTGGTGCGGGGCTGGTCGAAACGTGATAGCGCGCGCCGCATGACGCCCGGATGACGAAGTAGGCGCGGCGCCAGCTTCACCGCCAGCAGGGTCAGTGGGAGCCAGGGCCGCAGGTGCGGTTCCAGTCGGCGGATGCGGCCGTCGGCGGCCAATTCGAGGACCATGGCTTCGGTCATCCGGAACGGTCCGACGGCGGCCTCGGCGAGCAGGACTCGCCGCGCACCCTCGCCGATGTGCTCGGTCCAGCGCAGCCGGCCGAGGCTGCCGTACGCCGCGGCCAGCAGGATGCGCAGATCTAGGTGACCGCGGAAGACCAACCTGCCCGAGACTGGAGAGGTCAGCGCGGCATCGGGTGCGAGGGTCGTCATCAGCGCATCGAAATCGCCGGCCTCCGTCGCCTCGCGAAACCGCGCCACAGCATCGGACATGTCTCGATCACCCCTTCGCAGTTGGTTGTTTCGCAACGTAACGGAGTCACTTGCAAAAAGCAATGGACTAGGATGGGCGGGTGCCCAAAGCTGCCATGTCCGACATTGTGTGCTCGATCGCGCGAACGCTCGACGTGGTCGGGGAGCGGTGGACGCCGCTGATCCTGCGCGACCTGTTCGTCGGGGTGAACCGGTTCGAGGACATCCGCCGCGATCTCGGCATCGCCTCCAATGTCCTGACCGCGCGTCTGGATGCGTTGCGGCAGTACGGGATCGTCGAAGCCAGGGCCTATCAGACGAATCCGGTGCGCCACGAATATGTGCTCACCGAGCAGGGGCGCGATCTGTATCCGGTGCTCACCATGCTCATCACGTGGGGCGATAAGTGGCTCGCCGGACCTGCGGGGCCGCCCGCACTGGTCGTGCATCGCGATTGCGGACATCCCACTTCCGGTGTGGTGGTCTGCCGTGACTGCGGCGGGCCGCTCACCGCCGACAATGTGGACTGGCGGCATGGTCCCGGCGCGCGGCGCGGACCGGGAACCATGCTGATCGGCGATCATCTGGAACCGGCGCCCTAGGTACGTCGGGTAACGCAAGTGTTTCGCTCGAGTTGAACGACGTGCTCGGCTGCAGCATGATCAATCCGATGGATCCGGTGTTGCGGGCGATAGCCGATGTCGAGTGGGCCGAGCTGGAACATGCCTACGGCCCAGCGGCGGATGCTCCGGCGCACCTGCGGGCCCTGATGGACGGTGATGCCGAGTCCTGCGTCGACGCGGTCGGCTATCTCGACGCCGCGCTACTGCATCAGGGCAGTGTGTACTCCGCGACCGCGCCGTTCGTCGCGATCGTGGCCGAACTGCTGGCGCGTCCGCATACCGAGAGAAAGGTCGAGGACATACTGCCGTGGGATCCGGGTCCGCGGCCGTTGCGCGTCGCGCTGCTGGACTATCTCGAGGTCTTCGCGCAGGGGTGTTGTTCGGGGATCTCCGATGAGCAGTTGTATGCCGAGGCCTATCCATCCGGCCGTACCGAAGAGGATCTGCAGCGCGTCAAGGCGAATAGGCGCGCCGGGCTACTGGAATTGGGGCCCGATCCAGCGAATGCCCTTCTGGTGGAACATGTTCCTACGCCACCGGGCTTGCTGGCCGCCATCGATGACCACGAATTCCGCGGGGCGATGCGGGCCAGGGACGAGATCGCTTGTCGCGCAGTTGTTCCCGGCGTGATTGCAGCGGTCGAGCCCCTCGTCGACGATCCGGATGTGACGGTGCGCATGGCCGCGCTGCGGGCGCTGATCGAACTCACCGCGCATCCGGCCTATGCCGAGAAGCGGGCCGCGCTGCTGCAGCGGCTGGACGAGATCGCGCCGACCATGTCGGATCCGGTCGAACGCGCCACTGCCGCACGGATTTCCGGCCTCAACGGTGGCCTGCCGGAGCAACTGCTCGCCGATGCCCATCCCGGTGTGCGCACCTGCGCCGCCCTCGCGCCCGCATTCGCCGCCGAACAGCGTGCCACCGACGAACTGCTTGCCGCACTGGAGCATCCGGAGGTCATCGACCGGTGGTTCGATCGCCATCTGCCCGGACAGGACGGCTGGCTGCGCCACGATGTCATCCGCGAACTCGTCAGCCGGGTCGATGATTTCGAGACGCTGCTGCCCGCCGCGATCGAAGCAGCGTGGGCGGCGAATCCGAGCACCGTGCACGCCGACTGTATTTCCTTCCTGCACAGAGCCTTTCCGGATACCATCGGCGTCGGATCGGAGCTGTCCGCCGCCCAGCTGTCGTTCCTCGCGGTACTGGTGGAGATCGATGATCTGTGGCAGCTCGGCCAACTCGAACGCTGGCTCGATACCGTGGGCCTGCCCGGCGGGCGGGACGGCTGTCGGCGGCTCGTCGAGCAGTAACCGCTCGGTCCCACCTCCGCAGACTAGGTGTAGGGTCCTGACTTTCGCCGCCCGAACGCGGACACGAGGATGTGTATCCATGGGAATCGAGTTGCACGCGGCGGGGGTATGCCGCGCGCCCGCTGCGGACTTCCTCGATCAGGTGGGGGAGTGGCTGCTGACCGGCCCGGCCGGAGCGCGGGTCGGCTGGACCGCCACGTCCGCGCCACTGCGGAAATCGGTGGAGGTCTCCGGAGATCGCCTGCTGGCAGTGCTGCATCCGGCGGCCGAGCCGGTCGATCTTCGTGCGGCACACGGGCAGGTCGTGGTGAGCGCCGGTTGTGCGTCTGCCGGGCCGGGCTATCACCGGCACGTCGCGGCGGTGCTGCACGAAATGGGTCGGCGATTCGACATCGTATGGGACGAGGGGACCGAGGATCCGCTCGGACTGGGCGATGACCGCGCCGAGGTCGAGCGCGATTATCTGATGTGGATCCGCAGTCTTGCGGATACGGTCCTGACCGAAGTTCCTGCCGAGGGCGCCTGGGTTTCGATCGGATTGTCGCTCGGCAGTGACCGTTTCGACTACGACGGGCTGGCCGCGAGCTGGTTGGGGCCGCGCGATCGGGACTGGTTCCAGGCCGTCCGCGACGGCGACGAGGTGGCCGCGCGCGCGTTCTTCCCGTGGTGGGAGGACGGTTGGACCGCGCCGACGATTCGCAATACCGCAATGGGCATCATGTGGAACGACGTGCGTTGGCGGCCACCATCGGATGCCGATGACACGCCCGCACTGCACCAGGCCGATGCATTGCTCGCCGAGGCGCACCGGCTCGACGCGGCGCTGGAACTGCCGTGGTCGGCCTGGCACGAATTACGGCTGCTGCTCGGGGATTCGGCCGCCACCGCGCCGGGTGCGCCCGCCGATCTGTCCGCGCGGGCCGCCGCTGCGGACCAGGTGTCGCTCGGCTACCGCCGCCGCCCGGTGCACACCACACCGGTATCGGGGTGGAGCCTGCGCATTCCTGGCGATTTCACCTACGGCTGGGATGGCGATCGGTGGTGGGCCTGGGACGGCACCCGCCAGATCGAGATCACCATCCTGCGCGTCGGCGACCCGAAAACCGGGCCGCCGCCGGCCGCGATGCTGCAATACGGTGCCAACGCAACCGCGGGTCATCGCGGCGAACCGGTCAGCGGCGGTCCCGGTGACGGATGGTGGTTGCCCTCGGAGGACGGTGCGGAGGTCGGCGTGCAGGGGATCGCCAGTCGTCGCAATGGTGAATTGCTGCTGGTCACGATCAGTGTTCCCGGGACGCAACTGGATTGGGCGATCGAGGCCTGGCGCTCGCTGCAGTACAACGGCGACTGACCGCACGTTTGTGGAAGCGGGTGCCCGCTCCGGTCGAGCATGCTGGCCTTGCGACTCGAACAGGAGGTTCCCTTGGCAACTGTCGTCAACACCGTCGTCGGCGTGTTCTTCCTCGCGATGGGTGTCTATGCCCTCGCGGGGCCCACAGCACTGACCCGCCCCTTCGGGATTCGCCTCGAGCAACCCGAGGCGCGCTATGAGATCCGTGCCGTCTACGGCGGATTCGGTCTGGCGATGGCGGCAATGCTGGCGGTCGCGACGACCCACAACGGAGCCCTGCGCACCGGAATCATGATCACCATCGGAGTCGCACTCGGCGGAATGGCATTCGGCCGCATCGTATCCGCGGCACTCGATGACCGTGTCGCCTTCTACCCCAACTGGTTCTATTGCATTGTCGAGACGGTTGCAGCAGCGGCCTTGGTGTCGGTCTCCTGAGCCGATTGCGTCACGTCCCGCCGCCCTCCGATGCCTGGGCCGTCGGAAATAGGATCGGGCTCAGCAGGTGCAGGAGTCCCTCGTCGCTGACGGCACCGTCGGCCTGCCGCGGCCGTGCGAGCCCCAGCCGTCGATGCGGATCGGATCTTCGTGCTCAGGCACAAGATGGATCGCGCCACGGGTCGCGGCCGCCGAACCGTCGGTGGCGAGTCTGATCGTCATGGCCGGTGATACCTCGCCGATGCACTGGGCCCGCGGTGCGGGTAGCGCGCAATCTCCCGATGTGGGAGCCCGATGGTGGCGCCGCCGCGCAGACCGCCGATCGAGGCAATCGTTCGGCAGGCACAATTGGTCGACTTGCCCGCGTCGTATTGGTTGGATCTGCGGAATACGACCCGGTCGCGGTTGCCGCCACGCTGGGAAACCGATGTTCATCCTGCAGGGTGGGCGGGACTGTCAGGTCACCGGCGATGGCGACTTGTCGCTGTGGCGATACCGTATCGGCCGGTCTTCGCGATAACCAGTAGTGAGCCGTTGTGTCTCTGGCGAAACGAATTCTCCGCAGGGGATTTCGGCGGCCCGGCAATGGGGGCACTCTGGAAGAGACCCCTGATCCGATGACAGGAATCCAATCGTGACACGTACCTTGACACAGCTGGAGTTGCTGACCGAACTCGAACCCGTTGCCGAACAAAATCTCAACCGTCACCTATCGATGGCCAAGAACTGGCACCCGCACGACTATGTGCCGTGGGACCAAGGCCGCAATTTCGCCGAGATGGGCGGAATCGATTGGGAACCAGCGCAGTCCCAGTTGAGTGAACTGGCCAAAGCCGCGATGGTCACCAATCTGCTGACCGAGGACAATCTGCCGTCCTATCACCGACTGATCGCCGAATCCTTCTCCCAGGACGGCGCCTGGGGCACCTGGGTGGGGCGGTGGACCGCCGAGGAGAACCGGCACGGGACCGTCATGCGTGACTATCTCGTCGTCACCCGCGGGGTCGACCCGGTAGCGCTGGAACATGCGCGGATGGTCTGCATGACAGCCGGGGTGCAGCACCCGACCGGGGTGGACGACAACGGATTCCTGCCCGGCGTCGCCTACGTGACTTTCCAGGAACTGGCGACCAGAGTCAGTCATCGCAATACCGGCCGGGTCTGCAACGACGCGATCGCCGACCGGATGCTGCAGCGCATTTCCGCCGACGAGAACCTGCACATGGTCTTCTACCGCAATCTCTGCGGTGCTGCCATAGATCTGGCTGCCGACCAAGCGCTGGTAGCGATCTCCGCGATCATCCGCAACTTCCAGATGCCGGGTGCGGGCATGCCGAACTGGCGTCGCAACAGCGTGCTGATGGCCAAACACGGCATCTACGATCTGCGCCAGCACCTCGAGGAGGTCGTCACACCGGTGCTGCGCAAGTGGAATGTCTTCGAGCGCAACGACTTCGGCGCCCGCGGCGAACAGGCGCGTGAGGAGCTCGGCGTATTCCTCGAGCAGCTCGGCAAGGATGTGCTCAAGTTCGAGGAGCAGCGCGACCGGGCACTGGCGCGTGAGGCGCGCAAGCGCGAGTGGCAGGACGCCTGAGCCGATCCCGCTGGATCGATGATCTTGGTCCTGGTCGGCGGACTCTTGACGAGCTTAGTTTTGGTCTCATACACTAAAACTAGGCTCACGAGAGGAAGTGATGACATGGGATACGGGCATTGGGACGACACCGCCTACCGCGCGGCCAAGACCTTCCGTGCCGGTCGCGGTCTGGACGACTTCGGATACACCGCGGAGATGCAGGGGCAGCCGTATTCGGATTGGCGGGCGCATCCCGCGCTCGAACCGCTCGGCGTCACCGTGCGTGAATGCCGGGATTCGGCCGAGCACGGCAACTCGCTGCCGATCGCGGTGCTGTTCGACGTCACCGGATCGATGGGACGGGTGCCGCGGATCATGCAGGACAAGCTCGGCAAATTGCACGGGCTGCTGCAGCGCAAGGGCTATGCGCAGGATCCGCAGATCATGTTCGGCGCCATCGGCGACGCCGATACCGACCGCGTGCCGCTGCAGGTAGGGCAGTTCGAATCCGACAACCGGATGGACGAGCAGTTGCGCAATATCCTGCTGGAGGGTGGTGGTGGCGGGCAGAAGTCCGAAAGTTATGAACTGGCCGCGTATTTCATGGCCACCCATGTCGCGACCGACGCATTGGAGCGGCGCGGTAAGCGCGGCTACCTGTTCATCATCGGCGACGAGCTGAACAAAGCGAAGCTGGCGGGGCGCCATATCCGCGGCGTCATCGGCGATCACGTGCGCACCGATATCGAGGTCGCATCGATCTATCGGGAACTGGCCCAGCGCTGGCACGTGTACTACATCCTGCCGAACCAGTCGAGCTACTTCGACGATCCCGAGATCGCCGAACACTGGCGGGGGTTGCTCGGCCAGAACTTCATGAAGCTCGACGATCCAGCCGCGGTCTGTGAGCTCATCGCACTCGCCATCGGGCTGGCGGAGGACCGCATCGACGTGCATGCCGGACTCGCGGATCTGCGCGATGTGGGGTCGATGGCGGAGGCCGATTCGGTCGGAAAGGCGTTGGGCGTCAAGGCGGGACCGAGTCTTCGTGCCCTGTTGCGGGGTGAAAGGTGATTCCGTCGCACATTATCGTGCTCGACCTCGGCTTCGGAGATGCGGGGAAGGGGGCGACCGTCGATTGGCTGTGCTCACCGATAGCGGGGCTGGATATTTCGGCGGTCGTGCGATTCAACGGCGGTGCGCAGGCCGCGCACAATGTCATCGCCGACGGCCGCCATCTCACCTTCGCGCAGTTCGGATCCGGAACCTTTTCCGGTGTGCCGACTCTGCTCTCGCGGCACATGCTGGTCGAGCCGATCGCGCTGGCGGGTGAATCGCGGCAGCTTGCGGCGCTCGGTGTGCGGGATCCGCTGTCGCTCTTGCGGATCGATGGTCGCGCATTGCTCACGACCCCGATCCATATCGCCGCCAACCGTGCGCGCGAGGATGCGAGGGGTTCCTCGCGGCACGGTTCCTGCGGTCGCGGCATCGGCGAAACAGCAAGTTACGCACTCGAATACGATGCGCCGACCGTCTCGGACTGCCTGCGCCCCGACGTGCTGTACGCCAAGCTACAGGCGATGGCGGCACACTACGAGCCGCTGATCGCGCCGAGCGCGCACCGATACGAAGCGATTCGCGATCTAGTCGATATGTACCGGGAATTCGCCGCCGCCGTGCGCATCGTCGACGGCACCGAACTCGCCCGCCTAGCGCAACGCGGCCGCCTGATTTTCGAAGGCGCACAGGGCGTTCTCCTCGACGAATGGCGCGGCTTCCACCCGCACACCACCTGGTCCACCGTCGAGCCGCGCAACGCACGCGCCCTGCTCGCCGAAATCGACTCCTCCGCTTACACACTCGGCGTCACCCGCACCTACCTGACCCGCCACGGCGCCGGACCGTTTCCCACCGAAGACCCCACCATGTCCATCCCCGAACCGCACAACACCACCGGCCCCTACCAGGGCCATTTCCGACGCGGCCACCTCGATCCCATCCTGCTCCGCTACGCCATCGAGGTCTCCGGCGGCATCGACGGCCTCGCTCTCACCCACTTGGACGCACGCGGAACCGGCTACGCCGCAACGGGATACGCGACTGCGCGCGGGGTAATCGACCGCCTCGAACCAGGCCGCTGGCAAGACCTCGACCACCAACGCGACCTCACCGCCCTGCTGACCACGGCCGATCCACTGCTGACGGCCATGCCAGCCGACCCGGTGCCGTGGCTGGAGCGTCGACTCGGTGCCCCGATAGTCCTGACCGCAGACGGCCCGGACCGCCGCAACCGGATCCCGACCCGGGTCGTCGCCGCTGCCTAGAACGTCGTTGGTGTGCCACTCGGTCGAAGCCGGCCGTGGTGCGGCAGGATGGGGTGGCGTGGAGCAATCCGTGGTTTCGGTTGATGTGGTGGCATTGCGGTTCTGGGCCGACGATGCCGGGGTGGCCGTGGGTATCGCGCCGCGGGAGGTGGAGCCGTTCACCGGGCAGCTGGCGCTGCCGGGGGTCCTGCTCGGGCGGGGGGAGCGGTTGGTCGTGGCGGCGCGGCGGGCGGTGCATACCAAGTTGGGTGTACCGGAAGCGGCGATCGGGGCGGTCGGGCAGTTGGTGACCTTCGACGAACCCAATCGCGACCCGCGCGGGCCGACGCTGTCCATTGCCATGTGGGCGGTGGTCGGGCCGCATGAGGGGCCCGCACAATGGGTTTCGTTCGACGCGGTGCCCGAATTGGCCTTCGACCACAATCGCATCGTCGATGCCGCTCGCGGCCTGCTGGCCCGTCTGCTCTGGAAGGATATGGCGTTCACCAGAGCGCTGACCGGCGACGAATTCCCGGCGACTCGCGCGGTGGAACTCAGCTCCTCCGTCCTCGGCGCCCGCCCCGACCCGGCGAACCTGAACCGCACCCTGGCCGCCATCTCCGGCCTGGAACGCACCACCGAACGCCGCCGCGTCAAGGCCACCGGCCGCCCCGCCGCCGTCTGGGCCTTCACTCCCGGCGAATAGCGCACCGCGTCAACGTCTTCCACGTAGCGGTGTTCAGTCGCGAGGGGCGTACATGATGACGGCGACGCCGAGGAGGCAGAGGGTGGCGCCGAGGTAGTCCCAGCGGTCGGGGCGGAATCTGTCGACGATCATGCCCCAGGCGAGAGAGCCGGCCACGAACACGCCACCGTAGGCGGCCAGGATGCGGCCGAAGTTCGGGTCCGGTTGGAAGGTGGCGACGAAGCCGTAGGCGCCGAGTGCGAGTACGCCCGCCGCGATCCAGAGCAGCCCGCGATGTTCCCGCCAGCCCTGCCAGATCAGCCAGGCGCCGCCGATCTCGGCCACCGCGGCAAGGGCGAACAGTAACAGCGACCGGGCGATCGTCATGCGGTAGAACGTACCGCCGGGTCTACGGCGAGCGCTCTACACCTCGTAAACGGCGTATGTGCGTCCGAGCATCGGATAGGACACATTCCGCACCGGTACCCCACCCGCAGTGCGTCCTGATTCCGTGCGCGTGTCCATGAATAGCCAGCACCGCACCGCCCGCGTCCACGGCCGCACCTAGATCGTGACAGCCCAGCCCCGGGTAGATCTTCGGCGGTTCACCCACCAGCGTGTCGATGATCGGCGCGAAATGCATCAGGGCGATACGTGTTTCGCACTCCAGCGAATCCAGCGCCTGACGCAGTCGCAGTGCGTCCAACGGCCCGCGCCGCATCCGGGCACGGTGCTCGGCGCTGCCTTCGTCGGGGTGCCGCGGTAGTCGGGAAACCCACCGCTGCCACCCATCACACCGGCGATACCGACCTGCCGTCCGCGCAGCTCGAGCGTGATCGCATCGCCGTCGAGCACATGCACGCCGAGTGCGGTGAGCATGGCCGCGATGCGGTATTCGAGCCGCCGATCGTGATCGTGATTGCCGAGCACCGCGACCACCGGCATCGCGAGTCCGGCGATCTCGGCGCACAGCAGATCCGTCTCGTGCGGCCCACCGCCCTCGGTGAGATCGCCGCCGAGCAGCAGCACATCGGCGTTCAGTCGCAGGAAGTCCGGGCGGAAACGTCCCGCGACGGCATCGCGCATATGCAGATCCGCGACGGCGGCGATCCGAAGGGGTGCAGCGGGGCACATGGCGGTCAGCCAGCCACACGTTGGACGGCGTGTCAACCGGCTTCTGCTGTTCACCTCACCGAAACGCGCCCGTGAGCAGTGCGAATAGCTATTGGCTATCGCTAGTTAAGTGGTTGTTCAGCAAGGCGACCGGCGATGGCGAGACCGATGAAACGTCCATGAACACTCACTCGGTGTGCTACCGAAAAGCACTGTCGTACCGGATCGTTCGGGATATGAGCGCGCGAACCGTAGCCACCACGTCCCTCGCACGCAGGCAACTTTTCTCCGGCGCCGTTGCCGTCGCGGCCGTTTCGACCGTCCTCGCCGCCGGGCGTGCGCAGGCCGCCCCCCAAGCCGACAAGGTCGTCCTCATCGGACTCGACGGCACGATGTACCGCAAGATCGAGGAGGTGCGGGCGCCGAACCTGTTGCGGCTCAGCGCCGAAGGCACCCTGGGCCGCGGCTCCATCGCCCCGCATATCTCCATCTCCGGCCCCTCCTGGGCCACCGTGCTCACCGGCGTCTGGGGCAGCAAACACGGCATCACCGACAACAACTTCGACGCCACCCCGTTCGCGAAATATCCGACGGTCTTCACCCGCCTCGAACGCCACGATCCGACCCTCAAAACCCAGTCCATCGCCACCTGGGATCAGATCGCCACCATGACGGCCAGCGGCGATCCGCGCGCCGACGTCGTCATCTCCACCCCGCTCGTCCCCGACGACGACAACGAAAGCGCCACCGACGCCGCCACCACCGACAGCGTCGTCACCGCCATCACCAAATACGCCCCCGACTTCCTGTTCACCCACCTCGACCAGGTCGACCGCGCCGGCCACCAGCACGGCGGCGCGTCCAGCGAGTACCGCGACGCCGTCACCCGCATCGACGCCCTCGTCGGCCGCGTAGTCGCCGCCGTGGATGCTCGCGCTCGCGCCAACCCCGCCGAACGCTGGACCGTCCTGGTCACCACCGACCACGGCCACCGGCCCAAGGGCGGCCATGGCGGCCAAACCCCCGACGAGACAAGCAGTTTCGTCATCGCCCGCGGCCCGGACTTCCTCGCGGGCGCGACCAGTTCCAGCTTCTCGTTGGTCGATATCACCCCCACCGTGCTGGACATCTTCCACGCCCCGCTCGACCCGGACTTCGACGGACAATCGCGCATCCGCCAGCCTGTTGAACCTTTTACCAGCCGATAGGGCACCTTTCGCACGCTCGGTTCGTTGTCGCCGCATACGATCGCCTGCGCCGCAATTCACCCGCATAACCGGGGGGCATTTCCGACTCGGCAACCTCGGATCGGGCAGGTGACCTGCGCGCGGACTAAAGTTGTGGTCTGGGCGGTTGCAGCGGTCGGATACTGTGGTCCGATCGCGGCGTGGAGAGGTGGTGGCATGACTCAGCATCTGGGCGAGGCGAATGTCGAGCAATCGGCAGGCGCCCCGCAATCGAATGGTGCGGCCGCCGCGGATGTGACCACGCCGAAACCGCAGATGAGCGGCGGTGCCACACCGGCGCGTCAGCCCGGGACCACGGCCGCGGTTCCGACCTCCGCCTCGCGGCGGGTGCGCGCCCGACTGGCCCGGCGCATGACCGGCCAGCGCGGTATCGCGGCGGTCAAACCGGTACTCGAACCGCTGGCCAGTGTGCACCGCGAGCTGTATCCGAAGGCGAATCTCACGCTGCTGCAGCGCGCCTTCGACGTCGCCGACGAGCGCCACGCCCACCAGTTCCGCAAATCCGGTGATCCCTACATCACCCACCCGCTCGCGGTCGCCAATATCCTCGCCGAACTCGGCATGGACACCACCACACTGGTCGCGGCGCTGCTGCACGACACCGTGGAGGACACCGGCTACTCGCTCGAGCAGCTGACCGAGGACTTCGGCGCCGAGGTCGCGCATCTGGTCGACGGCGTCACCAAACTCGACAAGGTCAACCTGGGCGCCGCCGCCGAGGCCGAGACCATCCGCAAGATGATCATCGCGATGGCGCGCGACCCGCGCGTTCTGGTGATCAAGGTGGCCGACCGCCTGCACAACATGCGCACCATGCGCTTCCTGCCGCCGGAGAAGCAGGCGAAGAAGGCCAAGGAAACCCTCGAGGTAATCGCCCCGCTGGCACACCGCCTCGGTATGGCCACGGTCAAATGGGAGCTCGAGGACCTCGCGTTCGCGATTCTGCACCCGAAGAAGTACGACGAGATCGTGCGCCTGGTCGCCGACCGCGCGCCGTCGCGCGATACCTACCTGGCGCGGGTGCGCGCGGAAATCGTGAATACGCTTGCGGCATCGCGGATCAACGCGATCGTCGAGGGTCGCCCCAAGCACTACTGGTCGATCTATCAGAAGATGATCGTCAAGGGTAAGGACTTCGACGACATCCACGACCTGGTCGGCATCCGCATCCTGTGCGACGAGGTGCGCGACTGCTATGCGGCGGTCGGTGTCGTGCATTCGCTGTGGCAGCCGATGGCGGGCCGGTTCAAGGACTACATCGCCCAGCCGCGCTATGGCGTCTACCAGTCGCTGCACACCACGGTCGTCGGGCCCGACGGTAAGCCGCTGGAAGTGCAGATCCGCACCCAGGACATGCACCGTACCGCCGAATTCGGCATCGCCGCGCATTGGCGCTACAAGGAGACCCGCGGCAAGCATTCCAACGACTCCACCGAAGTCGACGATATGGCGTGGATGCGTCAACTGCTCGATTGGCAGCGAGAGGCCGCTGATCCGGCCGAATTCCTGGAGTCGTTGCGCTTCGACCTGAAGTCGCCCGAGATCTTCGTGTTCACCCCGAAGGGTGATGTGATCACGTTGCCGCAGAAGTCGACTCCGGTCGATTTCGCGTACGCAGTGCATACCGAGGTCGGGCACCGTTGCATCGGCGCGCGGGTCAACGGCCGGCTGGTCGCACTGGAGCGTCAGCTCGAAAACGGTGAGGTCGTCGAGGTATTCACCTCGAAGGCGCAGAACGCAGGACCCAGCCGCGACTGGCAGAACTTCGTGGTCTCTCCGCGCGCCAAGGCCAAGATCCGGCAGTGGTTCGCCAAGGAACGCCGCGAAGAGGCCCTGGAAAGCGGTAAGGAGCAGATCTCCAAGGAGGTCCGCCGCGTCGGGCTGCCGCTGCAGCGGTTGATGAGCGTGGACGCGATGACCGCCGTCGCGCACGAACTGCACTACACCGACATCTCCACCCTCTACACCGCCGTCGGTGAGCATCAGGTGTCCGCGCACCATGTCGTGCAGCGGTTGATGGCGCAACTCGGTGGCATCGGTGATGTCGAGAACGAACTCGCCGAGCGCTCCACTCCGTCGACGACGCCGAGCCGACAGCGCGTGACCGGTGACGCTGGGGTGCTGATTCCCGGTGCGTCGGGCACGGTGGCGAAGCTGGCCAAATGCTGCACTCCGGTCCCCGGTGACGAGATCATGGGCTTCGTGACCCGCGGTGGCGCGGTGAGCGTGCACCGTACCGACTGCACCAATGCCGGTTCGCTGCGCGATCAGGCCGAGCGCATCATCGACGTCGAGTGGGCGCCCTCGCCGTCCTCGGTCTTCCTGGTCGCTATCCAGATCGAGGCACTCGACCGCACCCGACTGCTCTCGGATGTGACCAAGGTGCTCGCCGATGAGAAGGTGAACATCCTGTCCGCATCGGTCGCCACACACGGTGACCGGGTCGCGATCAGCAAGTTCACCTTCGAGATGGGCGATCCGAAACACCTCGGCCACTTGCTGAATGTGGTTCGCAATGTGGAGGGCGTCTACGACGTCTACCGGGTGACCTCGGCCACCTAGAGCCCACCCGTCAACCTCGCTGGACATAGCCGGCGTACCCGCATGGAAAGTTGCGGTTGCCTCCCGGTGTGGTTCGGCGTTCGCTGGAATGCAAAGTCCAGGTTGATGATTCGAATCCCCGGCGGGTCGCCGACCGGTTGCGGGGCGGCGTCCGCCGTCGGAAACTTGTCGGATAATCCAGAATGGCACGCCGTGAACTGCCGTGCGGCACTCGGCGGTTCGCGCAAACTTTTCGTCGAAGCCGCAGCAAGAGTCGGAATCTGTTACGGTCTATTGCGTTTCATGGCGTTTTGGTTAAGTGTGGCAACACGAATTGATTGTGGATCGCTATGATGGACTACACGGCACGGATCTCGGGAATGCTGATCGCATTCGCCGTTGCTGTGGCGACCGCAGGGACCGCCGTAGCGGAACCGTCCGATTCCGCAGGCCCGTCGACGAACATCGCCATCGGTACGTGTCCGGCACTGTACGCCTTGGGAATTCAGGGCACAGGCGAATCGTCACCCGATGCCGCGCCGACCACCGATACCGGCATGCTCTCCACGGTCTTCATGCCGATGCTGGCCAAGGCCGACCCCAGTCTGGTCGACCGTGCCTATGTCCCATACGAATCCAGTTTCGGCGGCGCGACCGCCGGTGGCACGGTGTCGTATGCGGAGTCGGTGATCGGCGGACTGCTCCGGCTGCGCTCGATGGCCCAAGATGTCGCGGCCCGCTGCACCGAGACCCGCTTCGCGATCGTGGGCTATTCGCAAGGCGCGCACGTGGCCTCGATGTTCGCTCAGGAGGTCGGCCAGGGCCATGGCGTGATACCGCCCGAGAAGGTCGCTGCGGTCGCCTTGTTCGCCGATCCGACCCGCAATCCCGGTGCGCCGCTATTTCCCGGCTCACCGGGCAAGGCGACGCCGGATCCGGCACCGGGCACATCAGGGGACCGCATCGCATCCATCGCGGCACTGCCGCAGGAGCCCGCCAGTGGCGGCGGAATCGGGCCGGAGCGCGATAAGGCCCCCAATTTTGCCGCGCTCACCGGACGCGTCGCGAGTTTCTGTGCCGCAGGCGATCTCGCGTGCGATGCACCGGAGGGCGCGCCGATTCTGAAGGCAGTGGCGTCTATTGCGGGCCAGTCCGAGTTGAGTGGTGGCGACCCGATTGCATCACTGGTGTCGATTTCCCAGGCGCTGGCATACACGTCGATCAAAACCGCCACCAAAGTCGTCAATGAGGATGTCCAAGGCAACTCTCTGGCGAATTTGTCGATTTCACCGCAGAAGTCGATTTCGCAGCGCCTGGCCGATGCCGCCGATCCGCGCACACCGGTGAATATCCCTGCGGCACTGCAGGCATTGCTGAAGGTCGGCATGATCGGACTGAACGCGGTCGTGACGGTGGTCAGGTCGGTCATCAACTCGGCTGATATCAGACAACTGGCCACCGCGGGTCTGACCGATCCGGTCTCCGGAATCCTGCTGTTCGGCACGAAATTACTGGGCGCGATTCCGCAGTTGGTGCCGCCGACGACCGGTGCCCGACTGGTAACTCAGGCCTTCGACGCGGTTGTACAGAACATCACCGATAACACCGAACTGCTCAATGTGACGACCTGGGTGCGCTATTGGGATACCGTGCAGCGCCACGGCGCCTACAATACGGCGGCGGTCACCGCGACCGGTGATGCGCCCACCCGATTCGTCGCGGACTGGTTCGCTGCGGCGGCACACGATCTGGCCGATAAATATGGCAGCGGATCTGTGCCTATCGGTGGCAGCAGGAAATCGACCACCGGATTCTTCGGAGAAAGTTCCGGCGCGTCGACTACGCCGAATTCGTCCGGTACGGGACAATTTCCGTTCGGGACAGGAGCCGGTGGCACCTCATCCGGCGGCGCGACGTCGACTCCGCCCACCGTAGTACCCGGCACCGTAAACAACACCTACCCGTTCTCCACGAACTGATCGCAGAGAGGGTCCGATTATGCATGTGCCTCGCTCTGCCGGAATGGGGGAATGTTGAAGTCGTACAAACAGCTGTCGCGCTGGTACGGCGCGCTGGAGCCGGAGATGGGGGTAGCGGCCCCGAACCCCGACGAGCCGGGATTGCGGGATCCCGGTGACGAGGACGGTGCGCCCCGGTTTCCGCACTACATTCGCGAGGACGATCCCGACGAGGTGCGCGCACGTAACGAGGTGCCCGCCGATCTGGCCTCCAGTCGCAGCGAATTCACCGGTGGATGGTCGGATTGGGTGGCCGGACGCGCCCCCGGTCCCGACGACGACTACGTCGGTCCGCGCGATGGCGAACTTGTACAGTTCCCGTGGCCGGAGGACGACGACCACGACCACGTTCCGCGCGAACGGTCGACGCGCGTGACGCGCGCACTGCGCCAGGAGGCGCGCGATCATCCGGCCGCGCGCCGGGCCCGGGTGATCGCGGTGCTCGTCGTGGTCGTGCTGCTGTTGGCCGCGGCCGCCGCAGGCGCGGTGTTGCTTCTGCGCTCGTCCGGTGATCGCGCCGCCGCGCCGGTCGTGCCCTCGATGCAATTCACCGCGGGCAGTGTCCAATCCCGAGGCATCGCCGACTGTCCGACCGAACGCGGCGACCGCATCGTGCGCAGTGCCGAACCCGGCGGCACCGACTCCGGACCGGACGCGATCCTGGCGTTCCAATACGCCTACTACGTGGAACGCTCCGGCGAGCGGGTCCGGGCGGTGGTCGCCCCGGATTCGAATATCTCCTCGGCCGCGGTGATCCAGCACGGCATCGACACCATTCCGCTGGGCACCACGCACTGCGTGCGGATCCAGACGATCACCGATGACCGGTATTCGGTCGAGGTCACCGAGTACCGACCCGGCGGCGCGCCCGCCACGTACAACAAGCAGACCGTCACCACGGTGGTGGTCGACGGCCGCACGCTCATCACGGGCGTCGCGGCCGGATGAATTAGGGAGAGCTGATAGCGATGGGAGACGACTGGAGCCGCTGGCTCGACGAGGCGCCCGATGCGGGTGATCCGTCGGACCGGCATGCGCCTTCGAAGGCTCCGGTGGTGCGTCTGCGGCGTAAGGGCGGAGACAGCGAATCCGCGGAACCGGCGCAGCGTTCGATTCTGGTGGTCGGTGGCTGTGGTGGTGCGGGAACCACGACCACGGCCTTGGGCTTGGCCGGTGAACTCGGCACGACGGGCACCTCGACGGTAGCGGTGGACGCCACGGCGGCGGGCAGTGATCTGGCGCTACGCGGTGCCGATGAGCACCTGCATCCGATCAGCCTGCAATCGTGGTTGTACGGGCGCGGCAACGATGAGCCTGCGCCGTTGAAGGAGTGTCTGTCGCAGGCGAGTTCGGGTATCGGACTGCTCTGGCGCGACGCCGCGCCACTGCGTCGGCGTGCCACATATCTCACAGTTGCGCGCGCGATCTATGACGCCGGGTACACCGCTGTCTATGACGGCGGCAACCCGATTGCCGGACGGCAGCTGCGGCCATTGCTGGATGACGCGGATGTCGCTCTGGTACTTGCCATTCCGGCGCGCGCCGATGCCGCGAACCGGCTGCGGGTGACCCTGGAATGGCTCGATGACCAGTTCGGCGCTTCGGCTGAGGGGCAGGGCGGCGGCATCGTCGGCGACACCACAATCGTTGTCTCACATCAGCTCCCCGGCGCGGACTCACATGTTGCCGATCATTTGCGTGAGCACCTTTCCGGCTGGGTTCGTGATATCAGGGAGATTCCCTACGATCCACATCTGGCGCGCGGTGAACTCGTTCGCCACGCATCGCTGGCTTCGGAGACGCGCCGGGCTTATGGGCGGCTGCTCGCCGGAGTGGCATCATGACGGCCGCCATGAAACTTCGTCGCCAGTCCGAAGCCGCCCAGGCCGGTGTGGTCGCCCCACCGGAGTCCCGTCGCGCGCCCATTTGGGACCGTCCCGTACCCGGCGTCGGCCGGGCGCCACTGTGGTGGCTGCTAGGTGTGCACGGCGGTGCCGGAGCCAGTAGCCTCGCGCGGGTGCTTGCGCCCGCGGCGGATTCGGGCCGCCGCTGGCCGGGCGTCTTCGACCGCGAATCGCCCTTCGTTGTCCTGGTGGCTCGCGAGACCATTGCCGGACTCACGCGTGCGCATGATCTGCTGCGCCAACATCATTCGGGTTTCGCGGGCTCCTGTGAGGTCCTCGGTCTGATCACGGTCGCGGCTCGTCCCGGGCGCATGCCCGCCGAAATCCGCCGCTACCGCGATGTGGTCGGCTCCCTGGCCGGTCAGGTCTGGCAGGTCCCGTGGTACGAGGAGTGGACCCTCGTCGAACCGGAGAGCCTGCCGATCTGGACCCCGGGCGACGAGATACCGCAGAAGAAGAAAAGAATCGACCCGCTCGAGGAAGTTCCGCTCGAGATCCGGGAGCTCGGAGCCGATATCGTTGCGGTCGTGCGCGAAAACCTGGACACCAGTGCATCTTTCGACGAGGACCACCGTTGACCGCCACTACCAAGAAAGGCAGCCGATGAGCATGATTCTCCTTGCCGTGCAGGACACGTACGGCACTGTCCTGGCTCAGGTCGGTAACCCGACCCCGGAAGCGCCTCCCGGCTCGGAGAAGATCCTGCAGCTGGTTCGCTACCTCACCTGGTTCGTGTTGCTCTCCGGTATTTGCGGAATCACCTACGCGGGTGGCAAATTCGCGTGGGAGAAGTGGACCGGTGGTGGGCTCGAATCGCCGAAGATGGTGGCCGGAGCCATGATCGGCGGCGTCGTCGCGACGAGCGCGGGCACCATCATGAACGCCGTCATCGGAACCTGATGTCGGCGATGGCTACCGTGCGAATGTCGGCGGCGGAACTGCTTGCCTACAAGCAGATGCCCGCCGAAGTGCTGCAACCGCTGATGCAGCTGCTGAACTGGCTGCTCTGGTTCGTACTGCTGGTGTGCCTGGCGTGGATGATCGTATCCGCCGGCCGCCTGTGGATCGCGTTCCGGAGCGACCTGGCGATGAACGACGCCTCGCACGGCGTATTGATGAGTCTGCTCGGGGCGGCTGTGGCGAGCACGGCCTCGGGGATCGCGTTGGCGTTCCTGCCGACGTGAACGGGGATGGGGACGGCCCTGGGATGATTTCCACAGTTGTGCGGGAGCAACCCGGCGTGTGGCGGCGCGGCATTCGCAAGCCCGCCGCGGGTGCGTTCGGTGCTGCCCTGCTCCTGGCGGCGGTCGGCTGCGGCGGCGGTGACGGCGATTCCGGCCCGAACCTGACGGCCGTACCGACCCAGGTGCGGTGGCAGCCGTTCCAAGGAGTGGCACTACCGAGTGCCGACCAGGGGCCCAAGCAGATATCCGACGGCGCCGCAACGGGTTTCGAGCATTCGCCGATCGGTGCCGCGTTGGCGGCGATCATGCACACGGTGCGATTGTCGGTGGCCGCCGACAGTCAATGGGCCGATATCGTGCGCCAAGAGGTGGTGCCGAACAAGGCCAGAGACGAGTGGTCGGTCAACCGGGTGCAGCTTTCGATCACCGGTCCGGCCGCGCCCGAATATGCGCCGAGAGTGCTCGGATACAAGATCACCGGCTACACCGATTCGGCTTCCGCCGTCGACGTCTATACCGAATATTCGGACAACTCGAAGGCGGTGAACCACACCACTGTCGAATGGTTCGGCAACGACTGGAGATTACGACTGCCGGATCCCGACGCGACCGCCCGGCCCATCGAGGCGGTCGATGAATTGCCCACGGACATAGTGAAATTGGAGGCGCCGGCATGAGCGGGCGAAGCGAGCGAATCATGTCGCAGCGTGCTTCGCTCATGACGGAGCCGAGCGCTAGCGAGGCGGAGTCATGAGTGAGAAGGAGTCGTACGCGCGCGATCGCGTCTCCTTCGGTGTCATCGCGTCCGCTGCCGTGCTGGTGCTCATCGTGGTCGTCGGCGTATTCGTGTACGTGAGCCGGGACGATTCGGGTTCGGGTGGCGACAAGGCCGCCGCCGCGGCCAATTCCGGCGGTGAGGGCTTCGCGACCCCCGAGGTGGATATTCTCGGCAGACGCGTCGATGTACCGAACAACCCTGCCGGACAACCGCTTCCGCAGGATCCGTCCCGGCAGCGCAGGCCGTCGGACGCGGACTGGCTGACCGCGGCACCAGAGGGCACCACCGCACCGCACGGTTGGCAGCGGGTCTACGGCGCATCGGTCCCGTTCTCCACCTCCGACGGACCGACCCACATCGAAGACGGTCTGGCCGTCGGGTATTCGCACACCCCGCAGGGGGCGGTGCTCGCGGCCGCCCAGATCACCTACCGCCTCAACGCCCGCCCGGCCGACCGCGACCTCTACGTCCGCCAGGTCCGCGTCTCGGCCCAGCAGATCGCCGCCTACGACAAGGCCCTGTCCCAGGACAAACTCCCGCAGCAGCAGCCGGAGAAGGTGACCAAGTATTTTGTCGCCTCGGACGCGTTCAAGGTCGAGAACTATGCGGATGATCTCGCGATCATCCAGCTGGCCACCCGTGGCCAGGTGGTCGATGGCCAGCAGCTGTGGGCGGCCCTGCGATTGGTGATGATCTGGGACGCGGGGGACTGGCGGCTGAAGCCGGCAACCTCGAACAACCCGCAGACCGAATATGTCGAGTCGTTGAACGGGTGGACCAAATGGTGACCGCTGGGCCCGGATCCGGTCCGGCAGGCAAACATTCGCCGCTCGCGATGCTCGGCGTCGGCGCGGTGCTTGCCGTGGTCGTCGCGGTCGTGGTGACCGTGGTCGCCATGCGAGACAACGCCGCAGGGGGTGATCAGGTATCGAAGACCAGCACGAGTTCTGGCAGCGCGCCGGTCAGCGCTTCCTCCGCCGGGAGGGCCGCCGGATTCAGCGGCTCCGACGTGGATTCGTTCGGCCATCGTTTTGATGTTCCGAACAATCCTGCCGGCCAACCGCTTTCGGAGTCGGTTACGCCGCGTCAGCCCGCCGACACCGACTGGTTGTCCGGCGCTCCGGGGGGCACAGGTGAGCAGGGGGGTTGGCAGCGGGTGTACAGCGGCCCGGTGATCCCGTTCTCGACGACCGACGGCCCGACCCGCATCGACGACGACATACCGATCGGATTCACCCGGACCCCGCAGGGCGCAGCGCTCGCGGCCGAGCAGATCTACTGGCGCACCGTGGCACGTCCGACCGATCGGGCCCTGTGGCGGCAGCTGGTGATCCTGTCGGACCAGGAGCAGGCCGATCGCGACCGAAAGATCGCCGACGGCAAGGTCCCGAATGAACTGCCCGACAACATCAAACCGTTGTTGTTCGCCTCCGATGCATTCCGAATCGAAAGCTATGGTGACGATTTCGCTGTGGTACGTATCGCCCGCAAGACCCGTGATTTCCTGCACGGCGGGCGCAGTTGGGTAGCCATGAGACTGAATGTGCTCTGGCGCGATGGTGGTTGGAAACTCAAGTCGTCCACGAGTGATGTACAGCCGCTCGAGACGATCGACTCGATCGATGGGTGGACAAAATGGTGAGGCGCGTTGTCACGATCCTCGCGGTCATTTTCACTGTCATGATCGCGACACCGACGGTGGCGTACGGTCAGACATACGGATTCGACGATACGTGCAACGAATTGCACGACACGCTCGACAACGTCGGTCTGCCCGGCTTCTCGCTCGGTGACGCCGCGTCGGCCGCGTGCAAGGCGGGCAATGCCGCCTCGCACCCGGGCAGCGCCGCGAACGCGGTCAAGGACAAGGCCTGGGATTCGACCTTCGGCAAGGTCGTCGATTCGCTGATGAACGGTCTCGGTGAGGCCATCATCCTCGCGTTGACGTTCTGGATGAAGGTCCCCAACGAGGCGGCCAGCGATTCGGGTTCGTTGTTCGTCAAGATCAACGACTACACCTATCAAGCGCAGATATTGCTGCTCATCGCCTCGGTGATATTGTCCGGCGCCAGATTGGCCGAGGCCAGACGCGGCGCCGTCATGAATGAGGCGGCCGAATCGTTCCGCATGTTCACGCGGGTGGTTTTCAGTTCCTGGATGCTGGGTGCCGTCATCGTCGCGGGCACTCAGGCCTCGGATCGCTTCTCCGAGTGGATCATCAATGATTCGACCAATGGCAATGCCAAGGACCTGGCCGAGCTGATGGTGAAAACCAGTAAGCTGCAGGCATTCTCGCCGGGTCTGGTGTTGATCATCGCGATCGTCGGACTGCTGGGCGCGCTGGCACAGATCGTGCTCGCCATCGTGCGTCAGGGTCTGCTGATCATCGCGGCCGGTGTGCTGCCATTGGCCGCGGCCGCATCCGGGATGAATATCGGCAAACAGTCGTATCAGAAGCTGATCGGCTGGATCATCGCGTTCATGCTCTGGAAGCCGGTGGCCGCCATTGTCTACATGATCGCGTTCACTACTGCGGGCCATGTGGATTCGCTGACCGATACCGGCGGACTGCCCGAAGGCGAACAGGCACAACGGATGTTGGTCGCCATCGTGCTGCTGTGCAGTGTCGCGTTCGTGCTGCCCGCGCTGATGCGGTTGGTCACGCCCGCGGTCGCGATCGTTGGTAGTGGTGGTTCCGGTCTCACCGCCACCGGCGGAACCTTGCTCGCGGTGGGCGCTTTGGGTGCGATGGGCACCAAGGCCGTCGCGACGAAGAGCGCCGCGCCGGGTTCGGCGGGTTATGTCAGCGGTACCTCCACCGGTCCGCGTCCACCGGGTGGTGCGGGCGGTCCGCGTGGCGGCGGTGGCGCGCCGCGCCCGGCCCCGCCACGTGGTGGCGGTGGTGGCGGCGGAGCACCTCCGCGCGCCTCCGTCCCGCAGGGCGGGGCGGGAGTACCGTCCGGTGCGTCGAGGGCGGCGGGTGCGATCGGCGTGGCCCGCGCGGCGACCGCGCCGCTGAACCGAGCCGATGAAGCCATGGGTGATGTGGCGGGCGACCGCTGGGCGAACCGTTCGCCCGACCTCGGGAGGAGCACCATTCCGCGATGACGATGACGACGAGCGATACCTACGAGCGCCGCTCGTACGGACTGTGGCAGAAGCCGCGCAGCGCAGGCCTTTTCGGTCTGCGCTGGGAAGAGACCGTCATCGGCTTCGTCGTCGTGATCACGGCCCTGATCTGCGCCATGGTCGGCGGCTTCAAGTGGGGTCTGATCGTGGGCGGCACCGGCGTTGTCGTGATGGTTCCACTGGTGTGGCGGACTGGGGGCCGCTCCGGATACGAGAACGGATTGATGATGTTCAACTGGATGCGCTCACGCAACCGCGGCGAGCACGTGTATCGCGGCGGCCGGTTCTCGCGGATTCCGGGCGGTGTCACGCGGCTACCCGGTCTGCTCGCGCCCTCGAAGCTCTACGAGGGCATCGACGCGGGCGGCTACAGCTTCGGCATGATCCACCTACCGCAATTCGCCCAGTACACAGTGGTTTTGCGGGCTTGGCCGCAGGGGCACGAGGCCGTGGACCAGCCGGTCATCGATCGTTGGGTCTCGGCCTGGGGTACGTTTCTCGCCTCGGTCGGCCAGACCAGCGACATCGTCGCCGTCGTCCCGGTGATCGATACCGTGCCCGAGACGGGTAACCGGCTGCTCACCGAGGTATCCACCATCACCCGTCCGGAAGCGCCGGAGCTGGCGCAGCAGGTGATGTACGAACTTGCCACCGAGTTGCCGCAGGAACGGGTGCAGTTGCTGCCGCGCGTTGCGATCACCTTCAAGGCGACCACCGCCGAGCGCCGCAAGAATCCGGCCGAGGAGGCCGTCGAGATCGGGCGCAGGCTCCCCGGAATCTGTGCCGCGCTGGCCGAGGCGGGTGTGCGCGCTCAGCCGATGTCGGCCGATGAGGTCATTTCGTTCATCCGGCGCAGCTACGATCCGGCCTCGCAGGCCGATCTCGAGGTCGCCTCGGGCGAACCCGAAGGGCACGGCCTGGATTGGGCCGATGCCGGACCGGTTTCACACGACGAGAAGTGGGATCATCTGGTGCACGACGGTGGCCGTTCGGTCACCTGGGAGATGGACGCGGCACCCGAGGGCGCGGTGGACGAGCGAGTGCTGCAACGGCTGCTGGCGCCGAATCCCGAAGTGCCGCGCAAGCGCATCGCCATCGTGTACCGTCCGCATTCGGCCGCCGACGCCGCGGAAATCGTCGACGACGATTTCAAGAACGCGCTGGTGGCCCAGCAGAGTGAACGCGGTGTCGTCTCGGCGGCCGCGACCTTGCGGGTGGGCGCCACCCAGCAGGCCCGTGAGGAACAAGCCCGGGGTCACGGTGTGACCCGCTTCGGTGCGCTGGTGACCATCACCGAGCCCCTGCGCGGTGATCTGCCGCGCATCGAAGCCATTACCCGCGACCTGTCCACGCAGGCGCGGTTGAAGATCCGGCGGTGCTACCGCTACCAGGCGGCGGCCTTCGCGGCCTCGCTCGGTTGCGGGGTGATCCTGCCGGAACACGCGACAATTCCGAAAGCCTTGGCGGGGTGAGCATTACATGGCACGTGAGTACGAGCCACCCGTGCGCGAACGGGACGAGGCGCCGGTGCGGCGCAGGCGGCGTCCCGAGGACGCGGCATTGCAGCGGCCCGCGGACGAACGCGCTCAGCGGCCCACCGGAGGCCGGGTCGAGCGCTCGGGCATCGAGGAGATGCCCGACCGGGATCGGCGGGCAGCGCGAGGCCCGGCGGGGATGAGTGGCGGCGAGCGGACCGGCATCGGCGAAACGTCCGATCGGGAGCGGCGACCGTCGCGCGATGCGGCCGAGCGACGGGCGCGACCCGGCGCCGCAGCCGCGGACGGTGGCCGTGCCGATCGGCCGCATCCGGACCGCGGTCGCATCAGGTCCGAACATGGCCGCGGTGAACGGAATTCGACGGAGCGCGGACGTCCCGACGGCGCTCGGACCGCTCGCCCGCGCGATGGCGCACCGCAACGAACGGCACGGGGGGAACGCGTGGCACGACCGGAACGCAATGGATCGCGGACGAGTCGCGAGGCACAGCGCGCGGCCAAGATCGACTACACCGCGGACCGCGCCATGGGCACGCCGCAGATGGACAAGGCCGCCCGTCGCGCAAAGGCGAGGTCGGACAAGCGCAAACAGTCCGGCCCGCCGCTGCTCGACGATGCGACCAGGGCCAAACTCGAGCAGATCAGCCGGGAGGGCACCGGCCTGCGGGCGGCATTCGCGACCTTCCGGATCCGCACCGATGATATCCGCCGCCGCAATTACGCGGCGCGTGCCGAACAGGTCTTCGAAGACGGATTCGACCGCAGCACAGCCCAACTCACCGATCGCGGCTATATGGGTCCCGGCGGCGGCCGGATGAACGTCGTGGGCCGCCCGGTCGAATATCGGGCCACCACCGCCCAGGTGGCGGGTCTGTGGCCGTGGTCGGTCGGCGCGGGTGCGCCGTTGATCGGCACCCCGCTCGGTTCGCATCTGCACACCGGCGCCCCGGTCTGCTTCGATCCGATGAACTGGTTCCTGCGTGGCAGCTTCATCACCGCGCCCAGCCTTTTCGTCCTGGGGCTCAACGGTTTCGGTAAGTCCTCGCTGGTGCGCCGGATCGTGCTCGGCGGTATCGCGCAGGGCATCACCCCGTTGATCCTGGCCGACGTGAAACCGGACTACCGTAAGTTGGTCGAACTGGTCGGTGGCCAGGTGATCGACCTCGGTTACGGCCACGGCAAGCTCAACCCGCTCGCCGCCGGTGTGCTCGGTTCGGTCGTGCCGATGCTGGACGAGTTTCCGGCACTGCAACTTCAGGTGCTACAGGACCTGCGCGCCCGCCAGGTCACGCTCATCGCCGGTCTGGTCGAACTCGTACGCGGCGCGCGGGTGCGCGACTACGAGGAGACGCTGATCGCCACCGCACTGCGCATCCTCTACCGACCGGGCAGCGGCTATACCCCCGATCAACCGCCAATCATGGAGAACCTGCTCGAGGTGATCGTCGCCGGCGGTGACGAATTGCAGCTCGACGCAGGCGCCGACGATCCGAACGAATACCAGGTCGCCATCAAGGGCCTGCGCCGCTCGCTGCGCGCCCTGACCCAGGGCCCGTTCGGCGCGATCTTCAACGGGCAGACCACCGTCCCGATTGATACCAGCGCAGTCGCGGTCTGCATCGACGTATCCCATATCCCTACCGGCGATAAGAAGCTCAAGGCCGCGGTGATGCTGGCCTGCTGGGCCGACGGTTTCGCCTCGGTGGAGGCCGCGCATGTGCTCGCCGACGCGAAACTCGGCCCGCAGCGCTATTTCCAGGTGGTGATGGACGAGCTGTGGCAGGTGCTCGGCCTCGGCGACTTCATGGTCGACCGGGTCGATGAGCTGACCCGTCTGCAGCGCACCATCGCCACCGCGCTGATCATGATCAGCCACACCATCAAGGACCTGCAAGCACTGGGATCGGAAGCCGCCATCGCGAAGGCGCTGGGCTTCCTCGAACGCGCGCGCGCCAAGATATTCGGCGCGCTGCCCGGCGAGGAGATCAAGCGCTTGGACAGCGTGGTTCCGTTCACATCCGCCGAGGAGGAGATGGTGACCGGATGGTCCGCACCGCAAGCGCTGACGGGCGAGGCGCTCAAACCTGGTCAGCTGCGTCCGTCGCCGCCGGGTACCGGCAAATTCCTACTGAAGATCGGTGAGGATCGCCGCCCCGGCATCCCGTTCCATATGGAATTCACCTTGTCCGAGAAGGAGAGTGGGATCCACGAAACCAACCAGCGGTTCTCCGAGTTCACCGAGTCGACTTCGCGTGGTGGCGATTCCCCCAGTGGGAGTGCCGCATGAGGGGGCTTCTTGCATGGTTGTCGAGAGCGGTGGATGGCTGTGGGAGGTGGGGCGCATGATGCCGCACCGGTCCTATCGGAGAGTGTCGCCGGAAGTGCGCAAGGCCGCGGTCGAGCAGGTCATCGCACTTACCGGCAAACTACGCAGCGAATCGGAGGCCTGCCGGGTGGTCGCCGAGCAGATCGGCGTGCATACCAACTCGGTGCGCAACTGGGTGCGCGCTGCCGAGGGCCCCAGTCTGGAGCGCCTGGACGCGACGGCGCTGCGCCGCAAAGTCGCACTGCTACAACAACAATTGGCCGCCGCCGCAGAGATGAACCGCACCCTGGCCGACACCCTCAACGAATCTCGGCGGCAGACGTGAACCTTTTCGGCTCGGTCCGCGGCCGTTCGGCGCTGCCGGGGATGCGGTGACCGGGCGGACCCTCCTCTACTTGGCGCTGGCGAGCGTGCTCGGGCTGATGACACTGGTGGTCGTCATCGTGATGCCAGCCGTGGACGACTCCTGCGAGGGCACCTCGGTGCTCGTCTCGTCGACCATGCTGGTGCCGCTCGGCGGATATGCGCCGGGTAATTCCCGCGTCGCGGGCACCCCCACTCCCACGAGTGCGACCGGCAATCCGACTGCTACCCAAGCCCATTCGACCGCCACCGGTGCGCCGTCGCTGGCCGCGGGTGTCGGCCCGATCCGGCGGACGCTGCCGCTGGCCGCAGGCACCTTCACCGTCTCGGACGTATTCGGCGCACGTGGCGGCACCCATAAGGGCGTCGACTTCGCCGCGGCCGACGGCACCACGATCTACTCGGTCTCCGATGGACGCGTCGTAGCGGCCGGTCCCGCTTCGGGTTTCGGCAACTGGATCGTCGTCGATTCCGTCGACACCAACGGTCGCGCATATTCCGCGGTGTACGGCCATATGTGGGACAGCGGGGTGCATGTGCACGTCGGCGATACCGTCGTCGCCGGTCAGCCCATCGCGCGGGTCGGTTCGGCGGGTGAGTCCAGCGGCCCGCACCTGCATTTCGAGATCGTGCCGGGCGGACGCTTCACCGGTGGTCGGCAAATCGACCCGCTGCCCTGGCTCGACGGCGCACCGACCCCGGATGTGGGTGGCGCGCAGGCATTCTCCTCCGACCCGCGCTGTAGTCGCGGCTTCGGCACCGCGGGTGGTGCGCTGGCCGCGGGCAAGGTGCCGCAGGAACTCGAGATCTGGTATCGGCGTGCGGGTTCCATCTGCCCGCAGATCACCCCGTCGCTGCTGGCCGCACAGGGCAGGCAGGAGTCCGGATTCCGGCGCAGCGCGTCCTCTCCCGCAGGCGCGCAGGGGCTGGCCCAGTTCCTGCCCGGCACGGCGGCCAGTATCGATCCCGATGACGGTCAGCCTTATGTCATCGATGCCGACGGCAATGGCGTCGCGAGCGTTTGGGACGACGGCGACGCGATCATCGGTCAGGGCCGCTATATGTGCGCGCTCGCGCACAAGATCACGGCGTGGGAGTCCCAGGGCCGCGTGCAGGGCGATGTCGTCGCACTGACCCTGGCCGCCTACAACGCCGGCGAAGGCGCGGTACTCGCCTCCGGCGGTGTGCCCAACCAGGTGGCCGCGCACTACGCCGAAACCCAGCCGTACGTCGCGAATATCCTTGCGATGGAACCGCAATACCGCGCGCAGGGTTCCAATGGCCGCTTCACCCCGCAGGAGGGGGCGGGCGGCGTTCAGGTCGTCCAGGCGGCGCAGCAATGGCTCGGCACGCCGTACGTCTGGGGCGGCGGTGGCCCGCAGGGCCCGAGCGGCGGCGGCATGGACGGCCCCGGCCTCACCTCGGCTGCGGTGTTCGCGGCCTCGTCGGGCGCGGTGACCTTGCCGCGGACCGCCGAACAGCAGTGGGAGGCGGGCGCCGAAGTACCGCTGAGCAAGCTGCAACCCGGTGATCTGGTCTTCAGCTCATTCGGCCCGCGCGGCCCCGCCGAGGTCGGAATCTATTCCGGCAACGGCCGAATGATCCAATCCGTGCCCGCCGCATACGGACATTCCAGCGGCGTGACCGAGGGCGCGGTGCCGGGTGACGGCCGCGGGAGGAGGGTGCTGTGACGACAACCGATACCGCGGCCGGCGAACACGCCGAAGCACGTGCGGCGATTGGACCGCACAAGTGTCGGTCCCGGCAGCTAGCCTTGAATAACAATGCACGCGTAAAACTGGTGGTGATGCTGGTGCTGAGCGTCGCGATGTCGGGTGCGGGGTGCGCCGGCTCGGATCGGGAGTCGGGTTCCGGTGCGCCGCAGCCGCCCACGTCCACGACCCGATTGCTGGAGGGTGTGCCCGCACCCGATCCGGTGACGCCCGACGGCGTCGCGGTGGCCGCGCTGAAGGAGATCTACTCCTGGCAGCCCGCCACCGAGGCCCAGGGCGCCTCGCTGTCGCGCGCGCGGAAATGGTTGGGCCCCAGCCTGATCCGCATGCTCGACAGCACACCGACCGGGATCGAGACACCGAAAGCGACGCTGCAATGGGCTGACTGGGCCAAGGCGCAGGCACATGTCGAAGCCTTCACCTTTGCATCGGGTGAGCGTCCGCCCGCGAGCGCCGATCCGAACGTCCAACAGTTCAAGATCGGGATCGAGCAAACGGTCGTCTACCCGAACGGGCGCAAGGAATCCCTGCCGCCCGCGACGGTCATCGCGACCGTGGTGCGTACGTCGGAAGGTTGGCGGCTCGACGCCTTCCGCTGAACCCGCACCAGCGACAACCACATAGCTAGGTCCTAACAGGAGGCAGACATGGCGAAAAAGAAGAAGGTGCAGGATCCGGCCGTCGTCGGACCCGACATCACCCTCTACATGATCTACGCCGGTTTCGCGACCCTCGGAACCCTGTGGATCGCCCTGCATCTCGGCAACGCGATGGCTGTCACCCCGCAGGACATTCCGGTCAACCCGATCGCGATCGTCGCAGATCTGGTCAAGGGGAAGCTGCACTGGCCGCGCGCCTCCACGGTGATCGTGCTGCTCGTCATCGGCGCGATCGTTGCCTATGTGGTGGTGCGCAAGCAACTCGCCGCACGTCGGTCGGTCGGTCGGCTCTCCGTGGACGACAAGGCCGATGTGATGGGGAGCGGCAGCGCCATCAAATCGCTTACCGAGGCCGGGGTGCGGTCGAAGGCCGAAATGCTCGGTGTGCGGCTCGGCTACAACGACAGCCCGGGTGTGCCGATCGGCATCGGTGTTGCCGATGGGGTGATGCTCTACGGCTCGTATGAGGATCTGCACCTGGACATCTGGGGTCCGCGCCAGGGCAAATCGACCTCGCGGGTGATTCCCGCCATCCTGACTGCCATCGGACCGGTGCTGTCCACCTCGAATAAGCGCGATGTGGTCGATGCGACCCGAGATGTGCGCGAGGCCAAGGGAAGTCGCACCTTCGTCTTCGATCCGCAGGGCGTCGCGGGGGAGGAGCCGACCTGGTTCTGGGATCCGCTTGCCTGGGTGGACGCATATCACGACGGTGCGGAGATGCGGGCCGCGCGGCTGGCCGGACACTTCGCCGATGCCGACAGCGGTTCCGATGCCAAGGGCGATGTGTTCTTCGACCCGGAGGCCGAGGATCTGCTCGCCGGGCTGTTCCTGGCGGCCGCGCTCGGTGGTCGCCCGATCGTCCAGGTTTGGGACTGGGTGACCAATCCCAACGACTCCGAACCCATCGAGCTGCTGCGCAATTCGAGTAAGCACTACACCGCCTCGGGCCTCGCGATGCAGTACAACGCCGACCCGCGCACCAAGAGCGGTATTTTCGGCACGGCGAAGAAAATGATCCGCTGCCTGCAGCTGTCCAATGTGCACCCATGGATCTTGCCGGGCGACAACCGTATGCAGTTCGACGAACTCGAATTCATCGAGAACAATGGCACGCTCTACAGCCTCTCGCTCGAGGGCCGAGGTTCGGCGGCGCCGCTGGTCAGTGCACTCACCGAGGCCGTGGTCGATGTGGCCATGCGCAAGGCCACGCATTCGCCCGGCGGACGGTTGCCGATCCCGATGCTCGCGGTCCTGGACGAGGCGGCGAATGTGGTGCGCTGGAAGGATTTGCCCAAGCAGTACAGCCACTTCGGTTCACGCGGCATCGTGGTGATGACGGTGTTGCAGTCCTGGGCCCAGGGTGCGCGCTGCTGGGGCGACGACGGCATGCTGGCGCTGTGGTCGGCGGCCAATATCAAGGTGCTCGGTCCCGGCGTCGACGACATGAACTTCCTGCGCGACCGCTCCGAGGCGATCGGCGAATACGACGCGATCTCGTCCTCGGTCTCGGAATCCAAAGGCGGCAAGAGCTATTCGCGTTCACTCGGTTCGTCCAAGACATTCACCGTGAACGCGCTGGCTACCCTGCCACAGGGCCGCGCGATCGTCTTCACCTCCGGCCAGCCCGCGGTGCTCGTGCGTACCGTGCCCTGGTGGGAGGGCGACTACGCTGACGACGTGAAGAAGTCGATCTCGCACCATCTTCCGGGGCGTAAGACCGAGATCGCCGACCTGTTCGGCTCGCCCAACCTGACCAAGGCTGCTCCGCCACCCGAATACGGTCAAATCGAGGAGGTTCGGCCGCTGTGACTGAACAGCAGCAACAGCCCATGATCTACAGCAATGTGGTGGACTTCGTCGAGAACTACCTCGGCCTGGTGTACCGGCGTCAGGTCACCGACATCAGTGAAACGGTGTGGTGCCCGGAGTGGTGGAAACATGCCGAGGCGGTGGCCCGACTAGATGCGCTCTGGCGCGCATGGGAGCACTACCGGCTCGAGCCGAGCACCGGATTGAGCATCTGGTTCCTCGACCACGCGGATCCGCATATGACCAAACTCTTCGATCCCCGCGGACCGTTCAAGTACTGCAGTGTGCGCAACGGCCACAAGGACATGCTGAGCCCACTGCCGCTGAAGTCGCCCACCCAGGGGCTTTTCGGCGATCCGACCATCGGCGATTTCCGCGTCTGAGGAGCCGAAAACGTCGAAACGCCCGCTGATTTCAGCGGGCGTTTTCGGTTTCCGGCGTCGGATCCAGCTACTGTCGGACGCGTTCCAAACCGCGTGCGTCCTGTTCCCGACCTCGTGCAGCGGCCGCGCGGGCGGCTTCGTCGCGTATGCGTACGGCCTCTTCGGGCGGTTGCCCCTGACCTACCTCGATGAGCATCCGCACCGCCGCGAGTTCTGGTGCGATGCCGATCCGGGCGAGATGCGCCGCGATGGCCTGCCGACGCTCCTGGGAGTCGTAACGAACGAGTGGTTTGGACTGAGCCGACGCCGTCGCGGCCATCCGGCTGGCCTCTGCCTGTGCGGAGAAACGATCCTTCTCCAATGAAATACCCTTGGCCGGAACCGATTTCTCGACCATTCGGGCCAGTTCGAGATTGCGTGGGTCCTTTGCCTTGGCGTCGCGGGCCTCTCGGATCTGGACTTCCCGGGCCTCCTTGATGCGGGCCTCGGTCTGCTTGGCGCGCGCCTCGGCTTCTTTCTGACCACGCTCACGGGTCCGCAGCGCGACCAGGGTCGCAAGCTGCAACATAGTCTTCATCATGGCCGCGGTTTCCCGGCCGATGTCGTCCAGTTCCTCGGACATGGCTGCTCCCCGATGCTGCAGTGATCACTATGGATGTTGTGGTGCTTCGTCACGGACGCCGCCACGTCGAACTGTAGTCCGCCGCGCCGGTGCCCCGCCTGCAAACGTGGACACCCAGAGAACTTGTCGCGTGGCATTCCGGTTGGGGATCGTCCGGTCCGGAGATGCCTACGCTACGCGTTCTCCTTTATTCGAGATTACCCGAGAAAACCCGGCGCCAACCGTGTGGGCGTGCCGCTTAACAGCATATATCGCACAATTCCGGCGGGCAGGGGAAAGCTTCGGAGGATCTCCGGTTTTAGCACACCCTAACCGAACGATTAGGGTCGCCTACCCTGGGTGGTCCAGGGAGGTAGGTCGGGCCCGCTGCTCATTGTGCGCAGCGGGTCCGAACGAAGCGGGCATTCGGATCGGGCGTGTCGTAGCGACTGCTTGCAGACCGCTTGTAGGGGCCGCTAGCGACTGCTTGTTGGTCGCTCGAAAGGGCGAGCTCAGTCGAGGCGGACCGACTGGATGGTGACGGGGAGGTTGGGCTTGCCGTCGCCCTGGCCGTTGGAGTTGTCCTGACCGCCGGCGGCGATCTTGTCCAGCGTGCCCATGCTGTCCGGATCGACGGTGCCGAAGATCGTGTAATTCGGCGGCAGTTTCGAATCGCCGTAGACGATGAAGAACTGACTGCCGTTGGTGCCACCGCCGGTGACGGGATCTGGTCCCGCGTTGGCCATGGCCAACGTGCCGCGCTTGTAGTCCATCGGCTGCTGCAATGCGGGGTCGGCGGGGTTGTACCGATTGGTCGGGTACTCGTTGTCGAACTGGTAGCCGGGACCACCGGTGCCAGTGCCGGTCGGGTCACCGCACTGCAGCACCTTCAGGCCCTCGTCCGCGGTCATGCGGTGGCAAGTGGTGTTGTCGAAGTAACCCTGACCGGCCAGGCTGGCGAAGCTGTTCACGGTGCACGGTGCCTTGGCGTTGTCCAGGGTCAGGCCGATGGGGCCCTGGGTGGTGTCCATGCTGACGCTGAGACTCGCATTGTCGCCGGTGTTCTCGATGCCGCTGGTGCGCGGCTTCTTCACCTGCTTGTCCGCGGGCTTCTGACTGTCTCGGTAGTCGCAGCTGATGGCCGCGGGCTTATCGTCACTCTTGGTCAGGAAGTAGACGCCGACGGCCGCCGCCGCCACGACCACCACGCCGAGCGCCGATCCGGCGATCGTGAGTCGCCTGCGCTTGCGCGCCCGGTCGGCCCGGTTGGCCAGCTGGCGCTCCAGCTTGCGTTTCGCCGCTGCCCGTCGCTGTTCGTTGCTCGGCACTACCACGTTCCTCCCGTATCCGTTACGTACGGCACAGGATTGTGCCATCTATTCCTGAGACTGCTCAGCAGGCCATTTCGACCAGTCGTGACGCTGTATGAACCGGTGGTGGCAAACCGGTTGGACTTGACGGGCCGTAGTGGTGGAAACTGGATCATCGTGACCAAGACCAGCAGCTTCTCCGCCCCGAAGGGGGTTCCGGATTACGTGCCACCCGGTTCGGCCGAGTTCGTCGCGGTGCGCGACGGTTTGATCCGTGCCGCCCGACTCGCCGGGTACGGGCATGTGGAGCTGCCGATCTTCGAGGACACCGCCTTGTTCGCGCGGGGTGTCGGTGAATCCACCGATGTGGTGACCAAGGAGATGTACACCTTCGCCGACCGCGGCGAGCGCAGTGTCACGCTGCGGCCGGAGGGTACCGCGGGTGTCATGCGTGCGGTCATCGAAAACGGGCTCGACCGGGGACAATTGCCGGTGAAGCTGGTGTACTCGGGTCCGTTCTTCCGGTATGAGCGCCCGCAGGCCGGTCGGTACCGGCAGTTGCAGCAGGTCGGTGTCGAGGCGATCGGTATCGATGATCCGGCGCTGGATGCCGAGGTGATCGCGATCGCGGACGCCGGATATCGCGAACTCGGGTTGGATGGCTTCCGGCTGGAGATCACCTCGCTCGGTGACGAGACCTGTCGTCCGCAGTATCGAGAGCTGTTGCAGGAGTTCCTGTTCGGGCTGCCGCTGGACGAGGAGACCAAGCGGCGAGCACAGTTGAATCCGCTGCGGGTGCTCGACGACAAGCGGCGCGAGGTGCGCGAGATGACTGCGAACGCGCCCCTGATGATCGATCACCTGTCGGAGTCGGCGAAGACGCACTTCGAGCAAGTGCTCGGGTATCTCGACGCGCTCGGCGTGCCCTACGTGGTGAATCCGCGGATGGTGCGCGGCCTGGACTACTACACGAAGACGACCTTCGAATTCGTGCACGACGGTCTCGGGGCGCAGTCGGGTATCGGCGGCGGCGGCCGCTACGACGGGCTCATGGCCGAACTGGGCGGACAACCGCTGTCCGGCATCGGATTCGGACTCGGTGTGGACCGCACCATTCTGGCGCTGCGGGCCGAGGGCAAGTCGGCGGGCGATCCGGCGCGGTGCGAGGTCTACGGCGTATCCCTCGGCGATGCGGCCAAGCAGCGGTTGGTCGTGCTCGCGGCACAGTTGCGGGCGGCGGGAATCCGGGTCGATCTGGCCTACGGAGGTCGAAGCGTCAAAGGGGCGCTGAAGGCCGCGGACAAGTCCGGCGCGAAATTCACCCTGGTCCTCGGTGACCGGGATCTGGCCGAGAACACCATCGGCCTGAAGGATATGGCCACCGGTGAACAGCGTCAGATCCCACTGGACGAGACGGTGGCCGCCGTCGCGACCGCTCTGCGCTCGGGCGAGTAGTACGGTGCCGGGGTACACCCGCACCCCGACGAATGGGCAGCCGTGCCGGTAGAACCCACGAATCCTGGTGCAGCCCAACCGGTTCCGTCGGTCGGACTCGATCTCGTCGCGCCCGAGACCTACGCACCCATGCTGCGGCGACTCGCCCTTGCCGCGATAGGGGTGGGTATCGGTGCAGCATTGCTCGCGGCGCTGCTGGTGCCGTGGTCGATCGCGATCGCGATCGGTCTCGTCGTCGGTGCACCTACCGTCGCATACGCCATCGCGCTACGCCGTCGGCGGATGTGGTTGGCCGGGACCACGATTCACGCGCGGCGGGTGATCGGGGAGCGTCAGGTCGATATCGCGGCCGCCAACGGCGTCGAGGTCCTCGTTTTCCCGGCCCGTTTGAGCCGCATCGTCCTGCGGGTGACCGCAGGCGTCGAGTCGCAGGTCGTGCCGCTCGCGATGTACACCGATGCGGGCAGTGGTCGCGAACTCCACCTGCTCGGCCTCCGCAAACTGGCCGACGCCCTGGCCGCCAGCGAACTCGCTGCGGCCGTAGCGGTGTCGACCATGCTCGTCCACCAACTGCGCGCCGAGGCCCGAGATGCCGGACTGGAGGAGCGGCCGCTGTACCGTGCTGTTCGCCTGGCTCGGGCGAAGGACTATGTGTCGCCGATCGTCCTGACCGATCAGGAAGTCGCGGGACTGTGTTGATACGCGAGTTGAGTTGTGCGACACGCGAATCGGCGTGCCATGCGAGTTCGCATGCGATGCGCGGTTGCGTCATGCGCTGAAGGGCGCGCACTCCGTCGGATTTCGCGGCCGTGGTGGGTGCTTGTCGTTAGCTGGTGCGGTTGGATGGGTGTGGCGGGGGGATTGTCGCGTAGCTCACCACTGGGGTTCGGGTGCCGTGAGAGTGGTTAGGGTGGGGATCGAGTGTCCGTCTATCGCAAGGAGTTTCTCGTGAGCACCGCTGCCCGGACCGCGCCCGTGACCGTCGCCGTGACCGGAGGTGCGGGGCAGATCGCCTACGGCCTGCTGTTCCGGATCGCGTCCGGTGCGCTGCTGGGATCCGAGACGCCGGTACGGCTACGGTTGCTGGAGATTCCGGCGGCAGTGGCGTCGCTGGAGGGTGTGGCGATGGAACTCGAGGACGGTGCGTTCCCGCTGCTCGAGTCGATCGACATCAGTGACGATCCGTGGGTCGGGTTCGAGGGCGCGAATGTCGCGCTGCTGGTCGGTGCCCGGCCGCGCACCGCGGGGATGGAGCGTTCGGACCTGCTGGCCGCCAACGGCCCGATCTTCACCGAACAGGGCCAGGCGATCAACGCCAGCGCCGCCGACGACGTCAAGGTGCTCGTGGTCGGAAATCCGGCCAATACCAACGCCTTCATCGCCATGAGCAATGCCCCGGACGTCCCGGCCGAGCGATTCACCGCGATGACCCGCCTCGACCACAACCGTGCGATCGCTCAGCTGGCCAAGAAGACCGGCGCGGCCGCCGCCGATATCGCCCGCGTCGCCATCTGGGGCAACCACTCCGCGACCCAGTATCCGGATATCACGCACGCCACCATCGCGGGCCGCCCCGCCCGCGAACTCGTCGACCAGGGCTGGCTGCGCGAGGAATTCATCCCTACCGTCCAACAGCGCGGCACCGCCATCATCCAGGCCCGCGGCGCCTCATCGGCCGCCAGTGCGGCCAGCGCCGCCATCGACCACATCCACGACTGGTCCCTCGGCACCCACACCGACGACTGGACCTCCATGGCCGTCCCCTCCGACGGCTCCTACGGCATTCCCGAAGGCCTCATCACCTCGTTCCCCGTCACCTGCGTGGACGGGGAATACTCGATCGTCCAGGACCTGGAGCTCGACGAATTCTCCCGCGCCCGCATCGACGCCAGCATCGCGGAACTCGAACAGGAACGCGACGCCGTGATCGACTTCGGCTTCGCCAAGCACGTCTGACTCATATCCGTAGCCGCAGCTCAGGCTGCGGCTACGGCAGAGCGACTCCTGCCGAGGGCCAATTGACCCGCGGTGGCGAGATGAATCAGCGCGAGCACGCTGCCGCCGACCATCATGCCCGGAATCCCCTGGGTGGCGCCGATGGCGACATCACCGAGCTGTACCGCACCCGACACGGTCAGCAGCGGTAGAAGAGCCCGCTTGTGGCGGCTGACCAGGCTGAAAAGTAGCGCGGCGCCCAAGGGGATGGCGCGGGCGGCGTAGGCCTGTGCATACGGGTCGACACCGGGCGAGTGCGCGCTGCCGGATATCGCCAGAGACGGATCGACAAGTGCCGCGACGCTGAATGCCACGGCAATGCCCGCGCCGACCGCATTGACAACAATCGCGGATCTGGTGAGATTCTGTTCCTGCATCTTTCACTCCCTAAATCGTTCAGATCGTGAATAGTTTAGGGACAGTATTATGCTGGCTATGAAGAACGTCAAGGTGGAAAAGCTGCCGGAGACCGTTACCTTCCGGCTGGGACTGCTGGGCGCATTCCTGACCGGCCGCTTCAGCGCCGATGTTTCGAGCCTCGGGCTCAAGCCGAAGCATGCCGGGATGCTGAATGTGTTGGCGGCCAACGGCCCGACGTCGCAGATGGAGATGGCGCAGATACTGCGCGTCGCGCCGAGTCTGGTCGTCGCGCTGGCCGACCACCTCGAATCCCTCGGGGCGATCGAACGGTTACGGGACCCGGAGGATCGCCGCCGTCAGAACCTGAGCCTGACCTCTGACGGCGGTGCACTACTGCGCAAATGCCTCGACGCCGCGCAGGCGATCGACGCCGAGACCACCGCGGACCTCAGCGCCGCCGAGCGTGCCGACCTACATCGCATCCTCGGCAAGCTCGCCGATCGGCACGGTCTGCCTAGCTGATGGTCCAGGTTTCCGAGCCGTTGAGCAGGGACTGCAATGAATCCTCTTGTACCGGTTTGCGTTCCCGCGCCATGGCGGTTTGGGTGCGAACCGCATCGTCGTAGGTGGGCCGGGTGACATCGCGGAAGATGCCGGTGACCACGTGGCCGAGGTCCTGGTCGGACAGGCGCGAGAGCGCGTAGGCGTACTCCGGATTGTCGGTGTAGGCGTCGTGCACGATGATCTCGGACTCTTCGACCTCGCCGGTGCGCACCACCGTGAGCCCGAAACCGGCACGCACCACGGCGAATTCGCCATCGGCGCCGAAACGGATCGGCTGACCGTGATGCAGCGGGATGAGGCGGGATTCGGCATCGCCCTTGCGCAGCACATCGAAGGAACCGTCGTTGAAGATCGGGCAGTCCTGCAGGATCTCCACGAACGAGGTCCCGCGGTGTTCGGCGGCGGCACGCAGCACCTCGGTGAGGCCCGCCCGATCGGAATCCAGAGCGCGCGCGGCGAAGCTGGCTTCCGCGCCGAGCGCGACCGACAGCGTATTGAACGGATGGTCGACCGACCCCATCGGCGTCGACTTGGTGATCTTGCCTTCTTCCGAGGTCGGGGAGTACTGGCCCTTGGTGAGTCCATAGATCCGGTTGTTGAACAGCAGGATCGTCATATTCACATTGCGGCGCAGGGCATGGATCAGATGGTTGCCGCCGATCGACAGCGCGTCACCGTCACCGGTCACCACCCACACCGACAGATCCGGCCGGGTCACCGCGAGCCCCGTCGCGATGGCGGGCGCGCGACCGTGGATGGAGTGGATGCCGTAGGCCTCGAGGTAGTACGGGAACCGGCTCGAGCAGCCGATCCCGGAGACGAACATCAGGTTCTCCCTGCGCAATCCCAGTTCGGCGAGGAAGCCGCGCACGGTCGCCAGGATCACGTAGTCACCGCAGCCGGGGCACCAGCGCACCTCCTGATCGGAGGTGAAGTCCTTGACCTTCTGTGGCCGGTCCGCGGCCGGCACTCCCGAGAGTCCGGTGAGGCCCAGATCGGTTCCGACGAGCGAGGTTTCGACGATGGTCATCAGTTACCCCCAGTCGAGTACGTGGCACGCGCCCGTGCCGCGAACGCCTTGTCGTGTTCCATATCCTCGAGCGACCCGTCCACTGCCGCATCGATTACCCCGACGAGTTCCTGTGCGGAGAATGCCGTGCCCGCGATCTTCGTCCACGGTTGCACATCCACCAGATACTTCGCCCGCAGCAGCATGGCCAGCTGACCGCCGTTCATTTCCGGCGCGACCACCGTCCGGTAGCTCCGCAGCACGGCGTCGAGGTTGGCGGGCAATGGATTCAGATGTCGCAGATGTGCCTGTGCGACCGGGACGCCGCGACGGCGGGCGCGCCGACACGCCTCGCCGATCGGCCCGAAGGAACTGCCCCAGCCGATCAGCAGGAGTTCGGCCCGCCCGTCCGGATCGTCGACCTCGAGATCGGGGACGGTGATGCCATCGATCTTGGCCTGCCGCAGGCGAACCATCAGTTCGTGGTTGCCGGGCTCATAGGAGATATTGCCGCTGCCGTCGGCCTTCTCCAGTCCGCCGATCCGATGCGCGCGACCTGCGGTCCCCGGCACCGCGAGCGGCCTGGCGAGGGTATCGGGATCACGGGAGTAGGGCTGGAACGGCGTGCCCTCCTCGGCCTCGGGTTCGAAGCGCGGATCGATCGGCTCCAGCTCGGTGACCCGCGGAATCGACCACGGCTCAGAGCCATTGGCGATCGAGCCGTCGGACAGCAACAGCACCGGCGTGCGGTAGGTGAGGGCGATTCGAGCCGCCTCCACCGCGGTGGCGAAGCAGTCGGCGGGGGAGCGGGGCGCGAGTACCGCCACCGGCGATTCCCCGTTGCGGCCGTAGAGCGCCTGCAGTAGATCGGCCTGTTCGGTCTTGGTCGGCAGTCCGGTGGACGGTCCGCCGCGCTGCACGTCGACGATCACCAACGGCAGTTCCGTCATCACCGCCAGCCCGATGGTTTCGCTCTTGAGCGCCAGCCCGGGGCCGGAAGTGCTGGTGACGCCGAGCGCGCCGCCCAGCGCAGCGCCGAGGGCCGCGCCGATGCCGGCGATCTCGTCTTCGGCCTGGAAGGTGGTGACGCCGAAGTTCTTGTGCTTACTGAGTTCGTGCAGGATGTCGGAGGCTGGTGTGATCGGATAGGTGCCGAGAAAGACCGGCAACCCGGATAACTGCCCCGCGGTGACGAGGCCGTAGGCGAGCGCGGAATTGCCGGTGATCTGGCGGTAGGTGCCCGGCGGGAGCTTGGCCGGGGCCACCTCGAAGGTGGTTGCGAAGCTTTCGGTGGTCTCGCCGTAGTTCCAGCCCGCGCGGAAGGCGACCAGATTCGCCTCGGCGATATCGGGTTTCGCGGCGAATTTCTCGCGCAGGAAGCGTTCGGTGCCGCCGATCGGGCGTCCGTACATCCAGGACAGCAGGCCGAGCGCGAACATATTCTTCGCGCGCTGAGCGTCCTTCTTGCCGACGCCGGTCGTCTCGGTCGCGCCGAGGGTGAGTGAGGTCATCGGCACGCGGTGGATCACGAAATCGCTCAGTGTGTCGTCGTCGAGCGGATCGGTGGCATAGCCGACCTTGCCGAGATTGCGTTTGGTGAACTCGTCCGTGTTCACGATGAGGGTGGCACCGCGCGGCAGGTCCTCCAGATTGGACTTCAGCGCCGCGGGATTCATCGCGACCAGCACGTCGGGCTGGTCGCCCGCGGTGAGAATGTCGTAATCGGCAATCTGGATCTGGAAGGACGAGACGCCGGGCAGCGTGCCCTGTGGCGCCCGGATTTCGGCTGGGAAGTTGGGTTGGGTGGCGAGGTCGTTGCCGAATGCGGCCGCCTCGTGCGTGAAGCGATCACCGGTGAGCTGCATTCCGTCACCGGAGTCCCCGGCGAACCGAATTACGACCTTTTCCAATTTCGCTGTGCCGACATCACTTTGGTCGGAAACCATATGCCTGCTTCACTTCCTCGTCCGATGGGAGGTGCCATTGGCCAACCTACTCCGCCGTGTGCGGGAATTGCTTGTGAAATGCTTTACGCGAAGAGCGCCAGCTGCGTGTCGCCGGGCAGCGGTGTCGGGGGTTGTGTCTGCGGCTCCGGGGTGTGCTCGCGGGTGAGGCCGTGTTGCTGGAGCAGCGGCTGCACCCGCTCGCGGAGCCAGGAGGCATACTCTGGCGTCACATAGGCGCCGCGGCCATAGAGCTGGCGATAGCGGCGCACCAGCGCCGGATGCGCCTCGGCCAGCCAACTCAGGAACCAGCCCCGGGTGGCGCCGCGCAGATGCATCGGGAATGCGACCACCGATACCGCCCCGGCCTCGGCGACCGCAGCGAATAGTGCGTCCAGGTGGGCGCGGCTATCGGTGAGATATGGAATCACCGGCGCGACCATCACATCAACCTCGAACCCGGCATCGGCCAGCGCCCGCACCATCTCCAATCGTGCCCTGGGCGATGGCGTACCGGATTCCAGGCTGCGGTGCAGATCCATATCCAGGATCGCGATGGACACGGCGATGCTCACCCGGACCTGGTGAGCCGCCGCCGTGAGCAGCGGGAGATCCCGGCGCAGCAGCGTGCCCTTGGTGAGAATGGAGAACGGTGTGCCGGAATCGGTAAGCGCGCGAATAATGCCGGGCATCAACCGATATCGGCCCTCGGCCCGTTGATACGGATCGGTATTCGTGCCCAGCGCGACCGGTTCGTGATGCCAGGACCGCCGGCCGAGTTCCTTGCGCAGCACCGCGGCGATATTTGTCTTCACCACGATCTGCGAATCGAAATCCCGGCCCGCGTCCAGATCCAGATACTCGTGGGTGGGCCGCGCGAAACAGTAGCGGCAGGCGTGTGAACAGCCGCGCATCGGATTGATCGTCCAATGGAACGGCAGATTCGACGCCTCCGGCATCTTGTTCAGCGCGCTCTTGCACAGCACCTCGTGGAACGTGATGCCCTCGAATTCTGGGGTCTGTACGGTGCGTACGAAACCCGCCCGGTCGAGACCGGGCAGGGCGCCGTCGTCGGCATCCAGGGTTTGGCTTTGCCACCGCACCCCACCAGTCGAACATGTGTTCTAACGAGTGTCAAGCGATCTGTCGGGCGTCGGGCGCGGTGAGCTGCTTCGGATCGGTGAAGAAGGTGACCAGGTCGCGCACCGTCTCCTCGATGGGCCTGGGCCGATAACCGATTTCGCGCTCCGCCTTGCCGTGGTCGACGATCGGGGCGGAGACCAGCGCACCGAGTGCGGCCTTCGACACGATGTCGGTCTTGAGCAGTTTGCCGATCGGTTCGAGCACCGGAATCAAGCCGTTGACGACCTTGGGCGAGATCGAGAACTTCGGTCCCTTCTTGCCGCCGCATTCCGCCGCGGTGCGACACAGGTCGAGCATCGAGATCATCGAACCGCCGAGCAGGTAGTTCTCGCCGGTCCGGCCCCGCTCCCCGGCCAGGATCAGGCCCTTCGCGACGTCGCGGACGTCGACCAGATCGAAGCCGCCGCCGATCATCGCCGGTACCCGGCCGCGGGCGGCGTCCTTGAGAGTGCGATTGATCCTGGACAGCGGGGTGCTGTAGTCGAGCGGGCCGAAGACGCCGGTGGGATTGCAGATCACCGCGTCCAGGCCCTGCTCGATCACCTTGCGCAGTTCGATTTCGCCAGCCCATTTGGAGCGGTCGTAGACGGGCAGGCTGGGATCGGTCGAGCGCGCCGAGGTCTCATCGATGCGGCCACCGCAGGTGTACTGGTTGAAGGCGTGGATGGAGCTCGCGTGCACCATGCGGCGCACGCCCAGATCCAGCGCCGCCTCGGCGACGACGCGCACACCCTCGGTATTGACCTTCCATGCCAGGTCGTGCTGCTCGGCCAGGGTGATCACGGCGACGAGGTGGTAGACGATCTCCGCGCCGGCGAGCACGGTGCGCATGGATTCGGGGTCGAGCACATTGCCGGAGACCCAGGTGACGTTCGGGTCCGTCCGCTGCTCCGGAACGACGCGATCGATTGCTGTGACCTCGTGTCCTCGTTCGACCAGCAGGCTGAGCAGATTCGTGCCAAGGTAGCCGGCTGCGCCGGTCACTGCGACCTTCATGCGATCGAGAATATAGAACTTGTTCTAATTTGCAACCTGTTCCAGTTCCTTTCCGGTGGCTGCGTTGGGCTCGAAACTTGCCGGTGGGGTCCGCTATATTGAGCGCAACCGCAGCGGCGCCGGTACCGACTCGCAGCTGCGCAGGGGCCCGATCGCAGCCGAGTTGCCGGTGCGGGCAGGGAGTAGATGTTGATCGACGCTATGAACACGGAACTACAGTTCACGACGATTTGGGGGGTGCAACTCGATGGCTGATCTCTCGGTGGAGACCGATGCGGTCCGAGCATTCGCGGCGACCAATGCCGGGGTGGCCGGCGAGATCGCAGGAGCGGGCAATTTCGATGCCGTGCAGAACGTTGCGGCGCTCACGCCGGTATTCGGTCTGATCGGCGCCGATTATCTGTTGGCGTTCGCCGCGGCACAGGTGTTGCAGGCCAAGGACATCAATGATCTGTCGGCCAAATACGACAAGCTCTCGAAGTCCGCGTTCACCGCGGCCGCAGCGTTCGATACCACCGACTTCGGCAACGCGAGCGTACTGAACGCGATCGCCGACCAGGTCGGAGGCGGAGCATGAGACCGATGGATTCCGGCGCGACCGGCGTGATCGCGCCCGATCAGCAGAGCGTGGCGATCGAAGAGGCCGTGATCGCGACGCAGAACACCGCCGTCGACGCACTCCAGAACGTATCGCAGGGATTGAGCGATCTGTCGCTGCCGCAGTTGCCCGCGGATCTGCCGCCGATCGAGGCGCCCGAATTCGTGCTCGCGCGCAAGATCACCGAGGATTCGCCGCAGCTGGGGACCATACCAGCGGGCATGCCGGGGCTCAACGGCAACTCGACCCCCGACGCGAGCGCGATTCTGTCCGGTGCGGTGCCCCCCGATGTGTCGCAGGCGCTTACCGATGCGCAGACCGCGATCAGCCATGCTGCTGCGCCGGTGGTGCAGGCGGCACAGAGCGCGGCGCAACAGGCGCAGAGTGCGGTCGGCAGTGCCCTCGGCGGGGCGGGCAACCAGGGTGCTGCGGCGGCCGCGGCGGCGACGAATATTCCGTCCGATCCGGTCGCGGCGCTGATGCAGGGGTTGTCGATTCCCGGAATTCCCGGCATCGACACGCTGTTCCAGCCGATCTTGGAGCTGCTCAACAGCTTCGGCACCGGCGTCATCGGAGCCTTCGACCCGACCGCGATACTCAGTCAGTCATCCAAGATCATCGAGGCCGCGGTATCGGTCGGCAAGGGTGGTCTGCAGACCGTCGAGCAGCTGTGGCAGGGCCAGTCGTCCCGCGAGGCGCAGGCCGCCAGCAATACCGCGCAGACCCAGGGGCAGGACACCAGTCAGCGCGGTATCGACATCTCCGAACTCACCCAGCGGGCCGCCGCGGTGGTGCAGCAGGGCAATGCGCAGCTGCTCGGGATCGCGAGCGAATTCGCCACGCAGGCAACCGCACTCGTACCGGTGGCGCTGACGCCGCCCGGTCAGGCCGCGCTCATCGCGACCGCGACCGAACATCTTGGATCGGCCGTCGCGGTCGCCAATGCCACCCGCGGTGACCTGGCCGGGAAGACCGCCGAGCTGACCGGTCTGGTGAACCAGCTGCTCGGGACCAGCGGTCTGCCTGCGCCGCAGGAGGTCGCCCAGGCGGTCATGCAGAACATCGGTGAGCCGATCATGGAACAGGCGCAGTCGGTCGCACAGGATGCGTCGACCAATGCCGCCGGCCTGTTGGACGGTTCCAGCACCTCCGGTTCGCCGAGCACGTCCACCATGGCGGCATCGACCAATACCGGGCACACCACCTCGGGGATCTCGGGCATGAGCGGCATCGGAAGCCGTTCCGGTTCGCCGAGCACATCGGGCTCGCCGTCGACGCAGAAGGTGACCGGCACGCCGGGCAGCACCGTCTCGCCCATCAGCCGGGTCTCGGGTTTGTCCGGCACATCCTTGGGCACAGGTACGTCGACCAGCGCGGCCGGCTCGGGGAGCTCCTTCATGGGCGGCAGCCCCGGCGCCACCGGCCAACGCGGCGGCAACGACGACGAGCACACGCGCAATGTGGACCCGTACCAGAGCCGCACGGGCAACGACGACCTCACCGGGCCACTCGGTGAGTCCACCCCGGACGTGATCGGTGCGACCCACCCGGATGAACTGGTCAGCTCGGACTACGAACAGGATCAGTTCTAGTCCGAAACAGTCCTCCAGTGCCCCCGCTCGGTTTCGAGAGGGGGCACTGGAGTTCCAGCTGGGCATACGTCCGAACGGTGTTGCGGTACCTCAGGCCTCGCAGATACCGAAGCGCGCAACGTTCCTCGTGCCATCGCTACCGAGGTCGACAACCGGCTCAGTGGTCTCGGGTGAAGGCGTCGACGAGTTTGCGATAGAGGTCGGTGAAGCGCTTGCGGTTGGCTTGTTGGTCGGAGGTGAGGTTCTCGGTCGCGTCGGGGGCGTACATGAGGACATGGACGTCTTGGTCGGGCGGCGTAGGCATGAGGTCGATGATCTGAGTGCCCTGGTCGGTGGCGCTGGGCATGCCGAGGTCGAGGGCGGCGAGCGATTTGGTTTCCGCCAGTGCGGCATTCAGGACGTCGGCGGGGACGGTGCCGGTGAGCCGCTGCGGTGGGGTGTCGGCGGCGCGGGTGGTGGACGCGGCGTCGGGCTGTGCGACCGCGTGTCCGTCGGCGTAGATCTGCAGCACCGGGCGCAGGTCGACCCGCTCGGACCAACCGCTCGGGATGGTGGTGAGTGTCAGCAGTGCCGGGGCGGGCGGTTGTGGTGCATCGGCAGCGGGTTCGGCCGAGGCGACACCCCAGCCGCCCGCAAGCGCCACGACGAGAAACAGCAGTGCCGACTTCGTTCTCCGCATGAAATCCCTATCTACGCTGTGCCACAGTCCAACTGGATTCGATTATCGATCATCCGTAGGCGATCAGCGTAAGGCCGACGGGGTGTTCAGGTCGGAGGCCGAGTACGTGTCGCATGCTTGGACCTGTCCGGATTTGTAGCCGGTGAGGAACCATTTCTGGCGTTGGTCCGAGGAACCGTGGGTCCAGGCCTCCGGGTTGACGCGCCCCTGGGCGGCACGCTGGATTCGGTCGTCGCCGACGGCGGACGCGGCGGAGAGAGCGTCACGGATATCGTTGTCGGACAGAGGTTTCAGGAAGGGCTGATCGCTGCCGGGGGCGGGTTGCTTGTCGGCGAAGTGGGCCCAGATGCCTGCGTAGCAGTCGGCCTGGAGTTCGGTGCGCACCGCGCCGGATTCCGGTCCGCGCGGATCCTGCTGGGCCCGACCGATATCGCCGAGCAGATTCTGGATGTGGTGGCCGACCTCGTGCGCCACCACGTACTCCTGGGCGAGCGGGCCGCCGCTGGAACCGAAGCGGTCGACCAGTTCCTGGAAGAAGGCGGTGTCGAAGTAGGCGGTCCGGTCGGCCGGGCAGTAGAACGGGCCGACCGCGCTGGTCGCATTGCCACAACCGGTCGACACCGCGCCGGAGAACAACACCAATTTCGGCTTCGAATACTTCTTGCCGGTCTGCTGGGGCAGCTGTGCCGCCCACACCGCGTCGAGGCTCTGTGCGGTGAGCACCACCCGGCAGTCGACGTACTTGTTGGCGTCCGCGCCGGTCTTGCAGTGCGCGGGCGTGCCCGCGGTGCCGGGCTGCGCAGTGCTGCTCTCGCTGCCGTTCAACTGTCCGAGCAGCGAACTCGGATCCCCGCCGAGCAAGAGGCCGATTACCAGCAGGATGAGACCACCGGCACCACCGCCGAGGGCGAGCTTGCCGCCCATCCCGGGCCCACCGCCGGATGAAGCCCGATCCGGGTCGATCTGGAGGCCTTCGTTGAAGGTCATCTGCTTCGCTTTCTGTGTTGGATTTGCGGCGCCTGCGGCGCCGCGTGTTCGCGGCCCCCTGCTGTCTCGCATCCGAGCGGCCGAGACTCGCGCCTGCGGCGCTGCGCTTCGGCCACTCGGATGTGAGACGGGCCACGAACGGCGCTCGTAGGACTCGCACCCTGGTGGGAAAGTGTGCGGTACTGCCCGGTTCCGGCCCAAACCTGCGGACCGACGACCTGATGTCTACAGCTTCGCACGCGGGGCGGCGATATCGGTTTCCTCTCGGGATATGTGTCTCACTACGATGGCAACCGCACCGGATCGCCCTGCCGGTGTCACATTCGTCGAAAGGAATCCCGTGCTGCGCACCCACTTGGCTGGTTCGCTGCGAAGCGAGCATGCCGGTCAGACCGTCACCCTCACCGGCTGGGTGGCCCGGCGTCGTGACCACGGTGGCGTGATCTTCATCGATCTGCGCGATGCGTCGGGTGTGGCGCAGGCGGTGTTCCGCGAGGGCGAGCCAGCGGCGCAGGCGCACAAACTGCGCGCCGAATTCTGCGTGCGGGTCACCGGTGTGGTCGAGCAGCGGCCCGACGGCAACGAGAACCCAGAGTTGCCGACCGGTTCCATCGAGGTCAACGTCAGCGAACTCGAGGTGCTCAACGAGAGCGCGCCGCTGCCGTTCCAGCTCGACGAGCAGCCCGGCGATGAGGCCCGCCTCAAGTATCGCTACCTCGACCTGCGCCGCGAGGCGCCGGGCAAGGCCATCCGGCTGCGGTCGAAGGTCAACGCGGCCGCCCGCGCGGTGCTGGCCCATCATGAATTCGTCGAGGTCGAGACCCCGACGATGACCCGCTCGACGCCCGAGGGCGCCCGCGACTTCCTGGTGCCCGCGCGCCTGCAGCCGGGCAGCTTCTATGCGCTCCCGCAGAGCCCGCAGCTGTTCAAACAGCTGCTGATGGTCGCCGGTGTCGAGCGGTACTACCAGATCGCGCGCTGCTACCGCGACGAGGACTTCCGCGCCGACCGCCAGCCCGAATTCACCCAGCTCGACCTCGAGATGAGCTTCGTGCGCCAAGAGGACGTGATCCTGGTCGCAGAGGAGATCCTGGAGGCGCTGTGGAAGCTCGTCGGCTACGAGATTCCGTTCCCGATTCCGCATATGACCTACGCGGAGGCGATGCGCCGCTTCGGTAGCGATAAGCCGGACCTGCGCTTCGGTGTCGAGATCACCGAATGCACCGAGTACTTCAAGGAGACCCCGTTCCGGGTGTTCCAGGCGGAGTACGTCGGCGCGGTCGTGATGCCCGGTGGCGCGAGTCAGCCGCGGCGTCAGCTCGACGCCTGGCAGGAGTGGGCCAAGCAGCGCGGCGCCAAGGGGCTGGCGTATGTGCTGGTGCAGGAGGACGGCACGCTCGGCGGCCCGGTCGCCAAGAACCTCAGCGAATCCGAGCGCGAGGGCTTGGCCAAGCATGTCGGCGCGGTACCGGGTGACTGTGTGTTCTTCGCTGCCGGTCCGGCCAAAGCGCAGCGCGCGCTGCTCGGTGCGGCTCGTGGCGAGATCGCGCGCAAATGCGGTCTGATCGATGAGAACGCGTGGGCGTTCGTGTGGATCGTGGATGCGCCGATGTTCGAACCCGCCGCCGAGGCGACCGCGAGTGGCGATGTGGCACTTGGTCATTCGGCATGGACCGCGGTGCACCACGCGTTCACCTCGCCCAAGCCGGAGTCGCTGGACACCTTCGACACCGACCCGGGCTCGGCCTTGGCCTACGCCTACGACATCGTCTGCAACGGCAACGAGATCGGCGGCGGCAGCATCCGTATCCATCGCCGCGATGTGCAGGAGCGCGTCTTCAAGGTGATGGGCATTGGGCACGACGAGGCGCAGGAGAAGTTCGGCTTCCTGCTCGACGCGTTCTCCTACGGCGCCCCGCCGCACGGCGGCATCGCCTTCGGCTGGGACCGGATCACCGCGCTGCTGGCCGGCATGGATTCGATCCGCGAGGTCATAGCCTTCCCGAAGACCGGTGGCGGTGTGGATCCGCTGACCGATGCGCCCGCGCCGATCACCGCGCAGCAGCGCAAGGAAGCGGGCCTGGACTTCAAGCCGGAGAAGAAGAAGAAGGACGAGGGCGACGACGCCGGCCGCGCTTCGGAATAGCGCGGGCTGCGGCTGGAACGGTACTTTCTGGTCAGTTTCATCGATGCTGACCACAAGGGGTTCCAGTGCTGCACTTGCGCATGATCAGCCCGCCCGAACTCACCGACAAGGTGATGGCGGTGCTGAGTGCCGACCCGGGCGTCACGCATGTGACGCTGGCGCGCGGTGTCGCCGTCGAGCCCGTCGGTGATCTGATCCAGGCCGATGTCGCGCGTGAGGCCGCCAATGATGTGCTCGCCGATCTGACCACGCTCGGCATCAAGCACACCGGCGGCATCACGCTCGGCCCCGTCGAGACGGTGATTTCCGATGCTGGTGAGCGGGCCATCGAGGAGGCTCCGGGCGATCCGACCGATGCGGTGGTGTGGGAGGAACTGCTCGCCCAGACCCATGAGGAGTCCTCGCTGACGCTGACCTTCGTCGCCTTCCTCACCATCGCCTGCCTGCTCGCGGCCGTCGGCGTGGCCACCGACTCACCGGTGACGATCGTCGGCGCGATGGTGGTCGGGCCGGAATTCGGGCCACTGGCAGCCTTTTCGGTGGGGCTGTGGCGGCGCGATTTCATGCTCGCTCGCAAGTCGGCGGTCGCGCTGCTGGTGGCATTTCCGGTGGCGATGGTCATCACGCTGTTGGCGACCTTGCTGTGGGAGCAGTTCGGCTGGATCACGGTGACCGGTGTGGAAACCATCGAGAATGTCGACTTCATTTATGAGGTCGGGCCGTTTTCACTGGTGGTCGCGCTGTTGGCTGGTGCAGCGGGGATGTTGGCGGTGGTCACCGCGAAATCCGCGGCGCTGGTCGGGGTGTTCATCTCGGTGACCACCGTGCCCGCGGCCGGATTCGCGGTAATCGCGGCGACTCTGGGGGAGTGGCATATCGCATTCATGTCGGCCGGGCAGCTCGCGGTGAACCTGGCGGGCATCGTCACGGCCGGGGTGCTCGTGCTGGCGCTGCGCCCGCGTGCGGGTAGCGAAGGCGGACCGATCGCCCGGTTCAAGCAGTGGTGGTGGATGCGGTCTCTACCCTCGAAGTGACCGCCAATTCTATTGCGGGGCCGATGTTCCGGTGCGCTGGGAGCGGATGCGCCCAGCGCACCGGAGGCTAGGACACGGACACGGTGCCGCCGGTGAGTGCCCGGTAGGCGTAGGTCACCGCGATCGTGCACACCGGTCCGGCGATCAGCAGGCCGAAGCCGCACAGCAGGGTGGCGACAAAGGTGATGACCAGTACGGCGAGGCCGAGTAGCAGCACCTGCCCGATATTGGCGATGACCAGCGTCGCGCTGGACTTGATCGCGTCGAACGGACCCTGCTCTTGATCGACGACGAAGTGCAGCGAGAACATGCACAGGAATCCGGCGATCAGACCGGGCACGAAGCACAGTGCCGCGCCGATCCAGGTCAGCGCGAAGGCGAGCAGTGCTGTCAAGAGGACATTGCCCGCGTTGACGAAATGAAAGTAGGACGCGAAAGTCGGTTTGTTGCCGTCGGTTTCATAAAGAGCGCCGCGGATCATGGCGGCCTGCAGCAGCCAGATCGCGACCATGACCGCGAGGAAGATCAGCAACAGACTGAACAGCGAATTCGGTTGCACGGCTTGGACGATGAGCACGAAGGCGAGATAGATGATCACGCCGATCGCGGTAACGGCCAGCCAGGGGCCGAAATTCGCGCGGAACTTCTCCCAGCCGTAGCTCAGGGCATTGCCGACATCGAGGGTCGTCGGCGCGCCGGGGGCGGATTGGTAGCCGTAGGTCGGCGCGGCGGGCTGAGCGCCCGGAGGCATTGCGCCGGGGGGAGGCATCGTGCCGACCGATTCGAAGCCGGGTTGCGTTGCGCCGGGCGGCGCTGCACCAGGAGGTACGGCACCGGGCGGCATGGCGCCGGGCTTCGCCAGGCCGGGCGCCGATGCGCCTGCCGGATCGAAGCCGGGTTGCATTGCGCCCGGCGGGACCGCTCCAGCAGGCGTTGCGGCAACTCCGGGCGGCATCGTGCCAGGGGGCATCGATGCGGGATGCGCCGAGCCGGGACCGGTTCCCGGGGGGCCGTAGCTCGGCTGCCCCGGTTGTCCGGGCGCGCCGACCGGCGGTGGCGGCTCCACCGGTTCACTGCCGTACTGCGCCGCGCCGGGACCCTCGAACTGCGGGTAGCCCGCGGGGCCGGCCATCTCGTGCTTGCTGTGTCCGGTGCTGGGTTCCGTCGGGTGCGGATTCGGGCTTTCGTGCTGACCCGGACGCGCGGCGAACTGTTCGCCGTCACCTTCGTCGGGCGCGCCGCCGCTCGGTTCGGGCGAGCCAGTTGGTTCGTTCGGCTTGGGCGACGGTGAGTCGGACATTGTCTGCAGACCTTTCGACGCAACTGGTTTGCGGTGTGGCGCACGGCAGTTGACGATGAGAAAACCGGACAGCCGCAATGGTGTCAAGCAACCAGCGCCCGTTCCGCAACCTTGACGCAGACACGCCGAACGACGCGGAAAGGTTGTGTAACCGCTCGCTAGAAGTGACCCGGTGCGAGTAGCTTGATTAGCGATGACCGCACTATTGGCCGAACGCGCCGCCGAAGTCGTGTCCGCAGCACAGCAATTGCTCACAAAGCGAATGGGTGCTCCGGTAAAGCTGAGCGATCCGATGGAACTCAGCGGTAGTGGTAGGACGACGGTCCTACGCGTGCGTGTTTCAGAGAACGCCTTCTCCCTGCCCCGGACGCTCATCGTCAAGCAGGTTCGCGGATCCGCGGCGGACCGCACGACGGGTGGACTAGCGCCCGGCGTCGCCAGCATCGACTCCGCGTTTCTACGCGAGGCCGTGTCGTATCAGTTCACTACCGCGCTCAGCCGCGATCAGCGGCCCGGCGCGTACCTGATCGCGCACAGCCTCCCGGACCGGCTGCTCGTCCTGAGTGATCTCGGAGAGAACGCCCGGATGACGCAGGTGCTGCAATCCGGTGCGGAACCGGCGACGCGCAACGCGCTCATGGCCTTCGCGCAGGCGCTGGGTCGGATGCATGCGGCAACCGTCGGGCGCGAAGCGGATTTTGTCGCGCTGCTGCGCCGGGTGGATGTGGTGCACCGGGTCGACGGCATCGCGCAACAGGCCGAGGCCGCCATCTCCGAGGTGCCCGGAATGCTGCAGCGCGAACTCGGCATCGAAGTCCCTGGTGAGATCGCCGAGCGGATCGTTCGAGGCAATCGCCTGTTTTCCGCTGGTCGCTTTCGCGCATTCAGCCCGTCGGACCTGTGCCCGGACAATGTGATCCTCAACGAGGAGGGCGCACGTTTCCTCGACTACGAATGGGGCGGCTTCCGCGACGCCACCCTGGACATCGCCTACGCGCTGGTGTCCTTCCCCGGCTGCCTCTGCGACTTCGAACTGTCCCGCGATCGCGCCAAGCAAATGGTCGAAGCGTGGCGCGCCGAGGTCGTCGGCGTCTGGCCCGCCCTGGCCGACGACGCCGTACTCGCCGAACGCATCCTGGAAGCCCGCCTCATCTGGGTCTGGCTCACCACCTACTGGTTCCTGCCCGCCGACCACACCCGCATCGCCGCCGCCCGCGAACACGGCCTCTCCGTTCCGCGCTCGGAAGCCCTGATCAATCGCTGGGCCGCCCTGGCAGAAGACGCGCGCTGCACCGGCGACGACGCGGTCGGGGATTTCGCCGAGGATGTGTCGGCGATGCTCGAAGAGCGCTGGTCGGAATAGGTTTTCGGGTCTACCGGGGCGCCTCGGTCGGGTCGAGGAAACCAAACTCCAGCGTCGATGTGGGGCGGTTCTCGCCATCGAAGGTAGTGAAATGGTGGGTCGACATGCCGACGGCAACCACCCTTTGACTACCGTCGACGAGAAGTCCCAAGCAGAGTCAGCGGGTGAGGTCGGAAAGGCGGGATTCGAGGTGGGCTCGCTCTATGGTGTTTTCGGTCAGGAGTAGAGCGGATTCGTAGGCCCGGGCGGCTTCGTAGATGCGGCCCAACTGGGTGAGAAAGGCCGCGCGGGAGGCTTCGAGGTAGCCGTAGGTGGCGAGGGACGGTTCAGCGGCGAGCGCGTCGAGGAGGGCGAGCGCTCGGCTCGGATTGCCGGAAAGGCCCACTGCTACCGCGTGATTGAGGCGCGCCACCGGTGCGGGCCAGATCCGGAGCAGGAGTACGTACAGTCCGGTGATCTCACGCCAGTCGGTTTCCGCCCAGGACGGCGCCTCGTCGTGGACGGCGGCGATGGCGGCCTGCAGTGTGTACCGATCCGTATGTGGCAGAGCGGTTTTCACCAAGGCAATGCCCTCGGCGATGGCCGCGCGATCCCAGCGGGAGCGGTCTTGGTGTTCGAGAGTGCACAGGCGCCCTTCGGTATCCACGCGGGCGGCGCGCCGCGCATCGGTGAGCAGGATCAGCGCGAGGAGGCCGGTGACGGAAGGATCGTCCGGGACGAGCGCATGCATCATTCGTGCAAGTTGGAGCGCACGTTCGACCAGATCGGTACGAACCAGCGCGTCACCCGACGGCGCGGTGTGACCGGTGGTGAACAGTAGGTGGATGACCGCGCAGATGGCATCGAGCCGGTCGGGGAGTTCGCGCACCGACGGCACCCGATACGGAATGCGCGCTACCGCGATCTTCTTCTTGGCGCGCGTGATTCGGGCCGCCATGGTCGATTCGCTGGTGAGGAAGGCGCGGGCGACCTCGGCGGTGGTGACACCGCAGACCAGACGCAGGGTCAGCGCCACCCGGGCCTCGCGGGCCAGTGCCGGGTGGCAGCAGGTACTGATCAAGCGCAACCGGTCATCTGGAATGGCCGATGCCGAATCCAGTTCCGCGAGTGCGAGATCGGCGGTGTCGTCGGCCAGGTCGGTGATCAGCATGGGCAGTGCGCGCTGCATGGTCGAATCGCGGCGCAGCAGGTCGAGGCCGCGGCGGCGGGCGACGGTGGTCAGCCAGGCGCCCGGCTTGGCGGGAACGCCGTGCGCGGCCCACTCGGTGAGAGCCCGCGCGTAGGCGTCCTGCACGCATTCCTCGGCGAGGTCGAAATCGCGGACAAGCCGCACCGTCGCGGCGAGCACGAAGGCCCATTCGCGACGGTGCGCCTGGTCGACGGCGGCAGCCGCATCGGTCTCGATCGGCACAGGGCTAGTCGAAGGTCATGATCGGGCGCACCTCGACGCCGCCGAATCGGGCGGGCACCTGCTTGGCCACTGCGATCGCGGCGTCCAGATCCGCGGCCTCGATCAGGTAGTAGCCGCCGAGCGCCTCCTTGGCCTCGGCGAACGGGGCATCGGTCACGGTGAAATCGCCGTCGTCCTTCTGCCGGATGGAGGTGGCGGTAGCAGTCGGCTGGAGTGCGTTGCCGCCCTGCACGGCGTCGCCCGCGATCTCCTGGAAGGTCACGTGCGCCTGGTAGACCTCACCCATGACCTGCTCCGATGCGGTCGCGTACGCATTTTCGTCCTCGTAAATCAGCACCAGGTACTGGCTCATGATCTCGCTCCTTCGGGTTGCGCCGGCCCGCCGATCGGGCCGTCGTATTCGTTCCGACGATCGAGCTCGACGGAAATCGACAACCTTTCGCGAGAAAATTCTGCTACTGGAATCGCGTGGAGTCTCGCAAGTCGTGCCGATGCAGACCCTTCCGACAATCAGGCGACCGGTCCTGGGCGTGGCTCGACGCGTCCACCGGAACGAACGGCGAAAGAAGCACCGTGACGCACGCCGGAATTGGGATCGGCGACGTCGGTGACATAGAACCAGTCCATCTGTGCCTGCGCCGGGGTGACCTCCAGGACGCCGTAGCCGTGCGACTCCATCTCGACGTACCGCAGATGCCGGTTCACCCCCTTGACGGACTCCTCTACCGGGACCGCGACTGTGCGCGGTGGCGCCTTCAGCAGCTCGCCGAGACTCGATGAAGTCACCGACGGGACCACGAATTCCGCGCCCACCGTCGGCCCGCCCGGATAGTCCGCCGGGTCGACGGGCAGGTCGGCGGCCCACGAGGAATGGATATCGCCGGTCAGGAAGACGACATCGCGGATCTGCTGATCGGCGATCGACTGGAACAATGTGCGACGGTCCGCGGTGTAGCCGTCCCACTGGTCGGCGTTGGCCGGAACGCCGGATCGCGGCACACCAGCCATGGTCGTGATGGCCTCCGTGGTCGCCGGTTCCAGCGGCGGGAACACCAGCGGCGCGATCATCACCGAATTGCCGACGAGCTTCCACTGCACCGGCGCGGATGCCAAACCGGCAGTGAGCCAATCCATTTGGGCCTTGCCGGTGATGGTGCGCGCCGGGTTGTCGACCTCGCGCCAGCCTGCGACCGGTTCGACCTCTTGGTCGCGGTAGCTGCGCAGGTCGAGCATGGACAACTCGGCGAGGTTGCCGAAACGCAGCCGCCGATAGATCTGGACGTCGGACCCCGAACTGCTCGCCCGGACCGGCATCCACTCGAGATAGGCGCGGGCCGAGGCGGCGCGGCGCTGCTGCCAGTCGCCCTCGGTGGCCGGATCATGGTTGTTCGCACCGCCGGACCACGCGTTGTCCGCGAATTCGTGATCATCCCAGGTGCAGATGAACGGCACCCGCGTGTGCAGCGTGAGCAGATCCGGATCGGTCTTGTACTGCGCGTGCCGAATGCGGTAGTCGGCCAGGGTGACGATCTCATTGGCGGGCTCGTGTGGACGCACCGCGCCGCTGCGCCCGCCGTATTTGCCGCGGCCGTATTCGTAGATGTAGTCGCCGAGGTGCACGATCGCGTCGAGGTCGGTGCGATTGGCCAGATGCCGGTACGCGCCGAAGTATCCCGCCTCCCAGTTCGAGCAGGACACCACGCCGAAGCGTAGGCGATCGACCGCGGCAGACGTGGCCGGAGCGGTTCGGGTGCGGCCGACGGGGGAGTGCACGCCGAACGCGGTGAAGCGGTAGAAGTACGCGCTGCCGGGCTGCAGATCGGTCACATCGATCTTGACAGTGTGATCGTAATCCGCTGTGGCCGTGGCCATTCCGGATGCGATCACGGATGCGAAGCGCTCATCGGCGGCCAGTTCCCAGCGCACCGCCGCGGATTCGCCGACGCCGGAACCGGGTGTCGCGTCGTCGGAGACGGTGACACGAGTCCAGATGATCACACCGTTCGCCAGCGGATCGCCCGAGGCGACGCCGTGACGGAATACCGGTCCCTCGGCGCGTGCGGGCGTGGCGACCGCGAATGCGGCGACTGTCGCCGCGGCACCACCCTTCAGCAGAGTGCGTCGAGCGAAAGGCTCGGAATCCGGAACGACGACGTTTTCAGCCACGGCTGCGATCACAGCCGATCCATGGTCGGCGAGGCAAATCGGCACAGGACCCGGAGCTGTCGGTGCTCCTCGGTAACGTGCTCGGTGTGAGCGAAGGCTTATTCGACGTGCCCGGCGACGAGGTGCCGTCCGGACACTCCATCGACAGTGTGGTGCGCCGCGATGCTGGCGCGCCGCTGGCGGTGCGGATGCGGCCCGCGACATTGGACGAGGTGGTCGGCCAACAGCATCTGCTCGGGCCCGGCTCGCCGCTGCGGCGGTTGATCGAGGGTTCGGGCGCGGCGTCGGTGCTGCTGTACGGACCGCCGGGAACCGGCAAGACGACGCTGGCGTCGCTGATTTCGCAGGCCACGGGTCGGCGCTTCGAGGCGCTGTCGGCCTTGTCGGCCGGGGTGAAGGAAGTGCGTGCGGTCATCGATGTGGCCCGCCGCCGTCTCACCGCGGGCGAGCAGACTGTGCTGTTCATCGATGAGGTGCACCGTTTCTCCAAGACGCAGCAGGACGCGTTGCTGGCCGCGGTGGAGAACCGGATCGTGCTGCTGGTCGGCGCGACGACCGAGAATCCCTCGTTCTCGGTGGTCTCGCCATTGCTGTCGCGCTCGCTGGTACTGCAATTGCAGTCGCTCACCAACGCCGATATCCGGCTGGTGCTCGATCGGGCGCTCGCGGACCCGCGTGGTTACGGCGGCGCGTACACGGTGACCGAGGCCGCGCTCGAGCACATCGTGCGGATCGCGGGTGGTGATGCGCGCCGGGCGCTCACCGCGCTGGAAGCATCGGCGGAATCCTCGTTGGACGGCACCGTCGATGTGGATCTGGTCGAGGCCAGCGTGGACAAGGCGGCCGTGCGCTACGACCGTGCCGGTGACCAGCACTACGACGTGGTGAGCGCCTTCATCAAATCCATTCGCGGCTCGGATGTCGATGCGGCACTGCACTACCTGGCTCGCATGCTCAGCGCGGGCGAGGACCCCCGCTTCATCGCCCGCCGCCTGGTCATTTCGGCGAGCGAGGATATCGGCATGGCCGATCCGATGGCGCTGCAGACCGCGGTCGCGGCGGCGCACGTCGTGCAGCTGATCGGCATGCCCGAGGCTCAACTAACCCTGACCCACGCGACGATCCACCTGGCCACGGCCCCCAAATCCGGTGCCGTGCCCGCCGCGCTCGGCGCCGCGCTCGCCGATATTTCGGCAGGCAAGGCGGGTACGGTCCCGGCACATCTACGCGACGGCCACTACGCGGGAGCCGCCGCTCTCGGCAACGCCCAAGGCTACAAATACCCGCACGACGACCCGGACGGCGTACTGGCCCAACAGTATCCGCCCGACGAAATCGTCGGCCGCGACTACTACACTCCGACCGATCACGGTGTCGAACGCGATATCCAACGCCGCGTCGAGAAGCTGCGCAGAATCGTCCGCGGACGATAATCGCTCACTTCGCCGCAGACCCGGTCCGGGTCGCTCCCGCCGGCGGAGGTGGACCACCCGGTCGCTGAAAAAGGGGATGCGGGGCACCGGTAGGCTGGATATCTGTGCAGACCCACGAGATCCGACGGCGATTCCTGGACCATTTTGTCCGTGCCGGACACACCGAGGTGCCCAGTGCCTCGCTGATCCTGGCCGACCCGACCCTGCTGTTCGTCAACGCGGGCATGGTTCAGTTCAAGCCGTATTTCTTGGGCCAGGAGGCGCCGCCGTTCCCGCGCGCGACCAGTGTGCAGAAATGCGTCCGCACCGGTGATATCGAAGAGGTCGGCGTCACCACCCGGCACAACACCTTCTTTCAGATGGCGGGCAACTTCTCCTTCGGTGACTACTTCAAGGAGGGCGCCATCACCCTCGCCTGGGAGTTGATCAGCAAGTCGCAGGAGGACGGCGGCTACGGCTTCGATCCCGAGCGGATCTGGGTGACGGCCTACGAATCCGATCCGGAGGCCGCCGAGATCTGGCACCGGGTCGCGGGCATCCCGAAGGAGCGGATCCAGTTCCGCGACGGCAAGGACAATTACTGGGATATGGGCGTGCCCGGACCGGGCGGCCCGTGTTCGGAGATCTACTACGACCGCGGCCCCGAATACGGTAAGGACGGCGGTCCGGTTGCCGACGAGGACCGCTACCTGGAGATCTGGAATCTGGTCTTCATGCAGGACATCCGCGGTGAGCAGAGCCCCAAGCTCGGCTACCCGCCGGTCGGATCGCTGCCCAAGAAGAATATCGATACCGGCATGGGCGTCGAGCGCATCGCGCTGCTGTTGCAGGGCGTCGACAACGTCTACGAGACCGACCTGCTGCGCCCGATCATTGATAAGGCCGAGGAGTTGACGGGCCGGTCCTACGGTGTCGAACACGAGGACGACCGCCGCTTCCGCGTCATCGCCGACCATGCCCGCACCTCGGCCATGCTGATCGCCGACGGTGTCAACCCGGGCAATGAGGGCCGTGGCTATGTGCTGCGCCGCCTGCTGCGCCGAATCGTGCGCTCGGCCCGGCTGCTCGGCGCGGACAAGCCGGTGATCGGCGAATTCATGAAGGTCGTCAGCGAGCTGATGTCGCCGTCGTATCCGGAACTGGCCACCGACTTCGCGCGGATCGAGAATGTCGCGGTGGGTGAGGAGACGGCGTTCCTCAAGACGCTCAATACCGGCTCCCGGTTGTTCGCCGATGCCGTCGACGAGGTTGCGGCCAAGGGCGGCAAGACGATTCCGGGTTCGGACGCCTTCAAACTGCACGACACCTACGGCTTCCCGATCGAGCTGACCCTTGAGATGGCGGCGGAGGCCGGACTGTCGGTCGACGAGGAGGGCTTCCGCTCGCTCATGGCCGAGCAGCGGAAGATGGCCAAGGAGGATGCGCAGGCGCGCAAGCACGGCCATGCCGACCTGTCCATCTACAAGGAGTTGGTCGACCGCGGCGCAACGGAATTCACCGGCTTCGACGAGCTGACCTCCGAGGCGCACGTTCTCGCGCTGATCGCCGGCGGTGTCCGGGTGCCGACCGCCACCATCGGACAGGACGTCGAGGTGATCCTGGACCGGAGCCCGCTGTACGCGGAGTCCGGTGGTCAGATCGCCGATCGCGGCACCATTACGGCGCAGGGCCTCAAACTGCGCGTCAACGATGTGCAGAAGATCGCCAAGAAGCTGTGGGTGCACAAGACCACCGTCGAACAGGGCCAGGTCACCGAGGGCGATGTCGTACTCGCGCAAGCCGATCCGGCCTGGCGACATGGCGCCACCCAGGGCCACTCCGGCACGCATATGGTGCATGCCGCGCTGCGGCAGGTGCTCGGCCCGAACGCCGTGCAGGCCGGTTCGCTGAACAAGCCCGGCTATCTGCGCTTCGACTTCAACTGGCAGGGCCAGCTCTCCGAACAGCAGAAGGCCGATATCGAGGCCGTCTCCAATGACGCGGTCGGCTCGGACTTCCCCGTGAACACCTTCGTCACCGATCTGCCCAAGGCCAAGCAGATGGGCGCGCTCGCGCTGTTCGGCGAGAACTACGGCGACGAGGTGCGCGTGGTGGAGATCGGCGGACCGTTCTCGATGGAGCTGTGCGGTGGTACGCACGTACAGCATTCCTCACAGATCGGCCCGATCACCGTGCTCGGCGAATCGGCGATCGGTTCCGGTAAGCGACGCGTGGAGGCCTTCGTCGGCCTGGACTCATATAAGTATCTGGCGAAGGAGCGTGCCCTGCTGGCCGGGGTCGCGTCCTCGTTGAAGGTGCCTTCGGAGGAGGTGCCTGCGCGCGTCGAGCAGCTCGTGGAGCGGCTGAAGGTGGCCGAGAAGGAGCTCGAGCGCACCAAGATCGCCACGGTGCTCGCTTCGGCGGCCAAGTTCGTGGACGAGGCCGAGCGGGTCGGCAGTGTGCTGCTGGTGGCCGCGGCCGCGCCCGAAGGTGTCACCGCCGGTGACCTGCGCACCCTCGCCACCGATATCCGCGGCCGGTTCGGCACCGAACCTGCGGTTGTCGTGCTGCTCGGCAATGCCGATGGCAAGGTGCCTTTCGTCGTGACGGTCAACAAGAGCGCGCAGGATCTCGGCTTCAAGGCCGGCGACCTGGTCGCCAGCTTCGGCCCGAGCATTTCCGGTCGCGGTGGCGGCAAACCGGAGATGGCGCAGGGCGCCGGTTCGGACCCCTCGGGTATCGAAGTCGGTCTGGCCTCGGTCCGTGCCCGGGTGGCCGAACTCGCCGAGTGATGGGCGACTCGGAGAGTCATCGTCCCTCACCCGACACCGATCCTGGCCGCGGCAGGCGGATCGGCATCGATGTCGGCAGTGTCCGGATCGGGGTCGCCTCCAGCGACCCGGACGGCATGCTCGCCACGCCCGTGGAAACAGTGGCGCGCGCGAAGCCGAATAAGCGCGCGTCCGGACCGGCAAGCGACATTTCCAGAATTGCCGAAATTGTGCGGGAATACGAGGCCGTCGAGGTTATCGTCGGTCTGCCACGGACATTGCGCGGGGAAAAAGGGACCGCAGCCGATGCGGCGATGGCGTTCGCGGAGCGTTTGCGCGCAGTCATAGCCCCCGTGCCTATCCGACTTTCCGACGAACGTTTGACTACGGTGTCAGCTGCACGTGCATTGCGGGACAGTGGAGTTCGCGCGCGTGGCCAGCGGCAGGTGATCGATCAGGCGGCCGCCGTAGCGATCCTGCAGGGATGGTTGGACGAACGGAGTGCGGTGTTGAAGTCGGCCGAAGCGGCGTCTGATTCCGGAGACGGTGCATGACGGATCGATGGGCGCGAGCCGAGGAACGTTTCCGTCAGCGCGAGGCTGAGCGGCGTTACCGGCGAAACGACCAGGCATGGGAGGACTACGACGACGACACCACGGTCATTCCGCGCTATACCGACGAAGATCACGACGAGGTACTCGCGGCCGAGCGTTCGCGGCGTGCGACCCAGCGGGCCGAGCGCGGGGAACCGCGGCGTGGGCGGCCGCAGCGGACCGAGGGAGCGGAGCCGCGGCGGGCCCGCGGTGACGGGCTGGGTGGACGCTCCGGTGCCGCGTCCGCGCGCTCCGGGCGCACCAGGCCCGAGCGCGGCGGGAGCCGGACAGACGAGGAGCGTGCGGAGTCCCGCTCGGAGCGTCGGCGCAGTGCGCCCTCACGCGGCCGACGGTCCCGGGCGGCCTCCCGCAAGGCGGCCGAGCGCAAGAAGCGCCGCCGGAATCTGTGGCTGATCGGTGCGCTGTTCGTGGCGCTGTTCGCCGGCGCCGCGGTATTCGCGGGAATGAAAGTGGTCAAGATGTTCGGCGCGCCCGAGGACTTCGCGGGTCCGGTCGGACCGCTGGTGGTGGTGCAGGTCCATCCGGGCGATACGTCGAACCAGATCGCGGAGGAGATGCACAAGAAGGGCGTCGTCGCGAGCAGTGAGGCCTTCTTCCAAGCGGCCGTGCGCAATTCGAATATGAATTCGGTGCAGCCCGGCTACTACGCGATCCCGAGTCACAGCCCGTCCACCCAGGCGGTGACGGCACTGCTCGGCAAGAGTTCGCGGGTCGGCAATCTGGTCGTCTCCGAGGGACGGCAGCTGCACGATCAGCAGGACGTGAATACCGGCTCGCGCAAGGACGGAATCTACCGCAAGATCGCCGACGCCAGCTGCGTCGGCACCGGTACGAATCAGAAATGCCTCACCTACGACCAGCTCGATGCCGCCGGTTCGGGTGCGGATCTGACCGCCCTCGGCGTGCCGAGCTGGGCCGAGCAGCGGGTGCGTGACGTACCCGACCGCAGCAGGCAGCTGGAAGGTCTTATCGCCGCGGGCACCTGGGATTTCGATCCCAGTGGTACGCCGGATCAGATTCTGAAGCAGCTGGTGAGCGCGAGTGCGCGCAGCTACGAGTCGACCGGTTTGCTGCAGTCCGGCGCCGAGACGAAGCTGAACCCGTACCAGACCCTGATCGCCGCCTCGCTGGTGGAACGCGAAGCACTGCCGCAGGATATGGGCAAGGTGGCGCGGGTGATCGTGAACCGGCTCGCGGAGAACCAGCCACTACAGTTCGACTCGACGGTGAACTACGCACTGGACCGCACCGAGGTCGCGACCACCGACGCCGACCGGGCCAAGCGCACGCCGTGGAACACCTACGCCATGCCGGGACTGCCGGCGACCCCTATCTCCGCGCCATCGTTGAATGCGATGCGCGCCGTGGAGAATCCGGAGCCGGGGACATGGTTGTACTTCGTGACAGTCGACAAACAGGGGACCACCTTGTTCACCGAGAGCTACAGCGAACATCTGCGCAATATCGAAAAGGCCAGGCAGAGCGGAATTCTCGACAGTGGGCGGTGAGGCGATGACGCAAACCCGCAAGGCGGCCGTGCTCGGTAAGCCGATCGCGCATTCGCGGTCGCCGCAGCTGCATCTGGCGGCATACCGTGCGCTCGGGCTCGATTGGACCTATGAGCGGATCGAATGTTCGGCCGAGGATTTGCCCGGTCTGGTCGATGGGCTCGGACCGGAATGGGTCGGGCTTTCGGTGACCATGCCGGGTAAAGAGGCCGCGCTGGCATATGCGGGCGAACGCACCGAACGGGCGGTGCTGGTGGGCTCGGCGAACACCTTGGTTCGGATCGGTTCGCAGGGTTGGCGTGCCGACTGCACCGACGTCGACGGTGTGCTCGGCGCGTTGCGCGGCGGTGGTGTCGGCGAGTTGGCCGAGGCCGTAGTACTAGGTGCGGGTGGAACCGCACGTCCGGCGCTGCTCGCATTGTCCGAACTCGGTGCCAAGGTGGTCACCGTCGTCGCCCGCGATGCGAGAAGGGCGCGCAACGCAATGGACCTCGCGGAGCAACTCGGTATGACCACCGCCGTGATCGGCTTCGACAAAGACGCATTGCGCGCGGCGTGTGCGGATGCCGGTGCCGTGGTGAGCACGATCCCGGCCGAGGCGGCCGCGGTTGTCGCCGAGGCGGTGGCGGCAGCCCCGGTGGTGCTCGACGCGATCTACAACCCGTGGCCGACGCCGCTTGCCGTTGCGGTCGCGCGGGCGGAGCACACCGTGGTGGGCGGGCTGGAGATGCTGCTGAACCAGGCTTACGGACAGGTCGAACAGTTCACCGGCCGCCCGGCTCCGCACGCGGAAATGGCCGCGGCGATAAATCTGTAACCGGTTCTCATTTGGATCCGGCCGACTCGAGGCTATGGTGTTGACCATGAATGGTTGGGTGTTGCGGGCCATCGGGCTCGGTGCGCTGGTCGTTTTCCTGCGTGCCGCGTTGGGATTCGCGATGGTGTACTGGCCGACCCAGGGCAGTTGGATGCGACCGCTGTGCCTGGTGGTGCTGCTCGCCGCGGTGGTGTTCTGGGGTGTGCTGGATGGCCGCAAGGACCGTGAGGTCCATCCGGATCCGGAGCACGGCTCCGACCTCACCATCCTGTGGCTGAAGACCGCGGCTGCCGCGGGTCTGGGCAGCGGTGTGGTTTCGTGGCTGCTCGACTGGCTGCCCCGCTTCGATCTCGGCGATAACGGCCTGCTCTTCGAACTGACGGCGGGCGCGTCCTTCATCATTCTGCTGGTCTTCATTCCGGGCCTCATCGGCATCGGCATCGGCCGTATCATCGCCGACCGCCAGATCAACAAGTCTGCTAAACGGTCAACACCCCAGGCACCGGGCGCCGCCGCGACTCCCGCGTAGCCGCTGGCGAATTCGATTGGAGGCGACCTTCATCGGCCGATACGGCCGCCAGGGTCGCCTTCGTTTTTTCCGGATGTGCCGCAGCCTGTTCAGGTGCTGAGCTCGCCCATCCAGCGGACGGGCCGATGCCGTCGGCAATGTGCCTGCGGCCGAGATCGTGACGCAAAAGCGGCGCAACCGACCGAATCGGATGTGCCGCTTCGCTGTTCGCGACTACAGCAGGATCGCGCCGCTGCTGGCGCTGTCCTCGCGGGCGATCGCCGAATAGGCGGCGGCCAGCAGGGTGGGGTCCGGGCCTTCGAGGCGGCCGGGCTTGGCGAGGCCGTCGAGGACCACGAAACGCAGCACACCGGAGCGGGTCTTCTTATCGGTCTGCATGGCGTCGAGGAGTTGTGGGAGGGCGTCGGCGTCGTAGCTGGTCGGCAGGCCGACGCTGGCCAAGACGCTGCGATGGCGGTCGGCGGTGGCATCGTCGAGGCGACCGGCGAGTCGGCCGAGTTCGGCGGCGAAGACCAGACCCACCGACACGGCCGCACCGTGGCGCCAGCGGTAGCGCTCGCGGCGCTCGATGGCGTGGCCGAGAGTGTGGCCGTAGTTGAGGATCTCGCGCAGGCTGGCTTCCTTGAGGTCGGCGGCAACGACGTCGGCTTTCACCTGGATGGCGCGGCGGATCAATTCGGGCAGCACATCACCGGTCGGGTCGAGCGCGGCCTCCGGATCACGCTCGACCAAGTCCAGGATCACCGGGTCGGCGATGAAGCCGGCCTTGATGATCTCGGCCATCCCCGCGACGATCTCGTTGCGCGGCACTGTCTCCAGAGTCGCCAGATCTACCAGCACCGCGGCCGGTTCGTGGAAGCTGCCGACGAGATTCTTACCCGCCTCGGTATTGATACCGGTCTTACCACCGACGGCCGCGTCGACCATGGCCAGCAGCGTGGTTGGCACATGCACGATATGCACTCCGCGCATCCAGGTCGCGGCGACGAATCCGGCCAGATCGGTAGCCGCACCGCCGCCGAGCGATACCACCACGTCATTGCGGGTCAGGCCGATGCGGCCGAGCACCTCCCAGCAGAAGCCGGCCACGGCCAGATCCTTACCCGCCTCGGCATCCGGGATTTCGACGCGGTGCGCGTCGATACCCTTGTCGGCCAAGGCCTTGCGCACCACCTCGGCGGTTTCGGCCAGCGGCGGCTGATGGAAGATCGCGACGGTGCGCACGCCGGTGGTCGCGCCGACGACCGACTCGACGAGCTCGCCGAGCAGGCCGCGGCCGATGATCACCGGATAGGGATCGGCGGTGCGGACCTCGATGCGACTCGGCTCGGTCGGGCTGGTCGGCTGCTGCTCAGCTGGGCTGATGGGTCGCTCGCTTCGCTCACTCACGTGTACTCGGCTCCGATTCTGTGCGTGCTGATTGTTTGAGCGCTCGCGCGCGGGCGCGACGGGCCCGGGTGCGGCGGGACCGGCTTCCGGGTGTCGCTGGGTCACCGGATCCTTCGGAACCGGCACGCCCGTTGGCGATTTTGCCGGTGGGCTTGGGGCGATCGACTGTTGCGGTATCGGTCGTGATCCGGCCGGCCGCGGTGATCTTGCCGCTGGACTCGAGCCGCTCGGTCGCCGCGGATTCGGTGCCGTCGGCCTGCGCGGCGGCGGCCCGACGACGCGCGGCCGCCCGGGCCCTGGCGGCGCGCCGGGCTCGGGATCTATTGCTGCCCTGCGGTTTCGGCGCTACGACGTCCGGCGTAGTTCCGCTCGAGTCGGGCTCCGCTTCTTGCGGAAGCACTGATTCCATGCCCAGCTTCGCCATGATCATCCGCACCACCCGACCCGGACTGCGACCGTCGGTGCGCACCCGCACCGTGGCAACCTCGCGATACAGCGGTCTGCGCTTGCGCATCAGCTCGCGATATTTCGCACCCGGATCCGCACCATTGAGCAGCGGTCGCTGCGTACTCGCGCCGGTGCGCCGAAGTCCTTCGGCCACACTGATTTCCAGATACACCACGGTGCGATTGCGCAGCAGTGCCCTGGTGTCCTCGGACAGCACGGCCCCACCGCCGAGCGAGACCACACCGCGTTCGGCGAGGATGGCGCGACGCACCACCTGCTCCTCGATCCGGCGGAATTCCGGTTCGCCGTCCTCGGTGAAGATCTCCGGGATGGTGCGTCCGGTCTCGCGCTCGATTCCGGCATCGGTGTCGTAGAGCTCGACACCGAGTTCCCTGGCGAGCTTGCGGCCGATCGTCGACTTCCCCGCCCCCGGCGGTCCGACCAGCACCACGCGCGGTGCGCGCGGATCGGACTGCACGATCATTGCGGCACGTGTGGTCGGGTGCCGATGCGCTTGACGTAGCTGGTGATGTTGTCGACGGTCTCGACCAATGAGTCACCGCCGAACTTCTCCAGCGCGGCCTGCGCGACGACCAGCGCGACCATGGTCTCGGCGACCACACCCGCGGCGGGCACAGCACAGACATCCGAGCGCTGGTGGATGGCCACAGCCTCCTCGCCGGTGGTCATATCGACCGTGGACAGCGCGCGCGGCACCGTCGAGATCGGCTTCATCGCGGCGCGCACGCGCAGCGGCTCGCCATTGGTCATACCGCCCTCGAGACCACCGGCACGGTTGGTCGAGCGCAGCACGCCGTCCGGTCCCGGCTTCATCTCGTCATGTGCCTGGCTGCCGCGGCGGCGTGCGGTTTCGAAACCGTCGCCGACCTCGACGCCCTTGATCGCCTGAATCCCCATGAGTGCGCCCGCGAGGCGCGAATCCAGCCGATCCGCGCCGCTGATGAACGAACCCAATCCAACCGGTAGCCCGTCCACGACCACCTCGACCACACCACCGAGGGTGTCGCCGTCCTTCTTGGCGGCCTCGATCTCGGCGATCATCGCGGCCTCGGCGTCCTTGTCGAACGCGCGCACCGGACTCTCGTCGATCGCGGCCAGGTCGGCGGCCGTCGGCACGATGCCGGTGGTATTGGCGGCGGTACCGATCGAGACGACATGCGAGATGACCTCGACGCCGAAGGCCTGGCGCAGGAAATTCCTGGCGACCGTGCCCGCTGCGACGCGCGCGGCGGTCTCGCGGGCGCTGGCCCGCTCCAAAACATTGCGGGCGTCGTCGAAGTTGTACTTGAGCATGCCCGAGTAGTCGGCGTGGCCCGGCCGCGGCCGGGTCAGCGGTGCGTTGCGGGCCAGATCGGCGAGTTCGTTCTCGTCCACCGGATCCGCGGACATGACCGTCGTCCACTTCGGCCACTCGGAGTTCGCGATCTCGATGGCCACCGGTCCGCCCATGGTACGACCGTGCCGCACTCCGCCGATGACGGTGACCTTATCGGCCTCGAACTTCATTCGGGCGCCGCGCCCGTACCCGAGCCGACGGCGCGCCAACTGTGCGGAGATCTCGTCGGACGTCACCTCGACACCGGCCACCATCCCCTCGAGGATGGTGACAAGAGCGGGACCATGGGATTCTCCGGCAGTTATCCAGCGCAACACGCTGTCCATCTTCCCATGTCGACGGGGGTGCTCCGGTACGCGGCCCGCCGTGATGACAGGCACGGCGGCGTCGCGGCATCGGCTAGCCATACGCCGCCGCCAGGCTCAGCACCGTCGCGACGCACATGGCGGGCCCATGGGGAAGCGGATGCGGTCCGGCCCGATCAGCACCGGACCGAATCCGCCAGTGGGCCAATACGGCGAGCCCGAATGCCGCAGTCAGCACGGGTGCGGCGAGCGCCGCCCGCACCCATACCTGCGCACCGCCGAGCGCGGCGACCGCGCCCAGCCCGACGGCCAGTTTCACATCACCGGCCCCGAGTGTGGCCGGTGCGATCAAGTGCACCAATAAATATGACATCGCCAACAAGATCGAACCGACCACCGCGGCGGTGAATTGTGTTGTGAACAGCGCATATCCGAAGATGATCAGCGCGCCTGAGACGGTGAGCGCATTTGGCAGTCGGCGCTGCCGGATATCGATGGCGGTGAGCACCGAGCACCAAGCCAGCAGCAGGACAAAAGCGGTGGGGGACATGGCTTTCAGCCTCGTCCGCTCCCGGTCCCGGATGCAGCCCCCGATTCCGGATTGGGGATAACCGATCGATATGTGAACATCGATCGCCTCGCTCGAATACCGGTAAACCTGTGTTTTATGCGGGATCTGCGGCGTGTCGGCGGTAGTTTTGAGACATGTCTGCTGATCACGCGGGTCCTGGGCCCGACTACGCGGCGCGCCGTGGCGCACTGCGCAGTCTGCTGGTGGAGAACGAGGTCGACGCGCTGTTGGTCACCGATCTGGTGAACATCAGGTACCTGACCGGCTTCACCGGGTCCAATGCCGCACTGCTGGTGACCTCCTGGGATATGCGTAATTCCGAGGAGCGCACCGTGATCGGCACCGACGGGCGCTATCAGGGCCAGGTCGCCGAACAGGTGCCGGATCTGCGCGCCGAAATCGCCAGGGCCACCGCCCGGCGCATCGTGGAGCTCGCGGGGGAGTGGCAGCTGGGCCGGGTCGGTTACGAGAGCCATATCGTCACCGTCGATCAGCATCGCGGATTCATCGAGCAGAAGACCGGTTTGGAATTCGTCGCCACTCCGGGGCTGGTCGAACAGCTGCGCATGGTCAAGGACGCTTACGAGATCGAACAGTTGCGTGCCGCCTGCGCCGCAGGTGACGCCGGGCTGGCGACCCTGCTGGAACGCGGCGGCCTGCGCCCCGGCCGTACCGAGCGCGAGGTCGCCAGGGATCTGGAATGGGCGATGTTCGAACACGGCGCCGATGCGGTCGCCTTCGAGACCATCGTGGCGACCGGCGCGAACTCCGCCATCCCGCATCACCGGCCCACCGGAGCGGTCCTGGCCACCGGCGATTTCGTCAAGATCGACTTCGGCGCCGTGGTCGGCGGCTACCACTCCGATATGACCCGCACCTTCGTACTCGGCACCGCATCCGACTGGCACCGGGAGGTGTACGCGCTGGTCGAGGCGGCGCAGCGGGCCGGACGCGAGGCGCTGAAGCCCGGCGCGCCGGTCACCGACGTGGATGCGGCCGCGCGTGCGGTGATCGAGGCGGCCGGGCACGGGAAGCTGTTCGTGCACGGTCTCGGACACGGTGTCGGACTGCAGATCCACGAAGCGCCGGGAATCGCCAAAACCGGAACCGGTACACTTCTGTCTGGCGTGGCGGTGACCGTCGAACCAGGTGTGTACTTCCCCGGCCGCGGCGGCGTCCGGATCGAGGACACGCTCGTGGTCCGCGAGGGGGGCCCGGATCTGCTCACCAACACCAGCAAAGGCCTGACCGTCGTCGAATGATGCCGGTCACCGAGACCGCATATCCAGAACTAGGAGATCCGAGAACAGTGGCGGACACCAGCGACTTCAAGAACGGCCTCGTGCTGAAGATCGACGGTCAGCTCCAGCAGATCATCGAATTCCAGCACGTCAAGCCGGGTAAGGGCCCTGCCTTCGTGCGGACCAAGCTGAAGAACGTGCTGTCCGGCAAGGTCGTCGACAAGACCTTCAACGCGGGCGTCAAGGTGGAGACCGCCACCGTCGACCGTCGCGATATGACCTACCTGTACCACGACGGCTCGGATTACGTCTTCATGGACGGCGAGACCTTCGACCAGATCTCCATCTCCGAGGAGACCATCGGCCCCGGCGCCCGGTTCCTGCTGGAGAACATGGTCGTTCAGGTCGCCACCCACGAGGGCGCGCCGCTGTATGTCGAGTTGCCGGTCACCGTCGAACTCGAGGTGCAGCACACCGACATCGGTCTGCAGGGCGACCGCTCCACCGGCGGAACCAAGCCCGCCACCCTGGAGACCGGCGCCGAGGTGCAGGTCCCGCTGTTCATCAACACCGGCGACAAGCTGCGTATCGATTCGCGCGACGGCAGCTACCTCGGCCGCGTGAACGCCTGATCGCCCGCCGCGGCGAACAGGGATAATGAGTGCTGTGGCGGAACAGCCCATAGACAAGAAGTCCACATTCAAGAAGCTCGGCGCGCGCCACAAGGCCCGCCGGCGGGCGGTCGATCTGCTCTTCGAGGCGGAGGCCCGCGATGTGGACGCGGCCGACCTGCTCACCGAGCGGGCCGAACTGGCCACCCAGGATCAGGCGATCGCCCCGGTGCATGCCTACACCCGCACCCTGGTCGAGGGCGTCGCCGACGATCTGGATCGGGTGGACGGTACCATCGAGTCCTACCTCAAGGACTGGGAGCTGTCCCGGCTGCCCGCCGTGGACCGGGCCATCCTGCGGATCGCGGTGTGGGAGTTGTTCCACGCCAACGATGTTCCGCCGGTTGTCGCGGTCGACGAGGCGGTGGAGTTGGCCAAGGAGCTGTCCACTGATGATTCGCCCGGATTCGTCAACGGTGTGCTCGGCCAGGTCGTGCTGGTCGCCCCGCAGGTGCGCGCGGCCGCAGCGGCGACCAGGGCGCCGCGTCCGGAGTCGCAGGCGTGATCAACAAGTATCTGGTCATGGCGATGCGGAAGCCGTCGTTCGACCCGGCCGTGATCGAGCCGCACAAGCAGTTCCTGAACGAATTGCTCGAGCGCGGGCAGTTGGTCGAGAGCGGTCGGTTCACCGACGGCACCGGCGGTGCGTATGTGATCAACGCCGAAAGTCTGGAAGCCGCAAGGGAAATCGCGTTCACCGATCCGGTGCACACCACCGGTTCCTCGGAGCTCACCGTGTACGAGTGGGAGATCGCCGTCTCCGCCTGATTGCCGTCGGCCCAGCCGCATGCCGAAAATGGTGTGCGGTTGTTGACGTTTCATGGCCTGTCGCGATCCGATGCCATAGCCGCCCGAGCTCCCGCTGGTGGGTGTACTGGCCCAGCGGGAGCGAACCGCGAGGACTGTCTCGCGGAATCGGGTATGCCCGGCTCCGTGGTGCGCACCGACGGATGGTGTGCACCGCATTCGGCGAACCTGGGCACGGTCGATCCTGGTTCCTCAACCGCACTCGAGGTCAAGATTCCGGCATGTGGTCTTGGTCGCTCACGGTGAGGACGATCTTCCCGGTGGTTCGGCCCTGTTCGATCAAGCGGTGCGCTTCGGCTGCCTGCTCCAGCGGCAGGACCGATTCCACGTGTGGGCGCAGTTGCCCCTTCTCGATCAGGTCGGTCAGTGCTTCGAGGTCGGCGCGGTCGGGTTCCACCAGGTAGCCGCTGGCGCGTACGCCGAGTTCGGACGCACGCTTGGCCATTCCAGGTGTCCATGCCGCCTGTGCGTTGACGAGAATGCCACCGGGACGCAAGGTTTCGAGCATGCGCAGCGCCGGTTCGCCGCCGTGCATCTGGATCACGATATCGACGTCGCGGACGGACGTGGCCACATCGGTCGTCGTGTAGTCGATGGTCTCGTCGGCGCCGAGTGCGGCGAGGAAGTCGTGTTTGGCCGCACGTGCGGAACCGATCACATAGGCCCCGAACGACTTTGCGATCTGCACGGCGAAATGGCCGACGCCACCTGCCGCGGCGGATACCAGAACACGCTGTTCAGGTGCGACTTTCCCGATATCGACAAGCATCTGCCAGGCCGTGAGCGCGGCCAATGGCAGGGCCGCGGCCTCGGTGAAACTCGAACCCGTTGGCATGGGCGCGAATTGGTGCGACGGCGCGGTCACATATTCTGCGTAGGCCCCCGCCGCGCGCGGAAACCACGGCATGCCGTACACCCGGTCGCCGGGTCGGAAGCGGGTCACCCCGTAGCCGACCTCCTCGACGATTCCGGCGACATCCCAGCCGTTGACGAAGGGCAGCGTCAATGCCCGGACGTACGCCTGACCTTCCCGGCTGAAATAGTCGATCGGATTGACCCCCGCTGCAACGACTTTCACCAGCACTTCGGTGGGTAGCGGTGTCGGCCGCGCGATCTCCGCGAGTCGCATGGTGTCCGGCCCGCCCCACTGCTCTTGTTGAATAGCGCGCATGATCTGTCCTCTCACCTGAAGAATGTGGACGCTCGTCCTAGGTACGAGCGGGGCGCTCAGCCGCTGGTTATATGCCGACTCAGCATCGAGATTCGCCGATCGAGTTGTCGTCGAGGATGCTGATTACGGTGTGGATCAGCGACACAGGTCTCGAACTAAGTGGACGGTCGTACTATCACTCTTTGCCTTGGGTTCTGTCAATGCCGCCGAATGAGCGGTTGATCAAGCTAATTCAGTGTGAAACAATTAGGACGACCGTCCGTCGGATATGCTCGACCTCGGACGAAAGGTGGGTGCCGATGACCGTCGAAACCAAGGTCGACAAGCGGTTGGAGCGCGGTGAGCGATCTCGGCGCGTCATCCTCGACCGCGCCATGGATATCGCCTCGGTCGAAGGCCTGGAAAGCCTGTCCGTGCGGCGTTTGGCGACCGAACTCGACCTCAGCAAGAGCGGCGTTTTCGCGCACTTCGGCTCCAAGGAGGAACTCCAGCTCGCGACCGTCCGCGCGGCCGTCGAGGTCTTCGTCGCCCACGTGGTGAAACCCGCGCGACGTGCACCCGTTGGTATCCGCCGGGTTCGGGCACTCGGTGAGTCCTGGTTGGACTATGCCGCGAAGCCGTACTTCAGCGGCGGGTGCTTCTTTCTGTCCGCCGTCGCGGAGTTCGACGCCCGCCCCGGGCGTGTGCACGACGCCGTGGCCGCATCGCGCCGAGATTGGTTGCGGCTCTACGAAACCACCATTGCCGAGGCCATCGGTCTCGGCGAGATCGTCTCCGATAACGAGCCCGCCGACCTCGCCTTCGAACTCGACGCCATCGCACGCACCGCGGCCCAGGATGCGCTGCTGTTCGGCGAATCGGCGCCCTACGATCGAGCCCGCCGTATCCTCGCCACTCGACTGGACGCCCTCACACACCGACCCGCCAGTGCGACTTGACCGTTCGCTCGCTGCGTCGACACAGGTGCACCTATCCTGGGTAGAAACCCTAGGGGAGGCCGAAAACCTATGGCACGGGTGCTGATCTGGCTGCGGAACAATATCGACGGTCTCGTCGCCCTGGTTCTCGCGGTCATCTTCGGTGTGATCTCGCTGATCGATATCGGCTTCTTCGATTCGGATCTGATCAACGCGGTCATCCTGCTGGTGCTCGGTCTGCTGGCCACCACGCTGCTGCGTGATCGGCACCTGTCGGCCAAGGCCATTCGCGATACGACCTCGGTGCAGTTGCTCTACGGTCCCGAGATCGGGCATGCGCATACCCTGGCCCGGCGCGGCACCGAACAGTGGCTTTTCAAGGGCGGTACCGGAACCTACCTGCGCGCGGTGACGTTGCGGGAGTGCGTGGAGAACGCGCGCCGCGAACAGCGTCCGTTGCGGATCCAGGTGGAGGTGCTGGATCCGACCAATGAACAGCTGTGCAAGACCTACGCGCAGTTCCGCTCTTCGCTGGTGCCCGAGGCCGACCGCACCGGCGAATTGTGGACCACCGAGCGGACCCGCAAGGAGTCCTTCGCGACGGTGCTCGCGGCGTGCTGGTACCGGCAGCGATTCACCTTCCTGACCATCGATGTCGGACTCTCGATGGTGATGACGACCTTCCGCTGGGACCTCTCGTCGAGTTGCGTCATTGTCACACAGGACAATCCGAATACTCCGGCCCTGATGTTCGAACGGGACAAGCCCTACTACCGGGACTTCAACCGCGAACTCGTGGCGAGTTTCAAGCAGGCCAGACAGGTGCCGCTGAGCAGGAGCGAGGAACTCGCGCTCGCCGACGAACCGTCGGTCGACCAGACTCGTGCGCTGTTCGATCTGCTCGGTCTCGCGCTACCGGCTTCCTATACCGATCGCGATGTCGCCGATATCGTGCGACGCGCACTGCAGCCGAGGAATCCGTACTGAATGAACGACTATGCCCGACTACGAACGCTGATCGGCTCCGATGCGGCGGGGCCAGCGGTGCGACGCTGGGCTCGCGATTTCATGACCGGGGTGCTCGACGGTCGCACCGACATCGGTGCGGTCCGGCATCCGTTGGGGTTCTTGTGTTTTCCCGCGTGGCGCGACGGCGGACTCGGCGTCTGCGTGCATGTCTGGACCGATGGGCTGCGGTCGCGTCCGACGACTTCGGCGATGCACGCGCACAGCTGGGATCTGCTCAGCGTGGTCTTGTACGGCGAGGTCGGCAACGAGATACTCGAAGTGGAGAGCTCTGCGGACCGGGCAACCCATCGCATCTTCGAAATCCATAGTGGCGCCGACGGTGATGTGGTGCGTGCGACCGAGCGTCTGGTCCGCTATCGCATCCGATCCAGTGAACATTTCCGTGCAGGCGAGGTATACACCCTGCCGCACGGGGTATTTCACCTCTCCGATGTGCGGGGCGATGCGGCCACCGTGGTGCTCGGCGAGGTTCGTCGCGGCCGACCGGACCGATCCCTCGGCACTCTCGCCACCGCCGACCACTGGGTGCACCGAACCGGTTGCACCCCGGGCGAAACCAGGCGCGCCGCGCAAACGGTGCTGGACCACCTGCAGGAGCCCACCCTGCCGGAACAACTGGAGGACCGATGCGAGCAGGCGACGTAGCGAACCTATTGCTGTCACCGGATGGTCCGACGCCGGCCGATCCGGATCCGATCAGCGCCTTCGACCGGCTGGACACCGTTCTGACGACCGCTGCCGAGGTGGCCAGGGCGGCGGCGATCGAGGCGGGCCGGGCGATCCGGGAGGGTCTGGCCGGATCAGTCACCGTCCGCACCAAGGACGCCAGCGGTGATCTGGTCACCGACCTGGACCTGCGTGCGGAACATATCATCGTCGGCCATATCCGCCGCGCCTTCCCACACCATCGCATCCTCGCCGAGGAATCCGGGCTTCATGGCGTCGACGATTCCTGGTGCTGGGTCGTCGACCCGCTCGACGGCACCAATAACATCGCCATCGGCCTGCCCGTCTGCACAATCGGTATCGCCCTGTGCCACAACGGAGTTCCGATGCTCGGCATCGTCCACGAACCGTTGGCCGACCGCACCTGGTCCGCCGTGCGCGGTTCCGGCGCCAGCGGGCCGGACGGCCCGCTCTGGCGGCCGCCGCACCGTTCCTCCGAATCCGCTCCGACCCTGGCCTGGCTGCAGGGCTATCCGGTGACTCGCACCGACACCACTGCACGCGCCTTGCGCCTGGCCCTGGAATCCGGTTCCCGTCGCCTGATCCAACTGTGGTCTCCGCTGCTGTGCTGGGTCATGCTGAGCCGCGGCGATATCGACGGATTCGTCGGTTACCGAGCGGGTTTGGTCGACCTGCCCGCAGGCACCCTGCTGGCCCGTGAATCCGGTATCCACATCACCGATTTCGACGGCGCACCGCTCGACGACCACCTCGACCTCCCCGCCGGCGAAGTGAACTTCATTGCCGCAGGCACCGAGATGCTGCCGGAGTTGGCATTGCTGGTGAAGGCCGCTGCCGAGGTGAGTGTGACGGGGCTGCCGGGCTGAGAGGCGATTCCAGCTATCCCGTCGCCAGCAGCACAGCGACGGCGCCGGTCGTAGCGACGACCGCGAGCCCCAGCCCGGTGAGCACGAACCGCGGCATCGGCACCCGAACACCATGGGTGCGGCAGAACTCCAGGCACAGCAGCGTCGCCAGCGACGCCCATGGCGTCACGATCGGCCCGACGTTGGTGCCGATGAGCAAGGCCAGCAACTGATTTCGATTCTCCTCGGACACCACCGCCTCACCTGCGGTGTAAGCCGGAAGATTATTGGCCACATTGGACAATCCGGCGCCTGCGCCCGCCGCACGGTACGCCCCGACTACTCCGGAGTCGTGGCCGATCAGCGCATGCATGACATCGGCGAGCCCGAACCGGCTCAATGTCGGCACCACGAGGAACAACCCGACCACGAAAACCAGCAACTGCCACGGGATCAGCGTTAGTCGCAGCGATGAACGGTCGAAGATCGCGAAGGCGGCCACCGCAATGGCGGCGGCCAGGGTGGCGGCGATACCGATCCGATCACCCACGAACGGGATCGCAAGAATGAACAGCAGACACGCGCCTGCCGTCGTATAGAGCAGTGTGCGCTCCCTGGCGTTCTCCGGACGAATCGGCTCCGGCGGTACGTACCGATCGGTTTCACGTCGACCGCGCCGCCAATACCAGACCCAGAGGCACACCATGGTCGCCGTGATCGACACCAGTTGCGGCGCCCACATCCGCGCCGCGAAATCCGTGGCGCGCAGCGCAACCCGGTCGGCGGCAAGCAGATTGGTGAGATTCGAGACCGGCAGCAGCAGGCTCGCGGTATTGGCCAGCCAGAGTGTGGTCATCGCCAACGGCAGTGGCGGAATGCGAGCCGGTACCGCCAGCGCGAGCATGACCGGAGTCAGCAATACCGCAGTCGTATCGAGATTGAGCAGAATCGTTGTCGCCGCTGCGAAAAGCACGCAGAGCAGGAACAACGCCGGATAGTAGCCGCGCCCGAGGATGGCCAGGCGGTGTGCGATCACATCGAACACCTTCGCCTGCCGTGTCAGCTCCGCGAGAATGATCACACTGCACAGGAACAGCAGCAGCGGCCCGATCCGGCGCATATTGTCGGCGGCCTCGGCGCGCGGCAGCAATCCGGTCGCCACGCACAGCAGTCCGGCCGCGAACAGGCCGAGCCGGACCCGATCCAGCGTGCTCAGCCCCCATCTCGGCGGCGCGGACACCAGGGCACTCGACGGCGGGTTCTCCGCAGCGGAATCGACCTGTTGTTCGGACACATGCCCCATCATGCAGCATATCGGCTGGGGCACTTCCGCATTCGGTGCGCGTCGTAATGATCTTCTGCCGTTTGGCGTGGCGACCCATCGGGGCATACTGATGCTGTGACTTCGGGCGGGCGGCGGGACTTCTTCATCAGCTATTCACCGGCCGACGAGCGATGGGCCGCATGGTTGGCCTGGCAGTTGGAGACCGCGGGGTACAGCACCCTCATCCAGGCCTGGGATTTCGTGCCCGGTACCAACTTCATCGATTTCATGGATCGCGGTGTTCGTGATTCGGCGGTGGTGCTGGTGGTGCTGTCGGAGAACTATCTCGGTTCCTATTACGGAACCATGGAATGGCAGGCGGCCTACCGCACCGATCCGGGGAAGCTGATGCCGGTGCGCATCGCCGAATGCACGCTCGAGGGTCTGCTCGCCACCATCACCTATCTCGACCTGGTGCGGGTGTCCACCGCCGAGGAGGCGCGCCGAATCCTTTTGGAGCGGATCGGACATCTGCTCGCGGGGCGGGCCAAGCCGCCGTCGGAACCGGGCTTTCCGCACGATGGCCCGGATCGGTTCGCCGTCGAAACCATCACGGACACACCGGAATCCGTGCTGCAGCGGCGTACACCGGTTGCAGCCCCTGCGTTCCCGGGTGCCACCGATCGTGAGGAACCACGTACCAGCGTCTCGGTGCTGCATGTAGCGGGTCCGCGCTTCGGCCGTGGGCTGCTCGCACCGGACGAGCCGGGCACCGCGGCCGAATTGCAGGCACGCATCCACGCCAATGTGACCCATCTGGTGAATCAGGGGGTGACCAAACCGGATTTGATCGTGGTGTCCGGGGATATGACCGAATCGGGCCGTCCGCGCGAGGTCGACGAGGCGCTGACCTTCCTGAGCGGATTGCGTACGCTGCTCGGCCTCGGTCCGGAGCGACTGGTCGTGGTACCCGGCAATCATGATGTCTCCAAACCGGCCTGCCACGCGTACTTCCTGAGCTGTGAGGCCCGCGATCGTAAACCGCAGCCGCCGTATTTTCCGAAGCTCGAGCAGTACGCGCGGATGTTCGGCGCGCTGTATCAGGGGTTGGATCACCTCGTCTTCGATATCGGACAGCCATGGACACTGTTCCCGATTCCCGAATTACGGGTGGTGGTCGCCGGATTGAATTCGACCATGGCCGCGACCCATCTGCCCGAGGACGATTACGGCCGGATCGGCGAACCGCAGGCGTCCTGGTTCGCCGAGCGGCTACGCCCGTTCGAGGAGAACGGTTGGTTGCGCATCGGTGTCGTCCGGCACGATCCGCTGCCCGGCGCCGGCACGCCCGCCCATGACCCGGACCTGCTGCGCGATGCCGATACGCTGTCCCGGATGCTCGGCGGCCGGTTGAACCTGCTGCTGCACGGTCCGGGACCCGGTGGTCCGCATCTGGACCGGCTCGACGACACGCTGCCCGTCCTGCCCGCCGCCGCTCCGGGCCGCGACGAGATTATCCAGCTCACCGCCGCAGGACTGGCCCGGTTCTCCGGGGGTGGTGAGTCCACCGCGCAACTCGAATTCGATTGGCTGAAGGTGACCGCGGCGCTGCCGACGGCCAAACAGCCCGAACTCCTCGGACCGGACGAGCCCGAACTCCCAGAACCGCCCCCGGAAACTCTGGCGGTCGATCCGCATGGGCGGCTGCTCGAGCGCGTCGCCGAGGTGTGCGAAACCCGCTATCCCGGTGCGAAAGTCCGGCGCGTCGAGGTGGAGCCGCCGCATCTGCTGATCACCAGGGAGGATGACGAGGTCATCGCCCAGTGGCGCGTCGGCGTGCACGTCGGTGATATGACCAGGCAGGTGGTAGAGGACTTCCTCGGCCACGATCCGGAATACGGTTCCGAACTCGTGTATCGCGGTGCGGCGCCGCCGCGTTCGCTGCGCGAGGAGGCGGCCAGCCACGGTCTGCGGGTGCGCAGCTTCACCGAATTCCAGGGCCTGCTCGATCTGGACGAGTACCTCACGCACCAGGCCGCGCGATTGCGCGCGGACCGCACCTATCCGCCGGATCTGTATGTGCCGCAGCGCTTCCGGATCCTCGAACACGGTGACCAGCAGATCCGCGACGATCTGGTCGGCGAACTGATGAAGGTGATCGCGGCCGACCACGGCAGATTCATTCTGATACTCGGTGATTTCGGTCGTGGGAAAACCTTCGCGCTGCGCGAGTTGGCCCGCCGCATCACCGAAACCATGCCCGCGCTGATTCCGATCCTGATCGACCTGCGGGCCCTGGACAAAACCCATTCGGTCGACGGTCTGGTCGCCGCACATCTGGCCAACCACGGCGAGGATCGGATCGATCTGAAGGCGCTGCACTACATGCTGCGCGAGGGCCGGGTGGTGTTGCTGTTCGACGGCTTCGACGAACTCGTCACCCGGATCAGCTACGACTTCGCCGCCGACCATCTCGAAACCCTGCTGCAGGCCGCCGTCGGCAAAGCCAAGATCATCGTGGCCAGCCGCACCCAGCACTTCGAATCCCGCGCCCAGGTGCTGACTGCCCTCGGCGAACGCGTCGGTCTGCTGCAGGATCGGCGCATCGTGGGCATCGAGGATTTCGCGCCCGCGCAGATCCATGCCTTCCTGACCAACCGCTACGGCGGCGATATCCGCCGCGCGGACGCCAGAATGGGGTTGATCACCGGTATCGAGGATCTGCTCGGACTGGCGCAGAATCCCAGGATGCTCGGGTTCATCGCCGATCTGGACGAGCGGCGGCTACGGGCCGCGGCGGGTGCGAAACAGGCGGTGGGTCCGGCCGGGCTGTACCGGGAGATCTTGGAGTCCTGGCTGACCTACGAGGCCGACCGCACCGCGGGCGTGGCCGGTGCGCTGCCCGGACTGCGCCTGCACGAATTGTGGCTCGGTGTCACGGCATTCGCGCTGCGCGTCTGGGAAACCGGCGAGCCGTATCTGCGGCTGTCCGAATTGACCGAGGTGGCAGCGGGTTCGGCCGAGCTGACCGGATCGAGCCGGATGTCGGTGCAACAGTCGGCGCACGCCATCGGCTCCGGCAGCCTGCTGGTGCGCACCGAGGACAACCTGTTCGGCTTCATCCATTCGTCGGTAATGGAATGGCTGGTGGCCAACCACATCGCCGGACAATTCGAGGTCGGCACCCCCGCGCCCGCCCCGCTGACCCAATCGCTGCTATCCCAGCTCTCGATCGACTTTCTCTGCGATCTCGCCGACAACCGGGCGCTGCGCATCTGGGCCGAAGGTGTGCTCGCCGACCAGGCGGCCGACGAAGTCTCGCGCACCAATGCCATTCGGGTGGCGACGCGGCTGCGCACCGCACCGACCGCGGATCTGCGCGGTGCGAGTCTGGCGGGGGAGGATCTGTCGTATCGGGACCTGCGCGATGTCGATCTCACCGGGGCGGATCTCACCGGTGCCCGGTTGGTCGGCACGAACCTCGACCGTGCCGTTCTGCACGGTGCGCGGTTGGTCGGCGCCCGACTCGACGAGGCCAGCCTGGTCGGCGCGGATCTGGGCGAGGCCGATCTCACCCGCGCTCGCCTGGTGCATACCGATCTGACCGGATCGCGGGCCAGCGGTAGCCGCTGGTCCCGGGCGGCACTCATCGAGGTCACCGGCACCCCGACCGGCACCGATCTGTACGGTGCGGCGTGGGTGCCCGGAGTCGCGGCGCAGACCGAATTCGCGCCTGCCGCAATCGGAGTCCGGCACGGCTTCCACGCCAGGCACGGCCGGCTGCCGCAGCCGGTCGCCTACAACCCGGACGGCGGTACGCTGGCCATCGGCAGCGATGACGGCGGCGTACTCATCTGCGATGCCGAAACCGGGAGACCGCTGCGCACCTTGCAGACGCACCGAGCACGGACGTTCGCGGTGGCGTTCACCGATACGGTGCTGGTGACCGGATCCGGCGACGGGACCGTCGGCATCTGGGATGCCGCCACCGGTGAACTGCGCCGAATCCTGCTGGGGCACAAGAACTGGCCGTGGCCGGTGGTGCTGAGCCCCGCCGGTGATCTGCTGGCCACCGGTGACGCCGACGGCGTGCTGCGGCTGTGGACGTTGCCGAGCGGCGAACTGCGGCACGAATGCCGTCCCGCGGGTGGCGGCCGGGAACTCATCTACAGCTTGGATATTCGCGGACCGCTGGTCGCGGCTTCCTATCGGGATGGCGCCGTGCGCCTGTGGGATATCGAAAGTGGCAGGGAGAGCGGCGAATTCAGTGGCTCCTCCGGCTCGGTATTCCGAGTGGCATTCAATCCCACCGGTGAACTGCTCGCGGTCGGTGGCGTCGACGGCACGCTCGCGCTGTGGGATCCGTTGAGTTGTCGGAAGATTCGCGACCTACCCGGTCATACGGGGCGGGTCTATACCGTGACGTTCCACCCCAGCCTGCCGATCGTGGCGAGCGGGGATACCGATGGGGGACTGCGTCTGTGGGACGCGGAGACCGGCGCGGAACGGCAGTCGCTCACCGAACACACCGCGGCCATCTACTGGCTCGCCTTCGATCCGGCGGGTGAACTGCTCGCCTCCGGTGATAGCGCCGGACTGGTGTGTCTGCGCGACAGCGAGACCGGGGAGTTACGACACCGGCTCACCGCGCATACCGGCTCGATCTGGCCGTTCGCCTTTCGCCCGGACGGTACCCAATTGGCCGTTACCGACGACCAATTCACCACCCGGCTCTGGGATCCCCTAACCGGCACCTGCAAACATACGCTCACCGGCCACGGCCGCCAGGTTCGCACGGTCAGCTTCAATGCCGACGGTACCCTGCTCTCCGGCGTGGGTAACGACGGTGTGGTTCGACTGTGGGACCCGGTGACCGGGCGGTTGGTTCGCCGACTGATCGGCAGCGAAGACCGCCTGCTCACCTTCGAATCGGCGATATTCAGCGAACTCGGCCGCCATCAGCTCGGCCTTGTCGTCAACGACGGTCGGCTCAGCCTGTTCAACCTCGACGCCGACCTGTACGAACGCCATATCAATGTCGAATCCGCACCGATCTGGGCCGCCGCCTTCGACCCGACCGGTGACTATGTGGCCACCGCCAATGACGACGACACGGTGATCATCTGGGTGCGCACCACCGGTGCGCTGCACGCCGTCTGCGCCGAACATCGCGGCCGGGTGCGCTCGATCGCATTCAGTGCCGACGGTGCGCTGATGGCCACCGGCTGCGACGATTCCGTGGTGCGACTGTGGGACGTGCGCTCCGGACGATTCCTGCGCGCACTGCGCGGACATCGCGACCGCGTGTATTCGGTGGCCTTTCACGAGGACCGGCTCGCCAGTGTGTCCTGGGATACCACCGCCCGCATCTGGGATATCGAATCCGGCGATGCACTGCATACGCTGACCCGGCACACCGGCAGGCTCTGGACGGCCGCGGTCGACTCCCGCACCGGCACACTGGCGACCGCGGGCGATGACCTGGTTGTTCGGTTGTGGGACATGGCATCCGGACGTCATCTGCATACCCTCGAAGGGCATAAGCGCCGGGTCTGGTCGCTCAGCTTCGACCCGTCCGGCAAACTGCTGGCCAGCGGCGGTGATGACGGCAACATCCTGCTGTGGTCGCGGCCGGAGGATGGCGCACCGTCGATTCGCGCGATACTGCTCGGTCTGCCCGAAGGATGGGCGGCCCTCGCACCCGATGGCCGATACAAATTCGAGGGCAATATCGCCGGGCGGTTCTGGCATGTCATCGGCATGTCGCGGTTCGAATCCGGCGAACTCGACCCCTACCTGGCGGAAGTGGGGCAGTTGGCAGCCGACGCGCCCTTCTGAACCGACCGAATGAGAGATTGATAGCCTTATTCTCGCAACGTTGCCATCGAGAAGGAGATCGGTCATGGCCGAGAATGAGAGCGCGCAGTCCGATCTGGCGGACTTGCTCGATGGTGAATGCACGACGGAGCGGGCGTGGGAGCTGTTCGATAGATTGCCCGCGGCCAGGGTCGCGGAGGTGACCGTCGGCCGCTGGCGGGGTGAGGAACTGGATACCGGGCATCCGATGGCCGGGGTGCTGGTTGCCTCCGGCTGGTACGGCAAGCAGTTCGATGATCCGGAGTCGGTGCATCCACTGTTGTTCGCCGACGAATCGGGAAATATCTTCGCGGTCGATCCCCGGCGGGTGCCGCTCGGTCTGGCCGGTAGGGTGCCGCTCGCGGGCGTGCAGACGGTGCGGAAGCTACTGCCCCTCCTCGCCCCGGCGATCCGAACTCGCAGGCCGACAGCACGTTTGCGCGATATCGAATACCGCGGTGCGGTGAGTACCGCGATGGTTTACGACCATCTGCCGATCATCGATCACTTCCGTCGGGTGGATATCGATACGCTGCTCGGGGTGATGGATATGCGAGGGATGACCGAGCCGTACTTTTTCGTTCTGCGCCGCTGATCTGATCGCTGCTGCAACGGTTACCGGCCTTGGGCTCGGCTGAGCGGCCTACCATTGATGTCGGCCAGGGAAACCGCTACATCCGCGCCCGCGGAATGTCCGTCCGGCGCGTGCGCACGGAGGGAGGTCGGGGCAATGGAACACACGACGTGCCTGGTGGTTGGTGGTGGACCGGCGGGTATGGTGCTCGGGCTGCTGCTGGCCCGCGCCGGAATCGATGTCACCGTTCTGGAGAAGCACAAGGACTTCCTGCGCGACTTCCGCGGCGACACAGTACATCCAACGACCCTGGACCTGCTCGATGAACTGGGTCTCGGCGAGGAGTTCGCGAAACTACCCGCGCGCAAGCTGCAGCAGATCCAGCTGCCGATCCGCGGGTCGGTACAGACGGTATTCACCCTGGAACATTTGCCGGGTACGCACAAATACATCGCGATGGTGCCGCAGTGGGATCTGCTGGACCTGTTGGCCGGGGCGGCCGATCGGGAGCCGAGCTTCCGGCTGTGCATGAATACCGAAGCGACAGCAGTGATTTGGGAGGACGGCCGGGTCGCCGGTGTCGCCTACCGGACCAGAGACGGCGAAACCAGCGAGATCCGCGCCGATCTGACCGTGGCCTGCGACGGCCGTAACTCGGTGCTGCGGGCCGAGGTCGGACTCGGCTCACGAAGTTGGCCGACACCGATGGATGTGTGGTGGTTCCGTTTGCCGCGCACCGATATCGACCCCGCCGGTTTGATCGGACTGCTCAGCGCCCACCGCGCCGCTGTCATGTTCGATCGTGGTGACTATTGGCAGGTCGCAATCCTCATCGCCAAGGGCGGCGACGCGGCGGCCCGGCGCGGTCCGGTGACCGAAATCGTGTGCAGTATGGCCGATTCGGCACCGTGGTTGCGTGACCGGGAGGATGCGCTGCGCGACTGGGACGAGGTGAAGCTACTCGATGTGAAATTGGACCGCCTGACCAAGTGGTACACCGACGGCCTGCTCTGTATCGGCGACGCCGCTCACGCCATGTCACCCGCCGGCGGAGTCGGCATCAACCTGGCCATCCAGGACGCCGTCGCCACCGCGAGAATCCTTGCCCCACCGTTGACTTCGGGCACCCTGACCACCCACGACCTGGCCAGGGTGCAGCGTCGCCGCACCCTGCCGACCGCCGTCACCCAGGGCCTGCAACGTATCCTGCACACCGCCGTATTCCGCCCCGCCCTGTCCGGCCGAATCGATATCGCCAACGCCGCAACGACTCCGTTGCCGCTACGCATCCTGCGCCGAATTCCGGTCCTGCGCACCGTCCCCCCATTCCTGATCGCCCGAGGGATACTCCCAGAACACGTCCCCGCTTTCGCTCGCCGCCCCTGACGCAGCCGGTGGATGCACTCGGTGCAACTGTGCAGTCCGCGCACCGAATGCTCCACGGGAAACAACAAGGGCCACAATCCATTTCGATACCATACTCACTTTCGATGAAGGCAGCGACGCGGCGGATATCCGCGGTGCATCAGGGACGCAGGACGATCTTGCCGATGGGAGAGCGCTGCTCGATGAGCTGGTGGGCTTTGGCCGCCTCGTCGAGGGGGAGAACGGAATCGATTCGGGGAGTGAGTGTTCCGGAAGTGGCTCGGTCGAGGGCGGCGGCACCGGAGCGCGATACCTCGGCGAGCCAGGCCGGGCCGGCGCAGGCGGTGAGGGTGAGGCCGTGGGGGAGTAAGTCTGTTGTGGATATCTGGGCGGGGGCTCCGGAGAGCCAGCCGTAGCTTAGGATTCGGCCGCGTACCGGGGTCATGGTTTCCAGTAGGTCTCGAGCGGTGCTGCCGCCGATGGAATCGAAGACGACGTCGAGCGTGGTGCCGTCGAGGGCTTCGCGCAGCCGGGCCGGCCAGTCCGGCGCGTTGTGGTCGATGACCTGGTCCGCGCCCAATGCCAGTGCCCGCGCGGATTTTTCGGGGCCGCCAGCGGTTGCGATGACGCGCGCGGCGCCGAATTCCTTGGCGAGTTGGGTGAGTGCGCTGCCGACTCCTGTTGCGGCGGCTTCGATCAGGACGGTTTCGGTGCTGGTGAGCGCCGCCTTCGCGAGCAGAGGCAGTGCCACCGATCCGTCCATCAGGACAGCCGCCGCGTCTTCCGACGAGAGGGCATCCGGGATCGTGATCGCGGAAAAGGCTGGTGCACAAACGAATTCGGCGTAGGAACCGAAGCCTGCGGTGGCCACCGCGACGCGTCGGTCCAGCAATGCCGAGTCGACCCCGTCCCCGATCTCGACGACCACTCCGGCGGCCTGGAAACCGAAGACCACCGGTGTTTCGACCGGCATCGGGAACTCGCCCGAGCGCAGTTTGGTCTCCGGGAACAGCACCGGAATCGCCTCGGCGCGGATCACCAGTTCGCCGGCGCCCGGATGCGGTACGGCGACATCCTGGGCGACCAGGACCTCGGGTCCGCCGACGTCCGTCATTACGATTGCTTTCATTGCTAACTCCATAACTTGACTGTCGGTCCAGATGTCTCGAACAATATGGACCGCCGGTCAAGTTGTCAATGAAGGTGGTGGAATGACCGACGAACGCCCGAGGGAACGGGCGGATGCCGCGCGTAACCGGCAGGCGATCCTGGCCGCGACGGCCGCCCTGCTCGCCGAACACGGCGCCGACGCACTCACCATGGATCGGGTCGCGGCGGCCGCCGGTGTCGGCAAGGGCACGATCTTCCACCGCTTCGGCAATCGCGCCGGATTACTGCACGAGATGATCGCCGAGAGCACCTTCGCCTTGATGGATGCCGTCCGGAGCGGACCGCCGCCGCTGGGGCCAGGGGCGCAGGCCGGGGAGCGACTGCTGGCCTTCTTCGACGGCTTCGTGCGAATGATGACCGACAACATCGAGGTGACGGTCGCCTACCTGCAGGGCCCGCCGCATCCACGTGCCGCCGAAATCCACGAATTCTGGGATGCGCACATCACTGCGCTGTTGCGGGAGGCTCGCCCGGACCTGGATGCCGAAGTGGTCGGCAGGCTGCTGTTCGGCGCACTGGGTGGCGAACAGGTGCCGCGACTGGCTCGTGCCGGAGAGACCGAACGGCTGCTCGCGGCGGTTCGTGAGCTCGTCGAATCGGTACTGCGCGGGCCCTAGTCCCTGGCGAGAATGGCGTCGAAACGTTCGTCGGCGCTATCGAGCTGGTGCAGGATATGCCGTTTGACGTGCTCGGCGAGCGGGGTATCCGAGCGGGTGACGAGGTCGCGGTAGACATCGGTGAGCGGGCGGTACTTGGTGGCGAGTCTGCGCATCGCCGGTCCGTCGGCGTAGAGGATGCCGACGCCATTGTCGGTGAAGTCGGAGAGTTTGACGATGCGGGCCCACGGCGCCCGATCGAGATTGGTCGCCACATGTTCGCGGTATTGCGTGTGCTGATCTATATCCGGATCCGGTTCCGGATTGGTGACGGCGGCGACGAGTTCGGCGACCCGGGTGCCGAACCGGGCCGAGAGTTCGGCCAGGGCGGCATCGGTCGGCGAACCGGGACGCGCTCCGGCCAGTTCTTCCGGGTGATCCTCGACCGAATCGTGCAGCAGCCCGGCCGCGACGACGTCCGGGTCCCGCACCTCGTAGTGGCTGACGATCCGAATCGCAACGCGCAGTAGGTGACTCAGATACGGCTCGCGGCCGTAACGATCCTCGCGATGCAGTTCGGTAGCCAGGTCCAATGCCTCGGTGAGCCGTTCGGTATCGGATAGTTCGGCGATTTCCAGCAATAGTCGTTCGCGCAGTCCGCTTTCGCCGTAGACCTCGCTGATCGTATGCAGCGGCATTACGGCCAAAACCCCCGCCCCAGGATTGCTCATATGGCCAATCTATCGGGGGAAGCCGCACACCGCTGCGCTCTGGACCACTGTTCAACTGCGCGAAAATAATCCGTTGCCCCGTCGTCGCGGCCGTGTTCTCCTGGAATGCACGCGAGGCAGAACTGGAGGTGAACGTGGCCGCGCAGAACAAACGGCCGCGCCCCGGTTCGGCTACCGACAATATGGCGAAATTGCATCGACGTACCATGGTGCTCGACGGGCGGGTGTATACGGTGCTGAGCCTGCGCCCCGGCAGCGATTTCCGATTCGCCACCAACCATTTCCACGAGACCTGGCATGTGCTCTCCGATTGGCGTGGTGCGCGCATGCTGGCTCGACTGCTGTGGGGCCTGGCCTATCAGCGGCGCCCGGGCACGCTCGTGGTCATCGATCCGGCGCATCTGGATCCCAATCCGTTCGACGCCGCGCCCTCGGATCCGATTGTGCTGGTTCCCGCCGACCTGACCGTCTTCACCCGCGCCGCCGCCGTCGCTTTGCGCAGGCAACTGCCGTTCCGCGACGGTTCGCAGGGCACGGTGCGCTGGCAGACGTTCGGTCTGGATGCCGCGGTGGCCCAGCTGCAGGAGTGGCGCGCGAAGGGACCGGGGGAACGCGACTGGAATTTCGCCGATATACCGACCGGGTGGGAACGGATCGACCGCATCGGCGGCATGGTCACGATTTTCGGTGCACGCGATCAGCTGCGATCCTGGGCAACCTCGCTGGCGCCCCTCGGGACCTACGCCTACTACGGCATGGATTACGAATACCTGGACGAGGACCGCACTGGCGAGGTTCAGATTTTCCGGCAATACCGCCGGAAGGTGAATATCGCACGTCAGGCCCGTGCCGAAGTACTCGTCCGATTCGACGGATGTGCCTCGACGGAGGAGGTCCGGCGGGCCATCTGGTCGCACGGTGCGACCGTTCGCCGCCGTCGTTTCCCGACGCGCGAGGAACGGCTCGCCACGCCCTGAGCCGACGGCTACTTCGCCTGCGGGACCAGTGTGTTCTGCCGCGCCGCGGTCCACCACCGACCGTTCTCTTTGACCAGGACGTACAGCGCGATCATCGCGTGATCGATATCGATCAGCTCACCCTCGGCGGTGGTCGCGCGGGCGAGCTTGTGCGCGATCGCGATATCGGGCCGCAGGAATACGATGTCGGCGACCTCGTAGCGGACATACTGATCCTTCAGGAATCCCGCCAGCCCCTGCCGATTCGCCTCCAGCAGTGCGTCTTTCCCGACCATGAGCGCACCCACCGCATTGACCACCGCCGCATTGGCGGTGAAGTCGGCGGTCATGAGTTCGGCATCGTTGGTGTTGTACGCGGTTTCGACATTGGCGATGATCTGCTCGATCGCCGCAATGTCGTCGGTGTGGTCGACCGTGGTGTCCGCGACCACGGGCTGAATTGTCGTTGCGCTCATGCGATCAGCTTCTTATCTCAACCGTGGTTGAGGTCAACAAGCCGTCACGCCGCTGCGTAGTCAGCGCACGCCGCGCGGTCGAAATTGAATGCTGATTCGCGGCCCGGTCGGCCTGCGCGTCTTCGGTACGGCGTGTTCCCAGGTGCGCTGGCATGAGCCGCCCATGACCAGCAGATCGCCATGTCCGACCTGAAATCGAAGACTTGCGCCGCCACCGCGCGGGCGCAGCAGCAACGCTCGCGGCGCACCGATCGAAACGATGGCGACCATCGTGTCGTCGGTCGCGCCGCGCCCGAAGGTATCGCCGTGCCAGGCCACACTGTCGCGTCCGTCGCGGTAGTAGCACAACCCGGCCGTGCGGAACGGTTCACCGAGTTCCTCGCGGTAGTGCGCGGTCAGTGTCTCCCGTGCCTCGTCCAATGCTGGGTCCGGTAACTCCGCGCCCTCTTCATAGAAATACAGCAGCCGCGGCACATCCACCACGCGGTCGTACATCGGCCGCCGCTCCGCCTGCCACGGCACCCCATCCGCCAATCTTTCGAACAACGCATCCGCCCCCGACAGCCACCCGGGCAACACATCCACCCAGGCCCCATGACTCAACGCCGTCCGGCGTACACCATCGAGCCCGCCCACCTCGATGTCTCCGAACCCGTCGAGCAATGATCCCTGCAGCGGTGTCGACATGCCGTCGAATCTACGCGCTGTCGAACATATGTGCTAGCGAGAAACGGTCATCAATTCTTGGTGAGAATGTCTCGCGCGATATCGACGGCCGCGGCGTAGCACTCGTCGTCGGTGAGCGGAAGATCGCCCATCATGGCGGTGCTCCAACTGATGGCGAGCAGGGCTTCGCGCGCACGGAAGACGGCGAGCGGCGGCTGGTCCGGACCGGCCATCAGGTCGGCGAGCACGCGGAACTGGTAGCGCATGCTCGAGCCGAAGTCGAGCTGGCGGAAGGCCGGCTGGTTCTCGTGCCAGAAGCGGACCATGCTGCGGCCGATGCCGTGCAGCAGCGCGCCGTAGCGCGTGAGGATTTCGTTGGCTCGCTCCGTGTCGGGTGGGGCGCTCTCGGCCCATGCCACGATGTCGTCGATGCCACGACGCAGGTCGTCGGAGAGGCTCGCGACGATGTCTTCCTTGGTGCGGAAGTGGTAGTACAGCGCGGCCTTGGTGACACCGAGGCGGTCGGCGATCTCGCGCAAGGAGGTCTTCTCGTAGCCGCGTTCGGAGAACAATTCCATTGCGACAGTACGAATCCGCTCGCGCGTATCGCTGCGACGTCCGTCCATTACGTCCTTCTCTTTTGCTTGACGACCGGCTAGTCGCAGCCTAGCGTCTTCGCTGTGCCCAAATTACTAGCCGGGCGACAAGTTATCTATTGGGGAGGCAGCCATGACCGAAACGCATCCGAAGGCGCCGACGGCCGGTGTCGCATTGACCGCGATCGGTGTCGCGGTCATCAGGGCGAAGGAATCGGCGCGCACGGACCGCTTGTACGACGACCCGTTCGCGCAGCTGTTCGTCGATGCCGCCCGCCGCGCCTACTGCGAGATCGACGGCGGAACCGAGCGTTGGGCGCGGCTGGAAGAGGTGGCGGCCATGTTCTACGAAGGTCGTACGGTCGGTGTCCGGCTCGTCGATGACCGGGTCGCCGAGGCGGTCGAAGACGGGATACGCCAGATCGTGCTGATCGGTGCGGGCTTGGACACCAGGGCATTCCGCATGGCTGTGCCCGCCGACGTTCGAGTATTCGAGATCGATCTGCCGGAGCTCTTCGCATTCAAGGAACCGGTCCTCGCCGCGGCACGTGCGCAACCTCGCTGCGGCCGCGCGGTGCTTGCCATCGATCTGCGCGAAGACTGGGCAAAGCTGCTCGAGGAGTGCGGATTTCGGCCGGACCTCCCCGCGCACTGGGTAGACGAGGGTGTCCTGGGCTACCTGACCCACGAACACGCGTTGCACGTGGTCACCACACTGACCGAATTATCCGCTCCGGGAAGCCGTTTCGGCGTCAGCCGCTTCGCCGTCGACGAAAATGCCGGGCCGTACGCCGAACTCAAACGCCTGGTCGGCGGTGCTGACGGCGCGGATCGTCCGCGCACCGGCCTCGGCGCCGATGCCAGAACCTGGCTGGACGAACACGGCTGGCATACCGAATTCCGTAGCTGGGACGATATGGTCGCCGCGCTGGACCGGCCGGTCGCTTCGAACGATCCGGACATCGGAGTCGTCATCGCGGTCCGCGAAGCGTGAACCGCCCGGAATGCCCGGAGTGTCCGAACCATGCGTGGCCCCGCTCACAGCGGGATATGCCTGGTTAAAGCGGTGCAAACGGCGCTGCTAGGCTGCATGCCGTAAAGACATCCTTTAACGGACCGTCCGGTGAGGCGGGGAAGGAGGTCGGCATGGCCGTGCCCGAGGAACGGGCCGCCAAGTCCGGCGCTGCCGAAACGTCGCAGCGACACACCCCGGAGTGGGTGAGCGCGGGACGCGAGTTGCTGTCTCCCTCCGACGTCGGCCGGACCATCGCGCGTATCGCGCATCAGATCATCGAAAAGACCGCCGTCGATGCGGGCGAGCCGGATGCACCGCGCGTGGTGCTGATCGGCATTCCCACCCGCGGCACCACGCTGGCCGCGCGGCTCACCGACAAGATCGAGGAGTTCTCCGGGGTCCGCCCGGCACTCGGCTCGCTCGACATCACCCTCTATCGCGACGATCTACGCAGCCGCCCGCACCGCCCGCTCGAGCGCACCTCGGTGCCCGAGGGCGGTATCGAGGACGCACTCGTGGTCCTGGTCGACGACGTGCTCTTCTCCGGCCGCACCGTGCGCTCCGCCCTCGACGGTCTGCGCGATCTCGGCCGCCCCCGCGCCGTCCAACTCGCGGTGCTCATCGACCGCGGCCATCGCGAACTCCCGATCCGCGCGGATTTCGTCGGCAAGAACGTGCCGACCTCCCGCAGCGAGGACATCTCTGTATTGCTCACCGAACACGACGGCCGCGACGGCGTCTACTTGCATCAGGAGGAAGCGCAGTGAACCGGCTCGCCGGAGCGAGTGTGTATGAGGTGCGCTCGTGAGACATCTCTTGACGGTGACCGACCTCGATCGTGCCACCGCCACCGAATTGCTCGACGAGGCCGAGCGCTTCGAACAGGCGCTGCTGGGGCGCGAGGTGAAGAAGCTGCCGACGCTGCGCGGCCGCACCGTGATGACGGTCTTCTACGAGAACTCGACTCGCACCCGGGTCTCGTTCGAGGTCGCGGGCAAGTGGATGAGCGCCGATGTGATCAACGTCAGCGCGAGCAGCTCCTCGGTCGCCAAGGGCGAATCACTGCGCGACACGGCGCTGACTCTGCACGCGGCGGGCGCCGATGCGCTCATCGTCCGGCACCCGGCCTCAGGTGCGGCGCATCAGATCGCGCGCTGGATGGATGGCTGGGCGGTCGCCGAGGGCCGGCAGGGCCCGGCCATCATCAACGCCGGTGACGGTACCCACCAGCATCCGACGCAGGCGCTGCTGGACGCCCTGACCCTGCGTCAGCGCCTCGGCGATATCGAGGGCAAGCGGATCGTCATCGTCGGCGATATCCTGCACAGCCGGGTCGCGCGCTCGAATGTCTTTCTGCTCGATACTCTTGGCGCCGAGGTGGTGCTGGTCGCGCCGCGCACGCTACTGCCCGTCGGTGCGGACCTCTGGCCCGCTCGGATCTCGCCTTCGCTCGACGCCGAATTGCCCGGCGCAGATGCGGTGCTGATGCTACGGGTGCAGCAGGAGCGGATGAACGGCGGTTTCTTCCCGTCTGCGCGCGAATATTCGGTCAACTACGGACTTTCCGAGCGCAGGCTGGCACTGCTCGACGAGAACGCGGTCGTCCTGCATCCGGGGCCGATGCTGCGCGGCATGGAAATCGCCTCGCCGGTGGCCGATTCCCCGCAGGCGGCGATCCTGCAACAGGTGACGAACGGAGTGCATATGCGGATGGCCGTGCTGTTCCGGCTGCTGGTCGGTACCCAGGAGGCTGCCGCATGAGCGAACGAAGTGAGCGAATCATGTGCCAGTGCGCATGGCGCATGCCGGAGCCGAGCGCCAGCGAGGTGAAGGCATGAGCCTGCTGCTCAAAGGTGTTCGGCCGTACGGCGAGGGCGAGCCGGTCGACGTACTCGTGCGCGACGGTGTAATCGCCGCCATCGGAACCGATCTCGGCATTATCGACGCCGAGGTCATCGACGCGCAGGGCCAGATCCTGCTGCCCGGCTTGGTCGATCTGCACACTCATCTGCGCGAACCCGGCCGCGAGGATACCGAGACCATCGAAACCGGTTCCGCCGCAGCGGCGCTCGGCGGTTACACCGCCGTCTTCGCCATGGCCAATACCAACCCCGTCGCCGATTCGGTGGTCGTCACCGATCACGTGTGGCGGCGCGGTCAGGAGGTCGGCCTGGTCGATGTGTACCCGGTGGGTGCGGTCACGGTTGGTCTGGAAGGTAAGCAACTCGCCGAAATGGGCACCATGGCCGCCGGAGTCGGCGCGGTGCGCATGTTCTCCGACGACGGCCACTGCGTCTACGATCCGCTGCTCATGCGCCGCGCGTTGGAGTACTCGAACTCCCTCGGCGTCTTGATCGCACAGCATGCCGAAGAGCCGCGTCTGACCAAAGGCGCTGTCGCACATGAAGGTCCGACCGCGGCCCGCCTCGGCCTGGCCGGTTGGCCGCGCGCCGCGGAAGAGTCGATCGTGGCCCGCGACGCACTGCTGGCCCGCGACGCAGATGCCCGCGTGCACATCTGCCACGCCTCCACCGCCGGCACCGTCGAGCTGGTGAAATGGGCCAAGGCCCAAGGTATTTCGATCACCGCCGAGGTCACTCCGCACCACCTGCTGCTCGACGACTCGCGCCTGGAGACTTACGACGCGGTCAATAAGGTGAACCCGCCGCTGCGCGAGGTCTCCGACACCATCGCGCTGCGGCAGGCACTGGCCGAGGGCACCCTCGACTGCGTCGCCACCGACCACGCCCCGCACGCCGAACAGGACAAGTGCTGCGAATTCGCCGCCGCCCGCCCCGGCATGCTCGGCCTGGAGACCGCGCTGTCGATCATCGTGCAGACCATGGTCGAACCCGGCCTGCTGGATTGGCGCGGTGTCGCCCGCGTGATGAGCGAGCGTCCGGCCGAAATCGTCGGACTCGACGGTCATGGCCGCCCGATCGAGGTCGGCGAACCGGCCAATCTCACGCTGGTCGATCCGGACGCGAGCTGGACGGTGCGGGCCGCCGAACTCGCCAGCATTTCGAACAACACGCCGTTCGAGGACATGACGTTCCCGGCTCGGGTGACAACGACGTTGCTCCGAGGCCGGGTAACCGCCCGTGAGGGCAAGGCGGTGGGAGGTTCGTAGATGAGAGTGCTGTTGGTGGTCGGGCTGATCGCACTGTTCGTTCTGTGCGTCTGGCTGATGTACCGGGGCTGGCAGAACCGAGCCGCGCGTCAGGAGGCGCGCATCGGCGAACTACCGCATGTGCCGGGTGATCTCGGCGCTCAGGTGCTCGAGCCGACCACTGGACTGTATCTCGGCAGCACCATCGCGCCGAGCTGGCAGGACCGGATCGCAGTGGGCGACCTGGGTTTCCGGGCCACCGCGGAACTCACGCGGTTCGAACGGGGGATTCTGCTCGAGCGCGACGGTGCGACGGTGATCTGGATTCCGCAGGAATCCATTACCGCCGTGCGGACCGAACGCGGACATGCGGGCAAGGTGATGACGGAAGATGGTGTGCTGGTAATTCGCTGGAAGCTGCCGACCGGAACCGAGATAGATACCGGTTTCCGAGGTGACGACAAGACGGTGTACCCGGCGTGGGCCAGGGCGATGACGGGAGACGACGAGGGATGACAAAAGAAGCAGCATTGGTGCTGGAGGACGGCCGGGTTTTCCGCGGCACGGCCTTCGGTGCCGTGGGCGAAACACTCGGTGAGGCGGTGTTCTGCACCGCGATGACCGGGTACCAGGAGACCCTCACCGACCCCAGCTACCACCGCCAGATCGTGGTGGCCACGGCCCCGCAGATCGGCAATACCGGCTGGAACGACGAGGACGACGAATCCGGCAAGATCTGGGTCGCCGGATACGCGGTCCGCGACGCCTCGCGCGTCGCGTCGAACTGGCGCTCGACCGGCACCCTGCAGGACCAGCTGGACCGCCAGCAGATCGTCGGCATCGCGGGCATCGACACCCGCGCCCTGGTGCGCCACCTACGCACCCGCGGTTCGATGAAAGCAGGCATCTTCTCCGGCTCGGCGCTCGCCGACGCAGACGAACTGCTGGCCCGGGTCAACGGACAGCCCTCGATGCTGGGTGCGGATCTGGCCGAGGAGGTCAGCACCGACGCGCTGTACACGATCGAACCGAACGGCGACCCGCGCTTCACCGTCGTCGCGGTCGACCTCGGCATCAAGACCAACACCCCGCGCATGTTCGCTCAGCGTGGCATGCGGGTGCATGTGGTGCCGTCGACCGTCTCGCTCGATCAGATCCTGGAGCTGAAGCCGGACGGCGTCTTCCTGTCCAACGGTCCAGGCGACCCGGCAACCCAGGACGGCGCGGTCGCCATCACCCAGGGCGTGCTGGAGAAGGGGCTGCCGCTGTTCGGGATCTGCTTCGGCAATCAGATCCTCGGCCGCGCCTTCGGCCGCAAGACCTACAAGATGAAGTTCGGCCACCGCGGCATCAATATCCCGGTCGTCGAACACGAGACCGGCCGGATCTCGATCACCGCGCAGAACCACGGCTTCGCGCTGGAGGGTGAACAGGGCGAACAGTTCGACACCCCGTTCGGCAAGGCCGAAGTCAGCCATGTGTGCGCCAACGACGGCACCGTCGAGGGCGTGCGCCTGGTCGACGGCCGCGCATTCTCGGTGCAGTACCACCCGGAGGCCGCCGCCGGACCCCATGACGCCGCCTATCTCTTCGACCGTTTCGCCGGTCTCATGGAAGGAGCCTGATGCCTCGCCGCGAGGATCTCAAGCACATCCTGGTGATCGGCTCCGGTCCGATCGTCATCGGCCAGGCCTGCGAATTCGACTACTCCGGCACCCAGGCGTGCCGGGTGCTGCGGGCCGAGGGCCTGCGGGTATCGCTGGTGAACTCCAACCCGGCGACCATCATGACCGATCCGGAATTCGCCGATTCCACCTATGTGGAGCCGATTACGCCGGAGTTCGTCGAGAAGGTCATCGAAAAGGAGCGCCCCGACGCCATTCTCGCCACTCTCGGTGGGCAGACCGCGCTGAACACCGCGGTCGCTCTGCACGAGCGCGGAGTGCTGCAGAAATACAACGTCGAGCTGATCGGCGCCGATTTCGAAGCCATCCAGCGCGGTGAGGACCGGCAGAAGTTCAAGGACATCGTCGCCAAGGTCGGCGGCGAGAGCGCCCGTTCGCGGGTCTGCCACACCATGGACGAGGTCCGCGACACCGTTGCGGAACTGGGCTTTCCGGTGGTCGTGCGGCCGTCGTTCACCATGGGCGGCCTCGGCTCCGGCATGGCCTACAACGACGAGGACCTCGATCGCATCGCCGGCGGCGGCTTGGCCGCCTCGCCGACCGCCAATGTGCTCATCGAGGAATCCATCCTGGGTTGGAAGGAATACGAACTCGAGCTGATGCGCGACGGCCGCGACAATGTCGTGGTGGTCTGCTCGATCGAGAATGTGGACCCGATGGGTGTGCACACCGGTGATTCGGTCACCGTCGCACCCGCCATGACCCTCACCGACCGCGAATACCAGAAGCTGCGTGACCTCGGCATCGACATCCTGCGCGAGGTCGGCGTCGATACCGGTGGCTGCAATATCCAGTTCGCGGTGAACCCGGCCGACGGACGCCTGATCGTCATCGAGATGAATCCGCGCGTCTCGCGCTCGTCCGCATTGGCTTCCAAGGCAACGGGTTTCCCGATCGCCAAGATCGCCGCCAAGCTGGCCATCGGCTACACCCTGGACGAGATCGTCAACGACATCACCAAGGAAACCCCGGCCTGTTTCGAGCCGACCCTGGACTATGTGGTCGTAAAGGCGCCGCGCTTCGCCTTCGAGAAGTTCCCCGGTGCCGACGCCACGCTGACTACCACCATGAAGTCGGTCGGCGAGGCGATGTCGCTGGGTCGCAACTTCGCCGAGGCGCTCGGCAAGGTGCTGCGCTCGCTGGAGACCAAGGCCGCCGGCTTCTGGACCCAGGGCGACGGCAACTGGACCGATACCGAAGCCATCCTCGAAGACCTGCGCACCCCGACCGAGGGACGCATCTACCAGGTCGAGCGGGCGCTGCGGCTGGGCGCGAGCATCGAGGACGTCGCCGCGGCCTCCGGCATCGACCCCTGGTTCGTCGCCGAGGTGGCCGGACTGGTCGAGCTGCGCCGAGAGGTCATCGACGCCCCCGTACTCGACGAGCCGCTGCTGCGCCGCGCCAAGCACTATGGCCTCTCCGATCGCCAGATCGCCGCGCTGCGACCGGAATTGGCGGGTGAGACCGGCGTACGGGCACTGCGTCATCGGCTCGGTATTCGTCCGGTCTTCAAGACCGTCGACACCTGCGCCGCGGAGTTCGAGGCCAAAACCCCGTATCACTACTCGACCTACGAACTCGATCCCGCCGCCGAGTCGGAGGTCTCGCCGCAGCGCGAACGCGACAAGGTGATCATCCTGGGTTCCGGCCCGAACCGGATCGGCCAGGGCATCGAATTCGATTACTCGTGTGTCCATGCGGCGCAGACGCTTTCGCAGGCCGGATACGAGACCGTCATGGTCAACTGCAATCCGGAAACCGTCTCCACCGACTACGACACCGCCGACCGGCTCTACTTCGAGCCGCTGACCTTCGAGGATGTGCTCGAGGTCTACCACGCCGAAACCGAGTCCGGCACCGTCGCCGGGGTAATCGTGCAGCTCGGCGGCCAGACCCCGCTGGGGCTGGCGCAGCGCCTCACCGACGCCGGTGTGCCGGTGGTCGGCACCAGCGCCGCCGCCATCGATTTGGCCGAGGATCGCGGCGAATTCGGCGACGTCCTGGTCGCCGCGGGCCTGCCCGCACCGAAGTACGGCACCGCGACCACCTTCGCGCAGGCCAAGAAGATCGCCGCGGGCATCGGCTACCCGGTGCTGGTGCGCCCGTCCTACGTGCTCGGCGGTCGCGGTATGGAGATCGTCTACGACGAGGACTCGCTGGAGGGTTACATCTCCCGGGCCACCGAACTCAGCCCGGAACATCCGGTGCTGGTCGACCGGTTCCTGGAAGACGCCATCGAGATCGACGTCGACGCGCTCTGCGACGGTGACGAGGTCTACCTCGGCGGTGTGATGGAGCACATCGAAGAGGCGGGTATCCACTCCGGCGACTCCGCCTGCGCACTGCCGCCGATCACCCTGGGCCGCAGCGATATCGAGGCGGTGCGCCGCTCCACCATCGCGCTGGCCAAGGGCATCGGCGTCAAGGGCCTGCTCAATGTGCAGTACGCGCTCAAGGACGATGTGCTCTACGTACTCGAGGCGAATCCGCGGGCGAGCCGCACGGTTCCGTTCGTCTCCAAGGCCACCGCGGTGCCGCTGGCCAAGGCGGCCGCACGGATCACCATGGGCGCCACCATCGCCGAACTGCGCAAGGAGGGCATGCTGCCCGCCGAGGGCGACGGCGGCCACGTGCCGCTCGACGCGCCCGTCGCGGTGAAGGAGGCGGTGCTACCGTTCCACCGGTTCCGCAAGGCCGACGGCAGCGGTGTGGATTCGCTGCTCTCGCCGGAGATGAAGTCCACCGGTGAGGTCATGGGCATCGATGCGGACTTCGGCACTGCCTTCGCCAAGAGCCAGGCCGCAGCCTACGGTTCGCTGCCGACCGAAGGCACCGTGTTCGTCTCGATCGCCAACCGGGACAAGCGCGCCATGGTGTTCCCGGTCAAGCGCCTCAACGACCTCGGCTTCCGCATCCTGGCCACCGAGGGCACCGCGGAAATGCTGCGCCGCAACGGAATTCCGTGCGAACAGGTGCGCAAGCACTCCGAGGAGGGGCCGGCCGACCAGCCGACCATCGTGGAGCAGATCCGCGACGGCGAGGTCGACATGGTGTTCAACACCCCCTACGGCAACTCCGGGCCGCGCGTGGACGGCTACGAGATCCGCACGGCGGCGGTCGGGGTGAACATCCCGTGCATCACCACGGTGCAGGGTGCGGCCGCGGCCGTGCAGGGCATCGAGGCGAGCATCAACGGCGGCATCGGGGTGCGCTCGCTGCAGGAACTGCATTCGGTGCTGCGTGGCTGACGAAGGAGACGGTGCGGTGAAGACCTTCGGTGCCCGATTGCAGCACGCCATGCGGCATCTCGGGCCACTGTGCGTCGGCATCGATCCGCATCCCGGCCTGCTCCGATCGTGGGGTCTCACCGACGATGTCGACGGTGTCGAGGCTTTCGCCGAGATCTGCGTCGAGGCCTTCGACGGCCGGGTCGCGCTGATCAAACCGCAGGTCGCATTCTTCGAGGCCTACGGTTCCGGCGGAATCGCGGTGCTCGAGCGCACCATCGAGGTGCTGCGCGCCTCGGGCACCCTGGTGCTCGCCGATGCCAAGCGCGGCGATATCGGCTCGACCATGGATGCCTACGCGCGGACCTGGCTCGCCGACGGCACGCTCGGCTCGGATGCGGTGACGGTGTCGCCGTATCTTGGATTCGGTTCCCTCGCACCGGCTTTGACGCTCGCGGAGGCGAACGGGCGCGGTGTCTTCGTACTCGCCGCCACCTCGAATCCCGAAGGTGCACAGGTGCAGCGGGCAGTGGTGGCGGACGGTCGCACGATCGCGCAGACCATGGTCGATGCTGCGGCGCAGTGCAATGCGGGCCAGGAATTCGGCTCGGTCGGCATTGTGCTCGGCGCCACCCTCACCGAAGCGCCGGATCTCACCGAGCTCAACGGCCCGATCCTGATGCCGGGCGTCGGCGCGCAGGGTGGTGGTCCGGAAACCGTGCGTGAGCTGGTGCCGGAGCCGTTGTTGCACGCAGCGTTGCCGACCGTTTCGCGGGAGGTGCTCGGCGCCGGTCCGTCCGTGTCGGCACTGCGTGCCAAGGCGAGCGCGCTGCAGGAGGAGTTCGCCTTCCTGCGGCGATGACGCGTGACGATTGCGATGGACCGACGCTTCGGCGTCGGTCCATTTCGCGTTTCGGGCGGGGGAGGGCACGTTGATCGGGGATGACGTGTCATATCGAACAGCTGTGCGGCCTGCTGCGCCGATTTCCCCGCCATCGGGCATACCGGTGGCCGAGGCGGCGTCCTGATCGATCACGGAGCCAACTGGACCGGCACAGAGTGCCGTTCGCTCCCGCCGTGCTGTGGTCCAGGCGAATGCCAGGATTTTGTGGCGATCCGCGAGTCCGGTGTCGGTTCGGGAGGTACGGAAGCCTGAAATCGGTCATTTCGAGCCTCCGACACGCGCAAGAACAACGCGACACGCGGAAAAATCCTAGAAAATTCCAGGTCGGACACGTGACGGGTTGCTGGTCTGATGCAGGTTGGCGCCGCAACCACTCCGCTAACCCACTTTCGGCATGAAAAAGCCCTGCTAGCGGGGCATTTCGAGATTTCGACGGTAGGATCACCGCAGCGATCGACGCGCTGTGCGCATCCCGCCGGGCCCACCCTTACGACATCGGCGAATCATGCGCTGACCTGGGGGGTGGGTTCGCAATCGGGCAACGTCGTGGGTACGGTCGCTGAGACTGCTGGGTTACCGGCAGGAGTTGATGCAATGAACGATGAGACGGAGGAACCGTGGCCCTTCCCCAGCTGACTGACGAGCAGCGCGCCGCTGCTTTGGAGAAGGCGGCTGCCGCTCGCCGTGCTCGGGCGGAGCTCAAGGAGCGCCTGAAGCGTGGCGGCACCGACCTGAAGCAGGTCCTCACCGACGCCGAAACCGACGAGATCCTCGGCAAGATGAAGGTGTCGGCGCTGCTGGAGGCCCTGCCCAAGGTGGGCAAGGTCAAGGCGGCGGAGATCATGAGCGAGCTGGAGATCGCCCCCACCCGGCGTCTGCGCGGACTGGGTGATCGGCAGCGCAAGGCGCTGCTCGCCCGATTCGACTTCGCCTGACCACCAAGGTGGTCGAACACACGCGGAAGGGTCGACTGGTAGTACTGGTCGGCCCCTCGGCCGTGGGCAAGTCGACCGTGGTCCGCTGCGTCCGCGAGCGACTGCCCCGACTGGTCTTCAGCGTGTCGGCGACAACCCGGGCCCCCCGGCCCGGGGAGGTCGACGGCCGCGACTACCGGTTCGTGTCCCGGGAGGAGTTCGACGCCATGATCGCGGCGGGCGAACTCCTCGAGTGGGCTGATATCCACGGGGGACTGCAGCGCTCGGGTACACCGGCGAAACCGGTGCGTGACGCGCTCGCCGCCGGCCTGCCGGTGCTCGTCGAGGTGGACCTCGAGGGCGCGCGGTCGGTGCGCAAGGCCATGTCGGAGGCGCTGCTGGTATTTCTCGCCCCGCCCAGCTGGGAGGAACTGGTTTCCCGGCTGACTGCGCGGGGTACCGAATCACCCGAGGTGATCGCCCGCAGGTTGGAGACCGCCAGGACGGAATTGGCGGCCTGTGACGAGTTCGACATCGTCATAGTGAACGACGAGGTGACCAGCGCCTGTGAGCAGTTGGTATCGTTGTTCGTTAGCACAAATTCGAGTTCGTGACCCGCACTCTCGGAAAAACCACCCAGCCCGAAGAACCGATCCCCGCAGGAGCCCTCTCAGTGAGCAGTACGGACATCAAGCCCGCGCCCGCATACGACACTCCGGTCGGCCTCACCAACCCGCCGATCGACGAGTTGCTCGAGCGCACGTCGTCCAAGTACGCGCTGGTGATCTACGCGGCCAAGCGGGCCCGTCAGATCAACGACTACTACAACCAGCTCGGCGACGGCATCCTCGAATACGTCGGCCCGCTGGTCGAGCCGGGTCTGCAGGAGAAGCCGCTGTCGGTCGCGATGCGTGAGATCCACTCCGACCTGCTCGAGCACTCCGAAGGCGAGTAACAACCACATCTAGGCCGGAGGCGTAGTGACCACACGGATCGTCGTCGGCGTCGGCGGAGGGATCGCCGCCTATAAGGCCTGTTCGATCGTGCGCCGGTTCACCGAGACCGGGCACCAGGTACGGGTGATCCCCACCGAGTCGGCGCTGCAGTTCGTCGGTAAGGCAACCTTCGAGGCGCTGTCCGGGAATCCGGTGCACACCGATGTGTTCACCGATGTCCCCGAGGTGCCGCATGTGCGATTGGGCCAGGAGGCGGACCTTGTGGTCATCGCTCCGGCGACCGCCGATCTGATGGCGCGTGCCGCACAGGGCCGCGCCGACGATCTACTCACCGCCACCTTGCTGACGGCCCGATGTCCGGTGTTGTTCGCGCCCGCGATGCATACCGAGATGTGGGAGCATCCGGCCACCGTCGCCAATGTCGCGACGCTGCGCGCGCACGGTGCGATCGTCATGGAACCCGCGTCGGGCCGGTTGACCGGTACCGATACGGGGCCCGGCCGGTTGCCCGAGCCCGAGGAGATCTTCGGGCTGGCGACGCTGCTGCTGGAACGCGCCGACGCCATCCCGCGTGATCTGGCGGGCCGCCGCGTGGTGATCACCGCGGGCGGCACCAGGGAACCGCTGGATCCGGTGCGTTTCCTCGGCAATCGCAGCTCCGGCAAGCAGGGCTACGCATTGGCCAGGGTCGCCGCGCAGCGCGGCGCCCACGTCACGTTGATCGCGGGCAACACGATCGAGATGGCCGCACCCGCCGCCGTCGATCTGGTGCACATCACCACCGCCGAACAGCTCAAGACCGCCGTCGAGAAGCATGCGCTCGGTGCGGACGCGGTGATCATGGCCGCGGCCGTCGCCGACTTCCGGCCGACCACCGTGGCCGCGGCCAAGATCAAGAAGGGCGCGCACGAGCCCGACGTGATCCCGCTGACCAAGACCGACGATATTCTCGCCGGACTCGTTCAGTCGCGACGTGATGGTCAGCTACCCGGAACCGCGATCGTCGGGTTCGCCGCCGAGACCGGTGACGAGCACGGCGATGTGCTCACGCACGCGCGGGCCAAACTGGCGCGTAAGGGCTGTGATCTGCTGGTCGTCAACGCGGTCGGCGAGGGCAAGGCCTTCGAGGTCGACACCAACGACGGCTGGCTACTCGGTGCCGACGGCACCGAACAGGCGCTCGACCACGGATCGAAGGCATTGCTCGCGAGCCGGGTGCTGGACGCACTCGGTCCGCTGCTGCGCTGAGACCCGTTGCGGCGCTTGGTTTGTGCTGTGCATCGAGGATGTCCGGTGGATACACCGCCGCGTGATGGTTAGGCTGTTGTCGACCGCAACCCGGACTGGTCGATGTGTTGGAGGCTGGAGCCCCGGCCCGACATATCGACGGATTTCAATAGTCTGAGACAGTTGCCTGTCGTCAACCCCGTCGCGTCGGTGGTTTGGAATAGTCTGAATGAAGGGTTGTGCGGTGGCCGCATCGCGTTACCGTCGCAATCCGATACGAGTAACCCGTTGAGGGAGAGGGAAGAACTGTGCCCACGTCTGGCAGCCGCCTTTTCACCAGTGAGTCCGTGACCGAAGGTCATCCGGACAAGATCTGTGACGCCATCAGCGATTCCATCCTCGACGCCCTGCTCGCGGCGGATCCGCGTAGCCGGGTCGCGGTGGAAACTCTCGTGACCACCGGCCAGGTGCACGTCGCGGGTGAGGTAACCACGTCGGCTTATGCGGATATTCCGAAAATTGTCCGCGAAAAGGTTCTGGAAATCGGATACGACTCGTCCGCAAAGGGTTTCGACGGAAATTCCTGCGGTGTGAATATTGCCATCGGCGCACAGTCGCCGGATATCGCACAGGGCGTCGACACCTCGCACGAGGCGCGTACCGCCGGTTCGGATGACGAGATCGAGCGGCAGGGCGCCGGCGACCAGGGCCTGATGTTCGGCTACGCCAACACCGACACTCCCGAGCTGATGCCGCTGCCGATCGCGCTCGCGCACCGGCTCTCGCGCCGGCTGACCGAGGTTCGCAAGTCGGGTGTGCTGCCGTACCTGCGTCCCGACGGTAAGACCCAGGTCACCATCGAATACGACGGCGACCGTCCGGTCCGCCTGGATACGGTCGTGATCTCCACGCAGCACGCCGCCGATATCGACCTGGACAACTTGCTGGCACCTGATATCCGCGAGAAGGTCGTCGACGTGGTGCTCGCCGATCTTGATCTGCCCGCGCCGCTGGATGTCTCCGATATTCGCCTGCTGGTGAACCCGACCGGCAAGTTCGTTCTCGGTGGTCCGATGGGCGATGCCGGCCTGACCGGCCGCAAGATCATCGTCGACACCTACGGCGGCATGGCTCGTCACGGTGGCGGCGCGTTCTCCGGTAAGGATCCGTCGAAGGTGGACCGCTCGGCCGCCTACGCCATGCGCTGGGTCGCCAAGAACGTCGTCGCGGCCGGACTCGCCGAACGGGTCGAGGTCCAGGTCGCCTACGCCATCGGCAAGGCCGCACCGGTCGGTCTGTTCGTCGAAACCTTCGGCACCGAGAAGGTCGATCCGGCGCGTATCGCCACGGCCATCACCGAGGTCTTCGATCTGCGTCCCGGCGCGATCATCCGCGACCTCGACCTGCTGCGCCCGATCTACGCGCCGACCGCCGCCTACGGCCACTTCGGCCGCACCGACGTCGACCTGCCCTGGGAGCACACCGACCGCGCCGACAAACTGCGCGCAGCCGTCGGCCTGTAGGAGTAGCCGAAATGGATATGCCGACCTGCCCTGGGAGGCCCTGCCGGATGCGCGCCGACAAGCTGCGCGCAGCCGTCGGCCTGTAGGAGTAGCCGAAATGGATATGCCGACCTGCCCTGGGAGGCCCTGCCGGATGCGCGCCGACAAGCTGCGTGCAGCCGTCGGCCTGTAGGAGTAGCCGATATGGATATGCCGACCTGTCCTGGGAGGCCCTGCCTGATGCGCGCCGACAAGCTGCGCGCAGCCGTCGGCCTGTAGGCATATCGGGGGCCCGCGTGCACGAACCCACAGCGGACCTCACCGCCGTGGCTTCCACAGGGGCGGGAGCCACGGCAACGCACGATTCGACAGCAGCGGGACACCCGATCGCCCGGGTACTCCCGCTGCTGTCGCCTGCTCACCTGGACCGCGACTTCGACTATCTGGTTCCCCCTGAGCTGGACGAAATCGCCCAACCCGGCGTCCGAGTCCGCGTCCGTTTCGCGGGCCGTCTCGTCGACGGGTATCTGCTGGCCCGCCTATCGCACAGCGACCACACCGGGAAAATGGTCAAACTCGAACGCGTGGTCTCCGCCGAACGCGTCCTGACCCCGGAAATCCTGAAACTGGCCACCGCCGTGGCGGCCCGCTACGCAGGGACCCGCGCGGATGTTCTGCGGCTCGCGATTCCGCCCCGGCATGCGCGCACCGAGAACGGTGGCTCGAAGAAGGCGGCCGTATCGTCCTCTCCCGGCTCACCGTCACCAGATCCCACGCTGGTGACTGATTCGGCAGCATTGGCTGCTGACGCTGTCGGGCCTGCTGGAACTTCGAATGCCGCAGCGGCGGTGGCGGATTCGCGTGACCTGCCGACGGGGGGTGATTCGGCGACGGGGGCCGATTCTGTCGAATCCGCTGCGTCCGACGATGCGGTCGCGGCGCTCGATCATTCCGTCGATGCGCCGACGTTGGCTGGCGAGGACGAGGCGGTCGACGTTCGCGATCGGTTCGGTACTGCTCCGGTGCCCTCGCGCTCGGCCGATCATGTGACGGCTGCTGGTGTTGGATCGGAGTCGCTGTCGGCGGATTCGATCGAATCGGTGGTGGATTCTGGTGCCGTGACGTCGGCACGGCAGGACGGTGTCGCGGCCGCCGACGGACGAGGGGAGGCGGAACCGGAGGGTGCTGACGCGTCGGTGGGTGAGCGCGCTGACGTTGCTGCTGGATCAGCGAATATTGTTGCGGTACTGGCTGATTCGGGTGGCGCCGGTATGCCGGACGGTGTGGAACTGCGGCCGTGGGAGCGCTACATCCATGGGGCGGCGTTTGTGTCGGCGCTGGGGCAGGGGAAAGGGGTGCGGGCGGGGTGGCAGGCGCTGCCTGGGGAGGATTGGGCGCGGCGGTTGGCGGAATTGGCGGCGGTTGTCGTGGGGCGGGGGCGCAGCGTGATTCTGATTGTCCCGGATCAGCGGGATCTGGATCGGGTGCTGGCGGAATGTGTTCGGCTGGTGGGGGATTCGGCGGTCGGGTTGGCTGCGGGGTTGGGGCCGGCCGCGCGGTATCGGCGGTGGTTGGCGGCATTGCGGGGGACCGCACGGGTGATTGTCGGGACGCGCAGTGCGGTGTTCGCTCCCGCAATTGATCTCGGGTTGATCGCGATCTGGGACGACGGCGACGACACCTATGCCGAGCCTCGAGCGCCGTATCCGCATGCGCGCGAGGTCGCGATGCTGCGGGCACATGACACCGGGGCGGCATTCGTCGCGGCCGGATTCGCGCGGACGGCGGAGATCCAGGCGGTGGTCGATTCGGGGTGGGCGCACGACCTGGTGGCCGATCGTGCTGTGGTGCGCAAATATTCCCCGCGCATCAGCGCGCCGGGTGACTCCGATATCGCCATGGAGCGTGACCCGGTCGCGCGCGCGGTCCGCATTCCCGCCGTTGGTTACGCTGCCGCGCGATCCGCGCTGAAGGAAGGTGCCGCGGTGCTGGTGCAGGTGCCGCGGCGCGGATATATTCCGGCGCTGGCCTGCGCCAAATGCCGTACGCCCGCACGATGTCGGCACTGCAATGGCCCACTTTCCTTGCCGGATGGGCGAGCTGGGCATCGCAGCGAGACCGCGCACAGTCCAGCATGTCGTTGGTGCGGTATCACCGAGGCCGCCTTCCGCTGTCCTGCTTGTGCTTCCAGAGCGCTACGTGCGGTGGTGATCGGTTCGGCCCGGACCGCTGAGGAACTCGGTCGGGCCTTTCCCGGCGTACCGATTCGCGGATCCAGCGGCGGCGCCGTACTCGACACGGTGGAACCGGGACCGCAGGTGATCGTGGCGACCGTCGGCGCCGAACCGGTGCTGCCCGGCGGCTACGGCGTTGCACTGCTGCTCGACGGTTGGGCGCTGCTGAGCCGCGCGGACCTGCGCGCCGCCGAGGACGCCCTGCGTCGCTGGATGTCGGCGGCCACCCTGGTGCGCAATCACGGCCAGGTCATCGTGATGGCCGAACCTTCGCTACCTACCGTCCAGGCGCTACTGCGCTGGGATCCGGTCGGCCACGCCCGCGCCGAGGTGGCCGCCCGCGCCGAGGTCGGCTTCCCTCCCGCCGTCCGCATGGCCGCCATCGACGGCACCTCCGACTCCATCGCCGAATTGCTCTCCGCCGCAAAGCTTCCCGACCATGTCGACATCCTCGGCCCCGTACCCCTCCCGCCCGGCGCCCGCAAGCCCTTCGACAGCGGCGATACCCCCGCCGAAGTCGAACGCATGCTCCTGCGCGTACACCGCACCTCCGGCGCCACTCTGGCCCGCGCCCTCACGGCCGCCCAGGCCGTCCGCAGCACCCACCGCTCCGACGCCCCGCTCCGCGTCCAAATCGACCCTGTCGACATCGGCTGATCCCCCGACGAGACCGTGGCGCTCACCGTCGCCGACGACCACGCCCAACTCGCCCAGAGAACGAGCGCGAACAGCAAGAGCGCGGTCTGTGAACTTGTAAGCCGTCCGTGCAGGCTCGGCCGGGGGCGTTCCGTGCTGCGACGAATTTCGGCCGGTGGCGCGACTGTTCTGGTGAGAGTCCTAGGACGTCGTACGACGCTGCCCGACACTGGACCACGGAGGGACACTATGACGACCACGCCGAACGACCCGACCACTGCGCTGCCCGGCCGCCCGCCCGTGGTTTGAGACCACGGGCCGTTGGGACGAGGTGGCCGCCTACGTCGAGTTCATGGGCTACACCTAGGCCCGGTACTCGGTGCGCGACATGGACGAGCCGGTCGGCGGCAGCGTGGCTACCTCACCTACGTCCTGCGCGACGGGGATCGCGTGTTTGTCACCTACTCCACGACCGGCTGTGGCAACGAGCGGGTCAACGTGCCCTTGGGCCTGCTCGACATGATGCCCTACGGCTGCGGCAAGGCGTGGGCGGACAAACCCGCGGGCTGTTCCGAGGACGCAGCCCCTCGGAACAGCCCTGGCGCTCGGACGCGGGCGGGAACGCCACGTGGGGCCCGGCCAGCCGCCCCGTATCGCACTCGCCCCGGCGCGACCCCGTGCAGACCCTCGGCAGGCACGACCACCACCACTGAACACGCCTTTGTCGGCCGCATCGGCACAAGGTGTGCCAGTACTCGTCATGCCCAGCTCGCGGCCAGGGGCGGTGATCGTCTCTCACGGCGGCACCTCTACCTCGACGACAAGCTGCTCTCCCTCGGCGTCGATGTGCGAGATCGCAAGGGCGAGTGCCAGATTCGAGTCGCTGGCAAGGGGTTAGCCGAAGATGGCGCGATTGCGTTGCGCCCATTCGGCATACGATGTCGCGGGCCGTCCGAGCACCCGCTCGACATCGGTGCTGACCTGCTGCTCGGCCGGCGTCGGCGTGCCGAGGATATCGAGCGTGCCATCCGCCACATCCTCCGGCATGAATCGCAACATGCCGGAACGTGCCTGCTCACGGGTCAATTCGACGAATCGCAGCGAAATTCCCAACGCCTCTTTGACGGCTTGGGCCTGCTGGCGCGGACTGATCGCGGCGGGACCGGTCAGTTCATAGGTGCGTCCGGAATGGCCGTCCGTACGCAATACAGTTGCGGCGACCTCGGCGATATCTTCGGGATCGATGGCGGGCAGTGCGGTATCGGCGAAGGGTGCGGCAATCACCTGCTCGGCCCGGATCGACTCGATCCACGCGTATGTGTTGGAGAAGAATCCGGTGGGCCGCAGGGTCGTCCAGTTCAACTCCGATCGCTGCAGCGCGGACTCGAACGCATGCAGTCGAGCATGTGAGGCCAGTCCGGGCCGGGTACCCGTCGCCTGCGACGACAGCAGCACCACCTTCTTGACTCCACCCGCCGCGGCGACCTCGATGAACCGCGCCGGATCGGGTCCGGTCACCAGCTGCGGCCCGGTCAGCAGCAGGAAGAGCGCATCCGCGTTTTCGATTGCGGGGGAGAGGCTTTCGGGATCGGCGAGATCGGCCCGCTGATGCCGCACGCCGTCGGGCACGACGATGTCCTGATTCCCGCGGGATACGGCGGTCACCCGCGCACCGGCGGTGGCGAGGTGGCGCACGAGGGTACGTCCGATATTGCCGGTCGCTCCGGTCACTACGATCACGTTCACTCCTGAGTTAGTTGGCTGACTTAAACGAACGTAGCCGATGGATCCAACGCTTGTCTATAGTTAGTTGCGTGACTAACTCAGTCGAAGGTCGGCGCGCGACGCCCAAGGCGGGCAAGCGTGAACGCCTCGCCGCCGCGGCCGCCCAGGTGTTCCACGAGCAGGGCGTCGAAAAGACGACCATCGCCGATATCGCACGGGTCGCCGATGTTCCGCTCGGCAATGTGTACTACTACTTCAAGACCAAGGATCAGCTGGTCGAGGCGGCACTCGGCGCGCACGCGCAGACGCTGCAGGAGTTGATTGCCGTGCTCGAGCAGTACGACGAGCCGCAAGACCGGCTGAAGGCGCTGGTCCACGGCTGGGTGGACCAGCGTGACCGCGCCGTGCGATTCGGTTGCCCCACTGGAACTTTGGCCTCGGAGCTGGGTAAACGTGGCGACGGCCTGGAGTTGGCATCGGCGGCGAGTATTCGCACGCTGCTCGACTGGATCGAGCAGCAGTTCACGGCGATGGGTCGCGTGGATGCGGGGGAACTCGCGGTTGCGCTGTTCGCCGCCTATCAGGGGATCTCGTTGCTGACCAATACCTTCCGTGATCCGGAACTCATGGTGACCGAGGGGCATCGGCTCGAGCGCTGGATCGATTCGCTTGCGCCATAACCAGTAGCGGCAGCGCTTCGACTTGCCACGCGACATTCGGTGGTGACTTGCTACACGGGGCCATGTGCCAAGTCCCTACGCGGGCCGCGCCATCGACCGATGCGCGGCCCATTGCTCATTTCAGAGCGCTCGGTCGGTTCGTGTCGCCGATCACCCTTGCGCGCGATGCATTGCCGATATATCGTCGATAGCGTGAGATATACACGAGAGCCCAAGGAGGCTGACATGGAGAACATCGAATACGGAGAATTCAGAGGTCGTGGTCGCTGGCGGAAGCCTGGTCACGACGAGGGTGACGCCGGTCGTCGCCAGCATCGCCGCGGTGGGCGGCACGGTTTCGGACCCGAGTTCGGACCGGGCTTCGGTCCTGGTTTCGGGCCCGGCTTCGGTCCGGGATTCGGACGTGGGCGCGGCCGCGGTGGCCGGGGCAGGCGCGGTGACGTGCGTGCCGCGGTGTTGTTGCTGCTCACCGAGCGTCCGATGCACGGCTACGAGCTGATCCAGCAGATCAGGGAGCGCAGCGACGATGTCTGGCGCCCGAGCCCGGGATCCATCTACCCGGCGCTCGCGCAGCTCGAGGACGAGGGGCTGGTGCTCATCGAGAAGGTCGCCGGTCGCAAGACCGCGAAGCTCACCGACGCGGGCGAGACCTACGTCGCCGAGCATCGGGACGAACTCGGCGATCCCTGGGCCGATGTCAAGGAGGACGTCGGCACTCAGGCGATGGATCTGCGCGCGTTGATCGGACAGCTGATGGGTGCGGCCGCTCAGGTCGCGGCGGCGGGTACTCCGCAGCAGGCGGCTCGGGCCGCGGAGGTGCTCACCGAGGCGCGTAAATCGCTATACCGCATTCTCGCCGAGGACGACGCCCCCGAAAAGTAATGGCAGTGTGAAACGCCGCCTGAGCGTGCACTTTTCGAGCGGATCGGGTACATCATTGTGATATGGAACAGCCGATTGGTCAGTGGGGTTGGGGAGTATCACAGTTCAGGCGAGTGGTGTCTGCCGGTGTTTTGGCCGGAGCCGTCTTCTTCGGCTCCGGCGCGGCACCCATAGCAAGTGCCGAACCAGCTGATCCAGCGCCCGTGAGTGCGCAGATCGCCGGATATCGCCCGCCGGATGTACCCACCCAAATCGGTCCGTCCCAATCGGACCACCTGGCCGCGGCGGTGTATCAGAAGGCGCACAAGAACGTGGCGCCGGCTGGTACCAACAACTTCGACTGCAAGCCGACCCCCGAGCATCCCCGCCCGGTCGTCCTGGCGCACGGCACCGATTCCTCGGCGTACTCCGACTGGGCGGCCATCGGCCCGCAGATCTCGGCGCTCGGCTTCTGTGTATTCGCACTCAACTATGGCGGTGCACCGGGCAAAGACACCTGGGGTACCGAGGACATGTGGGTGAGCGCCTATCAGTTCGGCGCATTCGTCGACCAGGTACTGGCTGCCACCAATGCCACCCAGGTCGATATCGTCGGATTTTCCCAGGGCGCCAACGTCACTCGCTACTACGTGAACAAGCTCGGTGGCGCGCCGAAGGTCGGTCAGTGGATCGGCCTCGCATCGCCGAGCTACGGCGGGGTGATGTACGGACTGGTGCCGGTGGCGCAGTCGATTCCGGGTGCGCTGCAAGCCTTCGCGCAGGTCACCTCCCTCGCGGCGGTGCAGCAGGTGCAGGGCTCGCCGCTGATGATCGAACTGAATGCGGGCGGTGACACCGTGCCCGGCCCGCACTACGTGACCATCGGCAGCCGAGTCGACGAGATGATCCAGCCGTTCAGCAATATCGCACTGCACGGCCCGAACGTGGAGAACATCGCACTGCAAGACGAATGCGCGATCGACCAGACCGGTCACTTCCACATGGTCTACGACCCATTCGTGCAGGAACTGTTGCTGCGGACGCTGGACCCGGTCCACGCACCGGCTCCGACGTGCCGAGAGGTGCCGCTCGGCACCGGCATTCCCGAGGTCATCATCGCCGGACATTCCTGAACGCGCAGTTCGGGCGACCGGGCGGAGGTATCGACCCTCCGCCCGGCCCAGCTGTCCATGCCGGACTTACGCCCTATGGGAGGATGCGTAAGTGGCGGCCGAAGTCGAGTCTCGAATCCCATTGAGCCGGATGCGAGTACTTTCCACGGCGATCGGCGTCGCTGACAAGAGTGGTATCGAAGCGCTGACTATGCGTCGGTTGGCGGAACTGCTCGGGGTCGAGGCGATGTCGCTATATCACCACGTGGCGAACAAGGAAGACGTGCTGGACGGCGTCGTCGACGTCATCGCGGGGGAGATCAACGAGGTCGTTGCCGACATCGATGTGCCCGCCGCAGGCGCCGCGTGGAAGCAGGCCGTGCGGCAGCGGATTCTGTCCGCACGCGAGGTGCTGCTCCGACATCCATGGGCGCCCGGTGTTTTCCAGACGCGGACCAATACGAGCCAGGCAGTGCTGCGCTACTACGACGGCCTGCTCGGGCTGATGCGCGAAGGTGGCTTCTCCTACGACCAGATCCACCACGCGATGCATGTGCTCGGTAGTCGGGCACTGGGTTTCACCCAGGAGTTGTTCGATCCCGGCGACGGACCGATGGATGCCGAAGCCGTGGCCGCGCTCGAGGGAATGGCCGAGGCGCTCCCGAATCTGGTCGGGATGTTGCGAGAGGTTGCCCACGACGATCCGGACTCGACGCTGGGTTGGTGTGATGACCAATTCGAATTCGAATTCGCGCTGGATCTGATTCTCGACGGTCTCGACCGTCTGCGTGAGTCTGCTTGATCTGCAACTTGATCTGCAACGACTTCGGTCGGCATGGCTCGCGGCAGCCATTGACGAGCCTTACAACGTAAGGGTACCTTACGTTGTAAGGCTCATGAGCGCGGGTGGCGTCTCGGTGCCGAGATCTGAGGAGAACATGATGAAGGCCTATGTCCTTCGCACATTCGGACCACCGGAACAGCTGGCTCTCACCGATATCGACCAGCCGGTACCCGCCGACGACGAGGTGTTGGTTCGGGTGCGTGCGACCTCGGTCCAGCCCTATGACTGGCACTTCCTACGCGGCGAGCCGTATATCGCGCGGCTGATGGGTGGCGGCGTCGGATTGCGCAAGCCGTCCATCGCCATCCTTGGCGCGGACGTGGCGGGGGTGGTCGAAGCTGTCGGCACGGCGGTTACCGGATTCCAGCCCGGCGACGAGGTATTCGCGATGCTCGAGGGGGGCGGCTTCGCCGAGTACGTATGTGTCCGGGAAAACGAATTGGCGCCGAAGCCGAAGAACCTGTCGTTCGAGCAGGCGGCCGCGGTACCGCTGGCGGCCAATACCGCGCTGGTGGCCCTGCGTGACGAGGGACGGATCCAAGCCGGGCAGCGGGTATTGATCAATGGCGCGTCGGGAGGTGTCGGCACGTTCGCCGTACAACTCGCGCATGCGTTCGGCGCGGTAGTCACCGGTATCTGTGGCACGCGGAACATCGAGCTGATCCGCTCGCTCGGTGCGGATGCGGTAATCGACTACACCGCAGCGGATTTCACGCGCAACGGGCAGCGCTACGACCTGCTGGTGGATATCGCGGGAAGCCGCTCGATGTCGGCATGTCGCCGTGTGCTGACCGCCAAGGGCACCTATGTCGCGGTCGGCGGGCCGGCGGGTCGTTGGGTGCAACCCGCCGGGCGGATGTTCGCGGCGTTGGCGCTCGCGCCGTTCATCTCGCAGCGAGTCGTGCTGGCGGAGGTGACCCGATGCACTCGGAACAGGGAAAACCTCATGGCGCTTACCGAGCTCATCGAGGACGGAAAGATCACCCCGGTTATCGACCGGACCTATCCCCTCACCGAAATACCGGCGGCCGTGCGCTACCAGGAGGAAGGCCATGCCACCGGAAAGGTGGTCGTGGTCGACGACTAGCGGATCAACCGCGCCTGCCGTGCAGGTAGTCGCTGACCACGGCGGCGCCGAGTCCATCCAGGTCCGGGGCGACGACGCGACCGCCGCTGCGGCGGGCCACCAAATCGACGAATGCGGCCAGGCTCGGATCCTCGCCGAGCATGAAGACGGTGACCGACGCGCCGAGCTTGGCCAGGGCGTCGACCTGGGCCATTGTCACGGCCAGGGTGCGCGGTGCGGGCGGCCAATTGAAGTACGCCGCACCGTTCGGTTCCAGGTGCGCGGTCGGCTCGCCATCGGTCACGACGAGTACGACGGGCACCGCGTCCGGATGTCTGCGCAGATGGCGTGCGGCCAGCAGTAATGCGTGGTGCAGGTTGGTGCCCTGTTCCCAAACGCCTTCCAGCGCAGTCAGTTCGCCGATATCGACGGTGGTGGCGTGCCGACCGAAGGTGATCAGGCTCAGTGCGTCGGAGCGGAACCGGGTGCTGATCAGCTGGTGTACCGCGAGGGCAGTGCGTTTCATCGGCAGCCATCTGCCCTCCTGCACCATCGACCACGAGGTGTCGACGCAGAGCGCAACAGCGGCCCGGGAGCGCTGTTCGGTTTCCATGATCTCGACATCTGACACGTCGAGCGTGACGCCGCGACGGCCCACCGACATCGAGCGCAGCACCGCATTGCGCACCGTCCTCGGTACGTCCCACGGTTCGGTATCGCCGAACTGCCATGCCCGGGTGGCGCCGGTCGGCTCGCCCGCCGCGCCGGCCAACCGGGTATCCCGCTCGCCGCGCCGGGACCGCAACTGCCCGATGACATCGCGCAGCGCGGTCTCACCGAGCCGTCGTAAAGCCTTGGGCGTCAACCGAAGCGAGCCGTCCGGTGCTCGTTCGAATACGCCTTGTCTGCGCAGTTCGCGTTCCAGTTCGGCCAGCCGGGCGGCATCCACGCTCGCGTCGTCGCCGAGTTGCCGGGCCAGGGCGTCCAGATCGATATCCTCGAGGCTGGCGCCCGGATAGGACTGGCTGAGCTGTTCGGCGAGCGCGTCGAGTTCGGCGAGATCCTGCAGGGCTTGGGTGCCCGCACCGAGGCCCAATGGATCGTTGCCCCGAAACCGCTGGGCGGAGTCCCAGTCCTCGCCCGGCCGCAGCGCCCGCAGCGCGGCGTCGAGGGCGGCGACCTGCTGGGCAATGCGCGGATCGCCGAATGCCTGCCCCATCAGCTCGGCCAGTTCGGCTTGCTGCTCGGCGGACATCGAGTTCAACATGCGTTGTGCCGCGGCGGACCTGGCGGCGAGCGCGTCGATCAGTTCATCGGTATCGCGCGGATTCTCCGGGAAGAATTCGCCGTGCTCGGCCATGAATTCGGCGAACTGCTGTTCGGTGTCTTCGCCTCTCGCATGCGCCGCGAGCAGGTCGTTCAGATCCGATAGCATGCGTCCGACGCGCTCGACATCCTCGGGAGTGGTGCTCTCCAGGGCCTGTTTCATGCCCTGGAACCGGGATTCGAGCAGTTCCTGACCGAGCAGGTCGCGGATCTTCTGGTAGTTTTCCCTGCCGGCTTCGGATCGCCATTGGTAATCGGCGAGTTCGTTGACGGCGGCCGCGGTGCTCGGCGGCAAGGCATCCAGCTGTGCCTCGGCGAACCTGGCATCGTCGGAAGGATCCGGAAACAATTCGCGGCGTTCGGCTTTCAGAGCCTGTTCCAGCAGTTCACGGACCTGTTGCAGGGTGCCGTCGAGCCGGTGTCGTCTACTGATCTCGGCGCGGCGCTGCCACACCTGCCGGGTGAGCTCATCGAGCCCCCGCATTTCGCGCATACCGCGGCGCAGCAACTCCTCCAGTGCGGTGCGGGGGGAGCTGCCCTCCATCACGTCGCGCCCGATCTGGTCCAGCGCCTCGCGCAGATCGAGCGGAGGCGCCAGTGGATCGGGTCCGTCGTGATAGGGCCCGTAGGCGTAGCGGTCGGGCGCGGTCATGAGCCGTACACCGCGACGCCGTCGTCGGAGTCCTTGGCTATCTGACGAGCCAGATAAAGGGCTTCCAGCGCGAATTCGACCGCAGACGCGATGCGGGCCGGCGGTTCGTCGGCGCCGATGCCGAGCCGACGCGCCACCTCGTGCAGGACAGGCAGCTCCGGCAACGCGGAGAGCACATCCTTGCCCGGGACTCGTTCGCCGGTGGTGACGAGATGGCCGTCGCCGACCGCCTCCGCCAGCGGCCGCAGATTCAGCCCACCGAGCAGCGCACTCCCGGCCTCGGCGAACGAACGCCGCATCAGGTGTGTGAGATGCTCCTGCTCACGACCTTCCTCTCCGGACTCGAATTCCAGCTTGCCGCGCAATACCGCGGGCACGGATTCGAGGTCGACGGGTCGCGCGACCGCGGGACGCTCGCCGGTGAGCGCCGATCTGCGCAGTGCGGCAGCCGCCACCGTCTCGGCGGCGGCCACCGCGAATCGGGCGGATACGCCGGAGCGCTGGTCGATCGCGGACGATTCGCGCAGGTGCCGCACGAACCGGGCGAGCACCTCGATCAGCGGGTCGCCGACCTCGGCCACCAATTCGGCCTCCTGCCGGACCAGCGCCACCTCGGCCGGCACGCTCAACGGATAGTGGGTGCGGATCTCCGCGCCGAACCGGTCCTTCAGCGGGGTGATGATCCGGCCTCGGTTGGTGTAATCCTCGGGGTTGGCGGTGGCGACGAGCAGCACGTCGAGAGGTAGTCGGAGGGTGTAACCGCGGACCTGGATATCGCGCTCCTCCATCACATTCAGCAACCCGACCTGGATGCGTTCGGCGAGATCGGGCAATTCGTTGATGGCGACGATGCCGCGGTGCGCGCGCGGTATGAGTCCGAAGTGGATGGTCTCGGGATCGCCGAGGCTGCGGCCCTCGGCCACCTTGACCGGATCGACATCGCCGATCAGGTCACCGACCGAGGTGTCCGGAGTTGCGAGTTTCTCCGCATAGCGCTCGGAGCGGTGCCGCCAGGTGACCGGCAGGTCGTCGCCCAACTCCTCGGCCAATCGGCGACCGGCCGGGCTGATCGGCGCGAGCGGATGCTCGCCCAGTTCGGTACCCGCGATGACGGGTGTCCACTCGTCGAGCAGGCCGATCATGGTGCGCAGCAGTCGGGTCTTGCCCTGGCCGCGCTCACCGAGCAGTACGACGTCGTGGCCGGCCAGCAGTGCACGTTCCAGCTGTGGCAGGACGGTCCGATCGAAGCCGACGATGCCCGGCCACGGATCGTCGCCGGAACCCAACCGGGACAACAGGTTCTCGCGAATCTCGGACTTCACGCTGCGCGGCAGATGGCCGCCCGCGCGCAACTCGCCGACGGTGGTCGGCATGTGCTCAGGAACAATCACCCCATCGACGCTACGTCGGTTCGGCGACGCGGTCGACGTTCAGCGTGCTTGGAAACAAGCCGGAAATAACCTTGACAAGCACAGGCGGCCGGGCGGAGGGGTGAACACCCCGCCCGGACCGCATTGGAGTTCTACCAGCTTTTTCCCGTTCGGTCGGGGAGATCGGTGTGAACGGTGTCGCTCTCTAGAATGAATCGACCGTGTTCATCGTTTTGGGGAGCCGCCACCGTGACCATTCAGCCCGTTCGCCTCTTCGGCGATCCCATCCTGCGATCACGTGCGGCGGAGGTCACCGAATTCGATCGTGAGCTGCGGCAGTTGGTCACCGACCTGACCGAGACCATGCACGATGACGGCGGGGTCGGGATGGCGGCGCCGCAGATCGGCGTCGGGCTGCGGGTTTTCGTCTACGACACCGAGGACGCCAGCGGGCATCTGATCAATCCGACCTACGAGGTAGTGGGTGTGGAGGAGCAGGTCGGGCCCGAGGGCTGCCTGTCCATTCCCGGGCTGCGCTATGACACGCGCCGCGCGCTGCGGGTGCGGGCCACCGGTGTCGATGTGAACGGTAAGCCGGTGGAATTCGCGGCCGAGGGCCTGCTGGCACGCTGCGTACAGCACGAGACCGATCATTTGGACGGTGTGCTGTTCATCGATCGGCTCGATCCCGCGCAGCGCAAGGAGGCGATGCGCACCATTCGCGAATCCGATTGGTTCAGCGCGGGTATCACCGTGCGCAGTTCGCGTGCGCTCGGCTCGACCGAGGCCGGACTGTTCGGACGGGGCCGCTGATGCGCATCGTCTTCGCGGGCACACCGGAACCGGCGGTCCCGTCGCTGCAGCGTTTCATCGATTCGGAGCGGCACGAGGTGCTCGCCGTGCTGACCCGCCCCGATGCCATCGCGGGGCGCGGGCGCAAGGTGCAGCGGTCGCCGGTCGGGCGGCTCGCCGATGAGCACGGCATTCCCGTGCTGACGCCGCGGCGTCCGGCCGAGCCCGAATTCATCGAGCTGCTCACCGAACTGGCGCCGGACTGCTGCCCGGTCGTGGCCTACGGTGCGCTGCTGCCGCAGCAGGTGCTCGATATTCCGCGCTTCGGCTGGATCAATCTGCACTTCTCGCTGCTGCCCGCATGGCGTGGCGCGGCTCCGGTGCAGGCGTCGATCGACGCGGGCGACGAGATCACCGGCGCGTCCACGTTCCAGATCGAGGCGGGCCTGGACACCGGCCCAGTCTTCGGTGTGGTGACAGAAAAGATCGCGGTGACCGATACCGCGGGCTCGTTGCTCGACCGGCTCGCGAATACCGGGGCGGTGCTGCTCGAGAAAACGCTCGACGGCGTGGAAGACGGGACGCTGCAAGCCGTTCCGCAAGCGCATGACGGTGTTTCCTACGCACCCAAGGTGCCGGTCGAGGCCGGGCACATCCGCTGGGATCAGCCCGCGCTGGCGATCAACCGCCGCATTCGCTCGGTTACCCCCGCACCCGGTGCCTGGACCGAGGTGAACGGCACCCGCTTGAAGGTCGGTCCCGTCGAGATGGTCGAGGAAGTCCTGCCGGAACGGACGATCGAGGTCCGCAAGTCCGGCGTCTTCGTCGGCACCGCAACCACCGCGGTCCGCCTCGATCAGGTTCAGCCGCAAGGCAAACGCATGATGCCGGCCCTCGACTGGGCCCGCGGTGCGCGCCTGCAGCCCGGCGCGGTGGTCGAGTGACCACGAATCGCAAGTCCGCCGAGAAATCCGTCGACGGCGGTTGGCTCGCCCGCACGACGTCAGCGAAAAGTAGTGCACAACAGAAGAATTCGCAGTCCATACGGCGCGACGACGAAGCCCGACCGTGGCGCACCGACCAGATCCGCGGCGCTGCGCCGCGGACCCAATCAGAGCGGCGGAATATGACCGATCAGCGCAAGTCCGCATCATCGGGGGACAGTTCGTCGCAGCGCAAAGGTTCGGGCTCGGCGCCGGGCAAAGGCTCGGTGCGCGGTGGATGGCAGGGCGGTCGAGCCGGCGGGCAGGACGATCCGGCGAGGCGTGGCGATGCCACGAGGCGGTCTTCGGCACGGGATGACAGCACCCGGGACGCGAGACGGTCCGGCGATGACTCGCGCGGGGGCGCGTCATCTTCAGCGGACCGGCGTGGTCGTTCACACGAGCGCGATGCGGCGTCCGGCGGGCAGCGGCGGGTCAACCGCCCGGCGAAGTCCAGTTCGGCGGGATCGAACGAGGGGCGACAAGCTGCGGGTGGTGATGAGCGGCGTTCGAATCGAACTCAGGGTTCGGCTGCAGCGGCAGGCGGAGGCGGCCGAGCCGGTGGCGCTTCGGGCAGGCGTGCCGACACACCGAAAGGTCGTGGGCGGCAAAAGGATTCGGGTGCACACGGCGATCCTGTACGGCTGGTGGCGCGAGACGTGTTGCGGGCGGTGCGGGAGCGCGACGCTTACGCGAATCTGGTGCTGCCAGGGCTGCTGCGCGACCGGCGGATTTCGGGGCGGGATGCGGCGTTGGCGACTGAACTGACCTACGGGGCCTGCCGTTCACTCGGGCTGCTGGACGCGGTGATCGCGGCGGGCGCTGGGCGGCCGGTCGACGAGATCGATGGGCCGCTGCTGGATGTGCTGCGGCTCGGGGTGTATCAGTTGCTGCGTACCCGGATCGGGGCGCATGCGGCGGTGGATACCTCGGTGGAATTGGCGCGCACGGAGTTCGGTGCGGGCAAAGCGGGTTTCGTGAATGCCGTGCTGCGGCGGGCGGGGGAGAAGTCCGTCGACGAGTGGGTGGACGAGCTCGCGCCGCGAGATCCGGTGGGCCGGTTGGCATTCGAATTCGCACATCCGGTGTGGATCGCGCAGGCATTCGCGGATGCGCTCGGCGCGCGGGCCGGGGAACTGCGGGACGTGCTGGCAGCCGACGATGCTCGTCCGATCGTGCATCTGGTCGCTCGTCCCGGCGATATCACCGCCGAGGAACTGGCCCTGGTGACCGGCGGCGAAGAGGGCAAGTGGTCGCCGTACGCGGTCTACCTCGACAGCGGCGGCGATCCCGGCAAGCTGGAGCCGGTCCGCGAAGCTATGGCGGCAGTACAGGACGAGGGCAGTCAACTCGTCGCACTCGCGCTGACCCGCGCGGAACTGGACGGTCCGGACAACGGCCGCTGGCTGGACCTGTGCGCCGGACCCGGCGGCAAGGCGGCCCTGCTCGGCGCGATCGCCGCAATCGACGGCCACCGCGTCGACGCGGTCGAACCGGCAGAACACCGCGCCGAGCTGGTCCGCAAGACCGTCCGCGACCTACCCGTCGACGTGCACGTCGCAGACGGCCGCAATAGTGGCCTAACTCCTGGCTACGACCGCATCCTCGTAGACGCTCCGTGCACCGGCCTCGGCGCACTGCGTCGCCGCCCGGAGGCCCGCTGGCGGCGCACGTCCGCCGACGTCGCCGAACTGGTCGTCCTGCAGCGCGAACTCCTCGCCGCCGCATGGGACCTCCTGCGCCCCGGCGGCGTAGTCCTTTACTCGACCTGCTCCCCACACCTCCTGGAGACGGTCGCCGTTGTCGCCGACGCCGCCCGCCGCACCGGCGCCATCCAACTCGACACCCGCGACCTCCTCCCTGGCGTCACCGATATCGGCGACGGCCCCGGCGCCCAACTCTGGCCGCACCGCCACGGCACCGACGCCATGTTCCTGGCCGCCTTGCGCAAGCCTCTGGAGTAGCACCAGATCGGAGGCGCGCCCAGCGGCCTGCGGCATTCGGCTCGGCAATCGAGCGGCGACGGGTCGCGACTTGGTGCCAGGTGCGACACGGGATGCGCACCGCCGGGTGGCGACGCCATGTTCGTGGCTGTGCTGCGTACGCATGTCGGGTAGCAGCTCATCCGAGGCACCTCTGGTAACTTTCCAGGGTCCCGTTGGCAGTCAGCCTGGTAGCAGACTGTGCCGCTTGCGGTTTGTCGCGCATCCGGATGGCCCGCTGGATCGCCGCATGCGTGCCACATCAACATCGTCGGGCCTTGCATCGCTCGGCCTGGAAAGACCACAGAAGGTCCACACTCCGAGGCGACATTCGTCCAAGACTCGGGCAGGTCGGCGGCGCAGACTCATCGCATGGCGATGACATGGGAGCAGGTGGTGGCGCTGGCGACCGAACTGCCCGAGGTGGCGGAATCGACGTGGTGGCGCAGTCCCGCGTTGAAGGTAAGCGGTAAGGGGTTCGCGCGGTTGCGGTCGGAGGCCGAGGGCGGACTTGTGCTGCTGTGCGAGATGGCGGAGAAGGAGTCCATGCTCGCCTCCGGTGACCCGGCCTTCTACACCACCTCGCACTATGACGGATATCCCTACATCCTCATAGACCTCGACCGGATCGAGCCCGATCAACTGCGCGAGCTGCTCGACGCCGCCTGGTGGTTGTCGGCGCCCGCGAAACTCCGCAAACAGCAGGCACGCTGACTCCGCTCAGTCGCGGGCCGACTGTTCGCGCAGGCGGGCAAGGGTTTTCGCGAGAATGCGCGAGACGTGCATCTGCGAGATACCCATGCGCTGGGCGATCTGGGTCTGCGTCATCGATTCGAAGAACCGCATGGTGAGGATGCGGCGTTCGCGTTCCGGGAGTCCGGCCAGCAGCGGACGGATCGCGACATACTCCTCGACCCGGTCGAATTGGGATTCCTCCTCGCCGAGGGTGTCCAGCAGCGATGCCTCGGTATCGCGCCCGAGTGAGGCGGCATCGATGGAGCTCGGCTGGTAGGCGTTGCCCGCGATGACGGCCTGGGTCACCTCGTCGGGATCCACATCGAGTTCGGCCGCAATCTCTTTCGCGGTCGGGGAGCGGCCGAGGGATTGCGAAAGCGCGTCGATAGCCGCGCCGATGCGCAGATGGGTCTCCTTCACCCGTCTCGGTACCCGCATGGCCCAGGTGTTGTCGCGGAAATAGCGACGCACCTCACCCATGATCGTCGGCACCGCGAAGGACAGGAAGTTCGAGCCGCGCGAAATATCGAAACGGTCCACCGCGTGCACCAAACCGACCCGCGCCACCTGCGTGAGATCGTCGAACGGCTCACCGCGCCCACTGAATTTGCGGGCGATGTGATCCGCGAGCGGAATGCACCGGCTGATCAGCTCGGCACGCAGTGCGGTATGCCGCGCGGTACCCGGTTTGCTGGCGGCGAGCTGCTCGAACAGCGCGCCGACATCGTCGTACCCCGCGCCGGACGCCTGGAGGGTTTCGACTTCCTCGGCGGCCTCTTCGGTCAGCACGGGTTCGGCGTCGTCGTCTCGCTCGGCGTCGGACACGGTGTTCTCGTCCGCCACTACGCTTTCCCCCGGACCCGACGGAACTCCACCGTCGTCGGATATCCGGATGCGGCCGAGTCGAATGGGTCCTGTGTCGCTTGTACTTCATCGGTGAGGGTGCGCAGCACATGCCAGCCGAAGCTGCGCTGATCCGGCAGCCCCTCCGTCCCGGCGAGGCCGGTGACCTTGACGAGCAATTCGGTGTCACCCACGGTGAACCGGCAGTGCAGGCTGGTCGCCGGTGCTGCGACCGCGATCAGCGTCGAGCACACCTCGTCCACGGCCAGCCGGATGTCGGCTACCTCGTCGAGGGTGAAATCGCTGAGCAGCACCAGTGTTTCGGCGAGCCCGCGCACGATCGGCAGCTGCGTCACCGACGCAGCCACCCGAATCTCCACCGGGGTGCTGTAGAGCCCCTGTTCCGCCGAAATGTTGATCACCCTATGCAGGCTACCCACTCCCGGCCGGAGCAACCCTAGGTACCGGTAAGCTCCCGCGATGTGTCCTCTTCGACGTTTACGCGCCCGACCACGCCGATGATCGCCCCGTCCATCCTGTCCGCCGACTTCGCACGCCTCGCGGATGAGGCGAATGCAGTGCATGGCGCGGATTGGTTGCATGTCGATGTGATGGACGCACATTTCGTGCCGAATCTCACTCTCGGACTCCCGGTGGTCGAAAGTCTGTTGAAGGCCACCGATATTCCGCTCGACTGCCATCTGATGATCGAGGATCCGGCCCGCTGGGCTCCGCCGTACGCGGAGGCGGGTGCGTACAACGTCACCTTTCATGCCGAGGCGACCGACGATCCGATCGCGGTCGCGCGCGATATTCGCGCGGCCGGCGCCAAGGCCGGTCTTTCGGTGAAGCCGAATACGCCGATCGAGCCGTATCTGGAAATCCTGCGCGACTTCGACACACTGCTGGTGATGAGTGTGGAGCCGGGCTTCGGTGGCCAGTCGTTCATCACGCATGTGCTGGAAAAGGCGCGGATCGTGCGTCGACTGGTGGATGCGGGCGAACTGCGTTTGATCGTGGAAATCGACGGCGGCATCAATGCCGACACGATCGAGGCCGCAGCGGAGGCGGGCATCGATTGTTTCGTCGCCGGATCCGCGGTCTACAACACCACCGATCCGGGTGCTGCCGTGGAAAAGCTGCGGCAGCAGGCCGCGGCGCTGCGCAGCTCCTAGCTCGCGAATCTCCTAGCGGGCGGGCACTTTCCGGCTGCCGATGGCGCGCGTCGCCTCGATCACCGCGCTGAGCGGTGGCAGGGTCGTCGCGTTCTCCGGCGGCTGGATCCAACTGCGATAGCCGGTGCGCTCGTCATCCGGTGAGGGCAGCACGACCTGGCTCCCGGTGCCGGCGACGGTCGCGTAGAGCCGGAACAGCTCCGCGGAGACGGACGCGCTGAGCGTATCGGGCCGGGCGGGGCCGGTGATGAAGGTCCAGCGCCTCGCGCGCGGATGGTGCACCACCGGTGCCGCGATCTGCGCCTGGGTGAGCTGCTGCAGCACTTGTTCACCCAGCTCGGCGGGCATCGTTATAGCGCCGTAATGGGTGCCGATATGGAGCAGGATGCGGCGGGACGTCGGGTCGATCGACGCCGACATATGGAATTCGCGCCGATACTGAACACAGCGAACCTCCAGCGTCGAATCGACAAGAGTGGTCACGCAACACCCCCGTTAGTGTCGAACCTGATTTGACCCACTGCTGTCTCTGGCTTCCTCGAGTGGCGGATTTCCCTGGGTCGAACTCGCCGGACCGCGTCGGACCGGGTAGAACCGTTCCGCACTGCACTGCTCGGGTCGAAGTTGAACGATAGGAATCAACAACATAACAATCTTGCGACCGTTTTCGGGCCCGCGCAAGGTTTTGGTGTAATCGTGTCTCCGCTGGGTATTACGAGCTATTCGACACTATGCGCCACAGATGAAATCCATTCGTGTGGTTCCGGAAATAAGAATGAAAAATTGTCGTCGCTGGGAAACGGCGATATTTGCGCACGGATGCGTACTATTTCGCTCGAAAAAATAACTGCCGCTGGGTTCAGCGCTGCTCGCGCTGCCCTGCGGTCCGCTTCACGGGGGCCTTGCCGAACCGCGGTATCGACCGACCGCTGGTTGGAACCGCGGTGTCGTCTACGACCCGGCGTCGTTAGGCTGAGGAGGGATCGGCATACCAGCGGGAATAGTCGCCAGATCCCGGCTGTTCGGCAACCGTAGAAACGACGCGACAGGGAGTCAAGGCATGTTCACAGGCATCGTCGAGGAACTCGGCGAGATCGTCGCCACCGAAGAACTGGCCGATGCCGCTCGGCTGACGATCCGGGGCAAGCTGGTCACTTCCGATGCCGGACACGGTGATTCGATCGCCGTCAATGGCGTCTGCCTGACCGTTGTCGACGTGGTCGACGGCGATTCGTTCACCGTGGACGTGATGCAGGAGACGCTGAACCGCTCCAGCATCGGCGGACTCGGCACGGGTTCGCGGGTGAACCTCGAACGTGCGGCCGCGCTGAACAGCAGGCTCGGCGGCCACCTGGTGCAGGGCCACGTCGACGGCACCGGCACCGTGCTCGCGCGCACGCCCTCGGAGAACTGGGAGGTCGTGCGGATCTCGCTGCCCGATGCGATCGCCCGCTATGTAGTGGAGAAGGGTTCGATCACCGTCGACGGCATCTCACTGACCGTCTCGGGCCTCGGCATCGCCGACGCGCCCGCCGCCGCAGACGGCTACCGCGATTGGTTCGAGGTCTCGCTGATCCCGACCACCCTGTCCATGACGAACCTCGGTGCGGCCGCCGTCGGCACCAAGGTGAACCTGGAAGTCGATGTCATCGCCAAGTACGTCGAACGCCTCCAGCAGCGCGGCTGATCCGGCCGGGCGGCGGCGACTCGCGATCGACGCCGTACTGTATGGGGGCACCTATTTCGAGATGGAGCACAACAGACGTGACCAGGTTCGACACCATCGAGCGCGCAGTCGCCGATATCGCTGCCGGTAAGGCGGTTGTCGTCGTCGACGACGAGGACCGTGAGAACGAGGGCGACCTCATCTTCGCGGCGGAAAAGGCGACCCCCGAGCTGGTCGCCTTCATGATTCGCTACACCTCGGGTTATATCTGTGTGCCGCTCACGGGTGAGGACTGCGATCGGCTCGGCCTGCCGCCGATGTACGCGCAGAACCAGGACAAGCACGGCACCGCCTACACCGTTTCGGTCGATGCAAGGGACGGCATCACCACCGGTATCTCCGGTGCCGACCGTGCCACCACCATGCGACTACTCGCCGATCCGAACGCCAAGGCCGACGATCTGACCCGGCCCGGTCACGTGGTTCCGTTGCGCGCCAAGGAGGGCGGCGTGCTGCGTCGCCCCGGGCACACCGAGGCCGCCGTCGATCTGGCGCGGATGGCCGGATTGCAGCCCGCCGGTGTCATCTGCGAGATCGTCAGCCAGAAGGACGAGGGCCATATGGCCCGCACCGAGGAACTGCGCGTCTTCGCCGACGAGCACAACTTGGCGCTGATCTCCATCGCGGAAATGATCGCTTGGCGGCGCAAGCACGAGAAGCAGGTCATTCGGGTCGCCGAGGCCAGGATCCCCACGGCGCACGGCGAATTCAAGGCCGTCGGCTATCAGAGCATCTACGACGATGTCGAACATGTCGCGCTCGTGCGCGGCGATATCGATGACGGCGACGATGTGCTGGTGCGGGTGCATTCCGAATGCCTCACCGGTGATGTCTTCGGCTCGCTGCGCTGCGATTGCGGTCCGCAGCTGGACGCCGCACTGGAGATGGTGGCCCAGGAGGGGCGCGGTGTTGTGCTCTACATGCGCGGACACGAGGGTCGCGGCATCGGGCTGATGCACAAGCTGCAGGCCTACCAACTGCAGGATTCGGGCCACGACACCGTCGACGCGAATCTGGAGCTCGGTCTGCCCGCCGACGCCCGCGACTACGGCACCGGCGCACAGATCCTGGTGGATCTCGGGATTCGGTCGATGCGCCTGCTCACCAACAATCCGGCCAAGCGCGTCGGACTCGACGGCTACGGGCTGAAGATCACCGAGCGGGTGCCGATGCCGTTGCGCGCCAACGCCGAGAACCTGCGGTACCTGCGCACCAAGCGGGACCGGATGGGGCACGACCTGATCGGGCTGGACGAACTCGATCTCGGCGAGACCGCCCAGTGATTTCTTACCTCGACGCAGCCTGGAAAGGACACCGATGAGCGAGCGCAGCGAGCGAACCATGTCACAGCGCGCTTCGCGCATGCCGGAGCCGAGCGCCAGCGAGGCGCAGGCATGAGCGGCACTGGCGTACCCAGCTTCGAGCTGTCGGATGCCAAGGATCTGAAGCTCGGCATCGTCGCCTCGCGCTGGCACACCCAGATCTGCGACACGCTGGTCGCGAATGCGGAGCAGGTGGCCAAGGACGCGGGCGTCGAGCACATCACCGTGGTCCGGTGCGCGGGCGCGATGGAACTTCCGGTGGTCGCTCAGGAGTTGGCCCGCTCCCATGACGCGGTGGTCGCGCTCGGTGTGGTGATCCGTGGTGGCACACCGCATTTCGAATACGTCTGTGATGCGGTGACCGCCGGTCTTACGCGGGTGTCACTGGATGCGGGTACGCCCGTGGCCAACGGAGTGCTGACCACCAATAACGAGGCGGAGGCACTGGACAGGGCCGGATTGCCGGGCTCCGCCGAGAACAAGGGCGAACAGGCCGCCGCGGCAGCGCTCGATGCCGCGCTGACGCTGCGCGCTCTGCGGCCGTAGATCATGCCGGTCGTTCGCATCTGGCGTAGAGGTCCGGCCGCGGCGGCTGCCGAATCGGGATCCGGCGAGTGGGAGCTCGAGGTGCGGCCGCATCGCGCGGTGCGGACCGCATGGACCGTGGCGGTGCTGCTCGTCGCCGGTTTCACCGCGGGCGGCATCCTGTTGCGCCACGGTTCGACCGGTGTGAACTTCCGGCTCGCGGACCAGTTCGCGATGATCGGCATCGGCGTGCTCGGTGCGGCGGCGGTACTCCTGCTGACCCGGCCGCGCGTACGTGTCGGCAAGCGCGGCGTCTCGGTGCGGAACATCCTGGGTGACACCGAATTCCCCTGGGAGTACATCCGCGGCGTCTCCTTCCCGGACCGAAAGTCCTGGGCCCGCCTCGAACTCGTCGACGACGACTACGTCCCCCTCATGGCCATCCGCTCCAACGATAAGCAGCGCGCCGTCGAGGCTTTGGACAAACTGCGCGCACTCGGCGCGAAATACACCGCCGCCGAGGAGTAGTCGGCCGCCGGATGTCAGCGTGTCGCCGAGGCATTCGCTGACGATCCGTTCATGACCTACTTCTGGCCGATTGCGGTTCGCCGTCGAACAGCGTTACCGCTGTTCTGCGATTCATGCAGGGTGACCTGGCGCTCGACGACGGCCCGGTGCGCTATCCGATGCCGCAGACCGGATAGAGCAACCGCGGGTTAACGGGTGTCGCCGAGGACGGCGCCTTCGCGTCGCGGATCCGCACCGCCGATCCAGCCTTCGGTGCCGTCGCGTTGCAGTGCGCTGAGGCCGCTGGATTGGGGGGCGACCGAGACCTGGTGGCCGAGCTCGCGCAGGCGTAGGACCAGTGGGTCGTGATCGCCGTTGTCGGTGGCGTTGATGGCCGGATGCTCGCCGCCTACGCCGGTGGCCGGACTGTTTCCGGCGCCGAACGCGACCGCGGAGACCGCCTGCTGCGGGTCCAGGCCCCAATCCAGCACGCCGACAAGGGCTTTCACGACGAACTGGATGATCACCGAACCGCCGGGGGAGCCGGCGACCTGGGTCAGATCGCCGCGTGAGCCGTCGGCATTGTGGTCGAAGACCAGGGTCGGGCTCATCGAGCTACGTGGTCGCTTACCTGGCTGCACGCGATTGGCGACGGGGGCGCCGTCGGTGCCGAGCGGATCGGCGGAGAAGTCGGTGAGCTGGTTGTTCAGCACGAATCCGTCGACGAGATGGAATGATCCGAAGGCCGATTCGACCGTGGTGGTCATCGAGGCGGCATTGCCGTACTTATCGACGACCGAGATATGGCTGGTGCCGTGCTCGGGCGGCTGCGGGCCGACACCGAGTGGCACCGGGCCGAAATCGCCCGGCTGCGCGGTGCCCATGCTGTGGCCGGGATCGATGAGACCGGCGCGCTGCTTCAGATAGTCCTTGTTCAGCAGGGTCTGCGGTGAATTACCCGGCAGTGGAATGAAATCCGTATCGGCGACGTACTTGTTCCGGTCGGCGTAGGCGAGCCGCTCGGCCTCCGAGATCAGATGCACCGCTTCGGCCTTCGGCTTGCCGCCGTTGCGGTCGATATTGTCCGGCTTCAGCGACGATAGGTCGAAGTTCTCCAGAATGCCGAGGGTGGCCGCGACGGTAATGCCGCCCGAGGACGGGCTGGGCATACCGCAGATCTCGTGCGTGCGGTAGTTCGTGCAGAGCGCGGTCCGCTTCTTGGCCTGATACCCGGCGAGGTCGTTGGCGGTGATGAGGCTCGGGGTGCGCCCGCCCGCGGCGGATCCGGCCGCATCGACGATGTCGTGGGCGATAGCGCCGGTGTAGAAGGCATTCGCGCCATCGGTCGCAATGGCATTCAAGGTCTTCGACATTGCCGGGTTGGTCAGTACGGTGTCGGCCCGTTTCGGGGTGCCGTCCGGATTGAGGAAGTACGCCTTCGCGGACTCGTCCACCGCGAGATCCTTGGCGGATTCGGCGATCTGGCCGGCCAGGCGCGGACTGATCGGGAAGCCGCGATCGGCCAGTCCGATGGCCGGGTCGAACAGGTCCCGCCAAGCGGTCTTGCCGTGGTCGCGATGCGCCAGTTCCAGCATGCGCAAGACGCCGGGCACGCCGATCGAGCGTCCGCTCGCACGGGCACTCGGCTTCGGCTCGGTCCGATCGGTATCGCTGACCCAGCGCAGATAATTCTCGGTCGCCGCCGCGGGGGCGATCTCCCGACCGTCGTACGCCTCCACGCTCTTGCTGGCCGCGTCGTAATAGAGCATGAACGAGCCACCGCCGATGCCGGAGGCCTGCGGCTCCACCAACCCGAGCACCATCTGCGCCGCGATGAGCGCATCCGCGGCCGTGCCGCCGTTGCTCAGCACCTCACAGGCGGCCTTGGTGGAGACCGGGTTGGCCGTGGACACCGCGTAGGTCTTGGTGCGTACCGCCGTCATATCGGACCGGTAGCCGGTCGCGATCTCGGGATTGGTGCTCAGATCCTTGGTCGCGCCTGGAGTCGCACCCGCTGAGGTCGCGACCACCGGGGTTCCGTTCGGCGTCGCACTACACGCCGCGTTCGTGGGTGTGTCGTCGGAGGAACATCCGCTGACAACGCCGACGATGAGCGTGAGCGCCGCAGCGGCGCTGACCCAGGTTCTTCGCGTGCCACTCATGGACGGCACTGTATCGCCGATCGCCGAGCGTCGCGGCAAATCCGGCGCTGTGGGCTCCCAGTGCTGGTGAGTTCAGCGAAAACGGTTAGCGGGCAACGACAACCGTCGTCGTCGGTACGCTGGGTCGAGTGGCGATCGAGGCGGTGTTGTTCGACTTCTCCGGCACTTTGTTTCGGCTGGAACCCGATGAAACCTGGGCCGATATGGTCGGGGCCGATGGCAAACCCCTGGACCGGTCGCAGCAGGACGCGATCCTGGATCGGATGACGAGGCCGGTCGGCGACGGTGCGGTCTTCGACGCCGAGGGCCGGTTCGCATGGGAACGGCGGGATCTGGATCCGGCGATGCATCGCACGGCCTACCGTGAGGTGATGCGACAAGCCGGGGTGCCGACACCGGCGCTGGTCGCGCGACTCTACGACTGGATGCTCGACCCGCTCGCTTGGACGCCGTACCCCGACACCGGTGCGGTGTTGAAAACCTTGGCGGCACAGGGTATCCCGGTCGCCGTGGTGAGCAATATCGCCTTCGATATCCGTCCGGCGTTCGCCGCAAACGGTTGGGATCGGCTGGTCGCCGCGCACACGCTGTCGTTCGAAGTCGGTGTGGTGAAGCCGGATCCGCGGATCTTCCTGGCCGCGGTGGAACAGCTCGGCGTGCGTCCCGAGTCGGCGCTTATGGTCGGCGACAGTGCCGAGGCCGATGGCGGCGCGGTCGCGGCGGGCTGCGGTTTCGCGCTGGTCGATCCGTTGCCGACGGTGCAGCGTGCCGAAGGTCTGCTCGAGGTATTGCGACGGCATGAACTGGCCTAGTGTCCAGAATGTGACCTGCGACACACTCTGCTGTTCCTGAATGTCGATGCCCGCGAACTGAATTAGCTTGCTGTGACGCCCACCACATCGCGGTGCGCAAGCTCGACGGGGAGTGGCCATGGATGCCGAGGCATATTTCGAATCGTCGGTCGTGCGGACGGCGGGGCCCGCCGGCCTGCCCGGATCGGTCGGCGAGGCCAGAGAGGCCGCATTGGGACTTGCGGGCTTCGGCCTCGCGTATCCGGTCGTCATGGGCCTGATCGCCGGGGATGAGGCGGCCAGATCCACGGCCCTGCAATTCGGCTGCAGTTGGGTGCTCGGCCTCGCGGTGCTGGTTCTCGGCCGTGGGCCGCGGGTGCGCCGGGTCGCGATCGTTTCGGTCATGCTGCAGTCCGTCGCGGTACTGCGGATTCACGTAGAGGCGGTCCCGGACTCGGCCCGGCTGGTCGTCGCCCTTTTCACACTGGGCGCGTCGGCGACGATCCTCTACCAGCTGTCGCGACCGGAAGCCAAGGCGTGGTTCGACATTCGGGTCGCCGACGCCGAATGGTGAACAGTTCGGATCAGGCGGGTTGTACGGATGGCTCGGCTGTCGCGAGATCGGCCTGTGCTGATCGCGCGTAGCGCTGAGCGAGCACGGTGCAGGTCAATAGCTGGATCTGGTGGAAGACCATGAGCGGCAACACGATCAAGCCGACCTGATGTCCCGCGAACAGGACCGAGGCCATGGGGAGACCGGTGGCCAAGCTCTTCTTCGAACCGCAGAATACGGTGACGATCTGATCGGGGCGGGCGAAGCCGAGGAGGCGACTGCCGAAGGTGGTAATCGTCAGGACTACGGCGAGAATGCCTGCGCAAACCGCGACGATTGCCAGTAGCGCCCGCGGCGAAATGCCGCTCCAGATGTGTTCCACCATGCCCGCGCTGAAGGCGGCATAGACGACGAGATAGACCGAGCCACGATCGACGGCCTTGGTCACCCTGGCATGCCGCAGCAGCCAGGTCATCCGGGGGCGTAAGAGTTGGCCCGCCAGGAACGGAAGCAGCAACTGAACGACGATCGCGAGGATCGCGGTGGGGGAGACGGTCGCGTTGCCGGTGGTGTCCATCAGCAGCATGACCAGTAACGGGGTCGCGAAGACGCCGATCAGATTCGACAGCGACGCACTTACCACCGCGCCCGCCACATTCCCGCGGGCAATCGAGGTGAAGGCGATCGATGACTGCACGGTCGATGGCACCAGACATAGGAACAGCACGCCGGTGTAGAGATCGTCGGTCAGCACCGATGGCAGCAGCACATGCAACGCCAGCCCGATCAGCGGGAAGATCAGATAGGTCACCGCCAGCACCGTCGAATGCAACCGCCAATGCCGCAGCCCGGCGAGCGCCTCACGAGGCTCGAGCCGGGCGCCATAGAGCAGGAACAGCACACCGATCGCGATCTTGGTTATCCAGTCGAGCGCATCGGCCGCGATACCCCGCGCAGGCAACAGCGCGGCCACCGCCACGCTGGCCAGGATGCCGAGCATGAACGCATCGATCCGGAGTTTGGCGAGGAACTTCACCAGTCGACCGTACGACTCGGCCAATTGAACGCGAAAGGCGTTCAGCATGATATCTGTAAACGCGAACAGTGATAATTGAGGCTGTGTTCGAACCCGAACTGCTGCGCACTTTCCTTGCCGTCGAGCGCGCGGGCGGATTCACCGCCGCCGGTCGCATCCTCGGCCTGCGTCAGTCAACCATCAGCGGCCACATCGCCCGGTTGGAGAAGGCCGTAGGGCGCGAATTGTTCCGCCGCGATACGCGCAATCTCGCGCTGACCGCCGACGGCGCGGCCATGGTCGGCTTCGCCCGCACCATCCTCGACGCGCAGGGCCAGGCCGAGCGCTATTTCTCCGACTCCACCCTCACCGGCCTGATCCGGCTCGGCGCCTCCGATGATGTGATGGCCCGCGAACTCCCCGACGTACTCCTGGAATTCCAGCTCACCCATCCGGGGGTCGACCTGGAACTCACCGTCGGCCTGAGCGAAAACCTCAAAACCCGCATGGAGACCGGTGAACTCGACCTGGTCGTCGGCAAACGCCTGCCCGGCGAACGGCACGGCGAACTGCTTTGGCGCGACCGTCTGGTGTGGGCGGGCCGTTCGGCGACAACGGAATTCGAGGATCCGGTCCCACTGGTGACCTATCCGCCACCCAGCCTCACCCGCCGCATCGCATTGCAGGCCCTCGAACGCGACGCCCGCAGCTGGCGCGTGACCTGCACCAGTGACAGCCAGCTCGGCTTGCGCGCTGCGGTCCTCGCCGGTCTCGGCGTCATCGTGCATGCCGATGCCCTGATCCCGGACGGTCTGCGCGTGCTCGCTGACCCGCGGCTTCCGGTGCTCGGCGACCTCGAATTCGTGCTGATGCGGCGGCGGACGACCCTGTCCGCGCCGGAGCAGGCGCTGTGCGACGCGATCGTCGCCAGTGCCCGCCGCTTCGGCTGAGCCGCGCCCCTGCGGATGTGTCGGAGCCGGTCGATAGGCTTGGATTCGTGGCAGATCCCGCGACCTACCGGCCGAAGCCGGGCACGATTCCCGTTGAACCCGGTGTCTACAAATTCCGGGACGCGCACGGGCGTGTGATCTATGTCGGCAAGGCGAAGAGCCTGCGCAGCAGGTTGAATTCGTACTTCGCCGATGTGGCGTCGCTGCATCCGCGGACCAAGCAGATGGTCACGACGGCGGCCGGCGTCGAATGGACCGTGGTCTCCACCGAGGTGGAAGCCCTTCAGTTGGAATACAACTGGATCAAGGAGTTCGATCCGCGATTCAACGTGCGGTATCGGGACGACAAGTCGTATCCGGTGCTGGCGGTCACCTTGAACGAGGAGTACCCGCGGCTGTTCGTCTATCGCGGCGCGCGCAAGAAGGGGGTGCGGTACTTCGGGCCGTACGCGCACGCCTGGGCCATTCGGGAAACCCTGGATCTGCTGCTGCGGGTCTTCCCCGCGCGCACCTGCTCCAACGGAGTCTTCAAGCGGCACAACCAGATCGGGCGGCCTTGCCTGCTCGGCTACATCGACAAATGCTCGGCCCCCTGCATCGGCCGCGTCGATGCCGCCGAGCATCGCCGGATCGTCGAGGACTTCTGCGACTTCCTGGCCGGGCGCACCGATCGCATGGTGCGCGACTTGGAGCGCAGGATGCACGACGCCGCCGAGGACCTGGACTTCGAAACCGCCGCCCGGCTGCGCGACGACGTCCAAGCGCTGCGGCGGGCACTGGAGAAGCAGGCCGTCGTCCTCGGCACCGGCACCGACGCCGATGTGGTCGCCTTCGCCATCGATGAGCTCGAGGTGGCGGTGCAGGTCTTCCACGTCCGCGACGGCCGGGTGCGCGGCCAGCGCGGCTGGGTGGTCGACAAATCCGGTGACGCCATCGACGGCCAGGAGGCCGGTGGTGAGGTCGCCGCACTGGTCGAGCAGTTCCTCACCCAGTTCTACGGCGAGCAGGCCGCACAGGCCGAACACGGTGCGGACGAACAGGGCGAGGCCGAACAACCGGCCACCGCGGTGCCGCGCGAGGTGCTGGTGCCGGAGCTGCCCGCCGATGCCGAACAGGTGGAGGAATGGCTGAGCAAACTGCGTGGCTCGGCGGTGCGGCTGCGGGTGCCGCAGCGCGGTGACAAGAAGGCGCTCGCCGAAACCGTGCAGCGCAATGCGATGGAGGCGCTGGCCCAGCACAAACTCAAGCGCGCCGGCGACCTGACCTCGAGATCCGCTGCGCTGCAAGACATTCAAGATGCCCTCGATCTGGACAGCGCGCCGCTACGAATCGAGTGTGTGGATATCAGCCACGTGCAGGGCACCGATGTGGTGGCTTCGCTGGTGGTGTTCGAGGACGGCCTGCCGCGCAAGTCCGAGTATCGCCACTACGCGATCAAAGAGGCCGCGGGCGAGGGCCGCTCCGACGATGTCGGCAGCATCGCGGAGGTGACCAGACGGCGGTTCTATCGCCTGCGCCGCGAACGCGACGAGCTGGTGGCCGAGGAGCTGACATCCGGCCAGGAGAACGGACACGCCGAGGACGACCTCGAACTGACTTCACGCCCCGGCATCGACCCACGCACCGGCCGCCCGCGCAAATTCGCCTACCCGCCCAACCTCTATGTGGTCGACGGCGGCGCACCCCAGGTCGCGGCGGCAGCGGAGGTCCTCGACGAACTCGGTATCACCGATGTCGCGGTGATCGGCCTGGCCAAACGGCTGGAGGAGGTGTGGGTGCCGGGGGAGAGCGATCCGGTGATCATGCCACGCAACAGTGAGTCGCTGTATCTGCTGCAACGGGTGCGCGACGAGGCGCACCGCTTCGCCATCACCTTCCACCGCAGCAAACGCTCCCGTCGGATGACCGCGTCCGCACTGGACTCCGTGCGCGGCCTCGGCGAGTCGCGCCGGACCGCGCTCGTCACCCATTTCGGGTCGGTTGCCAAACTGAAGGAGGCCACGATCGAGCAGATCACCGAGGTGCCCGGCATCGGTGTGGCTACCGCGAAGGCGGTTTTGGCCGCTTTGCGGGAGGAATAAGACACCTACGTTGTGTGTCTGCGCCCGATACCCGAACCGGTGCGGGATGATCGACACGCACCCTGACACAGATCCGGTAGGACATGACACGCGTCGAATCGAACAACAGTGCGGGCAGCCCGCGGTCGACCGCTGGGCGGACCGGCCCCGCGGGCACCCTCGGCGCACCTGTCGAACGCGGCGACGGCAACCCGGCGCAGCCAAAGGTCGAGGTGGTCATCGTGACCGGCCTATCCGGCGCGGGTCGCGGTACCGCGGCCCGGGTACTCGAGGATCTGGGCTGGTATGTCACCGATAACCTGCCGCCCGAGCTGATCGGGCGGATGGTGGAACTCGGCGCCTCCGCCGAACCGCCGATTCGCAGGCTTGCACTGGTCATGGATGTGCGTAGTCGTTTCTTCACCGGCGATCTCTCGGCTGTCACCGATCAGCTGCGGTCCGCGGGCGTGCCGACCAGGATCCTGTTCCTGGAGGCCTCCGATGACGTGCTGATCCGGCGCTTCGGCTTCGCGCGCAGGCGCCACCCGCTGCAGAGCGAAAGCGCTGACGGTACGCTCTCGGCGGGCATCGCAGCCGAACGGATCCGCCTCTCCGCCGTGAAAGCGGCGGCCGACCTGGTGATCGACACGACCGAACTCTCGATCCACCAGCTGCACCGCAAGCTGGAGGAGGCCTACGGCGGCGGCGCGCCCACCGCACTGCAGCTGACGGTGCAGTCATTCGGATTCAAGTACGGGGTTCCACTCGATGCGGACATGGTGTTGGATGTGCGTTTTCTACCCAATCCGCATTGGATACCGGAACTTCGGGAACATTCGGGACAGGAGACCGTGGTCAGCGAGTATGTATTGTCGCGTCCCGGCGCGGCCGATTACTTGAGCACCTGCCACCACCTGGTCGACCTGACGACGAATGGTTACCGCCAAGAGGGGAAGCGATACATGACGGTGGCAGTGGGCTGCACCGGAGGTAAACACCGCAGCGTGGCGATAGCCGAAGCGCTCGGCGAACTGATCGGCTCGGCGGTGTTCGATTCACTGCAGGGAGAGAAATCCGGCCCGGCCGATGTCGTGCGGGTCGTGCATCGGGATCTGGGGCGCGAATGACGGTGTGGGAATCGGATCCCGCCATAGTTGCGCTCGGCGGCGGGCACGGGCTGTACGCGACGCTCACCGCGGTGCGGAGGCTGACCAGAAAGATCAGCGCGGTGGTGACCGTCGCCGACGACGGCGGCTCATCCGGCCGACTGCGCGCCGAACTCGGTGTGCCACCGCCCGGCGATCTGCGCATGGCCCTGGCAGCGCTGGCCGCGGACGGCGACGATGTGTGGACCCGCACCGTGCAGCACCGCTTCGGCGGGACCGGCGCGCTGGCCGGACATTCGGTCGGCAATCTGATCCTCGCTGGCCTGACCGAGGTGCTCGGCGATCCGGTCGCCGCGCTCGACGAGGTCGCCAAGATGTTGCGTACCACCGGACGGGTGCTGCCGATGTCGCCCATCGCCCTCGATATCGAGGCGGATGTTTCTGGGCTGGAGGCGGATCCGCGGGTGAGCCGCTGCATCCGCGGCCAGGTCGCCATCGCGACGACACCGGGCAAGGTGCGGCGGGTGCGGCTGATTCCGTCCGATCCGCCCGCCAGTCCGGAGGCAACCTCGGCCATCGAACACGCCGATGTCGTTGTGCTGGGCCCGGGTTCCTGGTTCACCAGCGTGATTCCGCACGTGCTGGTACCCGAATTGCGTGATGCGCTGGTCTATACCAGAGCACGCAAGGTCCTGGTGCTGAATCTGGCCGCGGAGCCCGGAGAAACGGCGGGTTTCTCCGCGGAACGCCATCTACATGTATTGTCCCAGCACGCACCGGAATTCGTGGTCGATGAGGTACTGGTCGATTCCGGGTCGGTGCCGGAGGGTCGCGAAAGAGAACATGTGGCCAGGGCTGCCGAACAATTGCGGGCGCGAGTAACCTTCTCCGATGTCGCCGAAGCGGGAACCGACCGGCATCACCCCGGAAAGCTTGCCGCCGCACTGGATCAGCTGATCCGGCAACCTCGGCCACATATGGCAGGGCTTCGAGTCGAGGGACGGCACATGGGTCAGGATGTGCGTTCCGGGTTGGGTGGAAAGGAGCGCGTCTCGTGGCGATGACAGCCGAAGTGAAGGACGAGCTGAGCAGGCTCACGGTCTCGCAGGTGAGTTCTCGCAAGGCGGAATTGTCTGCGCTGCTGCGGTTTGCGGGCGGCCTGCACATCGTCGGCGGGCGGGTGATCGTCGAGGCCGAGGTGGATATGGGTTCCATCGCGCGCCGGCTACGGCGCGAGATCTTCGAGCTGTATGGCTACGGCTCCGATGTGCACGTGCTGGGCGCGGGCGGTCTGCGCAAGACCTCGCGCTATGTGGTGCGGGTATCCAAGGAGGGCGAGGCGCTGGCCAGACAGACCGGCCTGCTCGATGTGCGCGGCCGTCCGGTGCGCGGTCTGCCCGCACAGGTGGTCGGCGGCAGCATCGGCGATGCCGAAGCCGCTTGGCGCGGAGCGTTTCTCGCGCACGGCTCGCTCACCGAACCCGGTCGTTCCTCGGCGCTCGAGGTCAGCTGCCCCGGTCCGGAGGCCGCGCTGGCACTCGTCGGCGCAGCGCGGCGGCTCGGCATCACCGCGAAGGCGCGTGAGGTGCGCGGCACCGATCGGGTCGTGGTACGCGACGGCGAGGCCATCGGCGCACTGCTGACCCGGATGGGCGCGCAGGACACCCGGATCATCTGGGAGGAGCGCAGGCTGCGCCGCGAGGTGCGGGCCACCGCGAACCGCTTGGCCAATTTCGACGACGCCAACCTGCGCCGATCGGCCCGTGCCGCGGTCGCCGCCGCCGCGAGAGTCGAACGCGCACTGGAGATTCTGGGCGATGAGGTGCCCGACCATTTGGCCGCGGCGGGCAAGCTGCGCGTGCAGCACCGCCAAGCGTCCCTGGAGGAGCTGGGCCAACTCGCCGATCCGCCGATGACCAAAGACGCTGTGGCGGGCCGGATTCGACGACTGCTGTCGATGGCGGACCGCCGGGCCAAGGAACTGGGGGTACCCGATACCGAATCGGCCGTCACCGCCGAACTGCTCGACGAAGCCTGAGCCGAATCGCCGCCCCACGGGGCGGCGATTCGCTTTTCCGAGGCCGGGCTGTCCACCCGGCTTACGGTCCGAAGCCCGCCGTGGCGGCGCCGACCGGACCCGCTCGGACCGCAGGTGGCCGCAGTGAGGCACCGGATTCCATGGTGAGCCGAGACAAGGACACGGACGGCGGATTTGTGCACCGAAACCACATGCGTGGGCGTCTGTGCAGGTCCCGCGTTCTCAGGAATGTCAGGTGCGTGTCGGAGAGGCTACGGTCGGGCACTACTGTGGTCTATGGCATCGGAATGAATCCGCTTGAAAGCTGAGGAGCGATAACGTGACTGTCCGGGTAGGCATCAACGGCTTCGGCCGTATCGGACGTAACTTCTTCCGGGCGGTGGAGGCGCAGAAGGCGCTCGGCACCACCGACATCGAGATCGTCGCGGTCAACGACCTCACCGACAACGCGACGCTGGCCACTCTGCTCAAGTACGACTCGATCCTGGGCCGCTTGCCCCAGGACGTGTCGCTGGACGGCGACGACACCATCGTGGTTGGCGACCAGCGGATCAAGGCGCTGGCCATCAAGGAGGGCCCGTCCGCGCTGCCGTGGGGTGACCTCGGCGTCGACGTGGTCGTCGAATCCACCGGCATCTTCACCGACGCGACGAAGGCGAAGGGCCACATCGCCGCGGGCGCCAAGAAGGTCATCATCTCCGCGCCCGCCAAGGGCGAGGACCTGACCGTCGTCATGGGCGTCAACGACGACAAGTACGACGGCAGCCAGAACATCATCTCCAACGCGTCCTGCACCACCAACTGCCTCGGTCCGCTGGCGAAGGTGCTCAACGACAGCTTCGGCATCGAGCGTGGCCTGATGACCACCATCCACGCCTACACCCAGGACCAGAACCTGCAGGACGGCCCGCACGGCGACCTGCGTCGCGCCCGCGCCGCCGCGCTGAACATCGTGCCCACCGGCACCGGCGCCGCGAAGGCCATCGGCCTGGTGCTCCCGGCGCTCAACGGCAAGCTCGACGGCTACGCGCTGCGCGTCCCGGTCCCGACGGGCTCGGTCACCGACCTCACCGTGACCCTGAGCAAGTCGGCCTCGATCGATGACATCAACGCCGCCTACAAGGCCGCCGCCGAAGGTGCGCTGAAGGGCATCCTGAAGTACAACGTGGACCCGATCGTGTCCAGCGACATCGTCACCGACCCGCACTCGTGCATCTACGACGCGCCGTTGATCAAGACCATCGATGACCAGGTGAAGGTCGTCGGCTGGTACGACAACGAGTGGGGCTACTCCAACCGCCTGGCCGACCTCATCGGCCTCGTCGGCAAGTCGCTCTGACGCGCATGGCAGTCAAAACACTCCAGGATCTGCTGAACGAGGGTGTCGAGGGTCGGGGCGTACTGGTGCGCTCCGACCTGAACGTCCCCCTCGACGAGAACGGCGAGATCACCGACCCGGGCCGCATCATCGCCTCGGTGCCGACGCTGCGTGCGCTGGTCGAGGCCGGTGCCAAGGTCGTCGTCACGGCGCATCTGGGCCGTCCCAAGGGTGAGCCGGATCCGAAATTCTCCCTTGCCCCGGTCGCGGTGAAGCTGGCCGAGCTGCTGGGCCGCAATGTCCAGCTGGCCGGTGACGTCGTCGGCTACGACGCGCTGTCGCGCTCGGAGGGCCTCACCGACGGCGATGTGCTGCTGCTGGAGAACGTGCGCTTCGATGCGCGCGAAACCAGCAAGGATGATGCCGAGCGGGCCAAGCTGGCCGCGGCGCTGGTCGAGCTGGTCGGCGATGACGGTGCGTTCGTCTCCGACGGCTTCGGTGTGGTGCACCGCAAGCAGGCTTCGGTCTACGACGTGGCGAAGCTGCTGCCGCATTACGCGGGCACGCTGGTCGCCGCCGAGGTCGAGGTGCTGGCCAAGCTGACCGAGAACTCGGAGCGCCCGTACGCGGTTGTGCTCGGCGGTTCCAAGGTCTCCGACAAGCTGGCCGTCATCGAGGCACTGGCCCCCAAGGTCGACACCCTGGTGATCGGCGGCGGCATGTGCTTCACCTTCCTTGCCGCACAGGGCCTTTCGGTGGGCGCCTCGCTGCTGCAGGAGGAGATGATCGAGACCTGCAAGGGGCTGCTGGAGCGCTACGGGGACGTCATCCACCTGCCGCGCGATATCGTCGTCGCGAATAAGTTCGCGGCCGACGCGGACTCGAAGGTGGTGCCCGCCAACGAGATTCCGGACGGCTGGCTCGGCCTCGATATCGGTCCCGAGTCGGTGGACCGGTTCGCGGCACTGCTCACCGAGGCGAAGACGGTGTTCTGGAACGGCCCGATGGGCGTATTCGAGTTCGAGAATTTCGCCGCTGGTACCCGGGGTGTCGCCGAGGCGATCGTAACCGCGACGGGCAAGGGTGCCTTCACCGTTGTCGGCGGTGGCGATTCGGCCGCGGCCGTGCGCGCGCTCGGCCTGCCCGAGGACGGTTTCTCGCACATCTCCACCGGTGGCGGCGCATCCCTGGAATACCTCGAGGGCAAGCAACTGCCCGGTATCGCGGTACTGGAGGACTGAACCATGGCACGCAAACCGCTCATCGCGGGCAACTGGAAGATGAACCTCAACCACCTCGAGGCCATCGCCCTGGTACAGAAGATCGCCTTCGCGCTGCCGGAGAAGTACTTCGCCAAGGTCGACGTCGCGGTGATTCCGCCGTTCACCGATATCCGCAGCGTGCAGACCCTTGTCGAGGGTGACAAGCTGCTGCTCACCTATGGTGCGCAGGATGTTTCGACGCACGACGATGGCGCGTACACCGGCGAGATCAGCGCCGCCATGCTGTCCAAGCTGGGCTGCACCTTCGCGGTCGTGGGCCATTCGGAGCGGCGGCAGTACCACTCCGAGGACGACGCCACCGTGCTGGCCAAGACCAAGCAGGCGCTGAAGTACGGGATCACCCCGATCGTGTGCATCGGCGAGGGTCTCAATGTCCGTGAGGCGAAGACACATGTCGAGTACAACCTCGAGCAGTTGCGTGGTTCGCTCAAAGGTCTGACGGCCGAAGAGATTTCGAAGATCGTCATCGCCTACGAGCCGGTCTGGGCCATCGGCACCGGTAAGGTCGCCACCCCCGCCGACGCGCAGGAAGTCTGTGGTGCGATTCGCGCGGAGCTCGTCGAACTGGCCGCGCCCGAGGTCGCGGCGGGCGTGCGGGTGCTCTACGGCGGTTCGGTGAATGCCAAGAACGTCGGCGAGTTGGTCGCGCAGACCGATATCGACGGCGCGCTTGTCGGCGGTGCGTCGCTCAAGGGCGACGAATTCGCCACGCTGTCCGCGATTGCCGCGGGTGGTCCGCTACCCTGACGGGTGAATGTTCGAATCAGCCCGGTAGCACGCTCGAGCGCGTGTTGCCGGGCTGATTTGCGTCGGGCCTTCCCGCTCGGGGCGAGGCATACCGGCGCTCGGGATGCGATGCTGTTCGAGTCTCTGATCCGTAGGCCGACAAGGACTTTCACGTGAGATCAACGAAGGCGCGCGCACTGGTGACGGTTGCGCTCATGGCGTTCACCGCGTTCGGGGCCGGATGCTCCGACGATTCTCCCTCGCCGGTGGAAACCATACCGAGTTCCGAGGCGGCTCCCACCAACCAGGATGCCGGGCACCAGAAGTTGAATCAGCTGGTGGGCGAATGGAATGGCGCGAAGTCGACATTCATCGCGGGTGGTACCGCGGACAATCCGATCAAGAGCGATATCACCTCGCGCTGGCACTGGATCGGCAAGACGGGCAACAACTTCATGCAGGAGGAGGCCGAGGGTAGCTTCGGTGGCAAGCCGTACTACCGGCGCGGCACGCTCGGCTATTCGCCGACCGACGACCGGTACGAATGGTCGACGGTGGACAGCGTGACGCCAATGATGATGACCTACAAGGGCGCCAAGGCCAGCGGCAGCGCTGCCGACATCGAGGTGGCGGGGGAGTTCACCGATCCGGGTGTGCTCGGTCCGCAATTCGTCGGCAAGACGATTCCGATGCGGACGGTGATCAAGCTGGAGTCGGCCGATCGGGTGACCATGGAGCTCTACTTCGCCCCGCCCGGGGAGGCGGAGCGGATTGCGGACCGGGTGATCCTGACGCGGAAGTAGTTGGGATCAGAGGTGATTCGCGATGAAACCGCTGGCGGTCAGTGCCAGTTCGAGTGGCTCGTCGTGCGGGTCCATCGAGATCTCTGCGGTCCGCACGTGCGGATAGTGCACGTGTAGTCGGTACAGGGTGCCGCGCAGGAGGTGGGCGAGTTCGGCGGGCTGCTTGGTTGCGTGCACGATGTACAGCTTGGCTGTGGTATCGGAGATGCCGACCGAGCATTCGGCCAGGAGTGCGCCGTCGGGGTCGATAAAGCCCAAAGTGAAGGTGGTGTGCAGGAATTCGTCGCGCGCGGCGAGTAGCGCGGCGACGGTATCCATATCCAGGCCGCCGTGTTCGGTGCGGCGGATGCGGCCCGCGGCGGTGTAGAGCTCGGCGTAGCGGACGAGGGTTACCGGGGACGGCGGCGCGGGCAGCTTCTCGATGTGGGCGGACGGAAGATCCGGCCACGGGCCTATCTCGGTATGCCAGGTGCGTTTGCGGTCCGGGTGGCGGAGATTCGGTGTGCGGGAGGCGTTTTGGTCCACGACTATGCCGCGCGCAGGGTCAGGCCGAAGCCGTTGGTATTGCGCAGGATCAGCGTGTCCGCGTCGATGGTCGCTGTTGTCTTGCCGTCGAGGGCCTTCAGCACCGCCTGCTCGACCTCCATGATCTCCGCCGCGCACGCCATCTTCGTGGTGCCGATCTGGAACGTGACGTCCGGACCGTTGGCGGTGGGCGATGCGGTGGCGTGACCGGTCATGCGATTGCATCCGGCGCTTCCGGCGACCCCACCGTCCGCCGCGATGGTGAGCGTCGGCTTCACATCGTCCAGCGTCTGAGAACGGATCTGCGCATCGGGCGTCATCAGGGCGGAGACGATCCATGTCGTGCCGATGAGCGGCCTATCGGGTTGGGCGATCTTCTTGTCCAGCAACGTGACCGTTGTTTCCTTCCCGGTCAGCGTCAGTGTCGAATCGTCGACCCGCCACTTCGGCAGCGACGTCAACACCTTGTCCTGCCAGCTATCGGCCTGGCTCCGTTCATCCGGACAGGCCATCAGGGTGCTCGAGAGCGTGCTGACATGCAGGGTCCCATCGGTCAGATCCACCGTGCCATCGGCGGTATTGCAGCCGGAGTTCGCCGAGACCCTGCCATCGGTAAAGGCGAGCGTCATCGGTCCGCCGCCCGGAATCTGCAGCCCCTCGACCCCGGTCGAGACAAATGTGCGCCCCATCGGCGACCCCGCCGGTTGGTTCTGCTTCTCATCGTCCCCCGAACATCCGGCCACCAAACCGGCCGCCATAGCCAGAAGAATCCCGACGCGCACCGTTGTAGCCGACATGTAGCCGATGGTACGGGCGTTTCCGCTGGAAACCGCGCAATTCAGCTGGCCGCTGCGGTGGGCGCGACCGTCGAAACAGGTAGTGGATTACTCATGTCGGTGTGTCGGGGCGGGGCACAGACTTGATTCGGAGCACGGATCGATGCTCGGTGATCCGCGTTTCGGAGAGGTAGCTATGAGAAGCGAGGTGCGAGCGTTCGTTGTCGCGGCGGCCGCGGCGGGTGCGCTCGGCGCGGTGGCGGTACCGATGGCGGTGTCGGCGCCTACGACAACCACACCTACGCCGACCACATCTACGCCGACCACGTCTTCGACAACCGCAGGACAGGCGGGGCCGTGCGCTACGGCTCGCACGGCGGTGGGGGAGACCTGTCCGCGTCCCGATCCCACTTTCGACGTTGTGCCCACCCGTGCGGAACGCGGCACACAGATCGTAGTGAACGGCAGTTACTGGCCGTGTACCGTGGTCCGGCTTACCCCGAGCTGGTCCGGTTCGCCGCAGAACGCGTCGGTCTCCCAGGGGACGTTCGCCACTTCCATTGCCGTGTCCAACCAGGCAGCAACCGGCTCGCAGACGATCAGCGCGGCGTGTGGCGAGGCATCTGCGGTCCGGCAGATCACGATCGCCCCTCGCTCTGGCACGACCACAACCTCGACCACCAAGCCGATCACGACGACCACCAAGCCGATCACGACGACCACCAGCCAAGCAGCTGCCGCGCAAACATCCGACACGTCGACCGCAGGGCGGGCGCCGCAGCGGGGCAACCACCTCGGCGCAGTGTTGGGAATCGGCGTGCTCCTCCTCGCCGTCGGTGTGGCGACGCTCGTACTGCGCCAGTGGCATAAGGCAGCCGATCGGTCGCGCGCGTACCGCCGTGATCCGCGCCCGCCGTTGGTACGCGTGCAGGTGGCCGGGGACTTGCGGCCGTCGATTCATATTCGGGAATTCATGCGCCCCACTGTTCCGGCTGTTCGGGTTCGGCTGAGTGCCGGTGAGCCGCAACTGCACATCAGGGAGGTTGCGCGATGACGAGGCCGATATCGATTACGGCTCGGGCGGTCTTGTTCGGGCAGGTAGCGCGTGAGGTCGTCGAGGAAGAGCTGGCCGAGCGCCTGGGCGCGAGCGGCGTCGAGCAGCTGGCTTTGCGCAGAACACCGGTCATTACCGAGGTCCTTCGGTCGGCGGCGCTGCGTGAGGTGGCCAAGGTGGTGGACGAGTTGCTCGAAGTTGATCTCGGCGAGGTCGCGGTCGCGGGTTGGCGTCGCTACCAACGGCTGCACAGTGCGGCGATGCGAACCCGCGCGGGCGGAGTCGAGCAGGTCGAAATGTTCGAACACGAGGTCACCCGGAGCTATCGTCCGCGCCTCGAGGTAACTGTCGACGGCAGCCAGGTGGGCGAATTCGAGCTCGAACTCTGTGTCGCGGTGCTGGTTCGGCCACTCGTGGCAACCGTTCGCGATGGCATGCTGGCGGCGTTGGGCCCCGGTGACTGCACTGTGACGGTTTCGATCGGCGTACCGGAAGTCGGGCCGATCATCGAGCGTGAGCATCCGATCCCGCTGGCGACCATGGTCGATCTGCGAGGGCCGATCCCGCTCGTCGACCACCAACCGCTCCGGCCTACCACCGCACCGACCCGAGCCGTGCCGAGGTCGTAGTCGCCAGATCCACACCAATGGCGAACGGCACGTAATTCGACCCGTAGCTATGCTCGGGCCAGTGACCACTGCCGATGCGACGACACCTTTATCCACTTGGGCGCCGTTACGGTCGCGAATCTATCGGGCACTCTGGATCGCGCAGCTGGTCTCGAATCTGGGTACCTGGATGCAAACCGTTGGGGCGCAGTGGATTCTGGTCGATGCGCCCAATGCCGCGACGTTGGTGGCCTTCGTGCAGACGGCGACGACATTGCCGGTGATGCTGTTGTCGATTCCGTCGGGGGTGTTGGCGGATCTGTTGGATCGGCGCAGGTTGCTGGTCGGGGCGCAGTCGGCGATGGCGGTGTTGGCGGCGGTGCTCGCGGTGTCGACGGCGACCGGGCACACCACTCCGGGCGTGCTGTTGACGTTGCTGTTCCTGCTCGGGTGCGGGCAGGCGTTGACGGCGCCGTCTTGGCAGGCGATTCAGCCGGAACTGGTTGCGCGCGAACAGATCCCGTCCGCCGCGGCGCTGGGCAGCATGAATATCAATATCGGGCGCGCGGTCGGACCCGCCATCGCGGGCGTACTGGTCTCGGTGTCCGGGCCGACGCTGGTGTTCGCGCTGAACGCGGTGTCGTTCGTCGGCATCGTGACGGTGTTGCTCAGCTGGCGAAGACCGGCGAAGGAACAGAAGCTGCCCAGTGAACGTCCGCTGGCGGCGCTGCAGGCGGGCACCCGGTTCATTCGCGCCGCGCCCGCGATCCGGCGGGTGCTGTTGCGCTCGATTCTGTTCATCGCGCCGGCGAGCGCGGTGTGGGCGCTGCTTCCGGTCATCGCCCGCGACGAACTCGGCTTGTCCTCATCGGGCTACGGTCTGCTGCTCGGCGCGCTCGGGCTCGGCGCGGTGACGGGTGCGGTCGGGTTGGGTCGGGTCCGTGCCCTGTTGACACCCACGCAGCGCTTGACCGCGGCCGCGATACTGTTCGGCATCGCCTCGGCGGGTGCGGCGGTGCTGCACAGCGTGCCGGTGGTGCTGGTGCTGCTGGTCGGGGCCGGATTCGCCTGGCTGCTCGCGATGTCGACGATGAACTCGACCATGCAATTGCTGCTGCCCGCATGGGTGCGGGCGCGCGGGTTGTCGGTGTACATGCTGGTGTTCATGGGCGGCCAGGCACTCGGTTCGCTGGTGTGGGGTCTGGTCGCCGGCGCGGTGGGTCCGGTGGCCGCACTGCTGGCGGCGGCGGTGCTGTTGGCAGGTTCCGCGCTGAGTTCGGTCTGGCTGCCGATCCGCCACAACGCGGAGGAGGTGGATCTGAGCCCGAGCGTCTTCTGGCCGGAACCGCAGCTCGTGGTCGAACCGGATCCCGAGGACGGGCCGGTGCTGGTGTTGCGCACCTACGATGTCCCGCCGGAGAAGCTCGACGAATTCCTGGCCGCGATGGTGTTCGTCGGAAGGTCCATGCAGCGCACCGGCGCGATGGAATGGCGGCTGTATCGCGACGTCGGGATTATCGATCGCTACGTCGAGGCCTTCGTGGTGCGCTCCTGGTCGGAGCATATGCACCAGCATCAGGTGCGGCTGACCGCTCAGGACCAACTGCGCGAACGCGCCGTCGCGGAGTTCATGATCGGCCAGGACGCCGCCACGCACCTGGTTGCGGTAGACACACCGTAGGTCGCGTCGAGCCGGGGTGATTATGCGGGTACCGACCCGCACCCATAGACTGTGCGGCATGCGGATGTTCCTGGATATCCTCCTGATCGTCACCAGCGTGCTGCTGGTGCTGCTGGTGCTGCTGCACCGCGCCAAGGGTGGAGGTCTGTCCAGCTTGTTTGGCGGCGGCGTGCAGTCCAGCCTGTCGGGTTCGACCGTCGTCGAGAAGAACCTCGACCGCATCACCATCTTCACCGGCTTGATCTGGCTCATTGCCATCCTCGGCATCGGCCTGGAGATCAAGTTCGCCTGAGTTGCCTGGCGACGATGACGGCTGCCGCTGTCGCCGCCGCCAGCACGAGGGTCGCGATTACAAAGGCCATCGCATAGCCGTCGCCGATTACCGGTGCGACAACCAGGGGACCCAGCATCTGCCCCGCGCCATAAACCGCGGTAAGTGTGGCCGCGGCTCGGTGATCGGTCAGTTCGATGCCGATCTGGATCGCGAGCATGCAGATGCCCATGAACGTCGCGCCGAACAGTGCCGCCGCGATAATCGCCGACCACATTGTCGTCGACCAGGCGAGCAGGGCCGACGAGGCGCACTGCGCGAGCAGCGCGAGGACCAGGGCGGTCGTCGGCGTCCAGCGATGTGCGGCAATGCTCCAGAGCACCGCCGGTGCGGCAGCCGCGCCGACGATCACCCACATCGCCGAGCCCACGGTCGCGTTGTGCACACCGACGGCGGCGACCAAGAAGGTGCCGATCACGATATAGCCGACGCCTTCGAGCGAGTAAGAAACCAGCAGTGCGCGCCAAGCCGTGCTTTTCCGTTTCGCGTGGGCCACCTCGGCGCTCCGCCCGTCGTGAATATCGACTCGGAGGGCGGGCAGCAGTAGTAAGGCGGTCAGTCCAGCGGCACCGAGCCACAGGCCCTGCCAGGACAAGACCGGCTGCGCGGCCAGCGCGAGCAATCCGGTGAGTGCGATACCGAAACCGACCCCGCCGAAGGCGATGCCCGCAGCATGCGCGCGGCCGCCGAGTCGAGCGATCGCGCCCGCGCAGCCGACGAAGATCACCGCGCTGGCCAACCCGGCGACCAATCGCAGTAGCGCGGGGATCACGGTCGGGCCGGGCAATACGACCAATGCTTCGCTGACCACCAGGACCACGGTCGAAATGCGAAAGATAGTGCGGCCGTTCACCTCCGGACGACGCGCGAGCAGCACCGCGCCCACCAGATAGCCCGCATAGTTGGCGGCGGCGATGAGCGCGCCACCTTGGGCGTCGATGCGGTGCGCGTCCACCATCGCGGGCAGCAACGGTGTGTAGGCGAAGCGCCCGACACCGACGGCGCCTGCGAGGCCCGCACCTGCGGCGATTGCCGGTGCCATGGTGCGGCGCGGGGTGTCGAGAGCTGATGCGGTCACAAGATCCGACGGTATGGTCCGCTGACAAGCCTGTGAAATGCTTTCTGTGCACGATGTATACCCTCGACGCATGGATATCGAGCTGCGGCACCTGCGGGCGTACGTCGCGCTCTGCGACGAAGCGAACTACACCCGCGCCGCCGCCCGGCTCCACCTCAGCCAGCCCGCGCTGACCCGAACCATCCAGCAGTTGGAGCGCCTGGTCGAATGCCGGTTGGTCGAGCGCACGTCCCGGCGCTTCGAGCTGACCGACGAGGGAGCCGAGCTGCTCGAACACGGCAGACGCATCATCGGCGATATCGAGACCGTCCAGGCCGATCTGCGCATGCGCGCCACGATCGAGGTCGGATTCTCGTGGCTGGTGCCCGATGCATGGTTCGCCGCGATCCGCACCCGCTACGAGGCGCTGGGCGGCCGGATTTCGCTACGCCGTGTGGAGGATCCGATGGCGGCACTCGACGACCGCTCGATCGATATCGCCATCCACCGCAACGATATCTGGTTGCCGCACCATCTCGAATCCCGCGAAATAGGCTCGGAGCAGCGGGTGCTGGCGGTTTCGGTGCATTCGCCGCTGGCAACCGCGGTCGAGTTGCGCTGGGCCGATCTCGCACACTTTCCGCTGGTGGCCAATACCGTTTCCGGCACCACCAATGCCGAATCATGGGATGCTCCCGATCCGAACCGCACCGTCATCACCTGCACGAATTTCGACGAATGGATCGAACTCGTCGCGGCGGAACGCGGTATCGGTATCGTGCCGGTGCTGGCGCGCACTCGTGCGCCGCATCCAGGTGTGGTCTATGTCGACATCGTGGACGCGCCGCGCTCGCATATCTATCTGACCTGGCGGGTCAAGCCGACGCCGTTGCGATCGGTGCAGCGCTTCCTGAGCCTGGTCTGAGTCTCAATCGTTGCGCGGGATGCGGCCGTCGACGTCGGTGAAACCGTACTCTTCGGCGAGATCCGCTATGCGCCAAGCCGATCCGGAGCGTTGGCTGCGGTCCGGATCGGCGGCCAGTGCGACGACGGCGCGGCCCGGAAAGCGGGGGGATTCGGCGTTGTCGAGGTCGTAGGTGCCCTCACCGGGCAGCGTGACGACGCGGCGGCCGTCCTTATCGCGTGGAACCATTTGCAGCAGTTCGGTGTCGACGATTCCGGGCCACAGCGAGACCACCGTGACGCCCGACTCGGCGAGATCGTCGGCCATATCCGAGGTGAGCCGGTCCAGCGCGGCCTTGGCGACGCCGTATACCGCGTTGTGCATATAGCGTTCGGCGCCGGGGGAGGAGATATTGGCGATCAGGCCCGCCGATTCGATCAGCAGGGGAGCCGCGAAAACGCTTGCGACGTAATGTGATCGGAGGCCGACGTCGAATGTCTCATCCCACGCCTGCGGCGGCACCTCCCAGAACGGTTTGCCCAGCCAACGCGCGGCGGCGGGGGCGTTGTAGACGTTGTTCACCAGCACATCGAGTCGTCCGTGCTCGTTGCGGATCCGCTCGAACAGTCGCTCGACCGCATCGTCGTCGCGGTGATCGCAGACGACCGGAACCCCGACGCCGCCGTGCAGGTCGATCTCGGCCGCGGTCGCGTGCACGGTCCCCGGCAGCCGTCCTGGTACGGCCGAGCGCCCGGTGACGAAGACGGTGGCGCCCGCAGCGCCCAACTCCAGCGCGATGCCCTTGCCGATGCCGCGGCTCGCGCCGGTCACCACTGCGACCCGGCCGCCTAGAACCTGAGGTATTCCGTTCACGATCCCGGGACATTACCGTGAAACAAGAACACGTTCTAGCAATTGGAGGCCGTAGTGGAATTGATCCATCGGTTCGTTACGAGCAACGGCATTCGCATGCATGTCGCCGAGCAGGGCGAGGGGCATCCGGTGATCTTCTGCCACGGCTTTCCGCATACCTGGTTCATGTGGCATCGCCAGCTCGCGGCCGTCGCCGCCGCGGGTTACCGAGCCGTTGCGCCGGATTTGCGCGGATACGGGCGCACGGATGTGCCTACCGATATCGAGGACTACACCAACCGCGCTGTCATCGGCGATCTGCTCGGCCTGCTGGACGAGATGGGTGCCGAGCAGGCGGTCTTCGTCGGTCTGGACTTCGGGGCCGCGCTGGTGTGGGAGCTGGCGTTGCGCGCGCCGGAGCGGGTCAGCGGTGTCATCGTGCTCAATAATCCGTTCGCCCCGCGGCCGCCGCGCGCGCCATCACAGCTCTGGGCCAAGGCCGCGCAGCGCCACTTCCTGCATCTGGACTATTTTCAGAAGCCTGGCGTGGCCGATGCCGAACTGGGCGGTCGCACAAGGGAATTCCTGGCTCGCGTCTACTACTCGCTCAGCGCCGACTACCACTATCTCGACACCTGGCGCTTCCCGGCCGAGGGCACCGGCTACCTCGACGTTCTCCCCGAAGCCCCGCTGCTGCCGTGGCGCTGGCTCTCCATCGCCGAATTCGACACCCTGGCACAGGATTTCGAGCACACTGGCTTCACCGGCGGTCTCAACTGGTACCGGGTGCTCGATCGGAACTGGGAACTCACCGCCGAATTCGCCGACGCCGAGATCTCCGTTCCGACGTATTTCCTCTACGGCGACCGAGACCCGGATATGGAGGGCTTCAGCGGGCGCGACCCGCTCGCAACTCTGCGAGCGAACGTTCCCGATTTGCGCGCCGTCACCAAGATCGCGGACGCGGGTCACCTCGTGCAGTTGGAACGCACCGACGAGGTCAACGCTCTGATCGCGAGCCACCTGCGCGACCTGGTCCCGAATCCGGCCCTCACGCAATAGCCGGGTCAGCGGTATTCGTTGGTCAACTCGGGGTAGTCGGCCCAGCTCGGGAGTGGACGTCGGTCCAGGTAGGCGGTGAGCCGATCCAGCAGGTACTGCCAGCGCGGGCCGACCGAGCAGGCGTCGGCGGGGCAGATGTGGCGGCGGATGAGTTCGAGATTGGTGACGACCCCCACCTGGGTCATATGCATTTCGAGGATGCCGCCATCGATATGGATCACCAGATCATGTGGTGCGCGGCAGTCTTCGACACGGATTGCGATGGGGCCGGGGACCGGACCGTCGAACGGTTCGATGGTCAGGTTGCCATTGCCACCTGTGACCTTGCCGAACCAGCGATCCAGTTGCCTGCGTTCGGCGCAAGCGGACCATACGTCGAGTACGGGCATGCGGAACGACCGCAGAAAGTGCAGTAGCACCCCGCCTTCCTCGATCGCCCGATCGTGTTCGGGTCGTACCTCGCCGAGCATGGACATCGTGGTCATAGCCGTGCCCTTTCGCCGCTGGTCACCGTGTGTCCACTGTATTTCCCCGGCGGCGCCGCCGAATCGGATTCACCGCAAGTCGGCTCCTGCGTGTCGGATCGGTCGGCGCCACCGGGATAGATCTCAGGCCGCGATGAATCGCGCGCAATCGAATTCGTTGTTCAACACACCCTGTCGGAAGGCATCGAACTCATCCTGATCGAAGAGTAGTTCCACGCCATCGATCGGCTGGGGAATGGCGGCGCGGAAAACGTATCCGCCGTCGCGGCGCGATATCGCCAGATACCGATCCTCGACGCGACCCGCCCGCATCCCGGCCTGGAAAACGTCGAACTGCTCATCGGTGAAGACGAGAATTTCCTGGTCGCGCAACGACATTCCGGGCGTGTAGCGTTCGTCGGCGAGCTTGTCGTCCCAGACCGCAGTCCACCCGTTCTTGCGTGCGATGCGCACGCAATTCTGGTTGGGCGAGCTGAAGGTCGCCTTGCGGAATTCGGCGACGGTGAAGGTGGGCTGCGTCATTGCATGTCCTTTCAACGGGTAGAGCAGGAGTCGCGCGGGTTGGCAGACCCGTTGCTCGTCCTTCAAGGCTTATAGCCAACGGCGGCGAAATTACACGGCCGCGCCGTATCTGCCCGGTCGACCGGTTGGTCCGGGCGCCAGTCCGGTGCGTAGGCGATGCCGGGTTCGACCAGGTCCAGGCCGTCATAGAGGGCGGTGAACTGGGCGCGGGTGCGCAAGGACACCGGGTCGGAGGTCTCGTCATACAGTGCGGCGGCCGCGGCCATCTGCTGCCTGATCTCCGGACCGGCGTCGTCCAGGGACACGTGGGTCATCGCGGCATAGCTGCCCGAGGGGAGCCGGTCGCGTAATCGAGCCATCAACTCGTGCGGCTGGTCGGCGTCGGGCACGAACGGCCAGACGCTGACGATCAAGAGGCCCAGCGGCTGCCCGAAGTCGATCAGGCGCCGGGTATCCGGATGGTCCAGAATCAGGTCGGGATAACGCAGGTCGGCCTCGATGACGGCGGTGTTGTCGAGGGCATCGCCGTGCAACAGGAGGTCGTGGGCGCGATTGACCGCTTCCAGATCGTTGTCGACATAGACCACGCGCGAATCCGGCGCGCATTCTCGCGCGACCTCGTGCGTATTGCCGACGGTGGGGAGTCCGGAACCGATATCGAGGAATTGCCGGATGCCCTGCTCCACCATGAATCGTGTTGCGCGGCGCAGGAATCCACGGTTGTGATGCGCCCACACATCGAGGAACGGAAGTATTTCGAAGAGTCGCTCACCGAAGATCTTGTCGACCTCGAAGACGGCTTCACCGGACAGGTAGTAGTGGTACATGCGGGCGGCGGATGGTCGGCTCGCATCAATTTCACGAGGCTCGAAGTCGGCGGACATCCGGGTGCTCCTGATTCGTCAAGTACTGGTGAATGTCTTGCGGCGCAACGATCGTGCGACGTGCTCCATGAACTTCCGGGAGTCCGCGGCGCCGAGAGCGGCGGCACTGAGCCGGGACCATACGGTTTCGCGGGCCGCTACCGCGGGTTTGTCATCGATGTAGCGGATGTCGCCCTGGCTCTCCACGATCGCCATCTCGAGGTCGCCCGCGGCACCCGGTGACGGCACACGAACCAGGGTGTACCGGTCCTCCATCCCCGCTCCGCGGGTGGTGACGGTGAATGGGAGTACCTGGATCAGGATGTTCGGCCGTCTGGACAGACTCGACAGATGTTCGAGTTGTTCGAGCATCACCTCGCGCCCGCCGTATTCGCGGCGCAGACAGGATTCGGACAGGATCGCGCGGAACTCCGGCGGATCCGCCTCGGTCAGGACCTGTTGCCGGGCCAGCCGCGCCTGCACCGACTCCTCGACGGTGACCCGGTCGGCCACGACCGGGGTGACCGGTTCGTGTAGTGCGCGAATGTAGGACTCGCACTGGACGAGTCCCGGCATGATCTCCGCCTCGGCGGTGCGCAACAGACTGGCATGCGCCTCGAGATCGACGAGCAGTCGCAGGTCCTCGACGTAGGCGCGGCGATGGCCGGTGGTCCAGAAGCCGCGCTTGTGGTTGTCGCGGCGCAGTTCCTTGAGCGTCTCGACGTAACCGGGATCGGTGAAACCCAGTGTGGTCGTGAGGAGTTCGAGATCGCCGACGCTGATGGCGCCGACTCCGTTGATCAGCTGGTTGATTCGGCTCTGGGTCGACTCGATGATTTTGCCGGCCTCGGTCTGGCTGACACCCGCGGTGCGCACCATATGGTCGATCTCGCGTCCCAGCAACAATTTTCGCGCGGTCCGTAATCGAGTTCCCATGGCTCCCCAGCGTATCGGTCTGACGCTACTCATCCGATTCACTTCCTGGAGCGTGATAATCACGCTAGCATTACCACACCAAAGATATCACGGCACGCCGAGGCAGTGGGTGTCATCGAGGACCGTCCCCTGCGTCGCGGTTTGAGGGGGCGTCGGATGACGACAGCCACGAACGATCGTCGGATGGTGCGAAATGTCCAGTAGCGCAGAGACAACCGCGCAGCGCTGTCGGCACTATCAACGCGACCTGGGGCTGCCCGCGGTGATAATGCCCGACACCGAGACGCGGATCATCGTGCAGACCGGACCCGTCAGTGCGGTGATGATGCCCTCGAGGCTGGCAACGGAAGTCGTCGCGGAGCAGCAGGGGCCGCTGGGGCCGGTGATTGAGCATCCGGCGTCGCGACGGTGGACCTTTCTGACCGGACCGTCCGGACCGTGTCCGGAGAGTCTGACCCCTGCGCTGCTGCGCTGGAATATCGGGGTCGCGTCGAAATACATTGTGCTGCCGTCTCCCACTGATGAGCGGCGCGGATTTCGGCGCTGGATCCACGAGCCGCACAACAGGTTTCGGCCGTCGATGCGAGAAATCCTGGAAGCGGTGCTGCGGTTGCGGCGATAACGGTTCCAGCGGGGGCGCGGTACTCGCCGACACGAGGGGTCGGCGAGTGACGCGCGGTCCGCAACGGTTAACGGGTAAGGAGTTTCGTGGCTGCGGATTCGATTCGGGATTCGTCGAGGAGGACGGTAATGGCGGCCGGGCCCAAAGGGATGAAGGAGTCTTCGCTGGTTACGCGGATTACGGGGCCGTTGAAACCGGCGTCGATCAGGGCGGCGCAGAGGGATTCGGAGACGCCGCCCGTGTGGCGGGTTTCGTCGGCGATGAGGACTCGGCCGGTGGCGCGGGCGTGGTGAAGTAGGTCGTCGAGGGGGAGGGGGGAGAGCCAGCGGAGGTCGAGAACGCGGGCTCGGATGCCGCGAGATGAGAGCCGTTGGGCCACACGCAGGCTCATGGGGACACCATTAGCGAAGGTGACGATGGTGAGGTCGCTGCCGTCGCCGTAGCTGCGGGCGCGGCCGATGGCGATATGGTCGGTGTCGGAAGGTGTTGCAAGCCAGGCATTATCGCCGGGTTTGTGCAGGTCGCGGGTGTGGTAGAGGGCGATGGGTTCGAGGTAGAGACACACGCGGCCGTCGACGCGAGCGGCGGAGACGCAGGTGCGCAGCATGGCGGCGGCATCGTCGGCGCGAGCGGGGGAGGCGATGATCAAGCCCGGAATATCGCGCAGTGCCGCAATGGAATTATCGTTGTGGAAGTGGCCGCCGAACCCCTTCTGATAGCCATAACCGGCTATGCGGACGACCATCGGATTTCGGTATTGCCCCTGGGAGAAGAACGACAGTGTGGCGGCTTCTCCGCGCAACTGGTCCGCGGCATTGTGCACGTAGGCGAGATACTGGATCTCCGGAATCGGCACGAATCCGGCGAGCCCGGCGCCCAGAGCGGTGCCCAGCACGCTCTGTTCGTCGAGCAATGTATCGAAGACGCGGCGCACCCCGAACTGCTTCTGCAGCCCCTTGGTGACGCCGTACACGCCGCCCTTGCGGCCGACATCCTCGCCGAATACCAGGACGTCGTTGTCTCGGGCGAGCAGGGCGGCGAGCGTCTGATTGATCGCCTGCGCCAATGTCACCGAATCACCTTGTGTAGCTGAGTGTCCTCGACGCAAAACATCGGCCTGCACCAGGTCCGGATGCGGCGGGGCCAGCGGTGCCGTCACCGCAGCGGCAGAAGTCAATTTCGGTTCACGACAGACCAATTCGGCCATGGCGGCGACTCGGCCACCGATTTCGTCGTAGCGTGCGATGACTTCGGCCGGGGTGGCGACACCGGAAGTGACCAGGAGGCGGCCGGTTGCGACCACCGGGTCGCGGCGCAGGTCGGCGGCGATATCGGTGGGGCTGCGGTAGGCGGATTCGACATCGGATCCGGCGTGTCCCATGAGCCGTACGGTGCTCAGGTGGAGAAAGGCGGGCTTGCGGTGTTCGCGCACCCAGTCGACCACCTGGGTCGCGGTTGTTGCGACGTCGAGAAGATCGCAGCCGTCCGCGTCGAAATACTGCAGCCCGAGGCGGATGCCGTAGGACTGTTCGATCCAGCCGGGCGGGGTCGGGACGCTGATGCCGATGCCGTTGTCCTCGCATACGAACAGCAGCGGTAGTGGAACCCCTTGGCGCGCAGTGTGAATCGCGGCATTGATGGCACCGGCGGCAGTGGAGTGATTGGCCGACGCATCGCCGAAGCTACAGAGCACCACCGAATCCGACGGCCATTCGCAGGCGACGCCGAGCCGAGCCGCACGCTCGATCGCGAAGGCGAGTCCGACGGCGCGCGGCAGATGTGATGCGATGGTGGAGGTCTGCGGGATCACCGCGGCTGGTTTGCTGCCGAAAACCTTGTGACGGCCGCCGGATATCGGTTCGGTGGCAGCCGCGACCACGCCGAGCAGCACATCGCGGATCGGATCGAGACCGGGCACCTGCCTGGCCCGGTGCACGAAGAATGCCCCGGAGCGATAGTGCAGCAGCGCCGGATCGGTGGAGCGCAGAGCCGCCGCAACCGCCGCATTGCCCTCGTGCCCGGACGACCCGATGCTGTAATAGCCACGCTTGGCGCTGCCCAACCGGCGCGCCGCCAGATCGAGATGCCTACTGGTCGCCTGTGATTCGAACAGGTCCAGGCACTGGGCTCCGGTGAGTCCTACCTCCTCGAGCGGCTGTTCGACAGGACGGCTGGGCCGCGGCTCCAACGCCGATAGCTCGGCACGGAACCGCTCCTCGAGATCGACTCGCTGTTCGGTCACGCTGTGATCATCTCCGACAAACGCTGCTCCGGGGACGTGATTTCGGCGCTATTTCCGAAAGTATTCTGATCACCTCGGTAGTTGCGAGAAAATTCTCCGAGTACCTCGGTGTCGAATCGCGGATTTATCGGCCGCAGTCAGAAGGGTGCACAGCATCAGCCGGACTGCTCGGTCTCCTCGATCGTCCGCCGCAGCAGATCGCGCGCGGTATCCAGCTCAGCGGCCCGACGATCCAACTCCGCCAGCCGATCCCGCAACGCGGGCAACACGCCAGGACAGGCCCGCAACGCACCGTCATCGACAGCGCACGGCAGCAACTGCCCGATCACCCGGGTCGAGAGTCCCGCCGCGAGCAATGCGCGAATCTGCCCGACTCGCTGCTCGGCATCCGCGTCGTACTCGCGATACCCATTGTGGCGGCGTTCGGCCGACAGCAGCCCGACCCGCTCGTAGTACCGCAGCAGCCGCTCGCTGGTGCGGGTACGGCCGGCCAGCTCACCGATCAGCATGATTTGACCTTCCCATGGTGTCAGGGATCAACACTCGAGCCCGCAACTCGATTCCATAAGGAGAGATGTTGATCATCGACGCACACAGCCACGTCCACGAACCGCTCGCCGACCACATCGCACTACTCGATGAGGCAGGCGTGGACAAGACCATCCTGTTCATGACCCGACCACATCCCGAACGAGCCGGAAACCTGACCGAACTACGCGAAGAGATGGACCTGCTGACGCAGGCGCTCGCCGGCGGCGGCGCCCTCGGCCGCGAAACGGCCCGGCGCGAACTCGATGCCGCAATCGCCGCCTACCCGGAGCGCTTCATCGGATTCGCCTCGGTGCCGCTCGACACGCCCGATGCCGACGCGATCGTCGAACGCGACGTAGTCGGGCGCGGACTGCGCGGCATCGGTGAGTTGACCCCGCCGCCGGACCGAGCGGCCCTGATCGAGCCGGTACTCCGCGCCGCCACCGACCACGATGGACTCCCTGTCGTCGTCCACGGCGCCGCACCCACGACCGCCGCCGACCTACGCACCCTGACCGACCTCGCGCGACGCTACCCCCGCGTGCCGCTCGTGGTCTCCCAACTCGGCGGCGCGCACTGGATGGACGCGATCGAACTGGTCCGCGACACCCCGAACATGTACCTGGAACTGTCCACTGCCAGTATCGTTTTCGCGGTCCGCCTGGCCATAGCCGAAATTCCCGAGCGTACCCTCTTCGGCTCGGACGCCCCCTATGGCGACCCGGTCATCGCACGCATCACCGTCGAACGCGCCACCCGCTCACCACACGTGCGTGAACTGGTCCTCGGCGCAACCGCGCAGCAGCTGCTGAGTTAGGTCGCGGCATCCGGCAATGCCGCGGCGGCATCCCGATCCAACAGCCACGTAGTGGATTCCGACCCAAGTGCACCCGCCGAGGGAATCTCCACCGGATCCGCACCGGCAACCGCCGCGGCAACGGCTTCGGCCTTGGCGGCACCACCGACAACCAGCACAACATGGCGACTGCGCCGCACCGCGGGCAGCGTCAGCGTGACCCGCACCGGCGGCGGCTTCGGCGAATCCGGTACCGCGACAACAAGTTCGTGCTGTTCGCGCACTGCATCGGTATGCGGGAACAGCGAATTCACATGCCCCTCGCCACCCATACCGAGCAGATGCAGATCGAAGGCCCCGTGCTCGGCCAGGTGCGCGTGCACTGCCGCCGCATACTCGGCGGCGGCTTCGACCGGATCCGGATACTCACCATCGGAGGTGGCAACCGGATGCACCCGCGACGGATCAACCGGCACATGATCCAGCAGCGCCTGTTGCGCCTGCAGATCATTGCGCTCCGAATCGCCCGCGGGCACGAATCGTTCGTCACCCCAGAACACATCGAGCCGCGACCAGTCGATATCGCCCGGTGCCTTACGGACCAGTTCCAACAGTCCGATCCCGGTCCCACCGCCGGTCAACACCACCGATGCGGAGCCACGTTCGGCCTGCGCCGCCACCACGACCGCGACGAATCGCGCGGCCGCGGCGGCGATCAAGGCATCGGCGTCGTCGTGTACTTCGACGGTGCTCGCGGGAACGTTCGCGCGCTCACTCATATGTCACCTTTTCGATTCCGGCGAGCGCCTCGGCATAGATCTCGTCGGCATCCAGCCGTCGCAGTTCCTCGGCGAGGCAGTCGCGAGTTTCTCGGCGCGCCAAGGCGATTCGCTGATCCGGATCACCGGTGCGGGTGAGCGTCGCGGTGCGCCCGGTCTGCGGCCGCTCGATCGCGATCGACACCGTCGGGCGATGCACCTCCACCCGCAACGCACCCGAGCGGCGACGCACCGGACAGTTGAGCCGGGCGGCCAACCAGCCCGCGAGCATATCCAGCGCGGGTTCTTCGCGCAGTCCGGAGATGATCACCGAATCCACCGGCTCGAACGGCGGTTCGTCCATGGCGGCCGCCAACAGCGCCCGCCAGTAGGTGATGCGACTCCACGCCAGATCGGTATCGCCGGAGGCGTAGGAGCCGAGCCGCTTCTTGATCGTCGCCTGCGGATCGGCGGCGAAGGTGGCGTCGGTGATGCGGCGAGTCGCCAAGCGCCCCACCGAATCCTTGGACGGGAACTCCGGGGCACCACGCGGCCACCACGCCACCACCGGGGTGTCCGGCAGCAGGAACGGGATGACGACGCTGCTCTCGTGGTTGATCAGATCCCCCTGCAGCCGCAGCACTATCACTTCGGCTGCTCCGGCATCACCGCCGACGCGAATCTGGGCATCCAACCGGGTCTCGGCCTCGCGATCCCCGCGCGCCAAAACGACCACACGGCAGGGATGTTCGCGGCTGGCGTCATTGGCGGCGTCGATGGCGTCCTCGGCCTCGGAACTGTCCAACGTGCACACGACCAGGGTCAGCACCCGGCCCATGGTGATCACACCATTGCTCTCCCGAAGGCGCACCAGGCGTTTGGTGACCTCGGCGGTGGTGGTCTGCGGCATATCGACGATCATGGCCGCCGCCATTCGCGCCCGGTGCGGGCCAGCATCTCATCGGCCGAGGCCGGACCCCAGGTCCCCGCCTCGTACTGTTCGGGTTTACCGTCGGCGGCCCAGTGGTCGAGCACCGGATCCAGGATGCGCCAGGACAATTCGACCTCCGCGTTCACCGGGAACAGGGACGGCACCCCGAGCAACACATCGAGGATCAGGCGTTCATAGGCCTCGGGGGAGGATTCGGTGAATGCCTCGCCGTAACTGAAATCCATATTGACGTCGCGCACTTCCATGCTCGACCCCGGCACCTTAGAACCGAATCGGGTGGTGATGCCCTCATCGGGCTGCACCCGGATGACCACTGCGTTCTGCCCGAGATCCTCGGTCATGGTCTGGTCGAACGGCAGATGCGGGGCCCGCTTGAACACCACCGCGATCTCGGTCACCCTGCGGCCCAGGCGTTTTCCGGTGCGCAGGTAGAACGGCACACCCGCCCAGCGCCGGGTGTCGATCTCGAGGGTGATCGCCGCGTAGGTCTCGGTGCGCGATTGCGGGTCGAAACCCTCCTCGTCGAGCAGTCCGACCACATGCTCGCCGCCCTGCCAGCCCTCCGCGTACTGTCCGCGCGCGGTGGTTTCATCGAGGGGCTCGACGAGTTTGGTCGCCGAGAGCACCTTGATCTTCTCCGCCTGCAGTTGCTTGGGCTCGAAGCTGATCGGCTCCTCCATCGCGGTCAGCGCGAGCAACTGCAGCAGGTGATTCTGAATGACATCGCGGGCCGCGCCGATACCGTCGTAATAGCCTGCGCGCCCGCCCAATCCGATGTCCTCGGCCATGGTGATCTGCACATGGTCGACGTAATTGGCATTCCAGATCGGTTCGTAGAGCTGGTTGGCGAAGCGCAGCGCCAGGATGTTCTGCACCGTCTCTTTGCCGAGATAGTGATCGATGCGGAATACCGTCTCCTCCGGGAACACCCGGTTGACCAGCGCGTTGAGTTCGACCGCGCTGTCCAGATCGTGGCCGAACGGCTTCTCGATCACCACCCGGCGCCAGGGTTTGCGGCCCTCGCCCTCGGTTTTCGTCGGCTGGGCCAGTTTGTGCTCGGAGAGCTGATCGAGCACCACCGGGAACATATTCGGCGGAATCGACAGGTAGAAGGCGTGATTGCCGCCGGTGCCGCGGTCCTTGTCCAGCTTCGCCAATACGTCGGCGAGTTTGGCGAAGGCGGAATCATCGTCGAAGGAGCCCTGCACGAAGCGGATGCCCTCGGCCAGGTGGTCCCAGACCTCCTGCCGAAAGGGTGTGCGGGCATGGGCTCTTACCGCCTCGAGCACGACATTCGCGAAGTCCTCGTCCGCATAGTCCCGGCGGGCGAAGCCGACCAGCGCGAAGCCCGGGGGCAGCAGCCCCCGGTTCGACAGGTCGTAGATGGCCGGCATCAGTTTCTTCCGGGACAGATCGCCGGTGACGCCGAAGATCACCATGCTGCACGGCCCCGCGATGCGGGGGACCCGCTTGTCCCGCTCGTCGCGGAGCGGGTTCTTCCAGATATTCGTCTGAGTGCCGGCCATCAGGTCAGTGGTCCCCGGACTTGGCCAGTTCGCCTGCCGTGGCGGAAAGCAGCTCCTCCCACGACTTCTCGAACTTCTCCACACCCTCGCGCTCGAGCACGTCGAACACGTCGTCGAGGTCGATGCCGACCGCGGTGAGCTTGTCGAAGACCTCCTGCGCGGCCGCGGCGGTACCGCTGATGGTGTCGCCACGGATCTCGCCGTGATCGGCCACGGCTTCGAGGGTCTTCTCCGGCAGCGTGTTCACCGTATTCGGCGCGACCAGTTCGGTGACATACAGCGTGTCCGAGTACTCCGGATTCTTCACACCCGTCGAAGCCCACAGCGGCCGTTGCCGATTCGCACCGGAGGCGGCCAGATGCGCGTAGGTCGAGGTGTGCGCTCCACCGTCGAACACATCCTGGTATTCGGCGTAGGCCAGGCGCGCGTTGGCGACACCCGCCTGTCCGCGCAGTGCCAGCGCCTCCGGCGTACCGATCGTCTCGAGTCGCTTATCGATCTCGGTGTCCACGCGGGAGACGAAGAACGAAGCGACCGAATGGATCTTGGCCAGGTCGTGGCTGGTGGCCTTGGCTCCGCGCAGACCGTCGAGGTAGGCGCCCATCACCTGGCGGTAGCGCTTGACCGAGAAGATCAGGGTCACGTTGACGCTGATGCCCTCCGCGATCACCCGGGTGATCGCGGGCAGGCCCGCCTCGGTGGCCGGAATCTTGATGAACAGGTTGGGCCGATCCACCGTCTTCCACAGGTCGATGGCCTGGGCCACCGTCTGCTCGGCGTCGAAGGCCAGGCGCGGGTCGACCTCGATGGAGACCCGGCCGTCGACACCGTTGCTGGCCTCGTAGACCCCAGCCAGCACGTCGCAGGCCGCACGCACGTCGTCGGTGGTGATGGTCCGGATCGCGGAATCCACATCCGCGCCCTGGGCGGCAAGCTCTCTCACCTGACCGTCGTAGGCGTGGCCCTGGCTCAGGGCGCCCTGGAAGATCGTCGGATTGGTGGTGACGCCGACGACGCTGCGGGTCTCGATGAGCTCGGCCAGGTTCCCGGACTGGATCCGGTCCCGTGACAGATCATCGAGCCACACCGAGACGCCCGCGGCAGAGAGGGCGGCGAGGTTTTCGTTCTGTGCCATGAGCTCTTATCCCTTCACGTTTTCCAGGGTGCGCTGCGCGGCAGCGACTACGGCTTCCGCGGTGATACCGAACTCGCGGAACAGGGTCTTGAAATCGGCCGAGGCACCGAAGTGCTCGATCGAAACGATCTCGCCCGCGTCACCCGTGAACCGGTACCACGGCATCGCGATACCGGCCTCGACGGCCACGCGAGCGGCTACCGCCGGCGGCAGCACCTCGTCCCGATATGCCTTGTCCTGCGCGTCGAACCACTCCACACACGGCATCGAGACCACGCGGGTGCCGATGCCCTGCGCCTCCAGCGTAGTGCGGGCGGCGACTGCGAGTTGGAGCTCGGATCCGGTCGCGATCAGGATTACCTGCGGGGTGCCGGTGGACGCCTCGGCCAGCACGTAGCCACCCTTCTTGACACCCTCGTAGCTGGTGCCTTCGACGATCGGCAGATCCTGGCGGGTCAGCGCGAGCGCGGACGGCCCGTCCTGGTGGGCCGGTTCGGAGACCGAGAAGTGCGAGGTGTGCTCGCTGCTGTCGCGCTCGAGGATGGTGCGCCAGGCGTAGGTGGTCTCGTTGGCGTCGCCGGGGCGGACCACATTCAGGCCCGGAATCGCGCGCAGCGCCGCCAGATGTTCGATCGGCTGATGCGTCGGGCCGTCTTCACCGAGGCCGATGGAGTCGTGCGTCCACACGTAGATCGCGGGCACCCGCATCAGGGCGGCCAGGCGCACGGCCGGGCGCATGTAGTCGGAGAAGACCAGGAAGGTGCCGCCGTACGGACGGGTCGGTCCGTGCAGGGCGATGCCGTTCAGGATCGCGCCCATGGCGTGCTCGCGCACACCGAAGTGCAGGGTGCGGCCGTACGGGTTGGCCTTCCACATGCCGGTCGAGATCGACTCCGGACCGAAGCTCGGCGCGTCGGGCATGGTGGTGTTGTTGGATTCGGCGAGGTCGGCCGAACCGCCCCACAGCTCCGGCAGCACCGGCGCCAGCGCGGCGAGTACCTTGCCGGACGCCTTGCGGGTGGCCATACCCTTCGGATCCGCCTCGTAGGTCGGCAGATTCGCGGCCCAGCCTGCGGGCAGCTCACGCTTGGCGAGCCGATCGAACAGCGCCTTGTTCTGCGGGTTCGCGGCGGCCCACGCGTCGAACTGCCGCTGCCAGGCCGCGTGCGCCTGCCGGCCGCGCTCGACGACCTTGCGGGTGTGCGCGATGACGTCGTCGTCGACCTGGAAGTTCTTTTCCGGGTCGAACCCGAGGATCTTCTTGGTGGCGGCCACTTCGTCGGCCCCGAGTGCGGCACCGTGCGCGGCGCCGGTGTTCATCTTGTTCGGGGCGGGGAAGCCGATGATGGTGCGCAGCACGATGATCGACGGTTTACCGGTCTCGGCCTTGGCCGCGGCCAGCGCCGCCTCGATGGCGACGACGTCCTCGCCGCCCTCGACCACCTGCACGTGCCAACCATAGGCCGCGTAGCGCTCGGCGACATCCTCGGTGAAGGCGATGGTGGTGTCGTCCTCGATGGAGATCTTGTTGTCGTCGTAGATCACGACCAGGTTGCCCAGCTGCTGGGTGCCCGCGAGCGAGGAGGCCTCGGAGGTGACGCCCTCCTCCATATCACCGTCGGAGGCGATGACGTAGATGAAGTGGTCGAACGGGCTGGTGCCCGGTGCGGCGTCCGGGTCGAACAGACCGCGCTCGCGCCGTGCCGCCATCGCCATACCGACCGCGGCGGCCAGACCCTGACCCAGCGGGCCGGTGGTGATCTCGACGCCGTCGGTGTGGCGGAATTCGGGGTGGCCCGGGGTAAGCGAGCCCCACTTGCGCAGGTGCTCGAGATCGTTCAGCTCCAGACCGTATCCGGCCAGGTAGAGCTGGATGTACTGGGTGATGCTGGAGTGGCCGCAGGACAGTACGAAGCGGTCCCGGCCGACCCAGCTCGGATCGCTCGGGTCCAGGCGCATGGTGCGCTGGTAGAGCGTGTAGGCCAGCGGTGCGAGGCTCATCGCGGTCCCGGGGTGCCCGTTCCCGGCGTTCTGCACCGAATCGGCGGCCAGAACCCGAACGGTGTCGACGGCCTTGGTGTCCAGATCCGTCCAGTCGTCCGGGTGGTGCGGCTGAGTGAGGGCGCGGATGTCGTCTGTCACTGACACGACCGAGGTTCTCCTGACATTGTTTCGTCGACGGTGGCGGAGGGGTGCGCGCACGGCAGCTGTGGAATGCGAACCGGGTTTACCCCAACCACCCTAGATGTGCCCGATGACCGGCATGTGAGGAACCCGGCATAGTTCGGGTGTCGAATCGCTGCGACAGCGTGCCGGAGCGAGGGGCTATGGAAAGAAGGCTGTGCGGCTGGGTCTACCATCGTGTGTAGTAGTTGCCGCCTCGCACCAGCTCGAGCAGGGGAGCGCGGCGGCGGTTTCATGCCGGATGCGATGCACAGCGTGCGAGGAGAGACAGTGCGGATTGGGCAACAGCCGGGTGGCAATGGTGCACACGGCTCCTCCGCGACGGCGCTGGCCGACCGGTTGACCGGCGATGGCCTGCTGTCCCGACTACTGCGGCGACCCCTCGCCTATATCGCGTTGACCAAGCCGCGCGTCATCGAGTTGTTGCTGGTCGCGACCATTCCGACGATGCTGCTGGCCGATCGCGGCCATGTCGACATCCGGCTGATCCTGGTCACGCTGTTCGGCGGTTGGATGGGCGCGGCGAGCGCCAATACGCTCAACTGCGTCGCCGATGCCGATATCGACAAGGTGATGAAGCGGACGGCGAAGCGGCCGCTGGCCAGGGATGCCGTGCCGACCTCGCATGCCTTCGTCTTCGGTGTCACGCTCGGTATCGGCTCCTTCGCCTGGCTGTGGTGGCAGGCGAATCTGCTCAGTGGCCTGCTGGTCGTCGCGACGATCCTGTTCTACGTGTTCGTGTACACCCTCGGCCTCAAGCGCCGGACCTCGCAGAATGTGGTGTGGGGCGGCGCGGCCGGATGTATGCCCGCGCTGGTCGGCTGGTCGGCGGCCACCGGAAATATCGGTTGGCCCGCGATCGCGCTGTTCGGTGTCATCTTCTTCTGGACGCCGCCGCACACCTGGGCGCTGGCCATGCGCTACAAGGAGGACTACCGCGCGGCCGGTGTGCCGATGCTGCCGGTCGTGGCCACCGAGCAGGCCGTCACCAAGCAGATCGTCATCTACACCTGGCTCACCGTGCTCACCACTCTCGCGCTGGTCCCCGCGACCGGTGTGGTCTACGCGGCCGTCGCGCTGGTGGCCGGAGCGTGGTTCCTGCTCATGGCGCACCAGCTGTACTCCGGTGTGCGGCGCGGTGAATCGGTGAAGCCGCTGCGACTGTTCCTGCAGTCCAACAACTATCTGGCCGTGGTGTTCTGTGGTCTCGCGGTGGATTCGGTGCTCGGGTGGGACACGATCGGCAGCTTCTTCGGCTGAATCAGCCGATATATCCGTCGGGCCGGACTCGTACGGGGGTGCCGTCGACCGCGTCATAGGCGGTGAAGGCGTGACCGTCGACATCCACGACGTACTGTCCGGTCGCCTTGTCGCCGGGACGGATCACCGTATATACCTCGACCCCGGGTTCGGGCGGTACGTTGGTTTCGCCGAACGACAGCAGCGTCGCATGCGGTCCGCGGAACAGGTCGAACAGTCGAAGCGGCCGCCCCTCGGCATCTTTGACCGGTGCGTCGGGTGCGCGATCACCGGCGACCAGCACGCCGTGCTCGGCGGGATCTCGGTAGCTGATATCCAATTGACGCGTCTCCTCGCCGCGCTGCATGGCGTCCTCGGCGCCGTCGACCAGCTTGTCCAGCAGTTCGGTACTGATCCCGAGCACCCGTGCGGCCACTGTGCGACGTTCGGATTCGTAACTGTCCAGCAGTGATTCGTCGCCTGCGACGGCGGTGGCGAGCTTCCAGCCGAGGTTGTAGGCATCCTGGATACCGGTGTTCATGCCCTGTCCGCCGGTGGGCGGATGCACATGCGCGGCGTCGCCCGCGAGGAATACCCGCCCCTCCCGGAACCGTTGCGCCAGACGGATATTCGGCCGCCACACCGTCGCCCAGGTGAGATCGGTCAGGACGATACCCAGATTTCCGGCATAGCGGTCGACGAATTCCTGTAGCACCTCGATGGTGGGCTCGGCATCGGTGTCCAATGGCGCACCGAACTGGAACTGGCTGCCACCGGGCAACGGGGACAACATGATTCCCTCCATCGGCCGACCGGCCGCGGCGAACCAGTAGCCGTAGTCGTGATCGAGTGCATCGGCGCCGACATCGCCCAGCAGCATCCGGATCGAATCGTCGGTGGTGCCTTCGAACGGAATGCCGAGCGTCTTGCGGACGGTGCTTTTCCCGCCGTCCGCACCGACCAGATAGGCGACACGCAACGTCTCGACGACACCGTCGTGCGCCAATTCGACGCTGACGCCCGTCTCGTCCTGTTCGAAACTGACCAGCGCCGTGGCGAGTTCGACGCGAACGCCGAACTCCGCAAGCCGGTCACGCAGTATCGCCTCGGTCCGCGACTGGCCGAGTACCCAGAGGTTGGGGTAGGGGATCGAGGGCGTCGGCTCGACCGGTTCGGCCATCCGATGTTCGCCCGCGAATTCACCGCCGAAGTACGCGCGGATCACCGGTGACGGTGATCCGGCCCCGCGGACCGCATCGAGCACGCCGAGGTCGTCGAAAACCTCGAGCGTGCGCGGCTGGATACCGTCGCCGCGTGATCCGGCGAAGAATTCGCCAGCCCGGTCGATGATGCGCACCGGAATATTGCGGCGGGCCAAGTCGATGGCGAGGGTGAGGCCGGTGGGTCCGGCGCCCGCGATGAGTACTTGCGTGTGGTCGTGCACGATGTCTCCGTACTGAATTGTGTTGGTTACCGTCGATGGATCAATCCCGGACGACGACTACCCGGGCGTCGCCGAATTGCGCGGCGGCCCACGCGTCTTCGATCTTCGAGAGCGGGAACTCCTGCACGGCGGTGTCCAACCGGCCATCGGCGATCAACTGCATGTACTCGGGGATCGCGGCGAGAATCGACCGCACCGACGCGGATCCGGCCCCACTACCGGAGATCGTGATGCGACGGCTGCGCAACAGCGCCGCCGGAACGGCCGCCTCGGCACCTGCCGTGGCGCCGATCTGGATGTATGCGATATCCGCGTCGTCCTCGGTCAGGCCATGGCGTCCGAGCGCCGCGAAGGCGGCCTCGGCCGGTGCGCCCCACACATAGTCGAGCACCAGGGACGGCGCCTCGGTGCCGGTCGCCTCGGCCAGTGCCGACGCGGTGGCGTCCTTGTCGTCCTGCAGCGTGACCGCGGTCGCGCCGTATCCCGCCGCCCGCTCGAGTGCCGACGGATTGCGTCCGGCGGCGATCACCCGGTCCGCGCCGAGCGCGAAGGCGTTCTGCACGGCCAGCAGGCCCGCGGCCCCGGTGGCGCCGAGGATCAGCACGGTGCCGAGTTTCTGGGTTGGTAGTGCGTCGCGGCGCTCGCGCAGGACCAGCCACGAGGACAACCCGGGGTTGAGGCCGCCGGCGATCCGCGTGGGATCGGCGCCGGTCGGGAGCGGAATCCGCATCCGCGTGGGCATCGCCATGCGTTCGGCCAGCGTGCCGTATGGAGCCTGCGGGAAACCGGTGTAGACGAGCGTGCCGTCGGCGGTGCGCGCCACCGCATCGATGCCCGGGATCAGGGGGTAGGCGTCGATGCTGCCGTAGTGCGTACCGGCCGCCAGCGATCGAACGATCGGATGAATGCCCGCCGCCACCAGCTCGACCAGTTCTCGGCCTTCGGTCACCTCCGGCTCGTCGAAGTCGGCATACACAGGAATCTCGCCGGCGCTGCGCAGGACGGCTGCTTTCACGATCATCACCAATCTGAATTGAAATTCACTGAATCTGAATTCAGTATGGAGGTTGATAGGTTTTCGTGTCAAGGAGGTGGTGCGAGTGACGTCGAGTCGCCGGGAAAAGTCCGCAGAGACCGAACAGGCACTGAAGGATGCGGCGCGGCGGGTGTTCGCCGAACGCGGCTACTTGAACAGCAAGATCACCGACATCACTGCGGCCGCCGGGCGTGCGGCCGGGTCGTTCTACAACCACTTCGCGAGCAAGGAGGAGCTACTCCAGGCGCTGCTGAACGATCTGGCGAGTGCGGGCGACGAGCGCGCGGAGCAGCCCGAACACATATCCGATTTCAGTGATCCGGAGGCGGTGCGGTATCACATCGCCGGTTACTGGTCCTTCTCGCGGGAACATGGGGCGGTGATGCGCGCGATTACTCAGGCGGCAATAGTCAGCGAGGACTTCGCCCGGGTGCTCGGACAGTTCGGGGTAGAACAGCGCGCGGATATCGCCGATCACCTGGATGGTCTGGCCGACAAGGGATTACGGCTGCCGAGCAGCGTCGATGCCAGTCTGGCAATGATGTTCCAGGTCACCCGGGGGATGTTGGCTGCGGTCGAGGACGGTTCCGTCACGCTGACGGATGAACAGGCGATCGAGGGTTTGACGCGGTTTATTTACCGTGGTCTGACCGGGCAGGACTACTGATCCGGCAAATCTGGTTGCCGGGCAGCCGAAACCGGCTCGGCAACACCGGAGGGTGTGAATCGAGCTGACGGGCATCGGAACCGATCGGACGGCGGTCGGAAGTGCGAATCTGGTTGCCGTGTAGCGGAATCGATCAGGTAGGGGCCGGGGGTGTGGATCAAGCTACTGGGCAGAACCTTATCGGTACTGTCTGGGGTGTGAATTAGGCTGCTGGGCAATGGATTCCAGGTGCCAACGGCCGCGCTGGTGCACGGCCGTTGGCACAGGGTTACGGCAGCAGGACGATCGACCCGGTGGTCTTGCGGCCTTCGAGATCGCGGTGCGCCTGCTCGGCGTCGGCCAGCGGATATGTAGCGCCGATCCGCACATGCAGCGTTCCGTCGGCGATCGCATTGAGGATATCGGTTGCGCGCCAGAGCAATTCGGCCCGGTCACGGGTGTAGTGCACCAGCGTGGGGCGGGTGACGAACAGCGACCCTGCGGGGTTGAGACGCTGCAGGTCGAAAGGCGGTACCGGGCCGCTGGCCGCGCCGAAAAGTGCCAGCATGCCGCGCACCCGCAAAGACGCGAGGCTGGCCTCGAAGGTGGCCGCGCCGACGCCGTCGTATACGGCCGCGACGCCGACGCCCTCGGTGCGTGCACGAACCTGATCTGCGAGATCATCGCTGTAGCGCAGCACCTCGCTCGCGCCCGCCTCACGGGACAGTTTTTCCTTCGCGTCCGAGGAGACGGTGGTGATCACCCGCACCCCGCGCGCGGCTGCGAGCTGGGTGAGCATAAGGCCGACGCCGCCCGCGCCCGCGTGCACGAGCACGGTTTCGCCGGGTTCGGGCTTGTAGATCGATTCGATCAGGTAGTGCGCGGTCATACCCTGCAGCAGCGCCGAGGCGGCGACCGGTGCGTCGACACCGTCGGGCACCTTGACCGCGACCGCCGCAGGTACCGCGACCCGCTGGGCATAGCTGCCGGGTGCGGCCGCCCAGGCGACCCGGTCGCCGACTGCGAATTCGGTCACATTCGTGCCGACCTCGGCCACCACGCCGGTGCCCTCGGCGCCCGGAATATAGGGCACCGCCTGCGGGTAGCGGCCGGCGCGGATATAGGTATCGATGAAGTTGATGCCGATCGCCTCGGTGTCGACGAGCAGCTGATCCGGACCGATCCGCGGATCCGGCACCTCGCCGTAGTTCAGGACTTCGGGACCGCCGTGCTCGGAAACCTGAATAGCGCGCATGAGATCCGTTCTACACCCACGGGGGCTGGACCCGAACGTACCGGTCAGTAAACTAACCGCCATGAGTGTTGAAGCTGCCGCCCCAGTCCAGCTGTCGGGTTCCCTGGTGGATTCGGTAAAGGGATTCGTCGCCGAGCACGGCGGCTCCGCCACTGCTGTACTGCAGCCGATCGGCCGCGCGGGCGTGCGCGTGACCCTGATCGGCTCCGACGGTGTCCTCGGTGACCGCGTGGTCGATGATCTGGCGACCGCCAAGGAATTGGTCGAGACCATCAATGGCCTGACCGAGGCCGATGAATGGGATCGCGAGCTGATCTCGGTGGTCACCCCGCGCAAGGGACACTGGGCCAAGATGGCCGGTTGGGTCGCCCGGCAGACCCGTTTTCCCAAGGCGCGCAACGAGAACTGAGCCGTTCAGCCGCCCGTGGTCGCGCCGTTCAATTCGCGAGTCTCGCGTGGGACGGCGCGCAGGATCCGCCGCACGACCGGGCCCGCGAAGATGCCCGCGAGCCGGGTGAATGGCCAGATGCCGAGGACCAGCAGCAGGATCAGACCCCGCGCCTGGTAGATGAGCGGTGCATGCTGCATGGCCTCGGGATTCGGATCGATGGTGACCAGCGAGCGGAACCACGCGAAAAGCGTTTCGCCGGTGCGATATTCGCGCGCCACCGTGGTCGGATCGTATTCGATGATCACCCCGGAAAGCAGTGCGGCCGTCAGGGTCGGGAAGGTTATGCGGTCCAGCGGGGTGATCACCGGACGCGACGGACCCGCTATCAGATCCGGTAGGAACAGCAATACCGCCCCGATCGTGGCAGCGGCGACGCCGCCGATCTGCACGATCGTGGTGACCACGTGCAGCGCACCGGATGGGCGGGCGTGCGGTTCGGCGGTGATCACATTGATCAGGCGGGTGAGGACTATGAGGCAAACCCCGGACCGAAATGCCGTCGATCCGAACCGCTGGCTGCGGTCCATCTCCGGATATCGGGTATAGCTGCGGAAACCGTCGCGCCGGTAGCGCCACGCATGACCGAGCACAAATGACACGAACGCGCCATAGGGCAGCGCGATCCACAACAGCGATGTCACGCGAGTTCGCTTTCGGCTTACCGATGATCGGACGTACACCGTCGCAGAGACACCGAATGCCGAACAAGGGACCAAGGGCCCTTACCGAAGGGTACTTCGGGCGTCGGCGGCGAATCGTTCGCGGATCGCCGCCGACTCACGGTCTACTTCGGGAGTTCGACCTCGCCGTTCTGGTGCCCGTTCGTACTGAGATTCATTGCGGGCAGCAGAGATTCGCGTGCGATCGAGGTGAGCGCACCCGCCTGCTGAATGATCTCGGCCAATGCCGAGGTGACACCCTGCGCGCCGTTCAACACCGTGAACTGATCGACGTGCTCGAATGGTGCCGCCGCCGCGGCGACGATCTGCGGGAGCTTCTCGGCGATCTGCTGCGCGATGACGGCCTCCTGGTTCTGGCTCATCGCCTCGGCGCGCTGCTGGATGCCTGCGGCCTCGGCGGCCATATGCGCGCGTACGGCGTCGGCCTCGGCCAGACCCCTGGCCTTGATGGCGTCGGCCTCGGCCTGACCGGTGAGCCGGGTGGCCTCGGCTTCGGCGGCGGCCCGCAGTTTGATCGCCTCGGCCTCGGCCAGTGCCTGCATTTTCGTCTGTGCCGCAGCGGCTTCCGCGCGCAAGCGGGTCTCCTGGGCATCGGCCTCGGCCTGGCTGATCCGCGCGTCACGGCCCGCGGTGGCCAGCGTGGTCTGGCGATAGGCCTCGGCATCCGCCGGCTTGCGGATCTCGACCTGCAGCTGCTGTTCTTTCTGTTGTGCTTCGAGTTGTGCGACGCGCGTTGCCATTTCGACGACCGCCTGGCGGGCTTTGGCATCGGCGAGCGGGCCCTGCTGAGCGGCTTCCTGACTCGCGCTGTCCACCTCGGCCTGATAACCGGCCTTCTTGATCTGGGTGTCACGCATCGCGAGTGCGATCTGGGCCTGCGCTGCCTGTTCCTGTTCGATGGCCTCGCGCTCGGCATTGGCGCGGGCGATGCGGGCCTGCTGCTCGACCGCGGCCTGATGCGGAATCGCCAGGTTCGCAATGTAATTCGAGCCGCTGGCAATGGACTGAATCTGGAAGCTATCGATCACGAGGCCGAAGGACTCCATCTCCTGTGAGCACCGGTCGCGGACCTGCTCGGAGAATTTATCCTGGTCGCTGATCATATCCTCCACGGTCATCGAACCCGCGATCGCGCGCAGATGGCCGACGAAGACATTCTGCACCTTGGTTTCCAGCTCCTCGGCCGGGCGGTCCAGGAACCGACGGGCCGCATTCGCGATGGACCGGTAGTCGTCACCGACCTTGTAGACCACCACACCGGCCAGCTGCAGACTGATCTTCTGCTGACTCACACAGGGAACGGTTATCTGACTTTCGTGCGCCTCCAATGAGATTCGGCGCACCTTGGTCAGTCCGGGTGCGACCAGACTGCCGCGTCCGGTGACGATCCGGAAGCCCATGCTCTCGCCGAAGGACTGTCCTTCGCCCGCGCGGAATCCGGAGATGATCAGTGCCTCATCGGGTTCGGCGACCCGCCAGGACAGCCGGAACAGCACGGCGGCCAGGAACAGCACAACAACGGCGATGCCGACGACGACCAGTATCAGGACGTCCATGATGAACCTTCATTTCAAGGGAGTGACTTCAACCGTGCGCCCACCCAGGCTCCCGACCACGAGCACCTGGGTATGCCTCGGAATGGTTGTCGCCCCGTCGGCAGGGCGCGCGAGAAATCGCTCGGTGCCCGCCCGCACCTCGATCAGAACTTCGCCGAGATGGTCCGGCTTGATCGTCGCGGTGACGCGGGCGATCTTGCCGATCACGTCTGTCGCCACCGACACCTCCCTGCCGCGGTTCGACCACTCCACGCTAGACCTCGCGGCCACCGAGAGCCGTTGGCGCAAGCGATCTTTACGTTTCCCTTATGCCCTCTGGTCTCGCGCCCTGTCTCGCGTCAGCCCAGCGCTTTGAGGATCTCTGCGGCCAGCGGTGCCGACGATGCGGGATTCTGGCCGGTGTAGAGATTGCGATCGATCTCGATATGCGGTGCCCACGGCTCGCCCTCGCGGAAATCGACGCCGAGCTCCACGAGCCGATCCTGCAGCAGCCACTTGGCCTTATCGGCGAATCCGGCTTGTGCCTCTTCGGCATTGGTGAATCCGGTGACCTGGTAGCCGACGAACGGGGAATCGCCGTCGATGGCGGTCGCGAGCAGCGCGGCGGGCGCGTGGCAGACGACGCCCAGCGGTTTGCCCGAGGCCAGCGCGGCATTGAGCAGGGCGCCGGAGTCGGCGTTCACCGACAGATCTTCCATCGGGCCGTGTCCGCCTGGGTAGTACACGGCGTCGTAGTCGGCCAGGTCGACATCGTCGAGCCGGATCGGGCTGCGCAGTTCTGCCGCATCGGCCAGGGTGTCGGCGATCTCCGTGGCACCGTCCGCGCCGCCGTTGACCTCGGGTGCGAGACTGCCCTGGTCGACCGTCGGTACGACGCCGCCGGGAGTGGCCACCACAATCTCGTGACCCGCCGCCTTGATGGCCTTGTACGGAGCCACGACCTCTTCGGCCCAGTACCCGGTCGGATGTTTCGTGCCGTCGGCGAGCGTCCAGTAGTCGACGCCGGTCATGACGAAAAGAACCTTCGACATCGTGTGCCTCCTGATCGGGGATTAGGGTTGACGCGCTGACGCATGCGGCGTGTCAGTTCGTCGCGATGTCGACGTTAGGCACCCGTTCATCGAAGCACCAATAGGATCGCCAATAAGAGACATCGTAATATTGATGGGTCTCTGGTTCCGGGTGCGGGCGGCGTCCGGATCGTAAAGTAGGGGACGATGAACGCGGATAAGGCGAGCGAGCTGGCGGCTCGGCGGGTCGGCGCCGCGCATGCCGACGCGCAGCACCGCGTCGCGCTCGCCGAGAGCTTCTATCCGCCGCAACTGCGCGCCTACCGTCGGGCCGAAATCGCTTTTCTGCAATGGGAACTCGCTCGCGGTGTGCTGCACGCCGATACCGGCAGCCCGTGGTGGCGGGCCATCAACGACCGCTTACTGCACGACAAACTGGAGGCCGCGCTGCTGCATCACGCCGATGCCCGCGACGCGTCGACACCCGGTGCCCGGCTGTGGCTCGAATTCCTCATCGCCCCTTCGCCCGCGGCGTGGTACCGGGCGCACAATCGCAGCATCGTCGCCGGTTATCTGGAACATCAGGAGCTGGCCGCCGCGGAACTGCCCGCCGAGCGGTTGATGATCAATGTGACGCTCATGCGGGTGCTGTTCACCCACGTCCTGGTGGCGCGGCCGACGCTGGCGCTGGGCCGGTTCGGGGCCCTCGGCGGCTGGTCGGCCGATCCGCGCCGCAGTTCGGTTCGCCTGTTCCTCGACCTGCGGAACGTTTTTCCCGAGGTGTATCCGCTGTCGAATATGTCTGTCGACGCGGTGCTCGCGCTCGAGGGACGCGTGGCACGGGCGCTCGATTACGGTCTGATCGTGCCGAAGTTGGAGCAGATATATGCGTTCGCCGCGGAGCAATTGGATGAGCCGACGATCGTCGGGCTCGTCGAGAACGGCGATCCGTGCTACGCGGGGCTGCGCATCGAACGCGGGCAACTGGCATCGGATGCTTTGATCCGAACACTCGCGCGCGTCACCCGGCCGCGATTCATGTAACCGCCGTTGATCCGTGAGCGACTCAATAATCCCCGCGCACAAGGTTTTTCGGTAACTCGCCAGCCGCGAATCGGGCGATCTCCGCTGCGACAACGGCGTAGGCGCGTTCGAGACTGCCTCGGCTACTTCCCGCGACATGGGGTGTCAGCAACAGACCGGGCGCTGTCCAGAGCGGATGCTCAGGCGGCAGTGGCTCCGGGTCGGTGACATCCAGAGCTGCGCGCAATCGCCCCGAAACCAGTTCGGCCAGTAGCGCTTCGGTCCGCACGATCGGTCCGCGCGCGACATTCACCAGTACCGCGCCGTCGGCCATCGCGGCCAGGAATTCGGCATCGACCATGCCGATGGTCTGATCTGTCACCGGAACCATCAGCACGACGGCATCGAATTCGCTGAGCAGCCGCGGTAATTCGTCGACACCGTGCACACCGTCGCGGGCGGTCGTGCCGACCAGCGTCAAGGTCGCATCGAAAGCTTCTACCCTGCGGCGCAATTCGATGCCGAGATCACCCGCGCCGATGCCGAGGATCCGCTTACCCGCCAACGTATCCGTGCGATGCTGATACCAGCGTTGCTCGCGCCGCAAATCGGCGAACTCCGTCAGCTCGCGATAAATCGTGAGCAGCGCCGCGACCACCCACTCCGCGGAACTGCCGCCATGTGCACCCCGCGCATTCGACAGCAGCACCCCATCCGGCAGCCGACCGATCCACCGTTCGGCCCCGGCCGTCAGCATCTGCACCAACCGCAACTTCGGCAACCCGGCCATATCGATCGAATCGGGCCGAGCCAGAAACGCCGGAACCAGCACCTCCGCCAACTCCGCTCCCGCGGGCAGCGATTCGCCGGGCGAATACCGCACCGGGCGAATCCCATCTAGCCGGGCCAATACCCCGACTCCATAATCATCTGGCACAAGGACAGTGACCGGCATGCCTGCCAGGTTAGCCGCGTCCGCCGCCGAATTGCATCCGATCATCGGACCATACACCTTGGCCGCTGCCGCCGAAGCGCGCCAACGCCTCGAGTATCGCGTTGCGCATGGCCGGGCTGCCGATATGGCCGGAATCCTCGATGACCCGCAGTTCCGCACTAGGCCAGGCCTGCGCCAATTGCCAAGCGGTGTCGCGATCCGCGTCGGCCGCCGCTGCCCGGTCCACCGTGCACTATCCCAGCGCGGGCCTACCGTGCGGGTTACCGCTGGTCTCCCAATAGACCTGGTTTCCGTCGCCGACGTCGAGGAGTCAGCGCTCATACGGCTCGATATCCGGGAACGGTTGTGGCGCTTCGGTACTCGACGCTGATGGGCGCATCGGAACAGTGTGCGCTATGCCAACTGTTCCGCGGAGTTGGAGATCGACGCCGTGACGCGTTCGCGGGTGCGCAGGGAGGCCCAGAGGGCGGCGGTGGCGGCGGTGCAGGCCGCGGCGCCGCCGACGTGGGTGGCGACCAGGGCGGCGGGCACGTCGGTGAAGTACTGGACGACGCCGACGAGAGACTGGGCGCAGACCAGGCCGAGCAGGACGAACAGTCGGGTGCGGACGGCGGGGGTGATGCCGACGGCGAAGAGGCCGAAGGCCAAGCCGATGAGCAGTGCGAGATAGCCGACGAGCAGCTGCGAGTGCAGATGCACCAGGGTGACGATTTCGACCTGCAGGCGTTCGACCGGTCGCTCGATGCTCTTATCGCCCGCATGCGGTCCGGCGCCGGTGACCAGCGTGCCCGCGATGAGGACCCCGGCGAGCGCGACCCCGCTCAGTCCGGCGAGCCAGCGCAGTGGCGCGGGCGCCTGGATCACTTGGATGCCGTCATCGGGTTCGCTGACCTTCGCGAACATGACCACCGCGACCCACACCATCAGCATCGACGCCAGCAGATGCACCGACACCGTCCACCACAGCAGACCGGTGCGCACGGTGATGCCGCCGATGACCGCCTGCAGCACCGTGCCGCCTGGCATCAACCACGCGTACACCAGCACCTCGCGACGGCGACGGGCCCGGGTGACGGCGAGCACGATGAGCGCCGCGCACAATGTCACCGCGAAGGTCAGCATGCGGTTGCTGAATTCGACGGTCTGATGCAGCACCGGCACCTCGGCCACCCCGGTGGGGGTGAAGCTGCCCGGGAAGCACTGCGGCCAGGTCGGGCACCCGAGTCCGGACGCCGTGACCCGCACGATCGCACCGGTGACGGCGATACCCGCCTGGGAGACGATGACCGCGATGGCGATCAGTCGCTGCACCCGCAACGAGGGCAGCGGGAGCAGATCGACGAGTCGCAGGAATGCGCGATACAGCACCCAATGATGGTAGCCGGGCCACTTCGGCCAGCCGCACCCGGTCTACTACATTCCGTCGTTGGCCAGATCAATCGAAGCGGAAGAAGCGGGTGGCGAGGAAGCCGGAGACGCCGCCCCAAGCGGCGAGCACGGCGATGCCGAACCAGTCGATGCTGGTGCGCATGGCGTCTTCCAGCGTGACGGCCAGCGCCCCGGACGGCACCAACCGCACGAGCACATTCACCGCCGCGGGTAGATCGTCGGATGCGAACACGATGCTCGAGATACCGAGCATGACGAACCACAGGATATTCGCCAGTGCCAGCACGATCTCCGCCTTGAGGGTGCCGCCGAGCAGCAGACCCATAGCCGCGAAAGTGGCTGTGCCGAGCGCGATCACCAGCGCGCCGAGCGCGAGCCCGGCGAGTTCCGGTCGCCAGCCGAGCGCGAATCCGATGGCTCCCAACAGAATTGCCTGCATCACCACCACGATCAGGACCGCGGCGCTCTTGCCCGCCACAATGCCCCAGCGGGGGAGCGGGGTCGCGCCGAGGCGCTTGAGCGCGCCGTAGCGCCGGTCGAATCCGACGGCGATGGCCTGTCCGGTGAAGGCGGTCGACATGACCGCGACCATCATGACCGCGGGCACGATCTTGTCGACCCGGTCCTTGCCGAGGTCCCCGAACGGCAACAGACTGAGCCCGACCAGCAGCGTGATCGGAATGAACATGGTGAGCAGCAGCTGTTCGCCGTTGCGCAGCAACAGGATCAGCTCGAGCCGGGTCTGCGCGGTCATCATGGCGAGGCGGCTGCTCGGGCGCGGATCGGGGGTGAAAGTACCCGGCGCGAAGCGGTTCCCGGTGAGATCTGGCTGATTCATCCGCGTAGGTCCCGTCCGGTGAGTTCCAGGAAGACGTCCTCGAGGCGACGCTGATCGATCCGGATATCGGTGGCAAGCACATTCTGCTGGGCACACCACGCGGTCAGCGTCGCCAGCACCTGCGGATCGATCTCACCCTCGACCAGATACTGTCCCGGCGTCGTCTCGCGTGGCGAGAAGCCTTCCGGTAGAGCGGTTTTCAACAGGCGCAAATCGAGTTTCGGCGGGGCGGTGAAACGCAGCTGCCCGGCCGCGCCGTGTGCGGTGACCTCGGCGGGTGTTCCGGAGGCGACGATCTGTCCGTGATCGATGATCACCAGTTGGTCGGCCAGTTGCTCGGCCTCGTCCATCATGTGGGTGGTGAGCAGCACCGTGACCCCGTCACGGCGCAGCGCGTCGATCAGCTCCCACACGATGAGCCGGGCCTGCGCGTCCAGGCCTGCGGTCGGTTCGTCGAGGAAGACGATCTCCGGCTTCCCGACCAGCGCGCAGGCCAGGGCGAGTCGCTGCTGCTGGCCGCCGGACAGCCGTCGGTACGGAGTGCGCCGGTTGTCCTGCAGGCCAAGGGTTTTCAGCAACCACTCGGGATCGAGCGGGTCAGCCGAGTAGGCGGCGACCAGATCGAGCATCTCGCCCGCGCGCGCACCCGGGTACGCGCCACCGCCCTGCAGCATGACGCCGATGCGCGGTCGCAACCGGTCGGAGTCGGCGATCGGATCGAGTCCGAGCACCCGGACCGAACCGGCATCCGGGGTTTTGAACCCCTCGCACATTTCGACCGTGGTGGTCTTGCCCGCACCGTTCGGGCCGAGTAAGGCCAGCACCTGTGCCCGTTCGACCGCGAAGCTGATCCCGGCGACGGCGGCGGTTTCGCCGTAACGTTTGACGACGCCGTCGATACAGACGGCGGGTTCCGAGGCTGCGGTCACCATCGCGCCTCGGTGCTCGGCTCCGTCGCGTCCAAGGGTGCTGGGCCCATTGTTCGCTCGCTTCGCTCCCTCACGGTGTCACACCGTAAGCCGTCGACGGATGTGACCCGGACGACACCCCTGCCTCGTCAACTCTGCGGTCCGGAAGGACCGGCGGCGGTGGGAGCGGTGTCGGGGCCGAGTTGGTGTAGCCGCCACGGCAGCGACTTGCGGGTGGCCAGGATCATCAGCGTGCAGGTGAGGATGGTGATGCAGGCCGCATAGATAAGGACGAAAGGCTGGATTTCGCTGCCGGAAGGCATGAGCATGACGCTGATCGCCGCCGAGGCAATCGTGGCCGGGACCCGGAAGGCGGGTCGGCTGGCCCACGCCGCCAGCGGGACGATGCCCCAGAGCAGATACCAAGGCTGCACCACCGGGAACAGCAGGACGACCGCGCCGAAGGCGACGCCGAGCGCACCGACCGGATGCAGCCGCCCGCGCCAGGTGGCCACCATCAGCCGCACCACGATCAGCGAGGCCGCGACCGCCGCGATCGGTCGGGTGATGCTCAACAGGGCGGTGGTGTGGTCGCCCAATCCCAGTAGAACGCCGCCGAATCCGGTGACGACCCCGAGCGCGGTGGGCAGCGACATCCAGCTGCGCACCGAATTGGCCATGGTCAGGGTGTCGATCCAGCCGAAACCGAGACCGCTGCCCAGGCATACCGCGAGCATGACTGTGCCGGTGACGCCACCGAGGAATAGCGCGGATCTGAGCACCGCACGCCAATCGCCGCCCCATTTTCGGCTCAATGCCATCCACACGAATGCCAGTGCCAGCATCGATGGAATCTTGACCATGGCGGACAGCCCTATCAGGGTGGTACCCGATAAAAGCAGCACAAGTGCGTGTCCGCGCATCGGTCCGATATTGCTCAGGGCCGCCAGACAATATTCCAACCCGACCAGCATCAGGCCGAGCATCATGGCCTCGTTGTGCACACCGGATACCAGGTGGAATATCACCAGTGGGTTCACGGCGCCGAGCCACAATGCGGCCACCGGCGATACTCGACAGCGCTGTGCCAGCCGCGGCAGCGCCCAGACGATGCAGGCCACCCCGAGCAAGGCCAGCATTCGGTGCAGCAGCACTCCGGCGAGCATATTGTCGCCGACGATTTCGGCGATGCCCTTGCCCAGCCAAATCGAGAGGGGCCCGTATGGCGCGGGCGAATTCTGCCAGATATTGGGGACGCTGCGCGTCAGAATGTGGTCCTGGCCGAGCCCCTGTACCGGGCCGACGTCGTAGGGATCGAGTCCGCTCGCCGCGATCTCACCCTGGGCCAGATAGGAATAGACATCCTGACTGAACATCGGCGGTGCGACCGACAGCGGGATGATCCACAGCAGCAGTGTGCGGTCGAGTTGTGATCGGCTGATGCGGCGAATGCGGTTGGACTGCAAGCCGAGTGCGAATCGGCCGAGCAGCAGCCAGGCCAGCATGACGATGACCGTGCCGACCATGGTCGTCGCCAGTCCTGAATTGTGCACCCGCGCGGGCAGCCCGAGAATCGCCTTGCCGTAGGTCGGATTCTGGAGCGTGGGCTGGGCGCCGAGGCCGAGCGCGCCGATGGCCATCATCACCGCACCCGTCGCGCCCAACAGACGGACGCGGCGCAGCTGTGCGGTCTCCTGCGGGTTGAGTTCGGCGGCTTCGGGTTCGTTGATGTGCAGGGTGTCGCCGACGGTGTGGTCGGGCGCGACATCCAGACCGATGATCCGGCGCCCCAACGCAACGGCGGTGCTGATGGGCGCGGTCCGGCGCAGGCGAATCAGGGTGGTCGACCGGCTGCGTTCGACATCTGGTTCGCCGTGTTCGCCTGACATCACGCGGTCAGCGTAGCCGATACCACCGGCGGATTCGGTGCCCTGCGGAACCGACCGCGGGGCACGTTCGGGCCAGGCCCAGGTGTGGCCGCGGAAGTTGGAACCGGGCCCACTGTCAGTGTCGATGAAGCTGGTCACGGTGCGCTGACGGATTTTCGGCACCGACGTGTGGCCTAAATCGCACTCATAATTTCGTCGGATGCTCGGGCCGTTCGTCGCACGAGACCCGCAGGTAACGAACGTGTCGCATCCGAACGCCGCCGGAAAAGCGCTCCCGTGCAGGTCATCGGCCGTTCAACTCAGGGCACCCTTATTAGATTCCGGGAACGAATTCCGTCACACTGGTGTTGTGAAAACCGTGGGTTTGCCGCACGACGAGGATCGAGGGGCCGGTCGCCGTACCGGTGCCGGGTCCGTTGCTGCGCCCGCGCCCCTGGTCGCGGGCGGTGAAGGACATACTCGCGCCGCCGTGGTTCAGCTGCTGCTCGAAGAGGGCCCGATCACCGCGACCGCGATCGGCAGCAAGCTCGGCCTGACGCCGGCCGGTGTCCGTCGGCACCTGGACGCGCTGATCGAATCCGGTCAGGCGCGGGCCAGCCGCTCGGCGCCGTGGCAGCAGAAGGGCCGCGGCCGCCCCGCCAAGCAATATCAGCTGACGGCCGTCGGCCGGGGACGGCTCGGCCACGCCTACGACGATCTGGCCGGTGCGGCCATTCGCCAGCTGGGTGAGGTCGGCGGCGAGCAGGCCATTGCCGATTTCGCGCGCAAGCGGGCGCGGACCATCGTCGAGGGCATCGAACCGGTCACCGAACACACCCCCGAGACCACCACCGCCAAGGCGGACGAGATCGCCGAGGCCTTCACCGACGCCGGATTCGCCGCGTCCACCCGCAAAGTCGGGGCGGGCGTGCAGATCTGCCAGCATCACTGCCCGGTGGCCCACGTCGCCGAGGAATTCCCGCAGTTGTGCGAGGCCGAACTCGAGGCTTTCCGGGACCTACTCGGAACCCACGTGCAGCGACTTGCGACGATCGCCAACGGCGACTGCGCGTGCACTACCCATGTGCCGCTGTTCGTTCTCCCTATCACCGATAACGCTTCCCATCAAACCGCTGCACAGCCCGCAGCGGGACGTACGAACGACTCCGGAAGGAGTGCCGAATGACGACGACCACCGACCAGGTGCAACCGCTCACTCAGGAAGAAACCATTGCTTCCCTGGGCAAATACGGTTACGGCTGGGCCGATTCGGATGTGGCCGGTGCCAGTGCGCAACGAGGCCTGTCCGAGGCTGTCGTCCGCGACATCTCGGCCAAGAAGAACGAGACCGAGTGGATGCTCGAGCACCGGCTCAAGGCGTTGCGGATCTTCGATCGCAAGCCGATGCCGAACTGGGGCTCGAATCTGGACGGCATCGACTTCGACAACATCAAGTACTTCGTGCGCTCCAGTGAGAAGCAGGCGGAAAGCTGGGAAGACCTGCCCGAGGACATCAAGAACACCTACGACAAGCTGGGCATCCCGGAGGCGGAGAAGCAGCGTCTGGTCGCCGGTGTCGCCGCGCAGTACGAGTCCGAGGTCGTCTACCACTCCATCCGCGAGGATCTGGAGAAGCAGGGCGTCATCTTCCTGGACACCGACACCGGTCTGCGCGAGCACCCGGAGATCTTCGAACAGTACTTCGGCACGGTCATCCCGGCCGGTGACAACAAGTTCTCCGCGCTGAATACCGCCGTCTGGTCGGGTGGTTCGTTCATCTACGTGCCGCCGGGCGTGCACGTCGACATTCCGCTGCAGGCCTACTTCCGGATCAACACCGAGAATATGGGGCAGTTCGAGCGGACGCTGATCATCGTCGACGAGGACGCCTACGTGCACTACGTCGAGGGCTGCACCGCGCCGATCTACAAGTCCGATTCGCTGCACTCCGCGGTGGTCGAGATCATCGTGAAGAAGGGCGGCCGCTGCCGCTATACCACCATCCAGAACTGGTCGAACAACGTCTACAACCTGGTCACCAAGCGGGCCAAGGCCGAGGCGGGCGCGACCATGGAATGGGTCGACGGCAATATCGGCTCCAAGGTCACCATGAAGTACCCGGCGGTCTGGATGACTGGTGAGTACGCCCGTGGTGAGGTGCTGTCGGTGGCCTTCGCCGGCGCCGGTCAGCATCAGGACACCGGCGCGAAGATGCTGCACCTGGCGCCGCACACCTCCTCCACCATCATCAGCAAGTCGGTGGCGCGTGGCGGTGGTCGTGCTTCCTACCGTGGTTTGGTGCAGGTGAACAAGGGTGCGCACGGCTCCAGGTCGACCGTGAAATGTGATGCGCTGCTCGTCGATACGATCAGCCGCTCCGACACCTACCCCTACGTCGATATCCGAGAGGACGACGTGACGATGGGTCACGAGGCGACCGTCTCGAAGGTTTCCGAGGATCAGCTGTTCTACCTGATGAGCCGTGGTCTCACCGAGGACGAGGCCATGGCGATGGTGGTGCGCGGCTTCGTCGAGCCCATCGCCAAGGAACTCCCGATGGAATACGCGTTGGAACTGAACCGGCTCATCGAGCTGCAGATGGAAGGGGCCGTTGGCTGATGGCGACTGGCGTAATTGGAGCGGTCGAGGGCGAGAATCCCACGGCCAAGCCGATTCAGAACCCGGGCGCAGGAGCCGCGACCAACAAGGGGGAGGTCTTCACCTCCTACGACGTGAACGCCTTCGAGGTGCCTTCGGGCAAGGACGAGGCGTGGCGGTTCACCCCGCTGCGGCGACTGCGCGGTCTGCACGATGGAACTGCGGTCCGCGACGGTCAGGCGACGGTCGAGGTCTCCTCGGTTGAGGGCGTGCGGGTGGAGACCGTGGCGCGCACCGATGCTCGTCTCGGTGCGGCTGGCGTGCCATCGGATCGTGTTGCCGCCCAGGCGTATTCGGGTTTCGAATCGGCGACGGTCGTGTCGGTCGGCTCGGAGACCGAGGTTGCCGAGCCGGTCGTCGTCACGGTCACCGGTCCCGGCGAGGGTAAGACAGCCTACGGGCACCTGCAGATTCGCCTCGGCAATTTCGCCGTCGCCACCGTGGTCATCGACCAGCGCGGCAGCGGAACCTACGCCGAGAACGTCGAATTCGTGCTCGGTGATAGCGCTAAGTTGACCGTCGTCGCGGTCCAGGACTGGGCCGACGACGCCGTGAATACCACCGCGCACCAGGCCAAGCTCGGTCGCGACGCCACCCTGCGGCATATCGCGGTGACACTGGGCGGCGATCTGGTCCGCCTCACCGCGAACGTTCGCTACGACGGTCCCGGCGGCGACGCCGAACTGCTCGGCCTCTACTTCGCCGACGCCGGTCAGCACTTCGAGCAGCGCCTGCTCGTCGATCACGCGGTGCCGCACTGCAAATCCAATGTGCTGTACAAGGGTGCGCTGCAGGGCGATCCGCATTCGCGCAAGGGCGATGCCCGCACGGTGTGGGTGGGTGATGTGCTCATTCGCGCCGCCGCCGAGGGTACCGACACCTTCGAGGTGAACCGCAATCTGGTGCTCACCGACGGCGCGCGCGCCGATTCGGTGCCGAACCTGGAGATCGAGACCGGTGAGATCGTCGGTGCCGGACATGCTTCCGCGACCGGTCGTTTCGACGACGAGCAGCTGTTCTACCTGCGCGCTCGCGGCATCCCGGAGGATGCGGCCCGCCGCCTGGTGGTGCGCGGCTTCTTCCACGAGATCATCCAGAAGATCGCGGTCCCCCAGATCCGGGAGCGGCTGGAGGCGGCCATCGAGGCCGAACTCGCCGCGATCGGCGTCTAACCGACTGAAACCTACTCCCCACAAAGGAATTCGAATTCGATGACCACCCTGGAAATCAAGGACCTGCACGTCGAGGTCGCCAACCCGGACGAGTCCGGCGAGCCCATCAAGATCCTCAAGGGCGTGAACCTCACCATCTCCTCCGGTGAGACCCACGCGATCATGGGCCCGAACGGCTCCGGCAAGTCGACGCTGTCCTACGCGATCGCCGGGCACCCGAAGTACACGGTGACCTCCGGTTCGATCACCCTCGACGGCGAGGATGTGCTCGCGATGTCGGTCGACGAGCGGGCGCGCGCGGGTCTGTTCCTCGCCATGCAGTACCCGGTCGAGGTCCCCGGTGTCTCGATGTCGAACTTCCTGCGCACCGCCGCCACCGCGGTCCGCGGCGAGGCCCCCAAGCTGCGCACCTGGGTCAAGGAGGTGAAGGAGTCGATGAACGAGCTGGAAATCGACGCCGCCTTCGCCGATCGCAGCGTGAACGAGGGTTTCTCCGGTGGTGAGAAGAAGCGCCACGAGATCCTGCAGCTGGGTCTGCTCAAGCCGAAGATCGCCATCCTGGACGAGACCGACTCCGGCCTGGACGTCGACGCGCTGCGCATCGTCTCCGAGGGCGTCAACCGCTACAAGGAGCGCGAGAACGGCGGCGTCCTGCTGATCACGCACTACACCCGCATCCTGCGCTACATCCAGCCCGAATTCGTGCACGTCTTCGTCGGCGGTCGTATCGTCGCCGAGGGCGGCGCCGAGCTGGCCGAAGAACTCGATGCCAATGGCTACGTCCGCTTCACGCACGGCTCACCCACCCCGTCGGCTGCGCCGACTGCCGTCCCCCAGTCCGCTACCGCTGGAGCCTGATATGACCGCCACGGTCCGCACCCTCGACGTCGCCCGGATCCGGGCCGACTTCCCGATCCTGAGCCGCACGGTTCGGGACGGGAAGCCGTTGGTGTACCTGGACTCCGGCGCGACCTCGCAACGTCCCCTCGCCGTGCTCGACGCGGAACGTGAATTCCTCACCGAGCGCAATTCGGCCGTGCACCGCGGTGCGCACCAGCTGGCCGAGGAGGCCACCGACGCGTACGAAGGCGCGCGGGCCGATATCGGCCGGTTCGTCGGCGTGGACGCGGACGAGATCGTATTCACCAAGAATGCGACGGAATCGCTGAATCTGGTGACGTACGCGTTCGCCGATGACCGCTTCCCGTACCACGTCGGTCCGGGCGACGAGATCGTCATCACCGAGCTCGAGCATCACGCGAATCTCGTGCCCTGGCAGGAGCTCGCCCGCCGGACCGGTGCGACCCTGAAGTGGTACGGCATCACCCACGACGGCCGGATCGACCTCGATTCGCTCGAATTGTCTTCCGACACCAAGGTTGTCGCGTTCACACATCAGTCGAATGTGACCGGTGCGGTCAGCGACGTCGCCGAATTGGTCCGCCGGGCAAAGGAAGTCGGCGCGCTCACTGTGCTGGATGCCTGCCAGTCGGTGCCGCATATGGCGGTGAATTTCCGTGAGCTGGGCGTCGACTTCGCCGCGTTCTCCGGGCACAAGATGCTCGGCCCGTCCGGTGTCGGGGTGCTCTACGGGCGGCGTGCGCTGCTCGAGGAGACCCCGCCGTTCATCACCGGCGGCTCGATGATCGAGACCGTGACCATGGAGGGCAGCACCTACGCGCCGCCGCCGCAGCGGTTCGAGGCCGGTGTGCCGATGACCTCGCAGGTGGTCGGATTGGGCGCGGCCGTGCGGTATCTCGAACAGATCGGCATGGATGCCGTTGCGGCGCATGAGCACACGCTCACCGGCGCGGCGCTGGAGGGACTCGCGGCGATCGCGGGCGTGCGGATCATCGGACCTAACGAGAATATCGATCGCGGCGGCGCGGTGTCGTTCGTGGTCGAGGGCATCCACGCCCATGACGTCGGGCAGATTCTCGACGATGAGGGCGTCGCCGTGCGAGTCGGTCACCACTGCGCCTGGCCGCTGATGCGTCGTCTCGGCGTGCCGGCCACCGCCCGTGCGTCCTTCGCGGTTTACAACACCCTCGATGAGGTAGACCAGTTGGTAGCCGCCGTGCGGAAGGCCCAGAGCTTCTTCGGAGTTGCATAAGACATGCGCATGGAGCAGATGTACCAGGAAGTGATCCTGGATCACTACAAGCACCCGCATCACCGCGGGCTGCGGGAGCCGTTCGGTGCCGAGGTGCACCACGTCAACCCGACCTGCGGTGACGAGGTGACGTTGCGCGTCCAGCTCGACGACAACGGTGATGTCGCCGATGTGTCCTACGACGGTCAGGGCTGTTCGATCAGCCAGGCCGCCACCTCGATCCTCACCGATCAGGTGATCGGGCTGCCGGTGCAGCAGGCGCTCAAGGTCGTCGACTCGTACAACGAGATGATCTCCAGCCGCGGCACCGTCGAGGGCGACGAGGACATGATCGGCGACGGTATCGCGCTGAGCGGAGTGTCCAAGTACCCGGCGCGGGTCAAATGCGCACTGCTCGGCTGGCTGGCGTTCAAGGATGCGGTGATCCGGATATCCTCCGCGGAAGAGGCCAAGCGCATCATGGGCAGCGACATCTCCACGAATGGAAAACGGCATGAGTGAGACACCAGTCACCGAAACGACCGAGCAGGTCGAACTTTCGGCCGAGGACATCAAGCAGCTAGAGGACATCGAGGAGGCGATGCGCGATGTCGTCGACCCCGAACTCGGCATCAATGTCGTCGACCTCGGCCTGGTATACGGCATGAGCGTCGACCAGGAAAATATCGCCACCCTCGATATGACCCTCACCTCGGCGGCCTGCCCGCTGACCGATGTCATCGAGGACCAATCCCGCAACGCCCTGGTCCGCTCCGGCCTGGTCGAAGACCTCAAGATCAACTGGGTCTGGATGCCACCGTGGGGCCCCGACAAGATCACCGAAGACGGCCGCGAACAACTGCGCGCCCTCGGCTTCACCGTTTAGCACCCCGTATCCGGCCGCGCCCGAACCCATTCGCAGCGACCCCGACCCTCCGGTCGGGGTCGCTGCGTTTCCGGCCGTCGTCACATTTCCCGGGCGGGCCTGGTCATAGCGGTGGCGGGCAGATGTCCGTCGCCGCCGCATCGCGGTGGATGACCTGCGGAAGAGGGAACATGTCGCTACGCTTGCGGTCGGAGCGGATACGTACCGGGCTCTACTGGTTTCTCGGATTCGAGTTCTTCGTCGGCTTCGCAACCAAGTTCTGGCCCGGGTCTACGTTTTTCGGGCCCGCCTATTCGGAGAAGTTCGCGGAGTGGGGATTTCATCCGAACATGCGGTTCGTGGTCGGTGGGCTGGAGTTGATCGCCGCCGTGCTGCTGGTGCTTCCGCGCCGGGAGAGCAGATTCTTGGGCGCGGCCATGCTGGTGCTGGTGCTGACCGGGGCGGTGACCACACATCTCATCGATGACGCGCCGTTCTGGCAGGGCACCTCGGCGCCGATTCATCTGGTGATCATGATGGTTGTCGCGCTGGCGAATTGGCCGGCGGACTGGCGAGATGTGGTGCCGCCGTGGGGCTCGTCGGCGTTGGCGGCACGAGGAGCTGTGGCGCTGGGGGATCGCTGACCGACGGGTTGTCCAGCTCTGGTGATACAAAGATTTGGACAATTCGGATCGGAACGGTCAGGATTCGATCCGCAGCTATTTTCGGAACTGGGGAGCGCAACACATGTCACTATCGTCCAAGGCTGCCATGGGTCTGGTGGCCGCGTCCGCGGGTGCGTTCGTCGCCGCCGGTGCCGGTACCGCACAGGCGGACGATGGCCTCTACGGCTCATTGGCGATTTCGGTATCGTCGCGCGGCGACGCGACCCTCGGATGGGCGTACAACTACTCGAACTGGGCGGATTCGGACCGCGCGGCGGTGCAGCAGTGCGGACTGTCCAGCTGCCATGTCATCGTGCAGTTCGCCAATGCGTGCGCCGCCGTGGCCCGCAATGGCGATGATCACCTGGGCTGGGCCTGGGCGCCGACACGGGCCGAGGCCGAGCAGCAGGCGATCGCCAATGCGGGGCCGACCGCACCGCCGCCGCTGCTGAACTTCGGCAGTTCGGCGCCGCGCGAACCGCGCATCGTCGATTCGCAGTGCACCGCGAACGCGGGCTGAACGGAAAACCGAGTGCGCTCTCGACACGATCGGTGTCGAGAGCGCACCTGGTTGCGGCCGCGCCGAGGGATCAGCGGCGCAGTACCTTTCGGGCAATGATGTTGCCCAGGAACTGAATCCCCTGCACGCCGACGATGATGATCAATGTCGCGACCAGGGTGACCTGCCAGTCGAAGCGCTGATATCCGTAGACCAGCGCGAAGTCACCGAGCCCACCGCCGCCGACCGTGCCCGCCATGGCGGACATATCGACGATGGCGATCACCACGAAGGTGTAGCCGAGCACCAAGGGCCCCAACGCTTCCGGGATCAGCAGTGTCAGAATGATCCGCAGCGGCCCGGCGCCGACCGCCCTGGCCGCCTCGATGACGCCCGGATCCACCGTGACCAGATTCTGTTCCACGATGCGGGCGATACCGAAGGATGCCGCCACGATCATGACGAAGGCAGCGGCCTCGGTGCCGATGGTTGTCCCGACCACTTCCAGGGTGACTGGACCGAGTGCCGCGAGCAGAATGATGAACGGAATCGGCCGGACCACATTCACCAACACATTGAGCAGCACATTGATCGGCGCGTTGGCCAGCAGCCCGCCCTTGCGGGTGGTGTAGAGGGCGGTACCGAGGAACAGTCCGATCAATCCGCCGACCACGAAGGTAAGCAGCACCAGATAGATGGTCGTGCCGATGGCCTCGGTCAGTACCGGCCGGAGTTTGTCCCAATCCGTATGCACGGCTACTCCTTTCAGTCGACGCGGCGATCGAATACCTCGACCACCTTGTCCACATCGTCATCGGAACCGCGCAATGCCAGCGTCACGCTGCCGAACGTCTTGTCCTGCAACGTACTCACTCCGCCGTACACCACCTCGAACTCGACACCCGCATGCGCGGCCGCGGCCAGCGCCGTACCGATCCCACGCGTGTCGTCGATATCCACGGTGACCAACCGTCCACCGTGCAGCTCACCGAGTCGCCGCAGTTCTTCGGCGTCGGGCCGATTGTGGAGCACGGTCTCGACGAACGACTGTGTCGGCGCCGCCTGCGGGGTAGCGAAAACCTCGAAGGTGCTGGCCAATTCGACGATCTTGCCTTCGGCGAGCACAGCGACCCGATCGGCCACCGTGCGGATCACATCCATCTCGTGCGTGATCACCACAATGGTGACGCCGAGTTCGCGATTGATCTTCTTCAGCAGCCGCAGCACCTCACCGGTGGTCTCCGGATCCAGCGCCGAGGTCGATTCATCGGCGAGCAGCAGCGCCGGCGAGGTCGCCAGTGCCCGCGCGATACCGACCCGCTGCTTCTGACCGCCCGAGAGCTGATCCGGATAGCTGCGGGCCTTGTCGGCGAGCCCGACGAACTCCAGCAACTCCTTCACCCGTGCCTTGCGTTCGGCGCGCTTCCAGCCCGCGACCTTGAGCGGATATTCGATATTGCCCGCGGCCGTGCGCGATCGGAACAGGTTGAACTGCTGGAACACCATGCCGATATCCCGGCGGATGCGGCGCACCTCGGCCTCCCGCACACCGGTGACGGGCGTGCCTGCGACCTCGATGGTGCCGGTGGTCGGCTTCTCCAATGCGTTGATCAGCCGGACCAGCGTGCTCTTACCCGCGCCGGAATAGCCGATCACACCGAAGATCTCGCCCTGTTCGATGCGCAGGTCGATATCGTCGAGCGCGACCTGCGCATCCGCGCCCTTGCCGAAGACCTTCGTGACCGACCGGAATTCGACGGCAGGTACCGCTTGCTCGCTCACTTGCCGTCTTTGACGGTCTGCTGCACCCTGGCCAGGATCTGCTCCAACTCGGGACCGCTGCGCTTTACTTCGACCGCGGTGTTCTTGGTGACCTCGGCGTGCGCCTGCTGCACCTCCGGATCGTGCCAGAGCTGGGCTACCTTCTGGTAGAGCTCGTTGTTCTTGTCCTCGGCCCTGGACACCACGACATTGATGTAAGGCTCGGCCGCCGGATTCTTCGGATCGTCCTTGTAGAGCGCCGAATTCGGATCGATGCCGGAGCGATCGAGGAAGGTGTTGTTGATGACCGATCCGTCGACCGAGGCCAGTGAGAGCGCGGTCTGCGCCGCGTCGACCGGGGTGACCTTGACCTTGGACGCGCCCTTATCGATATCGGCGGGGGTCGGTGCCTTGCTGTCGCCGGAGAGTTTCAGCAAACCAGCAGCTTGCAGGACGAACAGTGCACGTGCCTGATTGGTCGGATCGTTCGGGATCGCGATCTCGGCGCCCTGCGGCAGATCCGTGAGCGACTTGTGCTTCTTGGAGTAGAGCCCGAGCGGCACGATGTAGGTCGAGGCGATCGGCGTCAGGGTGTCGCTATTGGCGACGTTGTAGGCGCCGAGGAACTGCAGATGCTGGAACAGATTCAGATCGATCTGCTTTTGCGACAGTGCGAGGTTCGGCTGCTTGTAATCGGAGAAGTTGGTGATCCGCAGGGTGATGCCCTGAGCCTTGGCCTTCTCCTCGAAGACGTCCCAGGCGTGGTCCTTGTCGGTGGTGCCGATGCGCACTACGTTGTCGGCGGAAGCCTTGTTGCCGCCGCACGCCGTCAGGGTGAGGGCCGCGGTGGCTACCAGGACCGGGATCGCCAGTACCCGATGGAATTTCACTCGTGCTCCCGAATGCTTGTCGCAATATGAACCCGGTAATCCAACCGATGCGCCCAGGGGGCGGACAACGGTTTGGATTGTGCTGAGCGAAACTCTGGCAACTAATTGGACGAGCGTCTAGGTTGCCTGCAATGCGATTGCTGCGCCGTGTTCTGGTGATTCCTCTGCTTCTTGCCCTGGCCGCCGGTGGGGTCGCGTGTGGTCGGGAGCACCATGACGATGTCGTGCGCATCGGCGTGAACGACATCTCGCTGCCGCATTGGGATGTCTACCAGAAGAAGGCCGCCGAACAGGGCATCGCCGTCGAATTCGTCAACTTCACCGACTACAACCAGCCGAATCCCGCACTGGCACAACGCCGGATCGATCTCAACAAGTTCCAGCACGTGCGGTACCTGGCCAACTACAACGTCCGCAACAACAACACCCTGGTGCCGATCGGCGCGACCGAGATCTACCCGCTCACGCTGTATTCGCGCAAGCACAAGTCGGTGGCAGAGATCCCGAAGGGCGGCCAGATCACCCTGAGCAACAACCCGGCCAACCAGGTCCGCCCGCTGCTCGGCTTGGCCGCCGCCGGACTGATCGTGCTGAAGGGCGGTGCGAGTTGGGATTCGAAGATCGAGGATGTGGACACCGACGCATCGCGGGTGACGCTGAAGACCATCGATCCGACCTTGACCGCGCAATCTCTGGAGAGTGTCGACGCCGCGTTCGTCGACGACACCTTCGCTCGTCCCGCGGGTCTCACCAAGAACGAGACCATCTTCACCGACGACCCGGAACGCCCGGAACTGAAGCAGTACATCAATATTTTCGCGGCTCGCGCCGAAGACAAGGACAACCCGAAACTGCTTGCGCTGGTGAAGCTCTACCACGATCCCGAGGTCGAGGCAGCCATCCGTGCGGAGGCCGGATTCCAGGGCATCTTCAAGACGAATGATGCGGCGGATCTGCAAGCCACACTGGCCGAGTTGGAGACCGAATTCCGCAAGTGAGTGGCGTGCTCACTCCGGAGTACGTTTGTTGCTTGCCGCGGCGAGGGCTCGTGCCGCTTCGCGAGTGGCATTGGTATTGGGTTGCAGGGCACGAGAACCGGCGAGTTTTGTGCGCAGGTGCTCGGCGACGGTGATCGGGGCGTATTTACTGCCCGCACCGAGGCAAGAGGGGAGCGTTTCGATGACGGCATCCGGATTGCCGTCGTGGAAAAAGGCTGCGCTGCGGCGTCTTTGGATGGTGCCATCGGTGATCGGCGGCATGACCCGGTGCAGGGTGGAGAGCCAGCGTTCGTTGGTCCAGCGCGCCATCACGTCGCCGAGATTGACCAGCAGGGCGTCGTCGGCGGGTTGTACGTCGTGCCAACGGCTATCGGCGCCGACGACCTGGAGACCGGGGACCTGGTCCGCCCACAAGACGGTGACGATGCCGTAGTCGGTGTGTTCGCCCATACCGGTGAGTTCGTCTTCGAGATCCACGGTGCCCGGCGGCAGCGCGTAGTTGTTCATCCGCAGGACGTCGAGGGAATGGTCGGTGAACCTGGTGAAGTAGCCCGGTGGCAGTTCGAGGGCGTCGGCGAAGATGGTGGTGAGGGTTCGCGCGACGCGCGCGGCGTGTGCGAAATAAGTCTCCACGGATGTGCGGAAGCCGGGAACCTCCGTCGGCCACAGGTTTTCGGCGTAGTCGCTCGCGGACAACTCGACCGCCGGATAGGCGGTCGCGGGGATGCCCACATTGAATGCCTCGAAGTAATCGTTCATGCGCGCGGTGTACGAGCCGCCGAGGCTCAGGCTGAGGCTCTCGCTCTTGGGCGGTGAATAGCCGCGATTGATTTCGGGCGGGGTGCGATAGACCTGTTTGGTCGCCGATTCGAGGTCGAAGAAGCTGTCGAGTGCGGTCGCGAAGTCGTCGAGCAGCGGTTGTGGGATTGCGTGGCCGGTGATCTGCATGAAGCCGACGGTGCTCGCGGCGGCGTCGATTGCGCGGGCAACGGCCCGGCGTTCGGCCGGGGCGCCATCTCCGACGTAGGCCGAGATATCGATGACCGGCACATGGAATTCCACGGCAGTGTCCTTCCCTCGACAACATCTAGATGATAGGCGACAGCAATCAGAATTTGCTGGTCTGGCCAGCGGGCCGCACTCGGCCGGGCGCTGCATATGCGGCCGAACAGTCCACTCGAGGTGATCGAATCCGCATCGAGCCCAATGCGCACAACGGCGAGTGGTTCGCAGTGTGAGCAGCCGCTATGTCATCTCCGGGCGATCGAGGTGGAGGTGGTCGCTGCGGGGCGATTCCGGCTCGGCGCACGGACTTCATCACCTTCCCGGCGACCATGCGGGACCGCTGGCATCCGGTCGACGACGAGCCCGGCTGTTGGTCATCGCCCATCCGTCCCTGATTCCGCTGGTGCGATTCGCCAGCGCGGGCGCCCCGCAGCCGCGATGATTTGCGAGTGGACGACATCATGTATCGGGACACCCGGCTCGCGCTGCATGCGGTAGGGGAGTTGTTGATCGCGGGCCCGCAGTACCGGCGCTTCGGGACCATCCGGCTACGGGTAGTGCACGGTGGTTTCGGCGGTGCGCAGTGGCCGGTGTCGGTGGTCGGTACCGATCTGGTGTGGCCGGAGGGCCGGGTCGCGCTCGCGGGCACCTTCGACAAGGTCGCCGCTGCCGCGGGCTTCGAACCCGAGGCACCGGCGAACGTCTACGCCGATACCACCGGAGTCGACCCTGGCGACCAGCTCGCTGTCGATCCCGCGGCGGCGGGGGTCATCGCGGACTGGTTCGCGCTCGGGGATTCGACGCTGCGCTGCACAGCGCCCGATGTCATCCCGGTGCTGTGGCCGGAGCATTTCGATTTGTCCAGCACCCTCAATGAGGTCAATTACGGTGTATCACCGGGTGATTCAGCGCATCCGGGTCCGTACGCCTATGTCAGCCCATGGACGCCGCGCACCGGCGAATTCTGGAATGCCTCGTTCGGCGCGCTGCGCTCGCGCGAGGAGGTGAACAAGGCTGCCGCCCTGCTCGATTTCTTCGAAGAAGGCAAAGCGCGGGCCGCCGAGTCCTGACGATCACCTGGCGAATGAGTGCAGGTAGGCGCTGGTGGTTCGATCGGCAGGAAAGTAGGACTCGATGGCGATCTCGTCGAGGTTCACGTCGAAGGCCGCGCCGAAACGCATGATCGTATTGAACAGCGACAGCTGTGTGCCGCGGTGGTCGAGATGGATGGGCAGCGCGACCTCGGACGGATCTACCTGCGGAAAAACGGCTTCCGATGCGAAGGTGCTCAATTCCGCGTGCAACTCGGCCAATTCGGGATCTCCGGACAGCGCCGCCTGCCGCGCGAGGCGAGGCAGCAGGAACCCGCGCACCTGCTCGATATTCCGCACCCGCGGCGCGAATCCCTTGGGATGCAGGCCAATTCGCATCATATTGACAGGTGGCTCCAGCAGCTCCGCGGCCACACCCTCGAAGAACACCTCCGCCGCCGTGTTGGCGAACAGCAGATTCCACTGTCGATCGATGGCCAGCGCCGGAAACGGTTCGTGGGCATCCAATACGCGCCGGACCGCGGCGCGTGCCTGCGCAAGATCCGGATCGTCGAGTGCGCGATGCCGGTACGTCGGCGCGTAGCCGGCCGCGACCAGCAGCCGATTGCGTTCGCGCAACGGGATCTCCAGATGTTCGGCGAACCGCTCGACCATCGCCGGGCTCGGAATGGTGCGCCCGGTCTCCACGAAACTCACATGTCGCGTGGAGATGCCCGACTGCACGGAGAATTCGAGCTGGCTGAGTCTGCGCCGCAGCCGCCACTCGCGCAGCAGCGCTCCGACGGGGCGTTTGCTATCCACCTGGCCAGTATCACCACACCACGCGAGCAGCCGCCATTACATGCCTGGTAATCGACAGGCTTACCGTGCGCTTGCGACGGTTGCCGCTATGACGAACAACCTGGCAACCCGCAATAGAGATCTCTTACTCCACGGCCTCGCCGAGTTCAGTGCGGGCAATATCGAGGTACTGCGAGACCTGTTGCACGAGAACTTCATCGAGCACAGTCCGGGCAATCCGTCCGGCCGTGACGCCTTCATCGAGTTCATCGCGAACGCGCCGGTGGCCGCGGCCCGACTGGAGATCAAACGGGTCATCGCCGATGACGAATATGCGGTCGTGCACTACCACATGATCGCGCCCGACGATGCCCGAGGCGTGGCGGTGGTGGATATCTGGCGGCTGGTCGACGGCGTGATCACCGAGCACTGGGATGTCGTACAACCGGTGCCCGAGGCCGGCCAGCTCCCGCACGGCATGTTCTGATCCGGGCTAGCGGGCGCCGCGCCCCACACCGGCCAGTCGGCCGCGGCGGTTCAGCGTCCGCTTGGTGCCCGGCGGCACCGCGGACAGGGCGTCGTCCGTGGAATGCAGTTCGGGCTCATAGGGCGACCCAGCATGCGTTATCCGGGCTGTCCAGATGTTCGGCCACCGAGGTGAGCGACCACGAGGTGCACGGCTTGGTGGTGGTGTGTAGTCGGTTATGCGCCCTTGCGGGCCGCTGCTTTCTTCGCGGTCTTCTTGGCGGGCTTGGCGGCGGTCTTCTTGGCCGCAGACTTGGAGGCCGCTGCCTTGGTGGCCTTCTTCGCCGGTTCCGCCTTGGCCGTGGGCTTGGCGGCTGTCTTGCCCGAACTCTCGGCGGTTCGTCGTCCACTGGCCTCCAGGCTGCGTTGCAGTGCGGCCACCAGGTCGACGACCTCGGCGTCCATCGCGGCGGGCGCCTCCTCGGGCTGACTGACCACCTTCCCGGTGCCGCTGGCGATGGCCTCGTCGAGCACCTTCTGCAGCTCGATCTGGTACTCGTCGGTGTATTGCTCGGGATCGAAATCGTCGGACATGGTCTCGACCAGCGTCTCGGCCATCTTGATCTCCTGCGGCTTCGGCTCGGCGACACCGTCCAGGGATTCGAATTCGACGGCACGGACCTCATCGGGCCATAGCAGCGTCTGCAGCACCAGTACGCCGTCGCGCACCCGCAGCGCCGAGAGCCTGGTCTTCTGCCGGAGCGTGAAGTGTACGAGCGCGGTCCGATCGATGCGCTCCAGTGTGGTCGCCAGCAGGACGTAGGCCTTGGGGGTATTCGAGTCGGGTTCGAGGTAGTAGCTCTTCTCGAACAGGATCGGGTCGATCTGGTCGTTGGGTACGAACTGCAGCACCGGAATCTCGTGCTTCTCGGCGGCAGGCAGCTTCGAGAAGTCCTCGTCGGTCAGGATGACCTTGTCCCCCTCGGGGGATTCGTAGGCCTTATCGATATCGGCGTATTGCACGGACTTGCCGCAGACCGTGCAGACGCGGTCGTATTTGATCCGGCCACCGTCCTTGGCATGCACCTGGTGGAACCGAATGTCGTGGTCCTCGGTGGCCGTGTACACCTTGACAGGGACGTTTACCAGCCCGAACGCAATCGAGCCCTTCCAGATAGCTCGTGCCATCACTCCATCATGGACGAACCGATTCGAATAGGCGAGCGAATCGGAATCCCGAGTGTCGCGGTCGCGACGCGCCGACGCAGCGGTGCGGGCAGGGTGGCGAAGAGGGTGCGCATGGCGGCGACGGTGCCGCCGAGATCGGTGCGGCCCGACAGATACGCCCGTTGCAGTTCCGGTGGCAGGGTGAAGAAGGCATCGAAGAAGACGGGAAGGTCGGTGGGTGGCAGTGCGAGCAGTGCGCGCAGACCCGCGGACCGCAACGCGTGTACCGCTCGCGCCCGGGCAGGCCATGCCGACGCATCGCGGGCGACAGTGTCGGCGGCGGCGAGCGATGCGGTGACGCTGTAACCCGTTGCGGGATGGGTGAATGCGCCCGCCGCGCCGAACCGTCGCTGTCCGGGGTGGCCGCCCTGCACCGGGAAACGCACGCGCTCGATCGGTTCGGTGCCGGTGAGTTCGATTCCGCGCGAGCGCAACCGGTGGTGCAGGCGGTCGCGCAGCACCGCGGTGTCGAGGGCGGGGCGTCCGGCGAGGCAGGTCTCCTCCAGCAGCATCGTCTCCGCGCTGAGCGGCACCGCGTACAGAAACGACCGTGGCGCATCGGGTTCCGCGCCGTTGTCCACGCGCCAGTCCATGAACAGAGGTTCGATGTCGGCGTCGCGTCGCACGACCACGCCGTACGCGGTTTGCTCGGCGAGTTCGGAGGAGCGGGCAATTCCTCGTGCGTCGATAACACGTTTCCCGCCGAATATTGTTTCCGAAGCCAAAGTCACTGTGTTGTGCCGAATTTCGACAACCCGATCGGTAACTATTTGCGCACCGTCGAGATTCAATGAATCCCACAACCGCGCGGAGTCGAAGACGACATAGGTTCGGTCGAGTCGATGCGACCTCGTACCCCAGGCCGTCGGATGCTCAACGGTAGTGGCGACAACCGACGGATCCAGCCATCCCGGCAGCTCGTCGTACCACCCCGCATACGTCGCCGACCAGCGTCGATCCGGCACCGGATCGATTGCGGTGACCGACATTCCGTGCGCGAGACAGCGGTGCGCGAGCGCGCGACCGGCGGGCCCGAGACCGCAGACGACGATGTCCGCGGTCATCGCGTTCCCCATGCGGAACGCGGATGCGGTTGTGGCACAGCGAGTTCGGTGGTGTGCAGGGCGGACCCCTTCGTTGTCGGCGCGGTTCGTCGGTCGTGCGGAGCTTACTGCCGGACGGTCGGGTCACCGTTGCGCTGTGATAGTTCACGGATATCGACGGTGACATTCTTCATAATGCGATCATGTCAGATCTCGCTTTTCCAGCAACGATGTGACTCGCCAGTAGCACCCTGCCGTCATCTGGCTGGTCACATTGTCCGGTGCGCCGTATGCTCGGCGTTGTCAAACGGGATTGCCCAGGGTCGGGCAATTCGGATCCGATTACCGAAATCAATGTTGATTTCGGAACCTTCTGTTCTCGCGATCGCGTGGAACGGAATTCCCGCATCATCTGCCCGCGGCCGTTGTCGTGCCAGCCGGGGAGTTCGTGCTGCCCGTCTCTGTCGAAAGGACCGCTACGGTGAATTCTTCCCGATTACGCGCCCTGGGAGCCGCCCTTCCGGACGGCGAATACACCACTTCGGAAGTACTGAGTCGGATGACGAGCGGCGGCGAGTTCGACGTCGAGCGAATTACCGGCATCAGTCATCGCTATATGGTCGACCGCACCAGCGAGGACACCCTGACCCTCGGCGCGCGGGCCGCGCGGGACGCGCTGGCGAAGTCCGGATTGGACGCCGCCGACCTGGACATCATCATCTGCGGCGGCACCACCGTGCATGACGGATTCCATATGGTCTTCGAACCGTCGGCGTCGCAGGAGATCGCCCGGCGCATCGGCGCGGTCAATGCCTCCGGCTATGACGTGGCGAATGCCTGCGGCGGCACCATGACCGGAATCTATCTGTTGGACAATCTGATTCGCGCGGGTGCGGTGCGCAATGGCATGGTCGTCACGCCCGAGGTGATCTCGCCGGTGACCGAGGGTGCACTCGCCGAGGCCGTCGATGTACGCGATCCACAGTTCGCCGCACTCACGCTCGCGGATGCCGCTGTCGCGGTCATTCTGGACCCCGCAGTGGACGAGCAAGACGTACTGCACTACGTCGATCTGACGACCTGCGCCGAGTACTCGCCATTGTGTATTGCCAAACCGAGCGATGCCAGCGAGAACATGATCATGTTGACCGACAATCTCACCATGCAAGCCGCGCCGCGCCGGGAAACATGGGCGAAATTCCACCGCGATATCCTCGCAAAGCGCGGCACCACATTCGCCGACGAGAAGTTCGACTTCATCGTGTTCCACCAGCTCGGCGTCGGATTCACCGAGAAGCTCGCCGAATCCGGCAGCAAGATTCACGGCACCGCGATGCCGCCGCGGCTGGCGACCGTCGAAAAGTATGGCAACACCGGGGCAAGTACGCATTTCCTGGTGCTGTACGACTACATTTCCCGAGGCGAGATCCCGAGGGGGGCCAAAATCTGTTTCGTGCCGACGGCCTCCGGAATGGTCTTCGGTGTCCTTTCGGCAACTATCAGCGCATTGGTGGGATGAAATGACGTTCATTATTCGGCGTTCCGCCGTCAGCGCCGACCCCACCCTGGGTTCTATCGACCACGCCGTGCGGGCGGCCGGGGAGTGCCTCTCGGGCGCGGGCGTCGAGCCGGGCGATATCGACGTGCTGATCAATGTCGGCGTCTACCGCGACAGCAATATCGTCGAACCATCCAATGCGGCGCTTATCCAGAAGGAATTGGGGATGCACCTGGACTACCAGGTCGGCTCCTCGCGGGCGGGATTCTCGCTCGATCTGCGCAATGGGGCCTGCGGCGTGCTCAACGCATTGCAGGCCGCGGGTGCGCTGCTGGAGAACGGCACGGTCGAGCGGGTGCTGATCGTCGGCAGCGACGCCCATCCCGGCGGCGTCGGACACGCGCCGGCCGACTTCCGATATGCCGCGGTCGGTGCCGCCTTGTTGGTGACCAAGGGGATCGATGAGGGCACCGGCTTCGACCGCGTACATATCCCGGCGCCGCTGCCGCGCGCGGTCGGCACCCATCCCGGGGTCGCCGGGTATCTCGATCTGAAGGCGATGGGTAACGACGGGCAGCGCTCGATCACGGTCGATGTCGCCGACGACTACGCCGAATTGGTCAGCGGCGCAGCGTTTGCCGCGGTCCGCCCGTACCTGGCCGAACGTCCGGAGGGGCGGCGCGTACTGGTCACCAATAACCCGGTGCCCGACTTCGCGACCACCCTGGCGAGCGAGTTCGGTTTCGTCCGAACCCATCAGGCCGCGACCGGCGACCTGGACGCGGGCAGCTCGGGTTTGATCATCGGCTACCACCAATTGCTCGAGGCCGGTGAACTGTCGGCCGGTGACGAATTGCTCTTGGTCGCCGCGGGATCCGGTCCGATCGCCGGCTGCGTGAGCTACACCGTTCCCGTCGGCGGTGCGGGGTGAGCCAGGAGCCCGCAGATCTGAGCGCGCTGCTGGAGCACCAGATCCGGCAGCGCGCCGACCTGCCCGCTATCAGCTATCCGACCGTCGCGCATCCCGAACGTGCCGAACGCGCAGCGGATCTCGACTTCGCGGTGCTGACCTTCGCCGAACTCGGCGCGCGGGTCGAGGCGTATGCCGCGGCCTTCGAACGGATCGGAATCAGCAAGGGCGTCAAGACCATTGTCATGGTCAAGCCCGATCCCGACCTGTTCGCGGTGATCTTCGCGCTGTTTCGGGTCGGCGCGGTGCCGGTGGTGGTGGATCCGGGTATGGGCGTGCGCCGCATGCTGCATTGCTTCCGCAGCGTCGGTGCGGAGGCGTTCATCGGTATACCGCTGGCGCATCTGGTGCGGCTGGCGGCGCGGCGCACCTTCGGGTCGGTGCGGGTGCGTGTGACGGCCGGACGTTCGTTCTGGGGTGGGCACACCTTGCTCGCCATGCGACAGACGCCCGGTGCGGCCGCACCCGAAATCGACCATGCGCCCGACGATCTGCTGATGATCGCTTTCACCACCGGCAGTACCGGACCGGCCAAGGGAGTGGAGTTCACCAGGGCCGGATTCGCGGCCTCGCTGCGGGCGATCGAGCAGTTGCACTGTCGCCCAACGGGTTTCGTCTCGCTGACGTCGGTGCCGCTGTTCGGCATCTTCGATCTGCTGCAGGGTGCGCATGTGGTGCTCGGCCCGGTCGATCCGGTTCGGGTGTCCAAGGCCGATCCCGCACTGCTCACCGATGTGGTCCAGAGTTTCCAGGCCACCGATATCACCGCATCGCCCGCCCTGCTCGGTCCGCTCGGCGAATATCTGACAAGAACCGGGATCACGCTGCCGAGTCTGGTTCGGGTCATCTCGATGGGCGCGCCCGCGAACCTCGATGCGCTGGTGGGGGTTAGGGCCGCTCTCGGTGAGTCCGCGCGTGTCTTCACCACCTACGGTGCGACCGAGGCATTGCCGCTGACCACCCTCGAATGGTCCGAACTCGACGAAACCCGCAAGCAGACCGCCGAGGGCGCCGGCACCTGCGTCGGCCGCCCGATCGCGGAATCCGACAGCGATACCAGAATACGGATCATCGCCGTCTCCGATGACGAAATCCCCACCTGGCGTGAGGATCTCGCGCTGCCGCAGGGGCAGATCGGCGAAATCGTCGCCACCGGTGCGCAAGTCAGCACCGCCTACCACCGCAACCCGGCCGCCGATGCCCGCAACAAGATCGACGAAACCCGCCCGGACGGCACTGTCCGCCGTTGGCATCGCGTCGGCGATCTGGCCTGGCAGGACGAATCCGGCCGGTTGTGGTTCTGTGGCCGCTCGGCGCAGCGGGTCCGCACCGCGGCCGGTGACCTGTTCACCGTGCAGTGCGAGCAGATCTTCAATACTCACCCGGATGTGCACCGCACAGCGCTCGTCGGCGTCGGCGTGCCGGGTGCGCAGATCCCGGTGCTGTGCTTCGAATTGCGGTCCGGGGTGGTGGAATCCGAGATCCCACGGGTCCAGCGGGAACTGTGGTCCATAGCGCGCGAGCGCGAATTCACCAGATCCATCAAGGTATTCCGCGCCCATCCCGGATTCCCGGTCGACATCAGGCACAACGCCAAAATCGGGCGCGAGGAATTGGCCGTATGGGCCGGAAAGGGTATGACGCCATGAAGGCTTTGGTCACCGGGGCAACCGGATTCCTCGGCAGTCATCTCGTCGACGCCGCGGTGGCGGCCGGTGACGAGGTACGTGCCGTCGTTCGGCCGTCGAGCGATCTCGGCTACCTGTCTACGGTGCCCGAAATCGAAACGGTGGCAGGCGATCTCGGCGACTACGAATCGCTGGTCACCGCATGTAAGGGCGTCGATGTGGTGTATCACAGCGCCGGGCTGGTCGCCGAGGTCGGTAGCCGGGCGCAGTTCTGGGAGGCCAATGTCGAGGGCACCCGGCGGCTGATGAAGGCCGCGCGGGAGGCCGGTGTCGGCCGGTTCGTCTTCGTCAGCAGCCCCTCGGTGGCGACCTCCTATGACACCGACCGCTTCGGCATCGACGAGTCCGAGCCGTACGTGACAGCCCCGAAGAGTCTGTACGTGGAGACCAAGGCCGCCGCCGAACAGCTCGTCCTGGCCGCCAACACCCCGGATTTCGTGACCTGCGCGCTGCGACCGCGGATGATCTGGGGACCGCGTTCCTCGGGTTGGATGACGCTGCTGCTGCGAAAGTTGAAGTCCGGCAAGCTGCCCGACCTCTCCGGCGGCAAGAACGTCATGGTGTCGATCACCTACTGCGAGCATGCCGCGCAGGCCTGTCTGCAGGCGGCGCGCTCGGATCAGGTCGCGGGCAATGCCTACTTCCTCGCTGACGCCGAGGATGTCGATCTGTGGAAGTTCGTCAAGGATCTCGCCGTCGCCTTGGATCTGACGCCACCCACCCGGACCATTCCCAAACCGGTATTCGACGCCGCCATCGCGGTTTTCGACACCATTTGGCGAGTGCAGGCGATCAAGGAGCGCTACGCGCCGCCGCTGTCCAGCTGGACCACCGCGGCACTGACCGTCTCCAGCACCTATGACACCAGCGCGGCCACCCGGGATTTCGGCTACGCGCCGACGGTCTCGCTGGCCGACGGCCTGGCGGCCTACGTGGACTGGGTCGGACAGATCGGCGGCGTCGACGCCGTCATCGCTCGCGGATGACTAGGAGACTCGCATGATGACCACCCGGCTCGCCAGCCGCCCGACCGGCACGAATGCGGTGCCGACCGCACCGGGCGCCCTACCCCTCATCGGCCATTCACACCGCCTCGCGCGCAGGCCGTACCGCTTCCTGCAGACGCTGTCGGACCTCGGACCCGTGGTGCGGGTGAAGATTCCGGGTTACGACACCTATGTCGTCACCGAACCGGACCTGATCCGCGAGGCCTTCGTCGGCCTGTCCGATCAGGGGGCGATGATCGATCGCGCGGAGGCGCTGCTCGGCGCCGGCGTCACGGTGCTGTCGGGCCCGCAGCACAAGCGGGAACGCCGAATGATCGCCCCGGCCTTCGCGCGCGGCCGCATCGCGCAGTACGCCACCGTAATGACGCGTCTGGGCGCGGAACAGGCCGATGCCTGGCGTGACGGTCAAATGGTGGTCGTCGATACCGAGATGCACGATCTGGCGCTGCGCACGGTCGCGGGGGCGCTGTTCAGCGGCGACCTCGGCGCGGAGACCGGTGCGGAAATCCACGAGATGCTCACCCCGGTCATGACGCTGCTCGCCCGCCGCGTCACCCGTCCGGCGTGGATCGACAAGCTGCCGCTGCCCGGCAACCGGCGCTTCGAAGGCCTTGTCGCCGGGATGAAGTCGGCGACCAGCAAGATCATCGCCGCCTACCGTGCGGACCTGGCCGCCGACCCGAACCTGGATCACGGCGACTTGCTGGACACCCTGATCAAGGCCCGCGACGAGGACGGTGTCGCGCTCACCGATGCTCAGGTGCACGACGAGCTGATCAACTTCCTGGTCGGCGGCACCGAGGCCACCGGCATGACGCTGTCCTGGGTGTTCCACGAGCTGGGCCGAAATCCCGAGCTGGAGGCCGCTTTCCACGCGGAGATCGACGCGGTGCTCGGCGGCCGCCCGGCCGAATTCGCCGATCTCGGCCGACTCGATCTGACCAAGCGGATCGTCACCGAAACTCTGCGCAAGTACTCGCCGTGGCTGACCGTCCGCGATGTGCCCGCGAACTACGAACTCGGCGGCAAGGCGCTGCCGGAGGGCGCCATGTTGCTGGTGTGTCCCGTTGCGGTACACCGGGATCCGGCGATCTTCCCGAAGCCCGATGAATTCGACCCGGACCGCTGGCTGCCTGCGGCAATGGAGTCCCGGCCCAAGGGCGCGTACCTGCCGTTCGGTATGGGCACCCGGCAGTGTCCGGGAAACGTGTTCTCGCTCACCGAGGTTGCCCTGCAGGTTGCTACGATCGGCGGGCGCTGGCGCCTGCGCCCGATGCCCGGTATCGCGGTGCAAGAGACGGTGATCGGCGCCCTGGTGCACCCGAAGTATCTGCCGATGCGGGTGGTGGCCAGGCAGGTGCAAACCGGGCACATCGCGGATTCGTCAGGGAGCGAACGCGGCGCGGCTTAACGAGTGATGAGGGTGTGGCGGTGTTCGAACTGACCAAGCTGACCATTTCGAGCGACCTGCAAGCAGTCGCTACGCAGCGCAGCAAATGGATTCTCGGCATATTTGTCGGTCTCGCGCTGCTGATGGGGATGCTCAGCTCGACGTTGTTCGACAAAGTGCAGGGCGGTGGCTACAGCGATCCCGGCGGCGAATCCAGCCGGGCCACCGAGATTTTGCGCGATACCTTTGGTCAGGCGCCGCCGAACTTCGTGCTGCTGGTGCACAGCGACACCTCGGTCGACGATCCCGAATCGGCAACGGCCGCGGTGAAATTGGCGCTGAAGCTGAAGGATGAGCCGGGTGTCGCGGGTGTCATGTCGTACTGGATGGACAAGTCGCCCGCGCTGCGCAGCGCCGACGGCAAATCAGGGCTGATCGTCGCGAGCATTCTCGGCGAGGAGGGTGCGGTCGACCAGAAGGTCGGCGGTCTGGCGGATCGCTACGGTGGCACGCACGGGCCGGTGCAGGTGCGCGTCGGCGGTTACGCGATGTTGTTGCACGAGACGGTGCAGCAGAGCGAGAAGGATGCCGTCCTCGGCGAATCCATCGCCTTCCCGATCACCCTGATCGCCCTGCTGTTCGTATTCGGCGGTTTGGTGGCGGCCAGCCTGCCGCTGGTCGTCGCGGCGGTGACCGTGATGATCACCATGGGCGCGCTGTGGATGATCACCCTGGTCACCGATCTCGCCGCGACCGCGACCAATGTCGCCACTCTGCTCGGCCTCGGTCTCGCGATCGATTACAGCCTGCTGATCATCAGCCGCTACCGCGATGAATTGGCCGCAGGTGCCGCGACCGGTCCGGCTGTCGCCGCGACCATGCGTTCGGCCGGACGTACGGTGGCCTTCTCGGCGGTCACCGTCGCGGTCGCGCTGTCGGGCCTGCTGTTCTTCCCGCTGCTCGCGGTGCGTTCCATGGGGTATGCCGGTCTGGCCGTCGCGGCGATCGCCGCGACGGTATCGCTGACGGTGCTGCCCGCGATTCTGCTGCTGCTCGGCAGCCGCATCGATCGCGGCCAACTGGGTTGGTTCTTCCGTCCGCAGCGTCCCGCGCCCGGTGAGGGTTTCTGGCATCGGCTCGCGGTATTCGTGATGCGCAAGCCGATGCCCATCGGCTTGGCGGTCGCGGCCTTCCTGCTGCTGCTCGGGACCCCGTTCCTAGGTGTGAAACTCGGCTTCCCGGACGAGCGGGCCTTGCCGGAGTCGATGAACAACCGGCAGATCACCGAGATCATCCAGCGCGACTTCGCCGCCACCGACACCAATGGACTCTTCGTCGTACTGCCCGACGGCAAATCCGGGCTGGACGCCTACGCCAGGAAACTCTCCGAGGTCGACAATGTCCGTCGCGTCGACACCGCCACCGGCAGCTACGCCCACGGCGGGCAGCTCGCCCCGGCCATGGCGCAGCACGCGCGCTTCGAAACCAAGGACGCCGCATATCTTTCGGTGACACCGGACACCAGCGATCCGGCGCTGCTGGATCAGGTGGCCAAGGAGTTGCGCGCCGTGCCTGCACCCGCACAGCGGTTGGTCGGCGGTATCGCGGCCGCAAGCGCCGATTCTCTCGATGCGGTGACCTCGGCGCTGCCCGTGGCACTGGCCTATGTCGTGATCATCATGCTGGTCGTGCTGTTCCTGCTGACCGGCAGTGTGGTGCTGCCGTTGGTCGCGATCGTGCTCAGCGCCCTGAGCCTCACCGCGACCTTCGGCGCGCTGGTCTGGATCTTCCAGGACGGGCATCTGTCCGGCCTGCTCGATTTCACCGTGACCGGCGACCTGCCGCCGACCGTGCCGGTCATGCTCTTCGGTGTCGCCTTCGGTCTGGCCATGGACTATCAGGTATTCCTGCTGTCGCGGATTCTCGAAGAGTACGAACGCACCGGCAAGAACGAATCCGCCGTTGCCCATGGCCTGGAGAAGATCGGTCGGATCGTCACCGCCGCCGCGGTCCTGATCTCCCTGGTGTTCCTGGGATTCCTGGCCTCGGATATCACCTTCATGAAGTCCTTCGGCATCGGTCTGCCGCTGGCGGTGCTGGTCGATGCGACCCTGGTCCGTGGCTTCCTGCTGCCCGCGGTGATGAAACTGCTCGGCGACTGGAACTGGTGGGCGCCCGGCCCGCTCGAAAAGCTGCACGAGCGTTTCGGATTCGATGAAGGACCGTCCGCACCGTCACTGCCCGATCCGGAAGATCTGCGCCAGCCCGCCAGGGTATAGAAACGCCGACGGCCGTGCGGTATTTGCCGCACGGCCATCAGTTCTGTTGGGACGGTTCAGATTCCGCCGGTAGACAGCAATCCGCCGTCGACGCGGATCGTCTCACCGGTGATCCACTTGGCCTCGTCCGAGACCAGGAATCCGATCAGCTGCGCCACATCCTCCGGCGCACCGAGTCGCTTCATCGGGTACACGCTCGCGGCCCGCTCCTCATCGGCCGAGTACAGCGCATCGGCGAACTTGGTCTTGATCACGCCCGGCGCCACCGCGTTCACCCGGATATTCGGGCCCAGCTGCCAGGCCAGTTCGTCGGTGAGCCGGATCAGCGCGGCCTTCGACGCGCCGTACGCCGCGATCACGCCGGTCGAGCGCAGCCCGGCGACGCTGGCCACATTCACCACTGCGCCGCCGTGATCGCGCATCCAAGCCTTGTAGGCCTCCTGCACGTAGCCGAGCGCCGCGACGACATTGACGTCGAAGATCTTGCGCACCGCCTCCAGATCCGCATCCATGAGTGAGCCGTAAACCGGATTGATGCCGGTGTTGTTGATCAGGATGTCCAGCGAGCCGAATTCCGAGACCACCCGACTCACCGCTGTGGCACGGCTGTCCGGATCACCCGAATTGCCCGCCAGTGCGCTGACCTCGCCCCGATGGCCGAGCGCCCGCAGCTCGGCGGCCGCCTCCTCGAGTGGTTCCGGCTTGCGGGCGGTGATCAGCACATTTGCACCGCGGCGCAGCAGTTCCGCCGCGACGGCCTTGCCGATGCCCCGGCTGGCCCCGGAAACGAGTGCGCTCTTGCCCAACAGATCGGTCGTCATGTGATGGCACGCTACCGCTGTTGAAATCCGCCGAATGGGCCCGGTCGGTTTTTGCGCGATTTCGAGCCGGAAAGACTGTTCCCACCGGCGGGGACCCGATGGTCAGGGGAGGGCGTCTAGCTGCGATTAAGCTGCCGGAGAGGTATCGACGGAAGGTGAGATATGGCTGACGACGTCGACACATCGCTGCCGCCGCGCCCGGATGCACCTATCCTCAACGCCTTCGCCAGCCACATAGAGACGGTACTGGCGAAGTTGGTGAAGGCGGTCGGCGACGGCTCGGCGAAGTCGATTACGGTCGAGGGTCTGAACGGCCTGGGGGAGTCGCAGCTGAAGGACGGCGATCTCGTCAAGAAATACTCTGCCAAACAGGCCGACGATACGAAATATAAAGACGATCTGAACTCGCTGGACAGCAACATCGCCCAGATCGCGGCGAAATCGGCCGATGTGTCCAACACCGTGACCAAGGAGGTCACGAAACTGGTGAGCGACATCAAGGAAATTATGGCCAGTGTGCCGAATCTGTCTGATGTGGCGCTGCCACGCAGCATCGAGTTGCAGATGTCCGCCATCAACCAGATCGATGAGAAAGTCGACAATGCGGCGAAGGCAGTTTCGACCGCGTACGACGCACTGGACGATCACGCCGGAAAGATCACCGACCCGGAATCGGACCAGAGCGGAAGTGCCCCGAATTCGATCGGTAGCGGCAACCAGTTCCCCGCCTATACCGGGAGCGGTGGAAACCGCCGCAGCAGCACCGGACCCGCAGGTCTCGGCAATTACGCCAATGCCGCACCGATCAGCGGAGGTAAGAAGGCGAAGGCCAGCGAGATCTATCAGTACCTGCTCAAGCAGGGCTTCACACCGGCGCAAGCGGCGGGCATCCTGGGCAATATGCAGGTCGAATCCGGTTTCGATACCGGTGCGTACAACCCCAACGAAGGCGCCATCGGTCTGTGCCAGTGGGAAGGCGGGCGACGACAAGCTCTCGAGGCTTTCGCCGCCAGTGACCACCAGCACCGGTCTGTCACCGACATGACTCTCCAAGTCGATTTCATGATTCACGAACTGAAGGGCAGTGAGTCGGGCGCGTACAGTCATCTCACATCGGCGACCTCGGCCGGTGCCGCCGCGGCGGCGTTCGATCAGTACTACGAACGCAGCTCCGGTGAGGCCCGCGGCCAGCGCGTCGCGAATGCCAACAGCATCGCATCGAGCATGGCAGGCGTCGCGGCCTAGCGCGGAGCCGCGGAGTTAGCGCGGTCACACCTGGATCGCGGGTGTCGGTAGCATCTCCGGGGCCGGGTAAAATCGGTGGTTCTTGTGCGGGTTCGCGTCGCACAATCGAACAGCAACCGACCAGCACCACGTACCCGTAGGAGAAGCCTGTGATCACCGCGACGGACCTGGAGGTCCGGGCCGGCGTCCGCACCCTGCTGTCGGCCCCCGGGCCCGCGCTGCGGGTGCAGGCCGGCGACCGGATCGGACTGGTCGGACGCAATGGCGCGGGCAAGACGACCACGCTGCGCATTCTGGCTGGCGAGGGTGAGCCCTACGCCGGAAAGATTTTGCGCTCCAGCGATATCGGCTATCTCCCGCAGGATCCGCGGGAGGGCAATCTGGACGTACTCGCCCGCGATCGCGTCCTCTCCGCCCGCGGCCTGGACACCCTGCTGCGCGATATGGAGAAGCAGCAGGCGCTGATGGCCGAGGTCGTCGATGACGCCGAACGCGAGAAGGCGGTGCGCAAATACGGCCGGCTGGAGGAACGCTTCTCGGCGCTCGGCGGCTATGTGGCCGAGAGCGAAGCGGCGCGCATCTGCAATAGCCTCGGCCTGCCCGATCGGGTACTCGGCCAGGCGCTGCGCACGCTCTCCGGTGGTCAGCGCCGCCGAATCGAGTTGGCGCGCATCCTGTTCGCGGCTTCCGACGGCAGCGGCGGGCGCTCGGACACCATCCTGCTGCTCGACGAGCCGACCAACCACCTCGACGCCGACTCCATCACCTGGCTGCGTGGCTTCCTGCAGAACCACGACGGCGGCCTGATCGTGATCAGCCACGATGTCGAACTGCTCGGCGATGTGGTGAACAAGGTGTGGTTCCTGGACGCGGTGCGCGGTGAGGCCGACGTCTACAACATGGGCTGGCAGAAATATCTGGACGCGCGTGCCACCGATGAACAGCGCCGCCGCCGCGAGCGCGCCAATGCCGAGAAGAAGGCCAGCGCACTGCGCGCCCAGGCGGCCAAACTCGGCGCCAAGGCCACGAAAGCCACTGCGGCACAGAACATGGCCAAACGCGCGGACCGCTTGATGGCCGAACTCGACGAGGTGCGGGTGGCCGACAAGGTCGCGCGGATCAAATTCCCCGAACCCGCCACCTGCGGCAAGACCCCGCTGATGGCCGAGAACCTGACCAAGGTCTACGGCTCGCTGGAAATTTTCACCGGTGTCGATCTGGCCATCGACCGCGGCAGCCGCGTCGTAGTGCTCGGTCTCAACGGCGCGGGCAAGACCACGCTGCTGCGCCTGCTCGCCGGGGTGGAGACGCCGACGGCGGGCGGTCTCGTGCCCGGTCACGGGCTCAAAATCGGGTACTTCGCCCAGGAACACGACACCCTTGACGACCAGGCCACGGTGTGGGAGAACATCCGCCATGCCGCGCCGGATGCGGGGGAGCAGGAGTTGCGCGGACTGCTCGGTGCGTTCATGTTCTCCGGACCGCAACTGGAGCAGCCCGCAGGCACCCTCTCCGGCGGTGAGAAGACCCGTCTCGCGCTGGCTGGGCTGGTCTCCTCGGCGGCCAATGTGCTGCTGCTGGACGAGCCGACCAACAACCTGGACCCGATCTCGCGCGAACAGGTCCTCGACGCGCTGCGCACCTATGCGGGCGCGGTCGTGCTGGTCACCCACGACCCGGGTGCGGCCGAGGCGCTGTCCCCGGAACGGGTGATCTTGCTGCCGGACGGCCAGGAAGATCACTGGTCGGCGGAATATTTGGAACTGATTCAGCTGGCCTGATCCGGGGTGATCCGGCCGGAGTTTCGTTGCGGGCGGTGGGTTTTCGGTTCCCCGGGATCGGATCTCCGGTGATTTTCATCACAAAGACCCGTTGATCACAGCTTCCCGAGTGTCTAGCCTGGAAAGACGCGGCTCGGCGACTCGGAGGAAGCCATGAGCGACAGGCCCACACAAGTCAAGGCCACACTGGGTAAGGGCACACGCGTCACGGGGAAATCACGAGACCGTTTGCAAACCCAGCTGAAGAAGCAGTACGAGGCGGGTGCCAGCATTCGATCGCTGGCCCGGTCCACCGGCCGCTCCTACGGCTTCATCCACAACGTGCTGGTGGAGTCGCACGTGCAGCTCCGCAGTCGTGGCGGTGCGAACCGCCGCAAGAGCCAGTAGCGTTCCTGGATCTGGATGCCGGTGTCGGCGAATGGATTTCGCCGACACCGAGCGAGATCGTGCGCGCTAATAGCCCGGCACCGCGCCGTCGCCGTTGACCAGCAGGTTGGCGAGGCTGCGGAACATCGGCAGGCCCGTCTTGATCTCCAGATACGCGAACTGGCCCTGTGGGTTGACCTCGAGGAAGTAGTACTCGCCGTCGAGGCCGAGGCGTAGATCCAGCACGCCGAAGCTCAGGCCGAGTGCGCCCATCAGCGTCGCCAGCGACTTGCTGACCGAGGCGGGCAGATGCTCCGGTACGAAGTCGACCGTGGTGTCCAGCCGGGAATCGACCCGGCCGACCCCGGACTGCGAGTCGATGCGCACCGCCCATTCGACGCCGTCCATCCACACCACACGCAGATCGCACTGTGCCTCGACGTAGTCCTGGAAGGTGGTCGGCGCGGAGCGGATGCCCGCGAGGCGGCCGAAGTCGGCCTTGGTAATCAATCGGGTTTCGGCGAATTCGGCGCGTCCGGTGCCGGTTCGCTTGTAAACCACCGAGCCCGAACGTGATTCGACGAAGCTGCGTGCCTCGTCCGGATCGTTGGTGATGAGCGTTTCCGGAATCACGAAACCGGCTCGCCGTGCGGTCTCCAACTGCACGATCTTGCGGCTCGCGGTGCGATCGGCGCCCGGATCGTTGACCCAGTACGCCGGAATCGACCACAGCAGACCCTGGATGAAGCCATCGCACTCGGCTTGGCGGTAGGCGTCATCCGAGGCGCGCACGCCGGCCGGAACCTGTGCGGGATGCGGTCTGCGCCACCAGACCGAGCGGACGTCGTCGAGTCCGATCACATGCGATAGCGAACGCGTGGTGCCGTGCCGATCGAGCCGGAAACTTCCGGATTCGCGCGGGAAGTCGCGCAGGTCGAGGTGAATCGGGCTGAGCCCGTGGTGTTCTCGCAAGGTTGCCGCCATCGCGGTCCCGTGCAGATCATCGGATTCGGAGACGATGAGGACCGAACCTGTCCGGCGCGCCGCCATGCGCAGTTCCGTTCAGTCGAGACTGTCGCAGTTTATGCCGTCGTCGCTTGTCGCGAGCGATTTGGTTTGGCAGTAGGTGAAGGTCGCTCCGCTGGTGCCGAGGCAATCGGCGAGTTGCAGGCTGTCGGCCCAGGATGCGGTGAGTTGTTGCAGCGCTTCATCTCCCAGTGCCGCGGACGGTTCCTCGGCCAGTGTCATGGGCCGGTCGACGAGGTCGATGCGCAGACGGCGGGTGAAATCGGCGGTGGCGCCGGGACGGATATCCATGAGCACCGGACGGCCTTCGCGCTCGGTGGTCGCGCTGTCGGTCCAATCGAGGACCCGGAGTACATCGTCGCGGCGGAAGGTCCAGGTTCCTTCGGTCACTCTGACCGTGAAATCTCGTTCCGACTCGGCCACCAGCAGTCCCTGCAACGCGGGGACGCGGTCACCCGCCGACCCGGTACCGGGGAGGTGGATTGCGTCGGTCATAGTGAGCTCTCCGATCTGCTCGCGATTTGCCAGGACCCCCGAGCGGGAACTGGATCATATCGCGCAAGGGGTCTCGCACGGTCCGGATCGCGAGATTTCACCGCCGCTGGCAAACCAGATTTCTGCTCGGGATGCGCTAGCGCCGAAAGATTTTCGGTGTGCGGCCGCAGAGGATCCGGCAATCATTGAGCTACTTCCGAACGGTTTCGTGCGATCGATATTGCCCGGGATTGGCGGCCGTGCATCCGTTGGCGCGGATCTGCCCGCCGCGGTTCAGAGTCCGAGCAGATCCGGTTGTTCGGCGATGGCGCGCAAGCGTTCGCCGGGATCGGTGTCCAGTTTGCGTGCGGTGAGATCCAAGATACCGAGTACCACCCCGACCTCTGCTGCGACTGTACCGTCGATCTTGCGCATCTCCTGGCGGATTCGGAAGATCTTGCCGCCGGCTCCTCCGCCTCCCCGGATCTTTTGCCGGTCGTGGGTGCCTCGACGGTCTCGTCGCAGGCCGGCGGTCGACCGTTCGGTTGCGTTTTGGACGTACCCGACAAGTTACCCATGTGCGTACGAAATCAGTTGTCGCTGTGTTGCTTCACGAATCGCGCCGGTTCGCGTTGCGCTCGGCCCACCATTCGGGCGACTCGACGAACCAGTTGTCGAATTCCTCCTGGGATGCCGCCAGTTCTTCGAAGGTGGCCTCGCCCTTGACCAGCCGGTCGAGCAGGCGGAAGTAGCCGAAGCGCTCCACTGCGGGCATCAGGGCGATCAGGATCCGCGCGGAGCTGTCCGGGGCGGCGCCGAAGGCGTGCGGCATGAGCTTGGGGACGACGATCGACCCGCCCGCTCCGACGGTGACGATCTTGTCCCCGGCCAGTACCTGCAGTTCGCCGTCGGCGACGTAGAACAGCTCGTCCGACTTGGTGTGGTAGTGCGGTGCCGCGCCGTCTGCGCCCTTGTCCATATTGACCTCCAGATGGCTGACCGCGCCGCCCGCTTCGTTCGAGTCGATGAGCAGGCGCATGGTGACCGAGGGGGTCACCAGGGTCTCGGCATCGTGCGGCTGGCGGATGGCGAACGTGCGATCGGTGGTGGCGTTCATGATGCTCTCCGATTGATTCGGTGGTTGATAATTCGCCACCGAACTATATAGCAGCGAATAGAATCTTGTCCATGGGTGAGATCGAACGGGATCCGGTGGATGCGATCGTCGAGCAGTGGCGGCGGGAGCGGCCGGACCTCGAGCTGGAGGCGATGGGCGTGATCGGGCGGCTTGGTCGGCTGCTCGTGGTCGCGCAGCGGGATATCGAGGCGGTCTTCATCGCGCACGGGCTGCAACGCGGCGAGTTCGATGTGCTTGCCGCACTGCGTCGTTCGGGTGAGCCGTTCGAACTGAACCCATCCGTGCTCGCCGACACGCTGATGCTGTCGCGCGCCGGAATGACCGGGCGGCTCGACCGTCTGGAGTCGGCGGGGTCGGTCCGGCGCATCGCGGATGCGGAGGATCGCCGCGCCATCCGGGTGGCGCTCACCGAGGCGGGCCGCACACTGATCGACAAGGTCGTTACCGCGCATACCGAGAACGAGACCAGGATGTTGTCGGTGCTTTCGGCGAAGGATCGACGCGACCTGGATCGGATCGCCCGGGTACTGCTCGGGAGCCTCGAGGGCGGCGCGAAATAGGGTAGTTCGCTACTCGGGTGCTGGGCCGGTCATGAGTTCACCATGGGATAATGATCGACATCATCACCCTCCGCGGCACGGGTGAACCGCGGAATACCAATGGGACGCCCGCCGGCATGCTGCACGATGTCACGAAACTACTCGATCCCGGCCGTTTCACCGCCTTCGAGCCGGATTGGCCTGCCTCGGTCGGGCCGAGCCCGGATCTGTGGGGCCCTTCGCTGGATACCTCGATCCGGCTCGGTGTTGCCGCGGGCGTGCGGGCGATTCAGGACTCGCCGAATGTCTGTGGGCTGCTGAGTTATTCGCTCGGAAGTATCTGCGCGAGCAAGATTCTGGAGGGAGTGCGGTCGGGTAAGTACAAGAACACCGACGGCTCGCCCCTGGAAATCGCCTTCGCCGTCAATATCGCGAACCCGCTGCGCAAACGCGGCCAGTCGGTCGGCAATCTGTGTCCGGCAACGACTTACGGCCTGCACGGGGAACGCGGCGCCTGGCCGGCCCTCGATGTCAAGGAGTATGCGAATCCGGGCGATATCATCACCGCGTCGCCGGGCGACTCGCCGCTGCGGGTCATCGATGTCGGCATCTCGCCGTTCTCGTTCGTCGAAGGCGCCCGCATCGGAAATGTGGCCCCGCTGATCTTCGCCGAATTGCTGCGTTTCCTGATGAACGATCCGATCGGCAATCTCGATCGCTATGCGACCGCGGTCAACGGTGTCATCGGCTATCTGACGCCGTGGCCGGACGGTCAGCACGTTCTCTACTCCGGACACAATATGCCCGGCACGAATGTCCTGTGGACGACCCATGCCGCCGACTATCTGAACGCCAACTACTGACCCGCCCGCGGCGGTTTCCGCCGGGGATGGGGCGACCATCATCCCCACTCTCCCCGGCGGCGTCGCCACCAGAGGTGGCGGCTCAGTCCCCTTGTGCGGCAGCGGAGATGGGCTGCCACTCACGCCAGAGCGCCAGGCGGGATTCGTAATCCGCGGTGGCGATGGTCAGCGGGACCTCGCCGAGGAAAATGCGCAGCGGCGGCTCGGGTGCATCGACGACCGCGAGGATGGCGGCGCTGGTGGCGGCCGGATCGCCCTGGCGCACCGCCGAGCGTTGGGCGGCTCGGGCGGCCCTGGCCGCATCGTAGGCCGGGAGCGGGGTGGCATGCCGCGAAGAGGGGCCCGCCCAGTCGGTGCCGAATCCGCCCGGTTCGATCAGGGTGACGTGGATGCCGAAGGGTGTGACCTCCTGAGCGAGCGCCTGTGAGAAACCTTCCAGCGCCCACTTCGACGCGTGGTACGCACCGAGGTTCTGGAAGGCGGAGATGCCGCCGATGCTCGATACCTGGATGATGTGGCCGCTGCCCTGGGCCCGCAGGATCGGCAGTGCCGCCTGGGTGACCCACAGTGCGCCGAAGACGTTGGTTTCCAATTGGGCGCGGAACTCGTCCTCGCTGAGTTCCTCGATCATGCCGAACTGACCGTAGCCGGCATTGTTGATCACGATATCGAGCCGCCCGAATCGCTCGGCGGCCTGCTGTACCGCGGCGAAATCGCCGTCCCGATCGGTGACGTCCAGGCGTAGTGGCAGGAAGCTATCCGGGTACTTCGCGACGAGATCGTCGAGTGTGCTGGTATCGCGAGCCGTGCCGGCCACTTGATCGCCGCGCTCCAATGCGGCGAGTGCCCATTCACGGCCGAATCCTCGTGAGACTCCGGTGATGAACCAAACTTTGCTCATGCGACCCACGCTAGTGACCTGGAGTGCACTCCAAGCAAGTATTTATCGAGGTCGCAGCGTAACCGGCAGCGCCGAGGGAGACAGGACGAAGTCTCGATTGGAGGCGCGCACCGTGTAGTTCGGGTCGGGTGTCGGGCGCCAGCGGGCCAGCAGCGCGGCGGCGGCGAGGCCGATCTCGATCATGGCGAAATGGTCGCCGAGGCAGCGGCGACGGCCGACGCCGAACGAGAGGTTGGCCTTCTTGTCGATATCGGCTGCGCGCTCGGGCGACCAGCGATCCGGGTCGAACGCTTCCGGATCGGCGTAGTAGCGCTTGTTGTGCTGAACCAGGTAGGGGGAGAACATGATTGCTGTGCCGTCCGGAACAGTGAGTCCGCCGATGGTGACGTCGCCGTCGGCGGTGCCCGCGCTGATCCACGGCCCCCAGAATCGAAGTGTCTCTGCCACAACCTGTTTCAGGTAGGGAAGTGCGCCGAGATGATCGGCGCGGACCGGACCCGTTCCGACGACGGAATCGAGTTCGGCATACAACCGCTCGGCGATGTGCGGGCGCCGCATGACCTCGTGCCAGAGCCAGCCGGTCAGCGATGCCATCGAACCGACGCCACCGGCAAGCATGAGGATCGCTTCGTCGATGATGTGCTCATCGGACAGCGTCGTGCCGGTCTCGCTGTCGGTGTGCCGGATGAGCGCCGAGACCACATCGTTGAAATCCTCGTCGCGGCGGCGGTATTCGGCGATAACAGCGCCGATGGCCGTGCGCAGGTGGCGAGCCTTGGTGCGCCAGCGCCAATTCGAGATGAGCCGCAGTCGACGCACCTGCGGGGGCAGCGCGGTGCGCAGAATGACCTGACTGAGCAGCCATGGGACGTTGTCCCGGATCTCGCGGCGTGCGTGATCGCTGAATTCGGCGGTGAACAGTGTCGAGGAGACCGTGTCGAGGATCAGGCCGTGCGCCTCGTCCATGAGATTCACACGTCCACCCGAAGGCAGTCCCGCCGACCAGGTTTCGGCGATATCGGCCGCCGACCGCGTATATTCGGCGAGCCGGCTCTGCCGCAGTGCGGGCGAGATCATGCGCCGCCGCAGCTTGTGTTCTTCACCGCGCAGAACATTGACGGATCCGCCCGCGACATCCTCGATGGCCTCACGCAGATCGTCCCGATTGAGTTCGGCATCGCCGAGCCCGACCTCACGCACGAGATCCGGTGTGGTGAGCAGATATCCGGTCTTCTGGCCGAACCGCAGGCGCACGATCGGGCCGAGATCGGCCAGCGAGGTGACGAAGCCCGGAGCGTCGCGCAGGGCCTGCAGACTGTGGCCGACCAGTGGTAATCGACCAGGCGCGGTAGGTACTTCCGAAAGTGATTGCGGCATGACCAGTTCCGGGCTGCGCGCGGACTCGGCCCGAGCCTGTCGATAGATTTCGAGCACGGTCCCGATGTGCTGTGACTGGCGCACCGAGTCGCCGCATTTGCCGAGAATCTGGCGCATTTCCGCGAGCGCGGCGCGATCGGCGTTCAGCTTGGCGATGGTGTCGGCGATCGCGACCGGCGACAGATCGGTGGTGCGAATGCCGCCCCCGGCAGGCACCGACTCGTCGAGATCGGGATCGCAGTAGATGATCGGCAGGCCGACCGCCACCGCCTCCAGCAGGGCCATGCCCTGTGTGTCGAAACCGTTGGAGGGGAACAGCAGTGCGTCGCATTCGGACATGGCGGTGAGGCATTCGGACTGAGTGGTCCTGCCGTGCAAGCGGATTCGGTCCGCGAGTCGATATTCGGTGATGGTGGCGGCCGCCTGGGCCAGCAGGTCGCCGTCGCCGAAGACGTCCAGTGTGCAGTCGTCGAGACACCGCACTGCCTCGATCGCGGCGAGCAGCCGCTTCTCGGCCGAGAGCCGCCCGCACCAGATCAGCCGCAATGGCGCGTCGATCGCGCGTTCGACAACCGGTGTGCCGCCGAGGTTTTCGATGAGCTCGTCATCGACGCCGTTGGATACCACTCGAAGCGGCCGGGTCAGACCGTGGGCGAGTAGTTGGTCGGCGAAGTGCTGGGTCGGCGCGATGACCCGATCCGCGGCCTGGGCCTGACCGACGATCGTCCACCAGGCATGTCGTGCCGCACGGCTTTCGGCGCGGTGCGGCATGTGCTGATCGTGCGGTACGAACCGGCTGTGCAGGGCGCGCAGGGCCAGCGCCGCCGGATAGGGTGCGGGCGAGGTGTTCTCGATGAACGCGTCATCGCGGCTCTGGGCCGTGTGGATCAGCGGAATCCGATGTCGCCGTGCGGCTTTCATGCCGGCGATGGCGACACCGTAGGTGGTGTGGGTGTGCACGAGGTCGATCGGGCCGTGTGCGGCGAAGGCGGCGTCGATGAGTTCGGCATTGTGCTTGGTCGGCAGCACAACTGGGAATCCGTTCACCGCGAGACCACTGGCGGCGCGCAGCGGCACCACATTCGGGAGCCGGTCGGCGCCCGGCTGCGGCGCGACGAACAGGGTGACGCGGTGACCTGCGCGTTCGAGCCCTCGGCACAGCGAAGCGACCGCGGTCTGGACCCCACCGAGGGTGGCCGGGTGGTAGTCCATGAACATCGCTATGTGCACAATGGCACTGTACTGACACATCGCCGCCGTGCGGAGCCCTCAATTCTGTGGAATATCCGGTCGGCGTCGTCAGGGGACCCGATACCGAAAGAGCCGCCGTGAAAATTGCGATTCCGCTCACCGGAACCCGCGGTGATGTCCAGCCCGTCGTGGCGCTTGGACTCGAGCTGCGTCGTCGCGGCCACGATGTGCTGCTCGGGGCGCCGCCGAATCTGGTCGAATTCGCCACGGCCACCGGGCTTGCCGCCCTCGCCTGCGGACCGGATGTGCAGCAGCTCTACAGTTCGGACGCCGGGCAGCGAGCGCTGGCCGCGGGCAACACCTTGCGGTTGATGCAATTGGTAGCCCGGCAGATGGCCGATTATGCCCAGCAGATGAATCGAGAAGTCATCGACGTGTGCAAGGGTGCGGATCTGATCGTGGCGAGCACGGTCACCGAGGATCGCGCGAGTTCGGTTGCGGAGGCAATGGGGATTCCGCTGGTAAGCCTGCACTATTTTCCCTGCCGGAGTAATGGCGCATATCCTTTTCCGGGTGCGCTGCCGCCGCGGTGGAATCCGCCCGCGGCCGTGAATCGTGCGACATGGGCGGTCGCGGAGAATCTGCGCCGGGTGGTGTTCATGCGTTATCTCAACGATCTACGCGCGACGCTCGGGCTGCCGAAATCGCGGGCGAGTACCGCAGCAGTATTGGCACGTGCGCATGTTCCCGAGGTGCAGATCTACGATCCGGCGTTGGTTCCCGGATTGCCCGAACAATGGGATGGGCGTAGGCCGTTCACCGGATTTCTGACGCTCGATCACGCCGCCCGCGAGGCCGTCGGCGATCTGGCCGGCGACCACGCGGGCATTCTGTCGTGGATCGAGGCGGGGGCGCCGCCGGTGTTCTTCGGATTCGGCAGTATGCCCATTCGGGATACGGCCTCGGTGCTGGCGATGGTTATCGAGGTGTCTGCTCGTTTGGGTGTGCGTGCTTTGGTCAGTGCGGGATGGAGTGATCTGGATATTGCCGATGCGCACGCAGGGCCGAATGTGAAAGTTGTCGGTCCGTTCGCGCACGATCTGGTTTTTCCGTATTGTGCCGCGGCGGTGCATCACGGCGGTATCGGGACGCTGTTCGAGAGTCTGCGCGCCGGATTGCCGACGCTGGTGTGCTCGGTGTCGTTCGAACAACCGATGTGGGGCGGGCAGGTCGAGCGGCTCGGTGTGGGTGCGCATCTGCCGTTCACGCGAGTGACCGAAGCCCGGCTGGAACAAGGCGTCGCGTCGCTGCTGGCGCCCGAACGCCGCTCCCGCGCCGCAGAATTCGCGAAGACGCTGAGCGCCGAGGACGCCGCCGCCCGCACCGCCGACATCATCGAAGCCGCCGCCCGGTGACCGACGTCTTCGCCGACACCCTCGTCATGTTCCGCCGCTGTGCCCGGCACACCTTGCGCAGCCGCGACACCCTGATCATTTCGCTGCTCATGCCGATTCTGGTGATGCTGCTGTTCACCTACGTCTTCGGCGGTGCCATCGATGTCGGCGGACCCTATATCGACTATGTGGTGCCCGGAATCATGTTGCTGTGCACGGGTTTCGGCTCATCGATCACCGCCACCGCCGTCTCCACCGATATGACGAGGGGCAGCATCGACCGCTTCCGCACCCTGCCGATGTTCCGTCAGGCCGTGCTCGCAGGCCACGTCGCCGAGGGCGTTGTCCGCAATCTCGCGGCCATCGCGATCGCGGTCACGGTTGCGCTCGCACTCGGCTACCGTCCCCAGGCGGGACCACTCGGCTGGCTGGCGGCCCTCGCGGTAATCACCCTGTTCGTCACCGCCATCTCCTGGATCGCCGTCGCGCTCGGCCTGGTCGCCAAGAATCCGGAAGCCGCCGGCGGCCTCACCTACGCCATCATGTTCATCCCCTATATCAGCAGCGCCTTCGTCCAAACCACAACCATGCCCCACTGGCTGCGCGGCTTCGCCGACTACCAACCCGCCACCCCCATCATCGAAACCGTGCGCGGACTCCTGAACTCCCTGGACACCGGCCACAACGCCGCCCTCGCCCTCCTATGGTGCACCGTGCTCGGCACCCTCGGATTCGCCGGTGCCGGCATCGTATTCAGTCGCCTGTCGCACAACTGACCAGCTTCTACGCGCCGTCGGCGAAGATCGAGGCGACGAGTATTGCGGGAATGCGTCGCATCCGTCGTAGGGCTCAGCGCATATTGCGGTGACCAGCGGCTAGTTCGGTCATTACCTTGTCGGCGCCGAAGAGACGCTGGACGCGGCTCGAGAGATTGGGGGCGATCATGGCCAATGTCGCGCCGAGGCGGACCGGGAGGGGGGCCACGTCGGTTTCGGCGATGTTCCGTTCGATCGCTCGGACCACGGCGTTCGCAACGTCTTCCGGACTTCGGGTGCCGACGCCCGGTGGTACGGCCGCGCCGGATTTGACGAACATGCCCGCGTCCCTGACGAATCCGGGGTAGATCGAGGAGACACCGATGCCCCGGCTTTGCAGGTCGGCGCGTAAGGCCAAGGCGAAGCCGCGCAGTCCGAATTTGGTCGCGTTGTACATCGCCGCCTTACCGGATGCGACCTTGCCGGACAGGGAGTTGATGAAGACCAGATGTCCCTTTCCGCGTTCGGCCAGCTGCGCACCGGCGAGGCGGGCAAGCACGATGGGGGCGCGCAGATTGACCTCCAGCGCCCGATCGATTTCGGTCAGCGAGTAGTCGAGCAGGTCGCCCGAACCGGGCAGTGCGGCATTGGCGATGACGACATCGAGGTCACCGGCCTCCTCGAGCAGCTTCTCGGCACCACCCGGCACGGCGAGGTCCGCGACCACCGCCCGCCCGCCGAACCGGGTCGCGACCTGGTCGAGTGCTTCGGCTCGCCGTCCGGACAGCACTACGTTCGCACCCCGCGCGGTGACCGCGGCGGCGATCGCGACCCCGATCCCGCCCGTCGCGCCGGTGATCAGGACTCGTGCTCCGTTCAGTTCCATGTCGACGAGTATTGTCGAGATTCCGCATTCCGTGACGCATCCGCGGTTGCCGGGTGTCGTCGTGACCGGATGGTCGGCGCGGCGGATGCCGCGGCTGACTCACTCCTTGCGGCGGACCGAGGCTTCTACGAGATCCAATACGGCCGAAAGGTTTTCGTTGGTGTGCCCGGACGCGATGCGGGCGATGAGCCCGTCCAGCACGAGGTCCAGATATCCGAGCAACACGTCGGTCGGGACATCGTCGCGCAAAGCGCCTGCGGCCTTGCGGCGTTCCAGGCGGGCGAGGGTGGCGGCGGTCAGTTCGGCGGAGCGCTGGGTCCAACTCGCACGGAATTCCGGATCGGTGCGCAGGCGGCGCGCGATCTCCAAACGGGTTCCGAGCCAATTGAATTGCTCCGGGTGGGCGAGCATATCGCGCATGACCTGCACCAGACCCTGATTGGCCGCGACATCGGCCATGCGGTCGGCATCTTCTTGGGCCAGCGCGAGGAACAGAGCGTCCTTGTCCCGGAAATGGTGGAAGATCGCGCCGCGAGACAGGCCGATGGCCTCTTCCAGGCGGCGCACGGTCGCACCGTCGTACCCGTACTCGGCGAAACAGGCCCGCGCCCCGTCCAGAATCTGACTACGCCGGGCGGCGAGGTGACCATCACTGACTTTGGGCATTTCGGCGGGCTCCTCCGAGCGAAGCGGGCAATGCAATGTGAAGAGGTCCGCGCACCGCGGGTAATGCGGTGCGCGGACCTACTACAGCACAGTCGTTCAGCCGCGAATCATGTTGCGCAGCACGTACTGCAGGATGCCACCGTTGCGGTAGTAGTCGGCCTCACCGGGGGTGTCGATCCGGACCACCGCGTCGAAGGTGACGACATCACCGTTCTCCTTGGTGGCGGTGACCTTCAGGGTCTTCGGAGTCGCACCCTCGTTCAGCTTGGTGATGCCCTCGATATCGAAGGTCTCGGTGCCGTCCAGCTTCAGCGACGCGGCCGACTCACCGGCCGGGAACTGCAGCGGAATTACGCCCATGCCGATGAGGTTCGAGCGGTGGATGCGCTCGAAGGACTCGGTGATGACGGCCTTCACACCCAGCAGCGAGGTGCCCTTGGCGGCCCAGTCACGCGAGGAACCCGAACCGTACTCCTTACCGCCGAGCACGACCAGCGGGATGCCGGCGGCCTGGTAGTTCTGCGAGGCGTCGTAGATGAACGCCTGCGGGCCGCCGTCCTGGGTGAAGTCGCGGGTGTAACCGCCCGAGACATCGTCGAGCAGCTGGTTGCGCAACCGGATGTTGGCGAAGGTGCCGCGGATCATCACCTCGTGGTTACCGCGACGCGAGCCGTAGGAGTTGTAATCCTTGCGCTCGACGCCGTTGGCCTCCAGGTACTGGGCGGCCGGGGTGCCCGGTTTGATGTTGCCCGCGGGGGAGATGTGGTCGGTGGTGACCGAATCGCCGAGCAGCGCGAGCACCCGGGCGCCCTTGATATCGGTGACCGGCTCCGGCGTTTGCGGCATGCCCTCGAAGTACGGAGGCTTGCGGACGTAGGTCGACTCCGCGGCCCAGTCGAAGGTCTTGCCCTCCGGGGTCGGCAGCGAACGCCAGCGCTCGTCGCCCTTGAAGACGTCCTTGTAGTCCTCGAGGAACATATCGCGGGAGATGACCCGGTCGATGGTGTCCTGGATTTCCTGCGGCGCGGGCCAGATGTCCTTCAGGAACACGTCGTTGCCGTCGGTGTCCGTGCCGAGCGCGTCGTTCTCGAAGTCGAAGTCCATGGTGCCCGCGAGCGCGTAGGCGATGACCAGCGGCGGCGAGGCCAGGTAGTTCATCTTCACGTCGGGGGAGATGCGGCCCTCGAAGTTGCGGTTACCGGAAAGCACCGCGGTGACAGTCAGGTCGTTGTCGTTGACCGCCTTGGAGATCTCCTCCGGCAGCGGACCGGTATTGCCGATGCAGGTGGCACAGCCGAACGCGACCAGGTTGAAGCCCAGCTTGTCCAGGTACGGCCACAGGCCGGCCTTCTCGTAGTAGCCGTTGACGACCTGCGAACCCGGCGCCATGGAGGTCTTCACCCACGGCTTGCGGGTCAGGCCCTTGTCCACCGCGTTGCGGGCCAGCAGGGCCGCGCCGATCATGACCGACGGGTTGGAGGTGTTGGTGCAGGAAGTGATCGAGGCGACCACGACCGCGCCGTGGTCCAGCACGAAGTCGCCGTACTCCTCGGTGGAGACCTTGACCGGCTTGGACGGGCGGCCCACCGAACCGTTCGCGGCTGACGGCAGCACGGCGTCGTCGTCGGCGAAGGACAGCACCGCCGGATCGCTGGCCGGGAAGGACTCCTCGATGGCCTCGTCCAGGTGGGTGTGCGGGGTGGTGGCGGCCGGACCGGTCTCCGCGTCACTGGTGTAGTTGTGGATGTCCTTGCGGAAGGCGGTCTTGCTCTCCGACAGCAGGATTCGGTCCTGCGGACGCTTCGGACCGGCGATGGACGGCACCACGGTGCTCAGGTCCAGCTCCAGGTACTCCGAGTAGGCGGGCTCCTTGTCGGCATCGTGCCAGAGGCCCTGCTCCTTGGCGTAGGACTCGACCAGCGCGACCTGCTCGTCGGAGCGACCGGTCAGCTTCAGGTACTCGATGGTGACGTCATCGATCGGGAAAATGGCTGCCGTGGAACCGAATTCGGGGCTCATATTGCCCAGGGTGGCGCGGTTGGCCAGCGGTACTTCGGCCACGCCCTTGCCGTAGAACTCGACGAACTTGCCGACGACGCCGTGCTTGCGCAGCATATCGGTGACGGTGAGCACCACGTCGGTGGCGGTCACGCCCGGGTTGATCTCACCGGTCAGCTTGAAGCCGACCACGCGCGGGATGAGCATGGAGACCGGCTGGCCCAGCATGGCCGCCTCGGCCTCGATTCCGCCGACGCCCCAACCCAATACGCCGAGGCCGTTGACCATCGTGGTGTGCGAGTCGGTGCCGACGCAGGTGTCCGGGTAGGCCTGGCCGTTGCGGACCATGACGACGCGCGCCAGGTGCTCGATATTGACCTGGTGCACGATGCCGGTGCTCGGCGGGACGACCTTGAAGTCGTCGAAAGCCGTTTGGCCCCAACGCAGGAACTGGTAGCGCTCGCCGTTGCGCTGGTATTCGATGTCGACGTTGCGCTCGAAGGCGTCCGCACGGCCGAATACATCGATGATGACGGAGTGGTCGATGACCATCTCGGCGGGGGCGAGCGGGTTGACCTTGTCCGGGTCGCCGCCGAGGGTGGCGACGGCCTCGCGCATGGTGGCCAGGTCGACGATGCAGGGCACACCGGTGAAGTCCTGCATGATCACGCGGGCCGGGGTGAACTGGATCTCGGTGTTCGGCTGAGCCGACGGATCCCAGCTCGCGATGGCGCGGATGTGATCGGCGGTGATGTTGGCGCCGTCCTCGGTGCGGAGCAGATTCTCCGCGAGGACCTTCAGTGCGTAGGGGAGTTTTTCGGTACCGGGCACGGCCGAGAGACGGAAGATCTCGTAGGAGTTGCTTCCGACCTCGAGGGTGCCCTTGGCGCCGAAAGTATCGATACTTGTCGTCACGTCAGCTCCACTCGTCTGTGAGGGTGGCCGCGGGCGGGGCTGTGCCCGCGGCTGGTTTTTTCGAGCGACTTGCAGGCAGTCGCTACGGTTACGTGTTCGGAGGGTCCCAGCGCTGGAACGTACTGGCTCCTCGCGGCTTCGAGCCTAACAGTACGCTTGTCCTGTGAAACGCGCGGGTGCCGTTGAACGCGCCGTCGGAAGGTGAGCCGACACTCCGTCGCGTACTGTGCTTTCGAGTTGTTCGGGGTGACCGGTGGGCTTGCACCGGTTCACCCTGCAGTGTTGGATGCCCGTCGCCTCGCGTGCCGATGCGGCTCGACAGACCGGATGGAAGATGACCGTCTCGCACACCTCGGTGTTCACGCCTATGCGCGCCGAACTCCCCCCTGGTATCGACGACAAGACGTTGACCCAGATCAAGGAGGATGTGGTCGACAATCATGTGGCCACGCCGAAGGGGAAGGATCAGGACGCACTCGAGGCGGTCGTCGCCGATGCTCGTGCCCACGGCATCGAGCTCAGCATCGTGGTGATTCCCGGTAATCCAGGCCACGACTCCAATCTACGGGACCTGGCCACCGAGGTCGGCAAGACCGAGCACGGAACCGTTGTGGTGTTCAGCGACGACTGGGTCGGCACCTACAGCGATTCGATCAGCCGGGTGAAGCTGGAGCGGGCCGAGGACCTTTCCAAGAGCACGCAGGGGCATTCGGCGCAGGCGGCGCAGCTTTTCGTCGATCAGCTGGAACGGCCGGAGACGTTCTCCTGGACCGTGATCACCAGTGTGCTGCTTGTCGGCACGGCGGCGGTGGTCGGCGGACTCTACTGGGTGAAGTCCCGCCGTTCTGCCGAGCGGGCTGTGCCGGTAGGAGTTTCGGGTCGCGGCGACGACCGGGATCCCACCTCGTAGCGAGCATTCGCTCAGTTACTTTTCCTGTCGGTCGGTTTGTTTTTGCCAACCGAATCCCCGTACCCATCTGGCTATTTCTCGGCAACGGCCAAATTACGCGGCTGTAGTTCTGTTGCCGGAGTTTCTTTAGTGAATGATGTGTCGTACGGTTCGAATGATGACTGATGGGGAAAGAGTGTTCAGAGAGCTATCTGTGCACCACTGAGCGTGATGGTTCGCAGGGGGCTCGTGAGGTTTAGCCTGGTCGGGTCCTTGGGAGGTGCGATGCGCAACAACGGCGTTGCCGGTTCTCGGCGTCCGCTGTGGGTCGCTCTGGGGTTGCTGGTGACTGTCGCTGTGCTCGTCACGGCCGGGCCGGTCGCTGCGGTGCCGCCTGCCCCGCCCAACCCGAGCGATAGCCAGATCGCCGACGCCGGAGCACAAGTCGACGCCAGAGTGACCGAGGTCGGCGCGCTGATCAACCAGGTCGCGGTGACAGATCAGAAGCTGCAGGAACTCGACGGCGCGATCGCCCAGAAGCGCGAAGAGGTGAACAAGGCCCTCGTCGATCTGCAGGACGCCCGCGACGCCGCCGACGCGGCCGCGGCCGCGGTCGTGCGGACCCAGCGCGAACTGAGCGATGCCGGAGCCCAGGTCGACCAGGCCAGACGCAACTTCGACCAGTTCGCGGTGCAGGCGTACACCCGGCCCGCCGCGACCTCGATGGTCACCTATCTGTCCTCGGCCACTCCGGATGTCGCCCTCAGCCGCGCCCGGGTGCTCACGCTGGTATCGAAGAATCAGCAGTCGGTGCTCGACTCGTTGCGCCGCGCCCAGATCGAACAGGGCAATAGGAATGCCAGTGCGCGCCAAGCGAAATCGGCCGCCGACGCGGCCGCCGCGGTGGCCGAGCAGAAGAAGACCGACGCCGAAAACGCCGTCGCCGCCGTGAAAGCCGAACAAGATCAGCAGGCAGCGCAGCGGGAGGGCCTATTACGCGAGCGCGCGGTGGTGCAGGGCCGTCTCGACCAGGCGCGCGCGAATGTGGCCGGGCTGCAAGGACAACGCGAGGCCTATCTGGCCTGGGACGAACAGCGCAAGGCCGAGGAGGCCGCCATCCGCGCGGCCGCCGCGGCCGCCGCCGCCCGTGCGGCCCAGGACCAGGCCGCCAAGGAACGCGCGGCACAGGCGGGCGAGGGGAAGCGGCCGCATATCCAAATGGAGGATTCGCCGTCGCCGCGCCAGACCCGCCCGCGCGTCACCATGCCGTCCATCGGCGGCTCCGAGGCGATCGAAACCGTGGTCGATCGGGCCATGTCGCAGTTGGGTGTCGTCTATGCCTGGGGTGGTGGCGACGAGGACGGGCCGACCCTCGGCATCCGCGACGGCGGTGTCGCCGACAGCTACGGCGATTACAACAAGGTCGGCTTCGACTGCTCGGGTCTGATGATCTACGCCTTCGCCGGCATCGGCGTCTCACTGCCGCACTACAGCGGCTATCAATACAACGCGGGCACCAGGGTGCCCGTCGCCGAGCGCAGCCGTGGCGACATGCTGTTCTGGGGGCCGAACGGCAGCGAACATGTTGCGCTCTACCTCGGAAACGGGAAGATGGTGGAGGCGCCGCAGTCCGGCGAGGTGGTACGGGTGTCTCCGGTGCGCGAGGGCGGCATCATGCCGTACGCGGTGCGGATCGTCTCGTAACCCCTAGGCTCGTCTGGTAACCCCCAGGCTGGGCCGCACGCCGCGAACCCGACCGTGAACCTGTTGATTTGCCGTGATCTCGGGTCCGGTTGCGGCATATGCGGCCATTACCTGGAATAGTTGTGGCAGCACGCACAGGACCAAAGCGAAAGCGGGGATGTTGGTGACTTCGACGGACGGTGTGAGCGGGGCAAGTTTGGCGAAAGAGGCCGCTGCTCCCGCACCCAGCACCCTGGAGCGTGACGTCCAGACCCTGGAGAAGGCGATATACGAGGTCAAGCGCGTTATCGTCGGCCAGGACCGGCTCGTCGAACGGCTGCTCGTCGGGGTGCTCGCACGCGGCCACGTACTGCTCGAGGGTGTGCCGGGTATCGCCAAAACCCTTGCGGTGGAGACCTTTGCCAGGGTGGTCGGCGGTTCGTTCGCCCGCGTCCAGTTCACCCCCGACCTGGTGCCCACCGACCTGATCGGTACCCGCATCTACCGCCAGGGCCGCGAGGAATTCGATACCGAACTCGGCCCGGTCGTCGCGAACTTCGTGCTCGCCGACGAGATCAACCGCGCGCCGGCCAAGGTGCAGTCCGCACTGCTCGAGGTGATGGCCGAGCGGCATGTGTCGATCGGTGGCAAGACCTACCCGATGCCCGATCCGTTCCTGGTCATGGCGACCCAGAACCCGATCGAGAGCGAGGGCGTGTACCCGCTGCCCGAGGCGCAGCGCGACCGCTTCCTGTTCAAGGTGGTCGTCGACTATCCGTCGGTGGAGGAAGAGCGCGAGATCATCTACCGGATGGGTGTCACCCCGCCGGAGGCCAAGCCGATCCTCGAGCCGTCCGAGCTGATCCGCTTGCAGAAGGTGGCCGCGAATACGTTCGTGCACCATGCGCTGGTCGACTACGTGGTCCGGGTGATCGCGGCGACCCGCAAGCCCGGCGATTTCGGCATGCAGGATGTGGCGAGCTGGATCGCCTATGGTGCCTCGCCGCGCGCCAGCCTCGGCATCATCGCCGCGGCCCGCGCCGTCGCGCTGATCCGCGGCCGCGACTATGTGGTGCCGCAGGATGTCGTCGAGGTTATTCCGGATGTGCTGCGCCACCGTCTGGTGTTGTCCTACGACGCGCTCGCCGATGAGATCAGCCCCGACGATGTGATCAAGCGCGTGCTGCAGACTGTCGGCCTGCCGCAGGTCGCGCCGCAGGCGGTCGCACCCCAAGGAGCCGGGGCACAGCCGCAGGCCGCACCCGTTCCGGCCGCGTCGCCCGCTATGGGTCCGCACGGGGCGCAGCCGCCGATCCCGCAGCCGCCCACCCCCCAGGACGCGGTGCCGCAGCCGCCGGTCGCGCAGATGTCTCCGGCCGCCGGCAATAACCAGCCGAAGTGACCTCGGCATCGGCTGTGCCTGATTTTCCACAAGACGGGGTTCCACCAGTGCCGATGTCCCCACATGCACCACCGTCTTTCCGATCGGGCGAACTGTCCGACCCCAAGCTGACCGCGGCGCTCAGAACGCTGGAACTGACCGTCCGTCGCCGTCTCGACGGTGTTCTGCACGGCGACCACCTCGGCTTGATTCCGGGCCCAGGCTCGGAGCCGGGCGAGGCAAGGACCTATCAGCCGGGCGACGATGTGCGCCAGATGGATTGGTCGGTCACCGCTCGCACCACCCATCCGCATGTGCGGCAGATGATCGCGGACCGAGAACTCGAGACCTGGATGGTGGTCGATTTGTCGGCCAGCCTCGACTTCGGTACCGCGCTGTGCCAGAAACGCGATCTGGCCGTCGCGGCCGCCGCGGCGATCACCCACCTCACCAGTGGCGGCGGCAATCGGATCGGTGCGGTCGTCGCGACCGGTGAGCAGTTGACCCGCATTCCCGCGCGCAGCGGCCGGGTGCACGCGCAGTCGATGCTGCGCGAGATCGCGACGACGCCGCACGCCCCCGACGGTGTGCGCGGCGATCTGCGCGAGGCGATCGAATCGCTGCGCCGCCCGCAGCGCAAGCGCGGACTCGCGGTGGTCATCAGCGACTTCCTCGGTGATATCAACTGGCAGCGCTCACTGCGCGCCATCTCCGCGCGCCACGATCTGCTCGCGGTGGAGGTGCTCGATCCGCGCGATCTGTCGCTGCCCGATGTGGGTGATGTGGTGCTGCACGATCCCGAGACCGGGCGCACCCGCGAATTCAGCGTGACGCCTTCGCTGCGTGCCGATTTCGCTGCCGCCGCCGAACGTCATCGTGTTCAGGTCGAACAGGCGCTGCGTAGTTGCGGCGCACCGGTGCTCACCCTGCAGACCGATCGGGACTGGATCTCCGACGTGGTCCGGTTCGTGTCCACCCGGCGCCACGCATTCGGCGCCCCGAGCGGACGGGCGCCGCGCCAGTGAGTATTTCGCATTTCACCGCGCTGGTCTGGCTCGGTTTTCTCGCCGTGGTCGTACTGATCGCGTTGGGCTATATCCTCGTTCAGCGCAGCCGCCACCGGCACATGCTGCAGTTCACCAATATGGAGCTGCTGGAGAAGGTCGCCCCGTCGCGGCCGAGTCCGATGCGGCATGTGCCGATTGCGCTGATGCTGGTCGGTCTGGTGTTCCTCACCATCGCGGCCGCCGGGCCGACCGCCGTCAAGAAGGTGCCGCGCAATCGCGCGACAGTCGTTCTGGTGATGGACGTTTCGCTCTCCATGGAGGCGACCGATGTGCCGCCGTCGCGACTGAAGGTGGCGCAGAAGGCCGGTAAGGAATTCGTCGACGGGCTGCCGCCTGGTATCAATCTCGGCTTCGTCACCTTCGCAGGCACCGCCTCGGTGATGGTGCCGCCGACGACGAACCGCGAGGCCGTCAAGGCGGCCATCGACAACATCAAACTCGCCGAGCGCACCGCCACCGGTGAGGGCATTCTCACCGCGCTGCAGTCGATCGACACCATCGCCACGGTGCTCGGTGGTGCGGAAACGCCGCCGCCCGCGCGCATCGTGCTGATGTCCGACGGTAAGCAGACGGTGCCCGACGACAAGGATGTCGACAACCCACGGCACGGTTTCACCGCGGCCCGCCTTGCTAAGAACAAAGGCGTTCCGGTATCGACGATTTCGTTCGGTACCTCATGGGGCACGGTGGAAATTCCGGACCAGGACGGCAGGGGCGCTCAGCGCGTCAAGGTGCCTGTCGACGACGACGCGCTGCGCGAGATCGCCAAACTCTCCGGCGGCGATTTCTATACCGCCTCGAGCCTGACCGAGTTGACCGCGGTCTACGACACGCTCGAAGAGCAGATCGGTTACGAGATGACCAGGGGCGATGCCAGCAGACCGTGGCTTTTGCTCGGCATGCTCGTTGTCGCTGCCGGTGTAGTTACCGGCTTGCTCTATCGTCAACGCCTGCCGTAGTCGTCAATGCCTGCCGTCGCGACGCGCCCGGTTCTACATAGAGCACTATGTGTGGCCCGGGCGTGGCGCACGAACCCGAACAGATAGGTTGGTCTTCATGTCGAACATCACATCCCGGTCGGTCCTGGTGACCGGTGGCAACCGCGGTATCGGACTCGCGGTCGCGCAGCGTCTGCTTGCCGATGGGCACAAGGTGGCCGTCACGCATCGTGGGTCGGGGGTTCCGGACGGTCTGTTCGGTGTGAAATGCGATGTGACGGACAGTGATTCGGTCGATGCCGCCTTCACCGAAGTGGAGCAGCATCAGGGGGCGGTCGAGGTGCTGGTCGCCAATGCGGGCATCACCGACGACACCCTGCTGATGCGGATGAGCGAGGAGCAGTTCACCAAGGTCATCGATGCGAACCTGACCGGTGCGTTCCGCTGCGCCAAGCGTGCCAACCGCGCCATGCTACGGGCACGCTGGGGTCGGATGATCTTCCTGGGCTCGGTGGTCGGTCTTGCCGGTCAGGCCGGACAGATCAACTATGCCGCGTCCAAGGCCGGTGTCATCGGTCTAGCTCGCTCGGTCACCCGTGAACTCGGTTCGCGCTCGATCACCGCCAATGTCGTCGCGCCCGGCTTCATCGAGACCGATATGACTGCTGAGCTGCCCGACGATCTGCGCGATATGGCGAAGAAATTCATTCCGCTGCAGCGGCTCGGCGAGCCCGAGGATGTCGCGGCCGTGGTCAGCTTCCTCGCTTCCGAGGATTCGCGCTACGTGTCCGGCGCGGTGATCCCGGTCGACGGCGGCATGGGCATGGGCCACTGACCCAACCGACAACCGGCGTGTTCGGCGGTCGCGTAACCAGTTGAACTTCGACTACAGGAGAACCGAAAACCCATGGGCGGATTGCTCGAAGGCAAGACCATCCTGATCACCGGCATCATCACCGATTCCTCGATCGCGTTCCACGCGGCGGCGGTCGCGCAGGAGCAGGGCGCGAAGGTGATCATCACCGGCATTCCGGAGCGGCTGCGGCTGATCGATCGGATCGCCAAGCGGCTGCCGCAAGAGGTCGCCCCGGCCATCGGCTTGGACGTCACCAGCGAGGAGAATTTGGCCTCGCTGCCGGAGCAGCTGCGCGAGCTGGCCCCCGAGGGCATCGACGGCGTCCTGCACTCCATCGCCTTCGCGCCCAAGACCCTGATGGGTCCGGACGCAGTGGCCTTCCTCGACGGCCCCGGCCCCGACGCCGCCAAGGCCTTCGAGATCTCGGCTTGGTCCTACGCCTCGTTGGCCCGCGCCGTGCTTCCCGTGATGAACGAGGGCGGCTCCATCGTGGGCATGGACTTCGACCCGCGCACCGCCATGCCGTACTACAACTGGATGGGTGTGGCCAAGGCTGCCCTGGAATCGGTGAACCGCTACGTGGCGCGGGAAGTCGGCAACGCCAAGAAGGTCCGCTCGAATCTGATCGCCGCGGGCCCGATCAAGACCCTCGCTGCCAAGGCCATCGCGGGCACCGCCACCGACGACGCCAAGCAGCTGAACATGCTCAACGAGTACTGGGATGGCGCCTCCCCGATCGGCTGGGATGTCGACGACCCGAGCGTGGTCGCCAAGTCCATCGTGACGCTGCTGTCGGACTGGCTGCCCGGCACCACCGGTTCGATCATCTACGTCGACGGCGGCGCCAGCCACAACACGTGGTTCCCGGAAAACGGATTCGCCGCCAACTGAAGCCGCAGGAGGAGCCGTGGCCGCGGATGCCGCCGCCGGGAAAGTGGATGCGCTGCTACTGCTGTCCTTCGGCGGTCCGGAACGCCCCGAGGACGTGATGCCGTTCCTGGAGAATGTCACGCGGGGGCGGAATGTGCCGCGCGAACGTCTCGAGGAGGTCGCGCAGCATTACCTGCACTTCGGCGGTGTCTCCCCGATCAATGCGCTCAACCGCGACATCATCGCCGCGGTGGAGCGCGAATTGGCCGGTGCCGGAATCGAATTGCCGGTGTACTTCGGTAACCGCAACTGGGATCCGATGGTCGAGGACGCCGTCGCACGCATGGCCGCCGACGGTGTGCGGTCGGCCCTGGTGTTCCCGACCTCGGCGTGGGGTGGATACTCCGGCTGCCTGCAGTACGACGAGGACATCGCAAGGGCGCGTGCCGCTTTCGGGCCGGACGCGCCGGAACTGGTGAAGTTGCGGCAGTACTTCGATCATCCGCTGTTGATCGAGGCGTTTGCTGCGGCGATTCGTGCTGCGGTTGGTTCTCTTCCCGCAGAGCGCCAGGAAGGCGCTCGACTGGTGTTCACTGCGCACTCGATACCGGTATCGGCCGATATTTCCGCGGGACCGCCTGCCGACGGTGGCCGTCTGTACAGTCGTCAGGTCGCCGAGGCCGCCCGATTATGTGCCGCCGCAACGGGATTCGCCGATTATGACCTGGTGTGGCAGTCCCGCTCCGGGCCACCGCGGATCCCTTGGCTCGATCCGGATATCGTCGATCATCTCGAGGATCTGTCCGGCAAGGGTGTGGATGCGGTCGTGGTCTGCCCGGTCGGGTTCGTCTCCGATCACCTCGAGGTCATCTGGGATCTGGACAACGAAGCCAGGAAGAAGGCGGAGGAACTCGGCATGGCGTTCGCCAGGGCCGCCACCCCTGGCACCGATCCCCGCTTCGCCCAGTTGGTCGTCGAACTGATCAACGAGCACCTGACCGGTACATCGCCACGCCGACTCGGCGACATTCCAGGCTACGGCTGCACCGTAAACGGTGCCTCGTGTGCAATCGACTGCTGCACCCCGCCGCGACGCCCCGCCACGACAACCTAGCTTTCGAAGGGACGTCGATGGCACCAGCCCGACGCGCCGTCAGGTTGCGTCGCTGGCGCGTCAAAGCCTCGCGCGGCGGGCACCGCGGCGCCGTGGCCGCAGCTGATATAGGCGGTACCAGGCCAGCGCGAGGAAGACGGCCCCTAGCCCGGCGACGACTCCCATGTCGAGCAGCCACGTGCCCATGGTGTGTTTCCACAGCGGGTCGGCTGCGCCCGTGTGCGGTGTGAGAGTGTCGAGGTCGAGGGTGGCGGCTCCCGCTCCGAACCCCCAACGGGATGGCGATATGTAGGCCAGTTGCTCTAGGCCGAGTGTGCCGGGGAGCCGCACCAGCCCGCCGGTGAGCACAAGCTGTGCCATCGACAGCACAATCAGTAGCGGCAGTGTCTTCTCCGAGGTGTTCACCGACACCGACACCAGCAAGCCCAATGCCAGCGATGCGATCCCGAGCAGCGCCATCGCCAGGATCAGCTCCAGCTCGACAGACGTGAAGAGCCCCTTGGACGGCATATCCACATTGATGGTGCCGACCAAGACCAACACCGCCGCCTGAAGGGTGGTGATCACGCTCAGGACCAGCAGTTTCGACATCAGATAGACCCCCGCCGACAGGCCTGCCGCGCGTTCTCTGCGGTAGATCGTCTGTTCCTTGACGATCTCGCGAATCGAGTTGCCGGTGCCGACGAAGCATGCCGCGAATGCCAGAACCATAAGTTTGGTCGGGGCATCGACGTTGGATCCCGGCGGCCCGGCGAATCCCTCGCCTGACGGCACTGCGGCGATCAAACCACCGAGAAGCACGGGCATCACGCCGAGGAGCGCCATATAGCTTCGGTCCGAGGCAATCACCGCCAGATATCGCCGGCACAAGGTACTGAGCTGGGCAAGCTTGGACTGCTGCGCAGGCGGCGGCGCCGGTGTGTGCACTTCCGCTGGGCCGACATCGTCGGTCAATCCGACCGCCACGTAGTTCTCGAAGCGTGGCGAAGTCCGGAACTCACCGGCCCAGTCGCGGTCTTCCTCGCGGTCGAATGTCTGGAACACCTCGGCCCAGCTGCGATGTGCGAACTGCTGCAGCCCCTCCGCCGGCGGCCCATAATAGGCAAGCTGACCGCCGGGCACCAGGACCAGCAGGCGGTCGCAGAAATCAAGATTGGCCACGCTGTGCGTAACGACGATGACGGTCCGCCCGTCGTGCGCCAGTTCGGACAGCATTTCCATGACCGTTTTGTCCAGGCCCGGGTCGAGGCCGGAGGTCGGTTCGTCCAGAAACAACAGGGACGGTTTGGTCAGCAACTCCACTGCGACGCTCACGCGTTTACGCTGTCCGCCGGAGAGCTTATCGATGCGGGTATCGGCGTGCCGCGCCAAACCGAGCTCGTCGAGCACCTCGTCGACCCGCTGTTCGCGCTCCTCGCTGCGCGTATCACCGGGGAAGCGCAGTTCGGCCGCGTAGAGCAGCGCGCGCCGCGTCGGAAGCTGGTTGTGCAGGATGTCCTCCTGCGGGACCAGCCCGATCCGGTGCCGGAGTTCGTCGTAATCGGTGTACAGGTCGCGTCCGTCGTAGCGAACTGTCCCCTCCGTCGCGGGCCGCAACCCGGTGACCGCGCCGAGCAGCGTCGACTTGCCCGCTCCGCTGGGCCCGATGACCCCGACAAGTGAGCGCTGCGGGATCGGGAAGCTCACTCCGTCGAGTAGCACCTTGCCCTCGGGGGTCCGCACGGTGAGGCTTTGCACCGAGACCGATACGTCACCGGTGTCGACGAATTCGCGCAGCTCGTCGCCGACCAGCCGGAACGTGGTGTGCCCCATGCCGATCAAATCGGATTCGGACAGGTCCGCGGCGTCGATCCGGTGGCCGTTGACGTAGGTGCCGTTGTGGCTGTCGAGGTCGACGATCCGGTATCTGCCGTCGCCGATCGTGCGCAGCTCGGCGTGATGGCGGGAGAGCATGAGGTCTTGCGCGACGATGTCGTTGTCTGCCGCGCGTCCGATCCGAAGCGTGGGTGAGGTGATCCGGACGACCGCGCTGGGTCGGGCCACCGAAGCTGACGTTCGCGAAACTTGCCTGGACCGACCCGCGTGGAACTTCGTGACCGTTGCTTCATCGGCGAGGTCGTAGCCCGGATCGGAGACGATCATCGTGTCTACCCCGATATCGTCATCGGACTTTTGGTCGGCTTGTCCTTCTTGCCCCTCTATGGAACAGGCCAACTGCTCGCCGTCCACGGCGTGACCGAGCTGGAACGTCTCGTCATGGTCGATCAGCATCCGCTCGACGCGGTGACCTTCGAAAAAGGTGCCGTTGAGGCTGCCCGCGTCCTCGATTTCCCAACCGTCCGCACCCCGCTCCAGCACGGCGTGCACCGAAGATGCGCGCGGATCGGTCACGATAACGTCGGATGCCGGATCGCGACCGACGTTATATGCCGTCCCAGCGCGTAGCCGATAGACGCGTTCCCGAGTATGCACCACAAGAACTGGCGTCTCGGGGGATCCGATGGGGGACTGGTCATCCGCCATGACGTGAGTATACGACTGGTCCGTCGTCTCCCGGCAATGTTCGACTACCTCGCAACTCCGGTCGTCAGCAACCCGTCAGCACGAACATCCGATTGGCGTTGGTGTCGACAATGTATCCGGCGCTCCAGGCTGACGTCGGGACCCACCAGGCCAGTTCGGGCAGACTCCGTCCTGGTGTTGTCGATCAGAAGCTGAGGGTCGTGAGGTAGGCGTAAACGCCGGGAAACCCCGGGCGGGCGCTGCCCTTCCCCCAAGAGGTGAGGCCGATCAGTCGGCCCGCGACGAGAAGTGGATCGCCGCTGTCGTATTCGGCGGTATCGGCGTCGGGGGATCCGGCGCAGAGCATATCGGCGGGGTCGAAGGCGGAGCCATAGGCGGCGGCGCACGTCGTGTCGGTGACGATCGGGACGGGGGCGGATCGCAGGAGCGTATTCGAGGTGTCGCTCTCGGAGGTCGCGCCCCAGCCGACGATGGTGCCGGTGTCGCCATACGCGCGCGGATCGCCCTGTGGCGCGGCGATTTCCAGGAACGGGCCCGGTCTCGGCTCATCGAGGACGAGGATCGCGAGATCATTGTGGTGCACCGTCTCGCCCTCGAAATCGGATTCCCGGAAATCCGGGTGGATGCGAATCTCCTTGACTCCCACGGTGACTCCGGCGTGCGAGCGCAGGTCGGTGCGGCCGAAGGTGACAGTGATCGCCTGCGGCAGCAGCCGCGCCACATCGACGCAGTGCGCCGCTGTCACAACCCGATCGGGCGCGATGAGCGCACCGCCGCAGAATTGCCCGGATGGTCGGAAGACGTAAAACGGGCTGCCGACGGCGGCCAGCCACGGGTAGGCGCTCGCCTCGGTGGTATTTCCACCCACGATCGCCGTGGCGGGAACGGCAGGGGCGCCGAGAGCGACGATGAATGCCGCGGTTACAGCCGCGGCAATGCGAGATATGCGAAACATGCCGCCTCCCGGATGATTCAGGCGATCGCTCGGTCTATTCAACCAGAGGATGCCGGTGTTCTCGCGCCTACGGGACCGGTGGCCGCCTTGCGCCGGTGCTTTACGAATTGCCGCGAGCCGCGGCGTGTACCGCCGCCAACCGTGCAGCGCGGATCGCGTCCCACAGTGGGCGTAGGAGGTCTTCCTGCGCGCCGATGGCGGTGGCGGAGGTGGGGGAGGAGGCCGGTTCGCGTTGGGCGACAGTGAGGATGGCGGCGACATGGTCGGCGCTGTCGAGGATTCGCCTGGCGCGCAACGGGATCGAATCCGGATAGTCGTGGCGGGAGTAATCCGCGAGCTCGGCCTCGATGAGTTCGCGGGGGTCGGAGTCGACGGTCGCGCCCGCGGCGGTGGTGTGCAGGCGCATCAGGGCGTCGGCGGCATCACGTACCGCTTCACGCATCGTGTATTCGGCCTCGCCGAGCGACATATCCTGGCCCGGCGCGGCCGGGATCGGGGTGCTGTAGACAGTCCACTGCAGCGTGTCGTCATCGGGCCACTGCGGGATCAATCCGGTGCCCTCCTCGCCCGGAACGCCGAACAACATTCCCTCGCCCGCCTCGATGGCATCAGCGGCGAAGGCCGTTCCGGTCGGCAGTCCGCGCACATCGCCGGGCACCGGCAACACCAAGCGCAGCTGTGCACCGGGTTGTGCCATCGCCTCGCGAATCACCTTGAGTAGCGCCATGACTCCGGTGCCGGACAGATTGTCGCGAGAAGACCACGGCAGGTCGTCGCGGCCGCCGGTCAACGGATCGCCCGCGGCGATGGTGTGCCGCGGCGCCCAGGCGTACAGCGCCTCGAGGATGTCGTCGGGCGCGCTGCAACCGGCCAGCCAGGAGCCGGCCCACACCGTCAGCGTGGCACTAGGAGAGCACATAATTATCGAGCATAAAGGAGGGTTGCGACTCGGGGGCGTCCATGCCGGATACCCCGGTGAGCTGCGCGCATCGATCCGCCAGCGGTACCGCGAGTACCACAACGGCGGGCGCGCCGCCGCCGTCGGCGTGCGGGCCGAATTCCGCGGAGTGGGACATGATTTCAGCGAATGGACCCGATATTCAGGTCACTCCGGTTCGGTGACGAAGTCGATGAGCCGCTCCACCGCGCCGATCAGGGGGGATTCCAGATCGCGGAAGGATTCGACCGCGTTGTAGACCCGCCGCCACCCCTCCTGCGGTGTGCCCCAGCCGAGCCGACGGCAGATGCCGGTCTTCCAATCCTCCCCGCGCGGCACCTCCGGCCAGGCCGCGATACCGACCGCGGTAGGACGCACAGCCTGCCAGACATCGATATAGGGATGCCCAGTGACCAGCACATACTTACCGAGGCCGGTGGTCAGCTGGGTTTCCTTGGAACCGGTGACCAGATGGTCGACCAGCACACCGACCCGTCGACCCGGTCCGGGCGCGAATTCGGTAAGCCGCTCGGCCAGATTGTCCAAACCCTCGAGATGTTCGACGACCACGCCCTCGACCCGCAGATCGTGCCCCCAGACCCGCTCCACCAATGCGGCATCGTGGACGCCCTCCACCCAGATCCGGCTCGTCTTCGCGACCTGCGCGCGCAGCCCCTCCACCCGAGTCGAACCCGATGCCGACCGGGTCGGCTTCTTCGGCGCCGCGGCCTTGGGCCGGAGCAGCGTGACGGGCGCACCGTCGATCAGGAATGCTGCCTCGCGCAATGCGAATAGCCGCACGGCACCGCGCGCATCCTCCAACTTGACGAATTCGCCGTCGTAGCTGCGGTCGAATCCGACTACGGCACCGCAGAATCCGGTCGCCGCGTCCTCCACCACGAGGTCGCGTTCGGCGACGACCGTCGGCACGGTCCGCTTCTTCGATCGCGAATGTCCGGAGAAGATGTCGCCGCCATACATGTCACGCTCGCTCACCCGCCCGAAACTAGCACCGCCGGTTCGGGTTGCGGCGCAAGCGAGTTGGTGTGCCGGTCACAGACTATTGGCGAACAGCGCGTATTGCGCCGCCACCTTCTGCCGAACGTCGGCTTCGTTATCGCCGTTGACGTTCGCGACATAGCGCTTATAGGTGACGTAGCAGCTGTGCTTGTACTGCTTATCGGTGTCGCCGCGCCGATTGAGTCGCTGGCAGATCGCGCCGGGCACATCCTTGGGCGCATCGATCGGATCGTATTCGTCACCGGAACGCGCGATGAGCTCGTTGACCAGACGCGGCCCCGAGGCCTCGTCGCGCACTCGATAGACGATGGTGTCGTCCGCGATCGCCCAGGCGTCCAGCCCGGTTTCGTCGATCATCCGCTGCGAGGTGGCCTGATTCGTGGCGGTGTGCACGACGATAGCCGGACCGTACACACTGAATTCGCGCAGGTCGAGCGTGTGGTTGCGGCGGTCGCGGACGACAGCGCGGGCCAGCAGACCATCCGGATCGATCTTCAAGTCGTCGAGCTGGTCCACGGGGGTGGCCCGGAATTTGTCGACGACGGCGAGTTCGGCGTCGAAGGTGTTGCCGAGCCAGCCCAGTAGATCGCGTTCATCGGCCTTGGGTCGCTGGATGAATACCTGCAGGACGAATTCCTTATCGGCGATGAAGGATCCGATATTGGCGACATCGGGCCGCCAGTGGGTGTGGGCATTAGGATATTTGTCCAGCTCGAGCCGCTTGTTCTGATCGGGTGCGACGGCGAAATCGGCGGCTTCGAGTTCGCGTGCCGCTTGTTCGGCCTCGGTCGCGTTCGGGAAGCGCATCAGCAGTTGCGAGATGATGGTGACGTCCGGGCCGGGGCCGCGCTGATCGATCTGGAACGGCTCATAGGGGCGGTCCGCACCGACCGCGCCGTAGGCGGCCAGCATTTTGTGGCGGTCGAGCACCGGTATCGACGCGCTGCCGGTGTAATAGTCGGCCGCCTCCTGGTTATCGGATACGACACCGCCGAGCACACCGAAGGTCAATTTCGGATCGATACGGCTCGTCGGTACCATCGCCTCGGCCATCCGAATGCCTTCCAGCAGTGCGCCGTTGCCGTGCGCATCCTGGTCGTAGTGGTATTTGTCGACCGGATAATCGCCGATCTCCAGCTTGCGAACATCGGGTTCGGCCGCGACCGGTATACCGGCGATGCCGCACCCGGCCAGCAGACCGGCTACCGCGATGCAGGCAGCCGAAATGACGGTGCGTGATCTCCGAAACATGCCAGGTTCCTCGTCCTTCGTCCGCGATGTTGTTGCGATTACGGATGCCGAGCCGGATTGGTTCAGCGGAGTGCTGCAGCGTCGGGGTTTCGATCGAAATCAATAGGCGCACAGTCGTTTCGGATTCGATGGCTCGGTAATGCGGCATGGGACGCCTCGAACGGCCCTCGGTGATCTTGGGTTTGTCGCGCCCCAGAAGTGGTTCGGACCACTACAGTGGGGCTGTGGCCGCAATCGTTTGGCTGGTCGCGGGCCTGCTGCTCGCGGCGGCGGAGATGCTCACCGGGGACCTCACGCTGCTGATGTTGGGCGTCGCCGCGCTCGGCACCGCGGGAGTCGGTGCGGTGGCCGATACCGGGCTGGTCGCCGACGCCGTGATCTTCGCGGTGCTGGCGCTGGTACTGCTGCTCGGGGTGCGGCCAGTTCTGCGGCGCCGCTTCGGAACTCCGCCGCCGATCCCGACCAATGTCGATGCGCTGCCGGGTAAGCAGGCACTGGTGCTGGAATCGGTCGCCGAACACAGCGGCCTGGTCAAAATCGGCGGCGAAGAGTGGACCGCGCGGCCGTTCGATTCGACGGTCGAGTATCCCAAGGGAACCACGGTGTACGTCATGAAGATCGACGGCGCGACCGCCGTCGTCTGGAAGGAGCCGTAAATGGCTGTGCTCATCGTTGCCGCCGTGCTCGTGCTGTTGGTCGTGGTGGTGGTCTTCAAATCGATCGCCCTGGTGCCACAGGCGGAGGCGGCCGTCATCGAGCGACTAGGCCGATATTCGCGCACAGTCTCGGGCCAGCTGACGTTCCTGGTGCCCTTCGCCGACCGGATCCGGGCGAAGGTCGATCTGCGCGAGCGGGTGGTGTCCTTCCCGCCGCAGCCGGTGATCACCGAGGACAACCTGACCCTGCATATCGACACCGTCGTGTACTTCCAGGTGACGAGCCCGCAGGCGGCGGTGTACGAGATCAGTAACTACATCGCGGCCGTCGAGCAGCTCACCGTGACCACCCTGCGCAATGTGGTCGGCGGCATGACCCTGGAGCAGACGCTGACCTCCCGCGATCAGATCAACGGTCAGCTGCGCGGGGTGCTCGACGAGGCCACCGGCCGCTGGGGGCTGCGCGTCGCGCGGGTCGAACTCAAGAGCATCGATCCGCCGCCATCGATCCAGGAGTCGATGGAGAAGCAGATGAAGGCCGACCGCGAGAAGCGTGCCATGATCCTCACCGCGGAAGGCACCCGAGAGTCACAGATCAAGACGGCCGAGGGCGCCAAGCAGGCGCAGATTCTCTCCGCCGAGGGCGCCAAGCAGTCCTCGATCCTGGCGGCCGAAGGTGAACGGCAGAGCCGGATTCTGCGCGCCCAGGGTGAACGGGCCGCTGCCTACCTGCAGGCGCAGGGCCAGGCAAAGGCCATCGAGAAGGTCTTCGCCGCAATCAAATCCGGTAAGCCGACGCCGGAACTGCTTGCCTACCAATACATGCAGACCCTGCCGCTGGTCGCCCGCGGTGATTCGAACAAGGTGTGGCTGGTGCCGAGCGATTTCGGCAAGGCGCTCGAGGGCTTCGCCCAGAACTTCGCGACCAAGGGCGAGGACGGCGTATTCCGTTACGAACCCACCCCGGTCGACGATGTGGAGAGCAAGCCGGAGGACGATTCCGATGTCGAGGGCTGGTTCGATACGGCCCGGGATCCGGCCATCGAACAGGCGGTGCGCGCGGCGGAGGCCGATGCCCGCGCTTCGGTGGAGGGCGTGGCGACTCCGGTGACCCGAACCCAGCCCTCCCCACACCAGCCGGTAATGCCAGCTCGGCAGGAGACCCCGCCGCAGCAGATTCCGCCGCACCAGCCGCCGTACCGCCCGGACGGGCCGCAGGGACAGTCCTGGCAGCCGCCGTCGCTGTAGCCGCGAACACCCCGGATCTTGTCGAGATCCGGGGTGTTCCTGCTCGTTGCCTACGGTGCGAGATCGATGGTCAGCGTTGCCAATTGGAGTGCGATGGCGCAGGGATCGGGTGTTGTCGTGTGGGAATTGTTTTGCACGCGCCAGACGATGGTGCCGTTGTCCGCGGCTGCGACCGCGCAGTCACCAGGATCCTGTGGATTGCGGATGTAGAAACCGGTCGCGGTGACGGTCGCGCCGAAGATCTGTTCGGTGATCGTCAGATGTTCGGTCTGGAACCCGTCGTTCTCGGCCCGTTGCCATGTCTGCTGGAGCGATTCGCGGTCGGTGTAGGTGAAAGTCAGGCCGGATTCGTCGGCGCCGCGTTGTGCCTGCCAGACGCAGACCGGTGGACGGTGGCGGGTGGTGAGGGCGTCGGCCTGCGCGGCCCGGCTGATCTGCTCTTCGGTCAGCGGTGTGCAGTTCGCCAATGAGCTGGCCGCAGGGGTGGCGGAGGGATGGGCTTCCGGTGCGGCCTTATCTGAACAGCCGGTCAGCAGTCCGGTGGCCGCGAGCACGGCCAGTCCACTACGCACACGGAATGCGGTCACAGCCGCTCCCTTCCTCGAACACCGAGCCTCGCCACCCGTCGAGGCTACCGGCCGGTCCGCAGGCAGGGCGGTCTCGGCGCGGTGACTTGGTCAGCGCCGGCTGGGGAAAATGGTTCGGCCTGGCATCGGGTGCGCTGCAATACTCACGGTCCAACAAGGACAGGAGGGATTGCGCGTGGCTGCTTCCGGGGTATTGCCGCTGCTCGATCGGGTTGCCGTGGCCGTAGGCGCGGCGATCGGTCGGGCTCGTCCGGATCTGGCGGGGACGGATCCGGTGGTGCGGCGCTCAGAGCGTGCGGATTTCCAGTCGAATGTCGCGCTTGCGGTCGCGAAGCGGGTGGGGGTGCGGCCCGCTGATTTCGCCGCGGAATTGGTCACGGCGTTGGATACGGGCGATGGCCTGTTCGACGCAGTGACGGTATCGGGTCCGGGATTCCTCAACATCACGGTGTCGGATCATGCTGTGTGGGAACAGGTTTCGGCTCGACTCGCTGATGATCGGTTGGGTGTACCAGATTTCGAGCGTGGGCGGCGAACGGTGGTCGACTACTCGGCGCCCAATATCGCAAAAGAAATGCATGTCGGGCATCTGCGGACAACGATCATCGGCGACTGCATCGCACGGGTGCTGACCTTTCTCGGGGCCGCGGTGATTCGGCAGAATCACTTGGGGGACTGGGGGACTCAGTTCGGGATGCTGATCCAATATCTGGATGAGCATCCGGGGGTGCGCTGGCGGCACGATGAGCTGAGCGGCGATGCGTCGGTCGTTTCGGCATTGGATAGCTTGTACAAGGCGGCGCGGACGGAATTCGACGATGATCCGGCGTTCGCGCAGCGGGCCAGGGCTCGGGTGGTGGCGCTGCAATCCGGCGATGCGCCCACCCTGCGGCGGTGGCAGGAGATCGTCGCCGAATCGGAGCGGGCGTTCGGTGAAATCTACGATCGGCTCGGTGTGCTGCTGACAGCCGACGATTACGTCGGCGAGTCGTTCTACAACCCGATGCTCGCCGACACCATCGGCGAGCTGGTCGACAAGGGCATCGCCGTCGAGAGCGACGGCGCCCTGGTCGTCTTCTCCGAAGAGGTCGATGGCCCTGACGGCCAACCGGTCCCGCTGATGGTGCGCAAGCGCGACGGCGGATACGGCTACGACACAACGGATTTGGCGACCATCCGGTACCGCGTGCAGACCCTGCGTGCCGAGCGGCTGCTGTATGTCACCGATTCCCGTCAGGCCCTGCACTTTCGGCTCGTCTTCGAAGCCGCCCGGCGGGCCGGTTGGTCGACCGATGTCATCGAGGCCGAACACATCGCCTACGGCACCGTGCTCGGCCCGGATGGGCGGCCCTTCAAAACCCGTGCGGGCGGCACGGTCAGACTGACGGACCTCCTCAACGATGCCGTCACGAAGGCCAGAGCCGTTGTCGCCGAACGGAATCCGGACCTGCCTGCCGCAGAGCTCCAAGCGATCGCCGAACCGACCGGGATCGGTGCGGTCAAATATGCCGACTTGTCCACCTCTCGGATCAAGGACTACACCTTCGATCTGGACCGCATGGTCGCGTTGAACGGCAACACCAGCGTCTATCTGCAATACGCGCACGCCAGAATCCGGTCCATCCTGCGCAAAGCCCGAGATCACGCCGTGCGGATCGATCCGACGATCGCACTCGAACCCGCTGAAAGGGCCCTGGCACTCGAACTCGACGCCTACAGCACCGTCGTAACCGAGGTCGCCGCAACCCTCGAACCCCATCGACTGTGCGGATACCTCTACGACCTCGCGCGCGACTTCACGGCCTTCTACGAGACCTGCCCGGTCCTCACCGCGCCCGGCCAGGTACGGGAAAACCGTCTCGCACTGTGCGATTCGACGGCACGGACGCTCGCGCACGGACTCGGACTTCTGGGCATTGCCGCACCCGAGCGCATGTAACCAGGCACAGTCGCCCGATATCGCCGATTGCGCATACTTGCGCAACTGATTGACGGACCGCTGCGGCGGGTTTCTAATGATTGATGGCGCAATTCGTGCGCCGAGATCAACCGATGAAGCGGGGTGCCCCGCCAATGGCGTTCGCCAGTGCATCGTGGCGAGCGCGGCCACTGGACGTACGGAAGCATTGGAGCCTGCCATGGCGACGCTGTTCAACAAGGTCGAATCTCCGCACCGCGCACCGAATCTCGAGCGACAAGCGATCTGGTTCACCATTGGTTTGTACCTGTTGATCAGCGCGGGACTACTGACGATGCACTATGCTCATCCGCAGCAACCGGTCGGTTCGTCGTCGGTATCGCCGGCGCATTCGTCCTACGGGCAGTAGCCGATGACCACGGTCACCGCCGCCCCGGTCGATCGCTTCGATACCGAAGTCCTACAGCAGCACTGGATTCCGCTCGCGACGAGCGACACCGATGCGGCCGCTGTGCTGCGCGAACGCCTCGGCGTCGACTTCGCCGCCGCGCGGAATCGGGTCTTCGAGACCGACAGCTTCATCTATCTGCCCGTCGTCCTGACCTATAAACGCGGCGACGCCATCGAACGCGACACCATCGTCTTCGCACTGGGCAGCGAGTTCCTCGTCACCCTGCAACCGGATGCGCATTTCACCCCGTTCGACAAGGCCGTCGCGAAGATGCGCCGCAATCCGAGTCTCACCGGATCCTCGCACGGGGTGATGTACGCGCTGCTCTGGGCGTTGAACGAGGCATCGGAGCGAGTCATCCACTGCGCCAGCGATGCGCTGGAGGCGATGAACGACGATATCGAGATGGCCACCAACGGCTATGACCGCCGCGGCCGCGAAATCGGCGTCGCGGATATGCGCGGCACCATGTCGCGGATGAATGCGGCCGAGGAGATCGTTTCACGGGTGCAGGAGACCCAACTCCAATTGGCCCGCGCCGCACGACATCTCATGGCCGATACGCCTACCGGCGACCTCGAGAGCTTGATCGCCATCCTGATCGCCGACATCGATGGCGTGAAACAGCATGCGGGCTTCGAACACGACAAGGTGCGCTATCTGCAGCAGTCGGTGATGACCTGGCTCGACGTGAAGCAGAACCAGATCGTCAAGGTGTTCACCATCATCACCGCGGTATTCCTGCCCCCGACCCTCATCGCGACCTTCTACGGCATGAACTTCACCTGGATGCCCGAATTGGAATGGGAGCAGGGCTTTCTCGCCACCACGCTGATGACCCTGGTGGCCGCGGTGATCCCGCTGGTCTACATCAAACGCAAGGGCTGGCTGCGCTGAGGCTGTGATCGCGGTCTCGGTAATGGGTGTCGGTGCCGGGGTGTGAGCAGCCACCGATACGCGCCGGATCGGTACCGAAACACCGCCGCGACGGATTACCGTGCGCCCATGACGATTGCCGGAACGGCCGCCCGCCATCTGCGGCCACGGGCTTGGATCGCCCCGATCGCCGTGGTCACCCTGCTCATGTCACTGCTGGCCACGATGTATCTCGCATACGTGGTCAATCCGACCAAGAACCTGCACGATTTCCCTGTCGCACTGGTCAATCAGGACGACGGCGATACTCTGGGCGGCAAGCCCGCCAATGTCGGCGATCAGATCACCGACGCACTCGTCGCGAGCCTGCCCACCGACAAGATCGACCTGCGGGTCGTCGGATTCGGCGAGGCGCAACGGCAACTGAGCCAGGGCAAGGTCTATGGTGCGATCGTCATCCCCAGTGACTTCACCAAGCGGCTGGCCATTCTCGGCGCGGCCGGTGTGGTGCCGGGCAAGGTCGAACAGCCGATTATCACGGTGCACACGAATCCTCGCGCGGGCAGTTTCGCCACCGGGGTCATGCAGCGCATTGCCGATCAGGCGTTGACTCGCGTCGACGAGACGGTCGGCAAACAACTCACCGATACCGTGCAGACCCAGTTGCAACCTGCCGGGGGCGGCCAAGCACCACAGCTGGCCGGTGCCAGCCAATTGATGCTCGCCCATCCGATCCAGGTGGTGGTCGATCCTTATCGGCCGCTGCCCGAGGGCACCGGACAGGGTTTGTCCGCGTTCTTCTACACGATCATGGTGCTGCTCGCCGGATTCACCGGCGCGATGATCATCCACGCGATGACCGATTCCGCCCTCGGTTTCGCGCCCACCGAATACGGTCCGTGGTACGTGCACTATCCGGCCGCGCCGATCTCCCGCTTCCGTACCCTGCTGTTGAAGTGGGCCATCCTGATCGTCACCGCACCGATCGTCTCCGCGGTATTCCTCGGTGTCGCAGCGGCATTGGACGTGCCACTCGATCATCCGCTCGCGCTGTTCCTGTATTGCGTGCTCGCGATCATCGCGGTCGGTGTGACCGCGCTGTCGGTGCTGGCCGCGCTCGGAACCGCGGGTCTGCTGGTCAATCTGATCCTGTTCATCGTGCTGGGCCTGCCGTCCTCGGGCGGTAGTGTGCCCATCGAAGCCACGCCGACGTACTTCGAGTGGCTGGCCACCTTCGAACCCATGCACCAGGTCTTCCTGGGGTTGCGCGCCATCCTGTACTTCAACGCCAACGGTGCCGCCGGACTCGCGCGTGGAAGCTGGATGGCGGTGCTCGGTTTGGGCATCGGCCTGGTCGTCGGTGCCCTGGTGACCCAGTACTACGACCGAAAGGGCTTGCACCGCAAACCCGCCGAGCAGGCGGCCGCGACGGAATGAGCGTTGCGGGCATGGGACTGAGCGATCGGGCCATTGGAACGCTCACGATTCGTTCCTAATGTTGTGGTCATGACCTTCGATATCGGCGTGATCCTCCCGACCTCCACCCCCGATCCGGCGCATCCGATCCTCGGCGATGTGCGGGCCGCCGCCCGCCTCGCCGAACAGCTCGAGCTCGAATCTGTGTGGTCCACCGACCATCTCGTGGCCAGCGCGCCCATGCTGGACAGCACCGTGACGCTCGCGACCGCGGCGGCCGTCACCGACCGGATCCGGATCGGCTACAACGTCATGCTGCTCGCACTGCGCCCGGTGGCGTGGGCGGCCAAGCAGATCAGCACACTGCAGTACGTATCGGAGAACCGGTTGCTGCTCGGTGTCGGCACCGGAAATCCGGCGCACGGCGATATCGGTTGGCGCGCGGCCGGTACGACATTCGAAAACCGCGGTCGGCGCACCGATGAGGCACTGCGGGTGCTGCCCGATCTCGTCACCGGTTCGACCGCAACGGTCAACGGCGTCGACGTGGCGCTGGCACCCGGATCGGCGATGCCGCCGGTCCTGGTGGCGGGCAATGGGACTCGGGCGCGGCGGCGGGCGGCCGAATACGCCGACGGCTGGATCACCCTGCAGCCGGGCCTGGACCAGTTGGCCGCCGACTTCGACGAGTTGCGGGCGCTGGCAGCAGGATTCGATCGCCCGGTGCCCGCGGTGACCGTGGTCGCGCCTGCATTGCCCGCTGATCATTCGGCGGCTGTCGAATTGCTCGCCGCCCACCGGGACGCCGGCGTCGAACGCGTCATCCTCGCCCCGACCGGCCCCGAATGGCAGCACGATTACGAGAATGCCGCGAAACTCCGTGCGGCACTGTAACTACAGCTGCGTCAACCGCAGCTTCAACGCATCGGTGATTATGGCTCGGGCGGCTTCGCCGTACCGGGCCTGCCGGTGCAGCGCTGCCCAGGTCTTCTCGTAGTACGCGAGTTCGCGTGGCTGGGTGATGGTCAGTCCCGCCGAGATGGTCTCGACCTCCGCGATGCGTTTGTCGAGCAGTACGAAACATGTTGTGGTGTAAAGGAAGTCCGCCGTCCGCGGAATGATGCCGAGTGCGAGCCGGGGCAGCGGCATCACATCGATGAGACGTTCGAGCTGACCGGCCATCACCTCGTTGTCGCCGACCGTGGTGTAGAGCGCCTGTTCGGCCAACAGGATGCTGATCCGATGGGTGCCGTGATGCAGAATCCGTTGGCGCGCGATCCGCGCCGCCACCGCGCGATCGATATCGTCGATACCGCCGACGAAGTCGATACAGGTCTCCAGCACGGCTCTGGCATAGGGTTCGGTCTGCAACAAGCCGGGGACGACCGCGTTCTCGAAATTGCGGATGGTGGTGGCGCGCGCCTCCAACTCGATGCGGCGGCGCTGCTGCTGGGCATGTCCGGTCGCGGCGATGCGACGCCACTCCTGCCAGAGCGCCTCGATATTCGCCAGTGCCGCACGCAGATCCGGCAGCAGCAGTTCGGCGCCGCACAGTTGGCACCACTCGGCCAGATCGCTATCGCTCGGCGTCTGCTTACCGTGTTCGATGCGCGACACCTTGGCCGAATGCCAGCCCGCGTCGGCGGCGAGCTGCACGCCGGTCAGATGTGCGGCCTTGCGCACTTCGCGTAAGCGTGCCCCGAAGGCTTGCCGGGACTGCTCGACACCGGTCATCCACTCCGCCCGCCGGGCATATAGTCGTGGTGCGGAATTGCTTTGTTCCACAGTGTATCTCGTACTGTTGTGCAGCGGGCGACCAGCACGGGGTCGGTGGTTACCGCGGCCCCCGCCAGATCGCCGGTCTTGGTGAAGATCGTAAAGGCGACCGTATCGTCGAGCAGCCACCATTCGTCATCGGTGTATTCCGAGGGATCGGCGAGATGCCTTGGCAGCCAGCGGATGTCCTCGCCGTAGCGCTGATTGCGATCGGTGAGGGCGTGCAGAAATCGCACGTAGTCGGTGAGCGGCTCCGAGACCACCCGAACGCGCCGGATCGGCACACCGCGTCCGGCGACCTCGCTGGTGAGCTGCTCCCAGGCCCGCCACGACGGCGGATAGGAATCCTCCTCGAACGGCGGCAGGCCCGCGAGCACGCGGCGCATCGGTTCGGTCTCGTCGGAGACCTGGGAGTGATCATCGGACACCTCGAGATGGAAAGCGTCGCTTCGGGTCTCGCGTATGAGATCGTTGGTTTCCTCGATGGTGAAGAAGAGCATTGCATTACCATTCCCACGGGCTCTGTCCGACCGGGACCGCGACCGCGGTTTCGTGCTCGGGAATCCGCATATGCGCCAAGGCATCCGGATCGGTGATCGGCTGTCCGGCGAGGGTGAAGGAACCGTGCCCGGAATCGAGCAGCGGAGCGCCGATGTAGGTGCCGGGCTGCAGCCAGCCGAGCAGCATATGCGGTATTTCGACGCGGTTCGCGTCATGGGCCACCCGGTAGCCCTGCACGAGATACAGATGTCGATCCTCATCGATCCAAAGCCGGGGCGAGCCGGTGTTGTTGGTGGGTCCGCCGAGCAGTTGTATACGCATCAGAGTGGCCTCGTCTCGCGTGGGTATTGCGCTGGCTGCACACCATCGTCACCGGTCAGCGCCAAATGGGTCAACAACTTCCGCAAATCCGCGCAAAACCATGGTGCCGCGCCCGGTCGCTTTTCTACCGTTCTCGGTGGGTGCTGGCAGACAGGTTTGGTGACATGAGCGGGTCGGAAGCATGGGAGGTTGTCGGGCGGTTGGCAAGCGAAACGGGGTCACTCGGCAACGGGGTGTCGACCAAACCGTGGGCGATCGGGTTCGTGCGGTGGGATATTTCGGGATCGATGGTCGATCACGATGTGCGGGTGACCCGCTGCTGCGCGGCTCGAATGGGGTACGGCCTGGTCCCGATGACGGTGGGGCCGCAGGGCGACCCGGTCGCGCGGCTGCTCTCAGCCATCGCGCGCTGCGGTGCGCATGCGGTCATCGTGCCGAGTAGAGAGCACATCTGGGCGTCGCGGCGTGCGGTCACCGAGATCTGCGATCTGGTCGTGGTCGCGGGGGACACGGTGTGGGAGCGCGGTCATCAGTGGCCGCGGTGGTTCGCGCGCTGATCCTTACCTCGCGCGTAATCGACTCCGTGATCGGCAGCGGGCAAGGTTGAGGTATCCGCCGGAGCTTTCCGGCGGGACCGAAATACCTTCCAGCAGAGGATGATTCGCTATGTCTCAGTACGAGGATGCGGTGCGGCGCTACTTCACGGCATGGAATGCCACCGATGACGAGGTGCGCGCGAAGGCGGTCGCCGCGGCTTGGCGCGAGGACGGTTTCTACACCGATCCACTGGCCGATGTCGCCGGACACGAGCAACTGGCCGCGGCCATCGGGGGCGTGCACCAGCAGTTCCCCGGCTTCGAATTCCGGCAGCTCGGTGCGGTCGACGGACACCACACCACCGCCCGGTTCTCCTGGGAGCTGGTTTCGCCCGACGGGAGCGCACCGGTCGCTGGGACGGATGTGATCACTCTCGCCGAGGACGGCCGGATCATCGGTGTGCACGGCTTCCTGGATCGCGTGCCGGGCGCGTAGTCGAACGAATCTCCACCAACCGAGTGGTTCGCGCGCACCAGCTCTGCCGGGCGATGGCCGGGCAGGTGCTGCGCGGCGGCGGGGGACGACGCTCGGCTGCTCGGAGCAGGTTCGGGCGCGGTGGCATGCGTGGGCATCCTCGGACAGGTGGCGGTGACGACCAACTGGCACCCCGGCTCCGTCGCACCCAATACCGTCTGAGACGGCTCGGGCAACAGTTGTGCGCGGACGCGCTGTCCAACGCTGGATCGGCGGCCGTTGGTGAACGTCGGATGAATCCGGTTGCGCCTGTGGCGAACACGCTGCACCGGACGATGTGGCGGAGGATGCTGGAGAGGGCGGCCTAGATATAGAGTGCGCGCCCGATGAGCAGGATGGTGGTCAGCGTGGACGACGAGTCGGTCCCGTTGTCGGGTCCGGAAGACATCACACGGCAACGGGATCTGGATGATTCGGCGATGGACGCGTACTCGCGGTCGGTCATCGCCGTCGCGGCGTCGGTCACACCGCATGTGGCGAGCGTGCGAACTCGGCGGGGGAGCGGATCCGCGGTGGTCTTCACCGACGACGGATTCCTGCTGACCAACGCGCATGTGGTCGGCTCGACGAGCAGCGGTGATGTGGTGTTCGCGGACGGTGTGGAATCACGCATCGACGTCGTCGGCATCGATCCACTCTCCGATCTCGCGGTGCTGCGCGCCCGCGCGGGTGCGCCGGGCGCGGTGGTGCTCGGCGATGCGGACAAGCTGGTGGTCGGCCAATTGGTGGTGGCGGTCGGGAGTCCGCTGGGGTTGGCGGGGTCGGTGACCGCGGGCGTGGTGAGCGCGCTGGGGCGCGCTGTCCCAGTCGCTTCCCGCCGGGCCGGTCGGGTGATCGAGGACGTGATTCAAACCGATGCGGCCCTGAATCCGGGCAATTCCGGTGGCGCACTTGCGGATTCATCGGGACGGGTGGTCGGTGTCAATACCGCGGTCGCGGGTGTCGGACTCGGCCTCGCCATCCCGATCAACGCCACCACGCGCCGCATCATCAGCACCCTGCTGAAAGACGGCCGGGTGCGCCGCGCCTACCTGGGCCTGGTCGGTGTTCCGGCTCCATTGCCCGCATCGGTCGCCGCCCGGACCGGCCAACATGCCGGTGTCCGCATCGTCGAAGTCGTCCGCGGCGGCCCCGCCGATCACGCGGGGCTGCGCCGCGGCGACCTCGTACTCAGCGTCGCCCGCTCGGAAGTGGCCGACGCCCAGGGCATCCAACGCCAACTCTTCGGCGACGCCATCGGGGTCTCGATGCCGGTGACGGTATTGCGCAACGGCGCGATGGTCGATGTCTTCGCCATCCCGATCGAGTTGACCGTGGATTAGCTCAGGTTGTCATCGGCCCCACGGTCGGATGACGTCGTCGGCTAGATCTTCGCGGGGGTCTTGATTCCAGTTGTCGTGGTTATTGCCGTTCGGCCCTGGTTCGACTGCGCGTACCGCCATCGTTCGTCACCTCCCTTCGAGCGGTCGTTGCTGTTGCGGGTTAGCCGTCCGCGCGCAACCGCAAACCGGAATCGATGCAAGGCGTGCATACACCACTCGGACGTCAGTCGGTCACGGTGACCGGGGCGGTGTCGAGATCCGGCGCATGGGTTTGCGACCAGCGCGCATCGACGAGCAAACCGATGACGCCGATGGCGATGAGCACCCCGGAGACTACGAGCATGCCGGGGTGGGTACGGCCGGTGAGCGCATCGCCGAGGATGACCGTGCCGATGGTCCCCGGAAGGATGCCGATGACGGTGGCGATCAGGTATGGCCAGAACCGGATCGAGGAGAGGGCGCAGCAGTAGTTGATCACCGAGAACGGTGCGAAGGCGATCAGGCGCAGCGAGCCGACAGCGAGCCAGCCGCGGCGTTCGAGACGTTCATCGATGGACCGGACCGCTGGATGGGTGAGGCGGGCGGCCACTCGATCGCGATCCAGCGCGCGGACGAGCAGAATCGCCAGTGCGGCGCTGACCGTGGTCGCCGAGGCGGCCAGGACGATGCCGAGCGCGGGGCCGAACAGGACGCCCGCGCTCACCGTCAGCACGGTCCGCGGGATCGGAGCCACCGTGACCAGCGCGTGGACCACGAAGAACAGCAGTGGGAAGATCGGGCCGACCGAGGTGGCCCAGTCCTGCATCTGCTGCGGTGTCGGTAGCGGGACCAGCATGGCCGCGATGAACAGCGCCGCGCCACCGACGAGCAGGGCCAGGATGCGTGGGTCACGGATGAGCCTGAGCACCGCGCAAGGTTACCCGTTGGTAGTGGCGGCCACGGTCAACCGGCTGTGCGGATGCCGCTAGCATCGAAGGAACGCCGACGAATGCTCGTTAACCGATGTGCTCGCTGAGCTGGGCGAATGCAACGGTTTCGGGCGCACGCGAGGGTGTGCGCCGAGGAGAAGAGGAACAGCAGCTATGCCGATTGCTTCAGAGCCGGTGCCCGATTACGCCGCATGGCGCAAGGGCGTGGCGGGGGTACTGGCGAAGGCCCGCAGGGTCGACGTCGCCGAACTTCCGGAGGAGCCAGAAAAGCTGCTCGAGGAACAGACCTACGACGGTCTGACCATCGCCCCGCTGTACACCCGCGGGGATGAGCGGGCCGAACTGCCGCTGCCGGGTGAATATCCGTTCGTCCGTGGCCGCGACGCCACCAGGGACGTGCATCGCGGCTGGTATGTCAGCGCCTTCATCGGCGCGGCCGATGGCGCCGCGGCGAATCGCGAGATCCTGGCCGCGCTGGAGAACGGGATCAGTGCACTGTGGCTCGGCGCGGGCGAGCGCGGTGTGCCGGTGGCCGAACTGCCCGCGGCGCTGTCGGGTCTGCTGTTCGAACTGGCACCGCTGACACTCGCCGCGGGTGACGCGGTTTCCGCAGCGGCACAACAGGTCTTCGCGCAGCTCGACGATTACCAGGTAGCGGACCGGACCGAAATTCGAGTCGCATTGGGTGCGGCCCCGCTCACCAGTCGCTTCGCCGGAACCGCCGATATCGAACTGGCGGAGGCCATCGCCCTGGCCGGTCAGGCGGTGCAGCGTCCGGAGACCGTGCGCGCTATCACGGTGGACGGCACCGTCTTTCACGATGCGGGCGCCTCGGACGCCCAGGAGCTCGGTGCGGCGGTGGCCGCGGGCCTGGCCTACCTGCGCGCACTCGCCGAAGCTGGTCAGGACATCGCGGATGCCTTCGAGCAGTTGGAGTTCCGCTTCGCCGCGACCGACGACCAGTTCGCCACCATCGCGAAGTTCCGTGCGGCCCGCCAGCTCTGGGCCCGCGTCGCGCATGTGTGCGGCGCACCCGCATTCGGTGACGCCCCGCAGCATGCGGTGACCTCCGCGGCGATGATGACCCAGCGCGACCCGTGGGTGAATATGCTGCGCACCACCCTCGCGGCCTTCGGCGCGGGAGTCGGTGGCGCGGACACGGTCACGGTGCTGCCCTTCGATTCGGCATTGCCGCCCGGCGAACTCGGCGTCTCGAAGTCGTTCGCCGACCGCATGGCTCGCAATACCCAGCTGCTGCTGCTCGAGGAGTCGCACCTGGGTCATGTGCAGGATCCGGGCGCCGGTTCCTGGTACGTCGAGGATCTCACCGCCGCACTCGCTGCCAAGGCATGGGAGTTCATGCAGGAGCTCGAGGCCGCGGGCGGTTACCAGGCCGCGCTGGACTCCGGCCTGCTCGCCGAGCGGATCGCCGCGACCCGGTCGGCCCGGGACGCCGATGTGGCACACCGCAAGACGGCGGTCACCGGTGTCAACGAATTCCCGAACCTGGCCGAGCAGCCGCTGTCGGAGGCCGCGCGCCGGCCCGGACAGGTGGTTCGCTACGGCGCCGCCTTCGAGGCGCTGCGCAACCGCTCGGATGCCTACCTCGCCGCCAAGGGTGCGCGACCGCGTGCGCTGCTGGTGCCGCTGGGAACGGTGGCCGAGCACAATGTGCGGGTCACCTTCATTGCGAACCTGCTGGCCTCGGGCGGTATCGAGTCGATCAACCCCGGTCCGCTGGAGGTGGCCGGAATCGGCACGGCGGCAACCGAATCCGGTGCCACGATCGCCGTATTATGTGGTTCGGACAAGCGTTACGCCGAGCAGGCTGGCCCGGCGGCCGAGCAGTTGCGGGCCGCCGGTATCGAGACGGTGCTGCTGGCCGGTGCGGAAAAGGCCGTCGCCGACCTCGGCGCCGCACAGCGCCCCGACGGTTATCTCGCGGCCCGCATCGATGCGGTGGCCGCACTGTCCGACCTGCTGGAGAAGGTGGGAGCCTGATGACATTGAGTCATATCGACAAGCCGGGCGAAATCGACGAGCCGGGCGGCATCGAGCACCGGATCGGGAGTTTCGCCGAGGTGCCGCTGTCCGAACGTCCGGCCGAGCCCGCCGACGTCGACTCCGCACAGGTCGACGCCTATGTGCGCGCCGCCGCCGAGGCGAACAACTACACCCCCGAACAGTTGGTGTGGTCGACGCCCGAAGGTATCGACGTGCCACCGGTTTTCACCAAGGCCGACCGCGATGCCATTGCGGCCGAAGGGTATCCGCTCGACAGCGTGCCCGGTATCGCGCCGTTCCTGCGCGGTCCGTACCCGACGATGTACGTCAACCAGCCGTGGACCATTCGCCAGTACGCGGGCTTCTCCACCGCCGCGGATTCGAATGCCTTCTACCGCCGCAATCTGCAGGCGGGCCAGAAGGGTCTGTCGGTCGCGTTCGACCTGGCCACCCACCGCGGCTACGACTCCGATCACCCGCGCGTCCAGGGGGATGTCGGGATGGCCGGTGTTGCCATCGATTCCATCCTCGACATGCGTCAGCTCTTCGACCACATTCCGCTGGATCAGGTCTCGGTGTCGATGACCATGAACGGCGCGGTGCTGCCGATCCTCGCGCTCTATGTGGTCGCGGCCGAGGAACAGGGCGTCGCACCGGAACAGCTGGCCGGAACCATTCAGAACGACATTCTGAAAGAGTTCATGGTCCGCAATACCTACATCTACCCGCCCAAGCCCTCGATGCGGATCATCTCCGACATCTTCGCCTATACCAGCGCGAAGATGCCGAAGTTCAACTCGATCTCCATCTCCGGCTACCACATCCAGGAGGCCGGAGCCACGGCCGATCTGGAACTGGCCTACACCCTCGCCGACGGTGTCGAGTACATTCGCGCGGGTATCGCCGCGGGCATGGAGGTCGACAAGTTCGCGCCGCGGCTGTCGTTCTTCTGGGCCATCGGCATGAACTTCTTCATGGAAGTCGCCAAACTCCGTGCGGGACGGCTGCTCTGGAGTGAACTGGTCGCGAAGTTCGAGCCCAAGAGCGCGAAATCGCTTTCGCTGCGGACGCATTCGCAGACCTCGGGTTGGTCGCTGACCGCGCAGGACGCCTACAACAATGTGGCGCGCACCTGCATCGAGGCGATGGCCGCGACCCAGGGCCACACCCAGTCGCTGCACACCAACGCCCTCGACGAGGCGCTGGCCCTGCCGACGGACTTCTCCGCGCGTATCGCCCGCAATACCCAGCTGCTGATTCAGCAGGAGTCCAACACCACCCGCCCGATCGACCCCTGGGGTGGTTCGTACTATGTGGAATGGCTCACCCACCAGCTGGCCAACCGCGCCCGCGCGCATATCGCCGAGGTCGAGGCGCACGGCGGTATGGCGCAGGCGATCGGCGAGGGCATCCCGAAGCTGCGCATCGAGGAGGCGGCAGCTCGCACGCAGGCCCGCATCGATACCGGTCAACAGCCCGTGATCGGCGTGAACAAGTACCAGGTCGAAGAGGACCAGCAGGTCGAGGTCCTCAAGGTCGAGAATTCGCGGGTGCGCGCCGAACAGATCGAGAAGCTGAACCGGCTTCGTGCCGAACGCGATTCGGCCGAGGTGGAACGGGCGCTGGGCGAATTGTCCCGTGCGGCGGCCTCTTCCGAGGGTGGCATGGAGAACAACCTGCTCGCGCTGGCCATCAACGCCGCGCGTGCGAAGGCCACCGTCGGTGAGATCTCCGATGCGCTGGAAAAGGTGTACGGCCGCCACCAGGCCGAGATTCGTACGCTCTCCGGTGTATACCGCGACGAGGCCGGGAAGGTGACAAATATCAGCAAGGCGATCGAACTCGTCGAGGAATTCGCCGAGGCGGAGGGACGGCGCCCGCGCATCCTGGTCGCCAAGATGGGCCAGGACGGGCACGACCGAGGTCAGAAGGTGATTGCCACGGCCTTCGCCGACCTCGGCTTCGACGTCGATGTGGGCCCGCTGTTCCAGACCCCGGAAGAGGTGGCGCAGCAGGCGGCCGATAACGACGTACACGTCGTCGGTGTGTCCTCGCTGGCGGCCGGCCACCTCACGCTGGTGCCCGCCCTGCGGCAGGCACTGGCCGATGTCGGGCGACCCGACATCATGGTCATCGTCGGCGGCGTCATCCCGCCAGGTGACTTCGAGGAGCTGTACGCGGCGGGTGCGGCCGCGATCTTCCCGCCCGGCACGGTGATCGCGGACGCCGCGATCGATCTGCTGAAGAAGTTGGCGGGCGAACTCGGTCACGAGATCGGCGGCGGCAGCGGCGAATGACTCCAGCATCGCGCAGCGATTCGAGCAGCGGTGGTGCTCGGGCGACGGGTGCGAAGCGCGTAATAGATGTCGACGCACTCGCGCAGTCGGTCCGCTCTCAGGAGCGGGCCGCCCTTGCCCGGGCCATCACCCTGGTCGAGTCGACCAGGGCCGATCATCGGGAGCTTGCGCAGCAACTGCTGCTGCAACTGACCCCGCCGACCGATACGGTCACCTCGAATCGTGTCGGCATCACCGGTGTCCCCGGCGTCGGCAAGTCGACGTTCATCGATGCGCTCGGTATGGATCTGATCGGCAAGGGGCATCGGGTCGCGGTGCTGGCCGTCGACCCGTCCTCGACCCGCACCGGCGGCTCCATCCTGGGTGACAAGACCCGCATGGCGCGACTGTCGTTGGAGCGCAACGCCTATATCCGTCCGTCGCCGACCGCGGGCACCCTCGGCGGCGTCGCCAAGGCGACCCGCGAGACCATCGTGGTGCTCGAGGCCGCGGGCTACGACGTGATCCTGGTGGAGACCGTCGGTGTCGGCCAGTCCGAGGTGACGGTCGCCAACATGGTCGATGTGTTCTGCTTTCTGACCTTGGCCCGCACCGGAGATCAGTTGCAGGGCATCAAGAAAGGTGTCCTGGAACTCGCCGACCTGGTCGCGGTGAACAAGGCCGACGGCAAATACGAGATCGAGGCGAAGGCCGCCGCCCGCGAATTGGCCGGGGCGCTGCGCCTCATCCATCCGCACGACGCGCTCTGGCGCCCGCCGGTGCTCACCATGAGCGGTCTGCAAGGCCATGGGCTGGACAAGTTCTGGGACACCGTCCTCGACCACCGCCGGTTGCTCACCGAGGCCGGTGAATTCGCCGAGAAGCGGCGCCGCCAACAGGTCGACTGGACATGGACCATGGTGCACGACCAACTGCTGCGCCGACTCGCGGAGAACCCGAACGTCAAAGCCATTCGCGCACAAGTGGAGAAGCAGGTGCGCGAGGGAACTTCGACCGCCGCACTGGCCGCCGAACAGCTTCTCGACGCCTTCGACAGTTGAGGTGGTGACGCCCCGCCGTCTCAGTGCCGCGGGGTTGTCGCTCAGTGCGTCGGACCGAGCAGGTGGACAGTATTACGCGATGTCGAAGAGCCGTGCGGCATTTCGGTAGCAGACCTGCCGCAGCCAGGAATCACCCAGGTCCAGGCGCTCCAGCGCACTGATCGAATGCCCGTAGGAGTAAGGGATATTCGGAAAGTCGCTACCGAACAGAATGCGGTCACGCAACGAGCGCAGCCTGCCGTGCTCGGCGGTCGGAAAGGGTGCGGTGGCCTCGGTGAAATCGGTCCACACCATCGTCGTGTCCAGGTGCACACCCAGGTATTCCTCTGCCAGATCCAGGAATTCGGAGTACTCGGGTGTGCCCATATGCGCGATGATCAGCCGTAGGCGCGGATAGCGTTGCAGCAGACCGGCAATGGGTTCCGGTCCGGTGTACTCGCCGGGCGCGGGTCCGGAGCCGCAGTGGATCAGCACCGGTATCCCGGCGTCCTCGATCATGCCCCACACCGGATTCAGCAGCGGATCACCCGGATGGAAATCACCGACCTGCACATGCACCTTGAACACCCGGGCGCCGCGCTCGATCGCCGCCTCCACATAACTGTCCGCGTAATGTTCGGGATAGAACGTCGCCGTGTGCAGGCAGTCCGGGGTGCGTTCGGCGAAATCGGCGGCCCATTCGTTGAGCCACGCCGCCATATCCGGCTTGTGCGGATACACCAGCGAGGTGAACGCGCGAACACCGAAGCCACGCAATGTCTTCAAACGGACCTGCTCATCATCGCGGTAGGCGATCGGCCACTCCCGGCCGACCAGCGGGCCGGCCGAATCGAAGTACGCCCACACCTTGGCCATGACCTGCTCCGGCATGAAATGCGTATGGACGTCGATGATTCCGGGCAGTTCCAGCCGGGTGCGGAAAGCGGTCAGGTAGAGATTGTCGTCGCTGTCACCGATCATCGAGCAGCCTCCTGCGGGTATACCGACCGTGCGAAGTCACCGACCCTGGTGGTCAATCGCTCGAAGAACACCTCGGGGTCGGTGCCGACCACGATGTCGGCGTTGGGTTCTCGGCCCCACATGCCCGCCCAGTCCGCCACCGTGGTGGCCCGGGTGATGGCGCCGACGAGTTCGACATCGACGGTGGCCGGTCGAGTTATGGCAAGCGCCGGATCCAGCGCGACGGCCGCCGCGAACGGATCGTGCATATGCGCGAGATAGCCCTGGTCGTAGAGTTTGTGGAAATCGAAGTAGAACCGGACCGCATCGGTGAAATAACGCACGATCGGATTACTCGTCGCCGACCTGACCTCCGGCGGATCGGTCTCCGAAACCAGCTCCACGGGCAGGCTCCCCGCGCGTTCGGCGAGCTGCGCCACATGCTTGGGCCGCATCTCGATGGTCTCGGTGATATCGAGCGCGCACACGATCGGCCGTCGATCTGCGGGGGCGGCGGAGAAGGCGTCGAAGACCTCCTTGGCCGCCTCCGGATCCACGTGCACATTCCATTCGTTGGTCGGCGTGGTGTTGCCTGGGTGATTGAAGGCTCCGCCCATGATCACCAGCCGCCGCAGCAGCAGCGGCAGCCGTGGTTCGAGGCGAAGGGCGAGCGCCAGATTCGTCAGCGGTCCCGTGCAGAGCCCGACGATCTCGCCGGGAGCCCCGCACACCAGTTCGACCCACATCTCGGCCGCCGACCGGGCCGAGATAGGCCGAGCCGATTGCGGCAGTTCCGCATATCCGACCCCCTGCGGCCCGTGCGTGTCCTCGGTGGTGCGCAGCGGGATCGCGAGCGGTTCCGCGGCACCCAGCGCGACCTCGATATCGGGTGCGCGGCACACATCCAGCCAGGCGAGATTGTTCGCCGCCACCTGCGGTGCGGGCACATTGCCCGCGGTGGCGGCGATTCCCACGATCTCGGCCTCCGGTGAGGCGAGCAGGTAGAGAAGCGCGAGTGAATCATCGATCCCGGTATCGACATCCATGACGATCTTCTGCCGCACCAGTCGAGCCTAGCGAGCGGACCCGGGCGGCTCAGTAGGTGGGCAGCACGTAGTCGTCGGTATTCGACATCATCCGCAGCATGACCGGGCGCATCACCCGCGAGGTCATCACCTTCATACTCGCGCGCGCCATCCGCGTGCCGAGGCGCGAGGTGGGCAGCATCATCTTGATGCCGCCACCGGGCAGCTCCTTGGCCTTGTCCAGGAACGGTTCGACGATTTCCTCGTAGCGGGTCAGTGCGGTCGCGAGATCATCTGGGGCGGCGGCGATTTCACCGGCCAAGACGTAGGCGCCGACAATGGCCATGGCGGTGCCCATACCGGTCATTGGGGAGCCGCAGAAGCCGGAGTCACCGAGCAGCGTGACCCGTCCGGTCGACAGCGACGGCATATCGACGCGCGCCAGCATGTCGAAATAGAAGTCCGGGGTGGTGCTCATCGCGTCGAGTATGGCCGGGGTCTCCCATCCGGCCTCGGCCAGCATGTCGTGGATGAGCCGCTGCTGCGCGGCGACATCGCGGCGCAGCGCCGGATCGGCCTCGGTGCGCAGGGTGATGATCGCCTTCGAGGTGGCCGGATCGGCATCCGGTCGAATCGCGACCGCGGCGCTGGGCACCGTATGCATCTTGAACCAGCCCGGCTCGGTTCCAGCAGGGGTCGGGATGGTGAAGAACGACATGTAGCCGCCGAGATAGGTGACGAACTGCTCCTCCGGTCCGAAGGCCAGTTGCCGGGTCGCCGAGTGCACACCGTCCGCGCCGACGACCAGATCGAAACGCTCGGTGCGCCCCGACGCGAAGTCGACCTCGACGCCGGTGTCGTCCTGGCGCAACGCCGCGATCCATTCGTCGTAGCGATAATCGAGTTCGCCCGCCGTGTCGGCCACTTCGGTGAGCAGTACCTGATTCAAATCGCCCCGGGTGATCTCGATTTCGGCCACCGGGCCCTTGCCGTCGAACATCTCCGCGGGCATCCGGGCGAACTCCTGGCCGTTTTCGTCGACGTAGGCCATGCCGCGCTCGTCGAGTTGGTACTTGCGGATGCCAGGCATGAGTCCCATCCGCTCGGCGACTTCGCGGCTCGGGCCGCGCAGGTCCACGGCCTGTCCGCCCGGGCGTGGCTTCGGAGCGCGCTCGACGACGGTGGTTCGGATGCCCGCCCGCAGCAATTGCAGTGCGAGTGCGTTGCCTGCGATGCCGCCGCCGCTGATGAGGATGTGCAGGGATTTGATGCTCATGATCGGGCCAATCTCTCGAACGAATGTGTCAGACATATGTCTAACCGAAGATGGCACGGATGTCTAGTACAAATGTCTTAGGCGTGTGTAAGCTGGGATCATGGGAAACCGAGAAGACCTATTGGCGGGAGCGCGTAAGGCCATCATCGAACGTGGCGTGGCGAAGACGACCGCACGCGATATCGCGGCGGCCGCGGGTGTCAGCCTGGCCGCGATCGGCTATCACTTCGGCTCGAAGGATCGGCTGATCACCGAGGCGCTCGCGGAGGCGCTCGGCAACGATATCGGTGATCGGATGGAAGCTTTGATCCGCGCGGGCGGCGGGCAGCCGCCGCTCGAGGCGTTCACGCAGATGTGGAACGCGATGCCGCAGGTCTTCGAGGATAACCGGGACGGCATGCTGGCCAGTCTGGAGAATCTGGTTCGCGTCGCGCGGACGCCGGAATCGCGGACGTTCATGGACGAAAGCCTCAACGGTGCATACGAGGACATCGGTCGAGCGGTCCGGGAATCCCGTCCTGACCTCGATGCGGACACCGCCCAGGCGATAGGTGAGCTGTACTTCGTGCTGACCCAGGGCCTCGGCATCCTGTGGACGATCACCCGCGGCGAGAACCTGCCCGACGGCGCGCGACTGGCCAAGGCGATCGCGGCCCTGGCCGGTGAGTCCTGAGCGCGTCGAACAGCGTGCGTGCTATCGGGTGTGCAGCGGCCACACCGGCCGGTCCGCGCCGTATCTCGGTGCGGGCCACGCGTAATCCGGATACTCGGCGAGCACCGGGGCTGCGGTGGTGACATTGCCGTGGGTGACCGCCGCCATCGGACTCGGCGGCGCGGCCTGCGGATGACGCGGGGCGCGTCCTGGCGCGTCGAGGAGCCAGGCTGCGGTGCGCGCCAACGCGACTCGGACATCGCGGCCGATACCGTCGTGTGCGCGGGCGACCAGCGCATCGATCACCCCGGCGGCGAGCAGATAGCCGGAGGCGTGGTCGAGTGCCTGTGCGGGCAGCGTCCCCGGTACCGCGGGTGCGCCCTCGACGATCGAAATACCGGCTGCGGCCTGCACGATGCTGTCGAAACCGCGCCGCCGACCCCACGGGCCGGATTCACCCCACGCCGATATCCGACCGTGGACGAGGCCGGGACGACGGGCGGCGGTGAGCCCGGCGTTTTCCAGTACGCCGGGTCGATATCCGGTGATCAGTACGTCGGCGGCGGCGAGCAGCTCGTTGATCAGCGGCAGGTGCCGGTGCAGATCCAGCAGCGTGGAGCGCTTGCCCTGGCAGGTGTCGTGATACTGCCATGGGATCTCGGGTAGGTGCGGCGGGTCGATCCGCAGCACCTCGGCGCCGAGCAGCGCCAGGGTTCTGGTCGCCACAGGTCCGGCGATCACCCGGGTCAGATCGAGTACCCGGACTCCGCGTAACGGCTGCAATGGCGATGCCCCGATCGGCAGGCCGAGTTCGCCACGGTCGATCCGGGTGTCGATCGCCACCAGCGGACCCGACGCGGCAGCCTCACCCTGTGGGCTGTCCGCCCACTCCTGCTCGCTACGCACCTGAACCGCAATGGCGCCGTGCGCGGCGGCACGCTCCTCGATATCGCGGGCCCGGCTCATCGCCATCTGCGCGACCGCGAGATCGACGGGGGCGTCGTCGGGCAGTCCGAGCGAGGCGAGCAATCGCGCGCGATGATGCGGATAGTTGGCGTGGGTGCGGACCCAGCCGTCGAAGGTGGGAAAGAATCCCGACAGATCGGCGAATACCTTGGCGGGCGCACCGCCGACGCGCAGCAGGCGTTCACTGGCAAAGGCGGCGGCGATCCGGACCGGATCCAGTCGGTGCAGCACCGGATTCAGGTGGTGTGCGTCGCGGATTCGGTTCGCCGCCGCCGTCACCGCGGCGACCGATCCGGCGGCCAGCGCCCAAACCGGCAGCGCCGCAGCCAAACAGCTGCCCGGATCGGCGGCAGGGACGGTGCCGGAGGCCGGTACACCGATTCCGGCCTCATAGTCGCGGACCAGCTGTTCGTGCGCAATCACAAGATCGAGAGTAGTTGTTGCGCCGCAGTAGTAGGGTCGGGGCCATGACGCCGCTGCAGCGTTATATCGCGGAAGAGATAGCCACCGACCATGCCGACGGATTGATCGGCCGCCGGGAAGCACTGCGCCGACTTGGAATGCTCGGGGTCGGCGCCACCGCCGCGGTCGCCTTGCTCGCCGCTTGTTCCAATAGCGGCGACCAGGCGAATACCGCGTCGACGGGCTCGAAACCCGCGGCGTCGTCGGCCCCGCCGGGCACCAGCGGCGCGGTCGCGACCACCGCGATCACTTTTCCCGGACCGGAAGGTCGCCGGCTACAAGCCGCATGGGCGGCCGCGCCACAGCCGCGCGGCAGCGTCCTCGTCATCCACGAGAACAAGGGTCTGACTGACCACATCCGTTCGGTGACAGGACGTTTCGCGGGCGCCGGATATTCCGCACTCGCGGTCGACCTGCTGTCCGAACTCGGCGGCACCGCCGCCTTCACCGACCCGGCGGCGGCCACCGCCGAACTCGGCAAGATCGCGCCGCAACAGTTCATCGGCGATCTGCAGGCCGGGATCGCCGAGTTGGAACGTCGGGTGCCGGGAAAGAAGGTCGGCGCGACCGGATTCTGCTTCGGCGGGGGTCTGGTGTGGATGCTGCTGGCCGCGGGTACGCCGACACTCGCTGCGGCGACACCGTTTTACGGCCCGTTCCCGGAGAACGGGGATCTGTCCGGTTCGACGGCGGCGGTACTCGGGATCTACGCCGCCAAGGACGAGCGGGTGATCGCTTCGCGCCCCACCGCGGAAGCGGCCCTGGACCGGGCCGGTCTCACCCATGAGATCTACGTCGCGCCGAATGCGGACCACGCGTTCTTCAACGACACCGGACCTCGCTACAACCCGACCGCCGCCGCGGAGGCGTGGCAGCGGGTCCTGGATTGGTACGGAAAGTATCTCGGGTGAAGGAGAGCGACATGGGCAAGGCCATTGCCGCGACGGACTGGCTGCGGGTGTTGCGCGCACATCCCGCGCCGAGCCATCAACTGCTGTGTTTCCCGCCGGGCGGGGGAGCGGTCACGGCTTATCGGGCACTGGCCGAACGCTTCGACAACGGCATTGCCGTTGCCGCCGTCCAGTACCCGGGTCGGCAGGACCGGCTCGGTGAGCCCACCATCGGCGATATGGACACCCTCGTCGACCGGATCGTGGACGAGGTACTGAATCAGGGCCCGGTGGAACAACTTTCGCTGTTCGGCCACAGCATGGGCGCGACCGTGGCCTTCGAAACCGCGCGCCGCCTGGAACGCAAGGGGCAACCGCTTACCGCGCTGTTCGTATCCGGCCGTCCCGCACCGACTTTCGTCGAGCAGAGCCGGCTGCATCTCGGCTCCGACGACGATCTGATCGGTGATCTGGAGCGCTTGGCGACCGATCCCGCGTCCGTCCAGATCCTGCGCGACGAACCGAGCCTCGCCGAACTGGTACTGCCCGCGGTGCGCAGCGACTACCAGGCCGTCGAGACCTACCGTTACCGCGAGGGCGCACCGCTGTCCTGCGCTGTGTCGGCCCTGGTCAGCACCGAAGATCCGACGATGACGCCGGAGCAGGCCGAGGAATGGCGCGAACACACCACCGGTTCGTTCGACCACACGGTCTTTCCCGGCGGTCACTTCTACCTCGACGACAAGGTCTCCGAGGTCGCCGACCTCATCGTCCGCACCCTCCACACATAGCCCACCCACGACACCACAACGCACACCGCGACCAGCGCGCGCACCAATCCCAGCGCACTCTGCGGGTAGATCACCCCGGTCAGATAATGGTCGATGAACCCGCTCGGCGGCAGCCCCGCCATCCCGGCCCGGTGCCGCGCCCAATTCTCCAAATATGTGAGCGGACAATCGAATCCGAACAGCACCGTGCTGAATCCCCACCCGAACGCGATCAGATGCAGCCAGATGGTGCGCGGCCACCGCCAAGCCACGAACCCGCCGACCACCACGTACGCCACGAATACGAAATGCACCGCGGCGGTGGCATCGGCCAGCAGCCGATACAGCATATGCCCAGCGTAGCGCTGGATGCGTGCGGGCTCGGCCCTGGCGGATCACCAGGGCGAGGGTTGGTAGTCCTTGAGGAAGCAGCCGTAGAGGTCGGTACCGGATTCGCCTTGGACGATCGGGTCGTAGACGCGGGCGGCGCCGTCCACCAGGTCCAGCGGCGCGTGGAAGCCCTCTTCGGCGAGGCGGAGTTTGGTGTAGTGCGGGCGTTCGTCGGTGATCCAGCCGGTGTCCACTGCGGTCATCAGGATGGCGTCTTGTTCGAACATTTCGCGGGCGCTGGTGCGGGTCAACATATTCAGCGCGGCCTTGGCCATATTCGTATGGGGGTGGCCCGCACCCTTGTACGCACGGGAGAACTGGCCCTCCATCGCGGAGACGTTGACAACGTATTTGCGGCGGGCCCCGGCAGCGGCCATGGCCGGGCGCAGCCGGGAAACCAGAATGAACGGCGCCACCGAATTGCACAACTGGACCTCGAGCAGCTCGGTCGGGTCCACCTCGGCGACGGTCTGCACCCAGCTGTTGGTGTGGGCGAGATCCGGCACCAGGCCACCGGCGTCGATGGCGACACCGCGCGAAATGCGTTCCGGCGTGGCCGATCCCGCGACCAGCGCCAACTCCGCCACATCGGCCGAGGACAGCGTCGGGGTCAGGGATGCGGTGAGTGCGGTGGGGTGCGCCTGCATGGTCTTGCCGAAGGTCACCACATCCGGCAGCGCGCCCGCGGGCAGCGGACCGGACTCGGCATCGACCAGCGCGCTGTACGCGCCGGGGGAGCGCCGCACGGTCTGGGCGGCATTGTTGATCAGGATATCCAGCGGTCCCTGCGCCGCGACGTCATCGGCGAGCGCGACGACCTGGGCCGGATCCCTCAGATCGATGCCGACGATGCGCAGCCGGTGCAGCCAGTCGGCGCTGTCGTCCATGGCGGCGAAGCGGCGGATCGCATCGTTCGGGAAGCGGGTGGTGATGGTGGTGTGCGCACCGTCGCGCAGCAGCCGCAGCGCGATGTACATGCCGATCTTGGCGCGACCGCCGGTCAGCAGGGCGCGCCGTCCGGTGAGATCGGTACGGGCGTCTCGTTTCGCGTGGCTGCCTGCCGCGCAGTCCGGGCAGAGCTGGTGATAGAACGCGTCGACCCGGGTGTAGCGCTGTTTGCAGATATAGCAGGGCCGCGGCCGCAGCAGCGTGCCCGCGCTCGCACCCGCCGCATTCGAGGTCAGCGGAATGCCCGCGGTTTCGTCATCGATCCGATTCGGCGAGCCGGTCGCGGTCGCCGCGACCACCGCCCGGTCCGCCTCGGCGACCGCATCCCTGGCCACGGTTCGCCTGCGCTGCTTCAATTTCTTGAACATATGGCCGACGGCGCGCTGCACCGTGACCGACGCCGGATCGTCCTTGTCCAACTGCGCGGCCTGCTCCAGCACGCGCAGGCAGATCGCCAGTTCATCGGGGTCGATGGCGGTGCCGCTCGGCGCTGGTGCGGTAGACGTCGACGCGGTGTTCTCGACCATCGGAATGCGAATTTATCCTTCGTGAACTGGGAGGTTGACCCAGCCATTGTCGCATTCGAATGCGGACCGATCGGCGCGGGCGGTCCCGCACCGACCGGACGCCGCCTATTTGCGCAGCTTGCTCATGGTCGAGGTAGCCGTCTTCTTCAGCAGATCGGTGACCTCGGACGCGCTGAGGATCTTGCTCGAGGACTTCGACGAACTGGACGAATACTGCGACCAGCTGATGTGGTAGGTGGCCCAGCCGTCGCGCACGGCCACCGAGACATCGGCCGTCGGATCGTCCGACTTGTGCTTACCGGTGATCACATACGCCTCGTCGCCGAGTCCGGAGACCTTGTCGACCTTCGCGTCCTTGCCGTATTCGCTCTGGGTCCAGGTCTCGTACGACGCGGTGAATTCCGGTCCCGGATTGGTCTGCTTGTGCACCTGCGCGCTGGTGTAGATGGCGGCGTAGTCGTACTTCTCCGTCGAGCCCGATGGAGTGAAGCGAACATCGCAACCCATCGAATCGACCGCGGCGTGTTTGGAGCCCTCGTGCTTCGGATAGGTATTGCCCGAAGAATCGGTCTTCGACAGCGTGAAGCCCGCGCTGGTGTAGGGCGAGGTGTCGGTGAGGTCGCACAGATTGGCGACATACTTGTAGCCGCGCAGATCGGCATCTTTGCTGATATCGGCCTTGCCCGCATCGAACGCGCCGATCGCGAACATCGCGCCCGCCCATACCGCGGAGGTGACGACGACCGCGCCGAGCGCCCAAAGCCAGCCTTTGCCACCGGATTTGGGCGGCTGTTGATATCCGGGCGCGGGTTGCTGGTATCCGGGCTGTTGGAAACCCGGTGCACCCTGCGGGAATCCGGGCGCGGGCTGCTCGAATCCGGGTTGCTGGAACCCGGGCTGCGGGAATCCCGGTGTCGACTGTGGTGCTCCGGCTTGCGGGAATCCGGGTGTGGCCTGTGGCGCCCCGGCTTGCGGGAATCCGGCCTGTGGTGCCCCACCCTGCTGGAATCCGGGCGCGGCCTGCGGCGTTCCCGGCTGCGGATATCCGGGCGAGGACTGGTGGTAGCCCGGTTGCTGATGTCTGGTGCCCGATTGGTATCCGGCGGGTGTGGCTTGCGGTGCTCCGGCCTGCTGGAATCCGGGCGCGGCCTGTGGTGTCCCCGGCTGCGGATATCCGGGCGAGGACTGGTGGTATCCGGGTTGCTGATGTCCGGTGCCCGATTGATATCCGGCGGGCGCGGCCCCCGGCTGATCGAACGACTGACGCACCATCGTCGGATCAGCAGGCTGCTGCTCGGCTGGGCCTTGCGGTCCAACGACCGGAACCGCGGGCTGCGACGGCAGTTGATACCCCGGCTGCCCGACCATCGTCGGATCCGATTGTGAATACTGCGGTCCCTGCTGCTGCGGCTGTTCCTGCGCCCACCATGCGTCGTCGGGCTGGTTCTGTTGTTCCCCCGGTCCGGTCATGCGCGCAAAGTACCACCCCGTCCGATTTATCGGCCACTCACCGCTGGCGGGTCACTGCGGGATGCTGGCGTTCGCCGCGCGCAGATCCTCGACGAAGTTCGCGATGGCCTCGGCGACGAGCAGCGGTTCGGTCACCGGCAGCCAGTGATCGGCCGGAATCGGGCAGCGCCACAGTCGATCCACCCAACGTGCGCTGCCGTAGTAGAGGAACGGGGGCACCAGCACGTCGGTGGTGTCCACGACGAGTTGCACCGGCACCGCGGTGGTGCGCTCACGCGGCCGCAGCAGATGATGCGCCAGATTGGCCACGGCGATCCGTGCTCCGGCGGCTAGATCCGCGCGCCAGGTCGGTGCGATCGGCGCGTACATCCGGGCGACGCCGCCGAGCTGTTCGATCAACCAGGTACGCACCCGCGGCGGATAGGCGATCCGTCGGGCTGCGGTCTGGGCGGTTCCGACTCCGTGCCGCCAGAATTTCCGGTCGGCGATCAGCTCCAGCGCCCGGCGGGGTTGACCGGCCAATTCGCGCAGTGTCATGCCGACGTGATCGAGATTCGGACCCGCGACGGCGGTGAACGAGGCGATCCGGGTATTGGCGCGCGGATCGCAGACCGCCTCCCACACCTGCACCGCACCCCAACCGTGTCCACAGACGTGCACCGGCCGCTTCGGACTGATCGCATCGACCAGCGCGAAGAAATCCTCGGCCAGGTGATCGAGTCGGTAGTCCTGTGGCACACCGGGTTTCGCCGATTCACCGTGCCCGCGCACATCGTAGGCGATGACCCGGAAGCCATCGGCCAGCAGCGTCGCCACCGCGGACCAGACCAGATGAGTATCGGACAACCCGTGCACCAGGACGAGTGGTTCCGCGCCGCGATCGCCCCATTCGAAGACTGCCAGCTCACCGTTCGCGCCGGCCACCGTGGACCGGCGGTGCGGGCGCTGGATGCCGGTCGGGTCGGGGGAGTCGAGCTGTTCGGTCATCTGCTTGCCTCGATCGATGCGCTGGGTGCTGCGTGTACCGCCGGTACGTGATCCGATACTGACAGTACGTATTACCCGAAGCAATGGATTGAAACCAGGACAGGCTATGAGGTCGGTCACGCATGATCCAGGGCGCTTTCGGCTCAACGGCGCGTACCGCCGGTACGTGTATGCTCTGGACCATGGCCCGTTCGGACAGATCTGCCAGATCAGCGCCGCGGACGATCACCCGCGAGGAGATCGTCGCCGCCGCCATTCGGGTGATCGACCGGGACGGTCCGAGCCCCAGCATGGACGACATCGCCCGCGAGGCCCGGATCACCAAACCGCGCCTGTACCGCCAGTTCGCCGACAAGGCCGATCTCTACACCGAAATCGGCGATCGGATGGCCGATTCCGTCGCCGCCGGTGCGGGCAACGATCTGACGCTGATGCTGCAACCGCCCCGGGTCGCGCTGCGCCGTGTGCTCACCGGCTATGCCGACAGTATTCTGCAGCACCCCAACGTCTTTCGGTTCCTCGGTCACGCGCACGTCACCCAGCACTCCGACGGTTCGGTACTGCAATTCGATCTCGGCCGCGCGGCCGCGAGTCGCGTCGCAGGCCAGGCACGCGAGATTGCCGAATTCATTCCGATCGATGCCACCGGCATCGACTATCTGGCCCGCGCGATCGTCGGCGTCGTCGTCGCGATCACCGACCTGTGGCTGGGTGACGCGGATCCCCGCCGTTCCGATGGCACCGCCGAATTCGTCGACCAGGCAACCGAATTCGTCTGGGGTCTGATCGATGGATTCCTGCGCCGCCAGGGCATCTCGGCCGATCCGGATACCCCGATCTTCACCTCGCTCGCAGTCGTCAACCAGGCCCAGCGGCCGACCGGCTGATCCGCATTACGCCAGGATGTAGTTCGACCGCTCTTGACCTGATGAGTGGCGATCAGCGCTGGTGCCAGCGGTGATCGACCGGACTCGATGACCTGACACGGGGCGCGGCGGCGGCTGTCGACCCTGCAAGGCAGCTCATGGGTGGACTGCCCGCGTACCTCGCCGCGGGTGCGTTCACAAATCGACTTCGTGCACTGCGGCACCGGCTCGCACTTCGAGGACCGCCAGCAGGACCATCCGACACACCGACATATCCGACATGTGTCCGCGCGGGATTATCACTGCGTGTGCCTCTGCTCGCCGGCATTCCTGCACGAGATCGACGAACGCCGGGGGCAGTGTCGCGTTCTGTGGTGGAGGCTCGCAAAACACGGCGCCCAGCTCGTAGCCGAGTAACCTGGCAAGGTCGCGCAGTCTGGCTTCGCTCGAATTCCGATCGCGGTCACGGAGTAGATCGTCGCGCAAGTATCCGTATGCAAGAGGTAATAGTGCAGTTGTCATGGGATGGTTCGGTTTCCGGTCGGTCGGCCACGAGCGATTACACTTCGGTCAGCCGGATGGATTTGTCAGCGCAGGGCGGCATATACGCACCTGTTCGCCGTCGACTCGGCAAATGAAGTCGAGCTCGGCCGTTCGCAAGATCGTGTGGTTGAAGGTCTTCGACGGCGTCACCGAGACCTTCGTCTTCTGCACGGCAACCAGCATGGGCGGTAGGTATAGATCCCCGCATCGGTAATGGGCGTGGGCTATACCTATGGAAAGGCATCAACACACCTTCACCGACATGGCCTCCGGGAACGACACCACACGCCGTTAGCCGGACGAGCTGATCGCGTACGTCCGCGACGGGTTCATCGTCCTCGCCGATATGTTCATGCCAGGGAGGCTGGCGAGTTCGCTGACCACAAGGATCGGGAGCTTGGAACGAGATCAGATCCGCCAGTCTCTCAGACAGTCGCTGCTGTCAGCGCGGTCGTCGGGCGGTTTCGCCTCGGACCTGGTCGGTGAATCTACCGGGGATGTGCTCGGATATGTCCGCACGTGAAGTAATGGCCAGCTTATTGAAAATCGCCGCGATTTGGGCGTCGACAGTTCGGGACGACTTTCCGCGGCGGAAGGCAATATCTTTGTTGGTCCACCCGGCCGCGGCCAGAATCGCGACCTGTTGTTCGGTCCGAGTCAATTCGTACCAGTGCGATGTGGCGGCCGTGTCCGCCGGAGTATCGACGGTCAGTGTGCCCAGTGCCAGCCGTTGCACTTCGTTTCGTTCCGGACGCAGACGCATGCCTCGGGCTTCTGCCGCAGCGTAGGCGTCGGGCCCCAGTACCCGGCGAGCGACAGCGATAGCTTTTTCGGATTCGTCGAGGAGAGGCCCCGACGCCTTGATGTCGATGCCGAGCTTGGCTCGTAGGGTTGTGGTGCCGCCGGCCAAGTGGGCGATTTCGGTGGCCAGGGCAATCAGTTTCTTGCGGTCGGGTTTTCCGGCGACCATCGAGTCGGTGATGATCTGCGCCAATGACCAGGTCCGGTACTGCACCAACCACACCGCGGCCCATTGCTCGTTGGTGGCGAGGTGATATGCCAGCGAGGATCGTTCGAGGGCCAGTGCTTCGGTGGGGTTGCCGTGTCGGGTCAAGGCTGTTGACCTGGTGAGTTCGGCGCAAGCCTTTTCCCATGGAATTCCGGAGATGGTCGCGCGGTCGAGGTAACGCTGCGTGATCTCGTGGGCTTGCTGCGGGGTTCCCAGCATGCCCGCGGCCAGGGCAGCGAACAGCTCGTTCATTGAGGCAGCGCCGTGGTCGCCGTAGGCCTCGAATTTAGCCTGGGCTCGGCTCAGGACTGTGATGGCGCGGGCGTCACGGCGCGCGAATATCAGCTCCGCCCCCCATGCGAATTCGACAGGAGCGGGCAGCCCGATGTCGGTCTCGGCGGTGTCTCGCCAGTTCCGCCTGGTGTCTGGGTCGGGTATGCAGGCGGCGACGCAGTCCTCGAGCATCTGTTCGGCATCCTCGATGGTGCCTTGGAGCGTGGCGAGCCATGCGATGGTGGCCATGGCCCCGATCTGGAGTTCGGTGGGTTGCGGCGTCGTTGCCCGAGTGGCGGCGAGGCAGCGTAGGGTCCATTGGCGTATTTCTCGTACCGAGCCGCTGGTGAAGCACACTTGCAGGGTGATCAGCCCGAGACAGATCTCCAGACCGTCTCCGGCTCGGCCCGGGGTGGTGATACTGGTTTCGATCGCGGTGAGGGTGTTGGCCCAGACCGTCCGGGCCCAGTCCACCAGGGCTTGCCCTTCGGGATCGAACCAGTTGGCTGCGGCGTAGGCGATCCTGTCGTGGTAGTAGCGGCAGTGCCGCAGGGCCAAGCGGGTGGGTTCGTCCACCGCGGCGGTGGAGCGCTGGCGCAATCGCTGCTGGGCGAAGACCCGCAGGCTCTCCACTAGTGAATACCGCACCGCGGTCGCCGTCCTGTGCGTCGTGACCAACGATTGATCGACGAGCCGCTCGAGCAGGCCCTCGATTTCCGGCCGGGTCAGAGTCACTCGGGTATCGCTGATTTCGTCGTCGCAACAGATTGTCTCGATGGCGTCCAGCTCGGCACCCACATCCGGTGCAGCCTCTGCGGTGTCGTCGGGATTGGTGTCGTAGCCGGCGGCGAACACCGACAGGCGGTCGAAGAGCAGACGTTCCTTGTCGCTGCACAGCTCGTAGGACCAGGAGATGACGTCGACGACTCCTCGATGGCGCGGGTCGGTGCCCACGCGGGGGCCGTGCGACCAACTCAGCCGAGCGTCATCGGCGTGGCCGGTGAGCCCGTGCAGAATGGCGGCCATCGGTTGACGAAGCAGGCGTGCGGCCGCCAACTGGATGTAGAGCGGATGGTTATGGACGTGGCGGCAGATCTCGGCGGCGGTGGTCTGGTCTTTACCGGTGACGGGATGTTCGGTGAGTTCGGCGCGTTGCCGAAATAGGGCAAGGGCCTCGCGCTGCGATAGCGGCGGAACGGTGATCAGGTGTTCGTCGATCCAGCCGATGGGTTCTCGGCTGGTGGCCACGATGCTCAACCCCGGTACCGTCTCGATGAGGTCGGCGATCAGGGGCCCGACACCGGAGAGTACGTGCTCGCAGTTGTCGAGCACCAGCACGGAGCGCTGGGCAGGTCCAGTGCCGGTGGTGTCGGTCGGGGCGAGGGTGTCGACCAAGGCATCCCACGCCGAGCGCCCGGAGAAATCCGCCTCGATCACTGCATGGGCGACTTCTTCCGCGACCGCGGTCGAATCCGAATCCGGAGTCAATCGAGCCAATCGCACCCAGGAGGCTCGTCTTTTCCTGGCTTCGGCTTTACCGCAACGGCGCAACGCTTCGACGGCCAGACGAGTCTTCCCGATGCCACCCGGGCCGGTGAGGGTGATAAACCGGGCTGGGCCGAGCAGTAGGGTGCTGATCTTCTCCAGCTCGCGTTCTCGACCGACAAAGCTAGAGGTAACAGTGGGTAGGCTGCCTACACCTTCCCGGCGCCTGACATCCATATCACATAATTATAGGCCCCGCACCGCGGGCTGAATCCCCGTCATGAGCGCCACCTGACAGCGCGAAATCGCCGCCACCTATGGCTGTGAGTCAGTGCTCCGCAGTCGACGAGACACCGATGCTCGAGCTGGTTAGGATGCAGCCCGGAGATTTCGCGAATACCCCGCGAAACCCGGCTGTCAGTGCCTGGGAGGTGACATGTCAGGGGTCTCGCCGGGGGGAGTGGCCGGGCCGCTGGTCGGCCGGGTCGAGGAGATGCGCGAGCTGACCCGAGTCCTCACTGCCGCGCGGAAAGGGCGAACATCGGCGATCGCCGTGACCGGAGAGCCGGGTATCGGCAAGACCCGCCTCCTTCAGGAGATCCGCCGAGAAGCCCTCGCCCAGGGTTTCCAGGTGCTGGAGGGCAGAGGCACCGAACTGGAGCGAGAATTTCCCTACGCCGTTGTGATCGATGCATTCGACGAACCGCTCGGCTCACTGTCCCGAACGAGCCTGAAGGCGCTCGGCGAGGAATGCCTTTCGGAACTCAGTCGAATTCTCCCATCCCTGCACCGATGGAGCGGGTCACCGACACGATCCACGCAAATAGACCGGCACCGCTGTCACCGCAGTGTACGGATGGCGCTGCAGCGGCTGGCGGCTCAGCGCCCGTTGTTGTTGGTTCTCGACGACGTTCACTGGGTCGACCACGCCTCGCTCGAGGTGATCGCACACCTACTGCGAAACCCCGTGCCGCGATGTGCGTTGATGCTGGCACACCGTTCCCGGCAACTTCCCACTGCACACACGGCAGCGCTGGCTCGAGCCGTGTACGACAACACCATGTCATCACTCGAACTCGGGCCATTGTCGATTGCCGAAGCCGCCGAATTGCTGTCGGGCAGTGTCGACACGGCCGACCTGTCCGACTTTTATCGTGAATGTGGTGGAAATCCATTCTATTTACAGGATGTTTCGCGTACGCGAATTCGCCTCGGCGGGCATCGGACCGGCATCAGTGATTCGTACGGTATTCCCACGATCGTTCATGATGTTCTGGAGCAGGAAATACGGGCCCTGTCCCCGCGTGCACGCAAGCTGCTGCAGGCCGCTGCGGTAGCGGGCGAGCCATTCGATCTCGACCTGGCGAGCGATATTGCCGAACTGGTCGAAACCGAAATGTTCCAGACAACGGACGAGCTGGTCGCGAGTGGGTTGATATACGAAACGGAAACCCCCGGGCGATTGGCGTTCCGCCACCCCTTGATTCGACGTGCGGTCTACGAACGAAGCGGATATGGCTGGCGCAGAAATGCGCACAAGCGGGCAGCGAAGGCGCTCGCGAACCGCAGCACCGCCCTGTCGATCCGAGCGCACCACCTCGAACACTGCGGCGAGGTAGGAGACGAAGAGGCCATCACGGTACTCGTCGATGCTGGGAAAGCTGCCTCGCAGCGAGCTCCCGTCGCTGCGGCCCGGTGGTTCCGGGCAGCCTTGCGTCTGCTGCCGAACGAGGAATCTGTCGATCGCCGACTCGTCCTGTCGATGTCGCTGGCCGAGGTGTTGAATGCCTGCGGTCCGGCTTCAGGAGAGTCGAGAAGTGCTGAGCCGGACTCTGGAACTGCCCGCGCGCGTCGACCCCGGTGAACGCGCCCGGATGATGGCCATGCTCGCCGTGATCGAACAGGGGCTCGGCAACGCCGTCGAGGGTCGGCATCTGTTGACGACAGCGCTCACCCTCGTCCCACCCGACAGTGTGGCGGCCGCCGCGCTCGAACTGGAACTCGCCAAAACCGACCTGCTGATGCGGGACTGGGCCGAGGCTGTGGCCGTCTCGGCGAAGGTGCGGCAATCAGCGCGCAAGCGAGGCGACCGACACCTGGACTTCCTGGGTACCGCGGCAAGCGCGTTCCTGAAGACGACGCAGCTCGGCGACACCCTGCGGGAAGCGGGCTCCGACCTCGACGAAGCCGTGCGCATCCTCGACACCCTCACCGACGCCGAAATACCACTCGCGTTGATCGACGGACTGGCCGATGTGGTGATCGCCGCGATTTCCCTGGAGCGGTTCACGATGACCGTCGAGTACACGACTCGGGGAATCCGGCTCTGCCGCCGAACCGGACATGGCAGACGTCTGGTCGACTTCCTGCATTTACAGGGATTGGCTCTGCTGATGCAGGGGCAGCTCGAGCGCGCGCTCACGGTATCCGACGAGGCCGTTGACGTAGCGCTGATGCTGGACAACCCACCGATGGTGGCGATGGCCGAATCGACACGCTGCTGGATCTTGTCCCTGCTGGGCCACACGGATCAAGCGTTCACCGCCGGTGCGGGCGCGGTCCGTATCACCGAAGAACTGCCCAGGGGCCGTTACTCGTACTATCCACCGCTGATATACGGCATGGTCCTGATCCAGGCCGGTCGGTATCGACGTGGCCGTCGGCTGGTCCTGGGCGCCGGGGGCCAATTCGACATCTACCCGTCATTGATCCCGCAATTCCATCCGTATCTCGTCGAGGCCGAACTGGCACTCGGACGGATCGACGCTGCCGAGCACGCGACTCGTCGGATCGAGTTCATCGCCGACGCATCGCCGTTTCTTCCTATGCGAATCGGCCACACCCGCAGTACCCGCGCCCGCGTACTGCTCGCACGAGGCGAGATCCGTGCTGCCGTAGCCTATGCCGAGCAAGCGGTCGCCGAGTACCAACGCAGCGGATGCTCGCTCGAAGTCGCCCGCGCACGTCTGTTGCTCGGTCATGCCCTCGCCGAACTGGGCGGGAAACCGGCCGCCAGACGCGAATTCGACAGCGCGCTCATGATCTTCGAGAGCCAGAACGCCGCACGTCTGGCCGAACAGGCGCGCCTGGCGCTGCGCCGCGTGGGCGAGCGACACGTGTCCGGCCGCCGAAGCCGATCCCGTGCGACCAACGTCGGATTCGGCGATCTCACCGAGCGGCAGAGCGAGATCGTCAACCGCATCGTCCTGGGCCGAACCAACCGCCAGATCTCCGAAGACCTCTACGTCAGCGAGAAAACCATCGAAGCCCACCTCACCCGCCTGTTCGCCAAGCTGGGCGTTTCCTCCCGAGCCGAACTCGCCGCCCTGGTCGCAGCTCAGCAAGACCACCACCAAAGCTGACCGGCCCGTGGGCGAGACAGCGTATCTCACCAGGTCGAATGACTCGACGGCGTCGTCGCCACGCCGCGGCGACAATGCGATGTGATCATTCGTTATCCGTCGCCACCGTGCCGGGAGGTGTGGAACGCGGACAGCTCGGCGGCGCGGTCATGGTTGGTAGGAGCGAGCGAGAGCGTCGCCGTACGCCACCAGGTCGTTGTGTACCGAGCGGCGGACCTGGTACTGCTGTTGGAGCAGCGGCTCCAGGTGGCCGCGGCCGTCGTAGGCCCGGGCAAGGATCTGCGCCAACACCGTCGCGTCTTCCAGGGTGTAGCTCATTCCCTGGCCGGTCATCGGATGGGGAGAGAACACCACGCCGCCCAGGAGAATGACGTTGTCGCGGTGGTAGGGCTTGCTGGTGAAAACCGTCACGGGCGCGGGCGTGAACCGGTCCCCGTCCAACAGCGCGAGGGCGTCGTCGCTCTGGGTGACGAAGGTACTGAGCCGCCCTTTCAGATCGATGCTGTGTTCGTCGAACACCGGCCGCTCCAGTTCCCGGGGAAATCCGACGAACACCCTGGCCAGCTCGGCACTGACTGGGTAGAAGTAGGCGAACCAGCCGCGGGAATCGAAGTAGAGCCGGTTGCGCGCGGCGATACTGTCCGTCATCGGAATCGTGCTCATCCGCAGCACGTGGTGATAGCGGTTGTCGTCCCGTTCAGAGCCGACGAACTCACGCAGCCCTGCGCCGGATCCACTGGAATCCACCAGCACCCGAGTCCGCAACTCGGTGCCGTCGTCCAGCGTGCAGCGGGTGACCAGGGAATCGGCGACCGCGAAATCGACCATCCGGCAACCGAACCGGATGTGCACGTGCGACAGATCGGCGCAGGCCGCAACGATCGTCCCCACGATCTCGTTGTAGGGGGGCGATCAAGAAATGACCGAGCTGGGTGTGCTCGGCGAAATCGTAGGAGAAGAGCAGCTTTCCGTCGTGGTGGTAGTCGATTACGTGCCGTTTCAAGGCACCTCGGCTCGCCAGGGTGTCGAGCAAACCCTGCTCGGCGAGGACACGGATTCCGCGGGGCTTGAGGATCTCGGCACCGCGCGTGGCCACACCAGGCTTGGGGTCGATCACCAGCACCCGGCGGCCCTGGCGCCCCAGCAACAAGGCCAGCATGGCACCGCCGATGCCAGCGCCCACGATGACACAGTCGAAGTCCACGGTGGCTTGTGCCACCCTTGGTGTGGCGTTCATCGGTTCACCACCAGGTACCGGCCGGGCGAGATGATGTCGGCGGGATCGAAGAGCCGTTTGAGTCCGTCCAGCGGTCCGTCTCGGTAACTGGCAGACCGATCGACGAGTTCACATGGCATCTGGTCGATGTTGGAGCGGTAGGGCGGGAAACCCGCTTCCAGGAATACCCGGCGAACCGCGTGGCGCAGTGCGTGCGCCCGCTCGATCGCTTCGGGCTCCCGCACGAACGGGATCTGCGTGACCATGTTGGTGGTGTGGTGTGAGATCACGTTGAACTCGAGCATGCCCGCGACGCCGTGGCGCTCGGCCTCGAACCCGCTCGACTGCCTTGCTCAACGCATTCTGCTGGAGCGGAACCACCGGCAGGAATGTCAGCCAGCCGATCCGCGCCTCGTCGGCCCGAGCACACTCGTCGACTCCCAGCGACTGCTGCAGGTGCAGGCAGGACGGGATCCCCCGGGCGAACAGGGTGCGCGGGTACAGCGGATCGTCGATCGGCGTGGTCGCAGGGTCCAGGGAGCGGTACGACGCGAGCCCGCCCACTCGGACGAGCGTGTCGCGAATGTCGTTCTCGGCGATCCGGACGGCCTCGCGAGACCCGAGCAGGGGTACCTGAACCGTGAAGATGTCGGGGTCGGCGGTATCGGCAAGTGCGGCGCGGCCCGCTTCGGGCACCACGAAGAGCTCCTTGAGCCGCAGCATGCCATGCGTGGCGATCCGCGTCCGACCGACCCGGATCACGGTGTCGACGACTTCGGCGAGAACGGTGTTGGAGTAGGTCGCGTTGACGAGGGTGACCGCCTCGGGGCGCGGAACGAAACCGATCGCCATCGCGGTGACCACACCCAGGTTGCTCTGCAGGAAAACCCGAGTCAGGTCGGGTCCCGCTACGGTGCCGGACCAGCCGCCGTTACGGTCGAGGCCGCCGGTGGTCATGATCTCACCGGTGCCGAGCACGACTTCGAGTCCCAAGAGGTCCTCGACCCGCGCCCGGATAGTGCCGTCGCCGCGTTCGATCGTATTGCCGACGAGGCTGGCATAGGCACATCCCGAGGTCACGTTCAGCATCCACGGTGTCCCGTCGAGCAGTTCCGCGAGCTGGCGCTGGGTCACCCCCGGTTCGACCACGGCGTAGCCCCGGTCCAAGTCGAGTGTCCGGATGGTGGTCATCCGGCTCAGATCGAGGACGGTGCAGCCGTCGAACACCGGATGCCGTGAGCCCATGCCCCAGTTCCGGCCAGTGCTCAACGGGTAGACCGGTGTTGCCTCGCGCGCTGCCCGGAGCACCATCCGTTGAACTTCATCGGTATCGAGCGGATAGCACGTACCTCGGGTCTCTCTTGCTCGGTGGTTCCCTAAATCCTGTGATCGGATGTCTTGGGTTGAGTTTCGTCGAGCAGCAGCGCTGCCTGTGTCGACGTGGTGAACGCTCATCGCTACTGCCTGTCTTCGAACCGGGCCGATACCCGAGCAACGTCAAGATTCGGTGAAAGCCGAGTCTGGACCCCCGGTTGTCGGCATAGGCAGTAGGGAAATCCCCAATCTCGTCCGCCGCTGCAATCCTCGGATCCGTCCCGTGGTCTTGGTCGTTGTCGATCTGAATCGCCTCGAGGTTCCCCGGTCGTCGGTCAGGTGCGTCGGAGCGGCGACCGGCAGATCAACCATCTCGCCGCCGTCGTGACCACCGATCCCAGCGTCATTCGTGTCGTGCGTGAGCACCCGGACTGGCGCGAGGTGATCGACCGCCCGGTCGCATTACTGGCAGAACCCACCCCGGGACCGGATGGTGTCATCGCGGCCACCGCGGTGCTGACCGGTCTGGCCGGTGCCGCATTCCGGCGCGCTGAGCGACGTCGACCAGGAGACGCTGCGTCGACAGCTAGTCGACATCGGCCGCCGAATACTCGGCCTGAGTAGACCGCGAACCACTTGACACCGCAGCGTATTTCGGAACAACACGCACCGTCGGCCCGCTGTAGTGCTCCGCCGACTTCCCGTCTGCCTCGAAAAATCCTATGCACCGGAACGGATTTGAGCGTCTGTCGGCTATCAAGCCTGATCAAACCACTGACGGCCCGCTTCGCACGATCCGGTGAGCACAAACTGATCATCTCGGCTGCGTGCGGCTGATTACCGGTCGGCTTGCCATGGCTGGTAACCCAGGATTGCGCTGGGAGGGCGAAGTATGAAATCTTCCCCTGTTCGGGAACCTCCAAATAGTGACGACGAATCGGTCAGGTGTGTCGGTGCATCGGAGGCCCCGACGCGCTTATCGTTCCCGGACACGGAGGATGCCGTGACGCAAGGCATGGGGGAGGATCTCGCCGGGTTGGCCGATCGGATCGTGGACGGATTGCGTGCGGTGGCTCCGTCCGGGTGGGAGCGGTTGGAGGCGTGGTTCGCGATGACCGTGGTCGCCGAATCGGCGCTGCTCGTGGTCGGCGACGGTACCCGGTTCCCGGTGCCGGATGGGGTGTGGGATGCGGTGCGTCGGCATCGGGAGGTTTCGGCGGGGGCGGACGACGGGCCGTGGTGGCGGTTGCTGGTGCGGATCAGCGTGGACGGTGTCGAGGTCGTCGCCGATCACGGTGCGGAGCCGTTTCCCGGTGAACAGTTGTTCGCGCCCGCGGCCTACCTCGCCGATATGGAGCGTTATCCGCGGGACCGGCTGCCGGTGTGGCTGGCAGCCTACCTCGGGCGCGGCGAACGCCCGTCGCGATCGCCGCGGGCGGCCGCCGACGGGATGCGGGCGGACCGGCGTGCGGGGGTGCGGGCGGTTGCTGTGGATAATGAGTTGCCGGAGCTGGCGGCGTTGTGGGCTCGGTGGTCGGTGCTGGCGGCGGCGTTCGTGGCGGTCGGGTCGGGGCGGGGGCCGCGGATCGGGCTGTCGGTGGGCATGTTCGAAAGTGTGGGGCGTAGCGGGTCGACGTTGGCTCTGCTGCCCGGTGACCGGGCGGTGCTCTCGGGTGGTGTGTGGGATGCGCCGGTTCTGGACGCGGCGTACAACGGGGGTGCCGCAATGCCGAAATTCTTTGCGGGGGCACCGGATTGGGTTGCCGACCCGGTGCTCAATCCGCGCGCTGCGACCGGTCTGCTGTCGTTCTGTTATTGGTGGGAGGACGGGCAGTGGTATGGGGGCGAGTCCGCGCCGATACCGGAGTGCGCGCCAGCGCTGCCCGCGGTGTGGACGGCCGGCACCGTGGCGGGTGTCGTCGGCAGCCTGCTGGACGACCGGTCGGGTGATACGCCGGAGGCGGCTGAGCTATTGGTGTCGGCGGCGCAGGCCGGTGCGGTGACTCGTGAGGCGATCGTGCAGGTCTTCGGCGACGACGCCGACATCGATGGCGCCCTGTTCCAGTTCGTGCTCGCGGACCTGGTCACGAACCAGGCCAGCAGGATCGGCGCAGCCGAGGCGCTCGACCTCGTCCGGGAACACATCCGCAGCCGGGGTTACGACACCACGGGATACCCGTTGTCGACGTTGCGGGCCGATCGCATCAGCGTGGGCTGGTTGGTGCGTTCACCGATGCCGGACGGCGGAATCGCTTTGGACCGTGCGGTTTTCTATGTTGCCGACGATGGTGTTGTCGAGCGCTCGACCACGTCGGTGCCGCTGTCGGTGTTCGTCACCGGTTTCGAGCGACGGTTCCGGCTGCGCGCCAACGGCCGAGTCCGACCGGGGGGGACGTGAGCGACAGAGTGCGGCTGGATCCGGACAGCCTGCGGCGCGACAGCGCACGGCTGGCCGAACTCGGCGACCAGGTGAGCCGGACCTACGCAGGACTGCGGGACTCTCTGGCGCAGGCGAACGGGTGCTGGGGCGACGACTATCTGGGCGAGGCGTTCGCCAAGGATTTCATGCCACAGGCCGATCAGTTGCTGAATGATATGCGAGCGATGGAGGAAAGCCTGCGTGGGACGGCCCAGCAGGTAGCCGCCGCCGCGCGCGACTTCGAGACCCAGGATCTCGACGGCTCCGGTGGAATCGGCCGAGCGGCCGAGGAGGCGTATCTTCCGGATCCGGCCTATGGGACGGGTGTGCAGCCGTCCTCGGCCACCGCGTCTCCTACGACGCAAGAACCGGTGACTTCGTCTCCCGTGCCGTACGCCAGGACCGCGGGCCGTACCCCTGCCGGACAATCAGCGTCGGACGGTACTCCCACCGGACAACAAACCTCCGGCGCGCCGCCGGAGGCCGCCGGAAGACCGTCGACGTCGCAGAACGGCCCACAGTCGTCGAATAGTCCGGCCGAAAAATCGGACCGGCAGGGCGGTTCGAAGACCGCCCAGGATCCGAGCCGTCAGCCCCCGCGGGTGTCGCCCCCGGCCGTCGCCGGACGGGATGCGGCCAACTCGAGCGCGCCATCGGCCCGGCCCGGGGCGCCGCCGGCACGAATACCCGCTCCCGCGGCCGGTGGAAGAAAAGAGACGCCCTGGACCGAGCCACCACGGACGAACCGCGGGTCCGCGGCTTCCGAGCCGAACTCGTCGAACCCTCGATCCGGCTCCCCGCCGCGCTCCCCGAAGCGCGACGAGCCGCACAAGCGCGATCGACGCCGCGATGCGGAACGACCGGCCGGCAAGCCCGGCGCCTCACCCGTATTCGCCTGGCTGGCACGAACATTGGCCGACCGGCATAACGTCGCGGTAGTCGGTTTCGACTTACCCGACCTGCAGGAGACGCCCGTGCGCGAGTTCGCGGCCGCCGTCGATCGGGTGCTCACCGAGTACCCGGTGATCGAACTCGACGTCGTCGCGATAGGGGACCTGGGCGCCGACACCGAGGGTGTGCGGTGGCGCCGTGAAGTGCGTGATTCGGCCACCATCCGGTCGATCACCCTCGATCGGCGCGCCGCCTGCGAACCGAGCCGAGGCATCGGAGCGCCGGACCCCGAACCTGGGGCCGACGATTCGGCTGTTCACTCGGCGACGGTAGGAGAACTCGGCAAGGCCCTGGACAACGCCGGGGGCGGCGTCGCCCGGCGGATCGCCCAGCACACCCTGATCGCCGAGTACATGCGGGTGATGGCGGGACGGCACACGACATTCGCTGAGCTGCTGCGCGGTTATCGGCGCTGGCGTGCCGAGTTGGCCGGGGCCACCGGTGCGGCGGGTGGCTTTGAAGTGGATCGAGCATTGGGTGTCGCATTCGCCGATGTCGTGCTGCACGGCGAGCGGGCCAGCGCTGCGGCGAAGACACTGCACGCGGTGCTGGTCGACGCGGCCCCGCCGCCGGGATAGGCGGCGCCGGTGGGAGACGGGTTCTCGCTGAACCCTGTGGTTCAGCTGCGGGAGTTGTTCGAGGGTCTGCCCGGCCCGGTGCGACGCCCGATCGAGATGGTGGTGTTCGGCGGGGATCTGCCGCGGGCCGACATCGCCAAGATGCGGTGGCTGGCCGCGGAGTTGCGGGACAAGGCCGCGGCGATGAACGATCACGTATCGGACGCGGGAAACCTACTGGCGCAGCAGGATTCGGTGGGAGTGTTCGGTGACCGGTTGCGGGAGGCGTTGCACTCGCAGCAGGACGGCGGAGCCAAGCTGCGCGAGCGGGCGCTGGTATTGGCCGATCAGACGGACGGGACGGCCAACGACGCGGAGAAGACGCTGTGTGTGATGTTCGCGTTCGGCATCCAGCTGGGCTGGCGGATCGTGCGGATCCTGTCGGCGGCCGCGGCGGCCGGGCCGGCCGGCGAGGTGGCGGCCGCACCAGTGGTGGAGTCGGCGTTGATGGAGGGCCGCGCCGAGGTCGCGGTGATGCGTGCGGGCCTGGAGCAGGCCTACACCCGGCTCGCGGTAGGCACGTCGGCCAAGCTGTCGGCGTTGGGGCCTGCCCGGTTCGCGCTCACGGTGGGCCGGGGGGCGCTGCTGCCGACGGCCGTGGACGGCGGCGTGCAACTACTGCAGGTCGAGGCCGGTTACCGGAATGCGTCCCCGATCGGGGACAACGGCGATAACCGAACCGGTATCGACGTGAAGTCGATACTCGCGGCGGCAGCGGCGGGTGCCGGTGGCGCGGCGGGCGGCACGCTGGCCGCGCGAGTGGGGCCGACGGTGGTTCCCAGGATGCAGACCAGCCGGACGCTGGCCGGCCTGGTGCACGGGACGGCGGGCGCGGTGGCGGGTCTGGGGGCGGCCTCCATGATCACTGGTTGGCCGGAGGATTTCGACCACATCCTGGCGCCGATGCTCAACGGCGCATTCGCCGGAACCGTGCATGCCCAACCCGGCAGTCACTCTAGCTCCGGTCGCGCCGCCGAGTCGGTGGTCGACGGTAGCGGTCTGTTCACCCGGCCCGACCTGCCCGCGGCTGAACCGCCGGTGAAGATTTCGGAGGAATCGAGGCAGGCGTGGGAGGCCGCGCGGCAGGCTTGGACGGCCACTCCGGACGCGGTGGTCACCGAGAGCCAGGCGCCGTTGGCCGGCGTGACGGTTCCACCAACCCCGGCACCACGGCAGTCCGGCGGATCCGGGGCGCACCCGACCGAGGCAGCGTCGCCGGTGGTGGCCGGTACGGAAACAGCGGCGCCGCCGAAGGTTCCGGTGGACACCCCCGCGCACGCGGCCGGCGACGGACACCGGATGCCGGCCGAGTCACCCGCACGGTCGCTCACGATGCCGGGCCAGGGGCCGCATGCGGAGGCCGGTGCGGAAACAGCGGCGCCGGCGAGGGGGGCGACCGGCACCCCACAGCACACCGCTGGGCAGCAGCCGTCGGCAGGCGAGGCGCGCGGCCAGACCGCAGAGCGCGGCACGCCGCCGGTGGTGTCCGGTGCGGAAACATCGCAGCCGCCGAAGGTCTCGGTGGACACCACTGGGCGCAGTCCCGCAGTGCCCGCCGCCGGGCAGCATCCGGGTGGTGACGAGTCCGGTCGCGTGGCGGGCCAGGCCCCACCGCGTGCGGAGGCAGGTGCGGAAAACTTTGCGCCGCAAAAGGTTCCAGCGGAAGCCGGGGAGCACGCGGCCGGAGACGGCCAGGAAGCGGCCGCCGCGAACGGGCGGCGCTCGCCGGGCAGCGATGAGCAAGGCTCCGCCGCGGAGCAGGGCACGCCGGCCGGTGAGACCGGCCAGGGGGCAGCGGTCGGTGAGACCGGCGCAGAGGCAGGACCGGAAACCGGCCGGGCCCAGGTTTTCGGCGACGACGCAGGTTCGCCGGCACCGAATTCTCGCGATCATGCCGAGGACGTGCTGGCTGATTTCAATGCGCGGTCGGGTGATCACGTCCCGGCGGCGCTGCGGCTGTCGAACCTTCCGGACGAGGTGTTGAAGGCTGGGCTGTTCCACAGCGACGAACGGGAATCGCTGATCGCGGGTATGGAGATCATTCGGCGCCGGACGATCGGCGACGCACCCGGCGGGATGGTGTTGCGTCCGCCGCAGCTGGAGGGCGGGTTCGAGATGGCTCGGCGGCCGGTGCAGATGCTGCCGGGCCAGGGTAAGACGCTGATGTTCATGTCGTATTCGATGAACCAGGCGGTGCGCCACGGTTCGGTGCTGCTGGTGACGACCGCGGACGGGTTGGCGCATCGGGAGTTCACCGAGTACCGGCGGGTGGTCAGCGACTTCGGCATCGACGTGTTGCGAGCCGATCAGGCGACCGGGTTCGGTCCGGTGACACCGGGCAGGCCCGCGATCGTAGTGGCCACCGGTGAGACGGTCGGGCACCTGTGCAATGCCGGTCATACGCCGCCGCGCCGGGTGGTGATCGACGAGATGGACGCGATCGTCGACCGCGGTGAGAAGACATTCATCCGATCCGAAGGCGCACAAGAGGCCGCTCCCGAGGCAACGGCGCGTGAGGTGTTCGCCGCGCACGACTTCCTCGCCGAGGCGCTCGCGAAAGGGCAACTGTCGCACGAGGATTTCGGTCTGAAACGGATCGCCGAGGAAGTCGACGTGGAATTGCCCGACGGCACCCTCGCGGTGGGGACGGAGTACTGGTACGACGGTCGAGCGGAACTGACACCGGCGGGACGGGCGAAACTGGAGGCGCTGCCGGACGGGAATCGGTGGCTGCAGCACATGGGGCCCTCGCGGCTCGAGATGGCCGCCGCCGCCGAGTTCACCACTCGCAACAAGACCCATTACGTGATGGATGCGGGCAAGATCGTCATCGTCGATCAGGGCGAACACGGTTTGCAACGCAATCCGAAGACCTCGAGCGAATCGCGGTGGAGTGCCGAGCCGGGCAAGGCGAGCCTGGCCCAAGCCGTGGAGGCCAAGGAGATCCGGGCCGCCGAGGCCATCGGGATGGACGCCGAGCAGCACGGCATCGTGGTACGCGCCGACGCCGACTCCGCCAAGAGCATCACCGCAGCCGAGATCTACGGCACCGACCGCTTCTTCGACCACATCACCGGCGCCTCGGGCACGCTCAGCGACCTGGGCGGCGTGCTGAAGACGGTGTACGGGCTCGACGCACCGCACGAAGTCGATCCGTTCAACCCCTCGCGGCTGGTGGAGGGGCAGGCCGACCTGCACGAGAACACCAGGGGCAAGCTCAACGCGCTGGCCGGATACGCCCACCAAATGTGGGACGGTGGGCAGGGCCGGTTCCAGGAAATCCTGTGCCACCGCAATGATTTGGTCGAAAAACAGGTCCGCGCGCTGCTGCGGGCCGGAGTACCACGGGAAGCGATCGAGGCGGTCGACGCCGACCGGATCGCCAAGTGGGGCGCGGACTGGGAAACCGAGTTGCAGAAGGTCTTCGACGACGCCGGTGAGCAGGGCAAGATCCTGGTGATCAACCGGCAGGGCCAGCGTGGTGTGGATATCGCCGTGTCCGACGCGGTGCTGGCCAAGGGTGGCATGCACGTCTGGATGACCGAGGTTCCCGAACAGTCCTACATCTACGACCAGGCCAAGAACCGCACCGCCCGCAACGGCAAACCCGGTACAGCACAAGCATTGATGTCGCCGCAGGACGCACTGATCCGCAACGCCATGCACCTGCGTGGGGTCCGCGAGGCGGTGATCCACTACGACCAAGCCGTCGCCGCCCACCGCGCCGCACCCACTCCCGAGACGCACAACGTCGTCGTCGAGGCCGGCGACAAGCTCGGCTCGCTCGTGCCCGGGCTGCAACAGCGCGCCCACCACCACGCCACCGCCGATTTCATCCTCCGCTACGCACCGATCACCGCCCCCGAAGCCCTCATCGCCGCCTCGACACCCTGGCACCCGGGCGACGCGGAGATCGGCGAACCGGACCAACTGGCAGAGCGATCCACGCGACTCGCCAGGCTACTGGGGATTCCCGCGCCGGCGCTGACCACCGCCGCCGCGGCGGTACTCGATTACGACGACCGCGACAACGCCCACAATGCCGCCACCGCTGCCACCGCCGACCCACTGCACAGGTTGCTGCACCAAGCGCACCTCCCGCCCGCTGCGGTGGAAACGCTGCGTCAGCATGTCGACGCGACCGCCCCCGCAGCCGCCGTCCAGTACGCGCTGCTCACCGACGGTCAAGCACTCGACCAGCTCACGCCCCGCCGCGACGCACTGGCCGAGGAACTCGGCCTGCGCCCCGAGCAGATCGAAGGCGCCGAGGGCCTGCGGCATGTCGGCGCCGCGTCGACCGGCGCTCAGCACGACCTCGCGGACGCACTCGGCGTTTCCCCCTCCGACGTCACCCCCGCCATGGCCCGAGACATCCTCGGCGAAGCAGTCGCCCACCACCTGCCCGACACCAGCACCCAGGACCACACCACCACCGACGCCGACACGAACGACCCGGCAGCCCGCAACCCGGTTGCCGACGACCCCGTCGCCGAGAACGCTGTCGCCGCCGCCTCCTACTTTCTGGCTACCGCTGCCCTGCTCGACCTGATCACGCAAATACACCGGCGCAGCCCCAACAGCTGTGTCAACAACGGCGTGTCCGCCATGCGAGTGCTGTGCCCGGACAACGACGACCGCTTCATCATGCCGCCCGGCGGAATACCGCTGCGGGGCCACGACTGGAATACGGTCCGGAAATCGTTCGGCGGCACACCAACGGGATTCGACTCATTGGACAGCGCCGTCGAATCTTTGAAACAGCGCCCCGGCGGCATCCAGGTCCTGGTCTACAAATGGAAGAACACCGAGAACGACGGCAGCAGGGACGCCGACAACCACCTCGTAATCCTGGTCAACGACAGCGCACCCGGCGACCCTCCGAACCTGGTCGTGGTGGACCTCGCCGCCGACGACAACGGCGATATCGACTTCGGCCCGAATGACCTGGCCGACCGGCGGGCCCTGCTGAACAAAGCCGCCAAGTTCGACACCTGGCAGCGCACTCAGCAGAAATTCATCGAAAGACTGCCCGAGTCCCAGCGCGCCTTCTGGACCATCGACTTCGAACCGAACGGCGACCTCGTGCGGGAGCCGGCCGGCCACGCTGTTCACCGCACCGAGACCAGCCTGTCCCCGGAACGAATCCGGGAAATCGACGAGATCGGCGAATCGGTGCTCGCCGACGAGGCGCCGAGACCACCGGACGATGAGGACGGACCGCTGGCTAGGCCGTCCACGATCCCCGCGAACTCACCCGACCGGCCTAACTCCGCCCGACCGGCCGAACCCGCCTTCACCGGCGCTCGCCCACCCGAGGGCGCCTATCCACTCGATCCAGCATCCGAACATCCACCCAGCACAGCACCCGAACGTCCGCAGCAGGCCAGGACGCGCCAGCCCGTCCCACGAACCCTCGCAGCGGCCCTCGACCTGGTCCGAAGTGTCGACGCCGATCCGGCTACCTCATCGGATGCGACGCGCTTCGTCATGAAGTGCTACGAGGAATACCGGCAGCGTCAACAGAACAGCCTTTACGAAGTCCATAAGCGTGGGCTCGAGGACCGGGAGGCGATGGCGTCCGAGCTGGCCGCGCAGGAGGCCAGTAGGTACGTCAGCCAACCTGCGGTGCGCGCGACCATCGACCGCAACGCTGCCGACCATACTCTGCGACTCGTCCGCAACATTCAGGTTCGCGCCAAGCGGCGACGTGGGAGCCTGCCCGAACGCCTCGCAAGCCTCTATCGGGCCGGAGCTGGTACGCACAACGCGAAGGCGCTGCCGTGGCCGCAAGGCGCCAAGTCGAAGAAACCCGACGTCGTTCCGGAGCGGAACATCGGTTCGGTCGCTCCCGACGATGCCGCGGATGGCAGCAGAGCCGGCCGTGGGCAACGGCACACGGGGCAGGACGGACCCGATGGTTCGATCGGTAGCCGTCCACCGGAAGACACTCCTGATTCGCGTCCCGGCAAAGCGGATCCGGCGGCGCTGACCGATCCTGCGATACCGGATCCGGTCCATGCCACGCGAGAAGAGCTCGCCCACTGGGCATCTCGGCTGTCGGCTCGCGGTCTGCGGATCTTCCTTGCCCAAACACAGACCGAAACTTCGGCCCACCTTGCGGCCCTGCATCATGGACAACCGCCTGCGCTCGAGGAAGCCATAGGAGCGGCACGAGTGCAAACCGCGTTAGCGGCCGAACAATGGCGCCGGATCACCGACGCCGGCGCCGGGGGGTCGATCATCGAGGCAGATGCGGTGGCCGATGCCGCCACCGTTGTATTCGAGATCATCGGAGCGCTGCACGGAGCCGGGACGCGGTCGGCGCCCTATGCCGACGATCTCGATGTATTGACCCGATTCCCGGAGGAATTGGCCGCAGTCGTCGAACTCGGTGCGGCGCGCTTCGTCGATGGCTCTGGCTGGGCAACGCTTGCCGACGACTACCTCATCGCGGGGCGCGACGGCGACTGGGATCAAGAGTTGGTCCACTCGCTGCGCTCGCTACCGGCGCAAGCAGCCGAATTCGCCGGCGCCCTCGTCGGCTCGGATCGGACCTTCGGCGAGGTGGCGCGGCGATATATCCCGAACGCCTACCAGGCGGCGCTGTACTTCCTGACCCGCACCCACGACACCGACCGAGCGATCGACCGGCTTCGCGAGCTGGACCACGCGGTCGCGGCCGCAGTCGACCGACTCGGTCATACTCGTCCCGCCGAAGCCGTAGGTTTATCGCTGTTTCAGCTGCGCATCGATATCCACGAGGCAATCGCAACTGCCAGCGGTGCGAGCGCATCCGAAATGCGGTCCAGCACTCTGCGCGGCCTCGGGAAAATCCCCCTGCTGCCGCAGATGCTTTCGCGCATCGTAGGCGACCTCGACGACCTCGCCCAGCACGGCTCCGAATCGCCGAGACCCATCCGGCCGTCCTACACTGCTCACTCCATTGCGTCCGAGGAGCCATTCACCGACGACGACTATCGAGAAGCCATCCCCGCGCGCTTCCGCCCTCGGGTGCTCGGAGTGCACGGCGGACAGTTCGTCGCGCCGAACGGAACGTCCCTCGACCCCATCGGCGCAGAACCAGGCGGGATTTCCTTCGTCATCGATCAGTGGGGGCGAATGCTCGGTGAGAGCGAACACGCCGACATAATCCACGTGCTGTCGGCTATGGGAGATGCGGTGGCCGGCTGGGGCGTCGTGTACCCCGACGAGAACGGGCGGCCGACGGGGCAGGTGTACCCCTACGCGCTGGGCGGCCTTGCCGACGCGATGGGTACCACTCAACTGCGCGATGTGCTGGCCCGAGGTGGACTCGATCTCACCGACGCCGGCTTCAACAACGAACGCCGAGCGGGCCCCTTGTACGGCGACTTGTTGCCGGTGTCAGAGCTGTTCACGATGCCGAAATTCGGCCTCCAGAACAGCATCGAGGCAATATTCGCGGTGTACGACGATCGCTTCTGGGTTGATCCCGTTCGCGAGAATATGACGCGCGACGCCGACGAGGTACGAGTACCGCTGACCCTCGGCCCGCTCCGTCGCGAACCGGGGCATGTCGAGGTTGTCGTGTACCGGGAGGGCGAGCGCACCATCGTCCAGTATCGCGATCCCGACCCAGGTGTCGAGCCCGATCAGGTCGCTCCCGTGTTCGACGAGTTGCACCAGCGGATGACCCGGTGGGTGGCCGACTCCGATGGAGTCGAATGGCACCCGAACACCGCCGAGGTGGTCCACCTATTCGAGCAGCACCTCGAGCGATCGGACCAGGCACCGGACCAGGCCGACGATCACATCGGTAGCCGCCCAACGGATTCCATACCCGAGCCGGGCGATCCGGCTCGTCATTCGTCGACGGTGATTCCCCCGGGCACCTCCGGACAGCAGGTTCGTGCGGCAGTCGCCGGGCTGCTGACCGACAGTGATTCCGTCGGCGCGACTCAGCCTCCGGAATTGCTGAATGTCGCCGCGCAGCTAGTGGATTACGGTCTGGGCGCAGCGGCCCGCGACAGCGTCCTGCTGCGGTTGTCACGGACACAGGGTGATGGTGGATTCGTAGTCAGTGGATCGCTCGAGGGACTGACTGTGGTGCAGTCCCGGGAAATTCTGTCGGACGCCTGGGGCGGCACGGTTTTCGGATCGTTCGAGTGGCAGGGCCGGGCGGACGGCGCGAATTCATCGTGGTCGGTGCGGTTTTGGGTAGATCGTAAACGTGTCGGTCAAGTCGATGTCGCGCAATTGGCCGAGCTTGCAGAAGGTTTCGATGCGGCCCGGGTGAATTCGATACTGGCCGAGGCGATCGGGTTGGCGGGGCGGCGCCGGGGTGGTTTGCGACGGGGTGGCGCGCTGACGGTCGAGGCGCGCGATGGGGAACTGCGGGTGCGGGTGCTGGCGAGCGTGCTACCTGATTACGCGCTTCGCGACAGCGACGTACTGTTCGATCGCACCATCAGCGCGGCTGGGCCCAACCGGCCCGGTTTCATCGGCAGCAGGCCAACCGAGTCCGGCGCCGCGGACGAGCGGACCGCTCAGATGATGCGCAACCGCGCGGACATCGTCGAGGAACTGCGGATGGTCGCGGCGCGGCGCGGCGAAGAGCCGCCGGCCCGCGGGGCGGAGGCGGCGGCCTTGAACGCTTGGCGCCGGGTCCAGGCCGAAGCCGTCACCATTATTTCAACGTTGACCGGTACCGACCCGATCCTGGCTGCAACCCATCTGAACGACGTGCTCAACCTGCTGCACAGGCGGCTGAATGCACTCACCCGATCACAATGGGCCCAGCTGCTCGACAGCGCTGGGAAGGAGCGGTTGACCGGGCTCGGCTCCTGGATCGGCCGCGGCCTGATACTGGAAGACGATCTCCAGCGGGCCACCACACTGGCCATCGAGGGAACACCGGACGCCGCGCTCAACACTTCGAATACCGACAGGGGTGCCCAGCGCAGACAAGAGCTCGACGACATGTTCGGTCGCTCTACTGTCGCACCGGGAGCGGCCGTCGAGATCGGCACCCAAGGCCGACTCAGCGCGCTCGATCGCCTCGCCGCCGCATCTGATGCCGCCACCCCCACCGGTCGCCTCTTGACCGCTCTCGTCGACCACCAGCAATCGGCCCGACTGATACAGCTGACCACCATGCGGGTAGATCTGGACCGAGCCATAGCCGAGCACGTCGGCCGAGGCGAAACCGGTGACCACGATCGTCCCGCCGGAAACATCGGCACTCCGTGGTCACGGCCCCCGCAAAACCCGTCTCCGGAACAGACGCAACCAATCGAGTGGCGGCGGTTCTATCCGGATGCCACCTCGGAGAACGCGCCACCGGACAGTCGCGGTAATCCTCCCGATCGCATCGGCAGCCGTCCGCCGGACGGCGAAACTCCGCTTCCGGCCGGGCAACCGAACGATGGAGACGGACCGCTCGGTCGGCCGTCGACGATCCCTGCGGACCCGCCCGAGCAGCCCGAGCGTCCCTTCCGGATCCTCGACGACCCCGGGATGTCCGGTGACCGTGAAGTCGAGCCTGGGTACTGGGGTCATTACGGGGCGGCGGGTGTGCTGGTCCGGCACGTGAACGAGCTCGGCGAGGAACTGTTCCTGATTTGCAGCTCGAAAGCCGGGTTCTCCCAGGGGAATTGGCAGCTTCCCGGTGGCGCGCTGTGTTCGCGGGAAACACCGCCCCAGGGCGCGGCCCGCGAGATGAGCGAGGAACTCGGCGCGAGCGCGGAATATCTGGCCCGCCTGGCCCATGTGGGGACGCATGTGATCCACGGGCCACGCGGGTGGAAATACCACCTCCTCGTCGCCGACGCGCCGCACCGGCTCGATCCGGTGGTGGACGACAAGGAAATCGGGGAGGCCCGCTGGGTGAGCCGCAACGAGCTGATCGCGATGGCCCACCGGGGCGAGTTGCACTCGGCACTGGCCAGGAACCTGCCCCGAGCGCTCGGCCTGTTCGAGCTGGACGCGGACGACCAGAGCGAACCGGCCGCACCGCCGCTCCCCGACTCGACGTCGGCGATGCCTGCCGAACCGGAGCGCGCTGGGTTGAAACTGGCCTTCCGCGCCCCGAACCGGGCAATGCTCGACGACTACACACAGCTGTACGAATTCGGGCGAGCGAGTTTCGATGATCCGTCACGTACGGCCGAGGTAGCACGACGCAACGAGGAGTTCTTCGCCCGATATCCACAGGCACGCGAGCCGGCCGTGCAGGGCCACCTGGTGCAGTACCGCGCCCTGCTTCAGCAGATCGGTGACCTGGCAGACGACCTCGGCGTGAGTGTCACCGAACTTCGCGCGCAGCTGACAAGCGAACTCACCGATTTGGTCGCGGGCAAGCCGCTGGCGCTCCGGATGAGACAAGAGGCCCTGTTCGGCCTGCTCGCCGACGGCCGGTTCAAGACACAGTTCGAGGGCACGCTGGGCGGCGGTCACCGCAGCGATGTGGCGAAAATGGAGAACCGGTGGTTCGCCAACCCCGAAGATATGGATCCGCGGCTGCGGCCGGTCTACGGGCACGTGCTCATCGGCGGCGAGCGCCCGGCCGGGCTGTCCGACGCCAGCATCTCGGCCGGGCTGTCCGACACCCACATCAGGCTGCACACCGAAAAACTGGCGATGTACGGCCGGATCGACCTGGTGTTGAAAGACGATGTCCGCGAGCGGGCCACGTTCTCCGTCGGCGATTCGCTCGTCTACTCCGGCTCCGTGTGGGGTGGTAAACCGGCACGGACCATACCCTCGCCGCTGCTCGACCCGCAGCCGGAATCTTTCGGCGTTGCCCCGTTGTCCGCGAACGTCACCGTCGAAGATCAGCCCCTGCGCGGAACGAATCGCGACTATTCCGGCCAACTCTTCCGGCGGAATCAGTTCGTCGAATGCCACATCCACGGCGGAATCACCCTCGCCGACATCGATCACGTCAACCTTCCCGAACCACCCGATCCGGAGCTGCGCGCCGCACTCGAAAACGCGGGCGTACCGTGGCGCGTCCTCGACAGTCACGCCATCGCCCGCAGCGGTGACCCCGAAGCAATCGCGAGAGAAAGGCGGCGACTCGAGGAAGACCTCGCCGTGGTCGAGGCCAGGGTCGCCGGCATCCGCCGAGAGCTCGACACCTCCGAACGACCGGATGCCCCGCGCCAGGTACGAGAACAGTCCGAACGCGTGCGAATCGAGCTGCGCAACGCCGAAGCGATGCGGACCCGGATCATCGAAATGCTCGCCCCCCTCGACGGGGGGCGCATCGGCAGCAGGCCTGATACCGAACAGGACGGACCGGTCGGCCCGCAGGGCTTCATCGGCAACCGTCCCGATAGTCATATCGGCGCCAGACCGACCGACGGACACGATGAGATACCCGAAGGCCGCGCCGAAGGAAGAACGGCCGAGGCCGGGATGCCGGTACTGGCCGGGCCGATCGAGGTCGGCGAGTTCGGTGGGGTGCTGGCCGACGGCTATATCGGTAGCCGCCCAGGGGAATCCACGCCTCGGCCCGGCGACCCGTCCCGGGGTGAATCGGCCGTGTTCGCACCGGATGCGAGCGGTCCGCAGGGATTCATCGGGAGTCGGCCACCGGACGAGAGCTCGCCCCGCGACGGCGCGTCCGCCGGTTCCGAGTTTCCGGGTCCGGTGCTGGCGGGGAGGGAATCCGGAACAGCGGACCGTTCGCTGGTCGAGGATGCGCCGGGGGTGCGGGTCGAGGCGGTGACCTTCGGCAACGGCACCCGAGTGTTCGCGGAGACGTACGACGAGCAGAACCGGCCGACGCCGTGGAGCACGGCGAGGGGGGAGCCGGGTGAGCCGGCGATTCCATCGGTGTCGCGGGACGATTACGCGCTGGGCGATGGCACGACAGGGCCGGTCGGATTCATCGGGAGCAGGCCACCCGAACCGGGTGAGCCTGCGGGTCGGGCGGCCTCGGCGGAGACGTCGCGGACGACGCCATGGTCGCGGCTCTCCGACAGTGACGCACACGAGGATGTCGGCGGTGTGGGAGAAACGGCCGAGCTGGTCGCGACCGGCGCGGTGGAATCACCCGCGGTATCCGCGTCGTGGCGCGTCGTGGAGTTTTTGCTCGAGCACTTCACCCGCCGAGACACGATCTACTGGTGTCAGCTGAATCCGGACAGCCTCTTCGCCGAGTGGGGCTGGTCGAGTGACGAACAGCTTCCCGCCCTGGCCCCGGACGTTCCTCTGAGCTGCATCGACATGGTAGTGTACGCCGCCGTCGCGACCGGTGCACTCGGCCGCGAGCACGTGCGCGCGTTCTACGGCTGGGAAGACGCTGAGGACTTCGCCGAGCGCTGGGTGCACGAACTGCCCGGCCTTCTGGTCCCGGCCGGGCGGCAGCTCCTCTCGGACCGTGACATGGGGCCACGTCCACGGCGCGGTGACGTGGTGATGTGGTTCGGCACGAGTGAGCCGGGCGGCGACGAGCGGTTGATGCATGTCGCGGTGGCGGACGGCAAAGCCGATCGCGGGGCCGGTTCCGCTTCCGTGCTTTCGTTCGGTGCCAGTTGCTCTTGGCTGCCGTCACAGCCGCGCCGCGGCGCGACCAAAATGAGCGGGGTCGAATTCACGACAATCGCGGACATCAACAACACAATGGCGAACTGGTCGCACACGGTACGTGTCGAGTTCGGCCCCGGCCCGTGGACGCAGGCACCGGCAGTCGCCGGGGAGCTTCGAGTGCCACCGAGCCGGGAATCGCAGGCTTTGCGGCCGTTCAACAAGAAGAGTTGGCGTCGTGAGTTCCCGGACTTGGCCGACTGGATGGCAGGGCGGTCCAACGCACAGCGATGGGCGGCCGCGTTCGACGAGTGGGAGCAGGCCGAGGGCGCCGCGGGTGCGCCGACGCGACTGGTCGAGCTGGTCGACGTCGCTGTGTCGAGCACTCGGATCGAGGAGGTGCTGCGGTCACCCCGGAGGTTGCCGATCGACGGACACCCCCAGGTGGCGGTACAGGTGGACCAGGACGGCAATCCGATCGCCCTGACCGTCGCGAGCATGGGCGGGCACGGCCGTGTCCTGCGCAAGCTGTTCACCGAACGCCCGGATCTGCTGGACAGTATGCCGCGGCACGGTGGTCGCCTGCCGATCGTCTACGACGACGTGCAGCTGCGTACCGGCGGGGAAGTTCGCAGCCAGAATCTCGAGCCGGAGGACGCCGATCGGAGCCGGAAGGCCATCCCGGGCCGGCTGCTGCACGAGTACCTGCGCTTGTCGAGCGCAGGAGCGCTCGACAAGGCGAAAACCAAACTCGGGAAATCACCGAAGCGGCCGAGCTTCGAGCAATGGGTAGCGGCGTTGCCGCCGAGCGTGTTCAAGGGCCCCGATGACTTCTCCTACGCGAAGACGTCCATGGGTCACATACTGACCGACCACGCGGTGGAGGAGGCGTGCCGGCCGCCCCGAGCCGATGAGCCCGACGATCCACACGGCGCCATGGCGGCGCTCCGCCGCATCGTTCTCGAAGACCCCGCCGGTGCCGTCCGCCCCGCACCGATATCGGAACAACCGGCGCAGTTGACGGAACGCTCCGGCGAAGTGCTCGACCTCGGTGTCGAGTCGGCGCGTGTCACGGTCGGCAAGGACGCATCTGGCAGGTGGCGTCTGCTCGTTCAGCGCTACACCCCCGTGTACCCGGGCGAGGTCCTCACGCAGTGGTGTGCGCCGCTGCATGCCGGCAGCCGCCGCCGTGTGCTGAGCCTCATCCAGCGACAGTTGAGCGGCCGAGCGATCGATTCACCCGCAAGTCCCGATGCCGGATCGGACGGTTAGCACGACGGTTGTATTTCGTTGTTCTGTAATCGGTTTGGTTGATGGCGGAGCTTTCGTGCGCGGGCTTGATGACGGCGGCGCCAGTGGATGCGGCCAGTGCGTGGGTGAGGGCGCGGGTGGGGTGGAGCACTATCGCCAGGAGCCGGCGGATTTCGGCGATTGTGAGTGGGCCCAGCCCGCGTGGGCTTTTGGGTCGGTGGCGGCGCTGACGGCGAGGAAGGCGTCTGTGGGACCGGGACACCGTCCGGGCAGGCCAGCGCCTCGGCCACATACGAGCGCAGACGATCACGCAGTTCATCGGCGTCCCACCGGGACCGGTTCAGGAAATGCTGGAACCCGTCCGGCTCCACCACACCCGCGGCGTCGGCCAACTGCCAGGAGTTCTTACGCTCCCGGTGCCAGCGACCCCGTCAGATACGCCCGCGCCCACCGCCTCGACTCCGCACCGGTCCCCAATGCACCGCCCGGCAGGCCAGTGCGAGGGTGCAGCCATCCACGATTCAGCTGCTGCTAGGTGGCGCCGGTGGCCGCGGCGATCTCGGGCAACGCGGTGTAACCCGGTGTGCAAAAACCACATTGGAGCCCATGACAGTCATGGAAAGCGGCTTGCACCGGGGATAACCGGCCGTCCGGCGATGCGATCCCCTCCACGGTCGTCACCTCCGCACCGTCGGCCTGCACAGCCAGGACCAGGCAGCCGCGTACCGCTTGCCCGTCCAGCAATACCGTGCACGCACCGCACACCCCGTGCTCGCAGCCCAGGTGGGTCCCGGTCAGCCCGCAAATTTCGCGCAGATAGTCGGCCAGCGTCAGCCGGGGCGGCACCCGATGGCGCCGGGCCCGTCCATTGACCCGCACCTCGATATCGATGTCACTCATTACTCGCCTCCTCAACAGCGCGGCACCAGGCTCGGGCCACCACGACCGCCCCGACCCGTTTGCGGTAGTCGGCCGTGCCGTGCAGATCGGACGGCACTGTGTCCAACGGTTCGGTCGCCGCATGCCCGACCTCGTCAGGCGCGCCCTCGGCGATGTTTTGCCGATCAGTTCTGCCTGTGCGGTCAACCGGCTGATCCGCATTCCGCCCGCCTAAACCTCAGGTCAACCAGCCGTGTGCCCACCTTGTTGACATTGTGCCAATAGTGCGCCACTCTGATGACGAGACGCGGGTGCGACGGCCCGCGCGATGAGCAAAGGATTTCTGCGATGGCACGCGCGGCATGGAGTGACGACGAGGTCGAGGCGGTCCGGGAACTGGCGAGGAATTTCTTCGAAAAGGAGGTCGTCCCGCACGAGGAGAAGTTCGTCGCGCAGGGACATCCCGACCGCGCCCTCTACAACCGGGCAGGCGAACTCGGCCTGCTCTGCACCGCGACCCCGACCGAATACGGCGGCGGCGGTGGCACTTTCGCGCACGAGGCCGCCATTATCGAGGAACAGGCCTTCGCGGGTGACGGCTCGATGGGCATGGCCGTGCACACCTCGATCATCGCGCCCTATATCCACCACTTCGGTACCGAAGACCTCAAGCGGCGGGTGCTGCCCAAGGCTGCGACCGGTGAGATGGTGCTCTCCATCGGCATGACCGAACCGGGCACCGGCTCGGATCTGCAGAACATCAAGACCCGCGCGGTCCGCGAGGGCGACGAATACGTCATCACCGGGTCGAAGATCTTCATCACCAACGGCTGGCTCTGCGACGGCATCATCATCGCCGCCAAGACCGATCCGACCAAGGGCGCGGCGGGCGTTTCGCTGATCTTCGCCGAGGTGGGTGATGACACCCCGGGCTTCAAGCGCGGCCGCATCCTGAACAAGATCGGCGGCAAGGCCCAGGACACCGCGGAGCTGTTCTTCGACGGACTGCGCGTGCCCGCCTCGAATCTGCTCGGCGAGGCCGAGGGCCAGGGCTTCTATCAGATGATGCAGCTGCTGGCCCAGGAGCGGCTGGTCACCGGCATTATCGCGGTCGCGATGATGGAGAAGGCGGTGCAGTTGACCGTCGACTACACCAAGGGGCGTGAGGCCTTCGGTAAGCCGCTGTTCGCGATGCAGAACACCAAATTCGAGATGGCCGAATGCGCGACCATCGCCAAGGTGAGCCGGATCTTCCTCGACGACTGCATCAGCAAACATCTGCGCGGCGAACTCGATATTCCCACGGCTGCGATGTCGAAGTACTGGCTGACCGACCAACTCGGTATTGTGGTCGATCGCTGCCTGCAACTGTTCGGCGGCTACGGCTACATGACGGAGTATCCGATTTCCCAGCTCTACACTGGTGCCCGCGTGCTGCGCATCCTCGCGGGCAGCAACGAGGTTATGAAGGATCTCATTGCCAGGTCACTCTGAGATCGCCGCTAGCGATCGCTTGCGGGGCGCTCGAAACGACACCGAGGCGCAGCCGCGCAGGCGCAGGCTGGAACCGGACGAGCGCCGCGCACAGATCCTGGAGTGCGCGATCGACATGTTCGGCGAGCGGCCCTACGCGGCGGTCTCCACCGCGGAACTCGCGCAGCGCGCCGGTGTCGCGCGCGGGCTGATCAACCATTACTTCGGCAATAAGCGCGACCTGTATCTCGCGGTCGTGCGCAGGATGGTCACCCTGCCGCGCCTCGACGATATGGTCGCGCCGACCGGCACCGATCGCGAACGCGTCGATGCGAGTGTGCACTGGCTGCTGGATGTGATCTCCGAACACGGCAGCACATGGGTCAAGGTGACCAGTCACGAGGGCGTCGGTGACGATCCCGAGGTGCAGCAGATCCTGGATCAGGCCGATGACGCGGCGGCCGAGCGGATGCTGCTGATGGTCGGGCGCGCGGAGTCGGCGCACAGTGCGCAACTGCGCGCCATGGTCCGCGCATTCGGTGGGTTGGTGAAAGTCGCGGGCCGAGAATGGATCACCCGTGGCGCCCTCACCCGCGAGCAGGTGCACGCGCTGCTGTCCGACATGCTGATGACACTGGTGACCGAAACCATGCCGAAGGTGGATCCCGGGCGCTGACCTTGCGACGCGGGCTATTTCGGCAATTCCGAAGGCCTTTCACCCGCCGCGATCCTGCGCTCGGTCGCGCTGTAGCGGACGCGACGCACATGCCCGGGCGCGTGCCCGTTGCGACCGTACTTTCGCTCGATCACTTCCTCGCGGCGATGCTCGACCAGCAGTGCGCCGATTCCGGAGATCCACAATGCGGCGGTGATCATCGCACCGATCTGGGTCCAGCCGATGAAGCCGTAACCGGCTGCGGTGAGTGTGCACGCCATGGCGACGATGCCGAGCGCGCACAGAATGATGCCGGGCACGTTGTAGTCGTCACCGAGTAGATCGCCCGCGTGGGAATGCCACGGCCGTCGCTGTTGTCCCTTCGAACCGGATTCACCGCGCATGCATCCCTCCTCTGCTGACGTCACCACATGGGTCGGTCCCGAGACCAGCATGTACCTCGACGGCGCGCGGCGCGAGTAGTGTTTGCCGGTTTGTTACTCCGGTGCCCGAACCGCCCCGTGCCGAGTCCGGTCGCCCCGGTGCCGAGTAGAGGCCGAGTTGACATGGTGGCGTTCGCGATTACGGTTTGATGACGATTGATCGGCCGTTTCGGATGATGTTGCGGCCGTCGGCCCCTATCCTTTGTCGGTATCGGGGCGGGTCCGGGCAGTTCGTGGTTCCTGCGCGGTTTGGTGGTGTGGAAGAGGGACCTGAATGGCACGGACGGATAACCGTGAGCGCGAGCGCTGGCCGGAGGCGCAACCGGAGGAGTACGAGCCGGAGACCGGAGCGATCGGCCGGTGGCCGGATCCCGATCCCAACGACCGCTGGCCGGAGGCCGAGCCGCCGGCCCGACGCCCTACCCGGGCCGGTCGCCTACGGGTCGAGGTTCCGCCCATCGTCAACCCGTATGCGATCGTCGCGTTGGTGGCTGCGCTACTCGGCCTGTTTCCGGTCGCGATCGTCTTCGGGTTCATCGCCTTCAGCCATCCGCGCGGCAAGACGATGGCGGTGTGCGCTCTGCTGCTCGGTGTGATCGAGGTGGTCGGTATCGCCGGATACGTCGTGCTGTCCGGAAGCAACCTCTCCGACGCGCTGTCCGGGGTGAACCGGACCCCGGGCGTATCGAGTGTCGCGCTGCCCTCCACCATCGCCCAGACCGCCGTCCCTCAACCCTCGGTGGCGCCGACCGTCGTCACACCTCCGGCCACCTCGGCCGCGGCGCCGACGAGCCAGGTGGCCCCGAAGAAGGGCGCGGTGTGCACCGAGCCGGGCCGCATCGGCACGGGGGCCGACGGCAACACACTGCTGTGCCTGGCCAGCGGCGGTGTCTACCAGTGGAACGGTCCGTACACCGTCGGCGGCACCGTCGCGGAGCCGGGGACCAAATGCGACGGTTCGACGAAGAGTGCCCGCACCGCGGACGGGCGTGCAGTGACGTGTGAGAGCAAGGTGTGGGTGCTCTGGACCGAATAGCCTCCCGGTAGCTAGCCCTCTGTTTCCGGCTTCTTGGCCCGGCTCGGCTGTACCCGGGGCGGCTCGTTCGGCATCTTGGGGTATTGCGGCGGCCACGGTGCGTCCATGAGCCCGGATGTCATATCCCGCTCCGACATTTTCAGCAGCGGCTCGATGGACTGGGCCGGTCGGTCCGCCCACGGGTCACCGGATTCCGTCAGCCGCGCGGGGACGGTGGCAATGGTCAATTCCTCGGGGACAACGGTATCCAGATCGGACCAGGCGATCGGCGTGGAGACCTGCGCGCCGACCTTCGGGCGCACACACCACGCGCCGAAAACCGTTTTGTGCGGGGCATTTTGGTTGAAGTCGACGAAGACGCGGTTGCCGCGCTCCTCCTTCCACCACTGTGCGGTGATTTCGTCCGGATGCCGCCGCTCCAGTTCGCGAGCCAGCGCGACCGCGGCCGCGCGCACCTGATAGCCGTCCCATTTCGGTTCCAGCGCAACGTAAATGTGCAATCCTCGCGAGCCGGAGGTCTTGATGCGGGAGTCGATGCCGAGTTCGGTGAACAGCTCACGGGTGAGTACGGCGGCGTGTTTGAGATCGTCGAAGGTGATGCCGGGGGAGGGATCCAGGTCGATGCGCAGCTCATCGGCGATATTCAGATCGTCGATGTGATTGGGCCAGACGTGGAAGCCGAGACAGCCCTGGTTCACTGCCCACAGAATGTGTGCGAGATCGTGGGCGACCAGGGCATCGCTGGTGGTGCCGTTGGGCGTGGCGACCTCGACGGTGTGCAGCCAATCCGGCGCGGATTTCGGCACCCGCTTCTGGAACCACGACTTACCGGAGGCCCCATCGGGATAACGCTCCAGCAGCAGCGGCCGATCACGCACCACCTGCAGGAAAGGTTCGGCCACGGCCTGGTAGTACCGCACCAGATCGAGTTTCGTCTCACCGCGTTTGGTGAAGTAGACCTTGTTCGGATTGCTGATGGCGACGGTTCGGCCGTCCACCTCGATATCGACCGACTCGGTCATCATTGCCCCCGGGCTTCGGTGAAGATGGCGCTCAATTCGGCCGGCGCGACCTCGTCGAGTTGGGCGTAGGTACACGACTCCGGTGTGCGATCGGATCGGAAGCGCACCAGCCTGCCGCCGTGCCGCAATCGGCCGGACTGCACATGTTCGTAGCGGACCTCGGCGACCAACTCCGGACGCAGCGCCTCCCAGGACAGATCCTTACCGCCGGTCCATCGGCTCACCCCGCCCGGCATCTTGCCATCTGCTTTCGCCTGGGCCGCGGCATCGGCCCATTCCCGCCACGGATGATTCGCCAATGCGTTCTCCCGCAACGGTTTCAGCTCATCGACCAGCGACTTGCGTTTGGCCGCGGTGAAACTGCTCGCCACCCCGACATGATGCATATTGCCCTCGTCGTCGAAGAGTCCGAGCAGCAGCGAACCGACGCCCTCGCCATCCTTGTGCCAGCGGAAACCGGCCACCACGCAGTCCGCGGTGCGCTCGTGTTTGACCTTGAGCATCACCCGCTTGTCCTGCAGATACGCCAGCTCGTTGGACTTGACCATGACGCCGTCGAAACCCGCACCCTCGAAGCGGGTGAACCAGTCCTCGGCGACGGCGGGATCCTGGGTGATCGGAGTCAGGTGCACGCGGGCGAGTTCGGTATCGAGAATGGTCTGCAGCAGTCGTCGGCGTTCGGCGAACGGCTCACCGGTCAGATCCTTGTCGCCGAGAGCGAGTAGATCGAAGGCGACGAAGCTGGCCGGTGTTTCCTTGGCCAACTTGTTGACCCGCGAGGCCGCCGGATGCAACCGGTTCTGCAGGGTGTCGAAATCGAGTCCCTCATCGGTGACCACCACGATTTCACCGTCCACCACGCATTTATCCGGCAGCGCCGCCTTCAACAGTTCGGCGACCTCGGGAAAATAGCGGGTGAGGGGGCGGTCGTTGCGGGAACCGAGTTCCACTTCGTCGCCGTCGCGGAACACTACGCAGCGAAATCCGTCCCATTTCGGTTCGTAACTCAGGCCCGGCTCGTGCGGCACCGAAGGTGCCGTTTTCGCCAGCATCGGCCTGACAGGCGGCATGACCGGTAGGTCCACACGATCCTCCTCGGGTTCGCTCCTCACCTGTGCCGACGTCGCGGGCGACGCGGATTCATCGGTGCGGGCTCGAGCTCGATCGTAGATCGCAGGTCCGACAAGGTTGTGAACTTCGAGTAGCGCTATTCCAGCCAGCCGTGCTGATCGGCGAAGGCGGTGAGGCGGTCGCGGATGGTGAGGATCTCACCGGCGGTGAGGGCGGGGCTCGCGTCCAGTAGTAGCTCGGTGATCAGGCGTTTGTGTTCGGTGACGGTCAGCTGGCCGGAGCCGGATCTGTCCTTTTTGTGCCGAGGAGCGGGTGGTAGTGGTTGACCGCCGACCACCGCGAGGTTGACCGCCTTCGGACCGCGATCACCCTCGGTCACATCGAATTCGAACACCCGCCCCTGGCGCAGTTCATCCTCGTCCAGTCCGATGTCGTTCACATGAACGAACACATCCGGGCCACCATCGTCGGGCCGAATGAACCCGAATCCCCGCGAACTGTCGAACGACACCAATTTCCCGATGGACACCAACACCCGCTCCTCGCGCCGTCGCTACTCGGCCACTTTAGCCCGCATTATCCCCGTCGTTGGATGAAAGCGCCTTTTGTAACGAGTTGAATACAGTGAGGCCCTGACCGACCATTCCGTTGACCAATTCGCCGACACCGTCGGGTCCGTTGAGCACCGTCAGGTTGGCGTTCGCCAGCCCGTTGGAGGCCTGCTTGACGATTTCCGGCAGCTGCTCGATCAGCAACTGGTCCAAGGCGATCCGGTTGTTCGACGCCGCCGCCTCGGCTTGGATCCGGGTCCGATCCGCCTCGGCCTCGGCGAGGATGCGCACCCGTTCCGCTTCGGCCTGAGCGGGTTTCACGACTTCGGCCTGCAACTGCTGCTCACGCAACTCGGCCTCTTTGCGCGCCTGTTCGGCCTGCGCGGTGAGCACCTCCTGCATCGCCTTGGCCTCGGCCAGCGGACCGGCCTGTGCCGCTTCGGCATTGGCCTTATCGATATCCTGCTGATACTGCGCCTGGAGAATGGCGGTCTCACGCTGATATTCGGCTCGGCGGCGCAGCGATTCCTGTTCGGCCTCGGCGGCACGCTGCGCGGCCTGTGATTGCGCGATCTGCGCATCGCGCTGCACTGCCGCGTTGTGCGGTGCGGCCAAGGCGGTGATGTACCCCAGATTGCCGTCATCGATGGATTGGATCTGGAACGAATCCACCCACAGACCGATATTGCTCATCTCCACCTTGGAGGCCACCAGCACCTCGTCGGCCAGCCGCTGGCGTTCGCGGATGATCTCCTCGACCGTCATCGAGCCGACGATCGAGCGCAGGTGTCCGGAGAAGATGCGGCCGGTCAGCACCGACATCTCCCGCTCCTGTTCGGACAGAAAGCGTTGGGCCGCATTGACGATCGACTGGGTATCGTTGGCGACCTTGAACGCGATCACCGCGCGCACCTCGAGTTGGATGGCCTGCTTGGTGACGCAGCGTTCCTTGATCTCGGCCTCGAACATGGCCAGCGACAGATAGCTCACCTTGCGGAAGAACGGCATCACCCATTTGCCGCGCCCGATGACTACGCCGAAGGGCGCGTTGTCCTTGCTCGTACCGCCGCTGACCAGCATCGCCTCGTCAGGATCTGGAACGTGATAACCCAGCACTGTGCCTCCCTGGCAGTTCATAACTTCGGTCGCGGTGTCAGATGTCGTCGACCGGGACGGGTTCCAGCGGAATCCACGGCACCACATCGACGATGCGGCCCGGTTGTACCGCGATGATCAGGACGGTTTCACCGGCCGAGATCGGCTCGGCCGCCCGCGCGATATATATCTCCGTGCCCCCGCGAATCGCAACCAATACTTCGCCGAGCATTCCGGGGCCCCGGATCGGCGAGGTGAGCGTACCCGTCAAACCGTGCACGGGGTCGGTCATCGCGGTGAACTCCTCGCACTCGGTGCCAGAGTTGTCAGCGTACGCGGGATTCGGAATAGCTCCGGTTACGAGAGGGACTCGGCGATGATGCGTCCGACCGATTTCTTGGTGAGATAGTGCGTGGCATCGTGCGGACTGGAGCCATTGTCGAGTTCGGGATGGGTCGTCGGCACCACATCGCGTCCCGGCGCGGGCCGGAAATAGGGCGCCAGATCCAGATGCGCCGCGACGATATCGTCGCGATCGGCCAAGTTCTCCCAGCGGGTGAGCGCGGCGGGCACCGTGGGCGGCTGCGGGTGCAGCAGCGGATAGATGATGGACTGCAACGCGAGCGGCGAACCAAGGGTGACCAGCGTCGCGGGCTGATCGGTCCGATGTAGTGCCTCATAGGCGACCACCGAGCCGAGCGAATGTCCGATGACGAGCCGGGTCTCCGGACCGATCAGCTCGAGCACCTGTTGCTGCGCGTAGGCACGCACCGCATCCTCGGCCAGATATCTGCTGACCTGGGCCAGTGACCGGTTGACGAATTTCCCCGCCATCCCGAAACCGAAGGGCGCGAACCACTTCAGCTTGGTCAGCGCATTCGCCGCAGGTCTGGCCTTGCGGCCGAAGCCCTGTGCACCCTCGGTGCCGAGCGCGGAATTGTCCAGGTAGCGTTGCGCTTCCAGCCGATCGCGCTGGTCGGCCGCCTGCTCGGCCGCCGTTGCCAACCACGCCTCGGCGATCTGCTCGGTGAGTTCGGCATTCTCGGTACCGACCGGTCCGCCGCCGCCTTGCGCGCCGGGATCGAGAAAGGCATTGCCGTAGAACGCCATTCGAACCTCTAGTACCCCCGGGCGCTGGCCGCGCCACAGCTGATCGGCGAGTTCACCGTAGCCGGCCGTACGGACCCCCGCAGCCAGCGCCGGAAGCCATTGCGCTTCCAGCAGATCCGCGCCGTATTGCTCCTGCGCGATCCCGTGCACCAAGACGATCGCTGCCATCAGCTGCCCCCGTTGTCACTTGCCCCGATGTGTGTTCGGGTACCTTCCTACCACGCACGGCGGCCCATGTCGGGGTGTCGACGTCGTCGGGGAGTCGAAGGTGGGAATGGTGGTGCTGATATGGGAGGAAGGCTCGCCCTGGTGGTCGGGTCCGAGTGTGCGGCACTGGGGGAACTGGGGTTCACCGGTGAATTGGCCACGGGTCTGTACGGGACACTGACCGGATCCGGCGGCTGGCGGGCGGCGACGCAAGCGCCCGGTCCGGTACTGAACCCGACAGTGGCACAGCTGGTTACGGCGGTGGACGAGGCATTCGACGCGGCCGCGCGGGAGCAGGCGACGCTGCTGATCGGATTCGTCGGCCATGGCACCGCGACCAGCGCGGAGGATTTCTTTCTGCTCGGCCATGATTCACCCGCGGTGCCGAACTCGCATACGGCCTTCCATCTGACACAGGAGATTCGAGAGCGGTTGAACCGATCGTCGCTCGACGGGCTGGTCGTCCTGGTCGACGCGTGTGAGACCGAACAGGGCGTACTCGGCGCGGCCCGTCGCTGGACCGACCTGCTGTCGCGGGCGGCGGGCCGGATGGAATTGCTGGTCGCCGCCGGTGACGGGCCGGCGTATGCCGGATGCTTCACCCGAACGCTGCTGTCCATCTTCGCCGCCGGACTGCCCGCGCGCGGGGAGAATCTGCTGCCGTCGGACCTGGTCGATCCGATCGCCGCGGCCTGCACCCGGCAGCAGCCCGAACATCTGTCGTTCACCTCGGGCACGGTATCCGCGGCCGAGGGCGGTGATCCCGGCCTGTGGCTGGTGCCGAATATCGCCCGTCGCCGCGATGCCGTAACCGGCCGTCCGGCAGCGGGTTTCGTCGATCAACTCACCCGCAGACTACTACTGACCCCGGCCGTGCGCGAGACGCTCGACGATATCGTCGGATCCGGCAGCTACCGGTTGCGCGGGGTGATCGGACCGCCCGGCGTCGGCAAATCGACACTGCTGGCAATGCTCATTCGGCCGAGCCTGGTCGACACCCTGCCGGTCGCACCCGAATACATCACGGCCGCAGTATTTTTGACGGTCAGCAGTTCCATCGAGGCGGTCGCGGCCGAGTTGTCCGCGCAATTGAGCACCCGGCTGCCCGGCTTCCGAGCTGCGGTCGCGGCGGCGCGTGGCCTGGCCCGACACAGTCTCACCCCACCCGATGTCTTCGATGTCGAGGTGCGACAACCGCTGGCGGACCTGGGCGGATGGGGTCGCCGGGTCACCATCGTCGTGGACGGACTGAACGAACCGGAGCAAGGCACCCAGCGACTGCTGGTGGCCGCCGTGGCGGAGTTGACCCGGCGACCGGAGCTCGCGCACGTCCGGGTGATCGTGGGCATCCGGGAGGGGCTCGGCTTCGAGAACGATCCGGAACTGCGGCATATGCATCGGATCGTCGTCGCCGAACCGGTGGCCGAGGATATCGCCGCGATCGTCGAATCGGCCGGATATGAGCGCGCTGCCATCGATGAGCAGGAATGGGTCGGCTGGATCGATGCGCGGTTGGCCGAAACACCAACGGCGCGTGCCGATTCCCCGGCCGCTGCGGCGGGCTGGCTGTTGGCCGGATTGCTGGCCGAGGTCGCCAACGAGGTCACCGATCGGGTGGTTGCCGAGGATATCGGCGTCGACGGTCTGGTGGCGTTGCGGGTCGGCGCGGCCATCCGGGCCGCGACGGGCGATGGACCGGATATCGCACCGAATGTCGCCGATGCCTGGGGGATCGGCGCGGTGCTCGGTGTGCTCGTCGCGGCAGGTGTCGGTCCGGTGCTGCCGCTGGAACTGCTGGATGCGGCGATGCGTGAACTCGGGGCCGAGGTGAGCATTGCCGGAATCCGCGATCTCACAGTGGGTTTGGGTGTGCTGGTCACGCGCAGCCGCCCCGGCACGGCCGACGAATCGCTCGGTATCGCGCACGCCGCCCTGCTCCCTGGACTGGCCGATGAATGCGATCGGCTCGGTGTGCACAGCGAGGATGCGCACCGCGCGGTGATCGCGGCCATCGAGGCGGCCACCACCGAGCGCGTGGCCGACTATGCCCGTGGTGCGGCGGTGCGCCACTACTTGGCCTATGGCGCCGCGGCGGCCGCCTTCGGCTATCTCGAATCGCTGGAAACCACACGCGTGGTGGACAATCGGGATCTGTGGGTGGCTTGGCTGCCGAGCTTCACTGCCGCCATGGGGCCGGATCATCGCGTGACGCTGCTGGTTCGTAACCACCTTGCGAACTGCCGTGGTCGCAGTGGCGAATTCGACGCCGCCGTCACCGAATTGGAGGAGCTGGCCCGCGATCAGACGCGGGTACTGGGCGTGGATGATCTCGACACCGTCACCACCCGCTACGACATCGCGGATTGGCGCGGTCATATGGGCCAGCTCGAGCGGACGGTAGCGGACTTCGAACGGCTCGTCATCGATCACGCCCGCATCCTCGGCACCGACCATCCGTGGACGCTGCGCGCGCGAAACAGCCTGGCCTACTGGCGCAGTGAACGCGGCAGCCTGCGCCGCGCTGTCATCGAATTCGAACAGCTGATCGCCGATCAGCAGCGCATCCTCGGTCCCGTCGACCCGCAAACCCTGCGCACCCGACTGCATCTCGCGCGTTCCCGCGCCATGGCGGGCGAGTTGGTCCGCGCGTTCACCGAATTCGAACTGCTGCTCCTCGACCAGGTCCGCATCCTCGGCCCGGATGACGCCCAGACCCTGCGCACCCGCATCAGTATGGCGCGCTGGCGGCGGGAGAGCGGCGAAACGACCAGGGCCATTACTGAATACGCCGCCCTGCTGACCGATCAGTTGCGCATTCTCGGGCCGGATCATCCCGATACTCTGCACACCCGCAATTGCCTCGCGGGCTGCTATGGCGAGGCGGGTGATATCGGTGCCGCCATTGCCGAATTCGAGCCGCTGCTCGCCGATCAGATCCGGGTCCTCGGGCCCGACCATCCGCACACTCTGCTCACCCGCAGCAACCTGGAATACTGGCGCGCTCGATCCGATGGCTAGCAGGGACGTGTCGGGGGTTAATGTTCTTGCTGGGCCAGCGGCTGGCCCAGTCGTAAGGAGTGCGACGATGGCCGAAATGCGGACGCAATTCGGTGTGCTCGGGCCGGTGCAGCTGTCGATCGATGGCGTCACGCAGCCGGTCGGCGGGCCGAAACAGCGCGCGGTGCTGGCGTATCTGGTGGTCAATGCCAATCATCCGGTCTCGGTGGATGCTCTGGCGCAGGCGGTGTGGGAGCAGAGTCCGCCCTCGGATGTGCGGGTGAGCCTGCACGCCATCACCTCGAATCTGCGCAAACCGCTGCGCGCTGCCGGAATCGACGCCCGCGGCGTAATTACCCAGGTCGGAACCGGTTACCGAATTGCGGTGGCCGATGGCGCAAGTGATGTGCAGCGGTTCCGGGCACGCAAGGAGGCCGGCCTGCGGGAGCTGGCGGCGGGTCGTTTCACGGCGGCGGCCGAAGCGCTGTCGAGCGCACTGCAGCAGTGGCGGGGCCCGGTGCTGTCGGATCTGCGCGGGCTCGGATTCGCCGACGCCTATGCCGCGGCGCTCGATGATGAACGGGTCGGTGTGATCGAGGCGCGGGCCTCAGCCGATATCGCGCGCGGGCGCGCGGACGCTGTTGCGGCCGAACTCGCCTTGCTCGTTGGGTCGCATCCGTTGCGAGAACCATTGTGGGAGAAGCTGATCACCGCGCTGTATCTGAGCGGGCGGCAATCCGACGCGCTCGGCGCGGTCCGGCAGCTTCGGACCACACTGGACGACGAACTCGGCGTCGACCCGGGCTCGGCGATCCAGGAGTTGGAGGCGCGGATCCTGCGCCAGGATCCGCTCACCGCCCGGGCGGTCGCCGATGTGACGATGACCCGGGCGACGACCATTGTCGAGCAGGCTGCGGCCGGGGCGCGGGCCGAATTGCGCGATCGGCGGGGCGAGGTTTATCCGATCACCGGATCGGTGACCCGGATCGGGCGGCTGCCCGATAACGACATCGTGCTCGAACACGGCAAGGTCAGCCGTCAACATGCGGTGATCGTGGACAACGGACTGAACTTCGTGATCAAGGATCTGTGGTCGTCCAACGGGGTGTACCTCGACGGTGTGCGCATCATCGACAGCGTGACGCTCACCGACGGCGCGGTGATCCGCATCGGCGAATTCGAATTCGTCTTCACGCTGATCTGAGCTGCGCGGCCGGATCGGTGGTGATCCGGCCGGAATCGGTGTCGTAGTCGCACAACTCGGCATATAGGAGCGCAGCAGGGTCATGCCCGAGCTCCGTCCGCGGTGTCGTCGACCGAGATATGCCAGCCGACGCTGGTCACCGACGGTTCCAGACTGAGTCGGCTCACCGCCGATTCCATCTGCCGGTCGTCGCGCTGATCGCCGGTGAGCTCGGCGCGCACCTCGACGCGGCCAGCGATATCGGTATTCGCACTGGCCACCGAGAGCAGTCGAAAGTCGGTGCGGGTCAACGCCTGAACCAGCAGTGCCCGCACATGCGCTTCCTGCTCATCGTTGGTCACCGCGACGAACACATAGAACGCGGGTTGTTCGGCGGCAGAATCGGGCTGGCGATCGACCGCACGTCCGGCGGCCCGTAGCGCGATATTGACCACCATTACCGCCACCGCGCCCGCGGCGGCGGTGGTGAACATGCCCGCACCGGCCAGCGCGCCGACCGCAGCCGAACACCACAGTGTCGCAGCGGTATTGAGCCCGCGCACATTCAAACCGTCGCGGATGATCACACCCGCACCGAGGAAACCGATACCGGAGACGATCTGCGCGGCCACCCGGGTCGGATCGGCGACACCGCCGTGGAAGCAGTGCGCCGAGAGCAGGACGAACAGTGTCGCACCCGCCGCGACGAGCGCATTGGTGCGCAGCCCCGCCATCCTGGCCCGATACTGCCGCTCGAATCCGATCACCGCGCCCAAGCCGACACCGGTCAGCAGCCGCAGGATCATCTCTACCGTTGACATTACGCACTCCCTGACTAGGTCGAGCGCACCATCGAACAGCAGGCTACGGGCTGGTCCCGCTCCGGAGCGCCGCCGCGGAGGTGTCGCCGGGTGAATATTCGGCTAACAGGGGTCTGGGACTATTACCGCCGGACATCCGGCTCACCTCCTTCCTCCGATCGGACGCACGGCACAGCCGGACGTCGTGTGTCATCGTCGCAGAGCACGTCAGAGGAATCCGGCAAACCGCCAGTCAAAGCCTCTCCTCGTAAGACCTTTGGCACTTCACGGCGTGAACCCGACAACCGCGGGAGCCAATCGGAATCACCCCTTAGGCCGGGGAGATCTGTCCTGACCCGGGGCGTCTCTCGACGTTCGGGGTCGCTGGCCTATATCCGTGAAGGAGCCTCAGCGAACGATCGGCACCTTGCGTTGGCCAGTAAACACCCGCATGGCCGGACTGGCAACCCGATGTGAGCCGCACAACGTCCAATCGCGCTGCGCCGGAGCCGAATGCGGACCGAATCAGGACTGGTACAGCGAGCGGTAGGCGGCCAGCGTGGCCACGCAGTGGTCGATCACCTGCTCGCGGGTGGCGCGCAGCGATCCGTTCAACCACGCCGAGAACATGCCCGCATTACCGCTGGCCATGGTGAGCGCGGCCAGTCTGCGGCGCACCGGATCATCGATGTGAGCGAACAGGTGATCCTGCAGGACCTTGGTGAAGACCGGCATGACCGCGACGGTGGTCTGGCCGAGGCCGGTACTCGAGTACGGTTCGACCAGGAACAGTCGGGACTTGCGCGGATCGGCCAGCACCTTGTCGACGAGGATCTCCGACAGCACGCGGTCGCGGGAGGGATCGGCGGCGGCGAACGCCGTCATCGGTTCCAGGAATTCATCGGCGACCTGCCGGTAGAGCACATCCAGCAGTTCGTCGCGGCTGGCGAAGCTCTCATAGAAGTACCGGTCGGTGAGATTGGCGCGTCGGCATACCGCACGCATGGTGACACCGCCCGCGCCCGATTCTCCGATCAGGTCGAGCGCGGCCTCGAGCAACGCGGAGCGGCGTGCCTCCCGACGTTCGGTGAGCGTGGTACCGCCCCAGATCCGAGGACCGGCATCGTCAGCTGATTCCTGGCCTTTTTGCACCCGCCCACACTAATGCCTGGCCGCAATGACCGGCTCAGCGCTGGGCCACACCGATCTGCGATCAGCCGCCGCGTTCGAGTGCGAATCCGGCATCGCGCCAGGCGACGATCCCGCCGCCGAGGCTGCTCGCATCGAAGCCGTCCTGGCGGGCGATGGCGGCGAAGCGCAGCGATAGTTCGCCGACCGGACAGACGAAGACCAGCGGGCGCGATCGGGAGAACGGGATGCCGTGGGTGAACATATCGTCTAGTTGGTCGTCGCGGATATTGATCGCGCCCGGCACATGGCCGATGCGATAGGCCATCGCGCCGCGGGTGTCCACGATGGTGGGCCGGGAGGTGCGGTCCAGTTCGGCCAATTCCTGCGGGGACACGGCCGGTGTCGCGGCGAGTTCGGCGGGGGTGGGTGCACGGCGGCGATCGGCGCGGTCGAAGAGTTCCGGTCTGCGTTTCTTGATATAGGACAGGTACGGCTCGAGCCGATCACAGACGATGAAGACCGCAACGACAGGTTCTTTCGATGAAAGTGCCTGCTCGCCAAGGGCTTCCAGCGCGGCGGCATAGCTCGCACCGCTGGTCGGACCGGCCAGGATGCCATACCCGGTGGCCAGCGCGAGCGTAGCGTCCACCGCCCGGGTGGAATCGACAGTGACTATGCGGTCGTAGAAATCGGGCTGGAACAGCCCGACATCCCACATCTCACTCTCCGAGCGGATACCGGGTATGAAGTCCGACCGATCGGAAACTACGGCGATACAACGCAATTCGGGATTGTGCTTGCGCAGATAGGTTGCGGTCCCACGGGTGGAGCCGGTGGTGCCGAGCCCACCGATCAGATAGTCGACGCGGGTGACGTCGTCGTCGGCCAGATCCTCATGGATCTCGCGGCCGGTGCCGTGGTGATGCGCCTCGATATTCTTCTCATTGGTGTACTGCGAGGCGTGATAGTAGGCGCCCGGCTCCTTGGCCATGGTCGCCTCGATCGCCGAATACACATCGTTCGGTGTGGTCGGGTCCGGACATTCGGACAGCCCGGGCAACTCCACGATCTCGGTGCCGAACAGCTGCAGCAGCTCTCGCACCTCCGCGACCTTGATCCGATTGGTTACCGCGCGCAGGCCGATGCCGTGTATCGCGCCGAGAATGCGCAGCGCCTTGGCGGTATTGCCGCTCGACGCCTCGATGAGTGTCTGCCCGCTCGCTCGGATCTCGTCGAGATCGTCGCGGATCATGCCCCAGGCCACCCGGTCCTTGACCGAGCCGAAGGGATTGTGCGACTCCAGCTTCGCGTACAGCTCGACATTGGCCAGGCCGTGCACGACCGGATCCAGCCGCAGCAGCGGCGTATTGCCGATCAGCTCGGTGATGTGGTCGTAGCGCATTACGGCGCTCCGGAGGGTCGGCGCGGCAGCGGACGACGCGGGCCGCACGGGGGAGTGCGGCGCGGTGGCGGCAGACCGGCGGGTATGAGCGGTTCATAATCGGTATCGCGATAGACCTGGAAACTGCCCGCGCGGTGCACGACAGCGAGTTTCGCGGGCAGTGCGTGCATCGACGCCGAGGCCGCGGACAGGTCCATGTGATAAGCACCGGTATTCGGGAACACCACCAGATCGCCCTGGCGCGGGCACTCGGGCAGCCACACCTTGTGGTTGGTGATCAGATCGCGCTCCAGGCACAGGCGTCCGGCGAAATACACACCGACCGGCCCGGATTCGACCACCGGACGCAAGGTCGGCATGGTGTCGGCGGCACTGCGCAGCGGCGTCACACCATCGCCCGGAAGGGCGTTGTGGACAGCAGCGCTGCTCGGCATATGCGCGATACTCGGCAGGATCACCGGATCGACCATGACCTCCTGATCCGCCGGGGTCACCTGATCCCGGCTCAGATCCAGATTCACCAGCACCGTGCCATCGGCGAGTTCCTTGACGAACTCCACCCGCGACACCGTCACCCCCGCATGATCGACCAGCGCCTTACCTGGCTCCAACCAGATATCGAGCATATTGTCACCGGCCACCTGGGCCACCGTGCGGCCACCGTGCCGCTCCAGCGCAGCGCCGAGCAGATCGTTCAACATCGCCGTCGCGGGCACCGTATTCGCATACTTGTGGAAGACCGGAATCCCGTGCACCACACCGTCATCCACGTGATAGCCGAAGGTATTGTTCGACCAGCTCATCGATTCGCCGCGGCCGAGCAGCGATTCGCGCAGCGCCCGGACATATCCGTCGAAGCGGTCCGCATCGGCGGTGAACACCTGTCGGAAGCCGCCGCCGATATTCAACACCGACGGGCCGAGTCCGCGGTCGTAGGCGCGCTCGACCAGCTCCAGGCAGGCGTCGATGGCTCGGATGCGTTCCGCGGCGTCACCGGAGTCGATATGAAAGGCGAAGCCGAGGAACGCGATTCGCCGGCGATTGGCCGACAGCAGATCCAGGGCTTGGTCCACATGGGCCAGCGGCACACCGAACCGGCTCACCGCCGTCTCGTCGAAACCGGAAACTCGCAGCAGCACCGGAACTCTCGCACGGTCGCCGGCCAATTCGGTGATCCGCCGCAGCTCCCACAGATTGTCGACATTGATGGTGACGCCGCAGTCGATCAGATCACGCAGGAACGCTTCACCTTTCGGCCCGGTCACCTCGATCCGCATCGGGCCGAATCCGGCCCCGATGGCACTGGCCAACTCCTGCGGAGAAGCGACATCGATGGCGATACCAGCATGTTCGGCGGTGCGCACCAAGGCATGCGATTGATTTACCTTGTGCGCGTAGCAGATTCGGTAGCGCACGCCACTGCTGTCGAGTACGGCGCGCAACTGTTTCAGATTCTCCGAGTAGACCTGCGGAAACACCAGGTGGGTCGGTGATCCGAAGCGAATCAGCGTCTCCTCGACGGCATCGCGGGTATCGAGAAAGGCGCGCACCAGCGGATGGATCTTCGCGGGTAGCGCCGGTAGCGGTGCCGTCATACGACGGTTTCCGTGGGCTGGGACCGTGGGGATGTCAATGCGGTTCGCGCCGGTTTCTCGGCCACCGGGTTGTAGCCGCCGTCGCGGATCGACTCGAAGGCGCGGGCCCGATTGCGCGGACTGCGGAATTCGGCGACCACCCGTTTACTGGGCAGATCGATCTCGATCACCTTGATGCCCATCGTCTCCAGCACCCCGGTGATCGTGCGGACACAGTGCTGACAGCTCATATCCGGCACATAGAAGATCCGGTCCTCGGCGCTGGCAGGCGCGTCGGCGGTCAGTTCGTCCAGCTCCGCACCCACCTCGGTGATCCGGATTCGCTCGGCGAGTTGTTCGAAGATCTCGACGAACTTGTCCACCACCAGCGGCAACAGGTTGTAGTGCCCGCCGCCGAGGTGATGGGGCATGGCGGCCAGGCAAGAGGGGCGGGTATTGGCGGGCAGCAGCGCGTATTGGCGGGAGATGAGATCGAGATCGTCGTGGTATTTCGCGATGGCCGCGTCGAGGCTCAGTCCCTCGACTCGGGTCGCTCGCCGCATCACCGTGTGCGCGTCCTCGATGGTGGCGTCCTTCATCGCGCGCAGTGTCGCCACGGTGTCGGCGGTGTAGCGCACCGTGCCGTCCGGTTGGGTGGCCAGCGTCACCGGGATCATGCCGCGCCGGTAGGTGGAGGCCTGCAGTTCCCAGAACCAGCGGGTGGCGACCGCCGAGAAGATGCCGGAATTGTGTATGCCCCTGGCGAATTCAGCCGCACTGCGATAGGGCGTCTGCCGCGCCAGCAGTGCGTGCTGGGCCAATGCGCGCCCGGTGGCCTCGACGCCGACGCGGAAGATTTCGATCGGATCGTGATCGGTGGTGGTGCCCTCCAGCACCGCGTGTTCGCGCGGGCCGAGGCGGTCGACCCGTTGTGTCAGTGCGGAATTCGCGGCGATGGCATGCCACAGCACCAGCACGGTTTCGCGCATGGCGATGGGCACCAGCGGGCCGAGGCCGTCGGCGCGGAAGTGTCCGGTATTGGGGACGCCGTCGCTATCGGTCCAGGCGATGCGGTGCGTCGCGCTGGTGACCTGCGCGGGCTGGCACGGCCGCATGAACTGCTGCAGGTACAGCCGCTGCGAATAGGTGAGGTGACTGTCGGGCTCGGGACGCAGTGCGGCGCAGGTGTATTCGATATGTCGACGCGACGGGACCGCGATCGCACTGGCGAACAATCCGGGTTGGGCCAAGCCCGCCAGCACCCGGGACGCCGCCCGCCGGTCATAGCGCGGGGTGTCGCCCATTCTCATATGACCTCCTCGGCAATCGTCTTGACGCAGGTCGCGAACCGGTCGATCTCCTCGACGGTGTTGTAGATGTGCGTGCTGACCCGCACCGAGTCCGTGGCGTCGTCGCCAGCCCGGGGTGAGCAGTGTAAGCCGGTGCGGACCAGAAAACCCAACTCGCTCAATACGAATCCGAGATCGGTCGCGGAAATGCCTGCGAGCGTGAAGGACACGATGCCGTAGCCGATCGCGCACGGCGCATGCGCCGGACCGGGCAGGAATTCCAGCCCGGGCACAGGACGCAGATTGTCGATGAGCCGCAGCGTCAATTCGCGATTGTGCGCGGCGATCACACCGACATCCAGCGATTCCAGCACCTCCAGTGCGCTGCCGAGAGCCAGGATGCCCGGGATGTTCTGGGTGCCGCCCTCGAGCAGTTCCGGCATGCCGGTCGAGGTCAATCCGGCGTCGGTGAGGTCGACCCCGGTATTGCCACCGGGCAGGAACGGCAGCAGCCGATCGTGAACTCTGCGGTGGCAGTAGAGGATTCCGGTGCCGGGTGCGCCGAACATCTTGTGCGCGGCGAAGATCGCGAAGTCGGCGCCGAGTTCGGTCACATCCAGCGGCATATGCCCACCGCTCTGACTGCAGTCGAAGCACAGCAGAATCCGGGGATCGAGTTTGCCGCGCAACTCCTCGAGCGTGGTGAGTCCGCCGAAGACGTGGTGCAGATGGCTGGTGGTGATCAGCCGGGTGCGCGGCCCGACCTTGTCCAGGATGTCCGCGGTATCGGCTTCGCCGAGTTCGGTCGCCCGGTAGGGGACCAGCTCGATGCGCCGACCGAAGCGCGCGAGCACCTGACGCAGATGGTGCCACGGATGCACATTCGAGGCGTGATCGCGTGGGTTGTAGAGGATTTCGTCGCCGTCATCGAGTTCGGCCAGCCCCCAGGACAATGCGACGGCATTGAGCGCCGCGGTCGCGCCGCCGGTGAAGACCACCTCCGCGGGCGATTCGGCGCCGATGAAGGTCGCCATGCGATCGCGGACCCGGGCCAGGCGGGTGGTGAGGTTGGTAGCCCACGGGTAGGTTCCGCGACCGGCGTTGGCGGTACGCGAGCTGTGATAGCGGTGGATGGTCTCGATGACCGGCAGCGGCTTCTGCGTCGTGGCCGCACTGTCCAGATAGATCTCCGTGGATTCGCCCAGCGCCGGAAAGAGTTCGCGCACGGTCGCGAGGGGCGACGGCGCCGGAATCCGCGGTGCGGACCGGGTGGCCGGTCGGGCTAGGTGCGTCCCGGACGCAGATGACCGCAAGGTGGCGCTCCCTCCGAGAACCGCGCTGGACGCCACCAACGATACGCACTTTCGGTGACGACTTCGAAGGATTCTCGTAGCCAACGTCTTTCGGCAAGTCGCAGCTACCAAGGGCCCTGTCGCGGATATCCGCGACAGTTCAGTACTGCCCCTGTACGTACTCGACCAGATGCTGGCGTTCGGTGGCCAGTTCGGAGATCGCGCTCTTGACCACATCGCCGATGCTGACGATGCCGATCAGGCGGCCGTCGCGGACCACGGGCAGGTGCCGGACGCGGTGCTCGGTCATGGTGCCGCGCAGTCCGTCGACTAGGTCGTCGGGTGCGCAGGTGCGCACATCGACGGTCATGATCTCCGAGACCGGCGTATCCAGCAGCGCGGCGCCACGCGCGTGCAGACTGCGCACCACATCGCGCTCGGAGACAATGCCGACGATCCGGTTGCCGTCCGGCGATACCACCACCGCCCCGATATTGTGCTCGGCGAGCGTGCCGAGCAGGGTCCGTACCGTGGTCTCGGGCGCGACGGTCGCCACGTCGCTGCCCTTCCTGTGCAAGATCTCCGCTATTCGCATAATCCACCATCCAGAGGTCGCAGCACTACTAGGATGACGCCTTTGTGATCTCGTGACCAGCACAAATCCGCATCAGGCTGGAATCTACAACCGTCGGGCGACGCTGCGGTCCAGATCGCGCGCGAGCAGGGCGATGGCGGCCTGTGAGATGCCTGCCGAGGTGGCCAGATCGATCGAGGTCAGCTGGGCGATGCGGCGTAGCCGGTAATCGACGGTATTCGGGTGCACATAGAGCTGGCGCGCAGTGAGCTGGCGATTCATATCGTTGCCCAGGTAGGCGCGCATGGTGTCGAACAGTTCGGGATGGGCGTCGAGTGGATCGAGAATGGTCGCGATGCGTCGAGTGGCCGGGCCGCCCCGGGTGAGCTGGTACTCCACGGCCAGGTCGGCCATCTGGTACAGGCCAGGATTGCGACCGCCGACCCGCACCAGATTGAGTAGTTCGTGGGCTTGATCGGCGGCGTCGGGTATCTGATCGGTCTCGCTGGTGACCAGCGTGGCAGTGAGCGCGACCTCGGCGGATTCGGCAAGCAGTTGCAGTGTTTCGGCAGTCAGGACCGGCGCATCGTCCTCGATCGGGACCAGTAGCGTGCCGCCCTTTGTGCTCAGCAGAGCGAGCGCCCGGGATTCGAAGGCGGTGGCCAGTTCCGATTGCAGGCGGCGCAGTTTTCTGCGGGCGGCGACATGGCCGTCGACGCGTGGATCGCGCTCGTCCGGATGCTCGGGAATCGATAGCGCGACCACCTGGTACGAGTCGGCGATCGGAATGCCGGCCTGGCGGGCGAGTGCGGAACTGCCGCGACCGCTCAGCAGCGCCGAAGCCAGCGTCTGCGTCGCGGTCTGGTGTTCGCGCGCGACGAGATGCTGTTCCTCGACGTAGGCGTCCGAAACCGCCGCGGTGATCGCCTCCAGCAGTTCGAGCATGAGGTCGGTGGCGACCAGCAGTTCATCGATATCGTCGGCCTTGGCGCGCGCGGTCACCAGCCCGAACGCGATGCGCAGGCCCTCGTGGTAGGCGCGCAGGATAGTGCCGAGCGGCACCGCCTCGCGGGCCCATTGCGCCGCCGCCTCCCTGACCTCGCCGAGCTGTTCTTCGCCGGGAACCGTGCGCTTGTCGAACATTTCGGCGGCCAATGCCAGGCAGCTGCGGGTCAGCTTGGTGACATCGCCGCGTAGCTGCTCGCCGGGCAGCGTGCGACACGGCGCCATACAGGTCGCGAAGTAACCGACCATGCGCGAGGCGACGCGGTCGGTATTGAGTAGGGGAATCGACGCGGGCTGGCCGCCGATCTCTAGGACAGGGTCCGTCGGGTCGACGGACAGATCCAGCGCGGAGAAGGTCATACGCGTCGCTCCAGTGCCACATCGGACGTGATAGATCTGCGCCCGAATCGTTGCATCACTATACGAAATGGTTATGAACCGCGGAAGACTACGCGAAATCTATTGCGGCGCGGCAACGTTGTGCACTTGTCCACATGCGGGCCATGTCCCGTGGTGGGAAGCTCCAGCGCCCGACGCGAGTTGTCGAAAATCCGTGACCAGTCGTCTTAACGTTGGCCTCGGAACCGACGTTGGCGTGTGATCGGCTGCGCCAGCGTGGCGCGGGTCCAGATGCGACAGTGCACGACGTCACCTCCCGGACGGCTGTGATCAGGACATGTCCGTGCACCTGACGACGATGTCCGCGCCGCGCACGGCATCCATTGCGCTGCAAGCACTCGACCCGGCCGTACATCCGAACCTGGTGTGCGCCTTGAACTCCCGGGTCGTCGGCGGCGCAGCCGAAGCTAGGCCGCGCCTTGCTGGTTTTGCAGTTCGGAATCGATTACGACTGCGCCGCTGCGGATTTCGCGCTCAATCGCGATGGCGGCGTAGTGCTGGCCGCTGGCACGCAGTTCGGCGATGCGTCGCTGCAACGCGTCGGTGCCGTAAGCCGCGGCGATATCGGCGATCCCGAGTCGACCGGCGACGCGTGGTGGATTCATGCGAATGCCCCCTGTGGCTCTGGCGCCGAGAGATCCCGATGGCGACAGCAGCACGGGCTCTCGGGTGCGAAACTCCCTTGTCGCACCCGAGTTTAAAGCGGCGTGTCGTGCAGATGCAAGTACATCCGTACGAACATCGCTGCGTGCGAAGCGATTTGGGGCCGTGTCAGTGGAACCGTCGGGGTCGAACGTTATTCGTCGTCCAGTCCGGCGGAGAGGTAGGCCGCGGCGGCAAGCCACTGGCGGCACTGCGGGCCGTGTACCTCGTGCAGGTGCAGGATCTCGCGGGCCTGCCGATAGGTGAGGCCGCGCGGTTCGACACCGCAATCGAGGGGCGCATACTCCGGCGCCGAGCATTGCCGCAGGGTGTCGATCCCGGATCCGCCGGCGATCGTGGCCCCGCGCGGAGTTCGGAATGGCGTACTCATCTCGACCGCCCCTCGCGTCTACCGGATGGGGAGGTGAATGTGGTGACGCCGGCGCGAACTCCCTGCGTACCTCCCCGATTCTGGTTCCGAGTTTAGGCCGTCGGCACTTACAGATGCAAGTACATTTGCACGAACGACCAACAGAAATATGAACGGCAGTCGTCGACCGGGTGGTCGATGACCGCCGTTGTGCCGCTTGCGCTTAGCGCTTGCGCGCGACCGCGCCGTAGGCGGAGATCGGCCGGACCTCGCCGACCTCGGCGGCATCGGTGCGCCACTGGGTGATCGATACGAATCCGGGATCGACCAGTTCCAAACCGTCGAATACGGCACGGATTTCGGCCTGGGGTCGGGGAACATAGGGCACGCCGCCGGTGCCGGTGTAGTTCTCACACAGCGTCACATACTCCTTGCTGTCGTCGGTGCCGTCCCACATGACCAGGAAACTGCCCGACGGCACCGCGGCGAGCACCGTGCGCACGATGCGAAGCAGCTCGTCGTAGGACTTGGCGTGGCCGAGCACGCCCATGAACATCACGCCGACCGGCTCATTGAAATTGAGCACGTTGCGGGCGTCGGCGATGATCTGCTCCGGATCGTGGTAATCGCAATCGACGTAAGTGGTTACGCCCTCGGGAGTCGTGCTGGTGAGCAGCGCTCGCGCCATGGTGAGGACCAGTGGATCGTTGTCGACATAGACGACCTTCGAGTCGGGCGCGACGCTCTGGGCGACCTCATGGGTGTTCTGCATCGTCGGCAGGCCGGTTCCGATATCGAGGAACTGGCGGATGCCCTCCTCGCCCGCCAGGTAACGCACTGCGCGAATGAGGAACTGACGCGACTGCACGGCCATGGTGGTGATGTCCGGATCCACCTCGACGCCGGCATCACCGGCGATCCGGTCGATTTCGTAATAGTCCTTACCACCCATCCAGTAGTTCCAGATGCGCGCGGAATGCGGGATGTCGGTCCGGATGAGCGGGGTTTGGTCGTCGGACATGGGGCTGGACTCCTCGGCGAGCTGATAAACGGTGAACCGGACTGCTCAGGCGGCGGGTGTCGGGATTGGCTGGCACGGCCGATGTGCACTGTGACAGTACAAGATTCGCATCGACTCGACCTGCGGGATGGAGTAGTCGATCACCCATCTCGGGTGGGTCGCGTGCAGCACTCGCGTAACGCGTTGAACAGGGGTCACGAAGGGGACCGGCAGGTCTGAATTCTTTTGTGCCGCATAGGGGAGCTTCGTGCTATCTTGCAGATGTAGGTGCAAATGCAAGAACGTTTGAGCGCACATCTGCAAAGTCGCTCGAGCGTACATCTCACACTGGAAGCAGCCGAGGAGTGGGGAAGATGTTCGACACCGGTACACCCAAGATCAAAGGCACGTGGCGCAAGAGCTCGTTCAGCGGTCCGTCGGGCGGTAACTGCGTCGAGGTCGCCGAGGCGTCGGATGGTTCGATCGCCGTTCGCAATTCACGCGACCCGGAAGGTGGCATCCTGTTCTACACTCGACCGGAGATCGACGCGTTCGTGCGCGGCGCGAAGGCCGGGGAGTTCGACGACCTGACTAGCTGAGCGGTAACATAGGCGATCGGTGCGGTGTGTTTTCAAACGTGGTATTTGTGACACACTGTGGTCAAACCCGAGTATCGGAGATGACTTCATGATCGCAGAACCCGATGACGACGGTCGTGTGCAATCGGTTGTAGTGGAACGTGGTCCGACCGTGTTGCGGATCGCGCTGGGCGGGCAGTTGCGTGACCTGCGGGTGAAGAATGGCATCACCCGTGAGGCCGCAGGTGACGCCATCCGCGGTTCGCACGCCAAGATCAGTCGTCTCGAGTTGGGGCGCACCGGATTCAAGGAACGCGATATCCGCGACCTGCTGACCCTCTATGGCGTCACCGACGCCGAGGAGCGGGAGCGATTCCTGGATCTGGCCAGGCAGGCGAACGAACCAGGCTGGTGGCATCGCTACAGCGATCTGCTGCCGTCCTGGTTCGGCACCTACCTCGGCTTGGAGCAGGCCGCGACCAAGATCCGTACCTACGAGGCGCACCTGGTGCCCGGGTTGCTGCAGACGCCCGAATATGCCAGGGCCGTAATGTCACTCGGGTACGAGGACGCCGATATGGATCGCCGCGTGCAGGTCCGCATCCGTCGGCAGGAGGTGCTGCGCCGAGCCGAGCCGCCGATCATCTGGGCGATCATCGACGAGGCCGCGCTGCATCGGCCGGTCGGTGGTTCGCGGGTGCACCGCGAGCAGATGGAACACCTCATCGAGCTGGCGGAACTTCCGAATGTCACGGTGCAGGTCCTGCCGTACTCGGCGGGCGAACACGCCGCTGCGGGTAGCTCGTTCAGCATCTTGCGTTTTGCCGAGACCGAGCTGCCCGACATCGTCTATCTCGAACATCTGACCAGTGCGCTGTACCTGGATCGGAAACAGGATCTGGCGCTGTACCTCTCGGTCATGGACCGCCTGAGTGTGCAGGCCGAGGCACCCGGCGAGTCGCTGAAGATCCTCGCCGAGTACGCCAAGAACGCCTGAACCTCGCTATCGACCCGGCTCGTTCGGGTCGATAGTGCGTGTTTCGGCTGCGAACGCGTCCACCGCGGCGAGATCGAAATCGCCGTGGTCGCTGCCGAGTCCGCGGGCGACCAGTGCCGCGACCGCATTGCCGAGGATCGCAGCGGCACGCAGATTCCGGCCCAGTGCGATCGCACGGATGAAACCAGCGGAGAAGGCATCACCGCACCCGGTGGTGTCGACGACGTCCACGGCGAACGCGGGAATGTCCTGATAGTTGTCGGGACCGACGAGTAGGGTGCCGTCGGCGCCCCGCGTGACCGCCAGGATGCAAGCGCCCGCGTCCTTCAGCACCTCGCAACCCGCCACCAGGTCGGTGGTACCGGTGAAGCCGAGCACTTGTTCGTCATTCGGGAGGAAGTAGTCGGTATGCGGGAGGACTTCGGCGATGGCGTCGAGGCTACCGAGTGCGCCGGGCGCGATCAGATCGACCGAGGTGCTGACGCCATTGTCCTTGGCGTGCCGCAGGATTCGCGCCGCAGATGCCGTGCCGATCAGTTCCGGACCACCCAGGTGCAGATGGTCGGCGGCGGCGATCGCGGCCCAATCGACATCATCGAGGGTGTAGAACGGGTTGGCGCCCAACAGATGCAGGCTGGGGCGCTCCCCATTGGGGCGGATCGGCAGCACCGACGAAGAGGTGGGCTGATCTTCCTTGCGCACCACCAGTTTCGTATCGATGCCGGCCTTGGCGAGCAGACCGAGCAGGATATCGCCGGAGGTGTCCGCGCCGATCGCACCCGCGGTCCGCACGCTCGCGCCGAGTTTGGCCAATGTCAGCGCGGTACCCGCGGCCGTACCCGCCGCGGTGATGCGGATGTCCTCGACCAGTGCGGTCTGCTGCCCGTCCGGTATTGCCGCGACGGGTCGGACCAGGATATCCAAAACATGGGCACCCAAAGCGATTACGTTCATTCGGTGTCCTTCTCCAGCGGTTTGCGGGTGCCGTATCCGGTGCGGAGTGCAACCTCGACGACCGCGGCCTGCTGCTGTTCGGTGAGTTCGCGCGGCCTGGCGATCGTCATCGCGTCCAGGTACAGCGCGCAGGCCCATTCCAGCAGCAATGCGGATTCGACGGCCTGGTCCAGCGATGCGCCGATGGTGACCGCGCCGTGATTGGCCAGCAGCGCGGACTGCTTGCCCTGCAACGCCGTTCGCACCGCATCGGCGAGTTCGACGGTGCCGAAGGGATGGAACGGGGCGACCCTCGTCGCACCGCCGAGCAGCAGCTGCTGGTAATGGATGACCGGCAGTTCGTCGAGCACACAGGCGATGGCCGTCGCCTTGGGCGCATGGGTGTGCACGACCGCCTGCGTGGCGTAGGTGCGATAGATATCGAGATGCAAACCCAATTCGGAGGTGGGCGTGTAGCGTCCAGCGACCACCTGACCCGCCAGGTCGACCACCGTGACGTCGTCGGCGATGACCTGCGCCAGCACCGCGCCGGTGGCCGTGACGGCGACCAGATCGCCGCAGCGCAGGCTCACATTACCCGCGGTGCCGATCAGCAGTCCGTGTGCGGCCAGGCGCTGACAGGCCGCCGCTACCTCGGCGCGTTCGGTTGGTGCGGTGCTGGTCATCCGGATACTCTACCCAAACCTGAATATGATTCACATTACGTTCGGAGGTATTCCGTGCCGATCCGTGCACTACCCGAGGCGGGCCTGCGTCGCGTGCCGATTCAGGCGCGCAGCCGGGAGCGGTTGGCGCGGGTGCTCGAGGTGGCCGATCGCCTGATCGCCACGGAGGGCGTCGAGGCGCTGACCATGATCAGAGTGGCTGCGGAGGCACGGATTTCGGTCGGCTCGCTGTATCAGTACCTGCCGGATCGCGAGGCCGTCGTCGAAACCCTCGCCGCGGCCTATATCGAGCAATTGGAGGCCAAGGCGGCCCTGCTGCTCGAGCTCGCGCGCGCCGAGCGCTGGGACGATCCGATCGGCGTGCTGGTGGATGCGTTCGCCCAGGTCTACCGGGACGAGCCGGGCTTCCGTGCGCTGTGGTTCGGCAAGGATTTCAACGAGGCCGCTCGGGCCGCCGATCGCGAGCACAAACGCCGGATGGCGGTGACGCTGCGGGAGGTCATGCTTGCCCAGGGCGCCGTCGCCGATATCGAAGGACTCGATATCGCCTGCCGCGCCGCCCATCTCATGGGCGATGCCGTCCTGCAGGAGGCGTTCCGATCCGATCCCGACGGCGACCCGAATCTGTTGCGCGAGGCCAAGGTCGCACTGCGGGCATATACGGCACAGTGGGCATCGCCGACCGAGGCGTAACGCAAATTCGGCTGCGCTGCTACATCATTGGACGCAGTGGTCGGTACTTACCGGTCACTGCTTGATGAAGCTGGAGGCGATGCGCCAGAAGGTCGCCGGTTGCAGGGTTTCGATGTCCCAGTCGTCGGCCATCGCGTGCGCGGTGGTGACGATCCGGTCGATGTCGAAATCGTGTCGAGTGGCCGCACCGGTTGACTCGACGGCATCGATGACGAAAGCGACTGCTGTTTCTCGCGAGTACGCGGTACTGCGCTGTCCGCTTCGGGTCGACGGTGTGCTCATAGTTGTTATACCGTTCGCTGGCTGGTCGGCCAGTGCGGCTTCGGCGATTCCGAGCCGGCCGCCGTGAAGTGGTTGGTCCATTCGAACGCCCCTGACGTCTGGCGGCAGCAAACCCCTGGCGACATCGGCCCTTGGTTCACCCACGCGGCCTCCCCTGGTTGTCCCCTGTAATGCCTTGCGGGACTGAGTTTAGGTCGGTGTGCCTTTCATTTGCAAGCACATCTGCACGATCGATTGTGCCTTCGCAGTTGGGTTTTCGCACCTGCTAATCATCCGCGAACCGGCGCGGATGCGAGGGCTAATTCGGCGCGATCATTTCGCATTGATCACGACATCGGTGCTGTAGTGCACCTGAGTGCCCGGCTCCACATATCGGTCGGCGGCGCAGCGCCAGGCCAGGAAATGCTCGGTGAAACGGTGCGCTTCGGCGGCCTCCTCATCGATATAGACCTGGTAGAGGAAAAACCGGTGCGGATCAACCCGGTCGGCGCACACATCGAATCGCAGGCAACCGGGTTCCTCGCGCACCGATGCGGCGGCACTGCGACTGACCACATCGAGGAATTCGCCGCGGGATCCGGGTCGCAGCTTCAGGGAAGTGATACGGCTGAACACGGTTACGTTCTCCAATCTGGCGGCGAAAAATATCAATCGGTAAGTGCGGCACCGCCTTCGGCGACCGACTGGCTACCGATATCCGCGACTGCGCGCGTTACCGAAATGTCGCCTGCGACGAGTTCCAAAGTGGTGTGCGTGGTCTGTGACGCGCGCAGAATTTCGGCGAGGACGACGGCGACGTCGGCCCGCGCGATGCTGCCGAAGGGCAGTGGCGGCGTGCTCAACAAGACCCGGTCGGTCGCGGCGGTATCGAGCAGCCGACCCGGGCGCAGGATCGTCCAATCGAGATCGCGGGCGCGTAGATCGTCCTCGGCCTGGGTCTTGGCGTCGATGTAGGCGGCCCAGACCTCATCGGTGCCAGGGGCGGGCGGCTTACCCGCGCCCATCGTGGAGATCTGCACGAACCGCCGGACACCGGCGGCCTCCGCGGCATCGGCCAACAGCACCGAACCGCCCTTGTCCACCGTGTACTTGCGGGCGGCCCCGCTGCCCGCGCCGACGCCCGCGGCGAAAATCACCGCATCGGAACCCTTTACGACGGTGGCGAGCTCGGCCACCGTGCCGTGCTCGAGATCGAAGACGACCGGTCGTGCGCCGGTGGCCGCGACCTCGTCCGCGTGATCGGCATCGCGGATCAGGCTCTCGACCTCGTCGCCGCGCTCGGTCAGTATTTCGCCGAGCAGTAGCGCAATCTTTCCGTGTCCGCCTGCGATGACGACGCGCATATGGGGGTCCTTTCAGGCCGTAGCGATTGCTTGCAGATCGCTCGAAATGGTCAGCGTTCGGGTCCTCCGGGATTACACGATGCCTGGACAGTGGCCTGATAGCCCACGGCAGGCCGCCAGGGTTCCAGATTCCAGCTCTCCTTGCTGGGCTGCACCATGCGGGCCCAGACCCAGTGACAGACGAACTGGTCGCGCATACCGGGCGTATCGGCGTCGGGGGAGTGCGTGAGCACCTCTTGCCACGCCCGTTCCTCGGTATCGGGGAAGGCTTCGCGCCGCCCGGCCTCGGTGGGGTAGACCTTCAGGCGAGCACCGTCGACGCCCTCGGTCCAGGTGGTGTGGTCGATGAGCGGCATATCGGCGTAGGGATCGACGCTCGGCAGCGCGGCAAGGGCAGTGGTGGTTACGGCCGCGGCCGTGGGTGTCGTCGTCGTGGCTACGGCCGCCGGCGTCTCGTCGGAGCCGCACGCCGTGACGGCCGGGGCCAGCGCGCCACAGCACAGCAGCGCGGCACCCCATCGTGCCCATTCGGTATTCCGCTGGGTCAACGTCGATCCTCCCGCATGGTGTCCACCATCCGAGAGTAGTCATCGTGCGGCGATGCAACAGCCATACCGGGATGTGGCGGCCGAGTGTTTACAGCAGCGACGCCGCCGGCCACGGTCAGTGCCACAGCGAGCGGCACGGCAGTCGGCGCAGTCCCGGTCGCACCCTGCTGTCGACCGTCACGGTGAGCCCGGCGTTGAGCGCGGCCGAGGTGAATTCCCAGGCCTCGGTTCGGGTGGCGGCGTACTCGAGCACGAGTGCGTCCTCGGCGGTCGGACCGTCGAAGTAGACGGTGACCCGGCGCGTCGGTGGATCCTGGATATCCATCGGATACACCGAGTTTTGCTCGGGGGAATCCGTTCCGGACTTCACAGTGCCGTCCATGCCACCGTCTCCTTCCGACCCGACTTGCCGCGTCGATAGGTGTGACGGTAAGTCGCGCACCATGGTGCAGAACATGGTCCGGCCGATCGGCTGGACATGTCACAGACACGACACCTCGCGATCGGAGACAGTCACGAAGGCGCCGGGCCGCCGACCACTGTTCGAGCGCCCGAGAGTTGTGATTTCTCAAAACATTTCGCTTGCCCTTTGCCTTCGCGACAATCGCCGTCGACTATGTTCCCAACGTTGGACCAAACTCTCTCCCGGAGGCAATACGTCGATGAGACAGGCCCTGCGTAGACCGATTCGCGCAGCCGGCGCCGTGATTCGAGCGACCGGCAAACGGTCGCTGGCCATGACGATCGGTCTGCTGATGGTGCTGACGGCGGCGGCTGGCGTCGCCCACACCACTCCTCTGTATCCCAGCCCTGATCCCGACCCTTTCTACGCCACCCCGCCCGATCTGGCGGATAAGAAGCCCGGTGATGTGATCGCGACGCGGGCGATGCCCCCGCTGGCGATCTTCCCGGATACCACCGTTACCGTCGTGCGCTTCCGTTCCACCAGCTCCGAAGGTCAGCCGATCGCGGCGACCACCACGGTGCTCACCCCGAAGGCGCACGCCCCGGACGGCCCCTTGCTCTCCTACCAGCACATCATCAACGGTCTCGGTGCCGAGTGCTCGGTATCGCGGGTGCTCTACACCGGCGATCCGAACCTCATCGTCCGGGAGGCGCCGGGCTGGAATGTGCTGCTCTCGCGCGGCTGGAGCGTCGCGCTGCCGGACCACCTCGGTCCGAATTTCGCCTACGGCGCGGCCAAATTGGGCGGCATGATCACCCTCGACGGCATCCGGGCGGTGAAGCAGGTCGCCGAATTGCAGGTGCAGAAGAGCCCGGTCTCGATGGTCGGCTACTCCGGCGGCGGCATGGCTACCGCATGGGCGGCCGCACTGGCGCCCAAGTACGCGCCGGACGTGGAGATCGCCGGCGCCGCGATGGGCGGTGTGCCGATGAATTTGGTGACCATGCTGGAGACCCTCGGCCTCAACTCGCATCCGGTCTTCGGGCTCGCCCTGGCGGCCGGACTCGGCCTGGAGCGGGAGTATCCCGACCGCTTCCCGCTCAGCGACCAACTCAACGAGCGCGGCCTCGCCGCACGGACCGCCATCGCCAATAGCTGCACCAACGACATCCTGGCCGCGGGCGCGGGGCGTGGGGCACTGGACTTCGCGAAGTCGACCTCGATGATCAACGATGCCACCGCACGCGCGGTGGTCGAGGAGAACAGCCTCGAACTCTACGACGGCGTGCCGAAAACGCCGATCTTCGAATGGCATTCGCCGATCGACGGACTCATTCCCGTCGATGCGGTGGTGAATACCGATAAGCGCTGGTGCGCGGCCGGGGCGCGGGTGCAGTCCGAGCAGATCCCGGTACCCGACCATCTCACGGCCGCGGTCCTGGGCATTCCGGCGGCGCTGAATTGGTTGGACGCGCGATTCCGCGGGGAGGTGGCGCCGAGCAACTGTTAACGAGCACAAACAAACTGGTGCGGATCCGGCGGATGCCGGATCGCGACCGAGCCGGATCCGCATTGCTGGACAAGCGGATTCGGCTCGGATTGTTGCGATTCGGCGACGTGACACACACAACTCGGGCACAGCGGGGTATCCGCGCGGGTTCCCTCGGTTAGCCTGACTTCCTGGCCTCGGCACTCAGGGGCATTTCGGGGGTCGAAGGCACCATAAAACCCGGGCGCCAGGGAACCCGATGTCGACCCTGGGGCGTGTGCCAATGAAGTGCCTGCGTGTCATCGTTTTCGTGCTGTTGCTTGTGTTTCCGGTCGCGGTGGGGGAGGCGGCGGCCGAACCGCCGCCCGCTATTCCCGGCCTGCCCGCGTTGCCGATTCCGACCGATGCCGGTTCGATACTGCCGGATCTGCAGCAGTGGATCGACAGCGTCATCCCGCCGCCACCGATTGCTGTCGGGCCGCATTTCTCCGGTCCGATGCAGGAGGCCACCACCATGTCTCCGGCGCTGGCCGCGCTGCGCCAGGCTTCGGCGCCGAGCGCTATCGGTGATCCGGCCTTCGACGCGTGGCCGGCGAACCTGGACGATTACGCGCCCGGCGAGCTCGTGGAGGTGCGCGATGTCAGCGCGACGGCCGCACCGCTGGTATTGGTTCCGATTCGGCAGGCGCTGCTGTTGAAATACCGCACCGCCGATTCGCGCGGTGCGGCGTCGTATGCCACTGCGACATTGATCATTCCGGCCACCGCATGGCCCGGTCCGGACAGCCGACCGGTCGTGGTGAACAACCTCCCGATCGATGCGCTCGGCCGGGACTGCAACCCCGGCTACACCTTCTCGCATGGTTGGTCACGCAATACCAGCATCACCGACTTCCTCCCGCCCACGACGCAATTGGCGGCATTGCGCGGATACGCGGTGCTGATTCCGGATCACGAGGGACCGTGGATGGCTTACGCGGAGCCCTACGTCGCCGGACATGCCGTGCTCGATGCCATCCGCGCGGTGCGCGGATTGCGCCCCGACGAATTCGGCGACAGCCGATTCGGGATGACCGGCTACTCCGGCGGCGCCATCGCCACCAAGGGGGCGGTGAAGCTGATCGACAGCTACGCCCCGGAATTGGCCGGATCGATCGTGGGTGCCGCGCTCGGCGGTGTACCCGCCGACTACGAAATCCTCGGACGCAGCATGAACGGCAACCTCGCCTCGGGGGTCTTCCTGGCCGCGACCTTCGGCGTCGGCCGGGAGCGTCCGGAGATCCTGGCCAGCATGAACAACCTGGCGCAGTGGGCGGCGACATCACCGCTGAAAGACCTGTGCGGCAGCGTATTCGGTGCGGTCGGGTTGTTGATGCTGCCGATCGATATCGCCGCCAGGATTCCGGATCCGCTGCACTCCGAGGTCGCCACCGAGATCTACAACGTGACGCGCATGGCGGGCATGAAGTCCGCGACACCGCTCTACATCTACAACGGTGAGCAGGAATTCTGGATTCCGGCCGAGGGCGCGCGCAACCTCTACCGGGAGCAGTGCGGCCTCGGTGTCTCGGCGGTGTATCGCAGCGTCCTCGGTGAACACATCATCGCAGGCGGGCTCGGCTATCCGGACGCGATGATCTGGCTGGATCAGCGCCTGCAGGGGGTGCCGGCACCCGATGAATGTTGAGAGACTTATGGCGGTCAGCTATTAGTGTTGCAACTGGCACCCGGGGCGCGATTTATGACACGTGACGGTTTTGAGTGGATCTGAACAAGCTAGCGCGATGGTGGGGCGCCACTATCGAATGTCCGACCATTACGAGGTCGGGCGGGAGAAGGTCCGCGAATTCGCCCGTGCGGTTCGCGGCGTCCATCCTGCGCACTATTACGAGGAGGCGGCGTGGCAGCTCGGCTACGACGGGCTCGTCGCACCACCCACCTTCTCCGCGATCATCTGGCTGCTGCTCCAGCGCAAGATGTTCGATTCGCTGCTGACCGGCTACGACATCAGCCAGGTGCTGCATACCGAGCAGAGCATCCGGGCGCACCGGCCGCTCGTCGCCGGTGATCAACTGCGCTGCGACACCTATGTCGAATCGTTCCGGCAGTTCGGCGATATGGACTTCATGGTCATCCGGAGTCTGCTCACCAATCAGTACAAGGAACTGCTGCAGACCGCGCACACCACCGTGGTGGCCCACACCGGCGCCGGTGTCGCCACCGAGCTGGTCACTGCGGTCGACGGCGTCATCATGAGCGGCGAGGCGCTGAGCCAACGGCAGGACGCCACCCGGCGGCCGGAGCATGCGTTGGACGGCGGTGTCGTCGAATGCTTCGACGACATGTTGCCCGAGGACGGTGTGGACGAGCCACCGGTGCGGGTGCCGTGCGGCATCGAGTTCGACGAGCTGCAGGTGGGTACCGAACTGCCCGCCCGCGTCGTGCCGCTCTCACGCGGTGATCTGGTGAATTATGCTGGGGTGTCGGGTGATTCGAATCCGATCCACTTCAGCGAGCATGTCGCGGTCGCCGCGGGACTGCCGGGCGTGGTCTCGCACGGCCTGCTGACCATGGGTCTGGGCGCGAGCTACCTCACCGACTGGCTCGGCGATCCGGCCGCGATCAGCGAATACGGTGTGCGGTTCGCCGGATTCGCCCCGGTCTCGGCGACCCGGCAGTGCGAGATCGAATTCCGCGGGCGGGTCAAAGCATTGGATCCGGATCGCCGCGCGGCGACCATCGCGCTCACCGCGATCTGCGACGGCCGCAAGCTGTTCGGCCGGGCCGGTGCGGAGGTGCTGCTGCGCTAACCGAAGCCGGGCCGAAGATATTGGGGGATGTCCTTGCAGATGTACGAATACTTGTGGAAATAGGGCATTTTGGTTCTAGAGAGTCGCGGCTATTTCATGGCAGACTCATCGAATGCGTGCTTCGGAAGTGCGACATTCATTTTCCGGCAAGAACCCTGCTGCCGACGGTGGACCGACCGTGCTGCGGATGATGCTCGGCAGCCGGATGCGACGGTTGCGCGAGACCTGTGACATCTCCCGCGAGGATGCGGGCGAGGCGATCCGCGGTTCCCATTCCAAGATCAGTCGACTCGAGTTGGGGCGCACCGGTTTCCGGGAACGCGATCTCCTCGATCTGCTTACGCTCTACGGGGTCACCGACCCGGATGAGCGCGAGGAGTTCAGGGAGCTCGCGCGCCAGGCCAACGCCTCGGGCTGGTGGCATCGCGACAGCGATTGGTTGCCGAAGTGGTTCGACACCTATCTCGGACTCGAGCAGGCCGCCAAGCTGATCCGCGGCTATGAGCCGAGAGCGGTGCCGGAACTGCTGCAGACCGCGGACTACGCGCGGGCACTGCTGGCCATGGCACATCCGGCCGAATCGGCGGAGGGGATCGCACGGCGGGTCGCGCTGCGGCTGGGCCGTCAAGAGATCTTGCGCCGCCCGCATCCGCCGCAGCTGTGGCTGATCGTCGAGGAGGCCGCGCTGCGCCGACCGATCGGCGGGTCGACGGTATGGCGAGCCCAGCTCGAGTATTTGCTGCGCATCGCCGAGGAGCCGCACATCACCGTGCAGGTGCTGCCCGATCATGTCGGCGGTCCGGCGTTGGCCGATGGTGCGTTCACCATGTTGCGCTTCGCCGAAGCCGATCTCCCCGACATCGTCTATCTGCAGCAACTCACCAGTGCGCTGTATCTGGACAAGACCGCCGACCTCGACGCGTACCGCGCGGTCGCCAATCAACTATCGGTGCATGCCGCGCCACCCGAGTACACCCCGGGATTGCTGCGCGCCCTGTGCGAACGGCATCCGGAGACGCTCGATCACCCGGCCGCGGCCGGCGATTCGCGGTGATACGCCGAAAACAATAAGCGGGACAATCGAACTCGGCGTGGTGCGCTGCCATGCCGGGTTCGTCAAGTGCGTACGGTGTGATGCCGGGGCTCATACGATAGGAACCGCACATGTCCCGTGGACGAAGGTGTTGACAATGACCGACGATGCTGCGCCCCCGACTCGGCTCGACCGGGAGATCGATCAGAGCAAACCGAGTATCGCCAGGGTCTATGACTATCTGCTCGGCGGCAAGGACAACTACCTGGTCGACCAGGAGATCGGTGATCACTTCAAGCTGAACCTGCCCGGTTCGGTGGCGATCGCCTTCACCAGCAGGCAGGCACTGATCCGCGGGGTGCGCGATATGGCTCGCGCGGGGATGCGGCAGTTCATCGACTTCGGCAGCGGTCTGCCGACCGCCGACAATGTGCATCAGGTCGCGAAGCGGCACACCGCCGACGCCCGGGTGGTCTACGTCGACAATGATCCGATCGTGCTCGCGCACGGTCGCGCGCTGCTGGCTACCGATAAGAACACCACGGTGATCCAGGCCGACGCCCGCGATCCCAAATCGATCCGAGATCATCCGGATGTTGCGCGGCTGATCGATTTCGACCAGCCCGTCGGCGTCATCTTCAGTTCGATCCTGCACCACTTCAACGACGACGAGGATCCGGCCGCCGTGGTGCGCTTCTGGAACGACCAGATTCCTTCCGGCAGTCACGTATTGATCACGCACTTCCGATCCGGGCACAATCCGGAGACCACCGCGGCCGAACAGAAGCTGCAGGCCACCTTCGGGCGCGGCCGCTGGCGCGATACCGAGGAGATTCGCGACCTCTTCGGCGACCTCGAAGTCCTCGAACCCGATATCGTTCCGTCGGCGCAGTGGCGACCGGACGTCGCCGCCGGTGACACGGCGTCGGTCGGCAGCTCCGGGCGCGAGCTCACCGTCTGGGAGCAGCTCATCGTCACCGGGCTGGCACGGAAGCCTTGATACGAATCACACCGAACTAATGTCCCGATGGGACAATAGGGCGTAGACTGCGGATATGGGTATCGACGACGCGGTCGACCTCGACGGCCGTCGGCTGCGCACGCTCCGCAGTCGCGCGGCAATGTCGCGCGCCGCATTCGACCTGCTCAACGAGCGCGGGTTGGGTGCGGTGGCCGTCGAGGACATCGCGGAGCGCGCCGGGGTCACCCGGCGGACCTTCAGTCGTCATTTCTCCTCCATCGAGGATGCCGTACTCGGTGAAATCGATCAGGACGTGCACCTGTTCAACGAGGCGCTGTGCCGCCGCCCCGTTGGCGAGTCGCCGCTGGTCGCCTACCGCAATGCCCTGCACGATTGGCTGGCCACCGAACATACCGGCGCGAAGGCGGCGCGCCTGGCCCGCCGCTGGGCGCTGTTCCAACTCTTCGAGGCGGAACCGACACTGGCCGCGGGCTATCAGCGCATCCGACTCGACGGGCAGCGCGAATCCGTGCGGATCATCGCCGCCAGACTCGATGTCGATCCCGCGGTGGACCGGCGTCCGGAGGCGGCCGTCGCGGCCGGGACCGGACTGCTCATCGCCGCACTGCAGGTCTGGGGCGCGGGCTCGGACACCGACGGACTCCCCGATCTCATCGACACATTCTTCGACACCCTTAACGGGCTGACAGCTGAATTCCAGAGCGAGGTGTCATCGTCATGACCGCAGCAACCGGGTCACCCAGCGTTGTCCGCCGCACCTGCCGCAGGGTCGGCCTGGATCGAAATCCGATGCGCCGCCGCGAGGATCGCCTGCAACTGGCGGTCGCCGCGGTGCTCACGCTGTTGTTCCTGATCATCGCCCCGGTGCTGTCGATGGCGGTCGGCGGCCGGATCTACCAGACCGAGGACCGCATCGCGCGGGCCGAAGCGGCGCAGTTACACGAAGTCGACGCGACCGTGCTCGAGGTCGGCAAAGCGCCGCTCTACGCGCCCATCACCCCGGCTCGGGTGCAGTGGCGCGACGCCGACGGTGTCACGCACACCAGCGACTACCAGGCCACCGGAGTGATGAAAGCCGGTGCCACAGTGAAGATTTGGCTCGACGGCTCGGGCAAGGTCACCGAACCGCCGTCGGGCACCCGGGCACTGAGCAAGGCATTGCTGATCACCACCGGCATGGTCTTCGGGATCGCGGTCTGCTTCGGCTGCGGCTACGCACTGCTGCGCCGCGCGCTCGATCGGCGCAGGGCCCGGTTGTGGGAGACCGAATGGGCCACGGTGGAACGCACTTGGGGCAACCACGGGACGCGTCCGGATCAGGCCTAGTTTTCAAGTGCGGCGCGCCCACTCGGAGTGGGTAGGGATACTCTCGGTGGGCGCGCCGCGTACCCGGCGGTCGTGCGGCGAACACGGGTCGGGCACGGATGACGTTAGGGCACAGCGGTATCGGGCCGCGTGGCGAGCGAACGAACCTCTGATATCACACGACCGATACCCGTTTGTGCTGTGACACAACACAAACGGGCCGACGACTAGACCGGGAAGAGGCTGTGCTTGCGCGGGTTGTGCTTCCTGACCGCGCCCTTCTCGCGCAGCAGGCGCAGCGCCCTGCGGATCTCCAGCCGGGTCTGCGACGGTTCGACGACGGCATCGATGTAGCCGCGTTCGGCCGCGGTCCACGGAGTGGCGACGGTGGCGTTGTAGAAGTCGATCATCTGCTGGCGCACGGTGGCGCGCTGGTCGGGCGGGGTCGCCTCCAGCTGCCTGCGGCCGATGATGCCGACCATGCTCTCGGCGCCCATGACCGCGATCTGTGCAGTCGGCCAGGCCAGCGCAAGGTCCGCGCCCAGCGGTTTGCAGCCCATCACCGCATAGCCGCCGCCGTAGGCCTTGCGCGTCACGATCGAGACGATCGGCACCGTGGCCTCGATGACCGCGCGGAAGAACCGGCCGCCGCGCTTGATGACGCCGTTGCGTTCCTCTTCGAGACCGGGCAGCACACCCGGGGTGTCGACGACGAAGATCAGCGGCAGGCCGAAAGCGTCGCACAGCCGGATGAAATATGCCGCCTTATCCGAGCACAGTCCGTCCAGCGCGCCGCCGAGTACCTGCGGCTGATTGGCGACCACGCCCACACTGCGACCGTCGACCCTGGCGAATCCGGTGATCAGGTTCTGGGCGGTACCAGCGCTGATCTCGTGGAAATCGCCGTCGTCGAAGATGCGCAGCAGCACCTCGTGCATGTCGTAACCGGACCGGTCGGAATCCGGAATGATCGAGTTCAGCTCGAGGTCGTGTGCCGTGGTTTCGGGTTCCAGTCCCGGATTCACCACCGGAGCCTGTTCGAGGCAGCTGGACGGCAGGTAGCTCAGATAGCTGCGGACCCAGTCGAAGGCGGCCTGCTCGTCGGCGGCGACATGGTGCACCGTGCCATTGGCCTGCAGGGCGGCGGCGCCACCGAGATCGTCGGCGCTGACCACCTCGCCCGTCACGCCCTTGATCACCTCCGGACCGGTGACGAACATGTACGACTTCTCGGTCGCGACCAGCACATCCATATTCACCGGGCCGTAGACCGACCCGGCCGCGCATTTGCCGAGCATGACCGCGACCATCGGCACGAAGCCGGACAGATCCTCCTGGCGTCGGCACATCAGCGCGTACCAGGCCAGCGAGGTCACCGCCTCCTGGATGCGGGCGCCGCCGGAATCGTTGATCGACACCACCGGGCAGGCGTTCTCCTGGGCGAACTCCATTGCGGCGGCGACTTTTCGGCCGAACATCTCGCCGACCGAACCGCCGTGCACGGTCTGGTCGTGGGCGATGACGACGACCGGCCGGCCGTCGATGTAGCCGCGGCCGGTCACCACACCGTCGCCGTACATGCCGTCGGTGCTGCCCGGCTGTCGCACCAGCGCGCCCATTTCCACGAAGGAGCCCTGGTCCAACAGCATGCGCACGCGCTCGCGCGCACTCGGTATGCCCTTTTTCTTGCGTTTCGCGATGCCGGTCTCGCCGGCGGGTTCCTCGGCGAGCTCCAGGATGTCCCGGAGTTCCTCGAGCTTTTCTCGCGTGCCGCTCATATGGGGTATGCCATCCTTCGAACTAGTCGCCTGTACTGTCCGGGTCCACCGAACGGTACAAGGCGCTCGATGCTATCGGGTGTAGGACCCGCAGCACAGGGGCTCAACTTTAGTCATGGGACGGCTCACCGGTCTGCTGGGTATGCCGTCCTCGGTGCCGTCGGTGGATCGTCGCCGGGCGTTACAGCCGTCGCGGCGAAGTGTCGCACCCGCGTCAGTGTCCCCGGGGAGCACCCGGTGTCGCCGACTATATCCGGTCATCCGAATGACCGGAAATATTGGACCGAGAATCACTGGGCTGCTTGTGATTTCGCCCAAGCTGTTCGGCACGGTGTGATGACTTTCCTAATTAACGGACCGGGTATGCAATTTTGGTACGAATGCCACTAGCCTTTCGGAGTCATGGTGGGCAGACAGGCTGGTTCGGGCAGCAAGAGCCTGGAATCGAAACTGGTCGAACATTTGACTTTTCAGGCCAGGCGCACGCAGCGCGGAGATCTCGGTACTATCACGCGCACCTGTTTGGCGGAGGCCGCGCAAGTGCTGGAACCGCAGCTGGTTCCGGTCCCGGAGCAGCCCGCGGTGATCACCGGGTCGGCCGCGCGGTGGGCCCGCGAGGGGGTGGCGCTGGAAACTGTGCTGGACGCCTATCACGACGGTGTGCGGGTCGGCCTGGAATTCCTTGCCGATCAGGCGGCGGACGAGGATGCCGATCAGGTGGCGGCCGCGGCCGGATTGATCGTGCGCGTGCTGGAAATGGTGACGACGGCGACATCCACGGCCTATCTGGATGAACACCGCCAGGTCGCCCGGGAACAGCAGACTGCCGCGCAGACTCTGGTATCGGCGCTGCTCAGCGGGCATGGCGTCGCACGGCTGGCCGGTCGCGCCGGCATCAGCGTCGCCGCGTCCTATCAGGTCGTCGCCCTCGCGATTCCCGCACATCCGGACGAGCGAAGACGCGGTCTGGGTGCGCCGTCCGCGGCCCGCCGCAAGTTGCGCCGGGTGCAGGCGGCGCTGGCGATGCCGCTCGGTTCCCGGGCACTGTCGCTGCTGTCCGATGAGGGCGGCACGGTCCTGGTGCCGATCGACGAGGTATCCGCCATGACACCGGTCGCGCTCACTCCAGAGGTGCTCGAGCTGGTCAGCGAGGCTGCCGAGGTACCGCTGACCGCGGTGGTGGCCTCCGGCGAGACCGCTCGGATTCCCGAATTGGCCGGATCGGCACAGGAACGGCTCGCCCGACTTCTCGCCGAAGGCCGGGAGCCGGGGCTCTATCGGCTGGCCGATCTGCCGGGTTGTGACGGTTTCCAGCCAGGTCGTCGAGCTGTCGTCACCTCGCCCAATGATCGTCGAATCACCCGTTCGGCCTGAACAAGCCTGCTTATCGTCGATTCAGGGGTGAACAAAGGAGCACGTGTGACGATCGCGTTGACCGATCTCGATATTTTGCGCGAACTGGAGCCCGTCGCCGAACGTCATCTCGACGAGCATCTGCGCAAGGCCAAGGCGTGGCACCCGCACGACTATGTGCCGTGGGACGACGGCCGGAATTTCGCCGCCATGGGCGGTATCGATTGGGAACCGGAACAATCTCGGCTGTCGGCGGTCGCGCGGACCGCCATGGTGACCAACCTGCTCACCGAGGACAATCTGCCCTCCTATCACCGGGAGATCTCGGAGTCGTTCTCACAGCACGGCGTCTGGGGCACTTGGGTCGGGCGCTGGACCGCGGAGGAAAACCGTCATGCGATCGTCATGCGCGATTATCTGGTGGTCACTCGCGCGGTGGATCCGGTGGCCCTGGAACAGGCCAGAATGGCGCATATGACGACGGGTGTCGCGAAGCCGGAGAAAGGCCCGCAGTTCCTGCGTTCGGTCGCATATGTAACGTTGCAGGAGCTGGCGACCAGAATAAGTCACAGAAATACCGGCGCCGCCTGTAATGAGCCCGTCGCCGAGCGTATGCTGCAACGGATTGCCGCCGACGAGAACCTGCATATGATCTTCTACCGCAACCTCAGTGCCGCCGCCCTCGACCTCGCACCCGACGAGGCCATGCGTGCGGTCACCGATATCGTCACGCGGTTCCAGATGCCCGGACTCACCCAGCCCAACTTCCGGCGAAACGCAGTGGTACTGGCCAAAAACGGCATCTATGACTTGCGCCAGCATCTGGATGTCGTGCTGCGGCCGGTGTTGCGCGCCTGGAATGTCTTCGAGCGCACCGATCTGTCCGACGACGGCGAGCGCGCCCGCGACGAGCTCGGCGCCTATCTCGACGAATTGGCCATCAAGGCAACACGTTTCGAGGAGCAGCGCGACCGGGCCGCGGCCAGACAAGCGGAGCGAGCCGCCGTCGTACTATGAGTTTTCGAGCACCGATCACCGTGGCGGCGATGGCCCTCATCGCCGCGCTGGCGTCCGTGCCCGCACTCGCGGATCCGCCCGCTGTCGATCCGGCCATGACACGGACCGGAACGATCAGCATCGAGACGGTCGGGCCGCGGCACGAACGTTTCGCCATCGCCTCGGCCGCCATGCGTCGGGTCATTACGGTGGATGTGTTGCACGGCAGCGGTTCCGGACCGCGTCCGCTGCTGTATCTGCTCGATGGCGTCGACGGCGAGGCGGTCTCGGGGTGGCTGACCAAGGGGCATGCGGCGGAGTTCTTCGCGGATAAACCGGTCGATGTGGTGTTGACCAGCGGCGGCACCGGGAGCATGTACAGCGACTGGTTGCTCCGCGACGCCACCCTCGGGGTCAACCGCTGGGAAACCTTTCTCACCGCCGAGCTGCCGCCGATTATCGAGTCGTATCTGAAAACCGATGGGCGGCGGGCGATCGCGGGTGTGTCCATGGGTGCACAGGCGGCCATGATGCTGGCCCAGCGGAATCCGGGGCGCTACCGTGCGGTCGCGGGAATGAGTGGATGTTATTCCACCGCAGACGATCTCGGCCGGGCGGTCACCACGATTACCGTCGCGTCGCGCGGTGGCAATGTCGAAAACCTCTGGGGCCCACCCGGATCGCCGGAGTGGAGTGCGCACGACAGTCTGCTCGGCGCACCGCAGCTGCGCGGCACCTCGATCTACCTGGCCGCGGCGACCGGCCTGCCGACCGATGCCGACCTTGTCGCGGTATCGCGTGCGTCCGACCTCGGTGAAGCCTTGAAGACGGCGGGTGGGGGTCTGGCCCTCGAGGCCGGTGCGCGCTCGTGTACCGAACGCTTCGCGGCACGACTGGCGGAGCTGAATATCCCGGCCACCGTCGACTACGCCCCGACGGGTATGCACACCTGGCCCGACTTCGAGGCCCAGTTGCCGCGGGCCTGGCGTGTGCTCGCCCCCGCGCTCGGCCTGCCCGACCCACACTGATTTACGCGACACCCCTGAGCTGGTGCCGCTTGCCTTGGCGTTCGTTCGGTCCAATGCCCGAGAAACGCGGCTTGTACCCGTAGCCGCCGGTGTGCGATCAGGTCGTCTATCTCGCGCGGCCGCCTGGGCAATCCGCCGCCGCTCCCGGATGCAAACCCAAGGGCGACTGACGGTCCGATAGGCGCTGAAGGTGGCGGACTAACCGGGCAGCGTTGTCGTGATGGCACAGGCGCTGTCGCGCAGGAGCTTCGCTGTGGTGTCGAGTGGAATGTCGTACCAGAGATCGAGTTCTAGTCGGTTCCCGGCACCGATGGTCACCTCGGTCGGTTGACGCTTGATGGCCATGGCATCGTTGCTGACCGGATGTGTGGTGCCTGCGGCGTCGTCGAGTTGATAGTCGGTGGTGCGGGTCGTATGGAATATGTTGTCGGCGTTGACAATCGCCACTCGAACGCGAACGAACTGCCCCTTGGGCAGCCATTCGGCATGCGTGCCGAAGATATAGCCGTGCCCGGACTCGACAACGAGCGCGGTGATTTCCAACTTGGTGCAATCCGCCGGTGTGCGGACGTACTCCGTGGTCGTAACGGTCGTTGCGCGCGGCGTCGATGTCGGGTCAGCACAGGCTGCGAGCGGGAGGAACAAGAGCGAAAGCAACCGACGCACCCGTCTCATGCTAGGACCCGACCCGGGGTGACGTGCCCGTATTGTGCACCGGCCCCGATGGGAGTGCCCAGGAGTGTGGATCAGGTGCGGGGGCCGGTGATTTCGAGTTCTCGGAGGGTGGGGTGCGGGGTTGAGGTTGGGGTTGAGAGTTCCAGGCGGATGTAGCGGGTTGAGAGGGGAGTGGGGAGGGTGCCGGTGGTTGGGTCGGGGGTGATCGCGGTCCAGGTCTGATTGTCGAGGGAGGTGGTGAATGTGGTTGGGGTGGGGGCGGTCCAGTGCGGGAGGATTCGTGCGATGTGGGTTTCCTGGCCTAGGTCGACGGTGAGGGTGGCGTTGGGTGTGTTGGGGGACCAGCTGGTGGCGGGGGTGCCGTCTACGGCGGCTTCGGCATATTTGCCGGGTTCGTCGGAGCTGGTGGTGACTGGTTTGCAGCGGGCCAGGTTGTCGGTGGGGGTCCGGTCGGGGCGGCGGGTCGCAACGGTCAGTTCGCTGTCGAGGCGGTGGGTTTCGGTATCGGTTCGGACCGGTAGCGGTTGTCCCTCGGTCAAAGTCAGTTCGGTTTTATCGGGGCCGATGGCGGCGTCGAAAGTTCGTCCCTGCCAGTGGATTCCACGGATGGTAAGGCCGTCGGCGAGTTCGGGTGGCAGGGTTGGGGCGATCCGGATTTCGTCGGTGTCGAAGCGCAGGCCCAGTAGGCCGTTGGTGAAGGTCTGCAGGAAGCCGCCTGCCGCGGTGACGAAGGTGAAGGCGGGCGCACCGGCGAGCGGGTCCTTCGATCCGACCTTGGCGCCGCGGGCCTCGGCGAACTGGCCGAACGGGGCTCGGACGAACGGGCGCGCGGCACGCTCGAGGAAGGTGTCGGTGGCGCAGCCGGGGACGCCGATTCTCGCCGCGTCGATGGCGTGCACCGAATCGGTCATCGCTGGACCGTCGGGATCGGTTCGCTCCGAATAGTATTCGAGCACATTGGCCGCCACATCCGGCGGCATCGGCCAGTCCAGTGGATAGATCAGTAGCGCGGTGTCGGCCTGTTTGATGGGAGTGCCTGTGTAGCCGTCGAATTGGACGAAGATCCGTTGGTTGCGATCGAACGGCATGCGCAGACCATCGGCGATCGCGGTCCACTCGGGCCGGTGCGGTTCGCCCAGAATCTGCGCCGCGCGGGTGGCATTGCGCAGGGCGAGGGCGGCGACAGCATTGGTGTAGACCGCGTCGTTCACCCCGTTGCTGTACTCGTCGGGACCCGCGACATTGCGAATCGAGTAGCTGCCGTCCTCGTTGCGCGTCACCCGCGAGGCCCAGAATTCGGCGAGCGCGCGCAGCACTGGCCAGCCGCGTTCGCGCAGATAGCCGGTATCGCCGGTGGCCGCGTAGTACTGCCAGGCCGCCAGGGACGCATCGCCTTGCAGATGGATCTGGGTCAGGCAGTGCGGCGGATCCCAGCTGTGGCATTCGTCGAGATCGCCACGGCTCGCACTGGTCCACGGATAGAAAGCGCCACGGTAGCCGAGCCGCTTGGCGTTCGCCCGGGCAGCGGGCAATGTCCGAAAGCGGTAGTCCACCACCGATTTCGCCAACTCCGGTGCGAACTGCAGCAATCCGGGGAACATCCAGATATCCGCATCCCAGAACACCGCGCCGCCATAGTTGTCGCTGCTGAGCCCGACCGGCGAAATGCTGTTGTCCTGTTGGGAGTTCGTGCTCGAATACAGCGAATACAGCGCACCGCGCGCCCAGGTCTGCACATCGGGTTGACCGGGCACCTCGATGTCACCGCGCCACCGTGCCCGCCAGGCCGCGGATGTTTCCGCGAGCAGGTTCGCCCACCCCGTCCGCACGGCCCGCTGTGCCGACTCGAGCGCGGTCGCCGCCGGATCAGGAGAGGTACGGGTGGTGTCGACCCCGACGAACTTCGTCAACTGATACGTGCCGCCGTCGCGCACCGGAAACCGAACATCCTGGCGCGCACTGAGATCGCGGCCAAGTGGCATCGGCTGAATCGCGCTCGAAGCGATACCCGCCCCCGGCCGCAGCACAGAGACGATATCGCCGCCGACATCGGTGCCGTAGGCGCGGAATCCGACCCGGATGGTGTCGTCATCGCGAGCGCCGACCTCGGACTGGCCGACCCGACGCGCACCGGCGCCCTCGACGAGATCGGAGACGACCATCTCGCCCGACCAGTGCGGCAGCACCGTGACGTGCACTGCGCCGACATGCTGATCCGCCTGGTCGGTGAGCACGTCGTAGACCAGATCGGTGGCCTTGCCATCGGGCGCGCTCCAGGTCAGCCGGGTCCGCACCAGTCCGCAGCGCAGGTGCAGTGTTTGCGTGAAGTTCGCGATCTGAGCAGCGGGTGTGGCGGGCGAGTAGGTGTGCTCGCCGGCACCGACCAGCAATCCAGACCAGTTCGGAATGGCCGCGGCGACCTCGCGGTTGTCGGCCACACCCGGGGTGTGCGCATAAAGACCGGCGACGAAAGCGCCGTCGTATGCGGGCGTGTAGAGCGGCCAGCCGGTCGTCTCATCGGTCGCGGTGTATCCCATGCCGCGCGGTGGCACCCGCAATCCGAGATAGCCGTTTCCGACGAACGGATGTGCGTCGATCGGCACGTCCACCTGATCATTCGACGGCGCCCATCCGGGAGCCGAGGCCGATGGGTCGTCCGGACACGCACCGCTGGCAACTCGATCGGTGTGACGCACCGCGACCAGCACCGCTGTTGCCGCCAACACGATGACCACCGCTAGTGCGATACCGAGCAGAATGGTGGTGCGACGGCTCACACGTTGGAACAACTGGCCGATCCGGGACATTCGCGCCTCCACGTCGAGCTCGACGTTCGTGCCGAGCCGCGATACGCGTCGACGACCGCAGGACCGGCTACCGGGTTACGCAGGTGTGATTCCCATTGTTCCATCCACAACGATCCGCGCGGTGGAATGCGGCGGGGCCCGGGGTGTTGACACAGATATGACTTCGGGACTCGATGAGGTGCGGTTTTCGATTCTGGATCGCTCGCGCGTACGACGCGGACAGAGCCACCCGGAGGCACTGCGGGAGACCGTGGAGTTCGCGCGCTCGGCCGAGGATTGGGGATACCACCGGTTCTGGGTCTCGGAGCACCACAGCGTGCCTGGAGTCGCAGGCTCGGCGCCAACCGTACTGGCCGCGGCTGCCGCTGCGGTGACTTCGCGGATCCGAATCGGGACCGGCGGGGTGATGCTGCCGAACCATCAGCCGTTGGTCGTGGCCGAGCAATTCGGCGTCCTGGAATCGCTGTACCCGGGGCGGATCGATATGGGGCTCGGGCGCTCGGTTGGTTTCACCGATGGGGTGCGACGGGCGCTCGGACACGACAAGAGCGATGCCGCCGATTTCGATCAGCAGCTCACCGATGTGCTCGAATACTTCACGCGCGGCAAGTCGGGTGTGCACGCTTGGCCTGCGGAGGGGTTGCGGGTACCCGCATTCCTGCTGGCGACCGGCTCCGGTGCGGAGCGTGCCGCGCGTTTCGGCCTGCCGCTGGTCATCGCCTCGATCGCCGGAACGGGGCGCATGGTCGAGGCGATCGACCGCTATCGCGCGGAATTCCGTCCGTCGCCCTGGGGATCCGAACCGTATGTCGTCGTATCCGGTGCGGTGGTGATCGCCGATTCGACCGCCGAAGCCCATCGGCTGTTGCTGCCCGAGGCGTGGTCGAGCGCGTATTCCCGTACGCGCGGTGCGTTTCCGGTGCTGATTCCACCCGCGGAGATCGAATCCATGACGATGACCGAGCGGGAACGCCGTATCTTCGACGAGGCGCTGCGCGACCATATCCACGGCACCGAGGACGAGGTCGCGGAGGCGTTGGAAGCCTTGGTCACACGCACCGGCGCGGACGAAATCCTGGTCCATACCAGCACTTACGACCGCGCTGCGCGGCTGGACTCACATCGCAGACTCGCGCGGCTGACCGGACTTCAATCCCGCTTCGGGAAAAGGACTTCCGCCGCCGCGTAGCCGAAAAGCCTACGGCCGTGCGACCTTGCGTCCAGCGCGACCGTGGCCTTACGGCGATGCGAATCGAGTGCGGCTATCCGACCACGGAATTCGATGGCGCTGGCCTGTAGCGGCGGAATGTGCAGATAGTGCGTGTAATGCGCGAACTGGGCGCGGAATCGGGTGGCAGCCGCCGGGTCACCGAGCCAGCCACCGAGGTATCCGGCGGCCAGGCCGAGTTTGAGCATGCCGGGGGCGACGACGGTCGGCAGACCGGTCGCGTTGGCGGCCTGCTCACTGAACAGCACCGGATTGGTATCACCGGTCACCCCGGCATAATTGACCAGGTCACCGCGCGACAGATGTACGATCCGGGCCGGCAACTCCGTACCGACCGTAAGAGAGTCGAAATCGACCGTGGTTCGCGGTGCGCGGGACGAGATCGGTGCCACGATCCCGTCGCCGTCGCCCGGAACAACGACGCCGGGCGTACCCGGCGCATCGGTGGAGTGCATGGCGATCCGGCCGACCCGCTCCGCCGATCCCGCGCCCTCGGGCCCGGTGCGCGCCAGTAGAGCTGTCGATCCGGTCTGCACCACCTCGCCATGCTGGTCGGTCAATACGCTCTTGACCGCGAATACGTCGTAATCGGCGAAATGCCGGAATGATTCGAAATAGACATCACAGGTGATCCGGTCGCCGGCGACCAGTGGCCTACCGATATCGAGCACCTGGTCCGCGTGCAGAATCCGGTGCGAATCGTAGCCGGTGATGAGGGTATCGAGTATTTCGCGATGGACCCGGAGCAGGATTATCGAGGCGAATGTTGGCGGGGCGATCAAACCGTCGAAACCGAGCTGCGCGGCCGCCTCCTCATTCCAATGTGCGGGGTGGAAATCCTGTATCGCGCGGGCGAATTCACGGATCTTTTCCCGTCCGACCTCGTAGGTGGTGGCGGATCGATACCGGTGGTCGAGTAATGCGCGGGCCTGGTCGGCTGGGGCGGCAGCGGCATCGACGGCGCTCTTGTTCATGTTCGCTCCTGTGTTGCGGAATGTGGTGCGGCTCAGGATCTCGGCCCGAACTCCCAAACGAGCGGCGGTATCTTTTCAGGAGTGACGGTGGCGACGACGGCTATTCCGGCATCGCCGAAAAGCGCTGCGGCCCGGTCGATATGGTCCGCGGAGGTCACCACGACGGCGTCGCGCATGCCGATATCGTGCATGATCCGAGCCGAACGTTCGGCATTCTGAGCGGTCGACACCGCCTCGGCCTCGATGTAGACGCGCTCGAGCGGGATACCGTGTCCGATAAGCCAATCCGCCATCGCGTGCGCCTCGGTGACTCCGTTGCGCGGATTACCGCCGGTCACGATGATCGGTGACAGCGGAGCCAGCAGTGCCTGCACATACCCGGCGTGAGTCGACTGATCAACTCCGGTCGCATTTCGCCGTCGGGCAGCAGTCCGTACCCGAGCACAACGATCGCGGTCTGCGGTCCGCGGAAGCCGAGGAACTGTGCCGGCGGTGCGGGTTCGATTGGCGGCCAACCGAACAGCAGCCCCTGCGGTTGCTGGGCCGAGCCGCCAACATCCGCGACCGCGGTCGGGCTGTGCAGCAATGCCGCCGCCATTGTCGCGGCGCCGAACAGGGTCCCCGCGGTCATCCGCGCGATGCCGCGGCCGAAGCGGACGGTGGATTCGATCGGATCGAACATGGCAGCTCCACTCATGAGCCGTCGGGTAGCCGATGGCGGCGGGAAAACGTGGAACCATGGTCGCCCCAAATTTTCCGAATTCCTCGTGATCCGTTGGTGATCTGGATAATTCACCGAATTGGATCGCGCGAATTGTGGCCGTCACTGCGGCACCGGAAGACCGTGATTGTGCCGCAACCCTAACGGAGACAAAGCGGTTTGGTGAGGTATCCAGTTGCCTTGCCGTCCCATGGGTTTCGCCCGACACCCGGATTTAGCGTTGGCGCAGTTTCGGTGCCGTCGACCGACATACCTCGGCGCTGCGACTCGAACGCTGTTGTTCTCCAGGAAGGCATGTCATGAAACGAAGTAGATGCGGTCGGTCGGTCAGCGCCGCGGTGATGATGGGCGTCTCGGTGCTCGCCATGAGTGTGACCGGGGTCGCAGCCAATGCGAATCCCGATCCGGCGCCCACGGAGCAGACTCTGGCCGACTACATCGCCGCCGGCCGGAAGGTGGCGCCGGTCGCCGATTCCGGCAGCGCGGGCAGTTCGGGTTCGGCCTGCACCTCGGGCAGCGGTGCGGGATCGGGCAATGGCTCCGGTGATTGCTACGGCGGCTCCGGCAGCAGCTCCGGGTCGTCGGGCGGATACGCCAGTGACACACGGGGTTACGGCCCGCCGATGACATCGTGGCTGGCCGCCTTCGGCTACGGCCTGCTGAATCCCGATGTCGCACCGCCCGGCACCAATGACTGGAACTGCAGGCCGACCGCCGAACATCCACGCCCCGTCATCGCACTGCACGGCACCTGGATGAACGCCTACAACGGATTCGCCTATATGGGCCAGCCGCTGAAGGATGCGGGCTTTTGCGTCTTCACCTTCAACTACGGTCGCTCGAACCTGCTGGAAGGCGGCGGTCTCGGCTCGGTGCTACCCGGTGTGATGGGCACCGGCTACATCCAGGATTCGGCGAAACAGGTCGCCGCCTTCGTCGATCGAGTGCTGGCCGCGACCGGCGCGTCCGAGGTCGATATCGTCGCCCACTCCCAGGGCGGTTCGATGGCCAACTGGTACACCAAGTTCGAGGGTGGTGCGGCCAAGGTGAAGAACCTGGTCACCTTCGGCGCCACCCACCACGGCACCAGCCTCGACGGCATCGGCGCATTGGGCAGGGCCATCAATAACTTCGGCATCGATATCCTCGGATTCATCGAGATCTTCGTCGGTCACGCGGGCATCCAGCAGACCATCGGCTCGGATTTCGTGAACCAGCTCAACGCCAACGGCGACACCATCCCCGGCGTCGACTACACCGTGGTCGGAACTCGCTACGACGAGGTCACCAACCCCTACGACCTGACCTTCCTGAAGGCGGGTCCGGGCGTGACCGTCCACAACATCACCCTGCAGGATGGTTGCGAACAGGACCTCTCCGACCACCTGACGATCATGTACTCGCCACGCGCCCTGTCGATCGCGCTCAATGCGCTCGACCCGGCCGGCCATCCGAATCTGGACTGCGCCTTCAACCCGTGGTTGATCGGCGGCGGCGGCAAGCTGTGACACCCGAGTAGGCGTGCGCCGCAGCCGAACAGGACGAACCCTGACTCCCCGAGCCTGTTCGGCGGGTGCGCCCACCGCCGTGCGACCCCGTACCGGTGAAACGGATTCCTACCCCGCCTTCTGTTTCCCGGTTGGTGTAGGCGCGTGGCGGCGTGCCCACCGAGCCGATTCCGCACGATCGGCTCGGTGGGCATTCGGATGTCCGGACCCGGTGTCAGTAAACGTTCGGCGAACTCCAGGACACCCGCAGGAGATGCTGGTTCACTACTAGACAGAAGTGTGATCGGCATCACTTCGGGTGGGATCGGTACGCCCATCTGTGACCGCTGGCAACCGACGAGTGAACGGAGATATTGATGCCTGTTCGAAGCACACCTTGGTCCGAGGGCACCCCGTGTTGGGTCGACTGCCAGGTCGACGACGCGGTGAAGGCGAGCGAGTTCTACGCCGATCTGTTCGGCTGGACCATCGAGAGCGGCGGGGACGAGGCCGGCGGATACCTGATGGGGATGAAGAACGGGCAGGCTGTCGCGGGGATCGGCCCCAAGCCGCAGCCCGGGATGCCCTCGGTGTGGACGACCTACCTCGCCGCCGACAATGCCGACGCGATCGCCGAGAAGGTGGGCGCGGCAGGCGGTCAGGTCGTCATGCCACCCTTCGACGTGCTCGACGCCGGGCGCATGTTCATCGGGGTCGATACCGTCGGCGCGACATTCGGCATCTGGCAGGCCCGTGCGCACAACGGCGCCGCCGTCCACAACGAGCACGGCGCCTACTGCTGGAACGAACTGCACACCCGGCAGCTCGACACCGCGAAGAAGTTCTACGCCGATGTCTTCGGTTTCACCTACGCCGATGTCGGCGACGGCAAGAACATGATCTACGCGATGTTCACTCCGCGCGGCGGCGAGCAGGCCGCCGGCGGCATGAACGACGACACCGTGATGCCCGGCGAACCCATGCCCAGCTACTGGCTGACCTGGTTCCAGTTCGACGACGTCGACGCCGGGTTGGCGCGGGCCGGCGAGCTCGGCGCGATGGTGCTGATGCCGGCCGCCGACTCGCCTGCCGGCCGGATGGCGATGGTCTCGGCACCACAGGGCGAGGTGTTCGGAATCATCGACACCAACGTGCGGGTGGGGGAGATGCCGCAGTAAACGACGGTCGCCGACCGACTAACGAAATATTTGGGCGTCGCGCTTGGTGTGGGAGGCGATCGGTGTGGTTTCCATGCGTTCGATGCCGTCCAGTGTGGTGATCCGCTCGGTGAGGTAGGCATACAGCTCTGCGGAGTTGCGGAAGACCGCGATCGCTATCAGATTGTGCTCGCCGGTAGTGGCGCCGATGAATGCTGCCTCGAAGTCGGAAGCCAAGGCTGTCGCCACAGTCTGGAGCTGATGCGGTACTACGCTCATCCAGATCACGCAGGAAACGGTGAAACCGAATGCGGCGGGGTCGATTTCGATGCTGAACCGCAGGATCCCGGCGCGTCGAAGCTCGTCGAGTCGACGCCGGATCGCTGTCTCGGACCAGCCGATGCGACGGGCGAGGTCGGGGTAGGAGGTACGGCCGTCGAGCGATAGGGCGGCGAGGAGCCGGTGGTCGAGCTCGGTCAGCGATAGCGACTGTGTCGCGGCGGTATCCGGTGGTCGCAGTGCCTCGATTTGCGCGGTGGTCAGCGCGGAGGTGCGGCCGCGCCAGCGGCGCTGCATGAAGTGGTGCAGGAGCCGGTGTGCGGAGATATCGAGGACATCGCCATGTCGGGCGAGTCCGGCCAGCGGTGCCGGGCCGTCGTCGGGAATGCGGAAGACGCACACGATTTCGGTACCGCTGTCCACCACCGTCACCCAGGCGGTGTCCGGTCGCTGGGCGAGGGCGCGCGCCAGCGTGCCGGCGGCACTGGCTCGAACCGTGATTCGGACGATCCACTCGGCGGTAGCGATCGGCCCGGCCCCGGGGCCGCGACGCCGGTGACTCGGACGAGTCCGCTGGTGCGCAGACGGCCGTAGCGGCGGGCCACGGTGCGCGAGGACACCCCAAGTACCTGGGCGATTGTGCTGTATGCGGCGCGGCCGTCGATCTGTAGTGCGTGCAGCAGTTGCAGGTCGAGATCGTCGAGGGTGTCCGAATCCACCCGATCAGGGTAGATAGACGTCCGAAAACGGCGTCGACCGCCCGGTAAGCGGTCTTCGACGCTGTGGTCCAGCAGGCTCGTTCGCATGAACGACGACATGGGCCAGCAGTACATCGGAGCCATCCACCACACCGGTCTCAAGGGCAGTGACTTCGATGCGATGACGAGTAGATACCGGTCCTTCGGATTCACCTTGACCCCACGGTCTCGGCACCTGATGAGCCAGCGGCCGGGGGAACCGGCGATTCTGGGTTGCATCGCCAACGAATGCGCCGTGTTCGGCGACTCGTACATCGAATTGTTCGGCATCGTGGATGCCGCCGCGCCGGACCCGTGGCACGCGAAGCGGCTGCCGGACGGATTCCGGATTCTCAATCTCGAGACCGACGACGCCGCCGCGGTCAGCGCTGGGCTCATCGAAGCCGGACTGCCCGCTTCCGGTGTGCTCGAACTGGAACGTGACGTGGACACCGAGGACGGCGTGCGGACCATGCGCGCCCGCACGGTGCACATCGACCCGCGCAGCACGTCCGAGGGTCTGCTCGGCATCTCTCAGCACCTGAACCGCGAATATGTGCACCAGCCACGGTATCTCGACCATCCGAACGGAGCGCGCGGGATCGCGGCGGTGACGATCGTGGCCGCCGACACCGAGTTCGACGAGATCGTCGACCGCTACCGCCGCATTGTCGCGGTCGATCCGACCACCGAGGATTCGTTGACGGTATTGGCGCACAAAGATATTCGCCTGGAATTCGTTCGGGCGTCGGACGCCGGCCAAGTGCTGCCCGGTGAGCCGGTGCCTTCGCCGTCGTACTTCGCGGCGATGACCATCCGGGTCGACGATGTCGATCACGCGCGTCGCATTGTGGAAAGCACTGGTACACCGACTCGTACGACCGCGGCGGGGTTCTTTGTGTCCGCGCGCGACGCATACGGCGCCGGACTGACATTCGTCGCGCGATGATCGTCGAGACTGCCGCGGGGAAGGTCAGGGGGAGTGCCGACGGTGCGGTAACCGCATTCCGCGGCATCCCTTTCGCGACTGCCGAGCGATTCGCCGCGCCGCGCGCTCCGGTGCCATGGCCGGGCATCCGCGACAGCGTCGAGATCGGTCCGGCCGCACCGCAGTTGGCGTCACGGCTGGAGCGCGTCATGGGTCGGTTCACGGTTGCCCAGGCCGAAGACTGTCTGTCGCTGAACGTTTGGGCGCCTGGCGGGTCCGGTCACCCAGTGCTGGTTTTCCTGCACGGTGGCGGATTCACCAGCGGCTCGGGCGGATTGGCGTGGTACGACGGTGCGGAGCTGGCCGAGCACGGCGACATCGTGGTCGTGACGATCAACTATCGACTCGGTGTTCTCGGATATCTGTGCCTGCCCGGGGTGAGCGAAGGCAATCTCGGATTGCTCGACCAAATGGCCGCACTGGAGTGGGTGCGGGACAATATCGCCGCGTTCGGCGGGGATCCGGCGCAGGTCACCGTTGCCGGGCAATCCGGCGGGGCGCTCTCGATACTCGCGATGCCGGCCGGAACCGCCGGACTTTTCCGGCGTGCGATCCTGCAGAGCACCCCTGCCGGTATGCCGCCCGCGTCACTCGAGGTATCGCTGGTTCTGTTCCGTAATCCGACGCCGGATCCGGCCCGTAACGCCGCGATCCGCTACGGCGCCACACTGTCGCTGATCGGGGCGGCATTGGGGATGCTCATGGTGATGCCGACCTCGGCCCAACGTGAGACCGGCAGCGCCATCCAAGGCGCGCACACCGTTGGCCTCCCCGACGGCGGACCGGGCCTGCGGGTTCTCGGCTGGAGCACCACCGGTGGTGATCTACGCATCCCGCATTTTGTCGGAATGCATGCGGTGCAACTGCTTCCGCTGGTCGTCATCGCCCTGGAATTCGGTGCCCGCCGAATCCCTGCCTTGCAATCGGCCCGATCCAGAGCAGCGCTCGTGACTGTCGCGGCAGCAACCTTCGGCGGTCTGCTCGCCGTGCTGACCTGGCAGGCGCTGCGCGGACAATCCGTGGTGCATCCGGCCGCACCGACACTACTGGCACTCGCCGTAATCGCCACTGCTGCAAGCGGATCGGTCGCCGTTGTCATTCGCCGCCGACCGCGATCCACGCATCCGTCACCCGATCCGATGACCGCGATCGGAGCGACTCGATGAGCCGTTCGCTATTCGACCTCACCTTCTGGCTCGCCGCGCCCTTCTGGGCACTGATGATCCTGGCGCCGCGGTGGCGCCGAACACCGACCATCGTCGCGTCACCGCTGATCTGCGCGCCGCCGCTGCTGATCTACGCGACGCTGGTGCTACCGGAGTTCGGGCCGTTTCTGTCCGCTCTTGCCAACCCGAATCTGCCTGGGCTGCAAACAATTCTCGCAGGCAGTACCGGCGCGGCTGCGGCATGGGCGCACTTCGTCGGATTCGATCTTTTTCTCGGCCGCTGGATCTACTTCGACAGCCGCGAACGCGGCATCCATCCCGTGCTGATCAGCGCATTGCTGCTGTTCACGATCTTGTTCGCGCCGCTCGGCGTACTCGGCTACCTGATCATCCGATTCCTCCCAGCATGCCGACCGATACCAAACCAACCCACCCATGCGGAGACATAAATGGAAATCCTGATCTTTCTCCTGATCGTGCTGTTCGGGCTGCGCCTGTCGGGTGTACTGGGAGCCACTCGATTCACCGGTTGGCCGACGTGCGCGGCGTATGCGCTCGCGGCGATGCTGGTGCTCACCGGCACAACGCATTTCCTCCCCGACAGCCTCGCGAGCGGACCCGCTCCCACCCACGGTGACCTGCTGCCGATGGTGCCGCCATTCGTGCCATTTCCGAGTTTCATGGTGTACCTGACCGGTGTGCTGGAACTGCTCGGCGCGCTCGGTCTCGTCCGCACCAGAACCCGTCGACCCGCCGGGATCGGCCTGGCCGCACTGTTCGTCACCCTGCTGCCCGCCAACATCTACGCCGCCGTATCCGACATCCCGTTCAACGGTGCGCCGGCATCCCCGCTGTGGATCCGGATCCCTGAACAGGTGCTCTACATCGCCGTCGCGCTGTGGGCGGCCGGGCTGTACAGGCCGAGCCGTGCCGAACTCATGGACGTGGCAGTGGAACGCTGACCGGTGTTGTCACACTGAACGCTGGGTCTTTGTGCTGCCCAATCGGATGCCGAGAATCGCGGGTTGTGTCGTATCCCTAGGGGTGTCGGAGGCATTCGTGAGGTGTCCAGATCCGGCCGATGTCTGCGGAACATCGTTCTGCTCCGGTTCTAACGTTGGCGCAGTTTCTATGCCGTTGACGAGCACAAACCGTGCGAGTCGACGAACGCCAGGGTTCTGGAGGAAGTGAAAATGAAACGAAGTTCCGCTGGACGAACGGCTGCTCCGGTTGTCGATTCGGGCCGAGCGAGGGGTGAAATACGTTGCCGCCGTTGGGTGCACGCGTTCGCTGCGCTTGCTGCGGTGTTCACTATAGTTGTGGTGCCGTCGGTCGCGAACGCCGATGCGTCGTCGTCGATCACCGGGTCGTGGGCCGAGGATGATCGCACTGTGCAGCTGCGGGTGTATTCCGCTGCCATGCAGCAGGACATCATGGTGAAGGTGTTGCGTCCGGCGGATCGGTCGACGCCGCGACCGACGTTGTATCTGCTGAACGGTGGTGGGGGCGGGCAGGACAGCGCGACCTGGCAGAAGAACACCGATGTGCTGAAGTTCCTCGCCGACAAAGATGTGAATGTGGTTCAGCCGGTGGGTGGCAAGTGGGGCTACTACACCGACTGGCGTACGCCGGATCCGAAACTTGGTCTGTACAAATGGAAGACGTTCCTCACCGAGGAGTTGCCGCCACTGATCGATGCCGAACTCGGAACCACGGGCGTCAATGCCATCGCGGGACTGTCCACCTCGGGCACCTCGGTATTGCAGTTACCGATCGCGAAACCCGGTCTGTATCAGGCGGTTGCGGCCTACAGCGGTTGCGCCCAGATCAGTGATCCGATCGGGCAGCAGTTCGTGAAGCTCGCGGTGGAGGGCTGGGGTGGGGGCGATACGGTGAATATGTATGGGCCGCCGAATGATCCGATGTGGGCGGCCAACGACCCGTACCTGCATGCCGAGCAGTTGCGCGGCATCCACCTGTTCATCTCGACGGGGACGGGTGTGCCCGGCATGTATGACCGCTACAACGGCAGTCATATGCAGCCCGGGCCGCGCGGGTTCTTCAACCAGCTGGTGATCGGCGGTGTCATCGAATCCGCGGTGAACTGGTGCACCCAGAACCTGCGCAGCGAACTGGATCGGCTGGGGATCCCCGCTACTTACGATTTCCAGCCGACGGGCACCCATTCGTGGGGGTACTGGCAAGAGGCGCTGAAGGATTCGTGGCCTGTGCTGGCCGAGGGGCTCGGCATTCCCTCCTGATAGGGAGGCCCGCCGGACGATCATCCGGCGGGCCTTCCCTATCAGGTGCGTGCGTCGGTGTCACGTGCGGTAGGTGCGCGCGACCAAGGCGGAGCGCAGATACCAGAGCCCGGACGGTTGTGACGGGTCGAAGCCGGTGAGTTGTCCGATGCGCTTGAGTCGGTAGTCGACGGTATTGGTGTGTACGTGCAGCACCCGGGCGGTGCGCTGGCGGTTGAGGTTATTGCCGATGTGGCGTTGCAGGGTCTCGAGCAGTTCGGGGTGTTCGTCCAGCGGATTCAGCAGCGAACCGAGGTATTCGCGGCCCGGGCCCGGCCGGGTGAGTTGGTATTCGAGGGCGAGTTCGTCGAAGCGGTAGAGCCCGGCCACGGCCTGTAGCCGCTGCACCATGTCCAGGAGTTCGTGTGCCTGGTCGGCGGCGTTCGGAATCTGTTCCGGTGTGGCGACGACCATGGTCGCTGTAATGCCGACCTGCGCGGCGTGCGAGAGCCTGGCCACCACCGCGTCGAGCTTGTCGTTGTCGAATTGGGCCGAGGGGATCAGCACGGTGCCGCCGTCCACACTCAGCAGCGACAGTGCGCTCGCGCCGCATTGCGTGGCGAGTTCGGCCTGCAGCCGACGCAACTTGCGCCGGGCCACCACCTGGGCGTCGAGCATAGGATTGTGCTCGTCGCGATGCGGTGGAATGGCAACGGCGAGAACGTCGTACGACTCCGCGATGGCGATTCCGCATTCGCGCGCCATAGTCGAAGTGCTGTGCCCGCCGAGCAGCGCGGAGGTGAGGGTGTGCACGGCGGTGTGGTGCTCGCTCACGACGGCGCGCAGTTCGCGGATGTAGGCCACCGAGATCGCCGAGGTGAGCTTGTCGAGCAGTTCGACGACCATCTTGGCTCCGTCGACGAGATTGTCGTAGTCCTTGATCGTCGCACTGGAAACCACCAGCTCGAGGCCCATCTGGAAGCCCTCGTGGATGGAATGCAGGATGGTGTCGATCGGTACGCCCTCGCGGGCCCAGCCCGCCGCATGGTCTTCGAGCCGCTGCACCTTCTCCGGGATGTCTTTGCCGTCGAGCATGCTGACCGCGATCTCGAGGCAGACGCGGGTGCTGGCGGTGAAGTCGCCGGTTATGGCTTCCCCTGGCATCGTCGCGCACGGGATGACGTTGTCCACGAAGTGGCCGACCATCTGCCGGGACAGCGCGCGGACGTCCTTGAGCGGGGACGACATCGGCTTGCCCGAAAGGGTCAGGGTCGGCCTGGTCGAGTGGTCGACGGACATTGGCGACTCCTTTTTGGCCACGGGTGTAGCTGTGTGGAGCATTCACAGTAACTGCCCGGGGTGGCATGTGGACCGGTTCGCTTGGTTCTGTGAGAGTGCGCTATCCGGGTGGTCCGGCGCTTGTGACCGGTCACAGCGCTTCAGAGGAGCTACCGGCGGGTAATGAGAGCCGTCACATCCACCGTCGGGACCAGAAGTTAGCCGAGAGTTCGGGCGGTGCGCGTGTCCGGCCGTGCGACGTAAAAACGCCGTTACGCGGCTTTGTATCCGACGCGGAATGTGTTACCGCTCAATCCAAAACAAAAGTACCGATAGGTCGGTTCGGAAACTCTGCTGTCCGCTCAGTGAACCGGGTATGAACAGCGCATTTATTGACAAATGATCCCGCGCCGCCGCCGATGGTCGAATTGACGAATTGTCTGTGACCGTGAATCGTGGAATGAATTGTCTCAGACGCCGCTTCGTCACGCCCCCTTTTCGGTGGGTGTAGCCGAGTTCTGCGCATGCCGACAAGCTGCATTAGCGAAATGGTTGCTGAAAGCTCGAACCGGCTCTGAGTCGCGGCTATTCACATTGCCAGTCGTAAATCATCGGTGTACAGATGTGTGCATGCACCGCTGTGATTGCTAACAGTTGTGCGCATGGACGAGATATTGGACGTGACAGTCCTGATTGCCGTATCGGAGGGCAAGTGATCGCAGTCTCGGCTGACGCTGGATTCCGCACTGAGCAGCCAAGATTCATGGTTTTTGCGACGGAGTCGATGTTCTGTACCCGCGTCGCGCGAGCAGCGGACGCGACAGGTTCGAGCGCGTGGGAGGACGTGCGATGACCGGGTTGAACGATGTCGGTACTAGGGTGTGCGAACTCTTTTCGCGGGGATTGCAGGTGCCGTCGATCGATGTGAATACGCCGTTGCTGGATTATGGCCTGGACTCGGTCCGCTCGGCGGAACTGGTCATAGAACTCGAGCGCGCGTTCGGGATAGAGATCTCCGACGCGGAGGCTGCGACACTGTACACCGCGCGTGACGTAATCGACTGTGTGGTCGCAAAGTCTGCCACCGACCGGCACTCTGGTATTGGGGCATAGATCATGTCGGCAGGTGTTCTGTTTTCGGAACAAATAAATTCCCCCGCCATTGTTTCCGAAGACGAATTATTCGATGATTTCGCCCGGCACAACCGTCCCGGACTGGCCCGGCTGCTACGTGCGTGCCACCTGGATGTCGTGTATGCGGGTGCCGAAAGTGACTATCTGATCCGGTCGGACGGGACCCGGGTATTGGATCTTGTCGGCGGTTTCGGTGCGGCGCTGTTCGGGCACAACCATCCGGCGCTGGTGCGGGTGGCGACGGCCCGGCTGAATCAGCAGACCCCGTTCGTCTCCCAGGGCAGTGTCCGGCCCGGGGCCGCGCGACTAGCCCGAAGGCTTTCCGAAGCGGTGGCCACCGAGAGCGGTCGCGAGTACGTGGTGACGTTCGGGTCCACCGGCGCCGACGCGGTGGAGGCGGCGATCCGGCATGCGGCGGTGGCGCACGCCCGTGTCCTCGCCGATCTCGAGACCGAACTGCGGCGCACCCTGCGCCGGGTTAGACGCGACGGCCTGCACGATGTTCGCCCGATTGCCATGGGCGACAACGGCTCCGACGACGACGCGGTCGCGCAGATGCTCACCGAATCGCTGCGCGAGATCGACGAATTGCGGCGGCGCGGACCGGTTTTCGTCTCGCTGACCGGCGCCTTCCACGGCAAGACCGCCGGCGCGTTCGCCCTGACCGAGCACGCCGATACGCCCGCGGACCTGGTGGTGCCGGGTCCGGAGCGGCGCAGGCTCGACACCTGGGAGCCGGACGCGGTGACGAATGCGTTCGCCGATGAACTGCGTCCGGTATGCCGGATCACCTTCGATGGCACGGGTCGGCCGGTGCTGTCGCGGACCACGATTTCGCCGATCGCCGCGGTATTCGCCGAGCCGATCCAGGGTGAGGGCGGGGTCCGCGAGGTTCCGGCCGCGACCCTGCGGGCATTGCGGAAGTTGGCCGATCGGCACACGGCGGCCCTGGTATTCGACGAGATCCAGTCGGGCATGGGGCGCACCGGAACCTTCCTCGCCTCATCGCCGTCGCAGGTGAGCGCGGACTACTACCTGCTCTCGAAATCGCTGGGCGGCGGGCTGGTGAAGATCTCGGCCCTGCTGGTCGACCGGCAATGCTCGATCGCCGACTTCGGCCGATACCATACCTCGACCTTCGCCGATGACGATCTGTCTTGCGCGGTCGCCGACGCCGCACTGGACCTGCTGCGGGACAACCAGATCCGCATCTGCGATACCGGTGCCCGGCTGCGCTCCCGGCTCGACGCGGTGGCACGGCGGTGGCCCAAGGAGATCCTCGCCGTGCGGGGGCGCGGGCTGCTGCAGGGCATCGAACTGTCGCCACCGGAACCGACATCGGCGCTGCTGCGCGAAATATGCGATCCGGAGCTGTTCGGATACGTGGTGGCGGGGTATCTGCTGCACGTCCACCGGATCCGGATGCTGCCGACGCTCTCCGCGCCGACCACACTGCGCATCCAGCCCTCGGCCTTCCTCGCCGAGGCGGAACTGGACCGGCTTACCGCAGCGCTCGACGAGCTCGCCGCACTGCTGCACCGCGGCGACTACGTCCGGCTGCTCGCACACCTGGCCGCACCGGTCACCACGAATTGGCCGGTGCCGGAACGCCGATCACCATCGCGGCGGCGCACCCATAAGGTCGCCCGCGATTGGAATGCCCCGACCAGGGTGGTATTCCTGGCCAATCTGCCCGATGCCGCGGATCTGCGCAGATTCGCACCGGAGCTGGCCGAATGGTCCGACGGCCAGTTCGCCGCGCTGTTCGAACGGCTGCGCGGGGTAGCCGAACCCTTCGAACTGACCAGACAGCTCGTCACGTCGCCGACCGGCGCCACGGTCGAGGTATGCCTGATCGCGGTGCCGATTTCGGCCGAGCAGATCATCGAATGCCAGCGCGCCGGACATCGCGCCTGGCTGCGCGATCTGGTGCTGGAGGCGGTGGAGCAGGCAATCGCTCTGGGCGCCAGCGTAATCGGGCTCGGCGGGTACACGTCCATCGTCACCGATGCCTCGCGCGACGTCGTGGAGGACACGGTCAAGGTGACCTCCGGCAATTCGCTCACCGCGGCCTGCGCCTACGAGGTGGTTCGTACCGAACTCGCTGGCCTCGAACCGGGCCATCGCCGGATCGGCATCCTGGGGGCGCTCGGCAATATCGGTGCGGTGATGGCGGAACTGCTTGCGCCGCTCGCGGATTCGGTGACCCTGGTCGGGCGCGCCGGATCGGCGTCCCGGCTCGAGCGGGTGGCCGCAGGCCTGCCCGGCGCGGTGACGGTCAGTGAGGACTTGACCGCCCTGCGTACCTGTCGCATCGTCCTCACCGCCACGAATTCGGCCGTGCCGGTGGTCACCGCCGATGTACTGGCCGACGACCATCCGGTGCTCCTGGTCGATCTCGCGGTCCCCGGCGATGTGGATCCTGCGGTGTCCCGGCAACCGAATATCACTCTGGTCTCCGGCGGGCGCATGGCACTGCCGCTCGGCCAGACACCCCCGTTTCCCGAAACCGGACTGCCCGCGGGAGTCGTCTATGCGTGTATGGCCGAAACCGTTCTGCTCGGTTTCGAACCGCGCACGGCGAGTCCGTCCTACGGCGGCCTGACCGCGGCAGGCGTGCGCGCCGCCCGCGACCTTGCCGCTCGTCACGATGTGCGCCCGGTTCTGCTTCCGACAGGAGCTCCCACCGTGTCCGAAACTCCCACCGCAGCCACCCCTGCCCCGATGTTCCTCGGCGCGGCCGATTTCGCCGCGGACCGCGCCGGCGGCAAGGCGGGCACCCTGCACGAATTGACCGTGGCCGGCTTCGAGGTGCCGCCCGGATTCGTCGTCACGGCCGATCTAGACCTGGCCGAGGTATCCGATGCTGATCTGACCGGCTGGGTACGGGCGCTGGGCGGCTTCCCGGTCGCCGCGCGTTCGAGTGGTGTGCTCGAAGACCTCGACGACGCGAGTTTTGCCGGTCAGTACGAGTCGTACCTCGATATCACCGATGTCACGGCCCTGCGCGAACATATCGAGCAGTGCCGGGAATCGGTGCACAACGAGCGAGTTCGCACCTACCTGGCCCGGCGCGGCTATCGCGAGGCCGGTGCATCGGTCGCCGTTCTGGTGCAGCGCATGGTCGATGCGCGTTGTGCCGGTGTCGGTTTCAGCCTCGATGCGCTCACCGGCATCGAGGACCACGGGGTCGTCGAAGCTTGCCGGGGACTCGGCGAACGACTCGTCTCCGGACATGTCACACCGACCAGGTACACGCTGCGACTGTTCGACGGCACCGTGGTCGAGCGGGATGCGGGCGATGAGGATGTCGAGCTGAATGCCACCGCCACAGCCGAACTCGCCGCCCTCATGCTCGCGGTGCAGGCGCACCGGCATCGCCCGCAGGACATCGAATGGGCCATCGACGGCGACGGGAAACTGTGGCTGCTACAGGCGCGGGCCATTACCGCGATCAGCTGGCGCACCGATATCGACCAGTTCTCCGACGCGGATCTGCGCGACGGCGGCGTCTCGGCGCGGGTCTGCACACCGATGATGTTCTCGTTGTACGACAACGCCTTCCAGTACTCGATGCAGCAGTTCTTCGAACGGTTGAAGCTCATCGAACCGGGCGCGGAACCGGACTGGATGGCCATGTACTACGGCCGCGCCTACTGGAATGTCAGCGCGGTGAAGAAGTGCTTCTTCCGCATCCCCGGCTTCGACGAGCAGCATTTCGACGACGACCTCGGTGTGCTCAACGACTACGGACCCGACGGTCCGCACCGCACCCCGACGAATGCGAAGACCATTGCCAGGGCGCTGCCCGCGGCGCTGGCCGTGCAGAAGAGCTACCAGGATCAACTCGCGGCGGTCGATGCGTTCGCGGCGCAGTGGCCCGCGAAATACGCGGTGTGGCGCGAGCGTGTACGCGAACTGCCGCACACCGATGAGGCCACCTTCGTCGCGGATCTGGCGGACTGCCTGCTCACCTTCCACGCCGCCACCGAGCGCACCTACTTCACCACCATCTACAACAACTCCAGCGTCCAGACCGACTTCAAGCAACTGCTCGACAAGGTGGATGCCGCGACCGATGGGACCACCTCGGCCATCGACTTGATGGGCGGGCTCGCCGATATCAGCCATATGCAGCTGCAGCGCGGCATCGTCGAATTGCACCGGGTGGCAGGCGATCACGGCCTGGACAGTCCCGAATGGACCAAGGCGGTCGATGCCTTCCTCGAAGAGCAGGGCTTCCACGCCGACGCGGAACTGGATCTCACCAGCCCGCGCTGGTCGGAGGCGCCCGAGCGGGTGCGTTCGATGATCGCGGTCATGCTCGAACACGGCACCGCGCCCGCCGATCCCGATGTGACGCTGGTGGATCAGCGCAAACGCTACGAAAACGAACTCGCCGCGGTGCGCGCCCGGGTGCGAGCCAAGCCGCTGGCGCGGGTGAAACACGCCAAGGCATTGGATAAGCAGATCGAGCGGATGCGCCGGTATCTCGTTGCGCGCGAACGCATGCGGGAGTTCTCCTCGCAGTGCTATGCCATTGTGCGCGCGTACGTCGTGGAGGCCGGGGTGCGCCTGGCTGCCGCGGGCACGCTCGAGCAGGCCGATGACGTGTTCCAGCTGTCGATCCACGAGCTGTGTGATCTCGCGGCCGGGCGGGTGGATATCTCGACGCTCGCACCGCAGATCGCTTATCGGCGTGCGGTTTACGCGGGTTATCGGGATCTGGTGCCACCGCATGAGCTGGGTGGTGGTGTCACCGTGGGCGCGGTCCGCGAGATCGGCGACGGCGATCTGACCGGACTGGGTTGCAGTCCAGGTATTGCGGAGGGCGCCGCTCGGGTGATCACTTCGCTGGCCGATATCGACCAGCTGCGCGAGGGCGACATCCTCGTCACCCGGTTCACCGATCCGGGGTGGACGCCTGCCCTCGGGCTGGTAGCAGCGGTGGTGACCGAGGTTGGCGGGATGCTCTCGCATGCGGCGGTCATCGGGCGCGAGTACGGAATACCGGCGGTGCTGAATGTCGCGGGTGCGACGACCGCGGTCCGCTCGGGTCAGCGGATCCGGGTCGATGGCGGTGCGGGGGTCATCAGCGTGCTGGAGACCGCGGTCTCGTCCGAGCCGGTTGCGCCGCCGTTCGGTTCGGGCAACGGGCAGGGACTCGATGCCATCGCAGATCCCGAGCGGTCGCGGGAACGTCTGCGCCCGGTCCTTGACGAGCGGCAGGTCCCCGACGAGCGGCAGGTCCCCGACAAGCGCCCAGCCCCCGACAAGCGGCAGGTCCCCGACGAGCTGCCGATCAGCGAGCCGAATGAGCCCACCCCGCCGAAACCTGCAGTGCCATTGCGCCCCGCCGAACCCAAGCAACCGCCCCCGGAGCGCCCACGCCCGGCGGCCCCCAGAACGGATGAACCACTGACCGCACGCAAACGCCTGATCTGCATCGCCGGTGCCGACGGATCGGGTAAGACCACCCAGGTGGCCCGCATCGCCGCGGAATTCGAGGCGCAGGGCCAAAGCGTTGCCGCCGTGACCATTTGGGACGCGTTCCTGGATCCGAAGGTCTCCTCGAAGCTGCCGTGGCGCAGTCCGTCCGAGATCTACGGCTACCTGAAACTGCTGTCCCCGCTGAGTCGCGCGCACTTCCTGTTCCACGCCATGCAGTTGTCCTTCGACCTCGCTGCCGAACGCGGCCCGGACATCCTGCTGGCAAATGCCTACTGGTACAAGTACTTCGCCACCGAGGTCGCACACGGCGGCGATCCGGCGGTGCTGCGCAAGCTGGCGTCGGGTTTCCCGGAACCCGATCGCACCTTCTACCTCGCCGTCAGTCCGCAGGATGCGTTGGGGCGCAAGCAGTTGCGCAGCGACTACGAGAGCGGCTACGGCGACGAGGAGACCTTCCTGGCCTTCCAGCGGCGCAGTCACGATGTGCTGGAGGCTCTGTCGGAGGAGTTCGGCTGGATCCGCCTGGACGGCACCGACACACCCGCCGACATCACGAAGGCTGTGCTCGCCCAACTGCGGGAGGACGACCGGTGACCCGTCGCGTCGCGATTGTCGGTATCGACGGTGCAGGCAAGTCCTCGGTCATGGCACGGCTGCGCGAATTGGCGCCGGGCACAGGTTCTTTCGCCTCGATGACCTGCCCGGACTTCCACAACACCCGCAATGTGCCGCTGACGGACCTCTCCGAGCAGCTCAAGGCATTCAGCGTCGGATGCGATGAAATCGGCAGCCTGGAAATGAAGGCCACCGCGATGTATCTGCAGATGACGCTGTTCGGTCCGGTGGAGCGGCACTTCTTGAGCACCTGGTCACCGGATGTGCTGGTATTCGAACGGCATCCGCTGATCGAATTGCTGGTCTACGGGCCGCTGTATGTCGCGCTGGCCCGCCCGGAATGGAACGGTCACGATCGCGCCGACGAGATCGCGGCCGTGCTGGAGCGCCACCGGCCGGGCACCTTCGACGACATCCTCGCCTGGCAGCGGTCGGAATCCACGCGTCTGGGCACTTCCCCGGATATCTGGGAGCTGCTGTCGGAGATCGCGGATCTGGTGCGCCGGGATGTGACCGAAGCCGTCCCCGGCTTCGCCGACCGCTTTCGCACGACACTGCCCGACGCGGTGCTCTGGCTCGATGCGCCGCCGGAACAGGCCGCTGCGCGGTGTGCGGAACGTTCGGGGAACGGGCCGAAGGAGGCCCATGAAACAGCAGAGCGGCTCGGAGCCCTGCGTGACGGATACCTACGGGTACGCGACACCCTCGCGGCGGCCTTCCCCGAAGTGGGATTCCACCGCATCGACACCGGCGACGGCGTCGATCTCGAGGAGTCGGTCCGTGCCTGCGTGACGGAAGGGAAGTTACTCGGGTGAGTACTCAGGCAGGTACCCCGGCCACCGAGATCGAGGCGCGGGTCCGCGCCATTGTCGGTGAGGTGCTGTGGGTTTCGGCGGACGAGATCGACGCGTCCGCGCAATTGATCGACTACGGACTGGATTCGCCGACCGCTATCGAGCTGACCATTCAGCTGGAGCAGGCCTTCGGCATCGTCATACCGGAAGACGCTGCGGCACAGCTGAATACGGTCGGCGAGATCGTGCGATACGTGCGGGGTGAGCAGTGACGGAATTGGTTCCCCAACATCCGACGATCGTGCATGCGCTACTGGCCAACGCCGAGCGTGGCGCATCGGCACCGTCCACGATTTTCGTTCCGGAGCGCGGCGATGCCGACGGTGAAATCGCCTGGCGGCACGACGATCTCGCGGCCGCTGCGGGACGCACCGCGGCCGCTCTGGCCGCCGAGGGGGTCGAGCCGGGAGATCGGGTGATGCTGTGTCTGCCCACCTCCCCGGAGTTCGTCACGGCGTTCTTCGGTGCGCTGATGCTCGGCGCGGTGCCGACCGCGGTGGCGACGCCGGGCGGGTTCGGTTCGGCGGATATCTTCCGCGACAAGTTCACTCGGCTGCTCGGCTATCTGGAACCCGCGGCGGTGGTCGCGACGCGGTCGGTGCTCGCAGGGGGAGCACTGCCGGACACCGTGGCCGCCATCGATGGCGATGTGCTGCACACCCGGGCTTGTTCGCCGAACGCGCCGACGTTGGCGCCCAGACTTCCCGAACCGGGAGATCTGGCGTTCATCCAGGCGACCTCCGGTTCGACGGGAACACCGAAAGGTGTGCAGATCACCCACGCGAATCTGGCCGCCAACTGCGAACAGATCGCACAGGCCGCCGCGATGGGCGCTGGCGACACCTGGGTCGGCTGGCTGCCGCTGCACCACGATATGGGGCTGATCGGCGGATTCCTGACGCCGGTCTTCCGTGGCATCGACGCGGTGCTCATGCCGCCGAGCCGATTCCTGCGCAGTCCGGGGGATTGGCTGCGTGCGGTCACCCGGTATCGCGGAACATTCACGGCGGCACCGAATTTCGCATACGGATATGCGGCCGCCCGGGTTACCGACGCCGAACTCGACGGCATAGATCTGTCGAGCTGGCGGTTCCTGTTCTGCGGCGCGGAGCCGATCCATCCGCCGACCGTGCAGAGTTTCGTCGACCGGTTCGCGGCCTGGGGACTGCCGAAGGATGCGTTGGTGCCCTGCTACGGCATGGCAGAGGCATCCCTCGCGGTCACCGTGAATCGCCCGCACGCGCCGGTCGCCTACGACTCGGTGTCGCGCCGGGCGCTCACCGGAAACGGTGTGGCCCTGGACATTCCGGAAGACGACCTCGATGTGATGCATATCGTCGACTGCGGCGCACCGCTGCCCGGTACCGAGGTACGCATCGTCGACGAGGACGGCGCGGTGTGCGGTTCGGACGTGGTCGGCCGCATCCAATTCCGCGGCCCATCGATGACCATCGGTTACTTCCGGCTGCCCGAAGAGACCGCGGCCGCCACTCGGGACGGCTGGTGGGACACCGGCGATATCGGCTACCTGCGCGAGGGCAGGCTGCGCATCACCGGCAGGCATAAGGACCTGATCATCATCCGCGGCGCGAACTACCTGCCCACTGATTTCGAGCTCGCCGCACAGGAAGTCGCGGGTGTGCGCCTCGGTGGTGTCGCGGCCGTCGGACATGCCGATACCCGAGGGCTGTCGGAGGAGTTGCATCTCATTGTCGAATCCGGTGCGGAGGCGACCGAACACGATGCGTTGCGCCGAGCGGTGCGGGTCGCGGTGAGCAAGCGCACCGGCGTGCTGCCCGCCGGGGTCCGGGTGGTGCCGCCGCGCAGCATTCCGAAGACCACGAGCGGCAAGGTGCAGCGCGCCGAGGCCAGGCGGCTTTTCCTGGCCGAGGACGATCTGGTCGGTGCCGGAGGCCCGGCATGAGTGTGCAGCCGAAGTTCCGCGGCCGCAGGCTCGGCGGTCCGGCGCTGCGACATCCACTGGGTGCGTATCCGGATTACCGCGCCGACCCGCTCGCACTGTTCTACGAGCAGGCCGTCGCGCACGGCGGCAGCGTCCGGCTGCGACTGGTGCATCAGCAGATCCATATGCTGGTCGAGCCGGAGCACATCAATCAGGTGCTGGTCACCAATGCGGCCAAGTACGAGAAGGGGATCAGCTATCAGAGCCTGAACTACTTGCTCGGCCCCGGACTCCTGACCAGCGGCGGCGAACTCTGGAAACGTCAGCGCGCCTTGATCAAACCCGCATTCTCCCGCCGTCACGTCGACACCGAGATTCCGCTCATGGTCGAGTGCGGACAGCGGATGCTCGATCGTCTCGATGCCTACGCCGCGACAGGCACGGCCTTCGACCTGGTCCCTGAGGTGATGGGTTTCGCGGCCGATGTGGTGTGCCGCGCGGTCATGGGCTCCGATATCGACGGTGTCCTGCCCCAGATCGAAGACGATGTGCGCGAAGGTGTTTCGTGGGTGATGCGGCATATGGCCGCACCCATCCAAGTCCCGCCGAATGTGCCGACCCCGGCCAATCGCCGCTTTCAGGGGGTTCGCGAACGACTACATCGCGTGGTGGACAGCGTCATCCAGCGTCATCGAGAAGCCGATGCCGAAGCGACGTCCCTGCTGGCCCGATTGCTCGCGGCCCGCGATGATGCCGGGCACGCCATGGATGACGCGCAACTGCGTCACGAGGTACTCACCTTCCTGCTCGCCGGACACGAGACCACCGGCGGCGCGATGGCGTGGACCATCTACGAACTGGCCCACAACCCGGCGGCGCTCGCGCGGGTACGCGACGAGATCGATATCGCACTCGCGCTGACCGACGGTGTCGACCGGGCCCTGCCCGCACTGGAGCTGACCGGGCGCGCGATCGACGAGGCCATGCGTCTGCACCCACCGGCGTGGGCATTCAGCCGCACCGCCGTGGAACCGGACAGCTTCGACCGCTTCGATCTGCAACCGGGCGCGATCGTGGTGATCAGCCCGTTCGTGAACCACCGCTTCCCCGAATTCTGGGATTCACCACTGACCTTCGATCCGGACCGGTTCACCAAGGAACAGACCAAGGCCCGCCCGCCGTACCGCTACTTCCCGTTCGGCTGGGGCGCACATCTGTGCGTCGGCCAGCATATGGCGCTGATGGAGGTGCGAGTGGGCATCGCAATGCTGTTGGCGCGCTACGACATCGAACTCGTCAACGGGATGCGGGTGCGGGAGAACCCGGAGATCTCCAATACCCCCGATCCGGTACTCGTGCGGCTCACCCGGCGTGCGTCCGCGGTGCCGTCGGCCACGACCATGCAGGAGGCCGCGCAATGACCGGAACCACCGTCAGCGATACCGCACTGGCCGCCGATGCGACGATGGCGCCGCGAGTGGGCGCCAAGGCCGCGAATCTCGGCAGGCTCGTAGCGGCCGGCTACCGGGTGCCACCGTTCGTGGTGCTGAGTGCCGCCGCGTGTGCGCGCATCCTCGAACCGATCCGTGGATCCATCGCCGACGCGCTGGATTCGCTCGAACACACCGATCCGGCGTCGTTGCGGGCGGTGTCGGAGGAGATCCGCACGATCATCCTTGCTCAGCCGATCCCAGCGGATATCAACACCGAGCTGGGCGCGCAGGTGCGCGAAATCGTCAAGCGCACAGCACAATCCGGTGCTCGCCTGGCTGTGCGTTCCTCGGTGAGCGGTGAGGATTCGGCGACGGACTCCTTCGCGGGCCAACTCGATACCCTGCTGAATGTCGCCCCGGCGGACGTATCGGCGGCGGTGCTGGAAGTGCTCGCCTCGGCCTACTCGGAGCGGTCACTTTTCTACCGAGCGCATCGTGGACTGGACAACACCGAGATCGACTGCGCCGTCCTGGTTCAGGTGCTGATCGACAGCGCGGTCTCCGGCGTCGCCTTCAGCTGCAACCCACAGACCGGTGACCTGGGCGAGGCCGTCGTCTCGGCGGCCCTCGGCCTGGGCGAAGGTGTAGTCGCCGGAACCGTGGAGTGCGATACCTACTTCGTCGACACCGCCGCGCGCACGATCGTGTCCCGTTCGGTGGCCGAGAAGCAGAGTCGGGTCGCGGTGGCGGCCGATGGTTCCGGCACGGTCATCGAGCAGATCGCCGCGGTCACCGATCAGGCACTCACCGACACGCAGGTGGTCGAACTCGTCGATACCGCAACAAGATTGGCCAAGGCTTTCGGCGCGCCACAGGATGTCGAATGGGCCTATGACGCCCACGGCGTGCTGTACCTGCTTCAAGCCCGCCCGATCACCGCGACCGGTGCCCGGGAAACCATTTTCGACAATGTGAATGTCGCCGAGTCCTATCCCGGTCTTTCCAGCCCGCTGACCTTCTCGATCCTGCGGAATGCCTATGAGCAGGTGTTCCGGGCCTGTCACAAGGATTTCGGCGCAACCGACGCCATCGTCGACCGCAATGCCGCGAGCCTGTACCCCTATTTGGTCGGTACCGCGCACGGCCGCATCTACTACAACATCAGCAACTGGTACCGGCTGTTCCTGCAGATCCCGGGTATGGAGTTCGCCATCGAAGGCTGGGAGGCGGCGCTCAATATCGAGAACCGCTACCAGCGGCCCGCCGCGCCGAAACGCGGGCCGGCACGGGCGAAGATGTATCTGCTGCGCTTGCGTATCGCCGCCATCATCACCGTTGGCTGGCTGCGGCTACCGCGGCGGCTGCGCGCGTTCTTCACCGAACTCCAGGCCTTCACCGCCGATCTGGACCACCGGCTCGACCCGGAAACACCGGAGCGGGAACGGGATCCGGAAGCGTTACTGGAGTGGATGGAACGCTGCCTGCACGAACTCGTCCCCGCCTACGCGGTGCAGATCTTCAATGACTTTCTGGCCCAGCAGATGTTCCACGTCGTGGGTCTGCTGCTGGAACGCGAAGGCCTCACCGAAACAGCCGCCAGCACTTTGCGCAATGAATTGTTCTGCGGCGAAGAAGGTGTCGACAGTGTCGACCCGGTCCGCTCGGCGCTCGCATTGACCGCAACGGTCCGGGCGGGTGCCGCGCTGCGTGAGCTGTTCGAGGGCCCGCTGGAACCGCACGAAGTGTGGAAAGCCCTGGCACAGCGCGAATTCGCCGATTTCCGCGGTGCATGCCTGCGGCATATCGCCCTGTTCGGCGACCGCACCGTCGACGAGCTGAAGCTGGAAACCGATCCGCTGGGCGAGCATCCGGAGCGACTGGTTCCGATGCTGCGCAACTACCTGCGTGGCGGTCAGAACATCGATGAAATGGCGGCGCGCGAGAAGCAGATCCGCCGCGACGCGGAGCGCACCACGGGGCGGCTGTTCCATGGAAAGCTCCTGCGACGCTTGGCATTCCGGTTCGCACTCGGCCGGGCACGCGAACATGTGAAACAGCGCGAGAATATGCGGCTGGGTCGCAGCCGCTCCTTCGGCCTGGTCAAACGGGTATTCCGGGAATACGGCAGGCAGATGCACGCTGCCGGACTGCTCGAGGATCCGCGCGATATCTTCTGGCTCACCTACGAGGAGATCGCGGCCCTCACCCGGGGGACCGCTGTCGATACCGATGCGGCGCGCACGGTCGCCACGCGCAAGAGCGATCACGAGCGGTGGCGCATCGAGCAACTGCCGTCGAGGATCGTCACCGCCGGAATCGCGGCCGTCGGCATCAACGATCCGGCCTTCGACCATCCGGCTCCCGTCGGCGATTCCGGCAGTGTGCTGCACGGAATCGGTTGCGCGCCGGGCCGAGTCGAAGCTCCGGCACTGGTGTTGACCACTCCGGAACCGGATGTGGTCGTCGACGGCCAGATCCTCGTCGCGGCCAGTACCGATCCCGGTTGGGTCTTCCTGATGGTGGCTGCCGGGGGATTGGTCAGCGAGAAGGGCAGCCCGCTTTCCCATACCGCCATTATCGGCCGTGAACTCGGCATTCCCACCGTCGTCGGCGTGCCTGGCGTCACCCGGCTGGTCGCCAGCGGGGATGTGCTGATTCTCGACGGCAAGGCCGGAACCGCAACCATCGTTCAGGAACACAGCTCATGACATCCACCGCAGCCGCACCGCACGAGACCGCGCACGGCGAGAACTTCAGCCTCGAGCACTACCTCGATCCCGCCGCGCACACCTTCGAGCAGCGCTTCGAGGAATTCCGGCCATACGTCGCGAACGCGCGCGGCACCGGATTCGTTCTCCGTGAGATCACCGGGCCGGCGGGTCCGGTCGTACAGGTTCGCGATCCCGACGGCGACGCGGTCCGCGACCTGATCATGTTGGGGTCGAACAACTACCTCGGCCTCGGCAACGAACCGGAGATCGTCGAGGCCGCCGTCCGGGCCGTGCGCGAATTCGGTGTCGGCCACGGTGGACCGCCACTGCTGAACGGCACCACATCGGTGCACCGGCGGCTGGAGGAACGCCTCGCCGAGACCAAGGGCTGCGAATCCGCGCTGGTGTTCTCCTCCGGCTACGCCGCCAATGTGGGCTGGGTGACCGGTCTGCTGCGCAAGGGCGACATCCTGCTCTACGACGAGCAGAGCCATGCCAGCCTCTATGACGGCATCCAACTCGGACGGGTCCGCTCGATGGCATTCGAGCACAACGATCTTCGGCATCTGCGGCACCGGCTCATGCAGATCCGCTGGCGCAATCCGGGCGCGAATATCGTGGTCGCCGTCGAGGGCGTGTATTCGATGGACGGCGATATCGCACCGCTGCCGGAGATTCGGGCGCTGTGTGATTCGTTCGGTGCCTGGCTGGCCATCGATGACGCGCACGGCACCGGTGTGCTCGGCGCGCACGGCCACGGCACCGCCGAACATTTCGGCATGGGGGCCGGATCGGTCGAGCTGCACATGGGCACCTTCTCGAAGGTGTTCGCCACTACCGGCGGTTTCGTGGCCGGGTCGAAGGATCTGGTGGACACGCTGCGGTTCTTCGCGCGCTCGTACATGTTCTCGGCCTCGCTGGCACCCGCGGTCGTCGCCTCGGTACTCGCCGCCATCGATTTCATCGACGCGCATCCGGAGCGGATCCGCCAATTGCACGACAATGTCGACTACTTCGTGCGGGAACTGCGTCGAATGGGCTTCGCGGTCGATCCGCAGACCGCGATCATCCCGATCCTGGTGCCGCAACGCCTTGCCGTCGCCGAGGTCGTCGCGGCGCTGCACGCCGAGGGCGTGTTCGTCAACGGCGTCGAATTCCCGGCCGTCCCACGCGAACAGCAGCGACTGCGGGTCAGCATGATGGCCACGCTCAGTCGCGACCAGCTGGATTTCGCACTGGCGAAGATCTCGGCCGTGGCCCGCCGCTTCGCCTTCCATCCCGAGCAAATCGGTCCGACCGAAGAAGGGATCCGCTGATATGACCGGAACCGAAATCGCCGCGGGCGGCACGGCTTCCGAACGCCTGCTCGTGCACGCGGCCCTTGCCGACCCGAGTCAGGACGAACGCGCCGTATTGGCGAAACTCGCCCACGAGATCACCGACTGGGCCGAGGTTTTCGAACTCGCCAAGCTCAATGCGACCGTCCCGCTGGTGCAGCGTCGGTTGGAGTCCGAGGAGCTCTACGACCTCGTGCCCGAGCTGGTGCTCGCACATTTCGCCGGCGTGACCGATCACATTGCCGCCGTGAACGATCGGCGCCTGGCCGGTGCCAGGGAACTGTTGCGCCGCTTCGACGAACGCGGCGTGCGCTGCGTGGTGCTCAAGGGCATGTTGTTCTCGGCGGAGATCTACCATGATCCGCGCTACAAGCGCATGAACGACCTGGACATCCTCGTCGAACTCGATCAGGTGGACACCGTCATCGAGATCTACCGGGAGATGGGACTTTTCGCCACTTCCGAACTGCTTGGCAAGGCACCGAAGGTCCGCGCCGAACGCTCACACCACCTGCCGTCGTTCGTCTCCCGTGACGGATCCCTCGTCGTCGGCACGCACTGGGGCCTGATCACTCCGTTGGCTCCGTACACCGTCGACTACGCCGCGATCTGGAAGCGCGTGCGGCGCATCGACTTCTACGGTGTGCCCGCCTGGGCCATGTCGCACGAGGACAACCTGCACCACCTCGGCATCCACCTGCCCTACTACAAGACCGGTGTACGCGAACTCGCCGACATCTGGAACCTGGCCCGCTACGCCGATGACCTCGACTACGACCTGCTGGCCGGTGAAATCGCCAAGGCGGGCAGCGAAAGCCTGATGTACCACGCCCTCTCACTGGCCGATCGGCTCGTGCCCGAACCGGAGCTCGCGGCCTTGATCAGCTGGATCGCACCGAAGATCAATCGCTTCACCCGCTACGACACCGCGCGCAAAACCGCCGATATCCATGCGCTGCTGCGCAGCCGCTCCACCCACACCTCACGCATCGAAAAGGCCTATACCGAATTCAATATGACCGCCGTCGCGAGCGAAAAGCGTGACCGCTTCGGCCGCCTGTGGTCGGATCTGCTGCTGGTGCCCGGCGCCGAAGCACGCAAGATGAGTTCGCTGCGCGACCCAGCGCCGCTATCCGATCTCGGCGCCCGAATCTCGGCCCCCTACCGGCTGACTCGCGTTTTCCAGCGCGACCTGGGCCGCTGGCTGTTTCCGGCGGCTCTGGCCAAGACCGTCTTCGATCTCGGCGCCGCGTATGGTTCGGAGCTGGCGAGCCGGGCCGGAATCGGTACCGCCGCGACCGAACGGCCCGGCATCGACGAATACGCGGCCCAGCTGGGCCTGACCCGCGCCGATCTCCAAGCGGTACTGGACAGCCAGGAATGAACCGCACAGTGCTGTGGGACCTGGACGGCACCTTGGTGCGGTTGCATCGGCGCCGGTTCAAGGCACTGATGCCGCTGGCGGCCGCGCAGGCATTTCGCGAGTTGAGCCCACCGCAGCGTTTTCTGCGTGTCCTGCCCGGCGTGCTGAAGCAGGTGCGGGCCAACGACACCGAGCACACCAACACCGACCTGATGGTCCGACTGCTGTCCGAGCGGCTGCGGGTCGCACCTGATGCGGTGGCGAGTCAACTGAAGAGCCTGGCGGAGACGGGTTTTCCGCGTCTGCGCGGTTGCTTTCCACCGGAGCCGTCGGCACTGGATACGGTCACCCGGCTCCAGGAAGCGGGCACGGTACAGGTCGTTGCGACCAACCCGCTGTGGCCCGACAGCACCGTCACCGCCCGGCTCGGCTGGGGCGGCTACGACCCGTCCGCGTTCACCTTCCGTACCAGCGGCGAGAACATGCGCCGCTCGAAACCACGCATCGAGTTCTACCGGGAACTGCTCGACCGGCTCGGCGCGGAACCGGGGGAGTGCGTGATGATCGGCAACGACGCCACCAACGACGCACCGGCGGCACTTCTCGGGATCCCCGTATTCCTCGTGAACGCGCCGGAATCTGCTGTTGCACAGAAATATTCGGATCTTGTAAGTGCGGGGGATTGGCCTCGGCTGCGCGAGTGGCTGGGTATCGAGGAGAAATCATGCTCGTCGTCCTGAATCCACAGTCCAATGCCGGGACCGCGCTGCAGCGGTGGCATCCGGTGGAAGACGTGCTACGCGAACGGAATACCGATCTCACCGTCGAAATGCCCAGTGACGCAGAACAAGCCATGAAACTGGTCCAGGCGAGCCTCGAGTCGGATCCACCCGAGGTGATCGTGGCGGCGGGCGGCGACGGCATGGTCAACCTGGTCCTCAATGCGATCATGGACCCGGCGACCGACCGACCGCGACAAGGCGCGGAATCGGTCGCACTCGGCGCGATCGGTCTCGGCAGTTCCAACGACTTCCACAAACCGGGGCGACCGGGGCGAACGAGTATCGCCGATATCCCGGTACGGCTCGGCACACCCGAGCTCGTCGACGTCGGCAAGGCCACCATGCTGCTTCCGGACGGCACCCGAACAGTCCGATACTTCCTGCTCAATGCGAGCATGGGACTCGTTGCGGCAGGCAATCATTCGTTCAACAACGCGCGCGGGCTGGTCGGCTGGCTGAAATCCCGCAATGTCGAGGCGGCCATTATCGCCACCGCGCTGAGCAATATCGCCACCCACAAGCCACTGGCCGTCCAACTGCGCGGATCCGACTGGGTGCACACCGCACCGATCACGAATGTCGGTGTGCTCAAGAGCGTGCACTTCGCCGGTGGCATGTACTACGACACGCTGGTCACCCGTGCGGACGGCATGTTCGATGTGAATATCTGGGAAGCCGCCGGACGGGCACGGATTCTGGGCCTCATCGCAGGTCTCTACCGCGGCAAGTTCAGGGGCTCGGCGCTGGCCACCTGCCGTCGCGACACCGCGGTGGAACTGCGGCCCGCCGCACCCGCACCGCTCGAATTGGACGGCGAGATCACGATTGTGGAATCGGCCCGGTTAGAGGTGGTGCCGCGCGTATTGCAGGTGTGTGCGCTGTGACCGTTGTCCTGGTGACCGGGGCCGCCAACGGTATGGGCGCGGCGACCGTCGAATACCTTGCGCGCCTCGGCTATACGGTCGAGGGCGGCGACAAGATCGCGCGGGATGGCGTGCGTGCGGTCGATGTCCGCGATACCGAGGCGGTGCGCAGTTGGGTGAAATCCGTGCACGCACGGCACGGCCGCATCGATGCGGTGGTCACCTTCGCCGCCTACGGCATTGTCGGTTCGGTGGAGGAGACCGATCCGGACGAGGCCGCCGCACTTATCGATACCAATGTGATCGGCACTCACCGCGTGCTGCGCGAAGTGCTGCCGATCATGCGTGCGCAGGGCCACGGTCGGGTGATCGTGGTGAGCTCCGGTGCGGGTGCGATCGCCGAACCCTACGGCGGCTGGTACTCGGCCACCAAGGCGGCCATCGAACGTCTAGGTGAGGCGATGCGGATGGAGACCGCGGGCTTCGGCATCCACGTCTCGATCCTCGCGCCGGGGTGGACGGTCACCCCGATCATCGATTCGGCTGCGCGCGTTGCCGACCCGATCGAGGCATACACTCCGGATCGGACTTCGGTGCTGTCGCGCGTCACCGGATATCTGGAGCAAGGACAATCCGCGGAGATGGTAGCCAGGAAGGTGCGGACAATCCTGGAAGCATCCGAACCGCGCCAAACCTACCTGTGCGGCAGCGACGTTCGGCTCTCGTTCTGGACCCGGCGATTCACGCCCGCTCGGTTCTACGAACGGCTCGTTCGCCGCTACTACGGCCTTTGACAGGAGCATGCACGGGCAGTACCGGTAGTATCACCTCGGCCGCACGGGCTCCCAAGAAAGCGGGGGCTTGTCCGGTACGTGCCGTTCGCTGGATGGTTTTCGCGGTAGCCCATCTGCCGACGACACGGCAGGAGAGGCAGCGATGACCAACCGATAGGGGCAGGCGATGGCACCGGCTCTGAGATGTCTTGTCTGGGAACTGGACAACACCCTCTGGGATGGTGTCGTCTGCGACGCGACCAGCAGCGCACCACGCCCCGCCGCTCTGCGCACGCTGCACAAGCTCAGCGAGCGCGGCATCTGGCACGCCGTAGCCAGCCGCAGCGACCGCGACCTCACCCTCAAAAAGCTCTACCGCCACGGCCTCTACGACATGTTCTCGGCCATCGAGATCGGCTGGGGCCGCAAATCGGCGTCGCTATTGCGGATCGCACACACCCTCGGCCTGGAACTGGACACCATCGGTTTTATCGACGCCGAACCGGTCGAGCGAGCGGAGGTCACCCGCGCACTCCCGCTCGTGCGCTGCTACGCCGCCCGCAACGCCGATGTGCTGCCCGCACTTCCCGACTTCCGCCCGGTACTGCGCACAGGCCCATCGCCCACGCCGCCCATGGGGTTCGCGAGCGTCCGGGGATAGGGCCCGCTTACAAACGGGATCAAGATCAGGTGGAAGCTGTGGCGGCACCCTCCGATCACTGATCGCCTCTGATCACTGCCCCTGGGAATCAACCATCTAGTCGCCGCGGTGTCGGCCTTCTCGTTCACGCTCCGAGCGTTCTCGCTCGCGTCGCTGGTGCGTTGATCTGTCCCGTTCGGTGTCCGCCTGCGTTCGTGTGTGGTCAACCCCGAGCAGCTTTGGCGGGCTGTTGCTGTTGAGCCCCAGAATGCCCATGATCTCCGGCGACAGCCCAGCCTCTCTAGCCATCGCTCCCCGGTCTCGCCGAGGATTTGAATCGAACTGCCCAGGGACTGGCGCTGCTACTGGCCAGGTTCCCGCCTGAGCTCAAACCAGAGACAGAGGACGAGGATCTTCCCTTCTAGAATCGAGTCGACGAACTCATGGTGTCGGGCTAGGTCGAAGCTCGCGCGCTATTGCTACCGTCAAAAGCTACAGCCAGGGTGGTCTTGCGGGTTAGCCGACCGGTCGCATCGGCCGAAACGCAGTCCGAGACAGGTCGATTCGCAGATCTCGGCATCGATCTGCGAGTTACGTCGCGCTCACCCGGGCTGGGCCGCGCAGACTGGTCCATGAGCTGGCACGCGAGGAAGCGACCCCGCTGCGGTCGCGCTCGACGGTGTATCGGGTGCTGATCCGAGCAGGGCTGCTGGAACCGTTGTCGCGGAAGCGCAAAAGCGATACCTACCGGTGCTGGGTACGCCCCGAACCGATGCAGTTGTGGCAGATGGACATCGTCGGCGGGACTTCCTGGTCGACGGCACCGAACTCGCCCGGCAGCACACGATGGAACGGGAGTGATCGTCGATGCTGGTGACGATCTTCTCGGTGCATAAGCCTGCTGGGGCGGCGGATCGTCGCTATTCTCTGAGCGTGTCGGCGGTCGTGCCCGAGCCAACGGCGATGAGTCCATGGCGGTTCGTCGTCGGATTCGGTGTGGTCAGTCTGCTCGCCGATATCGTGTACGAGGGCGCTCGGGCGGTCACCGGTCCGTATCTGGCCTCGCTCGGCGCGAGCGCTGTTCTGGTGGGTGTGATCACCGGTGCAGGGGAGGCATTCGCGCTCGCAGGTCGTTTGGTGAGCGGTCCGCTGGCCGATCGGACGCGCGCCTACTGGCCGCTGGCCTTCGGCGGCTACACCCTGACCGTCGCCTCGGTTCCGCTGCTCGGGTTCGCGACCGGGTTGTGGTCGGCGGGGGTGCTCGTGATCGCGGAGCGGGCGGGTAAGGCGGTGCGCAGTCCCGCGAAGGATGTGCTGCTGTCGCATGCGGCGGGTGCCGTCGGTCGCGGTCGTGGGTTCGCGGTGCACGAGGCACTCGATCAGATCGGCGCGTTGATCGGGCCGCTTGTCGTCGCGGGGATGCTCGTGCTTTCGGCAGGTGACTACCGCCCAGCGTTCTTCGCACTGGCGGTACCCGGTGTCGCCGTCCTGGTGGTGTTGGGGAGATTGTGGGCGCGCGTGCCGAATCCGGCCGCGTACGAACCGACGGTGCCGCCAACCGAAACAGCAGCGGTCCCAACCAGATTGCCGTCGCAGTTCTGGACCTACCTCGCCTTCGCCGCCGCAACCACCGCTGGCTTCGCCGGGTTCGGCTTGCTCGCCTTCCATCTCGCCACCCGCGAACTCCTGCCGGTGGCGGTGATCCCGGTCGTCTATGCCGCGGCAATGGTCGTCGATGCCCTCGCCGCCCTGCTCACCGGCTGGTGCTACGACCGCACCGGTGCCCGAATCCTCATTGTGGTGCCCCTACTCTCGGCCCTCATCCCGCCACTTGCCTTTCAGGACAATGCGATTCCCGCAGTCATCGGCGCACTGCTCTGGGGCGCGGTGCTCGGCGTCCAGGAGTCGACACTCCGTGCGACCGTCGCCGACTTGGTCCCGGCGCACCGACGCGGCACCGCCTACGGTGTGTTCGCCGCCGGCTCGGGCCTGGCCGCCTTCGCCGGATCCGCGCTCCTCGGCCTGCTCTACGCCCGATCCCTGACCGCCGTGGTCAGCGTCACGGCTGCCATCCAACTCATAGCGCTGCTCGTCTTCGTAACCAGCCGGCTTCGCCTTGGCATGTCGAGTCGACGCGTGTGAGCGATCCGCTACCGCACTGACCGGAGGAATCCGTCGATGTGCTCGAAAGTGGCCTCGGGCTGTTCCAATTGGGGCAAATGCCCTGCCGCACGGATGATTTCGAAGCGGGCATCGGCGAAGGCGGCGGCATAGGCCGCGCCGTAGGCCGGGGTGACGATGCGATCGCTTTCACCCCAGAGCAACAGGGTGGGGGTGGTGACGGCGGCGAGGCGGGGGAGCAGTCGGGGATTGTGCATGTACGGGTCGGCCGCATAAGTCCGTAGTGCGGCCATATTCCTTTGGCGCATGGCCGATTGTGCAGCGGGAATATCAGCGGGGTCTTGGTAGAAGCGCGCGGGGTCGTGGTAGGAGTGCTCGGCCACGCCGCGGGCATCGAGGGTGAAGAAGTCGGCGATCGGTTCCTCGTCGAACCATACGCCGGTCGCATCGATCAGGACGAGTCCGCCGATCCGGCGGTCGCGATCACGGACGGCCATTTCGGCGGCAATCCAGCCGCCGATCGAGGAGCCGACGACGAAAACGTCTTGCAGATCGCGATCGTGGAGCAGGTCCAGGTAGGCGCGTGAAAGATCACCGATGCTGTCGAACGCCAACGGTGTGCCATTCCAACCCGGATGGGTCGGTGCAATGACATGCGACGAGCGGGACAGGTGCTCGGCGATACCGGCCACCGAGGCCGGCCCTGCGCCCCCATGTAGAACGAGAACTGTTGGGCCGCTGCCCGATTCGGCGATGGTGAGCGGTGGGTGCGGCTGGGTGTCTGCGGTCATCGTCGAGCTCCTCGATCCATTGACTAAACATGTTGATATAAACAAGCTTAGTCAAACTGCTAGGGTCATGTCCATGCCTGGTGATCTGCAAGCCCTGGGACGCGCCGTCAAACAGGCGCAGTACCGCCACCACCGCGCGTTGGACAATCGGCTCGCGACCGTAGGGACCACCCTCGCCCAGTGGGACGCCTTGCGCGCCATCGACCGCAATCCCGGTTCCACCGCACGCGCCTTGGCCGAGGAGACATTCCAGAGCGAGCAGGCCTTCGGCACCCTCGCCAACCGGCTCGTGACACGCGGTCTCATCGAACGCACCCCCGGTCGCGGTCGCGCCATCGAACACCGGTTGACCGTCGCAGGCGAGCAGGTCCTGCGCGCCGGTCATCGGGTCGCGAACGAAGTATTGACCGAATCCTTCGCCGCATTGTCCGCCGGCGAACGCGCGACTCTGCTCGATCTGCTCCAGCGAATCGGCACGCACGGATAATCACCCTGATCGGCGTGGTCGGCGGCGCTGGGGATGCGGGCGGGGAATGATGTGGCCATGGTCAATGATCCGAACGGTCCCGATATCAAGCCGCGTAGTCGCGATGTCACCGATGGTCTGGAGAAGACCGCCGCGCGTGGCATGTTGCGGGCGGTTGGCATGGACGACGGTGACTGGGGGAAGTCGCAGATCGGGGTGGCCTCCTCGTGGAACGAGATCACGCCGTGCAATCTGTCGCTGGACCGGCTTGCCAAGGCGTGCAAGGAGGGGGTGTTCGCAGGCGGCGGGTATCCGATGGAATTCGGGACCATTTCGGTCTCCGACGGCATCTCCATGGGACATGAGGGCATGCATTTCTCCCTGGTATCGCGGGAGGTGATCGCCGACAGCGTGGAAACCGTGATGCAGGCCGAGCGACTCGACGGTTCGGTGCTGCTGGCCGGATGCGATAAATCCCTACCCGGCATGCTCATGGCGGCGGCGCGGCTGAACCTGGCGAGTGTGTTCCTGTACGCGGGCTCGATCCTGCCCGGTATCGCGAAACTCAGCGATGGCAGCGAGCGCGAAGTGACGATCATCGATGCGTTCGAGGCGGTCGGCGCCTGCTCGCGCGGTTTGATGAGTCGCGAGGATGTGGACGCCATCGAGCGAGCCATCTGTCCGGGTGAGGGCGCCTGCGGCGGCATGTACACCGCCAACACCATGGCGAGCGCGGCCGAGGCATTGGGCATGTCGCTGCCCGGCAGCGCGGCACCGCCCGCGACCGATCGGCGGCGCGACGGTTACGCGCGGCGCAGCGGTGAGGCGGTGGTGGAATTGCTGCGGCGGGGCATCACGACGGCCGACATTCTCACCAAGGAGGCCTTCGAGAACGCGATTGCGGTGGTCATGGCATTCGGCGGCTCCACCAATGCCGTACTGCACCTGCTCGCGATCGCCCACGACGCGAAAGTCGATCTGGCACTCGAGGACTTCGCGCGTATCGGCCGCCGGGTGCCGCACCTCGCCGATGTGAAACCCTTCGGGCGACATGTGATGACCGATGTCGACCGGATCGGCGGTGTGCCGGTGATGATGAAGGCGCTGCTCGATGCCGGACTACTGCACGGCGACTGCCTGACCGTCACCGGTCGCACGGTCGCAGAGAACCTCGCCACCATCGCGCCGCCCGATCCCGACGGAAAAGTGGTGCGGGCCATGGCATCTCCGATCCACCCGACCGGTGGCATCACCATCCTCGCCGGATCGCTCGCGCCCGGCGGCGCGGTGGTCAAGTCGGCAGGCTTCGATTCCGACGTATTCACCGGTACGGCACGGGTTTTCGATCGCGAACGGGCGGCGATGGACGCGCTCGAGGACGGCACCATCACCGCGGGCGATGTGGTGGTCATCCGCTACGAGGGGCCCAAGGGCGGTCCCGGCATGCGCGAGATGCTCGCCATCACCGCGGCCATCAAGGGTGCGGGGCTCGGCAAGGACGTGCTGCTGCTCACCGACGGACGCTTCTCCGGCGGCACCACTGGACTCTGCGTCGGCCATGTCGCTCCCGAGGCGGTCGATGCTGGGCCGATCGCCCTCGTCAACGACGGCGACCAGATCCGCCTCGACGTTGCCGCAGGCACCCTGGACCTTCTCATCGCTCCCGAAGAACTCGACCGCCGCCGCGAAGGCTGGAAACCGCTGCCGCCCCGCTACACCCGTGGCGTGCTCGCCAAATACTCGAAGTTGGTCGGCTCGGCGTCCTTCGGTGCGGTCTGCGACTGAAGCAGGAGTCGTCGACTGTCGATGCCGTTGCCGGATCGGCCGCCGAGGTGAGTCACATGGTCGTTCGGATGCATTCGGTGAGCGACCATTCGACTCGCCTGCACGATAAGCCCACCTGTCGTACCGAGGTCTCGGAATCTTTGCGACGCGTGGCGGCGCGCTCGCCGAGTATTCGAAGTTGGTTGGTCGCCGTCCTCGGGTGTCGTCTGCGGCTGAAGTTGCCTTCGTCAGCAGCGTGGCGGCGTGATGCGCGACGCCTGAATTTCCCCGGGCTCAGGGCAATTCGGGAAGGACGGCGATCTCCAGGTGCCGCAGGCGGGTCGGATCGGCGATCACCTCGTAGCCCGCGATTCGGTGGTCCGCGACGGTAACCGCAAGCGCGAGCAGCAGTTTGCCGCGCGGCGCGACAATGATGCCGACCGCGCCGTCGACCAGCGCGAGCGTGGCGACCTGGGAGCGACGGCGCAGGATGACGGTCTCGCGGGCCACCGCCTGCGCACCCCGCGCGACCGGCGCTATACCCGAGGGCAGCGCGGCCGGGTCGGCCGTACGCACTACATCGGGCGCGAGGACTGCGAGCAGTGCGTCGAGATCACCGCTGCGGGCGGCGGCGAGGAAGGCATCCACGACATGTCGCTGCTGCGCGAGTTCGGCGGTGGACGCGCTCGCATCGCCGTGCGCCCTGGTCCTGGCCCGGCTGGCGAGCTTCTTGGTGGCGGCGCTGGTGCGCCCGACAATCGGCGCGATCTGATCGAAGGGAACGGCGAACATATCGTGCAACACGAACGCCGCCCGCTCATCCGGACCGAGCGTATCCAGCACCACCAGTAGCGCGCGCCCGACCGAATCGACCAGCACTGCTTCGCTTTCCGGATCGCGGTCGTAGGCGGCGTCGCCGAGTTCAGCGATCCGATCGATCGGATCCTCGCGCCGGGCGGTTCGCGAGCGCAGCATATCCAGACAGATCCGGGAGACCACCGTGGTCAACCACCCCGCCAGATTCTCGACCTCGCTCGTGTCGGAGCGGTCCAGTCGCAGCCATGCCTCCTGCACCGCGTCCTCGGCTTCACTGGCCGATCCGAGCATCCGGTAGGCGACCGCGTGCAGGTGATCGCGGTGCGTCTCGAATCGTCGCGCCAACAATTCCTGTGCGTGCATCGGTCACCTTTCGCGGTCGGCATCCATCACGTGAATAGGGCGATCGGGTGTCCCACCCACGATCGCAGATCCGCAGAACCGAGATACCTGGAGGGTAGTTCCATGTTTGTCGCATATGTCGTCGTCACCATCCTCGCCGCCGCAGCCGCATTCGCCGCCACCGGCTTCGATATCGTCAAGGCGGATCAGGTGCGCGAGACCATGCGCGGCTACGGCCTCCCACAATGGACCCTCAACCCACTGGCCATCCTGAAAGCCCTCGGCGGCCTCGGCCTCCTGATCGGCCTGGCATACCCGCCACTCGGGCTCACCGCCGCCCTCTGCCTGGTCCTTTACTTCCTCGGCGCGGAAATCACCGTTATCCGAGCCAAGCTGTACGCCGACATCGCTTATCCCATGCCCTACCTGCTGCTGTCCGCAGCCTCCCTGGCCCTATTCGCCTACGCCTGACTCCGCCCCGTGCCCGCGATCGAGCCCGCCGCGCTGCCGGGTGCCGTTGCGCTGCTGGATACCACTGCGCTATCGAGTGTCGATGTGTGGCTGGAGGTTGTTGTACTGCCGGGTGTCATCGCCCTGCTGGGTGTTGTCGTGCTGCCCGGTGTTGTCGTGCTGCTCGGTGCCGCTGCGCTCCGGATATCGGCGCGCCGCCGGACGCCGCTGTCCTGCTGGGTGTCATTGTCCTGCGCGGTGCTGCCGCACCACTTTCGACGGAGACCAGAAGACTCGCCTCGACGAGGCGAGCCACTGCGGCACAACACCAATCGGTCAGGCGGGCGCTTTGACATTCGGTGCGGCACAGCACGTTATGCACACATGCATGCAATGCGATATTGCGTTGCATGCCATTTCGAGCCCGATCTGCGGCACGAACCAGGGGACCAGCACATTCCGCCGCCGCGGAGAGTCCCGCGAGCCCGACCGGCAAATGGTGGTCTATCGAAACCCTTCGCCTGCGGCAGCGTGCTAACCATGCAGGATGAACTGGGCTGCCTGCTCACCGATGAACACACTCGGCGCATGCGTGTGCCCGCGGATCAGCAACGGCATCACCGACGCGTCCGCAACGCGGAGTCCTTGCACCCCACGCACTTCCAGTCGCGGCGTGACGACACTGCCCGCATCGGTACCCATCCGGCAGGTGCCGACCGGGTGATACAGGGTGTGCGAGTAGCCGTTCAGTGTCAATTCCATTGCGGCCTCGAGCTCGGCCGGAGCCTGCGGAGGATAGATCAGCGGCCCGAGTGCCGCCTTCAGAGCCGGAGCCGCGGCCAGTTCGGCGCACACACGCAAACCAGACATGATCGCGGCCCGGTCCGCGCCACCGCTATCGGAGAGATAGCGTGGATCGATGACCGGTTTGGCGGTGGGATCACCGGAACCCAGCGAGATCCGGCCGCGACTGTGCGGCCGTAACAGCACTGTCGCCAGCACGACCCCGTGCTCGGTCGGATCCACGAGACCCTCGTAGAAGAACGGCGCGGGCGCGAAAATCAGCTCCAGATCCGGCAATTCGAGATCGGACCGGCTGCGGATGAAACCGTAGGCCTCACCGACATTGGAGGTGAGCATGCCGCGGTGCCGGAACAGATAATCGAGCAGCTGACGTGGCTTCTCCGCCGTGAACAGCGAATCGGATTCCACGCCGTAGCCGAGCGCCGCGACCAGGTGGTCCTGCAGATTGGCGCCCACCTCGGGCGCATTGTGCACAAGCGGAATGTGATGGCGGGCCAGCTCGTCCTCATCGCCGATACCCGAGAGCATGAGCAACTGCGGGCTATTGATCGCACCACCGCAGAGCAACACCTCGCGCCTGGCGGACACAGTCTGTGTGACGCCGTCCTTGCGGTACTCCACACCCGTCGCGCGCGGCCCTCCGGTTCGCGAGGTCTCGAAGATGATCCGCGACGCGAGCGCCTCGGTATAGACGGTGAGATTCGCACGGCGCATCGCGGGCTTCAGATACCCGTCGGCCGTACTCCACCGCTTGCCGCCGCGCTGGGTGACCATGGTCTCGCTGAACCCCTCCGGCTGCGGCCGATTCGGTGGCTCCACAAGGAATCCGGATTCCTTGGCCGCGGCCAAATACGCCGCGGTCAAAGCGCGCGGACTGCGCTGCCGCGAAATATGCAGCGGCCCCGTCGCGCCCTCATCCGGATACTGGGCGTCCTCGACGGACTCGATCTTGCGGAACTGCTCGACCGCCGCCGAGAACCCCCACTCGTCTCCGGCCAGCAGTGCCCACTCGTCGTAGTCGGCACGGAATCCGCGTACCCACATCATCGCGTTCATCGACGACGATCCGCCGAACATTTTGCCGCGCGGCCAGTAGATCTGCCGATTCTTCAGCTCGGGCTGCGGTTCGGTGAGGTAGTCCCAATCCACCTCCGAGCGGAACAGCTTGGCGAATGCCGCCGGGATATGGGCGAACTTGTTCTTATCCGGCGGTCCGGCCTCGAGCACCACCACCGACACATCCGGATCGTCGCTGAGCCGGTTGGCCAGGACCGCGCCGGCCGATCCGGAGCCGACGATCACATAATCCGCGGTAACCCCTGCTTGCACTGTCCCACTCCGATCTGCACTGCGTATGGCAAACATACGAGCAAGACGCGGCCTCGGGTTCGGTTTCCTCACAAACCGGGTATGTTTCGCGGATCGGACCTGATTATCCGCGCCTGGTCAGCGGCGGTCGCAGACCGAGATGTTCGCGCAGGGTGGTGCCTGTGTAGGCGGTGCGATAGGACCCGCGTTCCTGCAATTCAGGAATCAGCCAGTCGACGATCTCGTCGAGTCCGGTCGGCACCAGATACGGCGAGATATTGAACCCGTGGGTCGCGCCGTGGCGGACCCAGCGGGTGAGTTCGTCGGCGACCTGACTCGGTGTTCCGGCGAATCCGGACCGCTGCGAGGTCTCGATGGCGACCTGGCGCAGCGACAGATTCTTGGCCTCGGCCAGCGCCCGCCACTGTCGGGCGATCGCCACCGGATCCTGACCGTCGCGCTGTGCGCCGCGCTCACCCGAAATCACTCGGGGCTGTGGGTCGTCCGCGGGCAGCGGACCGTCCGGATCGAGATCCGACAGATCGCGACCCCACACCTGTCCGACCAGGGAAAGGGCGGTCTGTCCAGTGAATTGGCCCTCGAGCACCCAGCGCGCCTTCTCCTCGACCTCGGATTCCCGCTCCGCCAAAACGATCTGAGTGCCGGGTAGGATCTTGATGTCATCGGCCGGTCGGCCCGCGCGTTCCAGGCGTGTTCGAATATCGTTCGCGAACGCGAGCGCGGCGTCGAAATGTGTTCCGTGCCTGGAGAAGATGACCTCCGCATGGGTCGCTGCGAAGTCGCGGCCCGCCGGTGAATCACCGGCCTGGAAGATCACCGGATGGCCCTGAGCGCTGCGCGGCAGGGTCGGCGTGATCGAGACTTGGAAGTGCTCGTTGTCGCGGGTCACCGTCCGCACCGAATCCGTTGCGGCCCAATCGGTATCGTGGCGCGAGGTCGCGATCGCATTGTCGGCCCAGGCATCCCAGATTTCGCGTGCCGTCCGAATGAATTCGCCCGCGCGCTCGTAGCGCTGCGCGTGGTCGAGGAAGCCGCCGCGCCGGAAATTCGCACCGGTCCAGGCATTGTCGGTGGTGACGGCGTTCCAGCCCGCACGGCCGCCGGACAGCAGATCCAGGCCCGCGAGTCGGCGGGCGAGATCGGCCGGTTCGTTGTAGGTGGTGTTCTGGGTGGCGACCAGACCGATCCGGCTGGTGATGCCGGCCAGGGCCGCCAACTGGGCAATGGCGTCGGGACGTCCGGCGATATCGGTATCGAGCAGCTTTCCGTTCTGCTCGCGCAGGCGCAGGCCCTCGCCGAGGAAGAATGCATCGAAGAGTCCGCGCTCGGCCGTGGTGACGATATGCCGAAAGGTTTCGAAGTCGATCTGCGAGCCGCTGCTCGAATCGGACCAGATGGTGCTGTGGTTGACGCCTTGGAAGAAGACGCCGAAATGAACCTGTGCGTCGGGGAAAGGAACCTCGGACATCAGTGCTGATCCTTCCCATAACGGTTGATCGGCCGCTCCAGGCCGAGGTTGGCGCGCAGGGTCGAACCCGGCACCGGACGGTGGGCGACACCGGCGCGAAACAGGGCGGGCAGGACGTATCGCGCCAGCGCCGGGAGGTCTTCGTCGATAACGGCCGGATGCAGGCGCACACCGTCGACGTGGCGTGCGAGTTCGGTGATGAGGCGGACGAGTTCGGCCGGGGAGCCCGAGAACGCCAGGCGCTCAGTGCGATTCGCGGCCGCGTGCTTGCCCAGGTCGGCGAGGCGTTCAGCGGCTGTCGCGTGCGGAATGTCCAGGGCGACATCGAGTTCCGCGAACACCAGCGCACCGGTGGCCCGCGCGTGGTCCGCGGCGGCGAGGGTCTGAGCGAGGTCGGCTCCGGCGACCAGGATGACGTCGGCGGCACCGGTGTCATGCGCGAAGACGACCACCTGCCCCTGCGGTGGCCGCGGCACAATCGCCGGACCCTTCACCGAGAACGTTTCACCGCTGAAGTCGATGTAGTGCAGCTTGTCTCGATCCAGGAATCGGCTGGCCGCATAGTCGCGTACCACGGCGTCGTCTTCCCACGAATCCCACAGCCGACGCGCGACCTCGATCGAATCTCGTTGTTCGCGTGCGAGTTCCGCTTCAGTATTGCGTGGCGGTCGTCCCCAGGCGGTGGCCGCCACGGGATCTGTCGTGGCGATCCACCCGCCGCGCCCGCGCGAGGCGTAATCGAGCGTGGCCAGTTGTGACGAGGTGTGGAACGGCTCCGCGTAGGTGGTCGCGACCGTGGCGACCAGCCCGATGGTGCTGGTTGTCGCCGCGACGAACGAAGCCCGCGTCACTCCGTCGATCCGCCCCGCCGGAATCCCTGTGGGTGGCAGGATCGAATCGTCGAAGGTGGCGAGGGTGAAACCGGCATTCTCGGCGGCGCTGACCCGTTTGCGCAGCGTATTTCCGGTGAGCAACTGGTCGGGCGCATGTGCGGCCCGCCGCCACGCGGCCGGGTGATATCCCTCGCCGTCCAGTTCGATGCCCACCGCGAAGACATTTCCGCTCATTGGTATGACGATCGTCAAACTTGACCAGCGCCGCCATGATTTGCGTCGCGATGATCCGAATCGGCGATCGCGAGATGGCGGTGATCCCGGATTCGCCACCGAGCGAATCCGGGATCGGTTGCACTTACCGCGCGGCGCGAGCAGACAGCGCTGCGGCAACCAATACCGTGACACCCTCCGCAATGGCGGTGCCGCCCAACGCATGTGCGGCCGAGAGCACCGTACTGCCCATGAGGCCGAGGAATACCGACCCGAAGCAGGCGATCCCGACCACGATGCCCAGTTGCACACTGGTCACCAGAATGCCGCTGGCATCGGCCGCAAGGGCCATCGGAATCCTGGCCAGGGTGCGGGTCATCAGCGGGCTGAAGGCCAGGCCGAAACCGATGCCCTGGATCCCGAAGACGACCAGCGGCAGCGGACCGAAGTCGGCGCCGTTGCGCAGCATCATGCCCAGCGTCACCATGGTGGCCGCGCCGACCACCAGGCCGAACGGAATCATGGTGGCGTGCAGGCGATGTGGGATGCGCTCCCAGTTCAAACTGGCCAGCGCGAAGGTCACGCCCATCGGGATGAACAGCAGACCCGCGTGTAGTGCGGTATAGCCGAGGGTGCTCTGCAGGTGGATCGCCATGACGAACATCCAGCCACCGAAGGTCGCCATGATCGTGAAGAGCGTGCCCGCGGTGAGCGCCAGGCCCGGCGATTTCAGCACCCGCTGCGCGAACAGCGGTTCACCGTCGCGTGCCGCGACCGCCCGCTCGATGGCCACGAACATTCCGACCCCGATCACGCTGGCACCCAACATGATCCATGTCCACAGCGGCCAGTCCTGCTCATGCCCCAGCACCAGCGGCAACACGAGCAGCAGCACCGAGATGGTGAGCATGGTCAGACCCGCGAGATCGAGTTTCCGATCGAATCGCGCAGTGGCCGTGGGCAGTACCCGCGGCGCGATCAGCAGAAGCACGGCACCGATCGGCACATTCACCAGGAATACCCCGCGCCAGCTACTCCCGAAAAGGTCGGCATTGACGATCAATCCGCCCGCCACCTGACCGACGACCATGCCGCCGGAAATGATCGCCGAGTACGCGCTGAGCGCCTTGGCCCTGGCATTGCCGGTGAAATTCCGCTGGATCATGGTCATGATCTGCGGAATCATCGCCGCGGCCCCCGCGCCCTGCAGGAACCGGAATACGATGAGCGAGAACTCATTCCATGCCAACCCGCAGGCCAGCGAGGCAACGGTGAACACCGCGAGCCCGGTGATGAAGGTATGGCGTTGAGTGAACCGATCACCCAATCGCGCACCGGTCACGAGCAGCACGGCATAGGCGATCACATACCCCGCGACGATCAACTGCAGCGCGGATCCACTGGTATGCAACGAAGTACGAATAGAAGGAATGGCGACATTCACGATCGAGGCATCGAGTACCGCCATGAACTGCCCGGTGAGCAACACCGCGAGCACCGCGATGGTCCGCCGTGCACCGATCGCGGCGGGTTGAACTGCCGATCCCGCAACGGCCGACGTGGCCGCAGCGTTACCCGGCTGCAAGGTCTGAGTCATGTCATGAGCTTGCAACCGATCCCACACCAGTAACAGGAGTCCGATAACACTGGTACTGGCAACACCTGGATACCGACCGGCGGCCGCTGCGAAGGCCGTCGAAGCGCGGCGAGATGTATACCGACGATAGCGCTTTCGATCTCGAGCTCTGTTGTGCCGGGATATGTTCGTTCGGGCACCGAGAGGGGGACCATGACTGCAGGTGGTTCGAGCGCTGTCGCTCGATTCGGCTCGGCGCATGCGCGGATATGCACGACCACAGGTCAGGTCGTCGGCGCGGGGTTCCTGGTGGGCCCGAAGATCGTCGCGACGTGCGCGCACGTGGTCGCGTACGCGACCGGTACCGATCCGAATGACGTGCAGCCGCCGGACTCGGTTGTGGCGGTGGACTTTCCGTTGCTGCCGTCGGCCGGGCCACAGCGGGCGCGGGTGCGCCGGTGGTCACCGATCGCCGAGGACGGTCGGGGTGATATCGCGATCCTGGAGCTGGACGACGCCGTAGGCGATTCGGTGGCGCCGCCGCCGTTTTGGCGCGCCCATGACCCGTGGGGGCGCGAGTTCCGGATTTTCGGCTTTCCGGCGGAGTTGCCCGATGGCGTCTGGGCGTCGGGTGAGTTCCGGGAACGGCAGGGCACCGGCTGGCTGCAGCTGCAGCGGGTCGGCGGTCAGCCGATCACGCGGGGGTTCAGCGGTGCGCCGGTGTGGGACAGCGGAACAGACGCGGTAGTGGGGATGGCGGCAGTTGCCGACCCGCGTGGGTACACCGGGACAGCGTTCATGATCCCGATTGCCGACGTGCTCGGTATGGACCCCTCATTCGTCCCCAATCCCTATCGTGGGCTGGAGCCGTTCGACGAGGAACACGCGGACTACTTCTACGGTCGAGACGACGACATCGAGCGGGTGTCGGCAGCATTGCGGCGGCGACCGCTCGTCGCGGTGGCCGGACCGTCGGGCACCGGCAAATCGTCGCTCATCCGCGCGGGGGTGATCCCCCGGCTCCGGGCACAGGGGCGGCAGATCGCGACCTTCCGGCTCGCCGGCGAGGTGTCGCCGGGCGAGGCGGCCACGCCGGTCGTCCGAGCGGTGGCGCCACGATTCGATTTTCCGGACGGCGGCGAGCTCTCGACACTGCTGGCGGAACAGGCGGCGCGGGAGTCGGATACCCCCGACGACTCAGTGGCGCGATTGCTGGAGCGCGTGCCGCCGGAGGGGCTGGTGCTCTTCGCGGATCAATTCGAGGATCTGGCCGCGACCACGCCGGAGCGGGCACGTGCGGTCCTGCAATGGCTGATGGAGCTCACCCGCGCCGATACCGAGGGGCACATCCGAATTCTGCTCACGTTGCGGTGGGATGCGCTGAACAACCTGATCGACGCGGAACTCGCCAGTTTTCTCGACGGGGCGACGGTGGCGCTGGCGCCGATGGGGCGTGACCAGCTCCGCGACGCCATCCAGCGGCCCGCGGCCCGTGCGCCTGGCGTCGATCTGCAGCCGGCGCTGGTCGAGCGTCTCGTCGACGACACGGTGGGCGAGCCGGGTGCGCTGCCACTGCTCGAGTCGACTCTGACGCAACTGTGGGATCGGCGCGGCAGCGCATCTCTGACCATCGATGATTACGAAAAGGTCGGCCGCGCAACGGGTTTCTTCACCGACCGCGCTGAGCAGGTGCTGGACCAGTTCACCGATCCGGTCGAGCAATTCGACGTGCGGCGCCTACTGAAGCTGCTTGCCGCACCCGCGTCCAGCGGAGCGGGTTTCGTCCGGTCCGTGGTGTCGATCGGTGATTTCCCCGAACTACGCAGTGTCGCTGGACGATTGGCGCGTGACCGGCTGGTCGTCGTCGGCCGGGACGCGCAGGGAACCGACATCGTAGAACTGGCGCACCAGGCCCTCATCGACAACTGGTCGCGGCTGCGCGGCTGGCTGCAGGACGACCGCGACTTCCGTGCCTGGCAACAGCAACTGGAGCAGGACCGCCAGAAGTGGGAGCTGTCCGCACACGACAACGGCGCGCTGTTGCACGGCAAGACGCTGGAGGATGCGCTCGAATGGGTCGACAAGCGCAAACCTGAAATCCCTGCAGCGCATCGGCTGTACATCGCCGCGTCCCGCCGCCTCCGCCGACGCGAGGTGCGGCGATTGTGGACCGTCACCGCGGTGGTCACCGTACTCGCTCTGGTCGCCTCCGGCACCGCAGTCGTCGCCTATCGGGCCAGCCAGGCCCGGACGGCCCAATTGCGGGAGCAAGCGGGAATAAACCTCGCTCAGCAATCCGAAGTGCTCGGTAACACCGATCCGTCCAGGGCGCTCCAATTCGCGCAAGCCGCAGGAAGATTCGCTGCGGACAATGCGGATGTTCGAGCCGATCAGCTGCTCGAACAGGTTCGGTTGGGCTCATTGGATGTCGCGTACAACGAGCTGTGGTCCGATGTGCAGACAGCGGATTTCAGCGCGGATGCGTCGGTGTTGGCAACTGCCGAATCGAACGGCAATATCACGGTCTGGACAGGATTTCTCACCGGATCGCCGTCGTGGTGGCGGGTCGCAGCGGGGCCGAATGTTGTGGGCGCACGCCTGAGCCCCAATGGCGGCAAATTGGCCGTCATCGACGACCGTGGCGGCGTCGCGCTGTGGGACGTGCCGACTAGATCCGGTCCCGTCACCGTTCGCCCCGAGGGTGTGCAAGTCGTCGGCAGAAAGGCGCTCGTCGCAACGTTCTCCGAGGACGGCCGACAGTTGTTCATTTCTGTCGATCCGAAGCGGGACCATGGCACCTATCTCGGCGATCCTGATGTGGTCGAAAGATATGACCTGTCCGGACCACCTCGCCAACTCCAGGGCATTCCCGCCGATGGCATGCCGACACGTATCGTCGAACGGGTCGACTCGGTGAACGAGACCCTGTGGCTTCGGGAGACGGACGCGGATCTCAAACAACACCAGGTCGTTTTCGATCTGAGAAGCGGTCGGCCAGTTCGTGAATGGCGAGGGCACGACGTCACACCGGACGGCCTGACCGTCGAATGCGCCGACGACGCGAAGACGCTGATCATTCGCGGCGCCGACGGTGCGCAGCTTCGCAGTGTCGGACTCGGCACCTGCCAATCGCCCGGAGTCGACAGGACAGGACAATTCGCGATCGAATATTACGTCGGCAACAGGGACGCGTTCGGGATCGCAAAGCTCGTCCACTTAGCGACTGGACGCGTCTATCAGGTTCAGGTTCGAAGCAGTTCCGACGGGGTCGCCCCTGCGGTTCACCTCACCTCGGCCGGCCCGGTGTTGATCTTTGCGGCGAGTAAGGGCATCGAGCGATATGCGGTGGCAGCAGAGTCCAACCCTGATTGGCCCGAGATCACGCCCGACGATGTCACGGCGCTGTGGAGTCCCGATGGTCGTTATGTCGCGAGCTCTCGCGGCGAAACGTTCGAAGTCATCGACATGAAGTCGATGCGTCTTCTCTTCAGCCTGCCCGGTTTCACGCTTCGCGTGTGGCCACATGCGATGCTCGCCTTTACTCCCGACGAGCGGCACGCCTTGATGTGGACCGGCACTTCGAAGGTTGCCGTTGTGCTCATGCCTGCCTTCGACGAGGCAGATCGAATAGCGCTCCCGACGCCCCCGGGTTTGGATCCGGAAGGTTTGTCGTTCATAACCTTCGCCATCCGCGACGATGACGAAGTGGCCGCGCTGCACGCGGGAGCCATCACCCGCTGGCGCATCGGCGACCGTAGCCAGATCGGCGGTCAGGTCCTGCTCAGCCAGAACCTCGAGGATTTACGGACTCCCGCACGAGCGTCGGCCCTCGTCGGTTATGCGTCGGCAGACTCGGTTGTTGTCGACATCGACGGCATGGCGCTGCAGCTGTGGAATCTCCAGACCGGCGCGCTGGTTCGCTCATTCGATCCACCGGGTATAAGGGTGGTAAGTGTCCATATGAATCCAGGACAGGCCGAAGTGCTGGTCCAGGACGACTCCGGTTCGTTGTTCCGCTGGAACACCGCCACTGGCGAAACGGCGAAGGTGGATATGGCGCCGGTACCGCACGACTCCGTTGTCGCTGGATGGTCACCGGACGGTCTTGTCGTGCTCGGCAACAAGTCCGATGTCGAAGTGTGGGACACCCGGACAGGTACCAGCACGAAGTTCGCAGTGCCTGGGTCCACCGTGGTTTGGAAGCTCGTCGGAACGACGCTTATCGGTCTTTCGGGCGTCGGGCCGCTCCGAATAAACCTCGACCGCAACAACATTCAGCAAAGACTCTGCGCAATCAGCAATCGTGACTACACCGCCGCCGAACGCGACAAGCTACCGCGCGGCGTCGACAGCAAGCCGCCATGCGAGAGCAGCTGACCTCGAGCGTTGAATTCGATTGAGCATCAAGCGGCTTCGATGGTTGCACGGAGCCGTTTTAGTGCGGCGTGCACGTAGGCTTTCACGGTCCCGTCTCCCACGCCCATGATCGCGGCTGTTTCGGCATAGGTGTTTCCCTCGAACGCGCGCACGACTACTGCCTCGCGCTCACGGGCGGGGACGGTGTTCAATGCGGTAATCAGCGTGTGCCGCAACGCGATCACATCGTCGAAGGGAAGTCCGGCACTGTCTGCCAGCCGCGCGATTCGCGTCTCGCCGTCGGGATCGAGGCGGTCGCGATCGTTGGCGGCACGCCGCCATGTATCGCGGGTCAGGTTCTTTGCGGCGGTCCAGATGTAGCGACGCAATTCCTCTGCGTCGGTGATAGTCGGCCGTGCGGCGTAGACGCGCATAAACGCGGTCTGGACGATGTCTTCTGCGTCGGTGCGGCTTCCCACCTGTTTGGTGACCGAGGCCAGCAGCATGTCCTTGGTCGATTCGTACGCCTCGATCAGCAGGTCGTCGAACGACCGCTCCGAATCAATGCCGCCACGGCCGATTCGAATCACCGACGTCTCAGGAGCGTTCGCGAGCAATGACAGCGGTTCCCTCGCGCAGTCCTGCAGCACCGCGCCGAGCAGCGCGATGAGCGCAACGTCGCGTACCCAATCGCCATCGCCTGTCGTGCTCATCTGAACCGCCTTTCCGTGCTCTTACCGAACTACAACTGGTCGGTGCCCGAAAAAGTTGGGCACGAAACGTGGGCAACCGTTTGCCCCGTCACGGAGTTGAGGGATGCATGAAACCGTATCTTGATAGTCGGCAGAATCCGCTGTACGAACACCGACCGAGTGGCGGGACCGCAATCGCGGCGGGTGTGCTCGCCTTGTTCGGCGCGGTCCATCGGCTGCTGAGCGCAGTGCTTGCGGTCGGTCTGTTCATATTCCTCGACACGGGCAGTGAACTGCTTCGCGAGGCGGATCGCCCAATGCGGACGACTATGCTGATCTCCGCCCCGATCTTCCTGGTGATCGGCGTGCTGCTGCTCCTCGGCGGCACTCAGCTGCTCCGCCGGAGACAGGCGGGCCGGACGTTCGTCGTTACCGCCTGTGCGGCCGACATCGCTTATGGGATAATCGAATTCGCGATCGTAAAAGCGGTCTCCGCGAGCAACGACGATCTGATCCTGATCGGCAGTCCGGTGCTGGTGACGGTCGGTGTCATCTTCCCGGTCATTACGATCGGATTGACTGTGGCCGCCGCCACGATGCGGTGGCTCGATTACGACGACTCGCGGAGTTCGGCGAGCCTTCAGGCCGAACCTGTGCAGAATCAGGGCCCGGTGTCTTCGTGGACCACTCCCGGCACCGCGCTCGCCCGGCCGTGGGCCGTCGGACCGATCGATGCGCTCGGGCGTTGGTCGATCGGTTTGATCGGCTGCACAACGGCCGCACTGCTCGTCTTTGTGAGCACCGAGGCGCTGGGCTATCAAGCGCTCGACAAATATCACGGCAAGTACCCAAATGCTCAGGTCCGCAATGAGTTTCACGATTGGTCCATGGTCGTCGGTCCGGCCGTGATCACTATGCTCATGGCGTTGCTCGGCACGGGGATCGTATTCATGGCGTGGCTGCGACAGGCCAGGAGCAACGCCGACGCGCTGTGTGCGGCGCGGCATCGGCTGCCGATCGGGTGGGTGGTCGGCGGCTGGTTCTGCCCCGTGGTCAACCTGTGGTTTCCCGCGACGATACTGACCGATGTGCTGCGCGCCAGCGATCCGCGGACACCGACGGATGCGCCGGACCTGCGTCGACGTCCGGGCGGGTTGTTGGTCGGTGTGTGGTGGACGGCGTGGTTGGCCACGTGGATCGTGCTTTTCTGGCCGGTCGATTCCGACTTTATATCGCCGGCGCGGGCCGCTGTCGTGGCGCTGTCGATGGTGGTTGCCGCGGCGTGCGCGGCGGTGATCATCACTCGCATCGGCAGCTGGCAGCGGCCTCGGGTTCTGGCGGGCGATCCGAGTGGCATCTTCGATCGTCGATGACGACATGGTAGCGATCGACGAGGTTCGAGGGGACCCGATGAGCCGAACGACCGAGCGAGGGTTGCGCCGTTTTGTCGGCCCGGAAATCTACCAGTGCAATAGTTTTCGCGTGATCGGACTGGATGTCACGGCATCGGCTCGTGCGGTCCGGCGACGCGCCGAGGAGGCGCGAGATGACGAGCGGATTGCCGAGGCCTGTCGGCAACTGGGCGACCCGACGCGCCGGATCATCGACGAATTCTTCTGGCACTGGCCAGGTTACGACGCGCACAATCGCGCGGTCGATGCGCACCCAAAGGCCCTGGCTGATCCAGCGGGCGAGGTCGACTGGGCGGGTGTGCGGTTGCGGTGGCACCAAGCCGCGTGCGACGAGGACGGCTGGGACTATGCGCGTGATCGGATTCTGCGGTTGGACGAGCCGGAATGTGCCCGGCGGCTCCGCGGGAGCCGCGAGGACGTTGCGCTGGCCATCGTCACCGCTGTTCCGTTGCGCGTGGCGGCGAGGTGCGATTCCCGCAGCGCAGCGGAGTTGTTGCGCCGCGCGGAGGCACTCGCGGAGACCGACGATAGTCAGTTTCTGATCTACGCGGCTCGCATGGCTGCGGCGATCGGGCATGAAGTGCGCCAGCTCTGCTGGTTCTGCGGGCAGCCGAGCGCACCGGAATCCACCGCACGGGTGCGGCTGGTGCGAAGGCGCACGATGACCGAGCAGATGGTGGTGGACGAGCTCGTCGAGGAGTCGCGAACTCAGGGCAAGTCGAAGCCCATGGCCTCCGCCGCGGCCGAAGGGGTTGGTTGGGGCCAGCGGTCGATCAAGTTCTCGGCGGAGGTCAGGGAGCGGGTGATGGCGCGATCGATGTAGAGGGTCCCGTCGAGGTGGTCGGTTTCGTGTTGGACGATGCGGGCGGGCCAGCCGGAAACTTCCTCGTCCAGCTCGCGGCCGCGTTCGTCCTGGCCGTGCAGGCGCACGTGGGTGTGGCGCGCGACGACGGCCTGCCAGCCCGGAACGCTCAGGCAGCCCTCGAAGAATGCCGCGCGGCCGTCGCCGATGGGTTCGTAGGTCGGGTTGACCAGAACTCGGAAGGGTAGCGGCACCCGCCCGCGAACCGCGCGCACCTCGTCGGTCACTTCGGCCGGATCCTCCAGCACGGCCAGCCGCAGCGGTATCCCGACCTGTGGGGCGGCCAGTCCGACACCGGGCGCGGCATGCATCGTCTCCCGCATAGCCTGTACCAAGCGGTCCAATTGAGCCTGCGTCAGCTGTCCGTCGTAGCGCGCTGCGGGCGTGCGCAACACCGGATCGCCCGCGGTAACAATGGAGAGTGGACCACCGAGCAGCGTCTCGACAAGATCGGGAAGCGGGATCGTCATGGTTTCAGCATCGCAAAGCGCCGCGCGGCGCAATGATATGGCCAGGCCCCGTTGCCGAATATGGACCGCCCTGGAATATTTAGCCAGGCTAACGTGTTGCTGGATACAGGCGTCTTCAATCTGAACAGAACAACCGACGGTCGACATGCGATCGAAGGAGGCTGGCCATGATTATTGATACGCGGATGGAACAGGTCATGAATCGCATCGCCGACTTGTACGCCACCTATCCGGACATTCGCAACGCGCGACCGAAACCGGAGACTTTCGCCGCGATCCGAGAACCCGGAATGCGGCCATCGCAGATCGTGGCGACGGTCGTGGCGGCCTACGCCGATCGGCCCGCGCTCGGGCACCGGGTCCTCGAACCCGCCACGGACGAGTCCGGGCGGCGCACGCTGCGACCGCTGCCCGAATTCGCCACCATCACTTACGGCGAGTTGTGGGCGCGCGTCGGTGCGATCGCCGCAGCCTGGCATCACAATCCCGACAACCCCGTCAAAGCAGGCGACTTCATCGCGACACTCGGCTTCACCAGCGGCGACTACACCACGCTCGATCTGGCCTGTCTATATCTCGGCGCGGTCGCCGTGCCGCTGCAGGCAGGTGCGGCACCGAAGCAATTGTCGGCGATCATTGCCGAGACCGAACCACGCATCCTCGCCGCGACCCCCGAAACCCTCACTACCGCAGTGGAATGCGTGCTCGCGGGTCCGACACCGGAACGCCTCGTGGTCTTCGATTACCACCCCGAGGACGATGATCAGCGCGACGCATTCGAATCCGCCCGCGACCGCCTGGCGAACACTCCGATAGTGGTGGAATCGCTGGAGTCGGTAGTCGAACGCGGCCGTACCCTGCCGCCCGCGCCGCTGTTCGTACCCGACGACGATGACGCTTTGGCGTTGCTGATCTACACCTCCGGCAGCACCGGAACCCCCAAGGGCGCCATGTACACCAGCCGGTTGGTAACCGCGATGTGGTTGTCCCAGCCGGAGGTCGGGGGGATCGGCCTGAACTACATGCCGATGAGCCATATGGCCGGACGCATGTCGCTCTACGGCGTGCTGGCCCGCGGCGGCACCGCGTATTTCACAGCCAAGAGTGATATATCGACGCTTTTCGAGGATATCGGCCTCGTTCGGCCGACCGAGATGTTCTTCGTGCCGCGCGTGTGCGATTTGGTTTTCCAGCGCTATCAGAGCGAAATGGAACGTCGCGCCGAACCGGGCATCGACCGCGCCGAACTCGATCGTGCGGTGAAAACCGAACTGCGCGAGGACTTCCTGGGCGGCCGATTCCTGTCGCCCGTCGTCGGCAGTGCGCCACTGGCCGCCGAGATGAAGACATTCATGGAATCGGTCATCGAGATGGACCTGCACGATGGCTACGGTTCGACCGAGGCGGGCGGCGCCATCATGGTCGACAATGTGATCCACCGTCCACCTGTGCTCGACTACAAGCTGGTGGACGTGCCGGAGCTGGGATATTTCGGTACCGACCAGCCGCATCCGCGTGGTGAGCTGCTGCTGAAGACCAGCACCATGATTCCCGGGTACTACAAGCGTCCCGAGGTCACCGCGGAGATATTCGACGCGGACGGGTTCTACCGGACCGGTGACATCGTGGCCGAACTCGGACCCGATGAACTCGTCTATCTCGACCGCCGCAATAATGTGCTGAAGCTTTCCCAAGGCGAATTCGTCGCGGTCGCACACCTGGAAGCCGTATATGCCAGCAGCCCGCTGCTCGAGCAGATCTTCGTATACGGCAGCAGTGAGCGCGCCTACCTGCTCGCGGTTATCGTCCCGACCGAAGAGACGCTGCGCAGCGCCGATCCCAAAGCGGCACTGAGTGATTCGCTGCAACGCATCGCCAAGGAGGCCGATCTCGAGTCGTACGAGATTCCACGCGATTTCCTCATCGAAACCGAACGTTTCACCATCGAAAACGGTCTGCTCTCCGGCATCGGTAAATTGCTGCGTCCCAAGTTGATCGAGCGCTACGGCGAGCGGCTGCAGCAGCTGTACACCGAACTGGCCGAAGGGCAGGCGAATGAACTGCTCACACTGCGCCGCGACGCCGCCGACCTGCCGGTTCTGGAAACCGTGAGCCGAGCCGCGCAGGCATTGCTCGGTTGTGCGACAACCGATCTACGACCGGATGCGCATTTCACCGATCTGGGCGGCGATTCCCTGTCGGCGCTATCGTTTTCGAATCTGCTGCGCGATATTTTCGCCGTCGAGGTACCGGTGGGCGTTATCGTCAGCCCGGCCAACGGATTACGTGAGTTGGCGGAGTATGTCGAATCGGCGCAGGGGTCCGGCGCGATCCGGCCCACCTTCGCCGCGGTCCATACCCACGGCGGCGTCGCGCGTGCGGATGAACTGACACTGGACAAGTTCATCGACGCGCAAACACTGTCCGCCGCAACGACTCTCCCGCACACGACCGAGACGCAAACGGTGCTGCTGACCGGTGCCAACGGCTACCTCGGCCGCTTCCTGTGCCTGGAATGGCTCGAGCGACTCGACAAGACGGACGGCGCACTCATCTGCATCATCCGCGGCAAAGACGCCGCGGCAGCGCGCAAACGGCTCGACGATGCCTTCGACAGCGGTGATCCGGACCTGCTGCGGCACTACCACGAGCTGGCGGCCCGCCGCCTCGAAGTGCTGCCCGGTGATATCGGCGAGCCGAATCTCGGCTTGGACGATGCGACGTGGCATCGGCTGGCCGACACCGTCGATCTGATCGTGCATCCCGCCGCGCTGGTCAACCATGTCCTGCCCTACGACCAGCTGTTCGGCCCCAATGTCGTCGGTACCGCTGAACTCATCCGCCTGGCCATCACCACGCGGATCAAGCCCGTCACGTATCTGTCCACGGTGGCTGTCGCCGCCCAGATCCAGCCATCGTCCTTCGAGGAGGACGGCGACATCCGCGAAATAAGCCCCACGCGTGCCATCGACGACAGCTACGCCAACGGCTACGGCAACAGCAAATGGGCGGGAGAGGTCCTGCTGCGGGAAGCACACGATCTGTGCGGACTTCCGGTCGCCGTCTTCCGATCCGATATGATCCTGGCGCACAGCCGATTCGGCGGCCAGCTGAATATTCCGGATATGTTCACCCGGCTGCTGCTGAGTCTGGTGGCCACCGGCATCGCCCCGTACTCCTTCTACGAGACCGATGCCGACGGCAAGCGCCAACGCGCACACTACGACGGCCTGCCCGTCGACTTCACCGCGGAATCGATCACCGCCATCGGCGCCCGGGCGCGCACCGATTTCCACACCTTCGATGTCCTAAACCCGCACGACGACGGCATCTCCCTCGACGAATTCGTCGACTGGCTCATCGAATCCGGCAACCCCATCCGGCGGATCGACGACTATCAGGAATGGTTGAGCCGATTCGAAACCGCACTGCGCGGCCTCCCCGAGAAACAGCGCCAGGCCTCGGTGCTACCGCTGCTGCACGCCTATACCCGACCCGCTCGGCCGATCCATGGCGCCGTCATCCCGGCAAAGGAGTTCACCGCTGCCGTACAAGCCGCCGAAGTCGGTGTCGAACAAGATATTCCGCATCTGACCCCCGCGCTCATCGACAAGTACGTCAGCGATCTGCGGTTGCGTGGACTGCTGTAGTCAGGTGAGCTCGAGAATGGTGATGGTGAGTCGAGTGGCGTAGTCGACCACCTCGTCGCGATTTGCCTCGACATCGCCGTCGAGCCAATCGAGGAACAATGCGACGAGTGCGCCGGATATCGCGCTGACCGGCAGCGGAATCCGGCCCGGTGCGGCAGCGAAGCGCGCGGCCTGCGCCGGTGCCAGTTGCGCGGCGACGAGCGTGACGAAGGCGGGGAGCGCGTCGGCGCCGCGTGCCCGCAGGGTGTCATCGGCGAGGGTTTCGCGGAACATGATCCGGCCGCGGCGCGGATCGTCCGCGAAATACTGCGCCGCCGCGTCGAAAGCCGCTCGGGCACGGGTGGTTTCGTCGTCGGGTGCGTCGGCCAGCCGTGTGGTGACGGCGTCGACGAGTCCGTGTGCGGTCTGGTCGTAGATCTCGATGAGCAGGGCTTCGCGATCGGCGAAGTTCTCGTAGAAGTAGCGCAGGCTCAGGCCCGCTGCACGGCACACTGCCCGCATGGTGGTCGCCGCCGCGCCCTCGCCGCCGAGCAGTGCGTAACCGGCGCGCACGAGTTGTTCGCGGCGCTCGGCGGCGCGGCTGGCCATGGTGCTGCCGCGCCAAGTGGTGGCTGACGAAGTCACGGATTGGATCATGTCATGCGCGGTTGGACTCGCTGCGCTGGCGTTGTTCCAGCTTGCGGAGCAGGGCCCGCAGCTGTTCATCGGTGCTGAGGTACTGGTCCATCAGCACATTGACGGCACCGCGCAGCAGGGAGTAGGGCTCCCAGACGCGGGGTGCGATGGTGCGCGGGGCGCGCCGGGCGATGCCGTCGGCGATGGCCAGTGCGGCCTGGGCGGCGCTGATGCGCTGGTTGAGCGGCCAGGGCAGCATGGCATCGGCCGCGCGGCCGAATTCGTCGTTGTCGAGCGTGTGGTGGGTCATGGCGGTGTCGACGATGCCGAAATAGGCGACTCCGGCGGTGGCGCCGGATGCGGCGAGTTCGACCCGCAACGCGCGGCCGAGCTGTTCGACCCCGGCCTTGCTGATCATGTACGGGGAGCCGCCCATGCCGGGCGCGAATGCCGCGCAGGAGGAGACCACGACGACGTGGCCGCCGGTGGCGACGATATCGTCGAGGGCCGGTCGTACGGTGTTGAAGACACCGGTCAGATTGACCCCGATGACCCGGTCGAAATCGGCGGGGTCCATCGTGCGCAGGGTGGCGGGCGTGGGGGTGATACCGGCATTGGCGACCACGAGATCGATACGGCCGAAGCGGTCACGGACCGTCGCCATGGCGGCGACCATGCTGTCGCGGTCGGCGACATCGGCGCGCAGTGGGAGCGCACGTGACCCCAATCGGGATGCGGCGGTGCGTACTTTGTCCTCGTCCAGATCGAGCATGACGACCCGCGCGAGGCGGCGGTGCAGGATTTGCGCCAGTTCCGCACCGATTCCGCGTCCTGCGCCGGTGATCACCACCACCTTGTCGGCCACATCGAAGGTGTGATTGGTCGGCAGCAGCCGCAGCAGGTTCATGATGCCTCGATCAGGTAGGCGTCGGAATCGAATCGCATGGTGCGCTTGGCGTATTCGAAGCTCCAGTTCGGATACAGCCCGGCATTGTGATGGCCATCGGCGGTCTGATAGTAGCTGCGGCAGCCACCGGTGACCCACACCGTGTCACGGCTGCGCTGCTCCATTTCCTCGACGAAGTCCCGCTGCACCTGCGGTCGCACCTCGATACGGCGAAATCCGTTGTCGCGCATGTGCTTTACGGCGTCCACGATATAGCGGATCTGCGCCTCGATCATGAAGATCGCCGACTGGTTCCCGGCCGCGCCGAACGGGCCGAGGGTGGTGAAGAAGTTCGGAAATCCGGTGATGGTGGTGCCCAGATAGCTGCGTGGGCGCTCGCGATACAGCTGGGCGAGTGTGCGGCCCCCGGTGTCGTGGATGGCCTCGAATATCCGTGGCGGCACACCGAAACCGGTGCCCCAGATGATCGTGTCGACCTCGTGTTCGGTGCCGAACACGGTGACGATCGAGCGCGGCCGGACCTCGGCGATCCCGGCGGTCTCCACCTCGACATTGGGCTTGGACAGCGCGGGATAGTAGGCGTCGGAGAAGACCGCGCGTTTGCAGCCGATCATATAGTCGGGCGTCAGCTTTCGGCGCAGTCGCGGATCGGGAACCTGGCGCCGCAGTTGCAATCGGCCCAGCGCCTCGAAGGGATGACGGAACCGCTTGTCCACGAACCCGACCAGTCCGAATCCCTCGATGCCGGTGAAGTAGGCGGCGCGGATCGTCTTGCCCAGCAAGGGCATCCGGCGCAAGAGTGTGCGCTCGACCGTGCTGGTCGCCCAATCCATGCGCGGGACGATCCACGGCGCAGAACGCTGGAAGACCGTGAGCCGTGCCACCACGGGCTGGATCTCCGGAATGAACTGCACTGCGGACGCGCCGGTGCCGATCACCGCGACCCGCTCACCGGTCAGGTCGTGGTCGTGATCCCAGTGCAGGGAATGGAACTGAGTGCCGGTGAAATTCGCGATACCGGGCAGGCGGGGGATCTGTGCCTCGCTGAACGGACCGATCGCCGAAACCAGCACATCGGCGGTCAATGACCCCCGCCCGGTGCGGATGCGCCACCGTCCGGCGGCTTCGTCCCACGCGGCGTCGAGTACCTCTGTGCCGTATCGAATATGTTGCGGCACATCGCATTCATTCGCTACGCCGCGCAAGTAGTCGAGGATCTCCGGCTGGGTGCCGTAGCGGCGGGACCAATTCGGGTTCGGGGCGAAGGAATACGAATACAGCATCGAAGGCACGTCGCACGCGCAGCCGGGGTAGGTGTTGGCGCTCCAGGTGCCACCGAGGTCGGAGCCGCGTTCGAGGATGACGAAGTCGCGGAAACCGGCCTCACGCAGCTTTACCGCCAATCCGATACCCGCGAACCCGGCACCTATTACAACGATCGGCACATGGTCTGGTCGCGTCGTCGGCTGATCCATCTGCACTCCTCCGAACGAGTCCGCACCCATTGGAATCATCTGATTCCAATGGAATCAGATGATTCCTTTATCGTTGGCATGTGTCAAGGTTGATCGGTGTTATCGCAGTTCAACGGGCTGAAGCGAGCGCTGCGGCGATCACTGCCGTGGCTGACCGCACCTTGCCGGATAGCCTGGGGGGTATCCGCTGGTAGCCGCTATATCTGCAGATCAGTAGCCATTTGCATCGCGCGCATCGGTGGTTAATGTGCCGAGAGTGTGCCAACTTGCGGGAAACCGGCTCATTGCTCGAACAGGGCCGCGCCCGCCGCTCGCAGATCGTCCGGTTGCGCATCGGCGTAGACCCTCACCGGCATCGCCGGATCGTGCCCGTGCCAGGCGGCGACGATGTGCACTGGGATGGACGACTTCAACATGAGGGACACCGATGTGTTCCGCAGGCCCCGCAATTGGATGCGGCGAAGCCCGGCATCTTCGCGAAGGCTGCGGAACCTGCGGGTATAGGCCGCTGGTCTGATCGGCTTTCCCGCCTCGTCCACCGCGATCAGCGGGTCGTCGGACCGCGACTCGCCGATGGCGAGGGGCTTCGGCCTGCTGACGGAGCTTCAGCGCACGAAGTGCACTGGCGAGGTCAGGTGGTGGTGGAAGGTCACGGCGGCTGCGCCTGGACTTCGGCGCGCCTTCGTCGGTTTCTATGCCGACCGGCACCCTGCTGCGTCGTACCTCGAGCCCTTGGTCATCGAACCGGGACCAGCGCATGCCCAGCACCTCACTACGGCGCATGCCGTAGATGGACATCAGCCAGCAGGCGTAGAGCCGTTCGGTGCTCACCGACTCTCGGAAGGTCTCGAACAAGACATTCAGAAGAAAGGTGACACCGCCGGGTCGACGCCGCGGGCGCTACACGCGCGAAAAGGATTCGGTGACATAAGAAGCGCTGTACTGCGCGGGGGCCGCCACTAACACATATCACTCATAGACAAGACGGCGCCATCGAGCATACGCCTGCCCAAGACCTAACCCGGACTGCACCGAAACTGCTTGTACACCAACAACTTCCAGTCAGTGACCGGACTAGGCCGGGTTACCACCCGCCGCGGCCGCTGAGCATCAGCTCAATCTCAACAACCCGCCGCTCCAACCGCGCCGAATGAATACCATCCGCAGCCTTCCTAGCGGCCCCGATAGTCTCCTGCGCCGCGTCGAAATCTCGGTTTCGCGCGTATGACTCCGCCAGCCAAGTCTGATAGAGCGCGACCTCCCGCGCTCGATCCTTCGGATAGTTGTCGATCGCCTGTTGCAGCAAAGGCCGGGCGCGCGACGGATCGCCCAGTTCCACGAAGCATCGTCCCGCCATCACATCGATTTCGGATCGGTCCACCCAGTACACCCATTCGGGTTCCTCGACACCAGCTGTCCGACGCTGATAGGTGTCGTCCACGGTGTCTAGGGCACGCATTGCGCCATCACGGTCACGGGCGCGGGCTGCGGCCCATGCCACTCGCTCAGTCAGTAGCGCTGCGACCACCGGTGTGGCCCCCTGTGCTCCTTTGACCGCAGTGCGGGCCAGAAGGACGGCCTCATCCGGGTGGCCAACGTTCGCGATCTGATAACTCAAGCTCGAGAGCAGTTGGCCCGTGAGTATGCGATCCCCTGCCTGACTAGCCGCTTTCGCGCCGTCCAGATAGGTGTATTGGGCGTGCCCGTAGTAGCCAGCATCGCTGGCGACCCATCCAGCGAGCTGTGAGAGCTCGCCAGCCGCCGTCAAGAGGCGACGGCCGATGTCGTCGGCATAGCTGCATTCGTTGATGACCGTTCGGAGGTCCTCGAGTTCCTTGACGACGAGCGGGAACAGATCCTTGCCGCCGACCGCGTCGTCAAGATGGCGCAGGTCAACAACGCGCTGCTCAACGTCGTCCGCAAGTGAACGCCCAACCCGGTGCCCTACTGCCGAGTGAGTGACCGGAGCGGAATCAGACACCAGCCACTCATGAGCCAGCCGGATCGGGTCATTCGGCGGTGCCGTCAAGGCCGATATGGGGATGTTCAACGCACGCGAGTAGGCAACGATGTGCTCCGGCTTCACGTCCCGCTGATCATTCTCCAACATGCCGAGCATCGATTTGGAGAAGTGAGTCCTCGCCGCGACAGCCGACAGGCTGACCCCTTGTGATTCGCGGGCCAGCCGAAGCAGTGAGCCGGGCTTATCCATGGATCTGCGGCACCGATCTGTGGACGCTAGTGGACGCTGACCTTGTTCTCTGTCAAGCCTTCTGACACGAGACTACTACTCAGTGCACGTCAGCCGACGTTTCATCAAGAACCGACGCCGTGCACGGCGCTCGTAGCCCGGATGTCGGCCGGTTCCCGTGTCTTCATCGGCACGCCAACATTCGGGACGGGTGCAACTAGCCGCCGTACTGAGGGGTCACGATGTCGAGCCCAGATCTACCGCACCGCCCAGCATTCGTTGGCCCGCCGATCCCGTGGCCGGTCGACCGCCGTCTCGACGGTATCGAGCAGTGCATCAACGCTCTACACGATTGGCAACCCGAGCAAACCCACACCGAACAACCCGGCGCAGAGGTCTAAACCGATGGACCACATACCTTTTGGCGATACCGCGCTGTCCCGCTGCCACTTCTACAGACGGGCGTGCGATCTGCCCGCGATCGTCGACCCGCCTCAGCTCGGCCGAATCGTGATGAAGGTCGAGCACGTGGGGGCGCTGACCATGCCAGCCCCGCTCGGCCAGTCCGTGAAAACCCTTATGCAGCAGCGTGGTTCGGAGCTTGGCCCGGTGTGCTCTCACCCACGCCAGAACAGATGGACATTCCTCATTCGACCGGACATCCCGGATGACGTCCGCCTCTTCGCCGAGATGTACCGCCTCGATGTCCAGGTAATACGAGCGGGCGGCGGCGTGGCGTTACCGTCGCCAGCCGACCAAGGCGCACAGTTCCGACGCTGGATCGAACCGCCACGCTGTACGTTCCGGCCGTCCGGACTTGCGGTGGTCGACGCGATCCGGGCGTGCTCAGGCCAGTACCGGCCCGTACGGAGGTGGGCTGCCCATGTCTGAATGCGACTGCGGGCCGTGGGCCAAACTCTCGATGTGCGGGATTGGGAGCATCAACAGTAAGACCGGGGCATTGGAGTCGGTACAGTGCCCGTCCCGGTTCTGCATGACCATGGCCCCGCTGGTCGACGGGAAGATCGGCGACCACTACGGCATTACGGACATGCTGTCACCGTTGCCGTGTCCGTGGATCGGGGTTCGGGTCGTGGATGACGTTGACGACTTCATGCCCGATGACTCCACACCAGTTCCGCCGATGCGGGAGCGGCAGTCATGAACACAAATACGTTCGCTCCCAAGGCAATTGGTGTTCTCTCGCTTGATGTCAGTGGCCCGCACCGGTTGCGGGACGAACGAGTCATCACCGAGTTGGCGCAGCGACGCGGCTACACCCTGACTGGAATGGTCACCATCGGTGACGACACGTTCATGCCGACAGCCCTCATTGTCGGGACGGCACGCGGCAAGGGAGCGGCAGCGGTCATTGCGCCTGACATGGCCCACTTCAGCAGCCGCGTACGGGCTATCGCTCTCGCGTGCGACCTGATCACGCCAACCAAGTTCGTGGCCTGCACCAGCACCGACCGATTACGGAGCCGTCATGAGTGAACAGGTTTCCCCGCGACCGGACGTGCCCGATGTGCACCTGAGCGTGTTCGTGCACGGAGTGCGGATGGACTTCGCCGCATGTCTGACTGCTGCACTAACTTTCATCGAAGAGCATCGGGCACGCTACTACGTCGACGCGGTAAATGTGCTCCCTGGCGACACCACCGGCCTTCAGCGCCTACCGAATGAACGGCTCTACCTTTCACCGTGAGATGAGAGACTGACCGGCACGGACAGTGACGACCTTACGGAGGGATGATCGGCGTGGGAAATGATGAACAGATCGGTTTCGATATCGAATTCGATGACAAAACCCAAGCATTTTTGGATTGGGTCGCACCCGAGCATATGGAATCGAAGATAAGTAGGTTCCTCACCGAAACTATTCCCGATGTCGCGGACTATTCGACGGATACATGGTGGAAGCCTCCGCTGTTGACTCGCATTCTTGAAGCCGCGAAAGAACTGTTCGGCGACCCGAATGGATTCTTTGCAACCGAGAACCGGGACCGCGCGGACCAGTTCGTCCGATTCCTCGGTGAATGCTGCATACGGCGGAACCCCGGAATGACGTGGACGAACAAGCCGGAATACGGCGCACTCCCGCCGCTGTATACCGATTTCGGGCCAGCTGTCCACTATGCCGATACCGGGCTGACAGAGACGCCAAAATCACTAGTGAACTGGCTTTTCGACGACGACGGTCCGAAGATGGTCGATTATTGCATTCGAACGGCTGGAAAACCAGTCTGATTTGAACCAGCGAGGGGGCGCTGTGCCCGACGAATACGATGCCGTTCGGCGCGACATGTCGAATTACGAAAAAGGACTCTATTTCGAACTCGGCAGAGCGCATATACGAGGTGAAACTCCGGAAAGAGGCTGGGTCCGGCAATTCGCGATATCAATCAACGGGAAGAGTCGCGTACTGGATTCAGCCCGCTCCGACGGAAAAGGCGTCAGAAGTGTCGAACGAAAATCGGGAAGAGTAAACGAAGCAGACGCACGAAAGCAACTCGGCCTAGAGCGGCAAGGGCTTGACTCCAGGCAGGTGACTCACAGCACTTGGGAAACGGTCGAAGGAGAAAAAGTACCGGATAAGGTGCTCGGCGATATGCAGAAATTGGCGCTTGATTTTCCTGGACGGTTCCGTCATGAGACCCTTTGCCGCGCTGATGCAGCGCGGGCGATACGACTCGGTCAGTCCCTGGTATCCCAACAACTCGAATTGATCAGGGCATACGAGCTGACTCGTGCCGACCGTGCACGTAAACGGCTAGGGAAAATCCGAGAAATCGTGCGAGCACGGGAAGCCAGGGCGAAAGACGAGCGCGCTCGAGAGAAAGACCCTCAGCAGCGAGGAATAACGAAAGAGCGAGACGAGCAGGCACGGGAGAACAAGGCGCGAGACGAACGCGCCAGGGTCGAACCTGAGCCTGCCACACGGGTGATGCGGGAACTTCCGACCTGGGCGCAGATACTCACCCGAGAAGACAACCGAGAGAACGCGCAACCGCCCACCCGCGCTAACCGTGACGCGCAAGCGCTGGAGATGCCTGGCCTTGAGATCAAACCAGGACACGCCCAAGGACCCCAGACACCACCACCCGCACCGCAGCGAACTCCGGAGCAGGCACAGGCGAACGCTCTGGCACGAGCTGTACAGGAGCGCGACAACGCGCGAGCACTAGCAATAGAAAATGGGTTATCGCCGCAGATGATGGGCATTCTCGGACTCAGCACCAACAACCCACCCAAGATGATCGACGCGGACGCAGCGCGGACACACGCCGAGTCCGAACGGAATCGGTCGATACATCAGCAACGCGAACGTGAACGCTCCGAACGCGAACGCGAAGGCCGACACCGTGACGAGTAGCGCTGGAATACCGAGACCCCGCTGTGCCGGATTCGGTTACCCCAATCCTGGAACCCTGCGTGCGAGGTTGCCTGCCGGGATGCGCCGCGGATCGAGCGGGACTACCGAACAGTCCCGCGAAATCTGTTATGCCGCAAGCTTGATGACCTCATGTAGAGAGTGAAAGAAGGTTTGGGAGCCCCCACGGAAGAGAAAGAAAAGAAGAAAAAAGAAGCCGGAAACCCAATTAAGAAAACTTGCCGAATTTCCCTCTACGAAGATCAAGAGCGGCGCGCATGCGCGCGCCGCCCGGTGCGTCCGCCCTCCCGCTCCGCTCCCGGGCGGACACCCCGGCGCAGAACCAGGATGGGGACCGAACCATCACCACGTCCGCAACGCGTCATCCGCTGACTTGCGATCTAGATGAACTGTCATACGCGCTGCCGCGCCCCGCTGGGGCTTGCCTCTGAGTAGCCGGGGTTGTCGGAGTTGCCCGTTAAGCTCCTCAGATCCAACCGAAAAGGAGATTGCTGTGAGGCAACGTGGTCAGGGAAGTTCGTTCACCCGCAGCGGATTTGGTAGCCACTTCCGCAACATGACGTTGAGATCATTCACGCGCCCGACACTGCCGAGGAACGGCGCACCACAACCCGTGCATTGGTGAATCCCACCGGGTTTGGTGCTCACCGGACCCGGGGGGATTCAAACATTCGCCATGGAACGAAGAAAATTGGCAATCAGGATTACGGTGCCCGGCCCTGCTCGAAAACCGGAGTGGGGGATGAATTCCGTCAACTATTGGTTCGAAACACAGTGGCCTCGATCTGAGCAACCATGCCGTCTTGCACTGTGAGCACTAGCAAGGCGAACAATTTTCGGTCTATGAAGGCGAGCACGGCTGGCTTATCGAGGACAGCGTGCGATACCAGAGTCGCTCTGTCGGCGTAGTACTTGCCCAAGCTCACGGCAACCTTGGTTCGACCACGGTTGATCTGGGTATCCATGGTTCCGGAAAGGAAAGTCGCCGCACCCCACACATCCGGATGCAGGATTGTCAGGAGCCTGTCGAGGTCGCCGCCAGCACAGGCCGCGATGAATTGTTCGGTGACCATACGGTGTTCGTGCAACATGTCAGCACCGGGTTGCGCGCCCGCCAGTTTATGCCGTGCCCGACGCGCCAGCTGCCGACAGGTGCCGATCGGTCGCCCGAGCGTCTCGGCGATCATCTCGAACGGCATCGCGAATACATCGTGCAAGATGAACGCGACGCGCTCGGCGGGCTTCAGGCGCTGCAAGACAACGAGCAGGGCTAGCTGCACATCGTCATCGAGCGTGATTCGATCGGCTGGATCCGCCGGCACCGGTCGCCGAGCCAACCCAAGCGAGTCCAACTCGAGTGGGTCGCCCGGCAACTCGTGGCGCGACCTCGCCGAGCGCAGCAGATCCATAGAGATCCGGCTGGTAACTACAGTCAGCCAGCCTCGAACATCGACTAGTTGCGTTATGTCTGTGTCGGCCAGTCTGGAGAAAGCTTCCTGCACAACATCTTCGGCATCCCCGATGTTGCCGAGCATTCGGAATGCCAGGTCCACCAAGTATGTACGGTTAGCCTGCCACGCTACTGCAAACTCATGGTCGCGTGATGTCATGTCCATGTCTTAAGGACGAGATATAGGGCACAAAAGTTACCGGATGTGGCAGTCAGTCGTAACTTTCCACGTGATCGTCTCGTCCTTGTCGTCGAAACGGAGACCGCATCCGCGCGGTCTCCTACTCGAGTAGGAGACCGCAATGGCGCATATCAAGGCGCATAATCCTCGCAGTTGGGCACGGCTAGCGCTCACCGTAGCGGCAGCAACGGTGGGGGCGGTCGTGCCTTTCAGTGCCTCGGTCGCGAACGCGGACCAGAACTGGATCGTCGAAGGATCCGCCGGGATTCAGAACATGCGGACCCCGCGGACCTCGGATTCTGATGGCCAGCGGTCTGGGGGTGGGAACCACACCCCTCGCGCGGTCTTGCCTTTGAGCGCACTCGAAGGCATACCGTCGCCAGCATGACTACACATGCGACCCAAACCTGGATCATCACCGGTGCTTCGAAGGGTCTCGGGCGCGCGCTGGCGGAGGCGGCGCTCGCGGTGGGTGACAATGTCGTTGCGGCGGTGCGCAATCCGGACAGCGTGGCCGACTTGGCGGCCGAGTATTCCGACACCTGTCTGCTCGCTCACTTCGATGCGCGCGATACGCACGCGGCCGCCGGTCTGGTGAGCGCCGCCCTCGACCGGTTCGGTCGACTCGACGTGCTCGTGAACAATGCTGGCCGGGCCGTGATCGGCGCGATCGAGGAGGTCGGTGACGCGCAGTTGCGGGACCTGATGGATTTGCACCTGTTCGGCCCGGCGGCGCTCGTGCGGGCCGCGCTGCCCGTGCTGCGCGGCCAGGCTAGTGGCACGATCGTGCAGATGAGCAGCCAGGGGGGACGGGTGGCGTTTCCCGGTGTGTCGGCCTATTGCTCCTCGAAGTTCGCGCTCGAAGGCTGGTCCGAATCCCTCGCGGCCGAGGTCGCGCCGTTCGGGGTGCGCGTGATGATCGTCGAGCCGAGCCGGTTCCGTACCGCGTTCAACGCGGAGCTCGAGTTCAGCACGGTGTCGGAAAGCTACCGTGACACGCTTGCCGCGCTGCGGGCCGACATGGCGTGCGCCGACGGCGTCCAGGAAGGCGATCCGGTGCGAGCGGCCGACATCATCGTGCGCCTCGCGCACAGCAAGGACGTCCCGCTGCGCCTGCCGCTCGGGAAGGAGGCGGTCGAACGGCTGTCCGGCGTCTATCGTCGTGGCCTGCACGAGGTTGAGCAGTGGGCCGAGACCGCCCGCAGCGCCGATTTCGACGACGCCGTCTCCTCGGTTCGCCCCGTTTAGGGTGGATGACGTGGCGACGGACGAATTGATGGAACGGGCGCTGGCAATGCTCGGCGACGAGGACGACGACCTGGCCTCGATCGAGGTGATTCACCGTCTCTCGAATGCCGCGGACATCGAGGCGCCGATGACCATCGCCGACGTCGCGGACATGCTCGACGTCTCGCCGCACACCCTGCGCTACTACGAGCGCGTGGGGCTGATCGAGGTCGGCCGCGACAGCAGCGGTTACCGCGCCTACGACGCCGAAGCGGTACGGAGGTTGGTGTTCCTGACCCGAATGCGGTTGTCCGGCATGCCGATGCGCGATCTTCAGCACTACATCGAGCTCGTCGACGCCGGCGAGGACACCGTGCCGGAACGGCTCGACATGCTGATCGAGCACCGCGACATGATCCGCCGCCGTATCCGCGAACTGACCCTGTCGCTCGCCGCGACGGAGTACAAGATCGCCACCTACGGCGGCCGCACCGGCCCCGACGTCTAAGTTTGCCGTTGCGCTGCACCTGTTCACCGACCGCAGACGTTAATCGTTGTCTCGAGCATCGGGATCACGCAGCTTGCGGTGGCGCCGCCGAGATCGGGCAGGTGGAAGGCGTAGTGGCCATCAATGCCGATGTGGGCGCGGATGAACGCCGACAACCGTTCCGCGTCGGCATCGAGCATCGGACAGCCTTGGGCGTAACTGTTCCAAGGCGCGGTTGATGTAGAACGTATTCCACAGAACCGTGCAATTGAGCACCAACCCGAGCGCGGAGAACTGATCTTCCATGCCCTCGTAATCGGTTCGGGTCATCTCTCCTTCTTTCCGTGATAGATCCGCCGCGCCAGATCGTGGCGGCCCTCCATGAGGTTGGCTAGGGCCTTGCCTTCGCCCCGATACGGTTCGTCGTCGGCCAAGCGCAGGATGTGCAGGGTCTTGAAGATCCGCCCATAGTGCGCGATCCCTTGGCCGAACGGGGTGGGGTTCCCATCTCGGGAGATCATGCACGTGACGTCGTGAGCGGAAACCTCACACTCATTGATCGACACCGCGACCCGGCACATGTCCTGCCAGTGCGCGGCGATCTTGCCGGTGTCGATGCGCCCCCGCGCGGCCGGGTTGAGAGGCCCGTAGTCGGCGCCCGGGTCGAACCGCCACAACCGCTGATCGGGCAGGTTCGCCAACTGCGGCCGATCGGCTGCGAACCGCCTCCACCCACCGTTCCGAACGCGAGTGATGAACGTCATAGCGCTATTTCATCGTCCAGTGACGCTTATCCAAGGCATGAGCAGGCACACAGCGGCTCTCCGAACCGGTACAGCATGCCCGTCCTGCTCACCAGCGACCGCATAAGCGCTAACCGTCAACTGTGACATTCGTCGGCTCATCGCCATGTTCGATCAGTTGCGATATGTTCGCCCGGCGCTTGTCGCCTGTAACTTTTCTGGTCGCCGTCCCGTCCTATTGATGCAACACGGATTTCCCTCAGCGGGTCCGATTCGGTAACCAGGAGAGGTAATGACACCCAACAAGTCGCACCGTCCGCGTACATTCGCTCGGCTGCTGGCCGCCACGGCAGCAGCAATCGGTTCGGTATTCGTCCTATCGTCAGGAACAGCGACCGCGGACGCCGACCAATACGATGTCGATCAGTATCTCGGCACGTGGAACTACGTTCAGCCCGATTTCTCGACCGGGACCAACATTGCCGTGATGCAGTTGCCTGGCTTGGAGTACAAGATCCCGCAGATCGGAACCGTCGTCTTCGAACGGGAGCCCGGCGGTGTAGTTGGTCGCACCGATCAGGGATGCACATGGCACTTCACACCGAAGGCCGACGGTCTCGACCTGTCCTCAAAGGATCAGTACTGCTTCAACAAGGTAATCGGATCGGGCTACAACATCGACACCTGGCACGTCAGCGCCCGCGGCAAGCAGGAAGAAGAAGTCGTCCACGCGACAAGCGATTTCAACGGCGGCCAGTACCCGTTCGTACTCGACAAGGGCAGTCGGACCAAAGCAGGGATCGAGAATCCTCGCGACACGCTCGAGCACTTCATCGGCACGTGGACATACGATCCGGCCGATCCGACGTCCGGAATCAACCTCCTGAACCCGCAGCGAGTCCCGAAAACGGGAACGGTGACGTTCACCCCTGGCGACCGCGGCCAAATAAAGGCCCGAACCGACGACGGGTGCGCGTGGACGTTGGCCGTTGACGGTAACACCGCCGAACTTTCGCGTACGCCACAGCAGTGCGGGGCTCAGACGATCAATTTCTGGTCGATCGCCAGCGACGGGCATCATGAATTCGCCATCATCAACGGCATCGATGCGCAAGGAAAACCTTACCTACTGAGCATCGGCTCGCTGACCAAGACGTCCTGACTGGCTTAATCGTGAATTCGGGCATCGCGCGGCGGAGTGGCGCCCGGATTCCGATGGATCGTCGACCCGGACGTGCTGTTTCACGCGCCGGTACCGATTGGTGCAACGGCGACGCAGGTGCTCGAGCAACTGTGGGCCGTGGTTCTTCACGTGTTCCCCCGACATTCACATCATTGCGGTCGACGATGTGATCACGCAGGTGGATGAAGTCGTCTTTCCGGCCCTGCCCCGGTAACCATCGGGGCGGGTGCCGAGCATATACTCGGCAACATCGGGGATGCCGAAGACGTTGTGCAGGAAGCTTTTCCGCACTGGCCGACGCAGACATAAAGCAACGTCGAGGTGCACGGCTGGCTGACTGTAGTTACCAGCCGGGTCAACTGTGGTCGGACCATGGTTGCCGGCAGCTCGAGCAAGTACTACGCCGACAGAGCAACTCTGGTATCTCATGCTGTCGTAGATAAGACCACGTCTCATGTCGCTGATTTCGCCTTGGCCAGTTTCTTGTAGCAGGTCAGTGTGGCGGCAAGGGTGAGGAAGGCGCAGAAGTGGCTGGCGTTGCGGCCGTAGCGGATGTTGAGCCGGTGGTAGCCGGTCAGCCACGACCGTGCGTTCGATGATCCACGGTGCCGACCAAGGTGGTCGTTGAATTCGATGCCCTTGCGGGCGATGCGGACCTTGATGCCGCGGTCGCCGACCAAGCGACGTAGGTCGGTGATGTCGTATGCCTTGTCGGCGTGGAGCTTTGCGGGCCTGCGCCAGCGCGGCCCGTGTCGCGACCGCACTGCGGGGACGGCCCGCACTAGCGGGCGCAGCGCCCCGGCGTCATTGGTGTTGGCCGCCGAAATGCCAACCGAAAGCGGGATTCCGGCGCGGTCGGAGAGAACGTGGATCTTGGAGCCGGACTTGGCCCGGTCGACCGGGCTCGGGGCGGTCATGTCACCCCTTTTCGCCCACACAGACTCCGCGTCGATCACCGCCCGCGACCAGTCGATCAAGCCGTGGCCTCCCCACTCGTCCAGCATCGCCCGATACAACCGGCGCCGCACACCTGCCCCGGTCCAGATCGTGAACCGCCGATGCGCCGTCGGCGCTGTCACCCCGAATGACGGTGGCAGCATCCGCCAGGCACAACCACTGGTCAGCACGTACACCACGGCGGTGAACACCGCCCGCTGGTCCACCGGCGCGGGGCCGCCGCCCTTGCGGCGCGGGACGGACGACGGCAACAACGGTTCGACCAACTCCCACAATGCATCCGGCACCAAATGCTCCGACAATGCATCCACCACCGCGCCAGAACATCATGCCGCACAACCGATTACGACACTGGACACGGTCGCCGGCCGGGTGTGTCGATCCCGACAAGTTTGACCAGGAAGCGGTCCAGCTGTTCGGCGGCAGGCGGCCAAGGCAAGTCAGGTTCGTTGATGCGTTGGGAGAGCATGCCGTTCACCGCAGTACGCAGATCAATCGCCACGGTGGTCGCATCGTCCGCCGGGGCGATGCCCGCGTCCATACATCGCTGCACCGCGTCGATCGTGCGTTGGACCATTACCTCCTTGAACGGCATGCCGAGTCGGCGGTGCACCGTGCTCTCGTGCAACACCCTATACAACCCGGGATGATCCTCGGCCCAGCTTGCCTGCGCCAGGATGCGGGCGCGCAGCCCCGCACCGGGATCTGATTCGGCCGCGTCGGCCGCATCCCCGAGCCGGACAAGTTCCTCGTGGCAACGCTGGGTGGCGGCCAATGCGAGGGAATCCCGGTCGGGGAAGTGAAGATACACCGATGTGGCGGCGATCTTGACTTCGCGGGCGACCGCGCGCAGGGACAACGCTTGATCGTCGGCCAGATCGTCGAGCATCCGCGTCCACTATGAGACGCTACAAGACAGCTTCCGTACCCATATCGAGCGGGCACTGGGCGCGGGCGTGACACTGTCGGACGTGCGCGGCGTACTGCGCTACACCGCTCAATTCGGCACAACCCCGAATGTGGCGCGCGTGGCAGGCATTTCACGCCCACGCCATCGAAGCGGGTTGGACCGACTAACCACGCCGGACCTGTCGACATCGGACCTTCCACGCGCCGCCACGCAGGGCAGCTATTTCTGCCCCGCGTCACCTGGCTGCCACGCTCAACTGATTCACGAACTCGTCGAGTCAGTTGCCAGAATATTGGTCCAGCACTGCGATAATTCTCTCGAAATCACGTACCGAACGGCGACAGAACTCTCGATCCGTCCTCACCAAGAGGTCCACAGCTTGCGCTTCGGTTGCTAGTCCGTGAAGTTCTTTCTCAGCCATTACTCGTGAAGGTACGAGCACCCAATTTCGTCGGGTAGTGTCAAACAACCAGTCGATCTCTCGATTGTCGGCAAGAGCGGCCTCGTGCAACAGTTCGGCAACATGAGCCGGTCGAGGTTCGGGGAAACGCCAGACAATAAGCGGCGGTGCGGGAGTGCCGTCATCACCGATACCGCCCGCATGGCGATACCACTCCAGGTCTCCGTACCGCTTCAGTCGAGTAATAAAATCACCAGAATTCACTACCCTACCTCCTTGATCGTAGCGCCCGGATTATCTCCCATAATAGTCTTCCGCCATTGCTCGATGGGGATGGGGTTTGGACTATGCCTCGGGTCGTAGACATATTTGCCGTCGGTATAGACCTCGTGATATAGGAATTGTTCATGCAGGCCATATTCTTCAACGGTCACCTCTTGCCCGGGAGCGGGATCCACCCTGAGTATCTCGCCTTCCCCAGCGGCAACCTTCTTTAAATGTTCCGCAATCTCGGAACAATCTTCGCCCGGATGAATGCCCTCTCGCAGCATTCTTGCCATCTCATCGGCAACCGCGCTCGATGGAACGCCAGAGGAGCCTCCGCTGTTTGCCGGGTTTCCATCCTCGTCGATGTAGACCTTCATGGTGATGATGGCGCCGAGTTTGATGGCGATATCGGTGAGGCTGGGGACTTTGTCGAACGCGGTGACGGTGAAGGCTGTGGTTCCTGCGACTGCTGCCGCGGTGCCGATTATTTTGATGAGTTTGCTTGTGTCGTAGGTGCTTTTGAGCACTCTGGCGGTGTTGCCGGCGATCGCTACGACGCCGACGCCGGCGGCGACGTCGCTTAGGGCGGCGGTGATCCAGGAGGCGGCGACGCCGATGACGACGGTGGTTCCGGCTGCTATCAAAGCATTGGTGACCGCGTCCCGGAACTTGTCGCGGGTTTCGGAGGTGGCGGTGCTGTAGTCGGCGACGGGTGTGGCGAGGCTCAGGGATGCGGAGGCAAGTTGGGTGGCGCCGCCGTTGAGGGTGGTGAGGTGGGCGAGGAGGGGTTCGAGGCCTTTCTTGTCCTGGATGTCGCTGAAAAGGTTGGTGATCTCGGTGATCCGGGACGCGGCATCGGTGATGGTTTTGTGTTCGGCGAACGTTTTCCAGGTCGATGCGGCCTTGGCGAGCTTGTCTTTGTTGCCGTTGGGCAGCTTGCTGCCGAACTCTTCCTGGATCTTGTCGACCAGGGCGTCGTAGAAGCCGGGGATACTGCCCTTTCCCTCGGTGACACCGTCGCCGTTGTTGCCGACCGACGTCGGTATGGTGACCTTGTACTCCGACATCGCGGTCACGGTGGGCATGTCAGGCATCGGTTTGGAGTTATTGGACAGTGCCCAGTTGTGTCCGGCGGCGTAGAGCATGTTGCCGAAGTTGGTGAGGGCGTCGGCCAGGTTCGTGCAGGTCTGCATCGTTTCCTGGGCGACGCGGTCGTAGGTTTTGCCCCAAGATTCGCAGCCCGCGGTGTCACCGGCCATGCCCGCGCATTCGCCTTTGACCGCGTCGTGGACCGGTTTGTCGGCGGCACGCAGGTCGGTGGCCAGGGCGTGGCATTTCTTGCCGGCCTCGTAGTAGGTCTGCCAGTCGATAACCAGTACACCCATGTGTCTTATCCCTGGGAGAACATTTTGTAATTGGTGTCGTGGGCGGTGGTGTAGCGCGCGCGGGCCGCCTTCGCGGCATCGCTCATGTCCTTGACGCCTTCGACGAATTCGCGTGCCCCAGTGACCCATTGAGCGTGGGCATCGGCATACGCCTGGGCGGCAACGCCTTCCCACCCACTGCCAACCAGGGCGGCGACCCGGTCGTCGATCTCATCGAGGTGCTCTCCGATGAACCCGGCCAGACTCGACAGACGGATCACGATCTCATCGAGATGGTCCAGGTCGACCGAGAATTGAGAGTTCATGGCAGATCCAAACTCGAGGTGTTCAGTGGGGTGGCATTGCTCTCATCACGCGCCTGATAGGTGTCTGCTGTGACGCCCAGCTTCTCCGCCATGCCAGTCAGGGCGGTCATGATCTGGACACCGCCGTCACGCACTTCGGTCCAGCCCTCGGAGAATTCGTTGGCCGCGTCCCCGGTCCAGCTGCCATCGGTCAGCGAAGCAACGTCCTTCGCGGCGGAATCCAACGCCGTGCGCAGCGCCTCGGCCAACTCGTAGACGTACTTGCCGACCTCGCGCACCTTCTCGGGCACCACCGAAAGGTTCTGGCCAGAGGCTGGTATCCCCCCATCACTCATGGCGCCAATCCTACCGAGTCCTATCAGAGCGTCGGCATGGACAGGTCGTGAGTGCTGGCGTGACCAAAGTTATCGGCATCGAGATGCGGATTCCCGGACCGACGTCAATCATCTTGTCCCGCAACGGGTCAGGCTATCACGGCAGCCAAGCGTGCTTGGTCGATCTCACTGATGAACCAGTCGAGCACAAGCGCTGCCAAGATGGCAAGTGGTCTCCAGGAGTCGGTCAGTATCTCGCCTAGTCATCGGTGCCTGGAAGACCGCACTGCTGAAGCACCTCGCCGACGTTCCCACGCCAGCGGGCCCGACGCCCCGCCAGGACGGCGCGGCAGGCGCCATCCAACTGCCGATCATCGGCGTCCGCGAGAGGGACCGTCGCAGACTTGGCAGTTCAGATCCCACAGCAAACGAAGCTGATCGAGAGGCAAGTGATGGCCGCGCCGGGTTCACTCTTCGCCGGCATTGCATCCTTTGGCATAGCCTCACGACCGGCACCGGAACTGAGCCAGAGCCATTGTCGGCTCTCTCTGTCCCGTTTTACTTACTGGACAGACCTCCAGTTCCGAGACGAGCTCTGCAACACTCGCGAGAAGGCGCGCCGAAATCGGTCTTCCGGCGTGTCGTCGAGAGGGGTCGTGCGATATGTGTCGCGGCCTCCGGTCGAGCGACCCACGGTGGAGTAGTTCCGTATCGATCGGTTAGCCACGGGCCAGTGTCTCTCCGAACACCTTTCAGCCGGTGGCGATCCGCTATACGACGTTCAACCAAACAGACTGCGCAGCATTGATATTCATACCGACCGGCCTCGTCGGTAGGGGGCCTGCCGGGGCAATATGTCTGAAAGTTGCTGCGAAGAAATCTGTTTCGGCTTGCGAGATAGATGGTTGGTGGCACGATTGATGAAAGCCTTGACGGCCGTGTCGTGGGGAGAGCAGAAGTTCGGATGAGTGCTGCGGGGTGGCGAGGCGTTCAGATCGTCATCTCGCCCCGGCATGTGACATCGATCGTTGTTCGCCGGCAACGTCGGCGCCCGAAACCATTGGGAGAAGCGGATGCGGGTCGTGGCGGTTATGAATTACAAGGGTGGTGTGGGAAAGACGACGCTTACCGCGAATCTCGGTGCGGTTGCCGCCAGCCGAGGGCTGCGCGTGTTACTTATCGATCTCGATCCACAAACCAATCTGACCTTCTCGTTCTTCTCGATCGACGACTGGCACGATCGGCTCAAGGACGACCGCACGATCAGACAGTGGTACCAGGGTGAAATGCCCGGGAGGGAGCTCTCCCTGGCTGACCTCGTCGTCACGCCGGAGCGGGTCAACAGAGCGCTGGAGAACCCCGTCGGACGGCTCGACCTGATCTCGTCGCACCTAGGCCTGATCGATATCGATCTCGAGCTGGCCGCCCTGCTGGGCGGGACCACTACCCTCGACGGATCGAAGCGGCGGTTCCTGGACCTGCATGGTTGTCTGCGACAAGCGTTGGCGGACAGTCACTTCAGCAACAACTACGATGTGGTGCTCATCGACTGCGCCCCGAATTTCGGCCTCGTCACCAAGACCGCGATCGTGGCCAGCGAGCTCATTCTCGTGCCGGCCAAGGCGGACTATCTTTCTACCTTGGGATTGGACTATCTGGTCGGCAACTGTGCCGGACTGGTGAAGGAGTTCAACGACTACGTCAACCACAAGGGTGGTGGCGGTGGGTACACGCCGATCGATCCCAGTTTCCTGGGGGTCGTCTTCACCATGGTGCAGATCTATTCGCAACAGGTGACGCTCGCCCAGCACCGCTATATCGAAGAGGTACGCGAGAGTTCGCGAGTTCCCGTGTTGAAGAGCACGATTCGCAACAGTCCCAAGCACTTCGGCAATGCCGGCGAGAGCGGTGTACCGCCGATGCTGCACACTACCGGCAAGGACGAGGTCGTCAAGGAGTTCGACCAGTTGGCCGACGAGGTACTGGGTGCGCTCGCATCGTCGACGGGCGCTCACCAGTGAACGACCTGAAAAGTTTCGTCGCCCTGCAAACCCGGCTGTACGCGTTCTTGGAACGACAAGACGAGGCCACACTGCGTGGGATTCTCGACGGAACGGTGGGGTTGGCGGTCGTGCCCGCCGACGATGCGATATCGGTCGGCTCCGCCCCTCGTGGGGTATCGCGCGGCGTTTCCCGGTCTCTGGCGGCCGACCCCGTCGGACCGCCGTCAACGATTCCTCTTCAAGTGGTGCAGGATCTTTCGCGATTGCCGTCTGGGCAGCAACGGAGCTTCTACCTGAATGGGGCGAATCTGCCGCTGCAGGGGCTGCGCCAGGTGGCCAAACTGCTGGGCGTCCGCGGCTACACGAAACCCAGGAAAGCGGAACTCCTCGAGTTATTGGTCCGCCACGACTACACCCGGAACGACGCTGCCGCGGACGAACCCCCGACTCCGGCACCGGCCCTCGATCCGCCCCACGGCAAGATAGTGGTCGAGAGCACCGGGTCCGATAATGCGATGGCCGACAACACGGGGGCCGACCATGTCGATACCGGTGGCACCGCATCTGAGCCCGTTCCGCACGAGTCCAGCCCTGTGCCAGCAGCGGCGCCGACCGGAGCCGCGAGTCCGAATGCCGACGCTGCCCGAATCGCTGCGCAACTGCGCGGGACCGAGACTGAAGACGAGGGGGCCGCGTATCTGCGTGATCAGCATCTCGACCGTGCGGGTCTGCTGGCCGTGGCCGCGGAGTTGCAGCTCACTCGGGTGGATCGCCTGAGCCGCCCCGAACTCGAGAAGCGAGTGCTCAAGCAGGCGATCGGCGCCCGGCGCAAATTTGCCGGTTTGCGGAAGTGGTGAGCGCCCGTGCGGAGCGAAGTGACAGCAGAGCGCGCCGAGCACCCCGGCAGTCGCTCGGCGTATCTGATCGGCGGGCGTCGGGTTACGGTTTCGGATCTGTTGGACGCCGGTTTTATTCAGCCTGGCGCGAAGCTGAGGTTCAAGCGCAACCGGATCGGCGTGACCTACGACGCGACAATCACCGACAAGGGACGTATCCGGCTCGAGCCCGATGGCGAGGAATTCCGGTCACCGTCCCGGGCGGCGATGGTGGCCGCCGGGATGGGAGCCGTCGACGGGTGGCGGGCGTGGCTTGTGGTCGAGCAGGATCGGATGTTGGACGCCGTACGCCAGGAGTTGCTCGACCGGGTGATCTCGAATGTCGCGGCCGCTGCGCACCGGCACAACGAGGATGCGGTGGGTCGGCGTATCCACGAGCGCCTGAGGCAGGCCCGCAGGCATGCGGATGAGCATGAGCCCGAACGCATTTCGGTCCGAGAACTGCTGTCGCTGTGGGGAGCATCGGATCGCGGAGATCAAGTCAGCCGGATCGAGGCGGATCTGGCCAACCACGGACTGGTGACCTCACCCAGCTTCCGGGCGGTAACTCTGGACACGATGGTGTCACTGACCACGCCGCCCAGCGAGGCGGAGGGGAACACGGTGGCGGGTCCGTCCGTCCTCGACGACGTCGCGGTCGCCGAGGATGACGAGGGGGAGCGTGATCTCGATGTCCGCCTGACGGTCGGGAATCTGTCACCCCTGCTCGGGGTCGAGTCCGTCGGGCCGAACAGCACGCTTGAAGAAGCGATCACCAAGATGCTTTTGAACGATTTCTCCCAGCTCGCCGTCCTCAGCGGCCCTCGTAATCTGCGCGGAGCGGTCACCTGGCGCTCGATCGTCCAAGCGATGCACCAGAAGCCCGATGCGAGTCTCGCCGATGCGATCGACCCGCATGTGGAGGTCGTCGACTACGAACGCGATCTCTCCGATGTCCTATCCACGCTGCAACAGTGCGAATTCGTGTTTGTCCGGGACGAGAACAAGGTCATTAAAGGCATCGTCACGACGGCCGACGTGGCTCAGCGCTACGGCGAGATGGCGACCCCGTTCTTCCAGTTGGGGGAGCTGGATCAGACACTGCGCTGGATCCTGAACCGCACCTTGGATATTCGGACCGTCCAACGACTCTGTGACCGGAAGATCACCAGTTTCGACCAGCTCTCGGTGGGTGACTACCGCCGTATGCTGGAAAACAGGGAGGTCTGGGAGAAACTGGGCTGGCCGTTGGACCGCTCCGCATTCATCTCCCGGCTGGAAGAGATCCGGCTCATCCGCAACAAGGTTATGCACTTCCATCCCGACCCGGTGCCTGAGGACGCCGTCGACAAGCTACGGATGTTCAACAATTTGCTGCACCGGTATCGTGATCCGGAGTAATCGGACAGTGACTTACTGTCGTCGGTGAGTGATTGCCGGAACATACGAATTCGTATTGTGTTCGAAGCACGTATCGACGCCCTGTTGGGCGACAAGCAGAAGGTGGCCGCGGCTTCGCTTAGTACCACAGCGATGGCGACGGTCAGCCACGTCCTGCCCGTGCCGTTTCCGAGGATGGAGGTCCGTTGGCTGAAGGACAATGGGGCCGTTGGCGGCGGGTGGCCATCGGTGATATCGACTTTTCCAGTGTGCCGAGACGTGCACGGACGAGCTGGACATAGCAAGACCAGCCGGACGCGAAATGGCGCCTGACCTGGACTCACCGGACTCGCGGATCCTCATGGGACGAACGGCTCATATCCTGTGGGCATGCGCAAGCAGTCACCGAATCTTTCGGGTCACGTGGATGCGCGGCTGGTCGCGCGCAGTGCGCGGGTGCGGCCGACCCCCGCCGATCGGTTCCTGCGGACATTGAGCATGAGCGCCGACCGCAGTCGCCTATGGCTGGTCGTGGCGGCGCTGATGTCGATGGGCGGCCGAGCACCGCGACGGGCGGCCGTGCGCGGGCTCCTCTCGGTCGCGCTGGCCAGTTCGGTGGCAAACGGCATCGCGAAGCCACTGCTTCCGCGCCGCCGACCGCCGGACGAGTCGGTGCCCTTCGTGCGACGGCTGGTGAAACCGCCGGTGTCCTCCTCGTTCCCCTCCGGCCACTCCGCCTCCGCGGCGGCCTTCGCAACCGGGGTCGCCCTCGAATCTCCGGCCGCCGCGGTCGTTGTCGCGCCGATAGCGGCGGCCGTCGGCTACTCACGCGTGCACATCGGCGTGCATTGGCCCTCCGATGTGATCGCCGGCGCGGCACTGGGCAGTGCGATCGCCCTCGGTACCCGGCGCTGGTGGGCGCAGCGCGACGATGAGCCCGCCGAGCTGGGTCCGCGTGAACGAATCACCGCTATGCACAACGGATTAGGGCTGCTGCTCATCGTCAATACCGATTCGGGCAGCGGCGCCGACTCGGAGCAACTGCAGTTACTACACGAAAACCTGCCCGCCGCTGAGCTTTTGGCGGTGACCGAAGACCTCACCGCCCAGCTCGACGAACGTGTCCGCAGCCACGATATCGCCGCACTCGGTGTATTCGGCGGCGACGGAACAGTTTCGGCCGTCGCGGCCGCGGCGGTCGAACACCGGCTGCCGCTGGCAGTATTCGCCGGTGGCACCCTCAACCATTTCGCCCGCGACACCGGGGTTGAGCACCCCGAGCACACTTTGGCCGCACTGGAATCCGGCGACGCGGTCCGAACCGATACCGCCGAGGTGCGATCCGACGGGCTCGGCCCGCGTACCTTCGTCAATACCGCAAGCCTGGGCGGCTATCCCGACTTCGTCCGCATCCGCGAATACTGGGAGCCGCGCCTGGGCAAATGGCTCGCCGCGGGAATCGCCATGGTGCGCGTACTGTTTCGGGCCCAGCCGCTACCGACGACCATCGACGGCACCCGCACCGCCATCTGGATGCTGTTCGTCGGCAACGGCCACTACCACCCCGCCCACCAGATCCCGATGTCGCGTCCCGCGCTGCGCCACGGCACCCTCGACATCCGATATCTGCGCGCGGACCTGCCGTTTTCCCGAAGCCGCCTGATCTGGGCCACCCTCACCGGAACCCTCGACCGCTCCGCGACCTACGTCAACCGCCGCGCCGACCGGCTGACCGTGCACGTCGGCGGTGGCCCGGTCGCCCTGGCCACCGACGGCGAGGTCGAGCACCGCGGCAACGACTTCACCTTCACCAGCCGCCCCGCGACGCTCACACTGTTCCGCTGTCCGGAGCCGAGTTGATTCGGCGCGTCAGTCGGCGACCACCCGGACGGTCCGCATCGAACTGTCGGCGGCATCCGGCACCATCATTCCGGCGCGAACCCCGGTCACCAGGTAGTCGATCACGGCCTCGTTCAGCCTCTCCCCAGGCACTGCGACCGGTATACCGGGCGGATACGGCGTGAGCTGTTCGGCGACAATCCGCCCGGCAGCGGACTTCATCTCGACCGTATCGACGGCCCCGAAGAACGCGTCGCGGGGGAGCATCGTGGTATCGAGTTCGAGATCTTGCGGATCGGGAAGTCGAATCAGTTCCGGTGCAGGGATTTCCGGGGCCGCCGCGCTCAGCGACAGCAGTGCATCGAGCAGCCGCCTGGTGGTGGACTCGTCATCGGCCATCGACAGTGTCGCCATGATCCGGCGGTGATCGCTGAGTCCGACGTCGATTCGTGCGTTCTCCCGCAGCCAGTCGGCACACTGATAGCCGGACAGCCCGAGCTCGTCGACATCGATGAGGACCTGCATCCGGTCCAGGTCGTCCGAGGCCTCAGCGCCGAGCAACTCGTCCTCCATTACGTGCAATCCCGGAATGCCCTCGATATCGGCGCGTAGTTGTCCGGCCAATTTCAGTGCGGCGCCGAGCAATTCGTTACCGTGTTCGACCATCTGGCGTCGCCACCCGTCCAATGCCGCGTACACCATGATGTTCGGGCTGGTGGTCATCAAAAGGTCGGCGCATGCCGATAGACGTTCGCGTTCGACCAAGTCGCCCTGAAGATGGAAGACCGAACCCTGCTCGAATCCACTGCCCATCTTGTGCACGCTGACCACACAGACATCCGCGCCCGCATCCATTGCCCACGTGGGCAATTCGTCGTGGAACGGCAGATGCGCGCCCCACGCCTCATCCACGATGAGCGGTTTACCGCGCTCATGGCACACCTCGGCGATCCCCTGGATATCGGCGCATGTTCCATAGGGGCTCGGGCTGACGATCAAGGCCCCAGCCGCATCCGGATAGCGCTCCCAGGTTTCGCGGATCCGCTCGGGCGACGGCGGATGGGACATGTGCCGCTCGGCATCCCAGCGCGGGGTGATCCAGCGCGGCTGCACACCGGAGAAGATCAAACCGGCGACGATCGACTTGTGGCTATCGCGGGCCACCAGCAGCCCCGGTGAACCTCCCGCGACCGCCATCATCGCCGCCTTGACCGACAGTGAACTACCGCAGGTCGAAAAGAACGCGTAGTCGGCGCCGACCGCGTCAGCCATCAATTCCTCGGCACGCGCCAGGTAGCCACCGCTTGCCCGGCGGTCGTCGAGTCCGCTGTTGCCGAGGACATCCGAACCGAATGTCTCGGCGCCGAGGATGCGCCGCACACGTTCGTCCGCGCCGCGGCCCTGTCGGTGGCCAGGCGGCGTGAAACCGTATCGGCCCAGCTCACGGTATTCGACCAGGGCTTCGAGTAAAGGGGCTCCAGCATGGTCCATATTGCCGACCTACCCAGGGGCGCAGGTAGCAAACGGCTCGGTGGCGAGTTTGCCCGTGGCGCGCTGGTCGGCCTTCGGAGGAAGATGTGTAGTACTCCGCCGCAGAAATGAGGTGCACCATGGGAAAGCTGGATCAGAATGTGATCGATCTGCTGACCGACCAGCACGAGCAGATCCGGCGCATACTCGAGAAGCTGAAATCGGGCCAGGACGATAAGCGGGAACTGTTCACCGAGCTGGTGCGCCTACTCGCGGTACACGAAACCGCCGAGGAGGAGGTCGTGCATGCGGTGGCACGGCGCGCGGCTTTCGGCGCCGACGACATCATCGGCCCCAGACTTGCCGAGGAAAATGCGGTGAAGCACGCACTGGCCGAACTGTACGACATGGGCGTCGACCATCCCGATTTCGATGCGAAGCTGGCCGTATTCGCCGATAAGGTCTCCGCACATGCCGCACACGAGGAGACCGAGGAATTCCCCTTCCTGCTCAAACAGTTCTCGGTCAACCAGCTCGAACGCTGGGCCGGCATGGTGCGCGCCGCCGAGAGACTCGCCCCGACCCGGCCGCACCCCCATGCGGGCGAGACCGGCTTGGCGAACCTCGTGATGAGCCCGCCACTGGCCGTATTCGACCGAGCGCGGGACGTTTTTCGCGACATGCGCTCGCACTGAAACTATTACTGGGTCGCTGGCCTCCGCGGGGGCGCGGCGCGAATTGCACCGTGGTGTGGCGGATTTGGTGGGCTGAGAAGTGGCGTGGTGGCCGAGACTGGACTCGGAGTTCGGCAGAGCCAAAGTCTCGGTCCATCAACGGTGACTCCCGCCTCGACTCCAGAACCGCTGCCGTCCAGGTGATTGTGCGCGGCTCGAGTCGGCGACTCGCTGTGGTGACCGAATGGGTCGGGTCGGCTAGCGTTGGCGGGTGGAGTTGCGTCAGTTGCGGTACTTCCTGGCGGTCGCCCAGGAGCGGAATCTGACGCGTGCTGCGCAGGTGCTGGGGATCCGGCCGACTTCGTTGAGTCAGCAGATCATCGCCCTGGAGCGGCATCTCGATACTGTGCTGTTCGTGCGGACATCGGCGGGGATGACGCCGACCCCCGCCGGTGAACTGCTGTTCGATCGGGCGCGCGTGGTCGTCGCGGAGGCTCGGCGGGCGGAGGAGGCGGTGCGTGGGGAGCGGCCGCTGCGCCTGGCAGTGACGCCCGGAGTATCACCGGACGTGGTGGCGTTGCTGTGGCGGGTGGCCAGGCCACACGCGCCCGGCATCGCCGATATGCAGACGACGGAGCAGGTGAAGGGGCTTCGCGGCGGCGTGCTGGATGCGGGGCTGCTGTTGTTGCCGGTCGACCCGCCGGACCTGGATTGCGTAACGATCGCGGATGCCGAACTCGGTGTGGTGGCGGCCGTCGATCATCGTCTGGCCGAACAGGATTCGGTGCGATGGCCGGATCTGGACGGCAGCGCGCTGTTGTGGTTTGCGCGCGCGTCGGCGCCGGGCTATCACGACGCGGTTCGCGACGCGTGGTCCCGCGCGGGCTGGCGTCCGAGGGCGGTGCGGGAAGGCGCGCCGCGGCGGGCGCTGTTCGAGGCCGAACTACGGCACGGCGGTGATGTGATCGGGCTGCGGCCCGCCTGGGACGTGCCCGGCGGTGCGGGGCTGGTCTGGTTGCCGTTCGCGGAAGGTGCGCCGCGAATCCGGCACGCGCTGGCCTGGAACGCCGGTGATTTTCGGGCCGCGCGCTTCCGGGAATGGGCCGCTGACCTGGCGTGTGCGCCTGTGCCACACGCACGTGCGGAGTTGCCTCGTGGACAGCGTGCCGCCGCGTCCGCTGTGCTGGACACCGGACGGGCCTCGAGATGAGGTGCCGCCGCACAGGACAGGAGACCGCACATGGCACTTACCGCATGGGGCTTCGTATACACCGCGCCCGGCAGTGATCCGAGCCACGAGACGGTGGTGGAAACAGCAAGCTGCCGAACGGTTTTCGTGGGTGTGGACCAACCGGAGCAGGTGCTCGATGTGGCCCGCCGGTTGGTGGCGTCCGGGGTGCAGTTGATCGAATTGTGTGGTGGTTTCGGCCCGCTGTGGACGGCGCTGGTGATCGAAGCGATCGACAGGGCTGTTCCGGTGGGTGCGGTGGCCTACGGTGCGGAAGCCGTCGACCAGGTGCACGCGATCTTCACCTAGCGTTGCGCGGACCAGGCGAGCCCATAGGTGCGCCGGAAGCTCGCCGCGGAAACCGGAGCGGGACTACAGCAGCGCATCTCGCCAATCCGGACCCACCCGCCGCAGACCCGCCACCCCGCGCATAGCGGGTACGCCGTTGTTCATCGGATTCGTCATGCCGCCGAACTGCTCTGTGTGCATCCATTCGTCACCGTCTGATCACCCAGGCCGTCTACAGGCCGTGAGCCGCTGGAAAACAGCCAAAACGGCGAGCTCCGATAAGATCTTCGCCCAGTTCAATGAGACGGCTCAGGTGGTGTCCGGCATGGAAGCGGCGCGAGTCCGGTCTGCGGCTTCTGCATCCGCGGAGCAGGTGATGTCTGTATCCGGCATGGTCCCCACGCTGAAGTATGTGTTGATCGCGTTGTTCACGCAGGTGCTCAGTTCGGGCCGGAATGTCATGTGGATACGGACATCCTGCAGCGTCACCATCCGTGACTCGGACATGTCCTGATGCAATCGGACGCCGTGGGCGTAAGGAGTTCGGGGATCTCCCGTCGCCTGCAAGATGAGCGCGGGCACCGAATTCCGGACGATAGTCGGCGGCTCGACCGGCCGAGGCCAGAAGGCGCACGGCTGGATGTTGTTCGCCAGCGCGCCGAACACCGGCTGCGTGGTGCGGGTCTCTTCGATGTTGCGCCAGTACCAGGTCGGATCAATCGGTGCCCCGACATCGCCGCAGGCGATCTGCGCAAGCACCGAGTTCTCGTTGTCGCGCAGCGCCTCCACGATGGCGCGAAGCCGGGGTGTTCGCGATGCAGTGGGCGGACCGCCCGCAGCATCGGCGATCTCCTGCACGGTAGCGGCCATCGCTTCGTTCAGCCGGAAGTTCATTAGCAATCCGTGCAGGATGAACGGAAGCCAGTGATCGTCAATGGCAAACCCATCGATGACAATTGGTTGGCGTGCGGCGATACGAACGAGCTCCTCGATCTTCGCTCGCACCTGCTGCGGAGTCGCACCGAGCCGGAACTCGTCATCCCGACCGGAAACCCAGCCGGCCCAATCGTCCAGCGCGATCTCGTCTGCCGGACCCCAATCCTGAACCAAGCCCTCCCAATACCGGTCCGGGTCGATCGCGCTATCGAGCACGACGCGATCACTCCTCTCGGGGAACATCTGCGTGAACACGGCACCGAGGTAGGTGCCATAGGACACGCCGTAGAAGTTGATCTTCTCCTCACCCAGGGCGCCTCGCACAATGTCCATGTCACGTGCGGTGTTGCGAGTGGTGAACTGCCTCAGCTTGTTCGGATCACGAATCAGGCAGGTCGCGGCCATCCCCGCGGACTGAACGGTGTCGTGCACGAATCCCAGCGGATCCAGACCCGCCGACCGAATCATCTCGCCTACCGGCCACCCGCACCGCGGACTCCGACCGGATTCGCCGACCCCGCGCGGATCCATGCCGATCAGGTCGTAACTCGCCAAGACCTCCGGCGAGAGCACATCACCGAGCAGGTCGAGACTGTCCAGCCCCTCCGCACCGGGGCCGCCCGGATTGGACAGCAGAATTCCCCGTCGCTGCACCGGATCGCCGGCCTTCACTCGCGAAATCGCCACGGTCATCGTTCGATCGGCGGGATTCTCGTAGTCGAGCGGCACCAGTACATCCGCGCACTCGCCACCGGCCTTGTCGACATTCTCGACGCCGCAAGGCTTCCACTCGAGCCGCTGGTGGTAGAACCAGTCCAACCCTATCGGGTGCGCATCGTCCACCGGGCCCGCCTGGCTGTACGCCGGCACAGCCATCAGCAGGGTCACCGCCACTACAGACATCGAACGCCAGAACAGGTTCACCGACAACAGACTTCACCTCTCGACATGAGGGATCACGCAGGTTGGTGCGACGTGAACCGTAGCCGATACGGCGGTTCGGTTGTGGTAGCCCACACCACCCAGAACGCCTCGATGACTACGACGCAGCCCGCCCCTGGCACACTCAGCGACGGCGCGAACGCCGCTTTGGGTTCCCATGCCATGTCCGGGTAAGTGTCGCCGTGGCGGCCCTCGAGGACCTTGACGATGTGATTCAGCGGCACGTCGCCGGGCCCGACCAGATCGATGCCATGCTCCTTGGCTGCGTCACGGTCTGTACTGCGTCAACGTCGTCGAGTGTCTCTGAAATCAGTTGCCTAACGGACAGGTTCGGCTCCTCGGGCGGAGGTCAGGATCCACCGTTGTCATTCCGACACACTCGCCCGGAAGGAGCCTGGGCCATTACGGCTGGCGTTGTGTCCGCGCATGATGTCGACGGCGAATTGCGCGTATTCGACTGCGATTTGTTCTCGAGAGATGGGGCCGACAGGGCGGAACCACTGTGGCAGGGAAGTGCACATGGTGGCGACAGCGCGGGCGGCTTCGCGTGGGTAGCGGGTGGTGAACTCGCCTGCCCGGATGCCGGCGGCAACTTCGTCGTCGATCATTCGTTGAATGTCTATGCGCTGAGTAGCGACTCGGGAGCGGTTGGGTTCGTCGAAGCTGCGCATTTCGCTGGCGCCGATGAACGCGAGGTCACCACGGTACGCGTGGAACAGCGCGAGGGCTTCGACCATTTTGGCGAATCGTTCGACCGCGGTGACGCCGTCGTCGCGGGCCGCTGGGATTCGCCAAAGCAGTTCGGACATTCCGAGGTCGAATATGGCGACGAGCAGGTCTTGTTTACTCGGGTAGTAGTGGTAGACGCCGGCGACGCTCATACCGGCGGTGGCCGCGATGCTCCTCATCGTCGCGCCGTGGTAACCGGTTTGCATGAATGCTGCGATCGCCGCGTCGAGAGCAGGATCGAGTACCAGGGGCTCAAAAGTGCGCCATGTTTGCCCGTCACCGGCCGACCGGGGGGGTGATGTGCCGGTAGCGTCGGCCGCCCGTGGTAGCCGGGTGGCGAGAATGTCGACGGTGGAGACGCCGAGTTCGGCAGCGATGCGGTCGAGCCGGTCGACGGTCAGTGGTGTTTTGCCGTTCTCGATGGCACTGAGAGTCCCGGCGCTGACGCCGATGTTGCGCGCCAGTTCGCGCAGCGAGACTCCAGCCGCCGTTCGAGCCCGGCGCACCAGATGACCCGCACCGGTGTCGACCGAACGCTTATGCGCGATCTCATGTTCAGTCATACTGAACATCCTAGATCACCTTTGTTGATCGAATTGCAGAAGTGCCAGCTGACGGCTTGACATCGTTCCGAAATGCAGTGACGATGGTCACCATCTGAACAGCCACCTATCGAACGTACGGTTAATGTTCACATCCTGGGTGAACGGAAGGATGCGCGATGGCCGAGCCGGCCCTTATGGACTCGCTGTGGGGTTCGCCGACGAACTGGGGCAAGTGCGGCTTTGATGACGAAGCTGGGGCGCTGAACCATCCGGCGGTCGAGGAGATCCTGCGGGAGGCTCGGAAGATGACCGCGGGCAAGGTGTTCACCCGGCAGCGGCTGACCAGGGATCCGCAGGGTGATCCGGTATGGACGGGCCGGTCGCCGGCCATGCCAGCCCAGGCCGCCGCGGAATCCATTTCCGCCGTATCTCCTGGTGCGTACGGCTGGCGATCCGATCCTCTGCGAACAGGACTGTCGCGACGAGACCTTCGCTACCATTCGCCGGTTCGCGCACCCCCCGGACTCTGAACGGCGAACGCGTCGATCCAGTCCTCTGGCTTGCGGCAACTGGACCGCGGGTTGCCGGCGTAGCTCCTAGTGGATAGGTAAATGCGATCCGCATGTTGCTGTCCTTTGCTATTGCCGCCATCGCCGGAGGTGTCTCACGCTAATTCGAACCAAGGATTGATCATGAATTCTCACGAAATAGATATCAACAGAGCCGGGTTTCATGCGGCTATGGAAGCCCTGATGATGGACGATCCCCACCCAAGTGATTGCTTTAGTGATTACTTTCAAGATTGTCCCTCACGATGGCTGCAGAGAGCGCTCTACGCATATGAATGGGCAAAGCGAACCTACCTTGTTCAGAATATTGGTTCCACGCTCTACCAGGAGATTCCGCAGCCAGGCGAAGCTCGTGAAGCCGTCCTCCTTCATGAGTCCAGAGTGCAAGAAGCGCCGACACGGTGATGACTGTGTGGAGTTGCTCAGTGCGTAACACCCGCGTCTCATGCCGCTGACATTGCTGTCGTAGGTTTCTCACCCTCAGGGCTGTGGCCAGAATGAGGAAGTAAATGAGCCCGCGGCCGCAGCGGATGTCGAGCCTTGGTAGCCGGACCGATCCCGGATGGCTTCGCCTCCAGGTGAGAGTGCGCAACTACTCATCGTCCCGACGACGGCGTCGGGTGATTCACAACGGTGTGGACTGGAGAGTTTCCGGTGGGGTGAGGTGCAGACAGGAAGCACCGATCAACTCTGTGCGGCGACCGTCGAATTGGCACGCCGCTCTCGCGAGCTGAACTCTTCCCCGTCTGTCTCGGCACGCGTGGCCGCCACACCACTGAGCAAAGACCCACGCGAGCCGCACCGGGAATCCTGTTGTGCGGGTCGACCGACGCTCCGCAGTTCCTCGCCGTGCGCGTGTGCGCCGGGATCGCGTGGTGCTACACCGCGGGCAGGGCTGTAACCGCCGAGGAGCCGGCGCGATCGGCCGCGAGTGCCCCGGCCAGCGCCCAGGTGCGGCGCTGATCGTCCGGACCGGCCAGATCCGTGGTGGTCAGCACGACCTCGGTGGCGCCTGCGTCGTAGTAGCGCTGGATTCCGGCGGCGATGGTCTGCTCGTCGCCGATGAGTGCCAGTTCCCCTGCCCGCGAGGCACCTTCGAGTTCGATGACCCGGCGGTAGGACGGCACCTGCTCGTAGAACGCCAGCTGTTGCACCGCCGTCGCGCGGGTGCCCTCGACATCGGAGGTGACGACTGCCGGGACGAAGGCGACGATGCGCGGCGCGGTTTCCGAGGTCTGCGTGATCACCGGCACGATGTGCTCGCTCAAGGTCTTCGGGCCCGCCAGATACGGCAGGGTGCCGTCGGCGAGTTCCCCGGTGACGCGTAGTGCTTGCGGACCCATCGCGGCCACCAACACCGGTACGCGTGGTTCTGCCCCTGGTACCGCGGTCGGCAGCGGCGGTGTGACCGTCAGCAGTTCGCCGTGGAAGCCGGCGGTGCCCGTGTCGAGCAATTCCCGCAGCGCGGTGAGGAACTCGCGCAAGCGGGTAATGGGCCGATCGAAGGCCGTGCCGAACGCACCGGCGGCCAGCGTCGAGCCGACGGCCAAGCCCAGATGATAACGTCCGTGCGTCGCGGCTTGGGCGGTCTGCGCCTGAGAGGACACCAGCAACGGATGGCGGCCGACCACGGGGATGGCCGAGGTGCCGACCTGCAGGCCCGGCACCTCCCGGCCCACGATGGCGGCGAGGGCGGGGGAGTCGTAGTCCATCCGCTGTCCGAACCACACCGACCCGATACCCAGCTCGGCGACCGAGCGGGCCTGCGCCACGATCTGGTCGACGTAGTTGCCCGAATTCGAGGCAGCGAGCGCAATTCCGAGAGTCATGCCTGGGGCAACCCGCGTCCGTGCGCGCCTGTTCCCGAACAGCGAGATGAAATCAATTTGATCACAAGGGTTTTCGTCGTCTGGGAGCTGTGAGCCAACCACCACGGGTGATCGACACCATCTAGGAACGGTCTCGGTAGCATCGGCCAGCGTCCTCGCGGCCACGTCGCCCATACCCGTGGGCCGGGTACCCGATCGCCGGTGTCATGCGGCTCAGCGCAGCCTGGCGCCGATGGTCGATTCGACGTCGGGTTGCCCGGATACAGTCCGAGCGGATCGCTCCAGAAAGTCGGATTGCGCGGGTAGGTGCTGGGATTGGGCACAGGCGCGAGTCCGAGCGGATCGCTGGTGAGGAAGCGTCCGGTATGCGGGTCATAGGTATGGTTGTGGTTGTAGTGCAGGCCGGTCTCGGGATCGTGGATCTGGCCGGGGAATCGCAAGGGCGTGGTCGCGCCGCCGGTCTGCTGGAGTCAGCGCCCGCTGCTGGTTGACAGCGGCGATGGGGCGGCCGTTGCCTGTCGGGCGGGTACGACCGTGCTGGTCGCGATTGGCGGGGTGTCGGAAGCGGTTGAAGCGGTGGGTAGTCCGTTAGTGCACGAGACCGGCACCGCCGCAGCGGTCGAGAAACCGTGCCGCTGCATGGTTCGGACTCCGGTTTCCCTGAGATCTCAACGTCCGCGCATGTGGTGAGCATCGAAATCCATTGAGGGCCTGGGCAATTTCACCTACATCATTACGCCGAGTTCCCGATAGCAGCGGAGCTGATCAGGGGATTTCTCGACACCCCCTAATCGGTCTTAGGGTCTTGTTCGAACGTTCGGTCTCGAATACCCCCGGTTACGTTTCAGTTGACCGCTCTGCACGTGGCGTGAACGGCGGCTATGACCGAATTGGCTACCGATTAGAGATTTTTGGCCAATTTTCCGTAACACAAAGCGCGATACATCCGACGGACAGGTTGTCGAATAACAACTGCTGGAAGAGAACTGAACAATGTCGGCAAGGACTTTCTCGGCTGCGCTGGTCGTCGCGGCCGCGGTCGTCGTGTGCGCATCGTCGGCTGCTGCGGACCCCACGACGACAACGACTCCCGCCCCGGGCATCGATCTCGGAGCCGACGCCGGCGGACAGATCGGCGGCGGGGGTGGCGCCTCGGCGAGCGTCGGCGCAGGCACGGCGGGCGCAGGCACCGGAAACCTCGGTGGGGGAGTCGGTGTCGGTGGGGGCGTCGGGACGGGTGTCGATGTGCAAGGCGGGGGTGGGCTCGGCGGCAACGTCGGTGGATCTGTTGCGCCGAGTGCCGGCGTAACACTGGGAGGCAACGCCGGAGGTGGCCCGCAGGTCGGCGGCAACGGGAATACCGGTGGCGGCGTCCAGGCCGGGGCCAACGGCGGCGGTGACGTACAGGCCGGGGGCAACGGGAACCTCGGTGGCGGTGTGCAGACCGGTGGCAATGTCGGAGGCGGCGGGCAAGTCGGTGGGAACGCTGGTGGTGACGTTCAGGCAGGCGGGAACGGAAACCTCGGCGGCGGCGTCCAGGTCGGCGGCAACGGCGGCGGTGACGTACAAACTGGCGGCAATGGAAACCTCGGTGGCGGTGTGCAAGCCGGTGGCAATGTCGGGGGCGGCGGGCAAGTCGGTGGGAACGCTGGTGGTGACGTTCAGACGGGCGGGAACGGGAACCTCGGTAGCGGGGTGCAGGTCGGTGCGAGCGCCGGTGGCGGTATGCAGGCCGGCGGTAACGGCAATCTCGGAGCGGGCGTGCAAGCCGGTGGCAACGGGAACACCGGTGCCGGTGTACAAGCTGGCGGGCTGGGTGGTATCGACTTGGCCTCTGCTGGAGCGGGCGCGGCCGGCCCGGACACGGTGTACGGCATGGCCATTCCCGTGGGCGCGACCACTGGAATCCCCGGTGGCCCGGCAGTCACCGATCTGGTCCCGCCCGGCGGATACGTGATCCCCAAAGGCGCGCCCGACACCGGCGCCGGCGGTATGGCTGGAGTGAGCGGACAGTGACCACCTCAGGCATACAGGCCATGTGCATGCTGACCTCCCGCCGGAGAATGCTCGGCGTTTTCGTCGCCGTACTGGCGGTCACCGCGGCGCTGGTCGCGGGCTGCGGGTCGTCTGGCACCCCCTCGACCGCGAGTACGAGTGTTGCGGCCGCGCCGACCACGGGTGTGAAGACCGCGGCGCCCATAAGTCGGTCGACTCCGGTGTCGTTCAAGATCGCTTCGATCAACGCATCTGGGTCGTTGATCGCGGTGGGCCTCAATTCCGATGGCTCGGTGCAGGTGCCCGCGGATTATCAGCAGGCCGCCTGGTATCAGAAGGGGCCCGCGCCGGGTGAGCAGGGCTCGGCGGTCATCCTCGGCCACGTCGACTCCTACCAGGGTGCCGGGGTGTTCTTCGAGCTGAAGAAGGTCAAGCCGGGTGACATGATCGACGTGCCCCGAGCGGACGGGAAGACCGCGCATTTCAAGGTCACCGACGTGCGGATGTACCTGAAGACCCAGTTCCCCGATCAGACCGTGTTCGGTGCCCGCGGCGGAGCGACCCTGCAGGTCGTCACCTGCGGCGGCGAGTTCGACCAGACCGCCAAGAGTTACCTATCCAACGTGGTCGTGTTCTCCTCACTCGACTCGGTCACCTAGACGGCCCCGATCCCGAACGGCGCCGCAGCCGCGGCGCAGATTGATGCAGGTATGGGGCACACAGGATCGGCCTCGGACTGCCCGCCCCGCCCGGCGCTGGAATGGGTCTCGACAGTTTCGCCCGGGCAATTCGGGCTTGTCTGCTCATCCAGCGACCCGGATCCGTTCTGCGCGTGCGTTTCTGGTGTCGAAGAGTCCGCACCACGGTCAGCCGATGACCGCGGCGGTTCCGTCGATGACGGTCGGAGCGGGTGCGAGCAGGGCGGTGAGGGCAGCGCCGACGGCGGCTCGGGCGGCATCCGCGGAGAGGCCTTGATGGTGGCGGAATACGTCCCAGGTCTCCCATGAAGCGGCGGCGTAGGCGGCCTCGCGCGCGGGGCGGTCGAGGCGCTCGAGTTCGGGGAGGTTGGCGCGCAGGTGGGCGCGCAGGGCGGCACGGCTTTCCTGTAAACGCTCGGCGAGGACAGCGGATTCGTGCTCGCGCAGCACGGCGGCGCGGCGGGTGCCCGAAATGCGCTCGTACAGTTCGGCTCGCAGCTTGACCAGGGTCTCGATGCGATGACCCCGATCGCCGATCACCGGACGCAGCAGAGGGAGCCAGTGTCGCTCCATTTGCGTCTGGGCGGCGGCGGCATACATCGACTCGAGATCGGTGAAGTGATGGAACACCGACCTGGTCGCGACCCCGGCTCGCTCGGCAACGGCCCGCGCGGTCGGTTGCAGATCGCCTTCTTCCGTGAGCGCCAGCACGGCATCGAGCACCGCTTGACGGTTCCTTGCCGCCCGAGCGGTGCGTCCATCCATCGCGGTTCATCCTAACAAGCCGCGGCAATAGTTGCACTCATGATGCAAGAACATTTAGTGTCAGAACTATGCACGCACTGCGTACACCTGAGGAACGGTTCTCGGCCTTGCCTGACTTTCCGTTTCCGCCGCACTATGTCGAAGTTGCGGCCGGCGACGGCGACACCCGCCTGCGCGTGCACTACCTCGACGCAGGCCCGCGAGATGGCGAAGTCGTCGTACTGCTGCACGGCGAGCCGTCCTGGAGTTTCCTGTACCGCAGCATGATTCCGGTGCTCGTCGCGGCGGACCGGCGGTGTGTCGCACCGGATCTGATCGGCTTCGGCCGCAGCGACAAGCCCGTCGACCGAGCTGACTACACGTATGCCCGCCATGTCGAATGGCTGCGAGAAGCGCTCTTCGACCACCTGGATCTCGCGTCCATCACGCTGGTCTGCCAGGACTGGGGCGGTCTGATCGGGATGCGGCTGGTCGCCGAACATCCCGATCGCTTCGCCCGGGTGGTCGCGGCCAACACCGGACTTCCCGACGGAACGGCAACGCTGAGCGATGCCTTTCTCGCCTGGCAGCGGTTCTCACAGGAGGCGCCGCAGTTCCCGGTCGGGGCCATTATCGAAAATGGTTGCCGGGCAAAGCTTTCCCCCGAGACAGTGGCCGCCTACGACGCCCCGTTTCCCGATGAGAGCTACAAGGCCGGTGCCCGCGCCTTCCCCCTCCTGGTCCCGACCAAGCCCGACGACCCGGCCGCTGCGGCGAACCGTCGGGCCTGGGAGCAGCTGGCCCACTTCGACAAACCGTTTCTCACCGCCTTCTCCGATGGCGACCCGATCACAGCCGGCGGCGAGAAGATCTTCCAGCGCAAGATTCCCGGGGCGTCCGGTCAACCGCACACGGTGATCGAGGGCGCGGGACATTTTCTGCAGGAGGACAACGGCCCTCGGCTCGCGTCGGTGGTGAACCACTTCATGGACGCTTCTTCTCAGCACCCGACCGAAAGGCAGTAGGCCACAGTGTCGATCAGCAGGCGTGGATTCTTCGGTAGCGGAGCGGCGGCGACCGCTGCCATGGCGACTGCCGCCATGACCACCGGGAGCCCGGGCGCATCCGCCGCGCCGCGCATGGACATTCACCCCGACAAGCCGAATATTCTCGTCGTCATCGTCGACGAGATGCGGGCCCCCATGTGGTTCCCGGACCAGCCCGTGCTCGACACCATCCTTCCGAACATCGCCGGATTGCGGTCCAAGTCGGTCTCGTTCGAACAGCATTACACCGCCGCCAACGACTGCACGCCCTCCCGCGGCGCGATGGTGACCGGCCTGTACTCACATCAGACCGGCTGTCTGTCGACCTCGACCTCGCAGCTGTCGCCGAGCTTCCCGACCTGGGGCTCGATGCTGCGCGAACAGGGCTACCGCACCTCGTGGTGGGGCAAATGGCATTTGGGCCACGACGCCGACACGACGCCGGGCGGGTTGGAGCGTCACGGCTTCGATGGCGGCACCTACCCTTCGCCCAACGGCACGCCCGAGCAGGGCCTGCAGATGGACGGCCGGATCGTCGACCAGTTCGTCGACTGGTTCGATACCGATGCGGGCCAAGGCCCCTGGTGTACGACGGTGTCGCTGGTCAACCCGCATGATGTCCAGTGGTGGCCGCGCTGGACCCGGCGCACCTTGGCGTTCAACAACATTCCGCGCTGGATCGACACCCTGCCCCCCAATCACGAGACCCTCGAACAACTCTCGCGCAAGCCTCGTCTGCAGCTGGCCTTGGTGCAGGTGTCGGCGGCGACCTTCGGCGTCGCGCCGTACGGCACGCCCGACGCCGACCAGGAGTGGCTCGACCTGCTCAATCTCTACCTGTGGTTCCAGCAGCAGGTGGACATCCAGATCGGCCGGGTACTGACGGAACTGGCGACCCGTCCGGAGGTGGCGGCCAATACCGTGGTGGTGTTCACCTCCGATCACGGTGACTACGCAGGCTCCCACGGCTTGCACGGCAAGGGGGGCGGGGCCTACGACGAGGCCATCCGGGTGCCGCTGTTCGTCTACGACCCGCGCGGTGACCTCACTCCGGCAGCCGGCATCCGCACCCAGCTGACCTCCAGCATCGACCTGGCTCCACTGCTCCTGACCATCGGCGCGGGCGGCAACGGCTGGCGCGGCGACCAGCGCTACGCCCATCTGGCAAGCAGACACGATATCGCCGCGGTCTGCCGCGACTCGAGCGCGCCGGGACGGCCCTGGATCGTGCACACCACCGACGAACACTCCATCGAGGAAGCAGCGGTGCTGTTCGACCGCAGCGCACCCGGCCATGTGGTGGCCGTCCGGACTGCCGACGCGAAGTTCGTCCGCTACTCGCACTGGGTGCAGGGCTCCGCGGAGATCGACCCGTCGCTCGAGGAGTACGAGCTCTACGACTACTCGACCCGCGACGGTCGACTCGAACTGGACAACACCGCCGCCGTGGGCGGGAGCCTGCACGACGCGATGAGCCGGCTGCACGACCGAGCCGTCAGCGAAGAACTGCACCGACCGCTGCCCGACTACTTGCAGCAGGCACAACAAGAAGGCTGGAACGACTACAACACCCAGATCGCCAAGCCGTTCGGCGAGCAGCTCAGCGACTTCCTCCGCGACGGCATCGGCGCCAAGTAGCCCGCGGCCCCGGTGTTCCGCACCCGGCTCGGCTCGCGAGAGAGAATCCGAACCGCAAACGCATGGCCACCCTCGCTGCTCGGTCCCGCGAAAGTCTGAGTTGGACGGCCGAGCACGCCGCAGAACTCGGTTTCGACCCGCAGGCGATTGCGGTCGGCGGACACAGCGCCGACGGAAACCTTGCGGCCGCGATGGCGTTGCGGGCGCAGGACCAGCAGGGACAGCTCGTACTGTGCCTAGGCCGTGTCGCCCGAATCGCGTGTTTGGTCGTGCCGGCCGCCGACGAGGCGTCGGGTTCCTCAGGAGGTCGGCACCCGTGTCGCGGTGTCTGCCGATCTACGGATGGCGTCGAGCAGACGGTGCATGTGGACCCCGTCATCGAAGGTCGGGACCGTCGTGGTGCCGGTTCGGATGTTCTGTGCCAGCGCCGCATACAGTCTCGCGACGTTGCCGACTTCGGTGCCGAGCGTCATGTCCGCCAGCGGATCCTCGCCCTGCAGCGGCTGCCAGGAGCCCTCGCCGCGGGAACCCAGCAGGCGCAGTTCACTCAACGAAATGCCGCCCGCCCCGTTGGCGCCGGAAACGATCGCCAGATCCCCCGCGGTGCCTGAGATCTCTATCCGGGTGTGACCGTTGGTCACCTTGGAGTCATGGATGTGAGCCGACACCACGACTCCGTCCGCCGTGACGGCGTCGAGCAGCAGATGATTCGGAGTGGTCACATCGATTGCGGCACCGGTTTCCGCGATCACCGTGTGGGGGTGGCGGATGGCGAGCCGGGCCGACAGGTCGGTGAAATCGCCGATCAGGTACTCGACCGTGTCGAGCGTGTGACCGCCGACAATCTCCACGATGCCCGCACCATTGTTTTGGTCGAGAGTGTAGGCCGCCCAAGCCGGCACCCGTGTGCCCGCACCCAGGTGACGTGCGGAGTACACGGTCGCCGAAACAATGTCCCCCACATAACCTTCCGCGAGCAACTGGCGGGCGCGGGCGATCGCCGGTGAGTATCGAGTCTGCAGGCCGACCACGTGGCGGATGCCCGCGTCTGAGGCGAGCTCGGCCAGCGATTCGGCCTCGGCGGTGTTCAGTGCGAGCGGCCACTCGCAGTAGACATGTTTGCCCGCCGCCAGCGCCAGGCGGATCAGCTCCGCATGCGCGGGCACCCTCACCGTGATCGCCACCAAGTCGACCTCGGGATCCTCGGCCAGCTGGCGCGGATCGGTAAACGCGTGCGTCGCGCCGAACATCTGCAATGCCCGCTGCGCGCTCTCGGCTCTGCTCGTGCCCACGGCGGTGATCCGGAAGTCCTCGAGCGCCTGCAGCGCGGGTACATGTGCGCGCACGGCCCAGCCGCGGTCGGGACTGGCGCCGACGATACCTACCCGAATGGGGTCCATGATCACTCCTGAGTTAAGCGGACCTATCAAGTCCGTTTATAGCTAACCGGACTCTCCGAGTCCAGTTGTTAAGCTGGTGGGTGTGATCAGTGCTGTGGACCGACTACTCGCCGATGAGGCTGGCCAGGCACCCCGTGCCGATGCCCGGCGCAACCTCGAGCGCCTGGTCGCGGCGGCGCGGTCGGCACTGGCCGAGGTCGGGGTCGAGGTCACCGCTCAGGAGATCGCTCAGCGCGCCGGAGTCGGCAAGGGCACCTTCTATCGGCGGATTCCCTCGCGGGAGACGCTGCTGCAGGTTGTCCTGGAGGAGGTATTGGGCGACATGATCTCCAGCGCCGATCGCGCGATCGCCGAGCCCGATCCATGGCGCGGGTTCACCGACTTCGCCTCGGTGTATGTGCGACTGCGCGCCGAGAGTTGCGGCGCCAACGAGGCGCTGGGCGGTGCCGGTATCCCGGGCCTGGACCAGTTGCTGGCTGAAATACGCGCACGGATCAGGCGTTTGGTCGAAGCCGCGCAGAGCGCGGGCGAGATGCGACGCGATATCGCCTGGCAGGATGTTGCTTTCCTGCTCGCGGGAGTCTCGACCGACTCGCACACCATCGGACTTCAGGCCGACAGCGGTCAGTGGAGCCGCAACCTGCGGATCGTCCTCGACGGACTCAGGGACCGCAACCGCTCCTAGCGTTTCTCCCGAATATTCGGTCTTGACTGGCGACGATTGGCTGGTGACGCGGATGGGTGTGATTTCTGATGAGTTCTGGTCGGCTGTCGAACCGGTGATGCCCCTCGGATAAGGGCAAGCGGGGCAACAGGTTCGGTGATCATCGGTTGATGCTGGAGGGTGTCACCTGGAGATTCTGCACGGGGAGTCCGTGGCGGGATCTGCCCGCCGATTTCGGGCCGTGGCAGACGGTGGGGAAGCGGCATCATCGGTGGTCTCTGGATGGCACCTACGAGGAGATGTTCACCCGGGTCGCGGCGGTGTTCGGGTTCCATGCCGAGATGGCTTGCGACATCGAGAAACTGCTGTCGGTGGACTCGACGAGCGCGCGGACGCATCAGCACGCGCAGGTGCTCGCTCGGATACGCTCGCCACAGGGGGCTCTGTCGAATTACAAGAAAGCCGCCGAGGAACCCGCCGACCACGCGCTGGGCCGCTCACGGGGCGGGCTGACCACCAAGATCCATGCCCTGACCGATCAGCGGCAGGCACCGGTCGCGGTCCGGTTGGCCGCCGGCCAAGCTGGCGACAACCCGCAACTGGCGGCGCTGCTCGACTACTACGCCGAGACTTATCGTGCTGCGGGCCAGCCCGGCCGCGAGTTTCGGCTGCTCGGAGACAAGGCGTACTCGCATCCAGGCACGCGAACCTCGTTGCGTTCCAGAAGAATCAAACACACCATCCCCGAACGCGAAGACCAGATCGCCCGACGCAAGGCGAAGTGGTCGGCGGGAGGCCGGCCACCTGCATTCGACCCCGAACTTTACGGTCTGCGCAACACCGTGGAACGGGGCTTCAATCGGCTCAAACAGTGGCGCGGCATCGCGACCCGCTACGACAAGTACGCGCTGACCTACCTCGGTGGCGTCCTATTGGCTTGCGCCGTCATCCACGCCCGGGTCGGGACCAGCAATTTGGGAGACACAGCCTAAGCACTTTCCATGGGGGTCGAGTCGGGATTCTGCCCGGCGAAATTACCGGAATCGAGGGACACGATGACCAGTGCCGACAATGACCTTCTGCGGCAAGCGATCTCGCTCGCCGAGGAGGCGGGGCGGCGTGGCAACCGCCCGTTCGGTTCCGTCATCGCGACCGCCGACGGCACGGTCATCGCCGCGGGACGCAATCAGGTTGCCGAGACCGGCATGGTCACCGCCCACGCCGAACTCGCCGCCATCACGGGGGCGACCGAGAACGGACGCTCCACCGACCTGGTCGGCGCCACGATCTACGCCAGTGGCGAACCATGCCCCATGTGCAGCGCGGCGATTGTGTGGACCGGCATCACGCGGGTCGTCTTCGCCGCCGCGGAACCCGACTTCACCGCAATTATCGGCGGACACCCGCGGTTCGCTCTCCGGTGCGCCGACGTCATCGGCGCCAGCGACGCGGACGTCACCGTCTCAGGCCCCCACCTCGGCGACGAGGCCCTCGAGCCCGTTTCGCCGCCACCGCGGAAACCTTTAGCCCGGCTGCACGATTCGCCTGGACGCAGCGATCCCGGCCGACTGGTCGGTGCGCATGTCCGTCGGGGGGTGAGTCGGCCTCGACAGGCTCTGACTCGGCGGTCGATCGGCCGATAGTCGTTGTCACGCATACCATTCCGAGCAACGGATAGCGACCCGCGGCGAGCCTGCTGTGGCACAAATCCGGCTACGCAGGTTCCCATGCCGCGCCCGCACACTCACACCATAGAATCCGGATGCTGGTGAGCGAGTGAGTATTCGGATAGAAGTGGGGTGTGGATCGGGAGACGACGGCTGGCCGGCATCGGCGTTTGGGCAGGTCCCAGCCGTGCTCGAACCGTGGCTGAACACCTGAGTCCTGCGCCTGTGAACGGAGACCCGCGAATGGACGGCATCGGACACCCCGAGTGAGTGCCCTCGGTGGGGTGGGGGAGGTCTTCGGCCCGGTTACCCCGGTCGTGCTGGTATTCACCGCGGGCATGATCTTCGCCCGCCGCAAGATCATCGCCGCGAGCGACTCACGGGTGTTGTCCGAGTTCGCGTTTCGTCTCGCGATCCCCGCTTACCTGCTCGGCAAACTGTATCTCAGCGACCTGCGCCAACTCTTCGATCCAGCATCGCTGGCCGTCTACGCGACTACCGCGCTCGTTGCGGCCGCCGCGGTCGGGATCTGGTCACGGCTGTTGCACCACACCAGTATTCGGGGTGTCGCGTTGCGGATCGTGGCCGGTGTCCAGGTCAACACGGCCTACTTCGCCATTCCCATACTGGTATTGGTATTCGGCGACGCCGCGCCGATCTTCCCGATCCTGCTGTTCCAGGTACTCGTGTTGACGGTCGTCGTGATCACCATTATGGAAGCGGCCCCCGACGATGATGATCCCGACCGCTCACCGGGGCAGCGGATCACCCGCGGGGTGGGGCGATCACTGACCACACCCGTTGTGCCGGCATGTCTGACCGGTGTCCTGCTCAACGCGCTGCACTGCCCGCTACCTCCCGTGCTGCTGACATCGCTGTCCTTCGTCGGGGACGCCGCATCCCCGGTCGCGTTGTTCGCGCTCGGTCTCTATGTCGGCGGCACCGGCCTGCGCTGGCGTGGAGCTACCGCCGACGAGAACACCCTTGTCGCCTTCAAATGTGTCGGATTCCCGATGCTGATGTGGGGTGCGCTGCAGATGACCGGCATACCCGATCCCTGGCGTGGCTATCTGATCCTGATCGCCGCTATGCCGGCTCCCCAGAACCTGTTCACCTTCGCCCAAACCTATGACGTCGACATCGATCTGGCCGCTTCCGCTGTCCTCAAATCCACCATTGTGTCCCTGTGCCTGCTACCGATCTGGCAACTCGCTATCCGCTGACCGTCCGGGCTGGTAGGAGCAAGGTCTTGTCGCTTGACGGTGTCCGGAGGCGACGTGGCGTTGTGTCGTGGGTGGGGATCGGTTGGAGCCCTTGCTGATGCTGGTACTGGTGGCACCTGGATACTGCTAGTGAAGTGCGGGACGATCATCACATGACCGATGTTGTTGATGTGCAGGCGGTGCGCAAAGCTCGACGTTCTGAGCTGGGGGCATTCCTGAAGTCACGTCGTGCCAGGATCTCGCCGGAGGACGTAGGGCTTCCTCCGGGACCCCGTAGGCGAACACCAGGTCTGCGCCGTGAGGAGGTCGCGCAATTAGCGGGGATAGGCGTGACGTGGTACACGTGGCTCGAGCAAGGGCGCAGCATCAATGTCAGTGTGCAGGTGTTGAATTCGGTTGCGCGGACGTTGTCGTTGGATGCCGCGGAGAAGGCGCATTTGTATCGGTTGGCGGATGTGCCGACGGTGCCTACTGCGCATGCGGGTACGGCTTTGCCGGAGGAGCTTCAGGTGATTTTGGATCATTTGGAGCCGTTGCCGGGTGTGGTGTTGAGTCCGCGTTATGACGTGCTTGCGCACAATAAGTCCTATGAGGCATTGTGTCCGGGGTTTGTGAAGGGGGAGCGGAATGTGGCTCGTCGGGTGTTTTTGACTCCGGAGTGCTGCAATACCTATCACCATAATTGGGATGACTTGCGGCGCATGGTGGGTTATCTGCGTGGTTCGTATGTGAAGAATCTCGGTGATCCGAGTTGGGAGGATTTCGTCTCCGAATTGTGCGCGGAGAGTGAGACTTTCGCTTCTTTGTGGGCTCGTAATGACGTCGCTGTTCCGGCTAGTCGTACGAAGCAGATCCGGAATCTGGCGGTGGGGGAGTTGGAGATGTTCTTGACGAGCATGTCGCTGCCTGCGCTGCCGCATGCGTGGATGCAGATTTATACGCCGGTTGATGAGGTGGCGTGGGTGAAGTTGCGTGAGTTGTTGGCGATGAGTGAGGAACAGCGGCAGCGGCCTTGGATCGAGCATCGCGAGCAGTATCACGCTGCCGCGGGGTAGCGGGAGGCTCGTTGCGTGAGCTGCCGTGGACCGGATCGTGTTCGACGGATCCGACTGCGGCAGTATCCGATAGGTGGCGATCAGTTCCGTCGCGTCGGTGGCCCACAGCATCGTCTGTAACCACGCCAGGTGCGACAGCAGCGCGCGCAGCTCTTCGCCCGCGTCGGCGGCGGCAAGGTGATGTGGCAGGTTGCGATAGAAGTAGCCGTCATCCGGCGAGGCGGTCGAGCAGCTCCGCCACGTCCAGGTCGTCGAGTCCGGACTGCCGCCAAAGCGTCTGTGCCGCACCGATGGTCGGATGTCTGCCGTCGAATACCGCGAGTTCGAGATAGCGGGCGCGATTAGCGGGATCGAGGGCATCGATGCTGACGCTGATTGCGCGCAAAAGGTCCGGGTATGGATAGTTGCTGAACGGTTGGGCGATCTTGGCGAGATCGGCCTGACGCAATCGGCGCAGCACTCCAGGCCAGCGCTCCGGGCGGCCAGCGATCATGGCGCCCGCCATCGCCAGCGCAAGATAGCCGCATTCGGCCGCGATCTCCAGCGCTTCCCGCGGCAGTTCCTCAACCGCGAGCCGCGCCCACCGGGCCAATAACCTCAGCGATTCCCGGATGCTCAGACCGGTGACCTCGAAGCAGGTCGCGCCCACCGCTCGCGTGATGGCGGTATCCCGGGTGGTGAACAATAGCCGTCCAGGCACTTGCGTGAACTCCACCAGCACCTGTTCGGTGGGCATCGCGTCGGCCGCAGCATCTGCTCCGGTGGCATCGCCGATGACGTGGGCGCAGGTCAGTACATGTCGCTCGGTAATGAGGAATCCGGCTCCGTAGGTCGCACCATCGGCGGACTGAATCGCGACCAATGCGCGCCGCCACTCAGGTGTAGGCATTCCACTGCTCCTCGTTCACCTCGCACCGTCCGGCGCACAATTCGCCCGCCGCCGTGCGGACGAACAGCGGTTCTCGACCGCACCGATGCCCCGGCACCACACCAGGGTCGGATCACCGGTACAGCGCAGCGATTCCTCGGTCGAGGGCGCGAGGTCGGGACCGACGTCGAAGGTGGTGCGGCCGGGCAGCATCGGTGTCGAGGTCCACTCGTGTGTGCGTTCCTCGGGGACGTGATACTGCCTGCGCAACACTCCGTCGAAGCTACCGCGCGCGACGACTTCCAGCCCATACAAGCTCGTAACCACGGCCGCGGGCTGTCCGACCACAGGACGAGCCAGGCTCTCCGGTCCCATCAGGCCGATCGGCTGCTGATACCAATAGTGTTCGAGCACGCCGTCCGCGCCCGTGCTGAAGACATCGAAGCGGCCGCGGCTCCAACTGACGAAGCTCGCATCCGATACCGCCCCTGCGGATCTCGCCAGCCGAGGCGGCCCCCAGTGACCGTCGAATTCGTAATGCCACAACTGCGTCTCGTCATCGCGGACGAACACATCCAACCGATCGGGGCCCCAAGACCCGATGGTCGGGCGGCCAATGGGCCGGGCGGGCAGTTCCATCCGCTCGACGATCCTTGCCGTGCCATCGGCTATGACGAGATGGCATAGCCGGATTCGGTCATCGATCGCGACAACATCCACGCACTCCGGTGTGCGTGCGATGGCCGCCGGGTCGGTCACGATGCCGTCGGCGAGCACACCGAACCGTGGTACTCGCAGCACGGCGCATTCGTCCACAGCTTCTCATGATCCTATGGCGCGGGCGAATGGGCGGTGCCGTCGATCAATTCGAGCGCGCCAACCGGTTTCAGCCGATCACGGAGTTCATGATGGTCCCCGCGCCGGTTGCGATGACGCCGCCGCGCCTGATAGATCTCCCCCAGCCATCGGGCCAGTGTGTGACGCTGCGCCGGGTTCGGCAGCGCGAGGCACACCGTGTTGAGCGAGCCTTGGCTGGTATACGGATATTTCGGCCCGGCATGGCGGATGTTTCGATACATACAACGCCATAGCATCCGGTATGGAGGCCGAAGCTCGATACGCCACGGGCCGAAACCCTGCACCCACACTGAATCCCGCCAGAGCTTTGGGGCCGCATGATCACAACTCCGCCCACTGGTCCGAACCGTCCGGCCATACCGCGGGTGGCGGGCCGTTCGGTTTGGAAAGTCCGAAGGCGTGGCCCGGCGCGCGGGTAGTGAGATCCGCCAGGCCCGCGCGCACAAGGCGTGGGCCCTTCCGTGACGCCGTCTCGATCGTGATCCGGCCCGCTCCGAGCGGAATTGCCCATCACCACCCTTCAGCCGTCGAATTCGATGAACGGTCGGCACCCTATCGGTGCACCCGCGCGACGTCATCGGTTGGTTCGCGAAAGTCTATCGAATTCGCGATGGGGCCGGAAATAGGTATGTCGTATAAGTATTAGAGTGCTGTCTCGGCAACTGTGTGAATTGTCTTGCCGGTAGCCTGTCGGTTGCTGTGATAGCAAAACTGAATTGCAGATTCGGAATGACGGAAGATCGGTTCGGTCATCTTGCGGTTACAATTTCAAAGTTTTGTGTTTTGTTCGTAAATATCACGTACATCGGTAGAAGCCGTTCGCTCCGCAGCATTACATTCGACTATCCAGGCGCTGGGCCTGGACGTTCAGGCGCTCCGCGGAAACGGCTGGACGCAATGGGGAGCAAGAAGGAGGTGGATCTCGATTCGGTGGGTAATGCCTAGTGGCATGGACGCGTTGGGCGGATCGCTGATTTCTCCATGACCGAGTGACGCTTCGGCGCACATTTGTAGAGCGACGACGATTGGCCGTGATACCGCATTTGCATCGACGTCGCTGATGTCTGGTATGGAACGCGATGCTGTTTCCAGCGTGACTGCGACGAGTTTTCGGCCTGCTCAACGGCCGTCTGGCCACCGAATATAGCCGATCGAAGAAGTGTTAGCAAAAGCTCGCCCATCGGTTGCGGGAACCCGACAATGTTGTCCCTGTGGAGAGCGGATCTGGCAGGCGTGGATCCCGGATTCTATTCCCAATGTTGGGAACGCGCGATACTCGGGTCGTATCGCGGCGCGTGGCCGATTTCTGCTGAGTGAGGCTTCGAATTAACGGCCATTGATGGACCGGAGCGGCGATGTCAAAGGGTATGAACGGTGGCAGTCGGCGACATTGTGGTGAGTCGGCTGGCGTCCGGAGTGTGAGAGGTATGTCGATGAGGGGCATAGCGATGGCGGCACTGTGTGCCGGAATAAAGCAAACGTCCAGTTCGTGTCGATCGGCCTCGGCGAACGTTCGCACGTCATGGAGCGGCCGGGAATCGGTGCCCGCATGCTCGGAGGGGGACCGGTATCGCAGGCGGTCTGCGGGAGGATCCGTCGCTTCGCCCCCGCCCAACGTTGCCGAGGGCAGTCACGACGGCTGGATTCAGCCGTAACGCCACCGGCCGTCTGCCGCCGAATCACCGCTCCGCCACTCGAAGCTCGAGGACGGCGTCGGTATCCCTCGCCGATAGCGCCGGAATTCTTCCGGCCTCTTCGGCAACCCCGATCTACCCCTGGATGTGAACGTGGACACGAACACTGGTGACTCGTCCGACCGGATGTTGGAGTACCTCAAAAAGGTCACCGTGGAGCTCATGTCGAGTCGCGACGAGCTCACCCGACTGCGGGAGCAGAGCGTCGAGCCCATTGCGATCGTGGGCATGAGCTGCCGGTATCCGGGCGGTGTGGAGTCGCCGGAGCAACTATGGGATCTGGTCGCCTCCGGCTCGGACGCGATCGGGGAATTCCCGGCCGACCGGGGCTGGGATGTGGCGGGATTGTTCGATCCCGATCCGGACCGGTTCGGGAAGGTGTATACGCGCGAGGGCGGGTTTCTTTCCGGCGCCGGTGATTTCGATGCGGGGTTTTTCGGCATCGGCCCGCGTGAGGCGGCGGCGATGGATCCGCAGCAGCGGTTGTTTCTGGAGGCCTCGTGGGAAGCCCTGGAAGACGCCGGTATCGACCCGACCTCGCTGCGAGGCAGCGACACCGGCGTGATCGCCGGAGTGATGTACACCGACTACGAGCACACGGCCAAGGCCGCCGGCCCGGCAGCGGAGGGGCACGCGGGCACCGGATCGGTGAGCAGTGTGGTGTCGGGGCGAGTGGCCTACACGCTGGGGCTGGAAGGTGCGGCGCTGACGGTCGACACGGCGTGCTCGTCGTCGCTGGTGGCGATCCATCTGGCCGCCCAGGCACTGCGCCGCCGGGAGACGTCCCTGGTGCTGGCCGGCGGTGTGACCGTGATGTCGACACCGTCGCTGTTCGTGGAGTTTTCGCGGCAACGGGGCTTGTCGCGTGATGGGCGGTGCAAGTCGTTCTCGGCCGGCGCGGACGGGGTGGGCTGGTCCGAGGGCGTGGGCGTGCTGGTGCTGGAACGGTTGTCGGACGCGCGGCGATCCGGGCACGAAATTCTGGCCGTCATTCGCGGATCGGCGGTGAATCAGGATGGTGCGAGCAATGGTTTGACCGCGCCGAACGGTCCGTCGCAGGAGCGGGTGATCGCGTCCGCGCTGGCAGCTGCCGGACTCGAGCCGGCGGATGTGGATGTGGTGGAGGCGCACGGGACGGGAACGCCGCTGGGTGATCCGATCGAGTCACAGGCGTTGATCTCCGCATACGGACAGCGTCGCGGCGCGCCATTGCGGCTCGGGTCGCTGAAGTCGAATATCGGGCATTCGCAAGCGGCCGCGGGCGTGGGCGGGGTGATCAAGGTCGTGCAGGCGTTGCGGCACGGAATGCTGCCCAGGACGCTGCACGTGGGTGAGCCGTCGCCGCATGTGGATTGGTCGGCGGGATCGGTGCGATTGCTGACCGAGGCGGAGCCCTGGCTCGCGGGTGAGCGGGTGCGGCGGGCCGGGGTGTCCTCGTTCGGGATCAGCGGCACCAACGCTCATTTGATCGTGGAGGAAGCGCCCGCGTCCGTCCCTTCGCCGGTCGAGGAGACCGCCGCGACTCCCGCTGCCGCGGCGGATGTGCTGCCGTTGCTGGTATCGGCCAAGTCCGATGCGGCGCTGCGCGCCCAGGCGGATCGGTTGCGGCAGTGGCTGCTCGACAATCCGGATGCGGACCTGTGGAGTGTGGCGTCGTCGCTGATCGAGAACAGGACGCAATGGGACCGGCGCGCCGTGGTGGTGGGTCGCGATCGCGAACAGCTGGCGTCGGAGTTGGCGGACCTGGCGTCGGGGTCTTCGGCGGCCGGTGCGTCCGTCGCGGGTGGGACGGCATTTCTGTTCACGGGGCAGGGAGCTCAGCGGGTGGGGATGGGGGCGGAGCTCTATGCGGCCTTCCCGGTTTTCGCGACGGCGTTGGACGAGGTCTGCGCCGAGTTCGATCCCCATCTCGGCGGGTCGTTGCGGGAGGTGATGTTCTCCGGCAGCGCTGCGGCACGGCCGCCGGGGGTCGGCGCGGCCGATGTCGCACTGGATCGGACGGAGTGGACGCAGCCCGCGTTGTTCGCGTTCGAGGTGGCGTTGTTCGGGTTGATGGCGTCGTTCGGCGTGACCGCGGATGTGCTGGCCGGACATTCGATCGGCGAGCTGACGGCCGCCTACGTCGCGGGGGTGTGGTCGCTGGCGGACGCGTGTGCGCTGGTGGCGGCGCGGGGCCGCTTGATGGGTGCGTTGCCGGCGGGCGGCGCGATGCTCGCGGCCGCCCTGACCGAAAAGGAAGCGCTCGAACTCGTTGCGGTACACGGTGATCGGTTATCGGTCGCGGCTGTGAATGGCCCTTCGTCGGTGGTGCTGTCCGGCGCTGCCGACCTCGTCGAAGCGGCGGAGCGCGAGCTATCCGACGCGGGCGTGCGGACATCGCGATTGCGGGTCGGTCACGCGTTCCATTCGGCGTTGATGGAGCCGATGCTCGACGAATTCCGTTCCGTGGCAGCGGGTCTGACATATCGATCGCCGACCGTTCCGGTGGTGTCGAACATCTCCGGCGGTGTCGCCGGTGCCGAGGTGACCGATCCGGAGTACTGGGTGCAGCAGGTACGCGGTTGCGTGCGATTCGCGCCCGGCGTCGATGCCCTCGTCGCGGCAGGGGTGCGGCGATTCGTGGAGGTGGGCCCGGATGCGGTGCTGGCATCCATGACTCGCCAGTGCCTGGCCGAATATCCGGAGGTCGAGGCGGGGGCGATGGTTGCCGCCGGGGCGCGGCGTTCGGTCGACGAAGTGACGCAGTGCGTGACGATGCTGGGGCAGCTGCACGCCTGCGGCGCCGAGGTGGATTGGCAGCCGATCTTCGCGGGCCGCCCGCTGCACCGGGTGTCGTTGCCCACGTATGCATTTCAGCGTCAGCGGTTCTGGTTGGAGCCGCTCGCCGCCGATGCCTCCGCGGTGTCGTCGGATCATCCGATCCTGACCGGCGTCGTCTCCGTGGCGGGCAGGGACGAATGGCTGTTCACCGGACGGATGTCGTTGCGGACCCACCCGTGGCTGGCCGATCACGCGGTCTTCGGCTCGGTGTTGCTGCCCGGGACCGGATTCGTGGAACTGGCGTTGACCGCCGGCGCTCGGCTCGGCGCCGAGGTCGTCGAGGAACTGCTGCTGGAAGCGCCGCTGCTGCTGCCGGACGACACCGCGGTCGATATTCAGCTCGGTGTCGAGCCCGCCGATGGCGCGGGCAGGCGTCGGTTCGCCGTGCACTCCAGGGTGTCCGGTGAGCATTCCGACGGCGCGGAGTGGGTCGCGCACGCGACCGGGGTGCTGGCGCCCGTGGCCGGCGCGGCGAACGTGGTGTGGGACGGACGGGTGTGGCCGCCCGTCGGCGCCGAACCGGTGGACTCGGCGCGGCTGTACGAGCGGTTGGCGGACATGGGTTTCGGGTACGGCCCGGCATTCCGGGGTGTGCGCGCCGCGTGGATGCGTGGTGCCGAGGTGTTCGCTGAGCTGTCGTTGCCCGAGAACGCGGACGCGCGGCGGTTCCGGGTGCACCCGGCCTTGCTGGACGCCGCTTTCCACACCGCGATCGACCGTCTCGCCGATACCGGCGACGGTCGGGTGCCCTTGCCGTTCTCGTTCGCCGGAGTGCGCGTCTACCGGGAGGAAGCCACGGCCCTGCGGGTGCGTGTCGCCCGCATCGACGACACCATCCGAGTAGATGCCGCCGACACGCGCGGTCTACCCGTAGTGGCGGTCGACACCCTCGTCGCGCGCCCGGTCGATGCCCGCACCCTGCGCCGTGATCGCGCAACCTCGCACCCGCTCTACACCCTCCGGTGGACTCCGGCATCCACCTCGATCTCCGTGAATCCTTGTGCTGTAGCGGTATTGGGCTCCACCACGATGCCGGGCGTCGAGGCACACACGGATCTGGACGCTCTGCTCGCAATGCCGTCCGTACCCGAGATCGTCGTCTGGCACTGTGACGACGTCCCCGCGACGGGTGATGCCGCCCAGGTGGCCCGGCTGCGAGTCGATGCGGCGCTGACGATGGTCCGGGACTGGATCGCCGACGAACGATCCGAGAAATCCACGCTGGTCGTTGTGACCCGCAACGCCGCGGAAATACCGGGCGAATTGTGTGATCCCGCGGCAGCGGCGGTATCCGGTCTGATCGCGTGTGCGCAGTCGGAACATCCCGGCCGGGTCGTCCAGATCGACTACGACGACGCCGCCGCGGTGACATCCGGCACGGTGGTGCGAGCCGCGGATCTCGGTGAGCCGCAGGTGGCAGCGCGTGACAACACGCTACTGGTACCCAGGCTGATACGGGCCGCCGGGCCGGATGCGGCACCGGTCTCGTTCGGCGGCGGGACCGTTCTGATCACCGGTGGCACCGGAGGTCTGGGTGCGCTGACGGCGCGACATCTGGTCGCGGCACATGGCGTTCGGAGCCTGCTGCTGGTTTCCCGGCGAGGACCGGATGCCCCGGGCGCCGCGGATCTGGTCGGCGATCTCGAGGCCGCGGGTGCGCAGGTCCGGGTGGCCGCCTGCGACGTCGCCGACCGAGATGCGCTGCGAGATCTGCTGCGGACCATCCCGGAGCACCACCCGCTGACCGCCTTGATCCACACCGCCGGCGTACTCGACGACGGCACTGTCGAGACGCTGACCACCGAGCAGATCGACCGCGTCATGCGGCCGAAAGTCGATGCGGCACTGCATCTGCACGAACTCACCCGGGATCACGACCTGTCGGCGTTCGTGCTTTTTTCCTCCGCCGCCCCGCTACTCGGTGGTCAGGGCCAGGGCAATTACGCGGCCGCGAACCGTTTCCTCGACGCGCTCGCGCATCGTCGTCGCGAAACCGGCCTGCCCGCGCACTCGCTGGCGTGGGGGCTGTGGACGCTCGGTATGGCAGGCGTGCTCGATCGGGAAGATACCGAGGACATAGCCCGCCGTATTCGCACCCGGCTCGGGCTGCTACCCATCACCCCCGAGCCGGGATTGGCGATGTTCGACAAGGCGCTGGCCACCGGCCACTCGCTGCTGATGACCGCGTCGCTCGATAGGGACGCGCTCGCATCGCTCGCTCGGTCCGGCATGCTGCCGCCGGTGCTGCGCGAGATCGTGCGCGCGCCCCTGGCAGCGCAGCCCGGCAGCGAACGCGGCTCGCTGGCACGGCGTTTGGAGATGCTGCCTGAGGACGATCACTACGAGGTCATTCTCCAGGAGATTCGCTCGCTGGCCGCCGTCGTCCTCGGACACAAGTCGGCCGCCGCGGTGGCCGCGGATGTGCCGTTCGCCGAACTCGGATTCGACTCGTTGGGCGGCGTCGAGTTCCGTAACAGGCTCGTCGCCATCACGGGTCTGTCTCTGCCGTCGACGCTGGTGTTCGAGCATCCGACCGCCGCCGCGGTCGCGCAGTTGCTGCGGTCCCGGATGGGGGCCGTCGAGGTTCGGCACGAGCCGCCGCCCGCCGCATCGGGAGTACGTGGCCGGTTGACGGAGCTGGTGATGGCGGCGCATCGGCGCGGGGACGCGACCGAGGCGATGCCGCTGTTGATCGAAAGTGCCAGACTGAGCGTCGCTTTCGATGAGCCGGCCGCCGCGAGTGGCCTCTCGGCGCCCATGCTGCTGTCGCGCGCCGGCGCCGGACCCAGCCTGATCTGCATCCCGTCGTTCCTGGTCGGCAACGGACCACACCAGTTCGGCCGCTTGGCGCGCGAACTCGGCGCCGAATTCGGTGTTTCCGCGTTGCGACTGCCGGGGACCCGAGTCGGTGAACCGATGCCGCCGACCTGGGACGCGCTGCTCGACCACCTTGCCGTTGTCACCGAAAACGCCACGGGCGAGCATCCGTTCGTACTCGTCGGCTACTCGATCGGCGGAGCGGTCGCGCACGCGCTCGCCGAACGGCTCGACGAGCGTGGTCGTGGCCCGGTCGGTGTCGCGATGCTCGACACCTATTCGCCGGATGGTGAAGACCTCATCGGCACCGTTTTCGCCGGCGCGCTCGGCTTGGTGCTCGATCGTGGTCACGAACTGATCGATATCGACGACCACGCACTGGTCGCCATGGGCAATTATGTGCGGATCTTCGGCGAGCGCGGCACGCGGCCCATTGCCGCGCCCACGCTGAATCTGCGAGCCACTGTCGGGCTACCGGGCCTCGATATTGCTGCGCCGGTGCCGGATTGGCAGCACCGCGGCGACACGGTCCACATATCCGCCGACCACTTCTCCCTCATCGAAGACGCGGCACCGGCTGCGGCAGAGGGGATTCGGCGATGGCTCCACTCGATCGCGAGCGACGTCGTGGGCAACCGATGAACCGCGTGATCGCGAAAAACACATGCTTGGAATCGAATAAGGCGAGATAGAGGAATCATGGTCGACGCGAATGAGATCGCCATTGTCGGAATGTCGTGCCGGATGCCCGGCGCTTCCGATCTCGAGAGCTTCTGGCGGTTGCTGCGCGATGGGCGCGAGGCTATCGGCTCCGCTCCCGCAGACCGCCCGCGAATCGAGGAGAAGGCCGGATTCCTGGCTTCGGCATCGGAATTCGACGCCGACTTCTTCGGGGTGGCGCCGAATGAGGCGCGTGCGATCGATCCGCAGCAGCTGCTCGGTCTCGAGCTGAGCTGGGAGGCCCTCGAAGACGCGGGCTACCGCGATCGCGACGGTGCCCGCGCGGGAGTGTTCCTGGGCAGCACCGGAACCGATTTCGCCGAAATCGAGGCGTCGAGGGGTAAGCCCGGCGTCGGCAGGCATTCGTTGTCGGGCGTCGGGCGCGGCGTCGCCGCCAACCGGATTTCGAATTACTACGGGTTCACCGGTCCGAGCATCGTGGTGGACAGCGGGCAGTCCTCGTCGCTGGTCGCGGTGCACCTGGCGTGTGAATCGGTGCGCGGCGGCGAGTGTGATGTGGCCTTGGCGGGCGGGCTGAATCTCATCCTGTCGCCGCTGGGTGGTGAGCGCTACGAGCAGTTCGGCGCGCACTCACCGTCGGGACGGTGCTACACCTTCGATGAACGTGCGGACGGCACGGTTCGCGGCGAAGGCGGCGGCATCGTCGTACTCAAGCCGCTGGCGCGCGCGGTCGCCGATGGTGACCGGATCTACGCGGTGATCCGCGGCAGTGCTATCAACAGCGGCAACGAGCGTCAAGTGCTGAGTGCGCCCAGTATGTCCGCGCAGACCGCGGTGATCAGGGCCGCGCTGGCGGCCGCCGATGTGGAACCCGCGTCGGTGGATTATGTGGAGCTGCACGGAACCGGTACACCCGCGGGCGATCCGGTGGAAGCGCGGGCCCTCGGCGAGATCTATGGCGCCGGGCGGTCCGGGAGCGCACCGCTGGCCGTCGGTTCGGTCAAGACGAATATCGGGCATCTGGAGGGTGCCGCCGGGATCGCCGGCCTGATCAAGACCGTGCTGAGCCTGCGGCATCGGGAACTGGCACCCAGCTTGAACTTTCACACCGCCAATCCGCAGATTCCACTCGAAGCGCTGCGATTGCGGGTGCAGACCGCGACGGAGCACTGGCCGGGCGCGGCACAGCGCCGGGCGGGCGTGTCGTCGTTCGGAATGGGTGGCACGAACGCACATGTGATTCTGGAGGAGGCGCCGGCGCCGGTCGCGGGTGATGCGGGTGTGGCCGCCGCCGACCGCCCGGTGACCTGGGTGTTGTCCGGGCAGAGCCCGGAAGCGTTGCGGCAGCAGGCTGTTCGATTGCAGGAGTGGCTGGCCGGACATCCGGCCGGTGATGCCGCCGATGTGGCGTATTCGCTCATCCATTCGCGCACGGCGTTGGACTGGCGGGGCGCGGTTGTCGGTCGCGATCGCGACGGATTGATGGCGGGGTTGGCCGCGCTGGCCGATCCGGTGGCGCGGGTCTCGGAAGAGGCTGCGGTGGTGTCGGGTCGTGTGGTGCCGCGTCGGGTGGCGTTTGTTTTTCCGGGGCAGGGGAGTCAGTGGGTGGGGATGGGTGCGGGGTTGTTGGCTGGGGGTGGGGTGTTTGCGGAGTCGGTGGTGGAGTGTGAGGCGGCGTTGGCGCCGTTTGTGGGTTGGTCTTTGACTGCGGTGTTGCGGGGTGAGGCTGGGGCTGGGTCGTTGGATCGGGTGGATGTTGTTCAGCCGGTGTTGTTTGCGGTGATGGTGTCGTTGGCGCGGGTGTGGCGTGCGGCGGGTGTGGAGCCGTCGGTGGTGGTGGGGCATTCGCAGGGTGAGATCGCGGCGGCTGTGGTCGCGGGCGGGCTGTCGCTGTCCGATGGCGCGCGCATCGTGGCGGTGCGGTCGCGTGCCGTCGCCGAGGTGCTGGCGGGTTCGGGTGGTATGGCGTCGATCGGTTCTACGGCGGAGGTGGTTGCCCAGCGGTTGTCGGGGTTCGGGGGCCGGTTGTCGGTCGCGGCGGTCAATGGTCCCGGCCAGGTTGTGGTGTCGGGTGAGGCCGCGGCGTTGGACGAGTTTCTGGCGGGGTGTGCGGCCGATGGTGTGTGGGCCAAGCGGATTCCGGTGGATTACGCCTCGCATTCGGCGGCGGTGGAGGCCGTTCGCGATCGGGTGCTGGCGGAGCTGGAATCGATTGTGCCGGTATCGGGTTCGGTGCCGTTCTTCTCGACTGTGACAGCGGATTTCATGGACACCGCCGAGTTGGATGCCGGGTACTGGTACCGGGGGCTTCGTGAGCAGGTGCGCTTCGCCGACGCGATCGAGACGTTACTGGACTCGGGGACGAATGCGTTCGTGGAGACGAGCCCGCATCCTGTGGTGTCGACGGCGATCGAGCTGACGGCGGATTCGATGGGGCTGGCGGACCGGGTCGCGGTCGTCGGCACGCTGCGGCGCGACCACGGCGGCCGACAGCAGTTCGCCGCGGCCTTGGCGCATGCCTACTGCGTGGGTATCGATGTAGCACCGGAACTGCTGGCCTCACCGGCACAGCGGGTGGAACTGCCGACGTATGCGTTCCAGCGGCGGCAGTGCTGGACGCTGGATGGCGTGGAGCCGCTTCCGGCTCCGCAGCGCACCGCGTCCCCGGTTCGAAGCAGGCGTGCCGTGGTGGAGGGCCCGCTGGCGCCGCGGTTGTTCGCCGCGGCCGAGCGTGACCGCGACGCGCTCGTGCTCGAGGTCGTGGCCGAACAGGCCGCGGCGGTGCTCGGCCATGATTCGGCCGATGCCGTCGCACCCGATCTGCCGTTCACCGCCGCCGGGTTCGATTCGGTGAGCGGACAACAGCTTCGGAGCAACCTGGCATCGGCCACCGGTGTGCCGTTGCCCGCGACCCTGATCTTCGACCACCCGACGCCGATGGCGGTGGCGCGGCTGGTGCGTGCACATCTGGAAGGGATCGATCCCGATGTGCCACGAGTGACTCACCGGGCCGTCTCCGATGAGCCGATCGCCATCGTCGGTATCGGCTGCCGTTTCCCGGGTGGTGTCGGATCGGCCGAGGATCTCTGGGAACTCGTCGCGGCGGGACGGGACGTGATCGCGCCGTTCCCATCGGATCGAGGCTGGGATCTGGAGCGGTTGTTCGATGCGGACCCGGATAAGCCGGGGACCGTGTACACCCGGGAGGGCGGCTTCCTCGATGACGCCGGCGGTTTCGATGCGAGCTTCTTCGGCGTGGGCCCGCGCGAGGCGGCGGCGATGGATCCGCAGCAGCGGCTGATGCTGGAGGTCTCCTGGGAGGCGCTCGAGGACGCGGGTATCGACCCCGCGTCGCTGCGCGGCAGCGATACCGGCGTCTACGTCGGCGCCTGCTCGTCGGGATACTCGGCCGGGGTCGTCGGTGAATACGAAGGTTTCCGGCTGACCGGGACATCACACAGCGTGATATCCGGCCGTGTCTCTTATGTTTTCGGTCTGGAAGGCCCGGCGGTCACGGTCGATACCGCGTGTTCGTCGTCGCTGGTCGCATTGCACCTGGCGTGCCAGGCATTGCGTCAGGGGGAAGCATCGCTGGCGCTGGCGGGCGGTGTGAGTGTGTCGGCGAGTCCGAGTCTGTACGTGGATTTCGCGCGACAGCGAGGGCTGGCGCCGGATGGGCGATCCAAGGCGTTCGCCGCCGCGGCCGACGGCGTGACGTGGTCCGAGGGCGTCGGGGTGCTCGTGGTCGAGCGGCTGTCGGACGCACAGCGGCTGGGGCACGACATTCTCGGCGTGGTGCGCGGCAGCGCGATCAATCAGGACGGTGCGAGCAATGGCCTGACCGCGCCGAACGGTCCATCGCAGGAGCGTGTGATCGCGCAGGCGCTGGCCAATGCCGGGCTCCGGGCATCGGATGTGGACGCGGTCGAAGCCCATGGCACCGGAACGGCATTGGGTGATCCGATCGAGGCGCAGGCATTGATCGCCACCTACGGACAGGACCGGTCGGAGCCCTTGCGGATCGGGTCGGTGAAGTCGAATATCGGTCACGCGGTCGCCGCGGCCGGTATCGGTGGTGTCATCAAGATGGTGGCCGCCCTGCGGCGCGAAACTCTGCCGCGAACGCTGCATGTGGATGCGCCGACGCCGCACGTGGACTGGTCGGCAGGGTCGGTGCGATTGCTGACCGAGGCCGAGCCCTGGCCCGTCTCCGATCGGGTGCGGCGTGCGGGTGTGTCGTCGTTCGGGATCAGCGGCACCAACGCGCATGTGATTCTCGAGGAAGCGCCGGCGGTCGTACCGTCGCCGGACGAAGACGCCGCCGCGGTGGCGACCGATGTGGTTGCTGTGCTGGTGTCGGCCAAGTCCGACGAGGCGTTGCGCGCACAGGCGGATCGGCTGCGGCAGTGGATGATCGACCGGCCCGATGCCGGTGTCGCCGATATCGCGTATTCCTCGGTCGAGACACGCGGACACTTCGATCGGCGCGGCGCGGTCGTGGGCCGCGACCGGGAACAGGTGCTGGCCGGTCTCGCCGCTCTCGCCTCGGGCGAGGCGGCGTCGTCGGTCCTCGAGGGGCAGGTCATCCCGGGGAAGACGGCGTTCCTGTTCACCGGTCAGGGTGCGCAGCGAGCCGGGATGGGCGCGCAGTTGTACGGCGCGTTTCCGGTGTTCGCGTCGGCATTGGACCAGGTGTGCGCCCAGATCGATCCGCTGCTCGGCCGGTCGCTGAAAGACCTGATGTTCGATGAGGAGAACGCGGCGCTGCTGGACCTCACGGAGTTCACCCAGCCCGCGCTGTTCGCCTTCGAGGTGGCGCTGTTCCGGTTGGTGGAGTCCTTCGGCATGGCGCCGGATGTGCTGATCGGGCATTCGATCGGCGAGTTGGTGGCCGCCTGTGTGACGGGGGTGTGGTCGCTGGCGGATGCGTGCGCACTGGTGGTGGCACGCGGGAGGCTGATGGGCGCGCTGCCCGAGGGCGGGGCGATGCTCGCGGTGGCGGTACCGGAGGATCGGGCAGCCGGGATGCTGGCCGAGTTCCAGGGCCGGGTATCGATGGGCGCGGTGAACGGTCCGTCGTCGGTGGTGCTGTCCGGTGACGCCGCGGCGATAGCCGAGATCGAGGACAAGCTGGCCGGCGAGGGAGTCAAGACCTCCCGGTTGCGGGTCAGCCATGCGTTCCACTCGGCGTTGATCGAGCCGATGCTCGATGAATTCCGCAGTGTAGCAATGGGGTTGACCTATCACGAGCCGGTCGTTCCGATCGTGTCGAATGTGTCGGGTGTCTTGGCTGGCGCCGAGGTGACCGATCCGGGCTACTGGGTCGACCAGGTGCGTGGCTGTGTCCGGTTCGCACCGGGTATCGAGACCGCGGTAGCGGCCGGGGTGCGACGCTTCGTGGAGATCGGCCCCGATGCCGTGTTGTCCGCGATGACTCGACAGTGCCTGGCCGAGATCCCGGATGTGGAGGCCACATCGACGGTGGTCGCCGCGGCCCGGCGTGCGGCCGACGAGCCGACGCAATTCGTGTCCGCGCTGGCACAGGCCCATGTGGCAGGTATGAGTGTGGACTTGCGCCCGCTGTCGGCCGGTCGCGGTGCACAGCGGGTTTCGTTGCCCAGCTACGCCTTCCAGCATCGGCGGTACTGGCTGCAGCCTGTCGAAGCGGCGGCAGGCGACTCTGGAGGTCATCCGATTCTGACGGGTGTGACCGAGCTCGCCGATACCGACGAATGGTTGTTCACCGGGCGGTTCTCGTTGCGCACGCATCCATGGATCGCCGACCACATGGCCTACGGCGTCGTGGTGGTGCCGGGCGTGCTGTTGCTCGAGTTCCTGCTCGCCGCCGGTCGCGGGATCGGCTGCGAGGTGGTCGAGGAAGTCATGGTGCAGGCGCCGATCCGGCCCGGCGCGGACGCGGTCGATCTGCAGGTGCTGGTGCAGTCGGCCGATGAGTCCGGGCGGCGTTCGTTCGAATTCTTCTATCGGAATGCCTCCGATGAGGCGTGGGTGCGCAACGCCACGGGCGTGTTCGCGGCGGAGCCGAACGACGATTCGGCGTTGGTGTCGCGGCTGCGGGACCAGGAGTGGCCACCGACCGATGCCGAACGCGTGGACGTGGATCGGCTGACGCTTCCGGCGCAGATCACCGAGGACACCGGACTCGAGTACGGTCCGGCGTTCATCGGTGTGCCGGCGGTATGGCAGCGTGGCGACACGGTCTTCTCGGAGGTCGTGCTGGACACCGACGCGGCACCGGAGTCCGGGCACGGTGTGCATCCGGCCTTGATGGAGCTGGTCGTGCATGCCGGGCTGTCCCGCTTGGTTTTCCGGGCCGCGGAGCCCGACCCCGATTCCGGGTGGTTGCTGTTCCAGTGGGGCGGTGCGCGTTTTCACGCGCCGGTGCCCACGGAGGTGACGGAGCTGCGGGTCATGGCGGTGAAAGCCGGAGTGAACACCATCGCCGTCGCGGCCGTCGATACGAACGGCAATCCGATCCTGTCGATCGACGCCGTCATGATGCGTCGCAACGACGCCAAGGAATTCCGGCGCGGCTTGTCCGAGGACGCGGCCGGTCTGTACCAGGTGCACTGGGAGCCTGCCACGGCAGCGTCGGCCGGGTCGCCGGCGCCGTCGATGGCCGTGCTCGCTGATTCGGCGGTACCGGGGATCGGCGTGTCATTCACTTCCGTCGCCGAACTCGTTGCGGCGGAACAGCTTCCGGAAGTCGTGGTGTGGCGCGTCCCGGAACAGGCGGCGGATGGTCCAGCAGCGGTGCGGGCCGGGGTGCACAGCACGCTGGCCACGGTGAAATCCTGGCTTGCCGAGGAGCGACTGTCCGATGTCCGGATGGTGCTGCTCACCACCGGTGGGGCGGGGCTGCCCGGCGAGGTGCCGGATGTGGTGGCGGCCGCGGCGTGGGGGTTGGTCCGCAGTGCGCAGTCGGAGAATCCGGGGCGGTTCGTTCTCCTCGACGAGGATCCGGCCGAGCGGTCGGGCGCCGACCGGATCGCGGCGGTGCTGGCCTCGGGTGAGCCGCAGGCCGCGGTGCGGGGTGCGGGAGTTCTGGTGCCCATGCTCACCCGGACATCGAAGGCCGACGAGGTGCGCGACACCGGCGCGGCGCCGGCTTTCGGCGACGGCGCGGTCTTGATCACCGGTGGTACCGGTGGTCTCGGTGCGTTGTTCGCCCGGCACCTGGTCGCCGAACACGGCGTGCGCAGGCTGGTGCTGTCGTCGCGGCGGGGTCCCGAGGCGCCGGGGGCGTCCGAGCTCGTCGCCGAACTACGCCGGGCGGGCGCCGATGCCCGCGTGGTCGCGTGTGATGTCGGCGACCGTGACGCGGTGCGAAACCTGTTGGACGCCACGGATTCCGACGGCGGTGTGACTGCGGTGGTGCATGCGGCGGGTGTTGTCGACGACGGCACCGTGGAGTCGCTGACCAGTGAACAGGTGGACCGGGTGCTGGCGCCGAAGGTATACGGGGCGTGGTATCTGGACGAGCTGACTCGTGACCGCGATATGTCGGCGTTCGTGGTCTTCTCGTCGATGGCCGGGGTGCTGGGTTCGGCCGGGCAGGGCAATTACGCCGCGGCCAACGCTTTCCTGGACGGTCTGGTGCAGCGCCGCCGCGCGGCGGGATCGGCTGCGGTGTCGCTGGCATGGGGGCCGTGGAACTCCGGCAGCGGCATGACCGGGGAACTGGACAGCACCGCACTCGCACGATGGGAGCGGCTGGGGCTGGGCCGGCTCGGTGATGCCGAGGGCCTGCGGTTGTTCGACGAAGCGGTCGCCGGTTCGCAGGAGCGTCCGGCCGCGATCCGGTTCGACCCGAGCGTATTGCGGCGCGTGTCGGATCTCGATGCGGTTCCGGCCGTTTTGCGCGGTTTCGTACCGCGTTCGATGCGCCCGGCGAAGGCTGTGGGAAAGCCCGCGTCCGGTGCGCTGGCCGAGCGGTTGGCCCAGGTGCCCGAGGCCCGGCGTGCCGACGTGGTGTCGGAGGTGGTGCTGGCGCAGGCGGCGGCGGTGCTTGGACATGATTCGGCGGCCGATATCCGGCCCGATCGGCGCTTCGACGAGATCGGTTTCGATTCGCTGGGTGGCGTGGAATTCCGGAATCGGCTGAACAAGGCCACCGGCATTCAGCTGCCGTCGACTCTGGTGTTCGACTATCCGACCCCCGCGGCTGTGGCGAAACTGGTGTTGTCGAAGGTGGAGCCGAAAGCCGCGAGCGAACCGGTCAAGAAGGTGGCCCGCCGGACCCGGACCGACGAGCCGATTGCCATCGTGGGAATGGGCTGCCGGTTCCCCGGCGGTGTGACGTCGCCGGATGAGTTGTGGGACCTTCTCGCCGGGGGAATCGACGCGACCAGTGAGTACCCGTCGGATCGCGGATGGGATCTGGAGCGGCTGTTCGACGAGGACCCGGACAAGCCGGGCACCGTGTACAGCCGTCGTGCCGGATTCCTCGACGGCGCCGGTGATTTCGATGCCGGCTTCTTCGGAATCAGTCCGCGCGAGGCATCGGCGATGGACCCGCAGCAGCGTCATTTGCTCGAATCATCCTGGGAGGCATTGGAAAACGCGGGAATCGACCCGGTCGCGTTGCGCGGCACCGATGCCGGCGTGTTCGTGGGGGCGTGCTACTCGGGCTATTTCAACCGGGTAACCCCCGAGTTCGAGGGCCATCGGCTCACCGGTACGCAGGGCAGTGTGACGTCGGGACGGCTGTCGTATGTCTTCGGTATCGAAGGACCTTCGGTCACCGTGGACACCGCGTGCTCCTCGTCGCTGGTCGCCTTGCATCTGGCCTGTCAGGCGCTGCGGCAGGGGGAGACCTCGCTGGCCTTGACGGGCGGTGCGACCATCTACGCCGATCCCTATCTCTCCATCGATTTCGCAAGGCAGCGCGGCATATCGCGTGAGGGTCGTTGCAAGTCGTTCGCTGCCACGGCAGACGGCACGGCATTCTCCGAGGGCGTCGGCATGCTCGTGCTCGAGCGCCTGTCGGACGCGCAGCGCGCGGGTCACCCCGTGCTGGCGGTGGTCCGGGGCAGCGCGATCAACCAGGACGGGGCGAGTAACGGTTTGTCGGCGCCGAATGGTCCTTCGCAGGAGCGGGTGATCACCACGGCGTTGGCGAACGCGGGGCTGGAGCCGGCCGATATCGATGCGGTGGAAGCACACGGGACGGGAACGCCGCTAGGTGATCCGATCGAGGCGCAGGCCCTGATCGGAACCTACGGGCAGGGGCGATCGAGTGGGCCGCTGTGGCTCGGGTCGTTGAAGTCGAATATCGGGCACACCACGGCCGCGGCGGGTGTGGGCGGTGTCATGAAGATGGTGCTGGCGTTGCGGCACGAGACGCTGCCGAAAACCCTGCACGTGGACGAGCCGAGCCCGAAGGTGGACTGGTCGGCCGGCGAGGTGGAGTTGCTGACCGAATCGCGGCCGTGGCCGCGCAACGGGCGTGCACGTCGCGCGGGCGTGTCGTCGTTCGGTGTCAGCGGCACCAACGCCCACGCCATCCTGGAGGAGGCGCCGCTCCCGACTCGCGCCGAATCTCCCATTGCCGCACAAGATTCGGACCCCGCCGATTCGGATGCCATGTCGTGGATGTTGTCGGCGGTGAGTCCGGAGGCATTGCGGCAGCAGGCTGTTCGGCTCGAGCAGTGGTTGCGCACGCACCCGGATACCGACGCGGCGGATGTGGCGCATTCATTGCTGCGTCACCGGTCGCAGCTGGAGTGGCGCGGTGCGGTTGTCGGTCGCGATCGCGACGGATTGATGGCGGGGTTGGCCGCGCTGGCCGATCCGGTGGCGCGGGTCTCGGAAGAGGCTGCGGTGGTGTCGGGTCGTGTGGTGCCGCGTCGGGTGGCGTTTGTTTTTCCGGGGCAGGGGAGTCAGTGGGTGGGGATGGGTGCGGGGTTGTTGGCTGGGGGTGGGGTGTTTGCGGAGTCGGTGGTGGAGTGTGAGGCGGCGTTGGCGCCGTTTGTGGGTTGGTCTTTGACTGCGGTGTTGCGGGGTGAGGCTGGGGCTGGGTCGTTGGATCGGGTGGATGTTGTTCAGCCGGTGTTGTTTGCGGTGATGGTGTCGTTGGCGCGGGTGTGGCGTGCGGCGGGTGTGGAGCCGTCGGTGGTGGTGGGGCATTCGCAGGGTGAGATCGCGGCGGCTGTGGTCGCGGGCGGGCTGTCGCTGTCCGATGGCGCGCGCATCGTGGCGCTTCGTTCTCTCGTTGTGGCACAAGACCTTGCGGGTCACGGCGGTATGGCCTCGGTGAGCGCGGCCGCCGAGGTGGTTGCCGAGCGGTTGGCGGGTTTCGGCGGCCGGCTATCGGTGGCAGCGGTCAACGGTCCGGGCCAGATCGTGGTTTCCGGTGAAGTAGCGGCTCTCGAGGAATTCCTGGCGGGGTGTGCGGCCGATGGTCTGTGGGCCAAGCGGATTCCGGTGGATTACGCCTCGCATTCGGCGGCGGTGGAGGCCGTTCGCGATCGGGTGCTGGCGGAGCTGGAATCGATTGTGCCGGTATCGGGTTCGGTGCCGTTCTTCTCGACCGTATCCGGCGATTACGTGGACACGGCGACCTTGGATGCCGGGTACTGGTATCGGGGGCTGCGTGAACAGGTCAGGTTCGCGGAGTCGGTGGCGGCGTTGCAGCGTGCGGGGACGAATGCCTTTATCGAGGTGAGCCCGCATCCGGTGCTGACGATGGGGATCGAGGCGACGGCGGGAGAGCTGGGTCTGGCCGATCGGGTGGCCGTGCTGAGCACGCTGAAGCGTGATCAGGGCGATCCGCTGCAGGTCACCACCGCGTTGGCGCAGGCCTACTGTGCCGGCGTCGACGTGGCGGCCGACGCGTTGGCTCCGGTCGTGACACGGGCGCTCGGTACGCTCCGACCCGTCGCTCGGGTGGATCTGCCGACGTACGCCTTCCAACACAAGCGGTACTGGTTGCAGCCGAGCGCCGCCCGGGATGTGTACCAGTCGGGGCTGGGCGAGGCGAAGCATCCGCTGCTGGGTGCGGCGGTCTGGATGCCGGACTCTGAAGCGGTGGTCTTGACCGGGCGCCTGTCGCTGGCGGATCACCCGTGGCTGGCCGATCACGCGATCAACGGAGCGGCCCTGCTGCCGGGGACGGCCTTCGTCGAATTGGCGTTGCATGCCGGGACGATGGTCGGCTGTCCCCGGTTGGCCGAGCTGGTCGTGGCTGCGCCACTGGTCCTACCGGCCGATGGCGCCGTTGAACTGCGGGTGATGGCGGCCGCACCTGATGATGCGGGAGCACGAGCCGTATCGGTGTATTCGCGCCCGCAGAGCGACGGCGAATCAGACCAGGACGGCACGGGATCGTCCGGCGCACCACGCTCGGAATGGGTACGCCATGCCACGGGAACCGTTGTCGCCTCACAGCTTTCGGCTCCCGAACCGATCGGGGCCGATGCGGCGAGCTGGCCGCCCGTCGGAGCGCTGCCGGTACACATCGGCGATGCGTACGCCGAGTTGGCCGAGCGCGGCTACGACTACGGGGCGATGTTCCAGGGGCTGACCGCTTTGTGGCGCCGTGGCGACGAACTCTTCGCGGAGGTCGCGCTGCCGGAGCAGGCACAGTCGGCGGATCGGTTCGGGGTGCATCCGGCACTGCTGGACGCGGCACTGCACACGATCGGCCTCGGTGGGATGAGTGCGCCTGCCGCGCCCGGTGAGATCCTCGTGCCCTATTCGTGGGAGAACGTGACCGTGGACGCGGTCGGTGCCGCGTCGGCCCGGGTTCGAGTGGCGCCGGCCGGGACCGACCCGCAGGACCAGCGAATCACCCTCACACTCACCGACTCTCGGGGCGCACCGATCGCCGAGATCGCGGCGTTGACCCTGCGTCCGATCCAGATCGGCGCGGTGGGCGCGGCGGCGGCGGACGGTACCTACCGTCTGCGCTGGGTTCCGTTGCCCGCGCCGAATCCGGACGACGTGGCCGCGGCCACGCGGTGGGCGAGCACGGACGACGGCGAGACGGTGACCGTGGACGGCCGGCCCGCGACCGTGATTCGACTCGATGGTCTCGTGAGCGGCGACACGGCGGCAGCGGATACGGACGTGCCCGATGCGGTGCAGAGTCGGCTGGCCGAGGTCGTGGCGCGCGGCAAGGAGCTGCTGGCCCAGGATCAGCGCATCGTCGTGGTCACCCGAGGTGCGGTCGCGACGGCCGCGGGCGAGCCCGTGGATCTCGTCGGCGCGGCGGTCTGGGGCCTGCTGCGCAGCGGACAGAACGAGCATCCCGACCGGATCACCGTTGTGGACGTGGACCGCTGGGACGACTGTCGCGATGCCGTTGCCACGGCCTTGGCCTCGGCGGACGAGCCCCAGGTCGCGGTGCGCGCCGGCGTTCCCTACGTGCCGCGGCTGACATCCGACCGCGGCGGCGAGATGGGAGGCGGTGACGCGCTGCGGGCCCCGGCGTGGGCGTTGCGTCAGCTCGGCAAGGGCTCTTTGACCGGTGACAACTTCGCTCTGGTCGACACCCGCACTGCCGTGCAGGAGCTCGGGCCCGGTCAGGTTCGGGTGAGTCTGCGCGCCTCGGGCGTCAACTTCCGGGACGCACTGATCACCTTGGGTATGTATCCGAACCCGGACGCCACCATCGGCATGGAAGGTGCGGGCGTGGTGCTGGAGGTGGCGCCGGACGTCACCGAATTCGCCATCGGCGACCGGGTTTTCGGGATGATCGAGGGCATCGGTTCGGTCGTTGTGACCGACAGCAGGCGGCTGGCTCCGATACCGCGGGGATGGTCGTTCGCACAGGCGGCCGCCGTGCCTGTGGTGTTCATTACCGCGTACTACAGCCTCGTCGATCTCGCCGACGCCCGGCCGGGGGAGACGTTGCTGTTGCATGTCGCCACCGGCGGTGTCGGCACGGCCGCTGTGCAACTGGCGCGTCATCTCGGTCTGCGGCTGCTGGTCACCGCCGACCGTTCCAAATGGGATGTGCTGCGCGGCATGGGATTCGACGATGCGGTCATCGGTGACTCGCGCACCCTCGACTTCGAGCGGAAGTTCCTCGAGGTCACCGGCGGCAGTGGTGCAGACATCGTGCTCGATTCGCTGGAAGGCGAATTCGTCGACGCCTCACTGAGATTGCTGCCGCGCGGTGGCCGCTTCCTCGAGATGGTGGCGACCGATCGGCGTGATCCCGGCGAGGTCGCCGAGCAGCACCCGGGCGTGCACTACCGCTACTTCCATCTCGACGAGATCGGGCTCGATCGATTGCGCGAGATCATGAGTGCCCTGGTCGAATTGATCGATACGGGGGTACTGGCACCGCCTGCGATCACCGGATGGGATCTGCGGCAGGCGCCGGAGGCGTTCCGGTTCGTGGGCGAGGGCAAGCATATCGGCCGCAACGTGCTCACTATTCCGACCCCGCTGCGCCCCGACGGCACCGTGCTGATCACCGGCGGTACCGGTGTTCTGGGTGCGATGGCGGCCCGCCATCTCGTCGTCGAGCACGGTGTGCGGCGGCTGGTGCTCGCGAGCAGGCGCGGTCCCGCCGCCGACGGTGCCGCCGGCCTGGCGGAGGAATTGACGGCGCTGGGCGCACAGGTGGACGTGGTCGCCTGCGATGTGGCCGACCGGGAGGCGCTCGACAAGCTGCTGGCGAGTATTGCACCGGAGCATCCGCTCACCGGCGTCGTCCACACGGCGGGTGCGCTGGCCGACGGTCTGCTCGCCGACATGACACCGCAGCAGCTCGCGACGACGCTGCGCCCGAAGGTCGACGCGGCATGGAATCTGCACGAGGCGACCGAGGATCTGGATCTGTCGCAGTTCGTGCTCTATTCCTCGGTCGCGGGCGTGATCGGCACTCGGGGACAAGCGAATTACGCCGCCGCCAACGTCTTCCTCGATGCGCTGGCACACCACCGGCACCTGAGCGGTCTGCCCGCGACATCGGTGGCATGGGGTCTGTGGGAACAGCGCAGCGGGCTGACCGATGCTCTCGGCGAAGCCGACCTGGCCCGGTTGCGGCGGGAGGGAATCGTCGCGCTGGGCGAACAGGACGGGCTGGCGCTGTTCGACGCGGCACTGGTGGATCAGGAGTCCGCGCTGGTTGCCGCGCGGTTCGACCGGACCGCGCTGCCCGACCCGGTCCCCGCGGTATTGCGGGGTCTGGTGCGACATTCGAAGCGGAATACGGTGAGCGACAAGCGCTCGCGCGGCTTGGAGCTGGGCCTGATACCGGAAGCCGAACGGGAGCAGGCCGTCGTGGACTTCGTTATCGAACAGGTGGCGGCCGTACTGGGCTACTCGTCTGCCGCAGATATCGAGCCAGACAAGGGATTCGACGAGATCGGGCTCGACTCGCTGTCGGGTGTGGAGCTTCGCAACCGGCTGTCGAAAGCCACCGGTCTCCAGATTCCGGTGACGCTCGTCTTCGACTACCCGACCGCCCCCGAACTGGCCGGTTATCTGTACGAGCGGTTGGCCCCGGCGGTGGCCGTCTCGCCGGATGCGGCCGGCACCACATCCGATGATATCGCCCATCTGGCGGCGATGGTCGATCGGGTCCTGGCCGCGGCGGGAGACGACGACGCCACGGTCACCGCACTGCTCGGTATCGGCGACCGGCTTCGGTCCCACCTGGGCGGGAGGTGGCGCGGCGATGAGGACGAATACGCCGACCTCGCCACACATTCCCCCGACGAGCTGTTCGATCTGATTGATGAGGAGTTCGGTCGCTCATGAGCAACGAGGAAAAGCTCACCCGGTATCTGCGCAAAGTCACCGGGGACCTGCGAACCGCCAACAAGCGCATCCAGGAATTGGAAGAGGGTGCGCGCGAGCCGATCGCGATCGTCGGGATGAGCTGCCGCTTTCCCGGCGGCGTGGAATCCCCCGGGCAGTTGTGGGATCTGGTGGCCTCCGGTGCCGACGCGGTCGGCGGCTTTCCCGTCGACCGCGGGTGGGATCTGGACACACTCTTCGACCCTGATCCCGGTGTGCCCGGGACGATCTATACGCGCGAGGGCGGGTTCATCCATTCGGCGCCCGAATTCGATGCGGGCTTCTTCGGGATCGGTCCACGCGAGGCCGCGTCGATGGATCCACAACAGCGTCTGACGCTGGAGGCTTCCTGGGAAGCTCTCGAGGATGCGGGCATCGACCCGAAGTCGTTGCGAGGCAGCGACACCGGCGTCTTCGCCGGTGTCTTCCACCAGAACTACGGCCCTCGCATCGGCTCGCCGGCGCTGACGGCGGAGGCCGAAGGTCATGCCGTTCTGGGCGTGTCGAGCTGTGTGCTGTCCGGCCGGGTCTCCTACCTGTTCGGTTTCAAGGGCCCCGCGTTGTCCGTGGACACCGCGTGCTCGTCGTCGCTGGTGGCATTGCATCTGGCGTGCCAGGCGCTGCGGCGGGGCGAGACGTCGCTGGCTCTGGTGAGCGGTGTGACCGTGATGTCGGACCCGTCCCATCTGATCGCCTTCGCGCGTCAGCGAGCGCTGTCGGCGGATGCGCGGTGCAAGGCGTTCGCGGCAGCCGCGGACGGGACCGGTCTCTCGGAGGGGCTCGGGATACTGGTCGTCGAACGGCTCTCGGACGCACGGCGATTGGGCCACGACGTGCTCGCGCTGGTGCGCGGGACGGCGATCAACCAGGACGGTGCGAGCAAGGGGCTGACCGCGCCGAACGGTCCGGCGCAGGAACGGGTGATCGCGGCGGCGCTGGCGAATGCGGGCCTCGCACCGTCGGATGTGGACGTGGTGGAGGCGCACGGGACGGGCACCAAGCTGGGTGATCCGATCGAGGCGGGTGCGCTGATGTCGGTCTACGGTGCGCGGGGTGAGCGTGGGCCGCTGCGTTTGGGGTCGCTCAAGTCGAATATCGGTCATACCAATGCCGCCGCGGGTGTCGCCGGTGTGATCAAGATGGTCGAAGCGATGCGCCACGGTGTGCTGCCGAAGACGCTGCATGTGGATGCGCCCACGCCGCATGTGGATTGGTCCGCGGGCACGATGCGGTTGCTGACGGAGGCCGAGCCGTGGCCCGCGGGCGGGCAGGTGCGGCGTGCGGGTGTGTCGTCGTTCGGAATCAGCGGCACCAACGCTCACGTGATCCTGGAGGAAGCCCCTGCCGATCCGGAGGCCGCCGAGTCGGCAGGCGAATCCGAGCAGGTCGTCACGGCCGAGCCCGTGGCGTCGGATGTCGTCGCGCTGATGATCTCGGCCAAATCCGAGGCAGCGCTGCGAACCCAGGCGAACCGGCTGCGACAGTGGTTGCTCGACGACCCCGATGCGGATGCCTGGGATGTGGCGCATTCGCTGGCGACCTCCCGGGCGCTGCTGGACTGGCGCGGTGTGGCGGTCGGGCGTGACCGGGAGGAACTGCTCGCCGGTCTTGCCGATCTCGCGGCCGGTTCGCCCGGCGCGATCGAAGGCCGCACGGGGGCGGGCACAACCGCTTTCCTGTTCACCGGCCAGGGCGCTCAGCGCGCGGGTATGGGCAAGAGCCTGTACACGGCCTTTCCGGTGTTCGCGGCGGCGTTGGACGAGGTGTGCGCACAGTTCGACCTCGCGTCGGGCCGGCGGCTGAAAGACCTGATGTTCGGCGACTCCGCCGAGGTGCTGGCGCGCACCGAAAACACCCAGCCGGCGTTGTTCGCCTTCGAGGTGGCGATGTTCCGGCTGCTCGAATCCTTCGGTATCGCCCCGGATGTGCTGCTCGGGCATTCCATCGGTGAACTGGTCGCCGCGTATGTGGCCGGGGTGTGGTCGTTGCAGGACGCCTGCGCTCTGGTCGCCGCGCGCGGCAGGCTGATGGGCGCGCTGCCCGAAGGCGGCGCGATGCTGGCCGTCGCCGTCGGGGAGGAGCGGGCCGCCGAACTGATCGCCGAGCACGCCGGAAGAGTCTCGATCGCGGCCGTGAACGCCCCCTCCTCGGCAGTGTTGTCCGGGGACCTGGAGGCCATCGAGGCGATCGAGTCCGCGTTGTCGGGTACCGGCGTCAAGACCAACCGCCTCGACGTTTCCCACGCTTTCCACTCCGCCCTCATGGAGCCGATGCTGGCCGAATTCCGTTCGGTGGCACGAAGTATCGCGTATCGATCGCCGCGCCTCGCGATCGTGTCGAACGAAACCGGAGAGCTCGCCGGGGACGCGGTGACCGATCCGGAGTATTGGGTTCGGCAGGTGCGGGGGTGTGTGCGGTTCGCTCCGGGAGTGGACACCCTCGTCTCGGCGGGTGCGCGGCGATTCGTGGAGGTGGGCCCGGATGCGGTGCTGGCGGCGATGACGCGTGCGACCGTGGCCGAGAATGCCGAGGTCGAATCGGTGTCGCGGATCGTGGCGGCGGCGCGCCGATCCGTCGACGAGGTGTCGCAGTTCGTCACCGCACTGGCGCAGATCCACGTCGCGGGTGCGCGGGTGGAATGGGCGTCGCTGTTCGCGGGGCGAGCGGTGCGCCGGGTCGCTTTGCCGACCTACGGATTTCAGCGTCGCCGGTTCTGGTTGCAGCCCAGTGCCGATGCGGCGGCGTCGGCGGATCATCCGATCCTGACCGGTGTGGTCGGCGTGGCCGGGACCGACGAGTGGCTGTTCACCGGCCGGTTCTCGGTGCGTACGCATCCGTGGATCGCCGATCACATGGCCCATCGTGTCGTGGTGGTTCCGGGCGTGTTGCTGCTCGAATTCCTGCTCGCCGCCGGCGGGCGGATCGATTGCGAGGTGGTCGAGGAGATCATCGTGCAGGCGCCGATCCGTCCCGGTGACGACGAGATCGAAGTGCAGGTCCTGGTCGCGGCCGCGGACGAGTCCGGGCGGCGTTCGTTCGAGTTCTTCTACCGCAGGTCGTCCGGCGACGAATGGGTGCGCAATGCGACCGGTTTCCTCGCGCCACGGTGGAATGGCGACTCGGACTTGGTATCCCGGCTCGGTGAGCAGGCGTGGCCGCCGGCCGATGCCGAACTCGTCGATGTCGACCGGGTGGCACTTGCCGAGCAGATCGCGAAAGATACCGGGCTGCACTACGGTCCGGCGTTCATCGGCGTGAATGCGGTGTGGCAGCGTGGCGACACGGTCTTTTCCGAGGCGACGCTGAATACCGACGCGGTATCGGAATCCGGCCACGACCTGCATCCGGCGCTGTTGGAGCTGGTGATGCATGCCGGACTCTCGCAATCCATATTCCGTTTCGCGGAGTCCGATCCGAATACCGGTTGGCTGCTGTTCCGGTGGGGCGGTGCGCGTCTGCACCGGCCGACGCCCGCGGAAGTGACGGCCCTGCGGATCATCTCGGAGAAGACCGGCGCGGATACGGTGTCGGTCGCGGCAGTCGATCCGGAGGGCAGGCCGATCGTTTCGGTTGATTCGGTGCTGCTGCGTCCGTACGACGTCGAGGAGTTCCGGCGCGGTCTGTCCGATGATCAGGACGCCGGTCTGTATCGGGTGGGCTGGAAGACCACGGCCCCGCCTGCGGTCCCAGGCTCTATGCCGGCGTCGGCCGTCCTCGCGGACACGGTGGTGCCGGGAATCGCGGCATCACACAGGGACATTGCCGATATCGTTGCCGCGGAACATGTTCCGGATATCGTCGTCTGGCGTCCGGCGATCGCCGGAGAGGTCGTCGACGATCCGGGTGTGGTGCGGGCACGGGTGCGCAGCACACTGGCCGTGCTCGGGACATGGCTCGCCGAAGAACGGCTGTCGGATGCCTCGCTGGTGGTGGTGACCACGGGTGGTGTCGGTCTTCCCGGCGAGGACGCTGCCATGGATGTGGCAGCCGCCGCGGTGTGGGGGTTGGTCCGCAGCGCACAGACGGAGAATCCGGGGCGGTTCATACTCCTCGACGAAGACCCGGCCGAAGCGGTGGACGCCGATCGGATCGCGGCCGTGCTGGCCTTGGGGGAGCCGCAGGTCGCGGTGCGCGACACCAGGATTCTGGTTCCCCGGCTGACCCGCACCGGCACCGAGGTTCGGAAAGACAATCCCCTGTCGCCGTGGTCGGGTGCGGGGACGGTGCTGATCACCGGTGGCACAGGTGGTCTGGGCGCGGAGTTCGCCCGGCACCTGGTCACCGAGCACGGTGTGCGCAGGCTGGTGCTGACCTCCCGGCGCGGCCCGCAGGCGCCAGGCGCGGACGAGCTGGTCGCCGAATTGGCGCGGGCCGGCGCCGACGCGCGCGTCGTGGCCTGCGACGTCACCGATCGTGACGCGGTGCGGAACCTGTTGGACGCCATGGACTCCGATGGTGGGGTGACCGCCGTGGTGCATATGGCCGGGGTTGTCGACGATGGCACCCTCCAATCGCTGACCGCCGAGCAGGTGGATCGGGTGCTGGCGCCGAAGGTCGACGGAGCGTGGTACCTGGACGAGTGGACGCGCGGCCGAGATCTGTCGGCATTCGTGGTGTTCTCCTCGATCACGGGAGTGCTGGGTTCGGCCGGACAGGGCAATTACGCCGCGGCGAACGGATTCCTGGATGGCCTGGTCGGCCTGCGTCGAGCCGCGGGCTTGCCCGCCATATCGCTGGCGTGGGGACCGTGGCACTCCGGCAGCGGGATGGCCGGCGAGGTGGACGGTGCGGCGTTGGCGCGGTTGGGCCGGTGGGGGCTCGGGCAACTCGAGAATGCCGACGGTGTGCGCCTTTTCGATGCCGCTCTCGCGGTCGCGAGCGACGATGGGCGGCTGGCTCCGCTGCGGTTCGACCCGAGTGTGCTGCGGCGCGTCTCGGATCCCGTGGGGATCCCCGCGGTGCTGAGCGGGTTCGCGCGGCGTCCGCTGCCGGCCGTGAGCCGGTCGGAGGCGAGTTTCGCGGCGGGTTCGCTGGGGGAGCGGTTGGCGCGGGTGCCGCACGCGCAGCGCGGCGACGTGGTGCTGGAGATGGTGCTGGGGCAGGCCGCGGCTGTGCTGGGGCACGATTCGGCGGCCGATATCCGGCCCGATCAACCTTTCGACGAGATCGGTTTCGATTCGCTGGGTGCGGTGGAGTTCCGCAACCGGTTGGCCAAGGTCACGGGGTTGCGGTTGGCGTCGACCCTAGTGTTCGATCATCCGACTCCCGCCGCGGTGGCGAAACACGTGCTGTCGAGGCACGAGCCGAAGACGACGGGCGGACCGGGCAAGAAGGTCGCGCGCCGAACATCGGCGGATGAGCCGATCGCGATCGTGGGCATGGGATGCCGGTTCCCGGGTGGGGTGAAATCGCCGGACGAACTGTGGGATCTGGTGGCCTCGGGGATCGATGCGACCAGTGCGTACCCATCGGACCGCGGCTGGGATCTGGACCGTTTGTTCGACGAGGATCCGGACAAACCCGGGACCGTATACGCCCGCCGCGCCGGATTCCTCGACGACGCAGCGGATTTCGACGCCGGATTCTTCGGGATCGGCCCGCGGGAAGCGACGGCGATGGACCCACAGCAGCGGCAGTTGCTCGAGGCATCGTGGGAGGCCCTGGAGGATGCCGGGATCGATCCGGTTTCGCTGCGTGGCACCGATGCCGGGGTATTCGTGGGTGCGTGCTTCTCGGGTTATTTCAATCGGGTGACCCCCGAGTTCGAGGGCTATCGGCTCACCGGAGCCCAGGGCAGCGTGATCTCGGGCCGGCTGTCTTATGTGTTCGGCCTGGAAGGGCCGTCGGTCACCGTGGATACGGCGTGTTCGTCGTCGTTGGTGTCGCTGCATCTGGCCTGTCAGGCGCTGCGGCAGGGTGAGGCATCGCTGGCATTGTCGGGCGGCGCGACGATCTACGCCGATCCCTATCTTTCCGTCGATTTCGCTCGGCAGCGTGGTCTGTCCCCGGACGGGCGGTGCAAATCGTTTTCCGCCGCGGCCGATGGTGTCGCGTTCTCCGAGGGCGTCGGAATGCTGGTGCTGGAACGGCTGTCGGATGCCCGCCGCCTGGGCCACAACGTTCTTGCTGTGGTGCGGGGGACGGCGATCAATCAGGACGGCGCGTCGAACGGTCTGTCCGCGCCGAATGGACCGTCGCAGGAGCGGGTGATCGCGGCGGCCCTGGCCAACGCCGGGTTGCGGCCCGCCGACATCGATGCGGTGGAGGCGCACGGCACCGGGACGACACTGGGTGATCCGATGGAGGCGCAGGCACTGATCGCCGCCTACGGTCAGGATCGGCCGGGAGCGCCGCTGCGGATCGGCTCGCTGAAGTCGAATATCGGGCACACCTCGGCCGCCGCAGGCGTGGCCGGAGTGATCAAGATGGTGCAGGCGTTGCGGAACGAGACTCTGCCGATGACGCTGCACGTGGATGTGCCCAGCCCGCATGTGGATTGGTCGGCCGGCGGTGTGGAGTTGCTGACCGAGCCGCAGCGGTGGCCGCGCAACGGGCGTGTTCGCCGCGCGGGCGTGTCGTCGTTCGGTGTCAGCGGCACCAATGCGCATGCGATCCTGGAGGAAGCGCCGCCACAACGAATCCCGGTGGCACCCAACCGAACTCCGGCAGACCTGCCGTTGCCGTTGCTGGTATCGGCCAAATCCGAGGCAGGGTTGCGGGCGCAGGCGGATCGGCTCCTGCAGTGGTTGGTGGCCGGACCCGAGCGAGAGATCGCCGATGTCGCATACTCGCTGAGCGCCTTCCGCTCCCATATGGAATTCCGGGGTGCGGTCGTCGGGACGGGGCGCGACGAGATCCTTTCCGGTCTGGCGGATCTGGCGGCGGGCAAGGTGTCTTCCGGTGCGGTCGAGGGCGTCGCGGCGACGGGGAAGACCGCGTGGCTGTTCACGGGACAGGGTGCGCAGCGTGCGGGGATGGGTAAGGACCTCTATGCGGCGTTCCCGGTGTTCGCGCAGGTTCTGGACGAGGTGTGTGCCCAATTCGATGCTCTCCTGACGCGTGATCCGGGAGCGGATTCCGCGCCCGGGTTGCTCGCGGTGATGTTCGATGACACCGAGGGACTGCTGCACCGCACCGAATTCACCCAGCCCGCGTTGTTTGCGTTCGAGGTGGCGCTGTCGCGGTTGCTGGAGTCGTTCGGTATCGCCGCGGACATGCTCATCGGGCACTCGATCGGTGAGCTGGCCGCCGCGTATGTGGCGGGGGTGTGGTCGCTGCCCGATGCTTGCCGTCTGGTGGCTGCCCGCGGTCGGTTGATGGGAGCTCTGCCCGAGGGTGGAGCGATGCTGGCAGTGGCCATCACGGAGACCGACGCGACGGATATCGTCGCCGAATACAGCAGCAGGGTCTCGATCGCGGCGGTCAACGGCCCGTCGTCGGTGGTGCTGTCCGGAGACGCGGACGCCATCGACGCGATCGAGCGTGTACTCACCGGACGCGGACGCAAGACCAACCGGTTGCGGGTGAGCCACGCATTCCATTCGGCGCGAATGGATCCCGTGCTCGCCGAGTTCCGGCTGGTGGCCGACAGTGTGACCTACCACCCGCCGAAGATCCCGATCGTATCGAACATCAGCGGCGCCGTGGCCGGTGCCGAGGTGACCGATCCGGGTTACTGGGTCGAGCAGGTGCGCGGTTGTGTGCGGTTCGCGCCCGGGATCGCCACCGTGGCCGAGGCCGGGGTGCGGCGGTTCGTGGAGATCGGGCCGGATGCCGTGTTGTCCGCGATGGCCCGGCAGTGTCTCGCCGAGATTCCGGACGTGGAGGCCGCATCGACGGTGGTCGCGGTTGCCCGGCGTTCGGTCGGCGAGCCGTTGCAATTGGTGTCCGCATTGGCACAAGCGCATGTGGCGGGTGCTGGTGTGGATTGGACGCCGCTGTATGCGGATCGTCCGGTATCGCGGGTGCCGTTGCCCACCTATGCATTCCAGCATCGGCGGTACTGGCTGCAACCGGTTGCCGGTGGGGCGTCGCCGGGAGTATCGGGTCACCCGGTGCTGACCGGTGTGGTGCAGGTCGCGGGCAAGGACGAATGGATGCTCACCGGGCGGCTCTCGCGCCGGACCCATCCGTGGCTCGCGGATCACGTGAGCTACGGCGTGATGGTCGTGTCGAGTACGACGCTGGTGGAGATGTTGTGTGCGGCGGGACCGCGGTTCGGCTGCGCCGGGGTGGACGAGCTCACGCTGGAGGCCCCGATCTTCCCGCCCGAGGACGGCGCCGACATCGATCTGCAGGTGCTTGTCGGCCAAGCCGACGATACGGGCCGCAGGCACTGCACGGTGCACTACCGCGTCGGTGAGGGAGAGTGGGTACGCAACGCCAGCGGCATTCTGACCGGTGACCGGCCGGCGGCGGAGCCGCTGCTGGAACGTCTTCGGGCGCAGCCGTGGCCGCCGTCGGATGCGGACCCGATCGACCCGGAATGGGTACCCGCGCATATCGAATCCGTGTCGGGACTCGAATACGGTCGCTCCTTCCGCGGCATCGAACGCGCGTGGCAGCGTGGCGACGCCGTGTTCAGCGAGGTTGCGCTGGATCCGGCCGTCGAATCGGACGGTTTCCTGCTGCATCCGGGCTTGATCGACGTCATCGCGCATGCGGGGATGGCCCGTCTGGTGTGGCCGGAGCCCAGCTCCGACCCGAGCCGCGGCATGCTGCTGTTCCGGTGGGGCGGCGCCCGATTCCACGATGTCCGCAGGCCGGGTCCGTTGCGGGTGATCGCCGTGGCGAAAGGTGAGGACGTGCTCGCCGTGGCGGCGGTGGACGGCGACGGCAACCCGGTGGTCTCCTTCGACGAGATCGTGATGCGCCCCTATGACGTCACCCAGTTCCGCCGCCCGCTCGCCGGTGACGCCGGGGTGTACGAAATGGAATGGGCGGAGGTTCACCCGGCACCCGACGTGCAGGTGACCGACGAGGTCATCGCACTGGGGTCGGCTTCGATTGCCGGTGTGCGGGAACACTATCCGGACCTCGACAGTCTGATATCGGATCGTGCGATGCCCGCTGTGCTGGTGTGGTCGGACGCGGCAGCGCGAAACGAGGATGTCACCGTCGCCGCACATGAGCGGGCCCGGTCGGCACTACACCTGCTGCAGGGGTGGCTGGACAAGGATCCGTCGCAGCGGTCGCGGTTGGTCGTCGTCACCCACAACGGCCTCGGGCTGCCCGGCGAGACACCGGATCTCGCGGCGGCCACGGTGGCGGGCCTGGTTCGCAGTGCGCAGTCCGAGTATCCCGGCCGGATCGTCTTGCTCGACCAGCAGTCCACGTCCGTTCCGCTGTCGGTCGAGACCGTGTTGTCGGCACTGGCGGCCGACGAGCCGCAGGTGGCCGTTCGCGCGGACACGATGCTGGTGCCGCGGCTGCGGCACTCGGAGGTGATCGCCGCCGCGAGACCGGCATTCGGCTCCGGCACCGTGCTGATCACCGGGGGTACTGGTGGTCTGGGCGCGATGGTGGCCCGTCACCTGGTTGCCGAGCACGGTGTCCGGCACCTGCTCCTGGTGTCCCGCAGTGGCGAGCGAGCCACAGGCGCAACGGAATTGGCGACGCACCTGTGCGAGCTCGGAGCGAACGCGCGCATCGCGGCCTGCGATGTCGCGGACCGGTCCGCGTTGCGGGCACTGCTCGATTCGATACCGGCCGAACAGCCGTTGACGGCCGTGGTTCATACCGCGGGTGTGCTCGATGATGCGACGATCGCGACGCTCACCGTCGAACAGCTGGACCGCGTGCTCGCGCCGAAGGTCGACGCGGCATGGAATCTGCACGAGTCGACGCGGAACGCTGATCTCTCGGCCTTCGTGCTGTTCTCGTCGATGGCCGCTGTCATCGGCGCCGCGGGACAGGCCAATTATGTTGCCGCCAACAGCTTCCTGGACACGTTGGCCGCGCGGCGCCGCGCCGAAGGGCTGCCCGCTGTGGCGCTGGCCTGGGGTCTGTGGGAGCCCACCGTGGTCGGATCGGGCGGTATGGGCGGCACCCTGGATCACGTGGGTGCCGCACGCATGGCCCGCCTCGGCGTGCATCCGCTGGCGCCGGCGGACGGCCTTCGGCTGTTCGATACCGCTGTGGGGATCGGATCGACCTCGGCGGGCGTATCCGCGCTCATGCCGTTCCGTCTCGACGTCAATGCGCTTCGGCGGGAAGCGCATATGGCAACGGTTCCCCCGGTCCTGCGAAAAATCGCGGTGCCTTCTCCGTCCGCCGCCGCGGAGGAAAGACCATCGCAGGGTCTGGTACTGGATCGGCTACCGGAGGCCGAGCGGGATCGCGCGGTTCTGGAGCTGGTCCTCGAGCAGGCTGCCGCGGTACTGGGGCATTCCTCGGCGGGGGATATTCGGGCCGACAAGGGATTCGACGAGCTCGGCTTCGATTCGCTGGCCGGTGTGGAAATGCGCAACCGGCTGTCGAAGAGCACCGGTCTGCGGTTGTCCTCGACGATGGTGTTCGACTACCCGACCCCGGTCGAACTGTCCCGCTATCTGCACGAACAGCTGATCTCGGCGTCACCTGCGGCCCCACCGGCCGCCGTTTCCGCACCCGTCGATATCGCCCGGCTGGAGGCGATGGTCGAACAGGCTCTCGCCGCGGCCGGTGACGACCCCGCTGCCGCTACCGCACTGCTCGGTATCGGCGACCGCCTCCGGTCGCACTTCGGCGATCGATGGCAGGACGAGGAATTCGACGATGACCTTGCCGAGCATTCCGGCAGCGAACTATTGGATCTGCTTGACGAGGAGTTCGGTCGATCATGAGCAATGAGGAACGGCTGACCCAGTCCCTGCGGCGATTCGCCAGGGACCTACGCGCCGCCAACAAGCGCATCCAGGACCTGGAGGAGCGTGCGCGGGAACCGATCGCGATCGTCGGGATGAGCTGCCGCTATCCCGGCGGCGTCGAATCGCCCGCGCAACTGTGGGACCTGGTGGCCTCCGGCGTCGACGCCATCGGCGAGTTCCCGACCGACCGGGGCTGGGATCTGGAGAAACTCTACAATCCGGATCCGGACGTTCCCGGCACGACCAATACCCGTGAAGGCGGATTCCTGTATTCGGCAGGCGATTTCGACGCGCGATTCTTCGGGATCGGCCTGCGGGAAGCCGCGATGATGGATCCCCAGCAGCGCTTGGCACTGGAGGCGTCCTGGGAAGCGCTGGAGTACGCGGGCATCGACCCGATGTCGCTGCGCGGCAGCGATACCGGTGTCTTCACCGGCGTTTTCCACCAGTACTACGGACCTCGGGTCGGCTCCCCGACACTGACCGCGGAGGCGGAAGGCCACGCCTATCTCGGTGCGGGAAACTCCGTCGTATCCGGCCGGGTCGCTTACACATTCGGCTTCAAGGGGCCCACGATGTCGATCGACACCGTGTGCTCGTCGTCGCTGGTGGCCCTGCATCTCGCGTGCCAGGCGCTGCGCAACGGCGAAACATCGCTGGCCCTGGCGGGCGGTGTCACGGTGATGTCGGATCCGTCCCATCTGATCGCATTCGCCCGCCAGCACGGGCTCGCCACCGATGCCCGATGCAAGGCATTCGCGGCCGCTGCGGACGGGACCGGATTTTCCGAAGGTATCGGCATGCTGGTCGTCGAACGCCTGTCGGATGCGCAACGCCTGGGGCACCACGTCTTGGCGGTCATTCGCGGCAGCGCGCTCAATCAGGACGGCGCGAGCAAGGGGCTGACCGCACCGAACGGCCCGTCGCAGGAGCGTGTCATCGCACAGGCATTGGCCAATGCCGGACTGGAACCCGGCGACATCGACGCGGTGGAGGCGCACGGGACCGGCACGATGCTCGGGGACCCGATCGAAGCGCGCGCGCTGATCGGCGTCTACGGCGTGCGGCGTGAACACGGGCCGTTATATGTGGGTTCGCTCAAGTCGAATATCGGTCACACGTCCGCCGCGGCGGGGGTGGGCGGTGTGATCAAGATGGTTCAGGCGATGCGGCACGAGACGTTGCCGATGACATTGCATGTGGATGCGCCTACGCCACATGTGGATTGGTCGGCGGGCACTGTGCGCCTGCTGACCGAGGCGCAGCCGTGGCCCGCGGGTGAGCGGGTGCGCCGTGCGGGTGTCTCGTCCTTCGGGGCCAGCGGCACCAACGCGCACGTGATCATCGAGGAGGCTCCCGCCGAACCGGTCGCGGGGGCTGCTCCGGAACAGGTAGCGGCCGAAACGATTACGTCGAATACGAACTCCGATGTCGTCGCGTGGCTCCTGTCGGCGAAATCCGAACCCGGCCTGCGGGCGCAGGCGGATCGGCTGTGGCAGTGGTTAATCGGTCAACCCGATGCGGATGTATGGGATGTGGCCCATTCGCTGATCACGTCGCGGGCGCTGTTGGACCGGCGCGGAGCGATCGTGGGCCGTGACCGGGAGGCACTGCTAGCGGGACTTGCGGCCCTTGCCGACGGTGCCTCGTCGGAGGGCGTGGTCGATGGCGTCGTGGGCGCGGGACGCACGGCGTTCCTGTTCACCGGCCAGGGCGCGCAGCAACCCGGAATGGGCCGGGAACTGTACGCGGCGTTCCCCGTGTTCGCGGCCGCGCTGGACGAGGTATGCGCCGAACTCGACCCGTTGCTGGGACGAGCGCTGAAGGACGTGATGTTCGCCGCCGACGGTGATGCCGGTGCGGCTCTGCTGAATCGGACGGAATTCACCCAGCCCGCGTTGTTCGCGTACGAGGTGGCGGCCTACCGGCTGGTCGAATCGTTCGGTGTGACACCGGATGTGCTGCTCGGGCACTCCATCGGCGAGCTGGTGGCGGCGTATGTGGCGGGGGTCTGGTCGCTGGCGGACGCGTGCGCGCTGGTGGCGGCGCGGGGGCGACTGATGGGCGCCCTGCCCGGCGGCGGTGCGATGCTGGCGGCGGCTGTCACCGAAGACGAGGCGATCGAGCTGGTGGCCGGATACGCCGATCGGCTGTCGGTCGCCGCGGTGAATGGACCGGCGGCCGTGGTGCTGTCCGGCGACGCGGAGGCGGTCGACGACGTCCAACGGCTGCTCGCCGAGCGGGGGCGCAAGACCAGCAGGCTGCGGGTCAGCCACGCCTTCCATTCCGCCCGGATGGATCCGATGCTCGACGAATTCCGCTCGGTGGCAGCGGGATTGACCTATCATCAGCCGAGCGTTCCGGTGGTGTCGAATGTGACCGGCGCTGTGGTGGAGCGGGAGCTGACCGATCCGGAGTATTGGGTGCGCCAGGTCCGTGCGGCCGTGCGGTTCGAGCCCGGCGTGCGCGCGCTGGCCGCGACCGGGGCCCGGCGGTTCCTGGAGGTCGGCCCGGATGCCGTCCTGGCCGCAATGACACGGCAATGCCTTGCCGAGGAACCCGGGACCGAGGGGCGGACCGTGGTGGCCGCTGCCGCCCGGCGTGGTTATGCGGAAGTCGCGCAGTTCACCACATTCCTGGCCGCCGCGCACGCCGCGGGACTGGACGTGGACTGGAGCCCCTTGTTCGCGGGCCGGAAATCGCGTCGAATTCTCTTGCCGACCTATGCATTCCAGCATCAGCGCCATTGGATCGCACCCACCGCAGTGCGGGGCGATGTGGGCCGGGCCGGTGTGACGGTGGTCGACCACCCCATGCTCGGCGGGTCGATCGTGGTGGCGGGCAGTGACGAATGGCTGTTCACCGGTCGGCTGTCGGTGGCGTCGCATCCGTGGATCGCCGATCACACCGTCTTCGGCGAGATTCTGCTCCCGGGAACAGGTTTCGTGGAGCTGGCCCTGGCGGTCGGCGCTCGGCTGGGTGTCGAGGTCGTCGACGAGCTGCTGCTGGAGGCGCCGCTGCGTTTCGGCGAGCGGACCGAGGTCGACGTGCAGATCGCGGTCGAAGAACCCGATAACGAGGGGCGCAGGCGATTCGTCGTGGCGTCCCGGATCGTCGGCGAACAATCGGCGGGCGCGAGTGGAACAACCCATGCGCGTGGCATTCTCGCCCCTGGCGGTGAAATGGAGGGTCCGGCCTACAAGATCGACGACAACCCGGAAGACGACGCGATCCCCGGCGATGTCCTCTACGACGGGCTGGCCGCGCGCGGATTCGATTACGGCTCCGCATTCCAGGGGGCGCGCCGCGTCTGGCGCGATGGCGGCGGTGACATGGTGGCCGATGTGCGGTTGCCCGCCGAAGTCGGCGTGGACGGTGGCCGATTCGGCATCCATCCCGCGCTGCTCGACGCCGCATTGCATGCCGGGGTGCAGGATCTGGCCGCGGATCTGCCGCCCGGACAGGTGCCGCTGCCGTTCTCGTTCGGCGGCGTCCGGTTGTATCGCCCGGGGGCGACCGCCGCACAGGTGCGCATCCGGCGCGTCGGCGACAGCATGCGGCTGGAACTGGGTGACGACACCGGCGCTCCGGTACTGACCGTCGAATCGCTGCGGGCGCGCCCGGTGAACAGCCAGGCGCTGCGCGGTGATCGATCGATTGCCGACCGCGGGCTCTACGACGTGCAATGGAGTCGAGTCGGCTCCGGCGACGCGTCCCATGAAGTGGACGGCCTGTTGATCGCCGGGGTGGCCGTGCCCGGATTCGCACGGACCTACCCGGACCTGGCTGTCGAGACCGGCGACACCGGCGACGCTCCGGATGTGCTGGTGTGGTTCGCCGATGGTCCCGACCGCCGCGCTGCGGACAGCGAGGCCGGTTCCCGGTCGGCGGCGGCCATCGTGCGAGATCGCGTGCACGCGGTGCTGGCCTCGGTGCGATCCTGGCTGCGCCTGCCCGCTGCCGACGCCCGACTCGTGGTGGTGACGCGCAATGGTGCGGGGTTGCCCAGCGAAGACCCCGATTTGGCCGCCGCGGCCGTCTGGGGTCTGCTCCGGAGCGCGCAGTCGGAGAATCCCGGCCGGATCGTGCTGCTGGACATCGACGATGACAGCGCGGTGACCCCGGAACTGATCTCGGCGGCCATGGCCACCGACGAGAAGCAGCTGGCGCTGCGGGCGGGTGCGCTGCTGGCGCCGCGGCTGACCCGCCGCGATCCGGCCGCCGCGCGGACAATCGATCTCGGCCTGGGTGCGGTGCTGATCACCGGTGGCACCGGCGGACTGGGTGCGCTGGTGGCGCGGCATCTGGCCGGCAGGCACGGGGTGCGCGAACTGGTGCTGGTGTCGCGGCGCGGTGGGCGGGCAGAGGGTGTCGCCGAACTGGTGGCCGAACTGGCCGAACTCGGGGCCCGGACCCGGGTGGCGGCCTGTGATGTGAGCGATCGCGCCGCCGTGGCAGCGCTGCTCGACGACATCTCCGACGGCCCCGCGCCGACCGCGGTCATCCACGCCGCCGGCGTGCTGGCCGACGGCACCGTCGACACCCTCACCGCCGAGCAGGTCGACCGCGTGCTCGCACCGAAAGTCGATGCGGCACTGCATCTGCACGAGCTCACCTCCGATCTGTCGGCGTTCGTCCTGTTCTCCTCCGTTGCCGCGGTGATCGGATCGTCGGGACAAGGCAACTATGCGGCGGCCAATTCGGTACTGGACGCATTGGCGCTCCGCCGCGTCAATGCGGGCCTGCCAGCGGTGTCGGTGGCCTGGGGGCCATGGGGCGGGCGCAGCGGAATGGCGGCCGAGCTGACCGATGCGGATCTGGACCGGTTGTCGCGCATGGGTTCTCGCCCGCTGTCGGAATCCGACGGTCTCGAATTGTTCGATCTGGCCGGTGGCGCCGGAGCTCCGTTCGTCGCCGCGGTCGACCTGGACACGGCGGCATTGGCCGTCGCTGCCGGGTCGGGAATGCTGCCCTCGATGTTGCGGTCGCTGGTGCCGTCCGCGCGCCGCGCGGCCGGAGGTGGCGACCTCGCGCGGCGGCTGGCGTCGCTGGCACCGGATGCTCGCGACGCGGCGGTACTCGAATTCGTCCGTGGCCAGGTCGCCGCAGTGCTGGGATATGCCGCGGGTGATCTGGTCGATATCGAGAAGCCCTTCAGCGCAATGGGTTTCGATTCGCTGGGCGCGGTCGAGATCCGCAACCGGCTCACCACGACCACCGGCCTGCGGTTGCCGTCCACCCTCGTCTTCGACCACCCCACCACCCGGGCGGTGGCCGCCTTCATCGGGTCCCGGATGGGCGACTCGTCCACGCCGAAGCAGCGCAAGACCACGCGCCGGGTGCGAGCCGACGAGCCGATCGCGATCGTCGGAATGGCGTGCCGCTATCCCGGCGGGGTCGAATCCGCGGACGACCTGTGGGATCTGGTGTTCTCCGGCGCGGACGCCATCAGCGAGTTTCCGCCGGATCGCGGTTGGGACACGGCCCAGCTGTTCCATCCGGACCCCGACCATCCCGGCACGTCCTACGCCCGGGAGGGCGGCTTCCTGATGAACGCGGCCGAATTCGACGCGGGCTTCTTCGGAATCGGCCCGCGTGAGGCGATCGCGATGGATCCCCAGCAGCGGTTGCTGCTCGAGGTGTCGTGGGAGGCATTGGAACATGCGGGGATCGCCCCGACCTCGTTGCGGGGGAGCGACACCGGTGTCTACACCGGCGTGATGTACCAGGACTACGACGCCCTGACCCGCCTGGGTGGGCCCGAGGTGGAAGGCTATGTCGCCACCGGCGCCGCGAGCAGTGTGGTGTCCGGCCGGGTCGCCTATTCGCTGGGGTTGGAAGGTCCGGCGATGACGGTGGATACGGCGTGCTCGTCATCGCTGGTGGCACTGCATCTGGCGTGCCGGGCTCTGCGTGAGGGGGAAAGCTCCCTCGCGCTGGTGGGCGGTGCCACGGTGATGGCCACTCCGACGGTGTTCGTGGAGTTCTCCCGGCAGCGCGGTCTGGCTGCCGATGGCCGGTCCAAAGCGTTCTCGGCGGCCGCCGACGGTGTGGCCTGGTCGGAGGGCGCGGGCGTGCTGGTGCTGGAACGACTGTCGGATGCGCGGCGGCTGGGGCACAACATCCTCGCGGTGGTCCGTGGCAGCGCTGTCAATCAGGACGGCGCGAGCAATGGCCTGACAGCACCGAGCGGTCCGTCGCAGGAGCGCGTGATCGCGGCGGCGCTGGCCGATGCCGGTGTGCGTGCGCAGGACGTGGACGTGGTGGAGGCGCACGGGACGGGGACGGCATTGGGCGACCCCATCGAGGCACAGGCATTGATCGCCGCCTACGGACAGGAGCGGTCGGACCGGCCGTTGCGTATCGGCGCACTCAAGTCGAATATCGGCCATACACAGGCGGCCGCGGGTGTGGGCGGTGTGATCAAGATGGTGCAGGCGCTGCGGCATCAGGTGTTGCCGAAGACACTGCATGTGGACGCCTTGTCGCCGCACGTGGATTGGTCGGCTGGGTCGGTGCGGGTGTTGACCGAGCCCGAGCCGTGGCTGACCGGTGACCGGGTACGGCGTGCGGGCGTCTCGTCGTTCGGGATCAGCGGAACCAACGCACATGTCATTGTCGAGGAAGCGCCGGATGCGCCGTCACCGACCGGCGTATCGGTGCACGGCGGTGATCCCGATGTGCGGCAAAGCCCTTCCGTCGCCGATGTTTCCGTGGTGCCGCTGATGCTGTCGGCGAAGTCGGAGCAGGGACTGCGGGGACAGGCGGACCGGTTGCGGACATGGTTGGCCGACCGCCCGGATATCGATCTGTGGTCGGTAGCACGCTCGTTGGTGGACACGCGCGCACGGCTCGACCGGCGGGGCGCCGTCGTCGGGCGCGACCGGGAGGAGTTGCTCGCGGGCCTGGCCGCGCTGGCATCGGGTTCGCCGCTGCCGGGGGTGGTCGACGGCATGGCGGGTTCGGGGAGAACCGCATTCCTGTTCACCGGTCAGGGAGCGCAGCGGACAGGGATGGGCTCGGGCCTGTATCAGGCGTTTCCGATGTTCGCGGCCGCGCTGGACGAGGTGTGCGCCGAGTTCGACAGCCGGCTCGGTGGGTCGCTGAAGGACGTCATGTTCGCCGATCCGGGGCAGATGCTGGATCGGACGGAGTTCACCCAACCGGCGTTGTTCGCGTTCGAGGTCGCCATGTTCCGGCTGCTGGAATCGTTCGACCTGTCGCCGGATGTCGTTGCGGGACATTCGATCGGTGAACTGGCGGCGGCGTTCGTGGCGGGCGTGTGGTCGCTCGAGGACGCGTGCGCGCTGGTGGCGGCGCGGGGCCGGTTGATGGGGGCGTTGCCGGCCGACGGGGCGATGCTCGCGGTGGCCGTGCCGGAGGACGAGGCGATGCGCGTGCTCGGCGAATTCGGCGACCACGTGTCGCTGGCGGCCGTGAATGGTCCGGAATCGGTGGTGCTGTCAGGGGACGCGGATGTGATCGACGAGATCGCGCGACGGCTGTCGGAAGAGGGGAGAAAGACCACGCGGTTGCGGGTCTCGCATGCGTTCCATTCGGCGTTGATGGAGCCCATGCTGGACGAATTCCGTGCTGTGGCACAGGGTTTGACGTATCGGGAGCCGTTGTTGCCGATCGTGTCGAATGTGTCGGGCACGCAGGTGCGTGCGCAGGTGTGCGATCCGGAGTACTGGGTCGCGCAGGTTCGTGGTTGCGTGCGATTCGCTCCCGGTGTGGACACCCTGGTCGGTGCCGGTGTGCGCAGGTTCGTGGAGGTCGGCGCGGACGCGGTGCTCGTTGCGATGACCGCCGAGTGTTTGGCCGAGCATCCGCGAGCGGAGACGAAGTCGATGCTGGTGGCGGCGTCGTCGCGTCGGACGATCGACGAGACGGTCGGGTTCGTCACCCTCCTCGCGCAAGCGCACGCGGCGGGGCTGGAGCCGGATATGCCGCTGGTGTTCGCCGGGCGTGGCATGGATCGGGTGGCGTTGCCGACCTACGCGTTCCAGCATCGGCGCTATTGGGTGCAGCCACAGGCAGGAGTCGTCACCGGAACATTCGGGCACCCGCTGTTGGCGAATGCGGTGCCGGTAGCGGGCAGGGACGAGTGGTTGTTCACCGGGCGGTTGTCGCTGCGGACGCATCCGTGGATCGCCGACCACGCGGTATTCGGTTCGGTGTTGTTGCCCGGGACGGCGTTCGCGGAATTGGCGTTGAGCGCGGGCGTACGACTGCGGGTGGACGTCATCGAGGAACTGCTACTCGAATCCCCACTGGTACTGGCCGACGGCATCGAGGTCGATCTGCAGTTGAGTGTCGCCGCACCCGATGAGGAGGGACGGCGCGCCTTCGCGATCTACTCCCACCCCGCCGCCGAGGGGGACTCGGCTGCGGAGCATTCGTGGGTGCTGCACGCGAGGGGTGTGCTGACCGCTGCCGCCGGCGTCGCCCCGGTGTGGGACGAGCGGAGCTGGCCCCCGGCCGGTGCGGTGCCGTCGAGCGATGCGTCTTTCTACGATCGATTGGCGCAGCGCGGTTTCGAGTACGGCCCGGTATTCCAGGGTGTGACCGCGGCGTGGACTCGCGGCGAGCAGACCTTCGCCGAAGTCTCACTCGACGACTCGGTGAGCGGTTCGGCCTCGGCGTTCGCCGTGCATCCGGCACTGCTCGACGCCTGTCTGCACGTGGCGATCGACGGGCTGTCCGACGACCTGGCCGCCGGGCAGGTGCCGTTGCCGTTCTCGTTCGCGGGAGTGCGGCTGTGGCGTTCCGGTGCCGGGGCGGTGCGTGTGCGGGTGGTCCGCGACGGCAGCGGGCAGATCGGAATGGTCGTCGTCGACGACACCGGTTCGGTCGTGCTGACAATCGATGCTGTGACCGCGCGCCCGGTCGATGTCCGGGCCTTGACCGCGAGCTCGGCTCGCCGTGCCGCGCCGCTGCACCTGCGATGGGTTCGCGCGGATCGGGCTGCCGCCGCCACCACCGCCGCCGTCATGGCTACAGTCGGGTCGGCGAGGGTGTCCGGGATCGACCGGCATTATCGTGACATCGCGGAATTGGCTGCGGCCGAGGAGATTCCGGATCTGGTCGTCTACTCGCTCGCCGACGGGGTCGCTACCGCGTCCTCCGGCGCACGTGCCGCCGAGGTGCGGGCTTCGGTTCACACGGTCTGGACGATGCTGCGGTCGTGGTTGTCGAACGAGCGGCTGGCCGATGCTCGTCTGGTGGTGGTGACCCGCGGTGCGACGGCCGTGGCGGACGAGCCGGTCGATGTGGTCGCCGCCGCGGTGGCAGGCATGGTCCGCACCGCACAGTCCGAACATCCCGGCCGGATCGCGCTACTCGATCACGACGGCATGGTGGACGCCGATGTCGTGCGCACTGTCGTCGAATCGGATCGGGGACAGACGACGGTCCGCGACTCGCAGATGTTCGTACCGCGACTGTCCGGCGGTGCGGTCACCGACGAACCTCAGTCGCTCGACCGGGGTGCGATGTTCGGGCACGGCACGGTATTGATCACCGGCGGCACAAGTGGTCTGGGTGCGGTCCTGGCCAGGCATCTGGTGGTGACGCACGGTGTCGAGCACCTGCTGCTGGTGTCGCGCCGGGGTGAAGCGGCCCCGGGCGTCGCGGACCTGGTGGCCGAATTGACCGCCTTGGGAGCCGAAACGCGTGTTGCCGCATGCGATGTCGGTGATCGCGCCGATGTCGCTGCGGTGCTCGATTCGATCGCGGCCGAACATCGATTGACGGCGGTGATTCATTCCGCGGGTGTGGTCGACGACGCCACGCTCGAGAAACTGACCGCCGGGCAGATCGACCGTGTACTCGCGCCCAAGGTCGACGGTGCCCTGCACCTGGACGAGCTGACCCGGGGACACGACCTGTCGGCCTTCATCATGTTCTCCTCCGTCGCATCGACATTCGGTGCACCCGGACAGGGCAACTACGCGGCGGCGAACTCGTTCCTCGACGGACTCGCACTCGCCCGCCGCGCCCAGAGGCTGCCCGCGCTCTCGCTGGCGTGGGGACCGTGGAACCAAGACGTCGGTATGACCGGCGCGATGGACCGAGCCGCGCTGACGCGGTGGGAACGACTGGGCATCAAGGTGCTCGGCATCGATGACGGGACCGCACTGTTCGACGCCGCGATCGCCTCGAACGAACCGGTGGCCGCCTGTGTCGAATTCGACAGGGCGGCACTGGCGGCGCAAGCCCGGACCGGGCTGTTGCCCGAGGTGCTCGAGAGCCTGGTGCCCGCTCGAGCGCGTCGAGTGCCGGGCGGCAGCACCGGCCGGTTCGCCGCACAGGTGGCCGCCGCGCCGGAGGATCAGCGAGATGAGCTGATACTCGAATTCGTGCGGGAACTCGCCGCGGCGGTTCTGGGACATCCGTCGGCCGCGGCCGTCGATCCCGAAATCCCGTTCAACGAACTGGGATTCGATTCGCTCGGAGGTGTCGAGCTGCGGAACCGGCTCGCCGAGGAGACAGCGATGAAACTACCGTCGACCCTGGTGTTCGATTACCCGACCGCCGCCGCGGTAGCGAAGCTGCTGGGGTCGCGGTGGGCGGCCACATCGGCCACATCAGCGGTCGACGACCAGATCGACTCGCTGCAATCGCTGTTCGCGACCATGACGTCGGATCGGGACAAGGCACGTCTGGCCGAGCGGATCCGCTCGCTGCTGGCCGAAGCGCTCCACGGCGGCGAATCCTCGGCCGGAAGCGATCGCGCCGCCGTCGAGGCGGCGGCCAGTGCCGACGAACTCTTCGCACTCATCGACCAGCAGATTTCGACTCAGTGAGGAATGCCGTGACACGTAATGAGGTGACCGCATCCGCCGATCACGACGCAACGTCCCGTGGTCGGTGGTGGATCCTGGCCGTGGTGTGCATCGGCCCGATGATGGCTTTCGTCAATGTCTCCTCCACGCTCGGAGGGCTCGCCACCATCCAGGCCGATCTGCACCCCTCGTCGTCGATGGCCGTCTGGGTCGCCAGTGCCTACAGCCTGGTCGTGGCCAGTCTGGTGCTCGGCAGCGGGACCGTCGGGGATCTCATCGGCCGGCGGCTGATCTTCGCCACCGGCGCGACTCTCTTCGCGGCGGGCAGTGCTGTGGCATTCGCCGCGCACAACACGGTCGTATTGATTGCCGCCCAGGCCATCATGGGAATCGGCGGCGCGATGGTGTTACCCACCAGCCTGGCCATCATCAGCCACACCTTCACCGATATGCGCGAACGCACCGAGGCCGTTAGCATCTGGGCCGGAAGTTCCGGAATCGGCCTGGCGATCGGTCCGCTGGGAGCGGGGGTGCTGGTGGGTGCCTTCTCCTGGCATGCGATCTACCTGATCAATGTCGTACTCGGTGTAATTGCCCTTCTCGGCGCGGTGACACTGATTCGTGAGAGCAGACTCCCCACCCGGGCACTCGATCCCATCGGGATGGTGCTGGGCACCCTCGCCATCGCGGCACTGACCTATGCGGTGATCGAAGGCGGCTCACTGGGATACACCGAGGTCCGCGTCCTGTGTGCCTACGTTGTGCTGGCCGTGTCACTGGTGGCGTTCATCCGCTACGAAGCCCGCCATCCTGATCCCATGCTGGACGTGAAGCTCTTCCGGTCCGGATCCTTCAGCGCCGTGATGGGTACGGCCGCGGTCACCCTGCTGGGATTCACCGGCACCGCGCTGGTCACCGTGCTCTACCTGCAGCACGTGCAGGGAATTACGGTCCTCGCCGCCGCCGTGCGGCTCCTGGTGATGTTCGGCCCCTTCGTCCTCATCAGCGCCGTCGCCGCCCGTATCGTGCATCGCATCGGGTTCACGACGATGCTCACGCTCGGCCTCGTCGTCATGGCCGCCGGCATCTTCGCGCTCCTCGCCAGCCCACCCGGTACCGGGTTCGGCCGGATCTGGCCCGGACTACTGCTCGCCGGTATCGGCAGCGGCATGCTCATCGCACCCGCTACCGCGGCGGCGGTCAACAGCGTCGCACCACACCAGGCAGGTATGGCCAGCGCCACGGTCAACTTGTTCCGCCAGGTCGGCAATGTACTGGGTGCCAGCGTTCTGGGCACCATCCTGACGACGCGGTTCGCCGACAACCTCCGCGACGAACTCCGTGCTGCCGACCTGCCTCGACCGCTCACCGACGCCGTCGTGTCCGCCGCCGCAGCGGGCGAGCACAGCTCTGCCCTCCCGCCCGCCGTCGCCGGACCGGTCCGCAACGCCATCCAGCACGCGTTCACCGACGCCACCCATCTCGCCCTCACCGTCGCCGGCGTCGCGCTGCTGATCACCGCGGTCCCGGTCGCGATATTCGTCCGCCGGCAACCCGGCACATTCGAGACTGCCACGGCCCCAACGACTTCGGAAATCGACGCCGCATAGGACGGACGTGCCGGTCGATCGGGCGTCACTCGTCGGATGTGCTCACCGTAAGCGGGTCGGTCCAATACACCGCGTGGCCCCACAATTGCCACAGGACTCGACGGCGGCCTTGTCGGTGAGCTCGATGTGAGGACCGTCGTTCTGGTACTGCCAGGTGAGGCAGAGCTGTTCGATCACGGCGGTCAAGCGCCGATGCGGCGCTCTCGGGATCGAGCCCGGCACAGTAGCCCGCGGCCCGGGCCGCGCGGATATCGCGAGCGATGAGCGTATTCATGGGAGCCGAAAGTGGTGAATGCGCCGACGCCGTCGGTCGGTTCGTCTCGACGGCACCGTGGCGGACGGCGATCTGCAGCATCGCGCGCAGGACGATCTTGTGCTGCATGGCTTTACGGCGCAACCCCAAGCTCACCAGCCGCTCGAGATGCCGATCCAATTCTCCGGCGGTCGCTTGCCAGACCCGAAGGCTGCCCAGGGAGTTCTCGATCTTGGCGGATGGTGACAGCATCCCTGCTGGGATCGCAGATCGCGACGACAAACTACTGACGCAGATGGAATCACTCTCGGGCGGTGCGAGTCGGTTGCGGTCGTCCGATGCTTCCACGGACAGCCAGAGGGGAACGGGAAATTTCGAAACAGAGTGAACCATCATGTGGTGCACAGCGTTTCTTCTGGTAAGCCCTCGACGGTGTGTCAATAGCGTCGAGCGCCGTTCGGAGATCTTGCGCTACCCGCGTACGCGAGACTGCACGTCAAGAAGAAGAGGTTTCTACGTGATCAACGCCAAGAAGACAATTGCCGTGTGTGCGAGCGTAATCGGAATCACTGCCGGGATGGCGGTATTCCTCCCCGCGACGGCATCCGCGGCAACCTACGGTGGTCAGTGCGGTAAGGGATATGACGTGATCGATTCGCACGACATCGTCGGTGGCACCGCCTTTCTGACCTACAACGGTAAAAACAATTGCGTTGTCACCGTCCGGGACCAGGCGGGGAAACCCGTGCGGATGGGCGCCGGGCTCCGGCGGTCAGGGGATAGTCGCGCCGTAGTCGTCGACGACGCCGAATACACCGAGTTCGCGGGTCCGGTGAAGGTCGAGGCAAAGGGCGACTGCATCGACTGGGGCGGCCTCATCGGTGATGACGAGTGGCAGGTATTCAAAGTGCACTGCGGCTGAACGGCACGTGCCCGTTTTCAAGCCGGCGATCCTATCGCCGCCACGTAGCCCTGGCCTCCGAACCCGCACGGCGCCAACGCTTATGTAATCCGTGATCCAAACAATACTGGGTGCGACAAACGAGGGTTCACGGTCGGGGGTATCGGTTCGGGGCAGCCGACGAAGGTGAAATGGGTCGCGCAACCAGGGCGCGGAATGGAGGATTTGTCCGGTGGCAGATGTAGACACGTTGTTAGCGCAGGTGTGGAGCCCTGATGTTCGGCCGCTGGCAGAGGAGGCGTGGCGGTGTTACAACACCGGAGCTGTACGCGCGTGCATCGCCGAAACATGGACCGCTGTAGTGGTTTGCCGCGTCTGCCGTCCATGACACTGCTGGCCGAGGACTCTGCCACGCGTTAAGCCAGCTATACGGCGGACCCAGGAGTGCCGCCACGTGGAAGATGTGTCTGAGCTGCGTGTTTCGGTTCGATGGAGGCGTTGCTCATGGTTACCCCTTTCCGTGGTTCTCCTGGCTCGAGCAAGGGCGCAGCATCAATGTCAGTGTGCAGGTGTTGAATTCGGTTGCGCGGACGTTGTCGTTGGATGCCGCGGAGAAGGCGCATTTGTATCGGTTGGCGGATGTGCCGACGGTGCCTACTGCGCATGCGGGTACGGCTTTGCCGGAGGAGCTTCAGGTGATTTTGGATCATTTGGAGCCGTTGCCGGGTGTGGTGTTGAGTCCGCGTTATGACGTGCTGGCGCACAATAAGTCCTATGAGGCATTGTGTCCGGGGTTTGTGAAGGGGGAGCGGAATGTGGCTCGTCGGGTGTTTTTGACTCCGGAGTGCTGCAATACCTATCACCATAATTGGGATGATTTGCGGCGCATGGTGGGTTATCTGCGTGGTTCGTATGTGAAGAATCTCGGTGATCCGAGTTGGGAGGATTTCGTCTCCGAATTGTGCGCGGAGAGTGAGACTTTCGCTTCTTTGTGGGCTCGTAATGACGTCGCTGTTCCGGCTAGTCGTACGAAGCAGATCCGGAATCTGGCGGTGGGGGAGTTGGAGATGTTCTTGACGAGCATGTCGCTGCCTGCGCTGTCGCATGCGTGGATGCAGATTTATACGCCGGTTGATGAGGTGGCGTGGGTGAAGTTGCGTGAGTTGTTGGCGATGAGTGAGGAACAGCGGCAGCGGCCTTGGATCGAGCATCGCGAGCAGTATCACGCTGCCGCGGGGTAGTGGGAGGCTCGTTGCGTGAGCTGCCGTGGACCGGTTGCGACCCCGGCGTCCGAATGGAATATCAGGCCGGGCTCGACCGGTTGCCGTAGTGGTCACGCCGCCACCAATCCGTGCTGCCCGTCCTCGACCTCGATCACGACGAGATCGGCGAGGTAGCAATGGCATTCGATACCGACCGTGGCTGCTACGCGCGTGGGTGACGTGCCGGCCTGCTCCGTCGACGTATCCGGTTGCGACGTCCCGTTTTCAGAGCCGTCCGCCCGGCTTGGCGATACCCCGGATGGACAGGCCACTGTCGGCGGTCACCAGGGCACCGGTCATGGCCGCCGTCTCCGTGCGCGAGGCCAACAGGGTGAAGATCCCGTTATAGGCGTCGACTCCGGGGACCTCCTGCAACGGCAGCGCCTCCCGGGTGCCGTCCAGCACCGAATCCGACGGCTCCTGACCCAGCGAAGTGGTACCGCGCAAGCGGGTGGGGGCCACACCGGGGGCCACACCGTTGACCCGTACATCCGGCGCCAGCTCGTAGGCCAGCTGTTTGACCAGACCGTGCACAGCATGCTTCGAGGAGGTGTAGAGCACCCCGCCCCCGGCGGCATTGGTACTGGCGTACGACCCGGTGATGATCACACAGCCGCGCGAGGCGATCAGGGCCTCCAGGCTTGCCCGCACGCCTAGCAGCGGAGCCAGCACATTCACCCCGAACAGTTCCCGGAATGCCGAGGTGAGCTGGTCGCCGGGAATATCCTCGAGCGGGCGGGCAGCATCGCTTATGCCGGCATTGCCGACGAATACATCCACCCGGTTCCAGGCCGCGAGCGCGGATTCGACCGCAGCCACATTGCCCTCCCAGGTGGCCACATCCGCCACCAGGGGGCGTACGGCATCACCCAGCTCGGCACTCAGCTCGAGGACCTGTTCGGAGATATCGACCGCGACCACGCGGGCTCCTTCGGCCACATAGCGGTGCACGACGGCGCGGCCGATTCCCGCGCCCGCCCCGGTGAAAACGACGACCTGCCCATCCAAAGCGCCCACAGCGGGACCTCTTTCATATTCTGCGGCAATCGGCGGCAGCGCCGATCCACCATTTGTGTACATATCTGGATACAATTAAGTGGTTTCGCACACACGCGCGACCACCGAACAGCCTGTGAATCCGCCAGTAGCCCTAGGATGACGGCAATGACAGCCTCTGCTCGCCGAACCCGCGCTGGCACCACGGTCGATTCGATCTACCACACGCTCCGGGACCGGATCATTGCCGGGACTTATCAGCCCGGGCTGCGGCTGTCGCAGGCACAGTTGGCGGCCGAACTGGAAGTGAGCCGGACGCCGCTGCGTGAAGCGCTGCAGCGCCTGGAGGCCGACGCTCTGGTCGTTGCGCATGCCAATCGCGGAATGCATGTGGCGCCGGTGGTGAACTCCGAGACCGAGCAGAGTTACGCCCTGCGCCTGCTGCTGGAACCACCCACCGTCGGCGCCATCATCGAGACCCTGACCGACGGCGATATCGACGAGATGCAAACCCGTCTCAACGCCATGCGGGAACATCGGGCACACAGCCGGCGCTTCCAGGAGGCCCATCAGCTGTTCCATGATGTGGCCCTCGTCCGGTATCCCTCGACCTTCACCGAGCTGACCCGTTCGCTGCACACGATGATCCACCGGCATCAGAGCTTCTACCTGTCGCACGGCCGGACACCGGAAGATTTCATCGAAGCCGACCAGTACTTCCTCGATGCCATCCGGGCTCGTAATGCCCCGTCGGCCCGGCGGATCATGGAGTTTCACCTGATCGACGCGGCGGTTGGTCTCGTGCTCGACGCCGATCCCGACCACCGCTTCGATTCGCTGCTGCTTGCGATGCGCGGCCAGCAGATCGTCATCGAGCACGACAACGGGTACATCAAGCGCCCGGCGCCGATCTACTGGATCGATTCCGATCCTGTACTGCCCGATTTCACGACCTCCAATCTGGTTCTGCGCTACCCACCGCAACAGCAACACTGACCCGGATACCGGACCGGTGGAGGAGTCCCCCACCGGTCCGGTATTCAGCCGAAGTCAGACCTGGCGGGCGGCGGCGAACGCGGTGTGAATCGCGTCGTAAACCCGGCCGGGCCGCTGCGCGGAACCCACCACGTGAACGGCGATTCCGGCGCGACGCAACTCGTCGGCCGACCCGTCGGCCGCGGCCTCACGACCGAGCGCCAGCACCACCGTGTCGGCCGCAACGGTCTCGGTACCCGCCTCCGTGGCGACAACGACGCCGGCTGAGGTCACCTCGGTGACCCGGGCGCCGGTCCGCACCCGGATTCCGGCCTTGTCCATGAACACCGGCAGCTTCATAACGTCGTAGACGACCTCGTCACCGGTCATCAGCGCATCCTGCTGTTCCAGCACGAGCACCTCGGTGTCCGGCATTTCGGCGATCCGGAGTGCGGTTTCGCAACCCTGGAAACCACCGCCGATCACCACCACCCGGCCGCGCAAAGGCTGGTCGGCGCGCACCTTCGCCGCCTGGACGACCGCGATTCCATCGGCGATCGGGAACTCGGGCTCCCGCAACGGCGCACCGGTGGCCAGCACGACGTCATCCACGCCGCTGGCTACCAGGTCAGCGACGGTAGCCCGAGTGTGCACCACCTCGATATCGCGCTGTTTCACCTGATGCACCAAATGCTCGGCCAGCGCGGCGATATCCTGCTTCACCTGCGATCCCCGGGCATGCAGCAGCAGACCACCCAGCTCCTCCGCCTCGAACAGGCGCACCCGATAGCCACGATCGGCCAGAATGGCGGCGCTGCGCAGACCGGCAGGGCCACCACCGACCACCGCGACGGATTTGGCGACCGGAGCGGGCTCGATCGGGAACCGATACTCTTCCACCACAGTCGGATTCACGGTGCACCCCACCGAGCGGCCCTTGTCCAGACCCCGGAACAGGCATCCGTCGTTACAGCGGATACACGGGACGATATCCAGGACTCGTCCTTCCTGGGCCTTACGGGTCCAGTCGGGATCGGCGAGCATGGCCCGGCCCAGCGAGACGAAATCAGCCGAACCGGAGGCGATCACGTCCTCGGCGACTTCGGGTGAGACCAGCGAGCCGGACCCGATCACCGGGATGGACACCGCCGCTTTGATCTTCTCCCAGCCCCAGCGATGCGGAGCCCGGGTGTTGAACCAGGGACTGACCTCCCACTCCATGGTGGCGTGGTGACCACCTGAGGCATGGATGACATCGACACCATGAGCCTCGAGCAGTTTGCACAGTTCGACCGTCTCCTCGACCGGGAACCCATCCGGCTCGTAGTCGGTCACCGAAACCCGCACACTGAGCGGGAAATCACGTGGCACTTTCGCCCGGACCGCATCCACGATCCGGATCAGCACCCGGGAACGGTTCTCGAAGCTGCCGCCGTATTCGTCGGTGCGTGAATTGGTATGCGGGGACAAGAAATTGGTGATCATGTACCCGTGCCCGGCATGCACCTCGACCAGATCGAAACCGGCCTTCCACGCCCGCAGTGCCGCCGCGCCGAAAGCCTCGACGATCGCGTCGATCTCGGCGACGGTCAGCGGCTGAGGAATATTGCCCTCGATCGCCTCGACATAATCCCAGGAGCTGTCGGAGGCGGATTTCAACGGGAGGGTACCCAGGAACTTCTGCCGGCCGCCGTGCGCCAGCTGCAGACCGATTTTCGCACCGGCCCGGTGCACCTCGTCGACCAGCCATCCCCAGCCCGCGATGTGTTCGTGGCGGCTCATACCGGGCTGATTGTGAATGGCCTTGCTGGCGTCGTCGTCGACGTAGGTGTATTCGGTCATGATCAGGCCGACACCACCCTCGGCCAATCGCCGATAGTGGTTGACCATCCGCTCGCTGACCGTTCCGTCCACATTGGCGGACGCGGAACTATTGGGCGACTTGAGCACCCGATTGCGGATTTCGACCGTGCCGATGCGACCGGTCTGGAAAAGAGCGTCGAAACTCATGAAAATCTCGATTCGTGATTGGGCTGTGAAAAAGATCCGAGAGATGGGCTGTCATGAAGGGAGATGGGGTGGGGATCCGTTTACGGGGCCAGCAGAGCGCCGGCCCGCGGAACGACGGGGTCGAGATCCAGGCTGCGCAGCAGACGCCAGGTGGTGGCGGCAGCCGCGGACAACACCGGAATATCGAACTGCTGCTGCAGTGCGTCCAGCACCGGCAGCGATGGCATCTGTACGCAGGCGCTGATCACCAGCGCATCCGCACCCGAGGTCTGCACGGACCGGGCATGTTCCAGCAGATTCTGTGGATCGAGCCGGCCCACGGCGAGGTTGTCGGGCACCTCGAGGCTCAGCGAATCGACCACGGTGAAACCCTGGTGCTCGATGTAGTCGCAGACGGTCGCGGTGAGCGGCTTCATATAAGGAGTGACCACCGCGATTTTCTTGACATCCAGGTGGGCCAGCGCCTCGGTCAGCGCTCCGGCCGAGGACAGCACCGGAATATCGGCACCACTCTCCTCCTTGGCGACCCTGGCCAGCTTCGGTTCGGATTCACAGTGGTAGCCACGGCCCTGCGACATGATCGCCACCAGGCACGCGTACGCCATGACGTCCACCCGAGCATCCGCGAGTTCGGCCGCACAGCGCAGGGAGTCGGCATCCATGGCGGCGAGCTGTTCCGGGGTTACGTGCTGCATCCGCATCCGCGAGGAATGGAAGGTGAACTGCTCGTCGGGCCGGATCTCCTCGCGCGCCCGCAGCATCGCCGGGATCTCGGTCTCCATGGTGGTGTTGGAACTGGGCACGATCAAGCCCACGCGGTAGGAACTCGTCATCGTCGTATGTCTGCTTTCTGTGTCGTCATTTCGCGCCCGGCCGGTGGCCGGCGCTCGGCTGTGTGTCAGCGAGCCGAGGTCAAGTTGGTTGTCCGCAGAATCGGCAAATCCGATCCGGCGCCGCCGGCGTGCACGATCCGGGCCCGGCCGCCGCTACGCAGCCGATCCAGATCGTCGAGTCGACCGGCCTCCGCGGTGACCGCCACCGGCAGCGACCGGAACTCGTGGCCGCGATCGATGGCCATGATCAGTCCCAGCGCGGTGTCGATCAGGTGGAAGCCGAGGATGTGGCGGACCAGCTCGGCATCGCGGGCAATGACCGCGTCCAGGAGCAACTGATCGGTTCCGGTGACGTCCTCCACCACGACCGGGTGCGAAAAGTACAGCCGTTGGTGGCGGTCGATCCGGGACAGGTGCGAGTCGATCAGCTCACCGGTGGCCGCCGGGCACCGCCCGAGCATGACCCGGTGGTAGTCCCAGTGGGCCCGCTGAAAGTCGCGGGGTGAATTCCGGTGTCGGCGCATCCGTTCCAAGGCGGCGGCCATCGCATCGCTATCCGCCGCGGTGACCCGGTCCAGGACAGCCGACAACAGGGCCGGCTCGACGAGTAGCCGGATCGCGTACGAGTCCTCCACATCACCGAGCTCGAGGGGAGCAACGACAACACCCCGATTGGCCTGGCCCCGCACCAGATTCTCGGCTTCCAGCCGGCGCAACGCTTCCCGTAACGGCGTCCGCGACACCGCGAGTTCGGCTGCCAGCGCTACCTGTGACAAAGCGGTTCCAGGACCGTAGGTGCCGTTGACGATCCGCTCCCGCAGCACGAGATAGATGCCCTCGACGGCATCGCCCCGGCGCGTGCCGCCGCCCGTCGCGATGGTCACTCGTCCGCCGAACCGAACCCCACCGCGATCATGTGGCTGAAAAAGTCCGGGCTTTGGCCGGCCAGGGCTTCCAGCGCCATGGCGTCGAGCAGGATGCTCTGACCGGTGCGCGGTACGAAGAGTTGCAGCCGTTCACCATTACGGGTCCAGACCTTGCGGAACTGCACACCGGTGAACTCGTTACCGATACCGTTCCATTCAGCTGCCTCGACCACACCGGGTGGCAGATCGGACCGTGGGAATGGGGTCGTCTCGCTCATTGGATTTCCTCCGGAATCCGGTTCGTGACGCGCACCGAACGTGGCGATGCCCCGTACTCCTGCGCGCTGCGGCGACCCGCCAGGACATTCAATTTCGCCCTGGCCGCGGTCACCGCGGACAGATCCAGCTCGACCACCCGCACCGCCGCGGGTTCTTCGCCGAGGTCGGCGAGGACCTCACCCCACGGCGATACCGCGAGGGCGTGGCCATAGGTTTCGAAGGCGTCGGTGTAGGAGGGATCCGGCGCGTGCACGGTGGCCGGAGCCACCACATACGCGAGGTTTTCGATGGCCCGGGCACGTAACAATGTGTGCCAGTGGGCTTCTCCGGTGGACCGGACGAACGCGGCGGGTACCAGCAGCACCTCGGCTCCGGCGACGGCCAGCGCCCGGAACAGTTCCGGGAACCGGACGTCATAGCAGATGGTGAGCCCGATCCGGAGGCCGTCGAGTTCGAGGAGCACGGGCCCGGCGCCGGGCTGTTCGACCGAGGACGCCTCGAACGACTGGCCGCCGATATTGGCGTCGAACAGGTGCATCTTGTCGTAGCGCCCGGCCACCTCGCCGTCGGCGCCGATGACCACCGCGGAATTGAAGACACCGGCGTCGGTGCGGTTCTTCATTCCGCCCAACACCACGGCGACCCCGGATTCCGCTGCGGCCCGGCGCAATTCGCCGATCTCGGGCGCGTCCTCGGTGAAAGCGGCCGCCCGCATCTGGGCATTGCTGCCGAGCATCAGGCCGTTCTCCGGTAGCACCACGAGCTCGGCGCCGTCGGCGGCCGCCTCCCGGACGAGCCGGACGGCAGTCGCGAGATTGGCCTCGATATCGGTGGTGGCATGCCACTGGGTGAGCCCGACCCGCAGCGTCCGGTCGGTCACGCCGACTGCCCTGCCGCAGTCAGGGCCGAACGCTCGCGCTCGGCACGCGCCAGATCCATATTGACCACGGTCCAGCCACCGCCGGAGGCTTCCATCGGCTCGTAGCTGTACACGCAGCCGCGCACACCGGGGCCGATCAGACCGAGCATGATCATCCAGTTCTGGATCTCGTACTGGCCGTGTTCGAGCAGCGGATACGGTTCCAGCCCGCACAGGTCCAGGCCCCGGCCCGTCTCCAGCAATTTCAGGATGTAGGTGTCGAATTCGACATCCACGCCACCGAAATGGCCGGGATCGAGCCAATGGGACAGGCCGCCAGTGGCCAGGAACGCCACCTTCAGGCCGGATTCGGAGACCAGGCTGCGCAGCGCCTCACCGTAGCGGCGGGCATTGAACGGCGAGAAGCTGCGATGCGGCTGCGTGATGATCGGAATCACCGGCACATCCGGACGCGGCAGCACCAACCGCAACGGCACGATCAGACCGTGGTCCAGGTCGACCCGTTCGGCCTCCTCGACCTCGAGTCCGGCAGCGCGGACCGACTCGGCGATCGCGTGGGCGAACTCCGGGTGCCCGGTCAGTTCGAGGTCCAGATCGCTGCGCTTGAAGAACTCCATGGAACCGACGTGCTGGTTACCGACACCCACCACATAGTGACCGGTCTCGAAGCTCTGGAAATGGCAGTCCGCGGTCACCAGAACGACATCGGGGTCGGCGGCAACGAGATCCTGCTTCAGCCGGTCGTAACCCTCACGCAGTCGGCCGACCGCGTCGGCCGGGTCGATTTCCGGACGGGCCAGCAGATCCGGCACATGTGAGCAACCGCCGGCGAACACCACATTGCGGGGCACATCCGGATCGGGCAGAGGGATGGTTTCGTCCACGTGGAAACCGCCCTTGCTGGTGGTATCCCCGAGATTGTCGTTGAACCAGCGGCTCACCAGGATGGTCAGTCCGTCGTTGAGACCGATGGCGCGCAGTTTGTCCCGATTGCCGGACAGAATCGTCAGGGCCCATTCCTGCTCCACGCCGAGCAGTTCCGGGGCCCGGGCCGGTTCGGCCTTGACCTGTTCGAGTAGCTCGGTGTCGCGGGCCATCGCCAGGATGGCCCGTTCGATTGCGGCTTTGTCCATCACGCTCACTCCTCCACAACCAGCGCACCGTCACGAACCACGGCCTCGCCGTCGATCTCCACGGTGCAGCCACGCATCGGCACATCCAGATGGGCCGGGGTCTCCCGGTCGGCGAACCGGTTCGATCCGGTGGACCACATGAAATTGCCTGCGGTGGAACGCAATTCCTGCCCGTACAGGGTGCGGGCGTCGTAGACCTCGAAGGCCGACCAGCGTGCCTGCGGCAGCAGACCCCAGCCCATATGGCTGGTGGCCCACACCTCGGTGTCGCCCCATGCCTGGAAGTAGTCGTTGAGCACGTAGGCGTCGGTGCCCTTACCGGAAATCCGCCTGATGTAGCCCTTTTCGACCTCGATGGTGACCGTGTCCTGGACGTAACGCTGCCACGGGATCAGTGCGTCACCGGGCTGGAGCACGATAACGCCCTCGGCGGTGCGGTCGTTCGGGAAGCAGGCCACGAAACCGGACGGCCAGTGATCCCAGCGGCCCGCCTCGTCGACGTAGCCCCATTGATGGGTGATCGGCAGGCCGTCGCCGGAGATATCGGCGGTCAGATCGGTGCCCGCGGCGCTGGTGACATGCAGGGCCGAACCGGCCCGCAGCTTACGGCCACCGGATTCCACGGCTGCCCGCAGGTCCGGGCTGCCCATCAGCCGCTCCAGCACATCATTGGGTTCGGCCACGAACAGCATGCGCTTGCCGTTGCCGGTGATGCGGGTACGCACATCGGAATGGATGAGACCACCGACGGTCACGTCGACGACGAAATCGCATTCACCCGCGGCGGCCAGCAGCGGCGCGACCTCGCGGCCGTCCGGCTGATACGGCGGCAGCATTGGATTGGACAGGCTGGAGGCGTGCAATACCAGCACGCCGGCTCCCAGCTGCCGGGCAGCAGCCACGGCCGCATCGACGTACTCGGTCTTCTGGCCGAGTTCGGCGATCACGCCGACAGTCTCGTTCGCGGTCAGCTTGCACAGTTTGAACTGCTCGACAAAATTCTCGGTCAATGTCTTCGGCATGGAAATACCCCTCTCGATATGTGATTTCTGCAAAACCCGGCTGTCGTTCCGGAACTCGTGGATCAGTGGCTCGCGCGAACTGCCCCACCGTCCACCGGAATCGAGGCGCCGGTGATGAACGACGCCCGGGGTGAGGCGATGAAGGCGACAGCGTCGGCGATTTCCGATGCCTCCGCCCAACGTCCGACCGGGATATCGGCCACCACCTTGGCGATTTCCTCATCGACCTCGGTACCGTTGTTCTGCGATTTCATCTCGACGATGCGCTGCATCCGGTCGGTACCGGTCGCGCCCGGCATCACCTGGTTCACCCGCACACCGCTGAGCGCCAGCTCGGCAGCCAGCGATTTGACGAATGCCGACGCGGCGGAACGGTAGGATGCCGACAGCACGCCACCGGCCGCCGGCTGACGGACCCAGGTCGACGACAGCAGGATGATCGACCCGGAACCCTTGTCCCGCATCCGATTTCCAGCGGTAACAGCCAGCTGGACCACCGGCCGCAGCAGCAACTCGTGTGCGGCCTGCCAATCGTCCCAGGTGGTGTCCAGTGCCGGTTTGATCTGGGGGCCCGGGGTATTGAGCACCAGGACATCCAGCGGCCCGTACTTATCGATCACGGAATCGATCAGTTCGGCGGTGGCGGCGCCATCGCCCAGATCGTGCGGATAGGGCACGATCTGGCCGGAACCGAAGGTTTCGGTTCCGGAGCCGACGGACCGTGCCGCCGCGATAACCGTCATCCCCTCCGACGCCAGGCGTTCGGCGGTTGCTCGCCCGATACCGCGTGACGCGGCCGTCACCAGTGCGATGCCCCGTTCGAGACCCAGATACATTCTTCTCCTTCAGATTTCGCGAATCGCCTGCTGGCCGCACAGCCCGATCACGCGCCGGGCCAGTGCCTCGTCCCCGGTGGGGACCGTTCCGTCACCGATGGCGGAGGCGTAGCCCCAGTCGTCGGAGCGGAAGGTCGACGGGCACATCTCGAAACAGGTGCCGTAGCCGTCGCATTTGCTGTTGTCCACTTTCACCCGCATGATCAGGGCTCCCTTCGTGCGTTGCGGCGCTCGATCTCGACGGCTCCGGCACGGGCCAGCGCCGCCGCGCTGTCGATGAAGCCGCACACCCCGCGACCGGTCAGTTCGGAGCCCCACCGGCTGAGGTCGGCGATCTGCCGGGACACATCGTTACCCGCCAGGGCCTGCCGGAACGCCCGTGCGATCGCCTTGGTGCCGGTGAAGCACGAGCCGCACTGATGCGCACTTTCCATGGCGAACCAGCCACTCAATTCCTCGGCCACCGCGAGCAGATCGTCATCGGGGCCGAGCACGGTGATGGCGGCACAGCCCAGCCCGGTACCCGCGGCACGCATGGCGTCGTAGCAGCACTCGAGTGCGCTGTGGTCACCCACCGCAACACCGTTGAACCAGCCGCCGATGAGAGCGGCGGCCATCGGGCCCCGGGCGCCACCGGCCGCCGAAACCAATTCGGCCATAGTCGATCCCAGCGACATCTCGTACACCCCGGGCTCGCCGACCTGACCGGTGATGGTGAACAGGGAGGTACCTCGCGAGGAGGCGCTGCCGACCGTGGCGAATTCCGCGGCGCCGTAACGGCGGATCCAGGCCGCGTGCGCGAGGGTCTCGACATTGCTCACCAGAGTCGGCAGGCCGCGGACCCCCACCTCGAACGGCCGGGGCGGCTTGCTGGTCGGTTTGGCGGGCCAGCCGTTGAGGCACTGGACCACCGCCGATTCCTCACCGGCCACATATCCGGGCGGGCCCTGGTGCACCCGCAGGGTCACGCCCTCGGGAACCAGTCCGGCAGTGACGATTTCGGCGATGGCACGCTGCACCGAGGCAACCACTTCCGGCGCGGATGCATAGACGACGGCCTCCTTCGAACCGGTGACCGCGGCGGCCAGCAACAGACCATCCAGCACCAGATACGGCCGCCGGGTGAGCAGCCACGCGTCCTTGGACGATGCGGGTTCACCTTCGTGACCGTTGGCCACCACCACACTGTCGCCGGGGCCTGCCACCGAGGCCCATTTGCGGTAGGCCGGGAACCCGGCCCCACCGCGACCGCGCAGGCCGGACAGTTCCAACTCCGCGAGAAAAGCAGCCGCATCCACCGGCGCGCCGAAGAATCCCAGCGCACGTTCCTGCTCGAAACCCCATTCGGGCGATTCCACCCCGGGGACGACCAGCCGTCCGGGGGTGCCTGCGGCCACTCGGGCCGGTGTGTCGATGGCGGGCGCACGGTAGAGCGCCGACTGGAGGGTAGCGGTCATGAGAGTCCCCTCGAAATAGCTCGTGCGGTGGCGAGCGAGATCACCTCGCCGTACTTGGCATCGATATCGAGCAGTGCCGCCCGATGCGGGCCTTCCTCCCGGTCGCCCACGCACTCGCGGACCGCGAAGGCCGGGATATCGGCCGCGCACGCGTCGACAACCGTGGCGCGAATGCAGCCGGAGGTGGTGGCTCCCGCGACCAGCACCGTATCGATTCCGGCGGCCGTCAACCGGGCCGCAAGATCGGTGTGCGCGAACGCGGAGGCGGTCTGTTTGACCACCAGCGGGTCGTCGGAACGCATCCCCAGACGCTCATCGATCTGCACACTGCGATCACCGGTGCGCAGGCACCGCATCGCCGGCATCTTGCGCAGCCAGGTGCCCGCGATCCCGTCGGAGTCGGCGGGGAAGGCAATCGTGGTGAAGTACACCGGTATCCCGCTCGCGCGGGCGGTGTCGATCAGTTCTCGGGTGGCGGCCACGACGCCGTCGAGGTCGAACCCGGGACCGTACTGCGCCTCGGTGAATCCGTACTGCAGATCCACCACGAGCAGAGCCGGGCGTGATCCCGGAGACAGCGAACCGAGCAGGCCGCCGTCCCGGTAGCGAGCCCGGATCTGCTCCTCATCGGTGGTGGGGGCGCTCAAAACGAATGCTCCGGCCACTGACCCGGTTCCGAGCGCATGAGATCGGCGTAGTAGCCGTACATATTGCGCTGGACGCCCTCTTCGTACCGGGTCCAGTACACCTTGCCGGGGCCCGGCCAGTCCTGCACCGGGTGGGCCATGCCGATTCCCGGCATACCCATTTCGTAGTTCAGTTCGAAATCCAGCAGCTCGGCGGCCACCGAACGTCCGGTGCGACCGACCGTGATCCACGGTTCGGTGTCGTCCATCTCGAACGCCCCACCCAGCGAGAAGGTGCCCAGCCCGGCCCGGTAGGCACGGTCCTTCTGCTCGGGGGTCATGTTCTTGTAGCCGAGGAACCAGTTCCACATCTCCACCTGGCCGGGCCCCTTGGGCTGCCAGCAGCGCACGGTGAGCACACCGGTCGGCGGATGGTTGGCGCCGTCCTCGGTCATCGGCAGCGCCAGGATCGAGAAGTTCGGGAACACATTGCCCACCAGCACCCGTGAGCGCCGGGCGACCTCGAGCTGCTCGGGGCTGATACTCGCCGCGGAGAAGTGGTTCTCGGCCAGGTCCTCCGGGAAACCGAAGAACTTGGGTCCCGGCTCGTTCGGATCGTCTGCCATGGAGAACGAGAGCGAATGTCCGGGTGAGGCCTGGATGTGGTAGCCCATCATGTTCTCGCTGAACGGCACGGGGAAGGCGCCGATGCTGTACACCGACTTGTGCAGCGTGCCCAGGTGGTAGTCGTCGCCGGAGAAGTTGTCGGCGCCGGACTTCCAGTTCGCGTCGAGCACGAACCGCTGCGGCTTACCCAGGACCTCGACGCCATCGGCGTCCAGGCCGAACAGCAGGTCCATATACCAGGCCATCCCGCCGAGGTATTCGCGCAACGGGGGTGCGGTCGGGTCCAGGGTGGCGAAGATGAGCCCGTGAAACGACTCCACCTGCGCGGCCTTGCTCAGACCGTTGTCGGCCTTGCTCATATTGCCGAAGGCGTTCTTCCACAGCGGAGCGCCCACGAGCGTGCCGTCGGAGGAATAGGTCCAGCCGTGGTAGGGGCAGCGGAAATGTGACGAGTTGCCGGAATCGGCCCGGCAGATCTGCACACCGCGGTGCTTACACGCGTCGAACAGGACATGGATCTGGCCGAATTCGTCACGGGTGACGACGAAGTTGTCCTCACCGATACGGCGGACCATATAGTCGCCGTTGGCCGCGATCTCGGATTCGTGACCGAGGTAGACCCAGGCCCGGCCGAAGACCCGGCGCAGTTCGGCCTGGTGTACATCGGGGTTGCCGAAGATATTGGACGGGATTCGTCCCTCCGGCAATCCGGTCTCGATCCGGTCCATCAATTGCTGGACTCTGGGGGAAAGCGTGCTTTCCTGTGCCGCCGTCATACGTCGCTCCTGGGCTGAATGGGCTGTGGTGGCTAAGGATTGGATTGGACCGCGGGCGAGGGCTTGCTCACCGAATCGTGGTCAGAAGAACAGCGAGAGGTTGTGGGTACCGATGACGGTGAGATCCAGGTACACCACCCGGTGCAGCAGCTTGAGGCGTCCGTCTTCACGGCGCAGCACGTCGCGGCGCTCACCGGAGAGCATCTGTGGATTCGTCTGATCCTGGCGGGTCCGGTAGATCAGGATGTTGCTGCGTGCCCGCAGGTAATCGGGATCGCCGTTTTCGTGCTCGGACACCCGGATATTGGTGACGAAATGCCGCACGCGGGACGGCGGGTCCTCGGCCCAGGCATACAGCGTTTCGCCGCGGGCCACGCGCGATCGGAGCGATCCGAGGTTCTCGTTGAGGTGGAAGGTGTCCGACGAGAACCCGAACCCGCGGGCTCGTTCCACCGTCTCGCGGACCGGCATTTCGTAGACGATGTCAGGGCTCACCATGTCGTTGAGCCACTCGCGTTCGTCGAGGTCATCGAGCAGCTCGGCCTCGAGCAGCATGAAGTCGACAACTTCGGCATGCCGTTGATCGCTGGACGCGATCCGGTGCCGCGTCACTATGTGTTGTTGGGTCAATTCCGTCCCCTAAAACTGCATACAGTTGTGGATGCAGATGCATCGTGACTCGAGTCGCAGCCGAATGCAAGCCCTGATCGAAAGGAATCTGAGGCCGATCGCGCCGGAATGGATTTGTCGTACCCGGATGACCAGGCCGAGTGCTGCCTGTGGCCTCGTCCGGCCGATGCCTTGCCGGGCGACGGGACCGGTCTGAGGCGTTCCAGACCAGCGTCCTGCTGGTCTGGCCCTAGTGGGTGCCAGTCGCTGCGCCGCCGGGGTGACGCACCGGTCCGCAGGGCCGGTTGGGCCCTTCGATGCGCTCGAGGTGATTCGCATCGATGCGGGGCATGCCGATCTCGTGGTGGTGCGCGAAATTCGTTGTGCCCGAATGAACCTGGAGTCGTTGGTGGACGAAACGAAAGCGGGTTGGCAGCCGGTGAAGCCGTGGCCGACCCCGGTGCCGGAGGTCGTCTGGGAGTTTGTGCGGGCACACGCCTTTGCGAATCCGGCGCGCGGACACCGCAAGATTTGGTCCATGTTCCGCCACGGCGGGCGCCGCGTGTCCGAGGGTACGGTGGCGCGGATTCTCCGGGAGGAAGGCGGATCCCTTCTTGCCGACTATCAGCGGGAACGCAGAAAACTTGCTCAGCGCACAGGGGCGCGTTCGCGGTGATGCCGTTGCGGCCGAATCTGGTGTGGCAGTTGGATTTCTCGCAAGTTCGAAAACCCATCGGGTGGGGTGTGGCGGCTGGCAGCCGGGAATGCTACGGGCGCGGCTGTCTGCATATCCTGAATCGTGATTCATCTGTTGGTCGTAGTTGCCCTTGTTTGTGTTCCTTTGGGGCACCTACTCAGCCAACCATTCGACCTACACGTTTCCGCGTTATAGATGTTCAGAGACGGCCATTTACCTGCAGAAATGCTGTCGCAGGTTGGCGCCCTCGGCAGGGCACGCAAAACATGGGAGGAGTCCTGATACGACGAATAGCCCCCTCAGCCCGTGGCTCGGGTTCACGTGGTCGTCGCAGAAGGGCATGGTTCGCAGAATGGACACGCTGCCGATGTCCTGCAAGAGGAGTCTTGGGGTATTCGACGTCGAGCGGGACGCCCGGCTTGTATTCGGCTGAACCATATTCGGCCTGTTGTCCTCTCCGACCCGATTGGACACGATAGCCTTTCGCTATGGGTCGCATTTGCAGATTCCTGGCCGGAACTGCGGCGGTATCGCTGGTCGCGGGGAGCGTTGTCGCCGGGAGCGCGCACGCCGCGCCCGCCGAGCAGCTGTCGTGTGGAGTGTCCTCCGGGCGAGAGCCAGAACGGGCGGCCCCGGAACAGGTTGGACTGGATTCGGGAATACTCGCGGACGCCGTGGCATTCGCGAGCGCGCGTAATCGGTTGAATGTGCAGGTGTTCCGGCACAACTGCCTGATCGGTGAGGGGCCGACGAACGACGCGACCGGGAATGTCGCCTGGAATATCTGGAGTGCGACGAAGAGTGTTATGTCGTTGCTCGCCGGAATAGCCTGGGATCAGGGGAAACTCGATATAGCAGCGCCGATCGATCGGTATCTGCCGCCCGGACTCGGTGATGCGCAGCATCGGTCGATCACCGTGGAGAATCTGCTGACCGAATCGTCTGGCCTGGCGGTGGGTATACTCTCCGAGGGTATCACCGGGGTGATTCCGATCGATCCGAATAGTGCCGTGCAGGCGCTCGGAGTGCCGTTGGAGAATCCGCCGGGCGCGGCATTCAGTTACAGCGAACGCGCTGTCGATCTGCTCGCCTATGTCATCGAATTGGCCATCGGGGAACCGCTGCAGCAGTTCGCGCAGCGTGAGCTTTTCGATCCGCTCGGCATCGAACGCGGTGATTATTATTGGGCGCGCGATCGCGCCGGTCACACCTACGGATACGCCCATCTGCTGATACCGCCGAACAATTTCGCGAAGCTCGGCCTGCTGGTGAGCAACAACGGACGCTGGGGCACACGGCAACTCGTCTCCGAGACCTATCTGCGTATGGCACGCCAGCCGTCACCAGCGAACAAGTGCTTCGGCTACCTGTTCTGGATCGGCCTCGGATGCTCTGAGAACTCCGGCTTCCAGCCCGCCGACATGTACTTCATGGTCGGACTCGGCATGCAGAACGTCTTCATCGTGCCGAGTCTGGATTTGACGGTGGTGTGGACCGGAGTCTTCGGAAATGTCAGCAACCAAGGCATTGCGGGGGCCCTGCAGAACACCACGGAGTTGCCGCACGAATTCTTCCGCCGACTGTTCGCGGCATTCCAGGACCATCCGGTGCCCGATCCCGGTCCGTATGTCGAACCGCCGCCACGCGAGGATCCGGGCGAGTACGTGAATACGAATCTGCTGATCGCCGTCTTCGGTATCGGGCCCGCGGCATATCCGGGCTGCAATGTCTTCAGCTGCCTGAACTACCCGTTGGCACCACCATTAGCGGATACCCCGCCGGGCTGCGTCGTTCAAGTCTGCCTCGGTCCGGATCCGCGCACGCCCGGCATCCGCTGAATCGGACGCCGAAGAAGGGGCGCCTATCAGCTCGGAAATCCAGGCGTCAGCGCTCATGTCGCTGCGAGATCCGGGTCGACGGTGTCTTGGCCGGCTTCACCGCGTTCGCGCGCTCTGAGCGCACGATCACTGGCGGCGGCGACCAGGAGCGTTTCGTTTACTTTCTTCGGAATTCGCGCCAGGGCGGAGAACTGCGACTGCCCACCGCCCGACTCCGATCTCACACTGCGGAGATGATCGAAGCCGCTCTCGGGACTGTGCATGCCCGCGATGACAGCGCGATCCGAGGATGCGCGGCCCGCATTACCGCCGCCAAGCGGTTGGTGTCTCACAGCGTGCTCCGACAGGCCGGTTTCGCCACTTGCCCTTGCGATCCGCGTTCTGCGGGCAACTGCGAAGTTGATGTGTACATCAAGAGGTTTGATTATATGTATCATCGAAAATTATTGGGGCGCTGGCACATTGATCCGTCCTCAGGCGATGAAGGCGATGTCGTCTGGCGAGCCCGAGCTCCAGTCCAGTAGCCCATCGCCACGCTGGTCGTTTCGGTGGACGTCGGTGATGTGTGGCCGTCGTCCATCTGCCAAGGTCCGTTCAGCGGCACCCCGGACCATCCTGCGACTGCGGACTGCGGTCAATGTTACCGATACGGCTGCAGAACCACGCGATGCAACTGTGCACCAGTAGGCCCAAGAACTCTCTTGCTCGCGATCCCGCTCCCTCGCGGATTAGCATGAAGACACCAGCGGCCTGGACCATTCAGCATCCCCCACAGATCCACCGAACCGCGAATCGGTCGGGTCTCCACTTTTCTTCGTCGATCTCACCACCGACACTGGAGAAACATAAGACCCATGACGCTCGACATCTGAACCGTCGACTTCGTGAGGCCCTACTACCAACGTGCGCTGGACCTACCGGCTGACGGGGCCGAGTAATTTGGTCGAGGAAGGGTATGTGGTCGTGCGTAACCCGACCGCGCGCCCACCCTTGCGCAAGTTTTGGGCGGCGGAACTGTATTTCCCGAAACCCCGACTGTTCTGGTGGGCTGTGGCAATCGCGGCCGACGGCTTCAGCCGCCGGCCCTCACTGGACCGCCGGGACTAGCGCCGTAATAAAGGGCGCTCATCCATATGTGGGTCAGCACGTCTATCAGCGTTTCCTGGTTGTCGAAGGGGGCCACATTGATGGCAGCGAGATAGTAAAGGCGCTCGCCGAGCCACGTCAGGGTCGCGGCGAGGGCGTTCGTATCCGGTATGTCGGGGCGCAGAATGCCCGCAGCGCGATCGGCTTCCAGTCTGGCTGCCGTCGCGGCGGTGAATGTGTTCATCTGCTCCAGCCACAGCGCGGTGAGTCCGGGGTCGCTACGCCAGTTTTCGACGATCGCTCGTAATACGGGTGCCTGCTCGTACCACAACTGGGCACCCTGACTGACGCCGTACCGTACCGCTGCTCGGCGCTCGTCGGCCTCCTGCCGGCCAAGCCATGGTTGCGCTGCCTCATGACCGCCCGCGACGGCTTGGCGGACCAGTTCGGCCAGCACATCGTGCTTTCTTCCGAAATAGAAATAGAAGCTGCCGCGCGCTACATCGGCGCGAGCGAGAATATCGGCCACGCTGAGCTCGTCGAAACGTCGTTCGGCCAGCAGCGCACGCGTCGCATCCACAATGTCCTGCCGGACCGCGCGCCCCTCTTCCTGGCGGGGACGTCGAGCTGCCGGTTTGCCTGCAGTCACCATCTCCCAATCGTAACCGGGCGCTGGACACATCGTCTAGACAGTCTGTCTAGACAATGTGTATAGTCAGGCGATATGAAGTACCCGACATTGGGACGTAGCGGATTGCGAGTCTCGGAGGCTTTCCTGGGAGCTATGGGCTTCGGCGAGGATTGGGGCTGGGGAGCGTCGATAGCCGAGTGCCGGAAGATGTTCACGGCATACGCCGAAGCGGGCGGCAACGTCATCGACACCGCCAACCGGTACACCGAGGGTTCCAGTGAACGCATCGTCGGCGACCTCCTCGCCGCCGAGCGTGACCGGTTCGTCCTGGCCACCAGCCCGGGGCATCCTTTCAGGCAAGTTCACCCGCACCGGCGCTACCGCCGGATCGCGCATCAGCCGCGACGCCATTTCCGAACGTGAGCTGACGATTGCCAGAGCGGTCGACTCCGTCGCCGATGATCTCGGCGTCAGCTCATCGCAGGTTGCCCTGGCATGGACCCGAGCTCAGCACGCCTGGGTGCATCCGATCCTCGGTGCCCGGACGCTCGACCAATTGGTCGATAGCCTCGGGGCATTCGAACTGCGGCTGCCGACCGACGCTGTGCGGCGGCTCAACGACGCCGCAGCCTTCGACCTCGGCTTTCCACAAGATTTCATCGAGATGTCCCACGATTTCGTTTACGGCCCGGTCAACCAGAACGTCATCTCACGGTCTCGAACCTGACGCATACCAGCCCGTGACAAACAAGTCAGTACTACCGGAGAGGAAATCATGCCGACAATCTCGCCCCATCTCGTCGTCGACAATGCCATCGAAGCCGCGAATTGGTATCGCGACGTCTTCGGTGCAGTGGAGATCAGCCGAATTCCGTTGCCGGAGGGCGGCGTTCTGGCGATCGGCCTGCGCATCGGTGACACCGAGGTCCACCTCGCCGACGAACATCCGGATATGGGGATCATATCGCCGTCGACCCTCGGCGGCCATTACCTTGCATTGCAGGTCGAAACCGACGACGTGGATGCCACATTCGAACGCGCCCTCGGGGCCGGTGCGACCGAGTTCCATCCGCTGTCGGACACCTTCTACGGTGACCGGGCCGGGCAATTCATCGATCCCTACGGTCACCGCTGGGGTGTATACAAGCACATCCGCGAAGTCTCGGCCGACGAGATCGCCGCTGAGGTCGCGAAGGTGTTCGGAGCCTGATCGGTCAGTGAGCCTTTCCGAGTGGCGGCGAGTTGTCCGGGCAAGTTGGGGAGCAAATCCGCCCAATCCGGCGCTACGGAGTTACCGCATGGTGCGGTTGCGGGCTCGACGGTCGGCCATGGGATCCGTAACCGACCGTATCCGCTGCTGGCCAGTCCGTCGCCGACGGCCACAGACGAGGTCGCCTGAACTACCTCATCCGCAGGTCTCGACAACATCTTGACAGCCTCCTGAAGAGGTTTCCCCCTGCCAAAGTACGGAAATGATTGATACCAGGTCGTTGTCGTTGCGGCGGGGTGCAAATCGGCACTAACCCGGTCGACGGTCGTACTCGGCTTACGCGGCGGCAATGGCGCTCCGGTGCCGGGTCGGCCACCCGGCATGCGTCAACAGAGGTGGTCTCGGATGTCCTCGATCACGTCTCCGGCAATCGGAGTATCGGCATCTTGGTCGCGGGCCGCGCAAGGTCCGGTCCGTTTCACCGAACTCGAACAATCGATAAGGGGAATCAGCGGACGCATGCTCACGCTGAAGCTACGCAGGTTTGAGCGCGACGGCTTGCTCACGCGCACCGTATACCCAACGGTGCCGCCGAAGGTCGAGTACACCCTCACCGACATGGCCCCGGGAGCTGCACGAGCCGGGCAATCCTGGCTGGCCAGGGCTGACACATCGATGTGACTGTGGGACATAAAGTGCTTCCTTCCGCCCCTGTCCATCGTGGCTGTTCATGTACCAGTAACAAATCGTGCACCTATAGACGAGGCGGATCATATGTCCCCGATTTCCCCGCAGATTCAGGAACTCACCGACCGTGCCGGTATCCTGGATACGGTTGTGGCGTACGCGACGGCTCTGGACACCAAGGACTGGGAAACGCTGGCCGCGTTGTTCACTGATGACGCACGCTGGGAATACAGCGCAACAAGCGAACGACTCGACGGCCCGACCGCAATTGTCGCCCGGATCAGCACCAGCCTCGAACAGCTCGACGCCACCCAGCATTTAAACGGCAACCATGTCATCACTCTGCATCAGGACGAGGCGGAACACACGTGCTACTACCACGCCCAGCACATACGTCGGGGCCTGCCCGGCGGTGAAAATTTCCTCGCCGGCGGAAGCTACCACGACCGGTTGCGGCGCACTACGAACGGCTGGCGATTCGTCTCGCGCAAACTGAGTAGTAGTTGGACCGACGGCAACCCCGCCGTCATCAGTCAATAAGGAATCACAGTTCACCTGCTAATACGAATGGGCACCATCGCAGCCGGGAGCAATAACGGCCCAACTTCCACAACAGCAAGCGCCCCGAGCAGCCGGTCTACATCACCTTTACGACCGTGTCGCCTGCCGCCATGGAGGTCGCTTTAACCTCAACATCCACAGGTACTGACAATATCTCCCGGCAGGCGCCCTGAGGCGCCTCCCGGGGATCGGCAGTTTCCCGCAGTGAGTACCGGGTTGATCTGTGTACCAGGGGGCCGCCATAGTCCTGAAGTGACTGTGTGAGCAGCGGTTTCGCGTGTCGTTGAGGGCGGGCGCGGCCGCTTTCGGTGATGATCTTGGTTACCACACACAGGATCGTCTGAAAGCTGCTGCCGTGCCCGCGTTGTCATCATCTCTTGTCTTGGCCGTGTGTGCTGAATCGGGCGCCGATCCGACGGTCCCGCCCGACGTTCATGGCCTCTATTCAGCTGGTTCGGTTCCGGGGGGCGCTGGTTTAGCGTTGCGTTGGCTTGTCGCGCTTACTGTTTGTTGATAACGGTGTCGTCGTGCGGCGACGCTGGAGTGCCCGCACATTCAAATTTGAATATTTCGTACACAGGCCGCCGCGCGCGAGTGGCATGAATCATCGCTTCTGCTGGCCACCCCAGAGGCGGGTGAAACACCGTACGCGCGGCGGAACAGTCTGGTGAAGTATCCGGGGTCCGCAATTCCAACACGGCGAGAGATCTCGCCGACGGGCATGTCCGTGCCGGTCAAGAGTCGACGCGCCTCGGCCATCCGGCATTCGATAATCCACTCCTGCACAGTTCGTCCGTTGGGACCGGTGAAGGCGGGCGCACGGCCGCCCCACCGACTTCTAAAACACGACCCACGACCCAATGCGAAAGCCCGCACAGCGACGGCTCCCGACAAACATTCCCGCGACCCGTCAGGGCTCGAGGTCGACCACGCCTTTCCCGCTCGGGATGTCGAGCGGCACCGACCCCTGATCGTGCGTGATCAACCAGGTGTCGTCAATCTTGCGGAGGCAGAAGGTGAACCGTACCCAGATACCGTTCGTCGCCGTTCCGTTCTTCAGCGTGCCGCTGAGCCGGCCGAAGCCGTGCCCGAATGCCACCTCACCGCCTACGGTGAGCGTCAGGTCGCGAACCTCATAGGTCACGCTCTCGAAGAACAGGAAGACTTTCGCCCAGTTCTCGAGTTTCGCCGCTATCCCGACATGCTGGAGTGGTGGCTCGATATCGAAGGACACGACGTCGGTTGCGTACAGCTGCCTCAGGGCCTCGAGATCCTTGGCTCGCAGTCCTTCGACTAGCTTGTCGATTTGCTGGCGAATCTCGACTTCATCCGGCTCGATACGGTCAGCGCGTGACTGGAGGTCGTTGGATACGGTCATGATTGGCTCCTCAGGAATTGACAAGAGTGGTTTCGGCGCTGACCCGTAGCCGTGCGAGCGCAGCGCTCCAGGCGATGAGCTGATCCAGCATTTTGCTCAGGGCGGCGGCATGGTGGTCGCGCGGAGTGAAGGTGGTGTAGTTCTCGAAATCGGTGAGCACCGAGATCTCCACCGGACGGCTCACATCGGCCATGCCCAGCGTGCTGCAGACCGTCCGCAGCTGCGCCGCCGCGCGGGCGCCGCCGTTGTACTACGGGGTCACCACCACGAAGCCGTCGAACGGGGCGATTCGCTCGGCCCAGGCGCGGGTGTGCGCATGCACCGACGGGCCGAACATCGGTGGCACCGGTTCGTCGAGATGCGGTAGCGGGTGGTCGCGCAGGTCGATCAGTTCGAACTCGGCATCGCTGCGGCGCGATGCCGAGTCGAGAACCCACTGCGCCACCTGCGGACCATTGCGGTTGGGCCGGGTACTGCCGAGAATGATGGCGATTCTGATCATGTCCGCAACTCCTGCTCTGCTGAAACTGTCACGACCTCCCGACGATGTAGGCGGTCGGAATGTCAGGTCGTCTCACAGTTCGGGCCGCTATTTCGTCGGATTCGGTGAGGGAAGCATCGACCGAAGGAGCCGAACACCATGACCGATCCGCAACTGCGCTCGGTGATCAGTGAACGCCGTCAGCTGATCAATCTCGCCTATCGGCTGCTCGGCTCGCTGGCCGAGGCCGAGGATGTGGTGCAGGAGACCTACGCACGCTGGTACGCGCTATCCGAGCGGCAACGCCAGGATGTGGCGCGGTGACATCGATATGGCGGTTGAGGTGCTGGGAGGGATCGGCTCGTCGACGACGAGCCGGGATGCACGACCTTCTGTCCTGAACACCCTTGCCGCAGCTTTGTCGGCACGTTTCGACGCTTTCGGCCCCGGCTGCCCCGCGCTGGACGGTTCGGTCAGCGCGGTATGCGGCAGAAGAGGATGTTCGCGAGAAGTCCTCGCGCCACGGCAGGCTGGTCCGTAGCCGAGTCAGCATTCCCTCCACCACCAGACGGTTATTGGCGGAGTCATGGCCTACGTCCTGCCGATGTCGGTAGCCATCCACCGTTGACTCGAGTGAATCAAAATGCGGGGGAGCGGTAGGGACTGCCGGTCCCGGCAGTCCCTACCGGTGCCCGGTCTGGGCTGGAGTATGTCTCGAGAGCGTTCATTCCGCGGTCGTAGTTGTCGGCAGGTCGTAATCGGGCAGTTGCTCGGTGGCTTTGGGGGCCATGATGCGTTCCATGCCCGCCATCGATTCCAGCAGCGGCAGGCGAGTGATGATGTTGCGCACGGCGATGCCGACCCGTGATTTCGGCGCCATCAGTCGCAGGTTGGGGCCGATCTGTTGTTTGCGCTCGACCAATGGTCGCTGGGCCTGCTCGTAGCAGTGGAAACCGATGTGGTGGTCGCCGGAGGCGGTCGCCAGCTCGCCGGCGAGCCGGTAGGCCCCGATCAGCGCCAGTTCGGCTCCGGCACCTGAGACCGGAGACGCGCAGTAGGCGGCGTCGCCTACCAGTGCGATCCTGCCGATCGACCACGAGTTCATGCGGACCTGGCCGAGCGTGTCGATGTAGGCGTCCGGGTCGGCGAGTACGCTCTCGAGCAGTGCCGGGATGTGCCATGCGTTTTCGCCACTGAACTCGGTGGCGAGCAGTGCCCGTGCTGCCTCCTGGTCGCGCGGGTCGATATCGCGCCGTGGGCTGCGGAACATGAGGTACGCCTTGGCCTGCGCGTGATTGCCCGAGCGGTAGATCCCGGCGAAGCGCCCCGGCGTGTTGAACACCGTCATCCACCGATCGGGTCCCAGCGTCGAGTCGGTGTTACCGAAGGCGAAGTAGTGGTCCATGTGCCGGACGAATTCGGACTCCGGGCCGAAGGCCAGTCGCCGGACCGCCGAGTGCAGGCCGTCGGCTCCGATTACCAGGTCGAAGCGTCGTGTCGGCGTGTGTTCGAAGGTGACGGTGACGCCGTCGTCGTCTTGCTCGAGCCCGCGGATGGAGTCGCCGAAGATGTACTCGACGTTTTCCGCAGTGATGTCGTGCAGGATCTGGACGAGATCACCACGCATGATCTCCGCCTCGGTGCTGCCGTTCTTGTCCTTGATGCCCTGCATGTCGATCCGAGCGAGGTCGCGGCCGTCGGCGCGGACGAACCGCATGCCCGCGACGTCGGCCGCGGAATCCCGCACGCGGGCCATGATTCCCATCTTCTCGGCCACCTCGATCGCCTGATCGCGAACATCCACCCCTTGGCCGCCGGTCCGCAGCCGGGGTGCTCGTTCGACCACGGTGGGCCGGAATCCGTGCCGCGCAAGCCAGTACGCCGACACCTGCCCGGCGATGCCGGCACCGGAAATCAGAATCCGTTCGTTTTTCACCACATTCTCCTTGTCTCAAAATAGCTGACCATTGGTCAGGGCTCAAGGATAGGTTGCTGACCTCTGGTCAGTCAAGGGGTAGGATCGGTAACCGTGACTGAGGATTCCCGTACCCGAATTCTGCGGACCGCGCTGGTGATGTTCGCTGAGCGCGGCTACCACGCGGTCTCCGTGCGGGAAATCTCGGAGCAGGTCGGCCTGACGAAAACCGCTGTGCTCTACCACTTTCCGAGCAAGAGTGACATCGTCGTCGCCTTGGTCGAGCCATTGCTGGCCGACACCGAAGCCATGCTCGAATCTGTTCGGTCGATCCAGAACCCGCAGGCGCGAGGGTGGGCGGTGGCCGAAGGGTTGATCGATACCTGGCTCCAGCATCGGTCACTGCTGCGGGTGCACATGCAGGACCAGGCGCTGTCGGCCGATAACGCAACCTACGTGCGGCTGCGCGACATCGCCCTGACCGCGCAGGAACTGATCGCCGGTCCCGGCGCCGATTTCACCGCACGGGTACGGGCCGCGCAGGTCTACGCGGCGCTCAGCGATCCGGTGGTGTTCTTCGCCGACCAGCCCGAAACACAGTTGCGGGCAGCGATTCTCGACGGAGTACGGCGACTGCTGGGCGTGCCACAGCCTCGTCACGCCACTCCGTCCCCGGAACGGCCCGCCGACACCCCGCGGCACCGGACCAGCCGCGGCCGACCAAGCTCGATGACCTCCGCGATGGCCGAATCCGCGCGACGGATGCGGGATTCCGGCAAATACACCGTCGACGAGATCGCCGCCACCCTGGGCGTATCCCGCGCAACCGTCTACCGGAATCTCACAACTTCCCACGATCGACCCGACGTCTCATAAAGAGAAATTTTTGAGATAGTAAGGGTCCGGTTCGAGGGTTCCGGCGCGATATTGACCTCGACGGCCTGCACGGCGTCCATGCGGGCGGCGAATCCCAGCAGGCCGGCCGAAGATAATCCGTACTGACTCCCTTCGGAGTCGGGGCGCACCTGGGAATCGCCCATCACGTCCTGAAATCGGCAGAAGCGGACGTTCTGCACCGCACCAGGTTCCGGCTGCCGGCGCCCCGCGCTGGCCGGTTCGATCAGCGCGGTCAGCGGCAGAATCGGATGTTTGCGCTGCTGTGCGCGGGGTCAGCGGATGGGTTGGGCGGTGGGGAATGTCCAGGTGCCGTTGAGGATCTGCGGTTGGTGGCGGTAGAGGCGGACCATGTAGTTCCAGCCCGGGACGATAGGAAGCAGTTGGGGATCTGGGCGTCGCAGCCGCCGAACCGGCACTCGTCATGCGGTGCGCCGATGCCGCATGCTGTCGGCGCTGGGCGGGGTTGGTGGAGCGGGTCAGCCCAGCGTGGCGGCTGCGGTGCGAAGCTCCGCCAGGGCGGCCAGCGTATGGTGCGCGAGTCCGGTCGCGTCGTCACTGTCGGCTTCGGTCCACCGGGCGAAGCCGCGCTTGAATGCGAGGACCCCCAACTCGGCCGCGAGGTCCGCGGTCGGATCGGGGACGCCGCGGGCGACGAGTGCAGCGGTCATAGCGGCCGCGAGACCGATGTTCTTGAGCGCATCCCGCTGCTGGAGTTCGGCATTGGCCGCCACGGCGGCTTTCAGGCGGGGGCCGAGTTCGCGGTTCATCGGGCCCATCTCGTTCGATGCCCGCTCCAGGCCGGCGGCGACCGCCTCCAACGGGCCGGCGCTCGCCGGTGCGTCCGTGATGCCCTCGGCGAGCAGCCGACTCAGCGTCTCCTGCCCGGCCACCAGGATTTCCCGTTTGTCGGAGAAGTGCCGGAAGAACGTACTTCTGGTGACTCCGGCGCGCTCGGCGATCTGCGCCACGGTGGTGGCGTCGTATCCCTGCTCGGTGAACAGGTCCACGGCCGCGACGACCATGCGTTCTCGCGCCCCGGGTTCCCAACGAGCCATGCCTGCCACCCTAGCAGACTGATGCGACAGGTGTCCCATCAGTCTGCTACGGTGATGAGATAACAGTCCCATCACTGAGCGGGAGAGTCTCATGCATGTCTTCGTCACCGGCGGTACCGGCACCATCGGCTCCGCCGTCGTCGCCGAGTTGCTCGGCAACGGCCACACCGTCCTCGCGCTGGCCCGCTCGGACGCTTCCGCGCAGACGCTCGGGGGCGCTGGCGCCGAGGTGCTGCGTGGCACGATCGCGGATCTCGACGTCCTGCGGGCCGGTGCCGCACAGTCCGACGGCGTGATCAGCCTCGCCTTCAGCCGCGACTACAGCGACCCGGACGGGCTCGCGCAGGCCGTCGTCGAGGAGAGCGCCGCCGTCGCCGCGCTGGGCGAGGCGCTGATCGGCAGCGACCGTCCGATCGTCACCGTCTCGGGCACGCCCTGGGTGCCGGGCCGCGCCTCCACCGAGGCCGATCCGCTGCCGACCGACGGACCGGTGGGCGGTCGCGGCCGAACGGTCAATGCGCTGCTGGAGATGGCCACGCGTGGAGTCCGCGCCACGGCCGTGCGCATGCCGCGCACCGTGCACAACGAGGGCAAGGGCGGATTCGCCGGCCTGCTGACCGATCGAGCGCGCCGCACCGGGGTCGCCGGTTACCCGGGCGGCGGGGCCCAGCGCTGGCCGGCCGTGCACGCCCTCGACGCGGCGGTCCTGTTCCGGCTGGCCCTCGAATCCGCCCCGGCCGGTACCTGCTGGCACGCCGTCGCCGACGAGGGCGACGCGGTGCGGGACATCGCCACCGTCATCGGCCGCCGACTGAACCTGTCGGTCGAGCCCGTGCCTGCGGAAGCCTTCGGCCCGTTCGGCCCGATCTTCGCGATGGACCAGCCCGCGTCCAGCATCCACACTCGCGAAGTCCTCGGTTGGCAGCCGAAACACCCCGGCCTGCTCGACGACCTGGAGAACATCCAGCCGTCGGCGGGCCACTGATCGCGACGCCCGGCCGCCCGGCCATCCGGAACGCCGACAGATCCGATCGACCTGACATCGGCACGTGCGGATGGTTGAGATGTCATGTGGCTGAGGCCATGTAGGCCGCCAGGATGTAGTTCGGGTGCCGGTCGAGGTTGGTGCGGGCCCGGTCGTAGCGCATGGTGGTGCGCGGGTCGGCATGCCGTGCGGCGATCTGGACGTCGCGCAGGTCCACGCCGGCGTCGAGCATGGTGGTGACGAAGGTATGGCGCAGCATGTGCGGGTGCAGTTTTGGTAGCCGTACCACCGACACCTCGGCCAGGCGCCGCAACCGACGGGTTGCGCAGTGGCGATCCATCCGTCGGCCGCGCAGGTTGAGCAGGATCGGGCCGCGGGCGCGATTCTCGACGGCGCGGTCGATCGCTCGGCCGACCGCGGGCGGCAGCGGAATACCCGGCGCTGGCGAGTAGGCCAGAACGCAAACCCGCACCGATGGCAATAGAAACCGGCTCGCCACACCCGCGTGCGACGACCCCCGAACGACTCTGCCGTTGCGACGAACACGACACACAGCAATGCTGAGCGGGACAGCCCCAGGCGCCGCCAACATCGCGAAGAAGACGACCATCGCTAGCACGGCGATCCATCGCGACTCCCCAGGAGCCGGATCGACGATCGAGACGATCGACGACCCGACCCAGCACATTGCCAGCAGCAGCAACACCAGCGCGATAAGGTCGACGCCAACCCGTCCTACTGCGGTCATCGAAACGTCGCTGCCACCAAGCAAACTCGGCACAGGTGTCACGGGCATGGCTGAGGAGACGACCGGCATGGCTGTAGTCAGGGTGGCGCGCCCAGATGCTGGCTGATCTGTCGATCGGCGACTGTGTAATCGACGGGACGCTCGCTGCTCAGATGAATTTTCGAAACGGCACGACGAGTCAAGCTCGGTAAGCTACGGGCGCGTGTTTGGTGGCGGATGGATCGCGAACGGGGGTAGTGGGGCGATGACACACGACAACAGGTGCGCGGACCACCGCGCTTCAGGCCCCACGGAACGCCGCCGCCGACTGACCGAAACCCGCATAGAACGAATTCGCGATTTACCCGGAGCTTGCGGCCCTGCGCACATGCTGGATCCGACTGGGCACACCCCGGTTCCGTGCGGCTGTCTGGTTATCCATCACTGTCCGCGCCCGATTATGTCGGTGGATTCGGGCTAAGAGCGACGGCCATCCGTTTTGGTCGCCACGCCGATAATCAGCGGTCGGACAATGGGGACCATCATTCCCCGCCACGTCGCTTCCTGGACGTCGTCGAGCTCCAATCGGGAAGCCCGGATCAGCTCGAGCGTGGCACGGTTGCAGCGGCAACCCTCCGCGAACCGGCGCCACGGGCCCTCGAGGCGGTCTTGCCAATGAGCAAGTCGCTGCGACTGCGAGCGGACGTGTTCGAGGAACAGCAGCCTGCCGTCGGGGCGCAGCACGCGTTTGATCTCGCGCAACACCGCATCGGGGCTGTCGACAGTGCACAAGACGAGCGTGGAGACGACCGTGTCCACGGATTCTTCCGCGAACGGCAGTTGATCCGCCGACGCGTCGAGCACCTTCGCCCGACGTTGGGTGCTGCGCAGCCTCCGGTCCAACCGCGCACGCATCGCGGCCTCGGGTTCGGTCAGGATCAACTCATCGAGGTCGTCGGGGTAGTACTGCAGGTTGAGACCGGTACCGCTGCCGAGCTCGACCGTCCGTCCTCTTGCGCGGCCGAGCAACTGGCGTCGACGCGCCCCCATGCCAGCCCGCTCGCCTCTCCACAGGAGCGGGTCGTACAGTGCCGCGAACGCTCGCGCCCACAGGTCCGATCCCTGCCGGGCCGCCGCCGGTGCGGTGCCACTGGTCATAGACTCGACTATACGTCGGCAGGCGTTGTCGCGAATCTCCAGCTACCTCGACCGAGGGTCATGCGGATGGAGTAGGCGGTCTCTCGCCGCGCGGTTCGAAATACGGGCCGCAGCGGCATAGCACCGTGTATGTCGGTCCCCCGTGCACCGACGTCGGGGTCGCTTGTCACCCTCGAGGGTCACGTTCGGCTCGTCGTGGCAGTCTCGTTTCGCTCATCCGGCAGGGCGAAGGCCGCGAAGCGATTACGGGTGTCCAGAACTTGATCGAACACCCGTAAGGAAGAGCGTAAAAGCTGGTCAAACAGCCAACACACAACGTCATCCCATCATGACCCGGAACGGTGGTATTGCGGTGCTCGATACTGGCCGCCAGCGGGACCTCGACCTTGCCGTAGAACCCACACGCAGGCTGTCCGCACAACACGCATGGCGCGTCCAGCACTGCTGTGGGGCGCTCACGCCATTGATTGATCTGATCGCGCCATTGCGGAATGGACAGCGATTTGCGGTTGGTCGGATTCATCTTCGAGTTCGGCCACAACAGATAACTCGCCGACAGCCAGAACGACCGTGGCGCCTTCGTATCAACCAGCTCCGCAGTCGCCACAACATCCGCGGTCATCCGAGCACGCGCGACCTCGATTTCCTCAGCCGACAACGACTCTGGTGAACGGTGACGATCCTTCCCCCGGCCAGCGCGGCAACCGCGTAGGCACCGTGAAGACGACGAGCCAACGCCGGTGCCGCAGCAGTCAGCAACCCGCAGCAAACCGCCCGGCCGGGTTCAAGAACCTTGTCCCACGGCACTTCTCGCGCCGATGTCGACACCCCAACTCTCAGCCTCACGAAGCCTCCATCCCCTGAACGTGACGCAGCATCGGCCACCGTACCGGCACTCAACAGGTGGCTCCTAGACGAGGCCGAGCGCAACCCACCGGTCGAACCTGGCATGGAGATCAGGATGTCGCGCATCGAAGTGCTGATGCCCGCCGAGTTGGCGGTTTTCGAGCGGCAGCGTCGGGAACTGTGGCGGTTAACCGCACTGGATGCCGAAAGTGCCGACCTTACCCATTCGCTGGTAAGCAAACTCGAGGACCAGCACCATGGAATGCGGGAGGTGCGCCAGCAACGCGAGCAAAAACAATCCGCTGAACTGCACCGCTTCCACCTGCACGAGGTCGAGAAGCATTTCGAGAAAATCGGCGCACGACCCCAATACGCCCTCTGTCTGGCACTGATCCGTGGGGAACTCACCTCGGTCCCACGAACCGCCTCAGGGAGAGTCGGATCGTGAGGATACCCGTCGCCAGGAAGCAGCGAAACACGCGGTGACCGAATACGTCAGCGTGCTCGAGGAGTGGTTCAACCGAGGCGGAGCCGACTACGCGAATCTCGATCCGGACAAGCTTGATATGTAGGCGCGAATGATCTCGTCATGCTCGGCGATACCTACGCGGCGGATCGCCTCAGGTGTCCGATCACATATTTACGCAGTTCCCGGGTAGTCGAGTGGCGTTAGGAAAGAAAGGGGGGTGAGTGCGAGGAGTCGAAAGATGAGCACCACCGTTGTGATCGTGATCATTGTCGTTGTTGTTTTGGTTATTTTGCTTGTGGCCGGCGCATGGGTGTTGATGCGCAGGCGGCGCGAACAGCAGCGGGTCGAAGCCGAGAGAATCCGTGACCGTGCGGCGGAACGGGAATTCGAGGTCGGTCGGCAGGAAGCGCGGGCGGCGGAGACTGCCGCCAGGAGCCGGGCGGCAAAGGCAGAAGGCCAGGTCAAGGCGGCGCAGGCCGAGCAGCTCGCCCAGCAGGCGCATGTGCATCGCAGTGCTGCGGCGGATTCGCGAAGCGAGTTGGACAAGGAGTGGGAGCGCGCGGATAAGGTCGATCCGGACTCGAAGCCAGGTGAAAAGCAGCAGGGGGCCGATCCCGGAGCGCCGTCCCAAAATCCCTGATTGATCCAGGACAAGCTAGCCCTTGACCCGCGGCAAGTCTGTCCGGCAGCGTTGTTTGGCTGTCGGAATGCGGGTTATCGCCAGAAGACCGGCTGGAGCCAGTAGGCCGGGCACCTTCGAACGATGGGGCCGCAATCATGGGCACTGCAGACAAGGCAAGGAATAAGGCCGAGGAACTCTCCGGTAAGGCCAAGGAGAAGTTCGGCGCGGCGACCGACGACGAGGAAAAGAGGCAAGAGGGCAAGGTCGATCAGGCCAAGTCCAACCTCAAGGATGCGGGTGAGAAGGTCAAGGACGCCTTTCGCCACTGACTCGACATTCGCCGGTCGATCACGGGCGGGTGGCCAGCGAGCCATCCGCCCGTTGGTAGCTAGCGCTCGTCCAGAGACGGCAACACCGTTTCACTGATGATCAGCAGCACCGCGGCAGCGACCGGGATGGCGAGCAGGGCCCCGACGATCCCGAGCAAGGCTCCACCGAGCAGAACCGACACCACCGTCACGACCGCCGGCACCCGCACCGTTCTGCCGATGATTCTGGGCACAAGTACGTAGTCTTCGAACAACCGCAGGGTGATGAAGAAGGCGATGGTGGCCACCGTGACGGGCAGGGACACGGTGAGTGCGACCAGGGCCACGATGATTCCGGCCAACGTGGAGCCCACTACCGGGATCAAGTCCAGGACGGCAACCAGGACGGCCAGCAATAGCGGATAGGGCACATCGAAGATCAGCAGCCAGATGAATGTCAACGCTGCGGTTATCACCGAAATGACCAGATTGCCCAGGATATAGCCGCCGACCTTCACGAAGATCTCGTCGCCGATCAGGATCGCGCGAGCTCGGCGCGAGTGCGGAAACAGCCGGTAGATCGAGGTCCGAATCTGTGCGAAATTGGCCATGAAGTAGCCGGTGAGCACCGCGACGATCACCGTGCCGCTGACGATGCTGAATACGAGGCGCCCCGCGCCCAGGACGCCACCGGCCAGCTTCGAGGGATCGGACCCGAGCCATTGTTGGAGACGGTCCTGCAGATGGAAGCGTGTGTTGAGCGTGTCGATGAGCGGATATCGGTGCGCAAGATGGTCGACGTAGTCCGGAGCGTTGTGGACCAAAGCGCTACCTTGGGTGACCAGCGGAGGTATCGCGGCGGCAAGGAAACCGGCCAGCAAGCCGATCGCGACCAGGAACACAGCGGTCACGGCGGCCCATCGTGGAAACCACGGCCGAACCGACCACGACACGACAGGCTCCAACCCTATCGCCAGGAACAACGCAATGGTGATCAAGACCAGCACTTGACTCACGGCCATCAGTGCTTGGATCGCGCCGTAGGTCACCGCCACTCCGGCTGCGCCTGTCAAGCCGACCATGAATGGCGATCGCCGATCGAATCGTCGCCCCGGCTTGCCCAGCGGGTTCTGCGCCGTCCTGGCCCGCGCCGCCGCCGCTTCCGCGGTAAGGATCGGTCCGGCTTCGTCGGGGGTGTGAGGTTGTGCGACCAAGTCGCGGTGGCCTGGCTCCGTCCCTTCCGGGGTTCGGCGCTCCTCGGGTTCTGGGTCGGTGTCTGCATTCATGGCATCGACACCCACGTGCACATGGGCCCCGCACCCGGGTAGCGCCAGGTCATCTCCCTCGTGCGGGCGGGACACCAATCCGTTCGCGGCGCTGCGATGTTCGTGTGCGCCAGGGTGACCGTTTCGACTTGGACCGGTTTCATCGCCAACCGCCGCTCTTTCTCGACCTTTGCATGTCGACCTGATCCGATCAGGCGCGGCCGAGCGCTTGGGCCAGTTGGCCCTTGGTCATCTTCGAGCGGCCCTCGATATTGCGCATTTTCGCCTCGTTGTACAGCTGATCGCGGGTCGGGCCCTTCGGTCGATTGGTTCCCGACCGGAGACCACCACGCCGCTGCGGCGACATGTCCTGCACCGAGGACCGACTGGCGGTATGGGCCTCGCCGGACTGAGCACGGTTCTTGTTCACCGTGCGTGCCGCGATCTCCTCCGCCCGCCGGCTGGACGCACCCTGCTCTTTCTCCGAATCCTTGATGTGCTCGAACTGCCGCTCCCGCTTGTTCGACCATGCCTTCGGCATGTCCATCACCTCCTGTGCCGCGAATACCCCAACCCGGCCGCCGAAACATCGGTACGCGGCGCTCGGTTCCCGGTATGCGAAATGTCGGTGTCCACCGATGCTTGCCAGCGGGATCCGTGGCCTTGGCCACGTGGGTGTTGTCGGTGGGTGAAGATGAGGGATGCGGACTCGCTTCCACGAGAACCTCGACCGGCTGGCCGCTCAGTTGCAGGCGATGTGTCAGCTTGACCGGACCGCCGTCGCAACCGGTACCAATGCGCTGCTACGCGCCGATCTCGAGCTCGCCGAGCAAGCCATCGATATCTGCCGTGACCTCGATACCCAGCGCGATGATTGCGAGCACGCAGCGGTGACGCTGCTGGCGTTGCAGGCCCCGGTCGCGGGCGAGTTGCGGCAGGTGGTCACCGCGATCCAGCTCGTCGGTGACCTCGCTCGGATGGGTGTGTTGTCCGAACATATCGCCAATATCGCGCGCCGCAGGCATCCCGCGTGCGCGGTCCCGGTATCGACGCAACCGATCGTGGCCCGTATGGGGGCCGCCGCTGTCGCGATGGCCACCAGCGCCGCCGCGGTGCTGGGGTCCGGTGACCCGGGCGACGCCGCAGCGCTCGATCGCCAGGACGACACCATGGATCGTCTGCATCACGACCTGCTGGCAGCGGTTCTCTGCGATGAATGGGATGGCGGGACGGCCGCTGCGGTCGATCTGACGCTGCTGGGCCGTTATTACGAGCGGTTCGCCGACCATGCCGTGCAAGTCGCCCGTCGCACGATCTTCATGTCGACCGGTGAGTCATTCGGCGACTGGTCTTCACCCGGCGACGAATGACTAGTCGACGTTGCCCATGACGCCGGTGACGACTCCTGCGGCGCGCCGCCTTTCAGGTCGGGTCGAGCACGAGCTTCACCGCGCCGTCGGTTTTCTGCTGGAACATCCGGTAGGCGTCGGGTGCCTCCGACAGCGGAAGCCAGTGGGTGGCAAAGGTTTCCACGCCGAGCGGATCGTCGTCGCCCAGGGCATGATCCTGGCCAAAGCGCCGACCCGGACCGCTGGCCTCAGGTCGGAGGGGATTACCGAGGTCGCCGAGGTTCACGTTCTGCGCTGCGGTACCAGCCCGGACTCGTGGTCATCTCCCGATTCGCGGCCCGGCTGGACGCCCGCCTTGCGCGCCCGTTCGACCGGCTCTGCGCAGCGCGGCAGGTGCCGAAACGCCCGGCAACCGCGCGACTGCACCAGTGGAACGATTGTGGGGACGACATGCCCGCTGATGGGAGGGATCTCGCTGACGTGCTGATCTACGCGTCTTCGAGGGCTTCGCCGATCTCGTGGGCGACGCGGTTGTGCTGATTCTGCACCAGCCAGTGCCCGGTCGCGAGGACGACCGCGACGGGCCATTCGATGATCTCCGCGGCGGCCAGGGCACCGAGGGCACCGTAGTACGCCAACTGTTCGGGCCTGGGGATGCGGACACGGCCGAGCACCGGCAGATCCACCGCGAAACCTTGGGCGGCCAGCACCCGGTCGACGGCGTTTCGGTGGCCGGTTGATGATTTTTCGGCCATGTGTTGCCTCCCGGTCATGGTGTGTTCGAGTATTCGACTCCTGGCATCCGCATGGTGTCCAGTGTGATGAGTAATGGCGCGGGCGTTGGCTCGGATTCTTTGACGGGTGCATTGACGCAGGTGCTGACCGTGCCGTTGCGCGAGGTGTACGCGGTGCTGTGGCGGCTCGGGGTCATCGAGATCCTCGACTGATGATCCCGCTGGCGACCGCCCGCGGCGAACAGTCGGGGAGCGATGGCGGCGACGGCGGTGGCGACGGCGGCGGTGGACAGGGCCTGCCACCAGCCGATCGGGCCCAGGGGCGTGCTGCCGAGTAGTTGGCTGATTCCTGGGGTGCTGATCAGGGCGGCGAGGACCAGCAGTGAGCCGGCGGCGGTGGCGAGGACCAGCGGGCTGTGGGAGTCGATCAGCGTCTGTCCCAGCTGTGTCGCGACCAATGCCACCAACGCGACCGTCGAGGCGCGCTGTCGGCGGCCGGTGAATTTCGCCTGCACCCACGCGACCATGGCGGCGCATGCGGTCGTCGCGCCCCGCACTGCTACCGTCCGCCACAATGCGGCTCGGTCGGGTCCACGGCCGGTGTACCGCGATTCGGCGCTGGGCCGGCTGACCGCGAGTGCTGCGGCGGGCAGCGCGTCGGTGAGGATGTTGACCAGCAGCAGTTGGCGGGTGTTCAGCGGTGCCCGGCCGGTGAGGGCAGTGCCGGCGATTGCGAAAGCCACCTCGCCGGCGTTGCCGCCGAGTAGTACAGACACCGCCGACTGCACGCGCCGCCACAGTTGCCGGCCTTCGTCGAGGGCATCCAGCAGTGCACGGATTCGCCCGTCGAGCAGCATGACGTCGGCCGCGGTGCGGGCGGGGTCGCTGCCGCGTGCGGCCACGCCGATGCCGACGGTTGCGGTGCGGATGGCCGCTGCGTCGTTGGAGCCGTCGCCGACCATGGCGCACACGTGCCCCAGCCGCTGAATTGTCTCGACGATCTGTACCTTGTGCTCGGGTGACATCCGGGCGAAGACTCGCCGACTCTGTACCGCCTGCTGTTGTTCGTGCCGGGACAGCGCCTCCCATTCGGGCCCGCTGATCACCTGATCATCGTCGATGGGCATGCCCACTTCGGCGGCGATCGCGGTGGCCGTCACGGGGTGGTCACCGGTGATCAGTCGCACCCCGATGCCGCGGGCCGCCAGCTCGGCCAGCACCTCGGGCGAGTCCGCGCGCGGCGTGTCCGATATGCCGAGCAATCCGGCGAATCTCAGTTCGGCGCCGCATAATTCGGCTAAGGCGTCGGTGTCGTCGCGGACCGATTGTGCCTGCGTCGCCGAAAGCTGCCGTGTGGCGACGGCGATCACCCGCAGCCCCTCGGCGGCCATCTCGCGCACCTGCTGCTGTGCCGTCTCGTCGGCATCGACGCATGCGGCGAGCACTACCTCTGGCGCCCCCTTGATCGACAACTGCGTATCGTGCACGGACACCGAGAAAGCGCGATCGGACCGGAACGGCAGATGTGCGGCCGACTCGCCGCGGTTCAGATGTCGCCCGGCGTCGGCGACCGCGCGGTCGGTGGCGTGTTCGTGTGGCTCACCGTTGGCGAGCGGTGTGGCCCACAGGGCCTGGATGAGCACATCGTCCTCGGACAGACCGGAAGCGGCACGCACCCTGGTCACCCGGAGTCGGTTCTCGCTCAGCGTCCCGGTCTTGTCGAAGCACACCACGTCGACACGGCCGAGTGCCTCGACCGAGCGCGGACTTCGCACCAGTGCGCCCGCGTGGCTCAGTCGTCGCGCCGAGGCCTGTTGCGCCAGCGTCGCGACCAGCGGCAACCCCTCCGGGACCGCGGCCACGCCGACGGCGACACCGCTACTGACCGCTTGGCGCAGACCCGTGCGCCGCAACAGCCCGAGCGCGGTGACCAATCCGCCGCCGCCGAGGCTGAACGGCCACGTCTTGTTCGTCAGATCTTTCAGCTGCGTCTGCAGGCCGACCGCGGGACTGTCCTCGTGTGCGGCGGCGGTGGCGCGACGTGCTTGGGTCTGCTCGTCGACGTCGGTGACGATCGCGACGGCGGTGCCCGCGACCACTGTCGTGGTGGCGTAGAGCATGCAGGCTCGTTCGGCGACGGGCGCGGCCGGTGTGGCGTCGACCTGCTTGGGCACCGGCAGTGATTCCCCGGTCAATGACGATTCGTCGGCTTCCACGTCGGTCGCCTCGGTCAGCCGCGCGTCGGCGGGCACGACTTCACCGGGCCGTACCTCGATGACGTCACCGGGGCGCAAGTCGGTGGCGTCGACCATCATGTAGCGATCGGCATCGATTACCTTGCGGGCCGGTGGAGCTTGGGCGGCCAGCAGTCGTCGCAGCAGCCGTTCGGCCCGAATCCGTTGCGTCGCGGCCAGGGCCGCGTTCCCGGCGAGCACCGACCCGACCAGGATCGCGTCGACGGGCGAGCCGAGCACCGCGCTGGCCGCCGATCCCACCGCCAGCACCGGGACCAACGGGTCGGACAGTTCCGCGCGCATCGCGCCGGTGAAATCTCCCATCGCTCGTCGCACCGGCGCGATGACCGATCGCCCAGGATAGGCCGCAGGCACCGACTGCGTCCGCTTGTCCGCTTCGGCGGCCCGCGGCGCCAGCACACTACGCACGTCTTCGACGGACATGGCGTGCCATTCGTGCACGCTCGCGGTCGGCGGCGGTGGACTTTCGAGCGCGGCGCGGGCAAGCCGGTATCCCGTCCAGGCGCCTGCCGCGGCGCCGGCGCTGACCGGGCCGGTGCCGCGGCCCCGTACCCCGGGAATCATCAGCAACGCACCCAATAGGGAAGCGCCGGCGGCGATTTCGACGCCGCGCTCGCTGGCTTGACGGGCCGCGGGCAGCGCGTGCAGGATCCGCCACACATCCGGCAGGTTGTCGACGAGTACATCGGCGTGCCACGGCGGTGGCCCGCCCGCGGTGACACCGATCGCGGCGTCGGCGTCGGCCAGTGCCTGGGCCGCGGCACTCGACACCACCGCCACCGTGCGGCCCTCCCGCTGCAACCGATGCACCGAGTCGGCGAGCGCTTCATTGACGGACCCGGGCACCGGATCGAGATCGTCGAACGACGAGCGCAGGTCATCGAGCATATCGACGTCGACCGAGACGGCCTCCGCACCGCTGCGGCGCGCTTCGCGCAGCACTGCCGACGCCAGCGGATGATGCGCGAACCGCACGAGCACCGCGCCGCCCCCGCCGTTGCCGGACAGCGGCCGCGGGACCGGCTGCCACCCGGGCTGCCATGCGCCACGGTCCAATTGCTCCTGTGCCCACTGCCAAACCGTGGCTCGATCGTGCTCGGGCACATCGCGGATGCGCGCGACCCGCAGTTCCTCGCCGTACAACACCCGAGGATCGACTACCACGGCATCGACCCGGTCCAGGCGTCGGAACACCCGGGGCCGCAAGGTCAGCACACCGTACCGGTCGGCCAGGTTGCGGGCGAGTGTCGCGGCGAACGACTCCCGGCTGGTGCGAGCGGCTCTGGGCGCGGCGACGGCGACGGCGCGGGCGGCGGCATCGAGGTCGGCGGTGACCATGCCGATCGCTGGCGCGGCGGCCGCTTGCGCTACCGCGCTGCGGTCGCCGTGGCGCTCGACCGGTCCAGGCGGCAGGGGTGCCGGTCGGTCGCCGGGACGGACACCGTCGACACATCTCGCGTGCGCCGCGAGACGGGGTTCGCGGCGTTGCCAGAGCGTGGCCGCGGCGCGAGTCTCGGCGGCTTTCGCGATATGGATGAACATCTCGACGCCCAGCGAGGCCGGTTGCTGGGTGACGGTGTACGCGGCGGCCGCGGCGAGCGCGAACGCGCTATCAGCTCCGCTCGTGCCGAGGCGCTGTTCGACCGCGCGACGCAGCCGCGGTTGGTAATCGACGAGCGCGACAGCGGCGTTGAGGCCTGCTGGCAGCCGCCGCCAACCGCCCACCCGGCCGGCCAGCGCGATACCCAAACCCACGGCGTTCACCGCCGCTGAAACCACGCTGCCTGCCAGCACGATGCCGTCGGCGGGCAGGTCGAGCGGCCGCAGACCCGAACCGGACTGATGTCGGCGTTCGGCAGCGGCCACCACGGTGCACAGCTCGTCGACGACAGTCGGGTCGTCTACTTCGGCGATGACCCGCGAGAGTGGATAGTTGAGCGCCGCCGAGATCACGCCCGGATGCGAACGCACGGCGGCGAGGACCGCGGGACCCAGTTCGTCGTTCGGCTCGCGCCCGCCCAGGCCACGCACTTCGATCCAGCAGCGGCGCCGGCCGCACCAATGTCGCCGGGCCGGGCTACCCCCGAGCAGTTCCGACGCGGCCTCGGTGACCGCCTCGACTACCCGGGGATCGAGCACCGTGCGCACCGGCGCAGTGACCAGCTCCACACTCGCGGCGGCAGCGCCCGCGGCCGAACGCACACCCGCGCCGACGACGCGCGAGGGCAGGGACGACGCGGTCCGTAGCAGTAGGCCCAGATCCACGTCGACGACTAACGCTTACTCGGCGAACGTCGTGCCCGAGTCGTGCTCTTGGGCGCGGAGGCCGCCTTCGTCGCAGTGGCGGGCCGTTTGGTCGCCTTCTGCGTGCGGGTAGGGGTCTGTCCGGCGCGATCGCCGACCGCGGGTGCCACCACTCGACCCGATCGCTGCCCGAGACGCTGGACCACCAGGGCAGCGCCGCCGACGCCCAGCAGCACCGGCCAGTCCACCAGACCCGTGGCGCCGATCGCCGCCAACGTCAAAACTGCCGCCGGTGCCGAGTGGCTACCGCTGCCCAAGCCGTGTTTCACACCGGCCGCCGCACCTCGGATACCGCCGACCACGCCCTCGACAGCAGCGCCGCCCACGGCCCCGGCCGCCGCCGTCGTTGCATCGGCCGTCCGCGTGATCACGTCCACCACGCCATCGGAAATGTTCATCACCACTCCGTCGCGTTCACCTTATGGACACCAATGAGCAAACGGGAGTTTACCCCCAGGGGGCGGGGATAGTGCGAGTTCAGATCCGAATGCTTACCGGCTGCGCCCCCGACGGTGGCTGTCACGTTACGAGGCAGCAACCCATCGAAGTCGCGTATACCGCATCGAGCCGGAAAGTGAAGCTTGGCTATGCCTGGATCGCAACCATGTTGAGACGGAGATCAGATTTGGATTGGTGTCGGATCGACGAGGCGGATTGCTTCGATCAGCAGAACTTCGCTGCGCAATTTGGTCATCACATCGTCGTCACGATGGCTTGACTGCGGTTCAATCGGCCTAGCCATGGAACAGACGGCACATCCTCCAGTGCTCCATTCGAGGAGACGATGCAGCTATGGCTAGCGAACATCTGCCTGAAGAACCCCAATCGGAACGAGGAGCCAAAGGCTCGCGAGACACCGGATCCGATACGCCGGGCGGCGGATCGGTAGATCGCCCGACTGGCACATTCGACCAAGAGGAAGTCACCTCAACGCACGACCACAACCCGACGGAAGAGCGGACCGGCACGAGTGGGACCCTCACTCCTGGAGACGCGGAACCCGCTGTACCGCCCTACGAAGGCCGCCGAACGAGCGCCGACGAAATTACCGGCAGCAGTGCAGGCGAGGGGAGCGGCGCGAATGCTGGAGGCGCTGCAGGTCCAGTGGTCGACCCGGAGCCCAAAGCGCCCGATCCCGATGACACTCCCGGAGGAGCCACCACATCCCCGGCTGGCGAGTAACCGCATCTCGGGCCCCGGAATTCGAGGCCATCGACAGGGGTGTCGGCCCTCGACGCGTGCCGGTGCCGCTTGTGCGCGCCGGGCTCGCGGTGGCCTGGCGGGCGCATCTGGTGCCCGCACCGCCGGAGTTGTTCGACGCGATGATGCACCTGCCGATTCTCGATACCGACGGGCCCGGGACGATCTCGGATGGACACCGCGTTTCACCGCCACCCAGGCACTGCGCGAGCTGCTGACGGGGCTGCGCGACAACGCCGGTGATGACACACCACCCCTGCATGCCCGTGCGGGCGGACCGTGGCGAGTGCACGAATTCACCTCCGGTGTGGGTGCCAGGGACCCGGTCGACCTGCCCACCTGACACGAACGGCTCAGCCCGATCGACCACGCGAATGCTGCTGGCCCCAAACGCCCGAGGGCCCGACCAGAACCACGACGGGATTGGTCGAATTCGCACTACGGTGGCCCGAGCCACACCGTATTCTCGAGTGGCATTGCCTCATGAGAGAGAACCCAACCGGTTACGAATTCAGGAGGTCGACATGCAAATCCAGGACAAGACCGACAGCCGTAGCTTCGCCATCGATCTGGGTGATTTCAGGGTGGAAACGGTGCAGGACGTGAGGGGTATCAGCACGCCGTCGGAGGGAACGCTGGGGGAGGTGCGGATCACGCGGGGGCTTGATCGGAGCAAAGCGTTCACCGATTGGATCGAGCGAACGCTGGCCGACGGCGGCGTGGACTCCGGCAGAGAGGACATCACCATCACCGTGATGGACGCTGATAAAAAGCCTGGTCGGCGGATTCGCTTGCTGCGCGCCTTGCCGACCAGTTGGACGGAGCCTTCGCTCGACGCTGAGGATGCAGAGCTGGCGAGTGAGTGCGTCACTGTCGCCTACGAAGAGATGAGAATCGAGTAGCACAGTTCGCTCGGCGTCGTTTCCGCGACTAGCCCGCTCTTCGGCGCCGGATCGGCCCGCGCTGTTCTGCGGCGGGCCGACTCGGCGGTCCATCATCCGCGAACTGGCGCCGCCGCGCCCACCTGCACGATCTCGACCAGTTCCTCGACGAGGCTGTCGCTGGGATCTCGCGCACGATCCGCATATGCCTGCGGCCAACGGGCGCACACGCACCGACCGGGATTCCGGTGTCGATGCAGCCACTGCGCGAGTCAGGTGCGACCTGCGAGCGATGTGCCGAGTGAAATGTTCAGCCGTGGCGTTCGAATTCGGGATAGCTCGCGCTGAGTTCGCTTGCCGGATCGGCCTATTCGTCGGCGATGGCGTCGAGCTTGTGCAGCGAGGCCGCCGTGGCGGTTTCGGTCGTGATATTGCGGGCACGCCTGGCATAGATCCATCCCATGAGTGTCCGAGCCCGAGGAGTCGCGGTGTCTACTGATGCGATCGTGCTGTTGCGTGAAGACCACAAGGGGATTCGGAAACTGTTCCGTGATTTCGAGAAGGCGGGCGACGGTGCGCACGCCACGAAGGCACGGCTGGTCGACAAGATCATCGAGGCGTTGACCGTGCACACCTATCTGGAAAACGAGTGCATGTATCCGGCGGTGCGCAAGCTGGTGCCCGACCTCGAAGACGACATCCTCGAATCCTATGAAGAGCACCATGTCGCCGATGTACTGGTGATGGAGTTGGCAGCGATGAAGCCCGAGGACGAGCGTTTCACCGCCAAGGCCACCGTTCTGATCGAGAGCGTCGATCATCATATCGACCAGGAAGAGGGATCCTGGTTTCCGAAGGTGCGAGAGCAGTTGGGGCGTAAGCAGCTTCAGGAGATCGGTGCGCGGATGATCGAGTTGCGCAAGACGGCACCACGATCGCCCGCGCGGCCTTCAGCAGTGAAGAAGATGCTCGATTCGGTGATTGCATGACGGCGGGTAGTTGTACTGCCGTACCCATCCGGTGATGCTTTACCTCGAGGCGAGGGAATTTTCCAGCAGCCGCAAGCCGCTGAATCTGCGCCGGACGCGTCCCCGCATGGTGGTCCGCGGAGCTCGTGATGGATACTCGATCTCGCTCGGATCCTCAGTGGCGCAACGCCATCGTCGCAAATCCGGCAGAGTGACGAGCTCGCACAACAGCTATCGGCATCGCCGAACCGTGTGATCGGTAGTTGATCCGAACAGGCTCGCGCTCTCGATAGCGCTGCCCGCAGCCGGGCTGACCTCGGCTGCGCTTGCGCACATGTCGCCGAGCTGGAATCCGTCCCTTCCCGCCCTGACCGGCGACGGTGGTGCAGCCCGGATCCGCCAGTGCGCCAACCGATTTGACACGCGCAAAGCGTTCCCATATCTCGCTGGCAAACCGCCCGGCTGCAACTGACCTCAGGCAAGACCGACTACCGCAACCACAACGGCACGAGCCGGCACGATCGAAGCGCTGCGCCTATGGACCCTATGATCGGCGACACCCGTTGCGCACACAGCTGTTTGCGAGGCCGCACGAAATAGCCAGCGGCAAAGCCGCATTCAATTCCCGCAAAAGGGACCAGATGGTCTGAACCGGCTGAGTCCGGCAACCCCGCGCACCATCGGGCACACCGACACCATGACCGCGGCATCGAATCCTGTCAGCTGGCGATGCTGAATGAGATCGCCACCTCGCCGACGTGGAACCTCATCGCGAACACTTTGCTGCCGTTCATGACTGGCGACCGGTTCGGCGGGGACATGCTCGGCGGGGTGTTGTCGTCGCGGGACGGGATCGACGAGGTGTTGTTCCACGATCCGCCATTGGCGATTGCGTGTGTGCGATTCCCTACGCAAATGAAGCTCGTCGCCGGCACCGGGCTGGAGGAGCATTAACCGGTGCTGATCAGTCTCGTCGGCTGCCCGACCGCCCCAGAGATCGAAAGCGGCAACACCGACGACCGCAAGGCCAATAGGTCCTCCTTGTCGTTCAGTGCCGGCGCGCACGTATGCCCGGACCCAGATCAGAAGATAGCGACGCTGATCGCGCACGAGTCCGTCGCTCAGGTGGTGGACGCCCTGCCGGACATCGGGCTGCCCGCCGAGCATCTGGACTGGCTGCCCGACTCCTTCCGCCGCGCATTGGTTGCGCTACCGGTCGTCTTCCGCCCGACGCCACCGCTCCCAGTCCCCAGCTAGAGGAGAACCCGGCCGTGTCGCAGAACCCCTCTCCCGCCCTCTCGGTCCCGATCGAAAACATCGGTCCCGGCGATCGTTACGCACTCCACACCCCAGAGTTCGCGCAGGATCCGCACCAGGCCTACCGGCATATGCGCAAGACATACGGGTCGCTGGTACCGGTCTGGCTCGCGCCGGGTGTGGAAGCGACGCTGGTGATCGGCTACGAGCTCGCCGTGGACATCCTCGGTGATCACGAGCATTTCCCCGCGGACCCGCGCACCTGGGAACGCACCGTGCCTGCAAACTGCCCGATCTTGCCGATGGTGGGGTGGCGGCCCAACGCGCTGCGCAGCACCGGCGAAGCCCACACCTTCTACCGCGCCGCCAATCAGGCCGCCCTCGACGGCATCGACCAGCTGGGCCTGCGTGACCAGGTAATCCAGACCGCCGAACCGCTGATCAACACCTTCTGCGGCATCGGGACGGCCGACGTGATCGGCGACTATATACTGCCGCTGGTCTTTTCGCTGGTGAACAAGATGCTGGGCTGTCCCGACGATATCGGCGAGCAGGTCCGAGTGGCGATGGCAGCGATGTTCGAATCCACCGACACCGCCCACGTCAACGAAATACTCGGCCGAGCACTGGGCCAACTCATCGCCATGAAGCGTGCTCAGCCCGGCAACGACATCAGTACGAGGCTGCTCACGCATCAACCCCCGCTGTCGGACGAGGAAATGGTCAACCAGGTGATCACCCTCTACGGCGCCGGCATCGAGCCGACGGTGAACCTGATCGCCAACACGCTGCTGATCATGCTGACCGACGACCGATTCGTGTGCGGCGCAGCAGGATTCGGCGCACCGGCCATCGACGCAGTCAACGACATCTTGGTCTACGACCCCCCGATGGCCAACTACTGCCTGTCCTTCCCGCCGCAGCCGATCAACAAAGGCGGAGTGTGGCTGCCCGCGAACAAGCCGGTCGTGATCAGCATGGCCGCCTGCAACAACGACCCCGCAGTGAACAACGGCGAATTCCTCCACGCGGATTGGGGGCTGGCCTTCAGTACGGGCAAGCACGCCTGCCCGAAACCCGCACGCATCGCGGTAATTCAAATCGCCTGTACCGCCATCGGTTACCTGTTCGACGCATTGCCCGAACTCACGCTGGCACGGTCCAAAGCGCAACTGGTCTGGCGGCCCGGACCGTTCCACCGTGCCCTGGTCGAGCTTCCCGTCACTTTCCCCAAATCCCCGCCGCTGCCGATCCCCGCCTAGGGGAACGATCATGACCTGTGCCAACCTGAGTGCGACGAACTGGGAAGCCGGCCCGGTTCGAAGGCTTGGGTTGACTTACCGGAAAGGTTGGTCAGCGGCCGCCTTGCGAATACCTCATCTCAAACGTCTACCGCGACAACCATTCCCCGCAGCGATGTCCCGCGACGTTCGACCATCGGAGCTCGAGTATCGAAGAGCGTATCGCTCGGGCGGGCGGATTCCCTTTGCGGATCATGGCCTCCGACATTGCGTTACGGACAATATATCGATGGCCTGCGTAACTATTTCGCCAGAAAGCAAGAACGCGAGCAACTTCTGGGTACTCCCGACATAAGCCGGGCTGGACCCGGAGGCACGATAAATTAAGAAGTACGACCATGCGTAGAGCAACGGCGCTCTTCGCCGCATTACTGTTGGCAATCATCCTTTCCTTCACAAACGAGATGGGGGCGAAGGCTCACGCCGACAACTGTATTGGCGACTGGGCCATCGGTATCGGCGGTCTCGGCGACAACACCTCGTCGGTGTTCATCCCCTTTGTGGATCAACCTGTCGGCTACAATTCGCTCGACCCGATGTCGGGACTGAACGAACTCGACCGCTTGTTCTGGCTGCATCGCAGCGAATGTCCGCATGACCACATCAGGCTGATCGGGCACAGCGAGGGCGCGGGCATCGTCCACGCCTGGGTCACCGCCCACCAGGATGTCGGCAATGCCAACGCTATTCTCCTGTCGGATCCCAAGCGAGCCCCCGGGCCTGGTTGGGGTGGCCTGTCGTCGACTCCCGGGAGTGGGATCGTCGGTTATCCGCTGGCCGGTGTCGACGACTGGTTCGGCGATTTCCCGGTGCTGACGGTGTGCAACCACGACGACCAGATCTGCGACACCTCGGCAGGATGGTGGGGCTATCTGTTCGGGGGTGCGCATGGTCGCTACGATTTCAACGTGTGGGACTACGGTGATTGGGATTCCGGTGTCTGGTATCGGTAGCCGGTGATTCGTGGGGATCAGTAGCCTTGCGGCACTGGTCCCCATTGGCTGAACCCGTGCCCCATCGATGTGCATACTGCCGCACCTTGATAGGTGACTTGGCAATTCGCTCCGGCATATGTGATCGAATACTGTGGGTCGTGGTAACTCGCGGGTGTGATGCGCGGCAGCGGCGGATTTCCGCCCGGCACAGTGTGACTGCCGTTGGAGTTCCACTGAGGATGTGCCGGCCACATGGTCGAGTCGATTATGACGGCCGGCACATTCGGCATCGACACCTGCATTCCGGCATACAGCACATTCATGGATGGGGCCGGGACTGCGAGGTCGCAACCCACTGTGCCGTCCGCGCCGATCGAGCAGTTCCAACTGCCCATGGCGAAATACGCTGTGTCACCCACCAGTAATGGGCCAGGTTCATCATCGGCGTACGCGGTGCTCACCGCGACCAGACACGCGAGTGTACCGAGAATTCCTCCGCAAACCCTTGCAGCGGCGACGCTTCCGGCCCTGAACACAACATCTCCCTCGATGCGCGGCGAGTATGAGATCTAGCCGACCATATAAAAAAACTATCACCAAACAGTGCAATGGCAAGAGGACCTGTCAAGGGGGCTTCCGTGGTAATCGCGGCGCCGCTCACGCTCATCGGCATGCGGTGGCTTGCGGTCCAGCCGGATACCCCTGTCGGACAAACGATCAGAAGCTGCCGGCCGACGATGCACCCACCCGCATCAAAGAATATTCTGAGGCTACCCGGCGATGCCGGACCGCTCCACGATCGGTGAACACCGCTGACGGTCAACGGTTTTCGATGGCAGGTCCGCGCAATGCCGCGTCGGCGTCCTTGGCGTCGAGCCGACCATCGAGGACGAGCAGAGCGTCCCGGACCCGGATACGGGCCTCGCGTTCTTCGGCCCGCTGCGGCAGGCTCGGCTGCTGGTCTGCCCGGATGCGCCCTGACTCCGGTGCCTGGATGCCAGCACCGGCGCCGCACCCGATCCAGTCCGGCACCGGATACGGCCCACCCCGTCACGAGCAGCCGCACCCGACTGGTGGCAGCAAGACCGGGCTGATCATCGCTGGCGTCGTCGTGCTGGTGGTGGTGCTTTGCATCGGTGCGGCGGTCGGTTACTGGATCCGCGGCGGGGACGCGAGCGCCGTGCCCGCAGGCGCCACGGCAACGTCGGCGCAGGGCAACGTCGGCGCAGGGCAACGTCGGCGCAGGGCAACGTCGGCGCAGGGCAACGTCGGCGCAGGGCAACGTGGTGCCGACGATCTATGCGATGAGCACGATCACCAATGCGTGCGATCTCGCCGACCCCACGCCGTTGACCAAATGGTCGTCGACTCCCAAGGGAGCCCCGACCACACGGGCCTATGTGGTGCGTGTACAGGACGGCAACGTCTCGGTGCGGGTCAAGGTCGACCTGAGCCGTGAGGATAAGGGTGAGCCTGTGGCGAGCTGGGACGAACTCGATTCGATCGCCCGATCTCGAGTCCGCATGGCGCTCGACCGGCTGAAGAAATAGACACTGCCCGTCGAAGCCCTGCCCATGGTCTGTCGGCGAGGGCGGATGCTGCAGCTGAGCATCCAGGGATCAACCGCTGCGCACGTGGACACGCCTATGCTCGCAACATGACGCGTGACGCTCGGGACTCGGGTGTTTCGCTGGCCGCGCTACTGGCCGCGTTCTCGTTTGCGATGGATCTCGGCCTGGGCCAGCCGATGGCGCATGTGCTGCGGTCGTGGCGGCTGGCTTCGCGGCTCGGAGAGCGAGTCGGGTTGAGCGCCGAGGAGCGGTCCGACCTGTACTACACCGCGGTTTTGGCATGGACCGGATGTGTGGCCGATGCACCCGAGGTAGCCGCGTGGTTCGGCGATGACATCGCTTTTCGCGCGGACAGTTACAAATTGGATTTGCGCGGGGCGAGCGGGGCGGTCTTCTTCCTGTCGCACGCGGGGTCCTCGGGACCGTTCGCCCAGCGGGTGCGCAAGACGGTGACGATCGCGGCGACGGGCGGTCGTGACATCGAGCGGGGGTTGATGTCGCACTGCCTCACCACATCGACGATGGCGGAACGGCTCGGGCTGGGCCCGGCCGTCGGGGACTCCCTGCGGCAGTTCTTCGCGAGATGGGACGGTAAGGGCGTGCCGGGCGGTGTCGCCGGGGAGCGAATCGGGCTCGGTATGCGGCTGTTCCATCTCGCCGACGTCGTCGAGGTGCTGCACCGTAGTGCTGGAATCGATGCCGCGATCGAGGTCGCCCGTTCGCGGCGTGGGACGCAGTTCGATCCGGCCGTGGTGGACGCGTTCTGTGCCTCGGCCCGCGACCTGCTGGCGGATGCGGAAGTCGAGCCGGACTATGGGGAGCTCATTGCCGCCGATCCGGCGCTGCGGCGCAATCTTACCGGCGCGGAACTGGATTCGGCCCTCGAGGTGATCGCCGACTTCACCGATCTGCGCTCGCCCTATCGGGCAGGCCATTCTCGTGGTGTAGCCGATCTCGCCGGTCGGGCTGCGACCGTCGCCGGGTTCCCCGAAGCCGATATCACCTTGGTGCGTCGCGCGGCGTTGTTGCACGACATCGGGTTACATGGTGTTCCGGCCACCATTCTGGACAAGCCGGGAGCACTGAGCGTGACCGAGCTCGAGCGGCTTCGGATGAACTCGTACTACACCGAGCGGGTGCTGGCCCGCCCGGCCGCGCTGGCTCGCATCGGGGCTATCGCGGCCCTGGCCTACGAGCGCCTCGACGGCTCCGGTGCACATCGCGGGCTGACCGGACCGTCGATCCCGGTGTCGGCGCGCCTGCTGGCGGCGGCCGATACGTATCGGGCCGTGACCGAGCCGCGTCCGTATCGAGATGCCTTGCCGCCCAAGCAGATTCTCGCCGAACTGCGTGCCGAGGTGCGCCGCGGTCGACTCGACGCGGCGGCGGTCGACGCTGTCCTCGAGGCTGCGGGACAGCCGCGCCATCGCCACCGCTGCGGCCCGGACGGTCTGACACCGCGCGAGCTCGAGGTCCTCGTGCTTATCGCGCGGGGTGCCTCGACCCGGCATGTCGCACGCACCCTGGGCATCACCCCGAAAACGGCAGGCACCCACATCGAACGCATCTACGTCAAGACCGGATCGTCGACTCGAGCGACCGCCACGCTCTACGCGGTCCAGCACGGCTTGCTGGACACGCTGGTCACCGATTCGTAGGGAGAACACCCGACGACATGCATAGCCGTCGCGCCTAGCGTTCGTTTCATGATCCATTCTGTCGTCCGGCGGCAGTGCATGAAGTGAGGTTTCGCGATGTCGAAAGCCGTGATCAGCTCGACCACGGGTCTGGGACGACCCAAAGAAGGTGCACCGTCGCATTCCTGGTTGCCGTCTGCGCCGCCGAGACCGGGCGCGAGACCCCGATGTTCCTGACGAAGGAAGCCTCCCGCGCGCTCGAAGGCACCGCGCTCGGCGTGGCCTGCGACGATTTTCCGCCGCAGAGAGCCGTGCAAGCGCTACGAGGTTGCTGGTGGGCGCTACTTCGTCTGCCCGATCCGCTTCAACGCCGAGCAACGCCGAACTGCGGCGCGCCATCCCGACGCGGCAGTGGATCGGCGAGGTCCGGCCACCACATTCAGGGATCGGCGAGGTCCCGGCCACCACATTCAGCTACTCAGGCGCGCCGCGCCGGAGGTGAGTACTATGTTAGATCTGGCATCCCAGTTGACCGATCTGCCGGAATACCGGGGCCACGCGCCGTGGCCCGGCCACGAATACGTCAAGGGCTGGGGCGTTTTCGGTCTTCCCTTCGACAGCGGCCACATCCTCGCCTTGCGCGTCTTCCCCGAAAACGACTTCGGCCCATACAAAACCGTCTGGCACCGCGACCCCGACGGTCGATGGTCGATCTTCGTCGACGGCGACCGGCTGGAGACCGCCTGCCCCCGCTACTACGGTCCCGCGTGTGCCTACACCGGTTTTGCCACGATTCGAGTGGCGTGGATCGGACCGGCATCGCTGCGAGTCACCGTCGACGAACCCGCGCTGGACTGGACGCTGACCGCACACGAGACTGCGGCGCTGCATATGCTCAACGCCGTCGGAGGGCGTCTGCCGCTTGCCACCTGGCGGTCGCGTTCGCTGGTGCGTGCCCGGGAAATATTCGCCGCCGCACTGGGTTTGGGTCATCTGAGCATGGCTGGTGTCATGCCGAGCGGCCACGTCGGAATCCTGATGCCCCAGCAGATGTACCTGATCACGCAGTCGACGGCCGTACTCGACGGCCGCGACCTCGGGTATCCCGCACGCCTGGACACGAACCCGGTCATAGGCGACGTCGCCCTGCCCGCCCGCGGCGTGGTCGCTATCGGCCAGGCGATGTGGCAGGCCCTAGCCCCGGCCGAAAGTGATTCGGGCCCTGGCAATCTCACGCCCGAGCCCCACTCACGATAATCGGGCGTGTCCGATGAGCACGTCCATCCGGTAGCTCGATGTCGCGGACCGGGCAAACAGAGTCAAGTCGATGTACGAGCAGGTCGCACGAGATTCAGGTCCGGGGGTGTCCGGTGAGGGACGGTCTGCGCGCGGCTGTAGCTCGGACGGGGACAGCCAATAGATCGGTTGCCGGCATCACCTGATGCAGCCACGCCTGGATGTTTCCAGGGTAAGTTCGATACGGAATGCGCTGGGGGAGAAGCAGTTGCGACAGGGGGTGCGGAGCAGTGGGCGGTGCTTATCGGTGGCCGGGCTGTGGCGCGAAACTCGGCTGCTGGGCATTCTGCGAGCCCATCACGGTTGCCGCCTGGATTGATGTGAACCCGGCCGCTTCGGCACATCACGCTGTAATCAGATCCGGCTGACCCAGTCGAACACGAAACCCCTAGCCACACAACAGATTCCGATGCTACTAGGAAGAAGCTGCCATCTCGTCATGACCGAATCCGTCACCGCCGCTTTCGCCGCCCGCCGAGACCTGGTCGGGCAGCTGCGTGAGCAGGCTGTCGCTGCCTTCTACGACCCGCCCGCCGAACACTCTCCGGCCGAGGCCACCGCGCTCTTGTGGAGCCTCGCCGGTGAGCTCACCGGCGCAGACACCCTCGCCCAGCACCAGATCTTCCGTGCCGCACTGGTGTGGGGGATACGGCAGGTGCCCGCCGACATCGACGAGATCCTTTCCAGCGCGCCCGCCGCGCCGTTGTGTGACACGGTCGCCGCACTCGTCACCGCCGAGGCATGCGCCGTCACCGAACCGTCCGACGCCGAGCAGTGGATCCTGGCCCGCGACCAGGCCCATGTTCTCGCCGTTGACCCCGATGCCACGGCCGGATTCGCCGGTGAGGCACTGTTGTTCGGCGCGCTGGCACGCGCGCGCCGACGCGTACTGGCCGAGGGGGACTTCCCGCGCCACTGCGCACTCGTGTTGTGGCTCGCCGCGGCGATCTACCGCAGTCGCGACGCGCGCTGGACCGCGACGGAACTGGGGTCGTGCAACGGATGGGTCCTGACCGACCATCACGACCGTGTCGAGGGCCCCGGTAGGCGCACTTACCACTTCGATCTGACCGGCGCGCAGGAATACGTGCTCACCGAGCGGCACGCCACCTGCCGACGGGTGCTGGCGTCGCGGATCGCGGCGGGGCAGAACCTCGAGCCGGTCACCGGCGCGTACCTGCGTTATCTGATCGCGGTCGACACCGACACCCACACCGGGATCTATTTCGTACCAGGGGAATTCACGGAAGTCGAGTACAAGGCCTGCGCTTTCGAAGGCCTCGGGAGCAATCTGGAGCCGACCCTGCATGTGCACTCCGACTGCCAGGTGTTCCACGCCGCGGACGTGGTGTGGCAGCAGCTCGCCGCGCAAGATCCGCAAAACCCCGATGTCTAACCGGGAGCGACAAATCGGTGAAATCACCGATACACCAGACGATTTCGGCTTCGGCGATGTGAAGATCAGCCTGTCCATGGTAGCGCTGACCGCAGCGCCGTCGACCGCCGACCACGGTGCCGGCCCGGCATCGTCGGTGCCGGGCCGCAGCCCTGGTGAGACCCCTGGTGCGATCGGGCACGAATTTTACAGGCCGCGCCTGACTATGGAGCGCCCAGCCTCGGCATTGGGCTGGACAATCCGCACCGGCCCATAAAGGGATGTACCAACTCAGTTGATGCAGCAGGGCGGGTGAACCGGTTCTCGAGTACCGCGAAGGGAAGGGGACCGGACCACTACAACAGGACCAGACCCGCAGCGGCCGATTCGCCGACATGAAGCCAGTCTGTAAACCGCTCCGTGATAGCCGTGCCTTCGCTACGATTCTGCTTGCTCCGGTGAATCGGAAGGCCATAGGCGGCAGGCGCACCCACGTATTGCCGTTCGCTGTACACCGGACAGGGCTCTCGCTGGAGATCGAGTCCCTGTCGCTGTGCCAACACCATCAGCCTGGCAAGGGAGCCAGTATGAAGCGAACCGACGTAGCTATCCCCGCAGTCGAACTGCTCTCGCATATCCACGCCGCAGGCTTCGCCTCCGTGGACCATTTCATCGCGACGCTACGTGTTGACCCGCTGGCCGATACAACCCGGCTACCACCCCTCGCTTTGTCACTACCTTCTCGCCCCGGACGGCACCGCAAGTAGGGCTGCAGCGCCCATTCGGTCTTGTCGGCCGACCATCCCCGCGACAATCAGGTCGGCGAACGCGCCGAACGACCGTCGTCGTGCGCGCACACCGCGTGCCTCCGGGGTCGCCGGGCAACTCCGGCGCACTCGAGGTGCGGTTCGACGACGAGGAGCTGCGACGGCTGGATCCGCCCGACAACCGTTCGCGGACGGTGCCTTACCGACGGACTGTGGAGCAGATGCAATTCACACCATCATTGAGGGTGTCAGCCGGATAACCGCAGCCTGTGCCGGCGCGAGGAGCGCCGACTAAAACACGATCGCTAATGGCCGCAATCAGTTGTCGTTGCCAATTCGAATGAAGCGACAATGGCGGACAAAATAGACGGAAACCTTCGAGAAGGTCGAGAGTTTCCAGCCCTGGCCATCAGGGCGATTCGGCAGGTGCATGCCTGCTGCGCAGATCGCGCACGAAGCGCATAAAAGGAGACGTCGATGACAACAACTTGGTCCCGGGAGGGCGCATCGAGTAGAGCGATGAGCACCGCTGAGATAAAAGCACGAATCGAGGCAATGTTCGCGCAACGAGCCACCGGTCCCGTCGCGCTGGTAGCCGGCCGGCACGTTCGAGAAACAGATGCAGACCTCGCCGAGCCGGCCTGTGCAGGATATGCGCAGACTGCCGAACCGGAACCGAGGGAGGATGACCAGGACAGCCGGAGACGTGATGCAACGACCGGTGGTGACCGTGCGGCACAGCGATAGCGTTCGAGCAGCAGCAATACCCCTGGCAGACTACGGATTTGCCGCGATACCGGTGGTCGATGACCAGGACAGGCTGGTGGGAATGTTGACCAAGCGGCGACGTGTTACGCGCTGACGAAGCCCGCACACAGACGGTGCGCAGCGTGACGACAGCGCCGGCCGTCGCGGTGTCCGAGACCAAGACCTTGGCCGAGGTCGGTCAGATCTTGCCGCGACATGGACTGCGCAGCGTGCCCATCGTTGACGACGACGGACTGGTGGTCGGCATCCTCAGCCGCAGTGACCTACTGCGACTGATGCTCGAGCCGGACGAAAGGACAGCGGTAGAAGTCCAGAAGCGCCTGGACGACTACACAGGCAATCGACGCTGGCGGGCCACCGTCGTTGAAGGCCGCGTCACCCTCACAGGCCGGTTCGCCGATGAGTCCGAACGCCGCGTCGCCATCGCACTGGCCAACACCGTATCCGGCACGCGGGCAGTGTCCACAAACCATGCGAACTAGTCCTCGAGGCGGGAGGAGTAACCCGATCCGGCACACTACGTCGCGTGCACCGTACAGAATCGGCCGCACAGCGATGAGCGAAATGTACAGGCATACAGTGACCGAGAGCCCGTCCGATCACTTTGCACGACTACGAACTAGCCGAAGCATCCTCGGAACCGCTGCGGACAGGTGCCGCGACAACATCCCGCGATTTGAACTTCACACACTTGCTCGCATCCGGTCGATTCCTTCGCACCAGTGGTCGTGCAGTGTTCGCCAGTCCTCGGCGGCGGTACGGGACCACTTCATTTGCAGCTCCGTCGCAGCCAAGGCGGGTTTCTCCCGCTCGACTTCGTTCTCCGCGTGCGCTGCGCGGTCGACCAGTTCGGTCCAGCGATCGAAATCCTGATGTAGTGCTTCTTCGACCTTCTTGTGCATGGCCAACTCCTTTGGTGACTGTAGTGATCTTGTTCTCTGAATCTGCCTTCTAGATCACGTGCTCGGCTCGCCGTCGGTTGAATCCGTCTGCCCTGGGCTTCGCGCCCTAGGCAAGGGTGACGGCAACATTTTTGATTTCAGCTCGGTCACAGTTTACGCACAGTCGGTTAACGATGCATAGGGCGAGAGTGCGAGATATTCCAGTAAATCGCAGGTACGCCACCCTTTCGTCGCACATGCGGGGATGTTGCTGAGGATCTCCGATCTCAGCGGCCCGCTGCCGCGATTGCTGAGCCACGCATCGCCGCCCGCTATCGCCGCGGGCGCGCCGGCACCGAACCGAATGTGGTGATCACCGCACTGGAGTTCGACCTGCTCATAGGGAGCCGCCGCTCTACGGCCCTCACATCGACCGCCGTGGCTTCCGGGCAACGCCATATGGCCAGGTCAGGCCGATCGGCGGGCGGTGACCAAGAGGTACTCCCACTCCATCCGCCCGTTGCCCAGGTCGTGTAGGGACACGAGACCCGCGAGTTTCCGGTCCAACCGCGCGATCCGGTCGGATTCTGCGGCAATGGGTGTCCAGTTGATCAGCCCGATCGTGCCGCCCGGCTTGGTGACGCGTACCAATTCGTCCGCGGCCGCCTGGTGGAACGGCGCGAACATGACGCCCACGCACGAAATCACGGCGTCGAACTCGGCATCGGCGTAGGGCAATGCCTCGGCGTCGGCTTCCTGCCACTGCAGGTCGACGCCCCGGGCGGCAGCGATACGTCGGCCCGCGTCGAACAACTCCGGCGTGAGGTCGCTGGCAACGACGTGCGCACCGGTCTCCGCGGCCGGGATCGCTGCATTCCCGGATCCGGCCGCAATGTCCAGCACACGCCGACCCGGGCCGATACCGCAGACCTCGACGAGACGCCGACCCAGCCCAGGGATGACTTCGGTGGCGACGGCTGGGTAGTCGCCCAATGCCCACATTGCGCGATGCCGCGTCTCGAGATCAGCGGGGCCGGATTCGGTCATGCTTTCTTTTGCTGTTCGACTTCCGTCACGAACTCGTCCGCCCGGCTTTCCCGGATTGCGACTGCGGCCTACCGCACGGTCTGCCCGGAGGTAGCTGGTGGATCTCTGTCGAAAGGCCGAGACTGGTTACTGTCTGCCCCCGCGCCATTACGGCACGCGACCGGCGGGTGGGGCCGACCTCGCAGCCGCCGGAAGGGCGAGGTGCGTGAGTCTGCGCCCATCGACACGAAGGAGGCTGGAAATGGATCACTCGGACATGGACCCGACCTTCTATCGGAGCGCAGCGGACGCGGCTGCCGCGCCGCCGGAGCGGCTCGCATACGTCGTTGCGTTCGACCGGGCGGCACAGAAGCCGGATGCGCTGTCGGTAGTCGATGTGGATCCGGGCTCGGCCACCTACGGCAGGGTGGTGGGCTGGACCGAGGTGCCCCACCTGGGCAACGAGCTGCACCATTTCGGCTGGAACGCCTGCAGCAGCGCGCTGAAGCACGAGGGCCACCGCATGGAGGGGCTGGCTCGGCGCTACCTGATCGTGCCGGGTCTGCGCTCGTCGCACCTGTACGTGTTCGACACCCAGCCCGACCCATGTCGGCCCGCCCTTTCCAAGATCGTGGACAGCTCCGAGCTCGCGGCCAAGGCCGGCTACTCCCGCCCGCACACGCTGCACTGCGGGCCGGACGGTGTTTTCATGACCTGCCTCGGCGGGGCAGACGGATCGGACGGGCCGGGCGGGATCGCGCTGCTAGATCACGGCACGTTCGATGTGTTGCGGCAATGGGAGACCGACCGCGGGCCGCAATACCTCGCGTACGACGCCTGGTGGCATCTCAACCAGAACACCCTGATCAGCAGTGAGTGGGGCACCCCGTCCATGATCGAGGACGGGCTGCAGCCGGAGCTGCTGCTGGCCAACAAGTACGGCCACGCGATCCACTTCTGGGATCTCACCGCCGGTCGGCACCAGCAGCGGGTCGATCTCGGGGAACACAACCAGATGCCACTCGAGCTGCGCCCTTCGCACGATCCGGACGCCACCTGGGGTTTCGTCGGCGTGGTGATCTCGACCGAGGATTTGTCGGCCTCCGTGTGGCGTTGGCACCACGACGGTGGTGTGTGGGCGGTCGACAAGGTGATCACCATCCCGGCCGAGCCGGCTGATCCCGACCTGCTGCCGCCGGCGCTGAAACCGTTCGGCGCGGTGCCGCCGCTGGTCAGCGACATCGACCTGTCGGTCGATGACGCATACCTCTACGTCTCGTGCTGGGGCACCGGGGAGCTCAAGCAGTTCGACGTGCACGATCCGGCCAGCCCGAAAGAGACCGGGTCCGTCCGGCTCGGCGGGATCGTGGGCCGCATCCCCCATCCGGCCGCGCCGAACCAGCCGCTTGCGGGTGGCCCCCAGATGGTCGAGATCAGCCGTAACGGTCAGCGGGTCTACCTCACCAACTCGCTCTACAGCGCGTGGGACGACCAGTTCTACCCGGATGGGGTCGGTGCCTGGATGGCCGTGATGCACACCGATCCCGACGGCGGAATGACCATCGACGAGTCGTTCTTCCCCCACGACGAGGACTTTCGAGGTCTGCGGGTGCACCAGGTGCGCCTCCAGGGCGGCGACGCCTCTTCCGATTCCTACTGCTACCGGTAGTCGGGCGTTCGCCGCACCGGCGGCGCCGATTCCTCGCCTGTGCCGGGTCTGATTCTGCGGGTCTGGCCAGGGGGCGAACGTCGACGGTGGGGCATCGTCACCAGCTCGCTTCCGCCGTAATGCGGCGAGGTCGGTGCGTCACCCGTCATCTAGGCGTTGGATGGCGGCGCTCAGCCAAGCCTGGCGGTCAGCGGGGTCGCCGAGTTGAACGACGCTTGCGAATGCTCCACTGCTGCAAGGTCGTTCGCCCGATACGGCCCATAGGTTGTCAGCCGACACCGTGAATGTCTGCGGCATGTTGATCTTTCGCGACCGAGTGACGGCACCGTCCGGTAGTCGCAATGGTGCTTCGGTGATACCCGCGGCAGCGGCGAGCCCCTCGATGAGTAATCGAGGTCGGGCTCGGCGGCTGACCGGGCCGTCGCGGCTCCTCGGTACTCGGCATTCGGCCCACTCTCAGCAAACCTGCGATCGGCTCAGTCTGGAACCGAACTAGATCTGACGCTCATGGCGTGCTACCTCGTTGACGGGCATTGAGAAGTATGGATAGTCTTGTCGCGCAAGGAGATTCGACTGACATAGCGGATAGCTACGTCCGGCAGACCCAAATGCCTCCTGCGGCCTCGGCGCAATGCGCGTAAACTCATGTGCCTACACCTATCAATCAGGTGTGCCACCGGGTTGCCGGGAGGTGGAAATGCTCAGCGCCACCGAGCAGTTCAGCAAGGAACGCGCCCCGTGCGGGAAACTGAGGGGCGGGGCTCGCCACCGCGAAGACGACGACGCGGGCTTGGTCATCGACGATACGACTTACGACTGTGGCTGCCGCCGGATTCGGCACGAATTCCACGACGGCAGCGTTCGGATCAGAACGGTCCGCCATGACGGCAAGATCCTGATGGACGAGCAAAGCGCCGACTTCGAGGCCTGACCGACCACACCCCGGGTGGCACCATGACCGCTTTTCACGACGTCGTGATCGTTGGCGGAGGCGGCGCGGGTTTGCGCGCGGCCATCGCCATCGCGGAACACAACCCGCAGTTGAGCATCGCGATCGTTTCCAAGGTCTATCCGATGCGCAGCCACACCGTCTCCGCCGAGGGGGGCGCCGCCGCAGTCGCTGGTCGCGACGACACCCTCGACGAGCACGCGTACGACACGATCTCCGGCAGCGATTGGCTCTGTGACCAAGACGCTGTCGAGGCCTTCGTCGAGGAGGCACCGCGGGAGCTGCTCCAACTGGAGCATTGGGGCTGCCCTTGGAGCCGCCGGTCGGATGGACACATCGCGGTCCGGGCGTTCGGCGGCATGAAGAATCTCCGCACCTGGTTCGCAGCCGACAAGACCGGTTTTCACTTGCTGCACACCTTGTTCCAGACCACACTGTCCTATCCGGACATCGTCAGGTACGACGAGTGGTTCGCGACAACATTGCTCGTCGACGACGACAAGGTGGGCGGCATCGTGGCCATAGAACTGGCCACCGGACGCATCGAAACCATTCACGCCAACGCGGTCATCGTGTGCACCGGTGGCTGCGGCCGGGTGTATCCGTTCACCACCAACGCCAATATCAAGACCGGCGACGGTATGGCGCTGGCATACCGGGCAGGCGCGCCGCTCAAGGACATGGAGTTCGTCCAGTACCATCCGACCGGCCTTCCGTTCACAGGCATCCTGATCACCGAGGCAACGCGCGCTGAGGGCGGCTGGCTGCTCAATAAAGACGGCTACCGCTACTTGCAGGATTACGACCTCGGGACGCCGTCACCGGTGCCGGTATTGCGAAGTATGGAACTGGGACCACGCGACCGGCTGTCACAGGCCTTCGTGCACGAACTCGACAAGGGCCGGACCATCGGCACGCCGTATGGACCCGTCGTCCACCTCGACATACGCCACCTCGGTGCGGATCTCATCGATACGAAGCTGCCGTTCGTGCGCGAGCTGTGCTCGAAATACCAGAACATCGACCCGGTCCGGGAGCTGATCCCGGTGCGCCCCGTCGTCCACTACATGATGGGCGGCGTCCATACCGACATCCATGGCGCGACACCACTGGCGGGGCTGTACGCCGCTGGGGAGGTTGCCTGCGTCAGTATCAACGGCGCGAACCGGCTCGGCTCGAACTCCCTTCCCGAGTTGCTGGTCTTCGGTGCGCGAGCCGGTCGTGCCGCCGCCGAGTACGCGAGCTCGGCCACGGCCGCCCAGGCGTCGGCGGTCATGGCGCGAGGTCGCGCCGAACAGGACCGGCTGGAACGGGAGCTCACGCGCCACGCCGAGGGATCCGAACACATCGCGCGCATCCGCACCGAGATGCAGGAGACGATGGAGACCAGTGCTGGGATCTACCGCGACGGCGACTCTCTCGCCGCGGCTGCCGACAAGTTGCGCGAGCTTCGCGATCGGTTCGGCAGTGCTTGCCTCGATGACCACAGCCGGGCGTTCAACACCGAGTTGGTGGCGATGCTCGAGTTGTCGTGCATGCTCGATGTGGCGGAGTGCATCATCGCCTGCGCGCTGGCGCGGGAGGAATCCCGGGGTGCGCACCAACGAACCGATTTCCCCGCCAGAAACGACCAGCGTTTCCTGGCCCATTCGGTGATCCATCGGGAGCCGGACGGTTCGGGCCGAGTCTCGCACCTCCCGGTAACGATCACCCGCTGGCCTCCTGGCGAACGCGTATACGGGAGGTGATGGCGATGGAGGACCAAATAACCCTGCAGGTTGCGCGCTACCGACCGGATCGAGACGACGAACCGGTACTGCAGTCGTATGAGGTTCCGCTGCGCAGAGATTGGACCGTGCTCGACGGCCTCAATTACATCAAGGACTATCTCGACGGAACAGTGTCTTACCGCTGGTCCTGCCGGATGGGCATCTGCGGTAGTTGCGGCATGACCGTCAACGGCGAGCCACAACTGAGCTGCGCCACATTTCTGACCGATTACGCGCCGGGGCCGGTGCGAGTCGAGCCATTGCGCAACTTCCCGGTGATCCGGGATCTCGTCGTAGAGATCGGCGACTTCATGCACAAGCTGACCGAGGTGAAGCCATGGCTGATCAGGGCGGAACCCGGGCGACTCGAAGACGGCGAGTACCTGCAAACGCCGCTGGAAATGGACGACTACAAGAAGTACAGCATGTGTATCAACTGCATGCTCTGCTACTCGGCCTGTCCCGTCTACGCGCTCGATCCCGTGTTCCTCGGTCCGGCGGCGATCGCACTGGCCCAACGCTACAACCTCGACTCGCGCGATGAGGGAGCCGGAGATCGGCGCGACGTTCTCGCGTCGGCCGAGGGAGTTTGGTCCTGCACCCTTGTCGGCGAGTGCACTACCGCGTGCCCGAAGGGGGTCGACCCGGCTGGGGCGATCCAACGCTACAAGCTCACCGCGGCAACGCAATCGCTGCGAGACTTCCTCATGCCATGGCGGGCACGATGACCACGACACCCCGGTTGTATCGAAAGCCGATCTCCAGGTTCTGGTGGGTGCGACGCCGCTCGTACCTGATCTTCGTCCTGCGCGAACTCAGCAGTTTGTTCGTCGCCTGGTTCGTGGTGTACCTCCTGCTTCTGGTCAACGCGGTGAGTTCGGGAAGCGAGCAGTACCAGCGGTTCCTGAACTGGAGTGCAGGCCCGGGGGTGCTCGCGCTGAACCTGATCGCCCTGCTGTTCGTGCTCATGCACACCGTCACCTGGTTCAACCTCGCGCCCAAGGCGATGGTGGTGCGTGTGCGGAGCCGACCCGTCGCACCGGTCGTGATCCTCGGGCTGCACTACCTGGCGTGGGCTCTGCTCACGGTGATCGTGCTGTTGGTGGTGCTGAGATGACGAAAAGGAAGTCCCTGGAACCGTTGGGGTGGCTGATGTTCAGCGCCGGCGGAATGGCCGCGGCACTGCTCATACCTGTGCTGCTGTTTCTGTTCGGCCTCGCCTTCCCGCTGGGTTGGCTTCCCGAGCCGGACTACGCATACCTGCTGTCGGTGTTGCGTCATCCTCTCACCCGGCTGGTCCTTTTCGGACTCTGTGTGCTGGCTCTATTCCATTGGGCACACCGCTTCCGGTACATGCTGTACGACGGCTTGCGGCTTAAGCGGTTCAGCGTGTTGATCATCGTGGTCTGCTACGGCGCCGCCGTCATCGGCTCGGTAACGGCCGCTTACCTTCTGCTCCGCGTCTAGCCCGCCTGCGTGTGGCCTTGTGGTGCGGCAATGAGGTTGCCGACTCCGCGTCCGATGTGGGTGTCTGCCGGTCATCGTCGGTGGGGTCACGGCGGGAGAATGTCTTGCGGTCGCGTTCGCGGGGACTGCCGGTGACGTAGAACTTGGCGAACCACGGTTCGGGCTTCTTCGATATCGCGGTTGGCTTTTCGAGCAGCATCGGGTCCGGTGGGCGCTTGAGGCGGCTCTTACGCGCCTTCTCCGCCGCGCTCATCCGGTTGCGGAAGTTCAGGTGGTCGAAAACCCGGATCGCTTCGATCGCGTAGGCGACCGCGACGCGTTGATCCTCGATGACGATCAGGTGATCGCCGTTGTTGTGCTCGCCCGATGGTGAGAAGTTGCTCGACCCGGTGTACACCTTGGCCGTTGGTCGGTCGAAATCGATCACGGCGAACTTGTGGTGAATGTTGATGCCCTTGCCGCCAGACCATTCCGCCTTGAACGGTGGCGGTGCATGTTCGGACAGGAAGTCGAAGTCGACCAAACCTGTTTCGCCGCTGGGCTTTTTGATCTGCATGCCACTGGATTCGTTGACCACGCCGTAGCTCAGCAGCGGTTTGCGCATCAGCCGGTCCAGGGCCTTGCGCACGGAGCCGGACCGGGTCTGATTCATGAACGCGAACGAATAGAGCACCGATGAGCCGGCTTGGTCGATGGCACCGCCCACCGGTGCCAGCGCCAATTCCGGGTCGAGATGCGGGGAGAAGCACAGCCCGACACTCGGTCGCCCGCGCTGGTTGACCGAGTGCCAGACCTTGGCGAATTCGGACGCCGCGAACTCGTCCATGTCGGTGAAGGCCCGCTCGAACATCTCGGCGAACAGCGCGGCGATCGCGTCGTCGGTGAACACGTACATGTTGTTGGCCTGGATGTAGAGGCCGCGGAACGAAAGATTCGTCGACCCGCCCAGCACCCGTACCGGCACACCGTCTTGCTTGGCGATCAGGACTTTGTTGTGCTGCAGACCGTCGAAGTGGCCGCGGTGTACGTCGGCGGCGCTGGCCCGCAGGCGCGTGGCCGCCTTGGTTTCAGAGCTGGAGCGTTCGCCGTGCTCGCCGGAGTCGTCGACGATCACGCGCAGCCGCTTCTTCAGCTTCTCCAACCGGGTGAGGATGTCGGGCTCGTTGAGGTCGTAGGCCATCGCGTCGACAGTGATGTGGCGGTCGGCGACGGCCCAGTCCAGGAAATCGAACAGCAGCCGATCGGCTTCGAAACCCAGCCACTCATAAATGTTTTCCTTCTTGCTCGCGATCGCTGCCTTGCGTTCGGCGAACTCGAGGCCGCGGCTGGCTTCGGCCGGAATGATGTCGGCGGGCAGATCGAGTTCCTCGCGCTTTTCCACAAAGGCCTGTGACGAAGCGAAGTTTCGTGCGAAACCGACGTCGAGGAAACCGTCGATGGTCACAGGTCCCAAATCGATCGGCAGCTGGATCTGCTCGCCGGCGACGAGTTGGCCGTCGTTGGGCATGTGCATTTTGGTGACGCGGTAGGTATAGGTGCCGGCGCGGGGCTGGAATGGGAAGTGCACCCATCGGTAGGTCTGCAGCGGCGCTTCCAGAGTCGGGTGGGTGCGAAAACCTGTGACCGCGTCCTGCGGATCGAAGGACAATCGGTTATGCAGGTTCAGGAATTTCCGTCCGCCCGGTTCGCGGTATTCGACGGCGAAACCGACGAAGTCGGGCTCGGGGTCATCGACGTCGAATCCCATCAAGCACATCGATTCGCCGCGCCATAGTTTGACCCGAAACCCGCCGATCTCCTTGAAACTCATCAGGTTGCCCACCGGTATCTCCCTCTTGTCTTGCGCACCTCCACTTGGACGATCGCGGAACGGAGTCTGTGTTCTCCGCAGACACGGCGCTCGCCGCGGTCGAACTCGTGTTATGGCGTGTCGAGCTTGCTTGCTTTCACGACAACCCAGGCGAGGTTTTCGTGCACGATGTCACTGTGCGCACCGAACGGCGGCTGGCCGTTCACTACGGTGTCGGACGCATCGATATTGATCAGTTCGCCCGCGGTGAACGGATAATCGTCGCCGACGCCTCGTAATTCGACTTGGGTTACCTCGAACGCGCCGACGGCTCCCATCGCTGTCCACGGATTGTCACCGTGCGCTCCTGCGGCGTTGTCTCCGGCGACCTTCGATGCAAGTGGATAGAAATTGTTCAATGCTCCGTCGTGGCTCGAGAAGCAGACGGAAACGGGCCCGTCTACCCGGTTGGATCGTCCGGCCAGACCGCCACGCCGGTTCCGGTCGAACGGTAACGGGTCCGCGAAAGCGAAGCTCGAGAACGCACCCTGCAGCAGCGTGACAGATTTCACCGGGGACGGGACCAGGCCGTCGGGCAGTCCGGCCAGGGCATACGACACGACCCGGGCGCCGAAGCTGTGGCCGATCAGATTGATGCGCAAACTCGGGAATTCCCGATGCAACCGTCCCAGAAGCGGTCCCAGGCCGTTCTCGCCGACGACACCGGCGCGGTTCTTCATCTGCCAGTAGGTCAGCGCCCGTAGCGCCTCTTTGGCACCCCGCAGCACCTTCCCGAATATGTCGCCGATTCCGGCGGCGCCACCCTGCGCCGAATCGAGGTCGACGCCCGATCTCATCAGCTCCATCGCGAAGTCCCGGAACACCTCTGACGCATCGTTGTTCGTACTGAGCATCGCGGGGAATCCGGTGTCGGCGTTGTCCTTCGGGCCTTCGCTGTCGGTGCTTCCTGGGAAAGTGGCGATGCTGAACTCGCGCATTTGTCGAAACAGCTCGTCAATGGTGCCGGGGTTCGGCTTTTCGGTTCCCAGCAGTTCGGCAATCCGATCGAGCTGTTGCGCCCCGTCCGGAAAGGTCGCCTTCAACATCTGCAAAGTGTCGGCGTCGAGCGTCGGTGATCCAGCGGGAACAGAGTCCCGGCGGCGTGCGGCCGCGGCCCCGGTGGGCGCCACGGCGGGCGCGAAGTCCCCGATCGGTTCATCGGACCAGCGCTCCGACGGCCAGATCACGCCCGCGTAGCCGATCCGGCGCGTCGCGGCGGACGGCAACGTGTCCAGTTTTCCGAACCATCGCTGGTACAGGTCGACCGCCTTGCTGCGGTCGTTGTTCCAGCCGTGCGAGAACACGATCAGGTCGGTGAGGCCGCGCTGGCGTACGCCCGCGACAAGTGCGTCGGCGCCGTCTCGATCGACATCGCCGTCCTTATCGAACGAAACGATCCAAAGTGGCTTATCGCCAACAAATTCTGGCATCTTTTAACTCCTTCGTCGCCAGGTTCAGACGGATTGAAGAGCGCGCATCAGGTCGACGAGTCCTCCGCCTTCGAGATAACGGTCGCGACCCAGCGGCGTCGCCGACTCGACGAAGATCCGCTTGACCGATTCGGGGTCACTGATGAATTCGCGCCGGACCGACAGGAACGCCGCGATGGCACCTGACACATGCGGGGCGGCCATGCTGGTACCGCTCTGCTCGATATACACCGCCGCGCCTTCCTCGTGTCTGCCCAACGATCGAAAGGCGTCTGCGCCGAGCTCACCCGCGGCAGCCGATGTGATGCGTTCGCCCGGAGCGACCAGGTCCGGCTTCATCCGCCCGTCGCCCGTCGGTCCCCGCGACGAGAAGTAGGAGATCCCATAGGTATGTGGCGCATCCCGGTGCGTAGAACCGACGGTGACCGCACGTTTGGCGTTTCCCGGATCGTTGATCGTCATTCCGGTGCTGAACCGGGTCGGTGCGTTCTGGTCTTCGACGAAGAGGCTGACGTAGGCCGAGTTACCGGCCGCGACGACGACGATGACGCCACTGCGGACGAGGTTGTCGACCGCGATGCACAGCGGGCTGCTCCCGCACGCGTACCACGCCGGGTCGAATCCGTAACCGAGGCTGAGGTTTACGCCGTGGATCCGGGGTGCGTTGTCGCCGGCCGCATTGACCCTGCGCACATATGACAGAGCTTGGATCACGCGCCCGACCCGCGCTGTCTCGTTGCCCTTCGCACCGAGTACCTTGAGGCTCACCAGCCTCGCCCGTGGTGCGATCCCGGACAGGCGCGCAGGCTCGACGACCGTCCGCCTGCGCAGCTCGGCTCCGTCGGCGGTGTTGTACCGATTCTCGGTGACGACAACCTTTTTCGCCCATCCATTCAGTCCGCCGGCGATGATTCCGGCGACATGGGTGCCGTGGCCCTCCTCGTCGAGCAGGGCGCCGTCACGAACGGGAGGTCCGTCTCCGGGGCACGTGCGATGCAGATCGCGCACCGATGGATGGGTGAGGGTTTCGTTGGTGAGGAAATGAGGATGGTTGCGATCTATGCCCGAATCCACGACGGCCCAGACGATTCCCTCGCCGTACGCGTTGAACGATCGTTGGGCGGCTTCGGCTTTGATCGTCACAAAGGACTGGTCGATCTGACCGTGGATCTCGAAGTCCGGCCAGATGCGCTGCATTGCCCGCGCCGACATGTCAGACGCCACGGCATCCGCGGCCACCAGCCCCTCGATCTGGTCGGGGGCCAACCGCCCTGTTGCGTACTCGTCGGTGAGGCGGTAGGGGGCACCGCCGGCCGCGACGAGCTTCCACAGCTCTTTGAGCCGGTTGAACGCGGCATTGAGGCCGCGGCCGTAGCTCGAGTTGAGCTCGACCATGATGGATATCGGATCGTCGGCCCCGGCAGGTAACGCGGTACCCGCCTCCGCCGCTCGGGCGTGTCCCGATCTGCGAGTCTCGAGATGCGCACGCAACGGAGGAGCGATAACACCCGCGATCGGCAACCTGCCCGGCGCACCGGTTGCCGTCATCCGCCCCCGCGTCGGAACATAGGCCGCCGCGCGCGCGATCGCGGCGGGCGCCTCGCTCCGGCCGAGCGCGGTCAGTTCGATCGGTGATCCCGTCACGACGAGTCCGTCGTCACCAAGCTTGCTCAGGGCGTCGGATACCGCGACCCACCACATCGGCTCACCGGCCATCGAATCGCGTTCGCGTGCCTCGAACTTGGCGGCAAACCGCGCGGCGATCATCGTCAGCAATCTCTTCTGGTTCACCGTCTTGCCCACGGGCACGGTGTCCAGGACCGACAGCACTCTGTCTTTCCAGACCTCGATGTCACCACCCATGGCCCCGGCTCCCACACGTTCTCGGATCGCGATGCTCATCGTCAGTTTCCATCCGCCATCGTGCCTGGTCACGGGTAGTTCACTACTCGACTCTCGCGATGCAGCCACTCGCTGTGAATGCGTATCGACTGAGCGGGCGTACGAACGAAGCGGACGCACCTCGGGAATCCACTCGAGCCCGATCGCCGACGTGATGTGGGAGGCCATGATGGGTTGATGAGGCGAAGCGACTTGGGGTCGGCAAGGGCAGGGGCGGGCGGAGCGCTCGAGGCTGGTTCGCAGATTTCCGCGGCTGCTGCACCCGCGGCACACGAGATCCGGGTGCTGGCATTGAACACGTGGCACAGCGGTAGCAAGATTTCCACTGGTATTCAGCTGATCACCGATCTCATCATCTCGACACAGGCCTCGATCGTCCTGCTTTCGGAGGCAACCGAAGCCACCACGGCCGTCGCGGCCGAACTGGTGCGGCGGGGGCGCGAGTTCAATGCCATTGCCTCGCACGACACCGGAATTCTGACGGTGTTTCCGGTCCAGGACAGCGCCGATCTGCAATGGATGGTCAAGGCGCGGTTGAACATCGACGGAAAGCGCCTCACCGTCTACTCCGCGCATCTGGAGTATCGCTGGTACGCCTCCAACCTGCCCCGAGGCTACGGTCCCGGAGCCCCGGCGCCGGGCGAGTTCGCCGAGCACGAGTGGAACAAGCTGCCCGACGGCCCGGTGACCGACCTGGCCGTGATTCAGCGCATCAACGCGGCCTCGGGCCGCCCAGAGGTCATCAGCAACTTTCTCGCCGACGCGAAAGCCGAAATCGCCGACGGGTCTTCGGTCATCATGGGGGGCGATCTGAACGAGCCGTCCCTGTTGGATTGGACCCCCGCCACAGCGAAGTTGTTCGACCACAACGGGGTGGTGTCGGCGTGGGAGACCACTCGACGCCTGCAAGAAGCTGGTTTCATCGATGCCTACCGATCGATGTATCCAGACCCGGCCACCCATCCGGGACTCACCTGGCCCTCTGACAACATCGATGTGGATGTCTGCGAGCTCGCCTGGGCTCCTGAGGCCGACGAACGCGACCGCGTCGACTACATCTTCGCTCATGGCGCCGCACTGTGTCTGTCTGCCGTCGGCATCATCGGCCCGCGCGGGTCCATCGTGCGCGGTACCCGACTGCAAAAGACAAGCCAGGACAACTTCGTCGCCTCGCCGGCGCAGTGGGTCAGCGACCACAAAGGCATCTTCGCGACATACCAACTCACCGACTGAACGGGACATTATCTCTGCGTGCCGCGGCAAGTCTGTCCGGCAGCGTTGTTTGGCTGTCGGAATGCGGGTTATCGCCAGAAGACCGGCTGGAGCCAGTAGGCCGGGCACCTTCGAACGATGGGGCCGCAATCATGGGCACTGCAGACAAGGCAAGGAATAAGGCCGAGGAACTCTCCGGTAAGGCCAAGGAGAAGTTCGGCGCGGCGACCGACGACGAGGAAAAGAGGCAAGAGGGCAAGGTCGATCAGGCCAAGTCCAACCTCAAGGATGCGGGTGAGAAGGTCAAGGACGCCTTTCGCCACTGATTGTCCATGAGCGCACATTCCACCCCGGCCGGACGCGTACGCGGCGGCATCGGGACGAGCTCGGAAAGGAACTGAGATGAGCACCGTGGCCGCGACCGTCGATGTCGAAGTACCGGTTCGCACCGCCTACAACCAATGGACACAGTTCGAGACATTCCCGCAGTTCATGGTCGGCGTGGAGGCGGTAGACCAGCTCGACGACAAACACACCCACTGGCGGATCCACGTTGGACCCGCGACCCGGGAATTCGACGCGACCATCACCGAGCAGCATCCCGACGAACGTGTCGCGTGGAAGTCCGACAGTGGTCCCGATCACGCGGGCGTGATCACTTTTCATCGTCTGGACGACACCCACACGCGGATCACCGCGCAAATGGAGATCGATCCGGAGGGATTCGTGGAGAGCGCCGCCGATAAGCTCGGCGTGCTGAAGCACCGCGTCAATGGCGACATGCAGCGCTTCAAGCACTTCATCGAAGGCCGGCAGCAGGAAACCGGCGCGTGGCGCGGTGATATTCCACGCCCTGACGCGTAATCTTCCTCGATCAACTCGGATTGCCGGACGACGCTCGCCGCAAAATCCGCGCAACTCCCGCGAATGGGCCTATCGCCGTTGCCGGTCGTGCGTTGGCGAGCAAAGCGCGATCGAGCTCGATAGGCGGGGTGTATACATCCTGAATCTCGAGGCGTCTACTGGAATATGCAGCACACGGGTTGATCATCGTGGCTGTTGCTTCCCGTGGCCGTGGCTGGGTAACCGATACCAGCACCGGAGGGTTTCTGAGACCCTTCGAATACAGCAGCGAAACGAGGTAGCTGGCCATGATCATTCTCGGAATCATTCTTCTTATCGTCGGGTTCATATTCAGCATCCCGATCCTGTGGACCATCGGGATCGTGGTTCTCATCATCGGGCTCGTGTTGTTCCTATTGGGGTCGACGGGTCGGGCCGTCGGGGGCAGACGCCATTACTACTGACCCCTGGATCGCGAGGATCAGCGGCAGCGTCCTTGAATTGCGTCGACCCAACACCTGAGCCGACGCGGAACACGCTCGCGCACAAGGTCGGCTCGCGAGATTCGCCGCAACTTCGAACGCGGTCAGGTCACCGTGCAGTGTGCCGGTATCGGGCAGCGGCAGGGTGCGCTCCCTCGCGGTGAGCATCACGTCGAGGACCAGGTTCTCCCGGGTTCCCCAGCGCCGGTAGATGGAGCTGTCGCGCACGCCGGCGCGGCGGCTGATATCGGGGATGCCGACCTTGGCGACGCCGTGCTCGGCGACGGCGTCGAGGACAGCGAAGCTCGATTGGGACGACATTTGCCCAGCAAGCCGACCAACATAGAAACCCAGGATCGGCCACCCGCACCACGCCCGGCGTGAGAGGTTCCCTTATTGCATGGCGAATAGCTTCGCCTGCCCGGATACGACGGTGTCGCTGCTGTTGACGAGTGCGACTCGCACCTGGACTTGCCCCGATCGCAGCGGTGGCTGGCCGGGGGTTTCTGTCATCGGAATGCTCGCGTCGTGCTGGGTATTGTCACAGGTGACGGCGTTCTGAATGCCCTGGGCGGCGGGGCCGTCGGCGGTGGGTTCGCCCATCATCGCCTGAATGCTGGTCACTCCGTCGGAGTTATCGCAGCTGTAGGTGACTTGAACTATGGTCGGTCCGGCGCGGGAGATGTCGATGGTCGCGGCGGCGAGAGCGGGGGCAGCCGTTACGACCAGCGCTGTCGCCATCGTTGCGAAGACGGTCGCGACATGGGTGGTACACCGATAATTCCGGGTAGTCGTCATGGATCTCGGTTCCTCCTGTGTGGCGGGTATGAGTCCTGAACACAACGGGAAGAGAATGCGGCACTCGCCGCACCGCACGTATCCATGGTGCAGCCTTCGGGCTCGCGCGGGGGGAAAACCGCGCTACGGTCACAAAGCTTTCGGGGATTTTCGACAAACCTCCGGTCACGCTTCGGAAGCTGGCGGTCGATGCGTGGCCGAGCTTTCGCACTTGTCGAAAACCAGATATCGAACAGCGCGGTTCCGCGAGCCGAAATGCCGTGGACGCCGCACCTTCATCCGGGGCCGTTCGAGTTTCGGGTAGCGCATTACCCTAGGCGCACCAACTGCCGCCTTCGACCATGGTGTGACCTCCCAAAACAGCTCCAACGACAGGTGGTGGCAACCATGTTCTTCTACAACGACTCGAGCCGGACGGCTGCTTCGGGCGAACTCGACGGCAGCGGAAAATTCATCAATCTCGCCGATATGTCGGGATTCGGTCACTGGACTCATATTGTGCCCGTGGATGGGCGGTTGTTCTTCTACAACCGTGCGAGCCGGACGGCCGCTTCGGGCGAACTCGACGGCAGCGGAAACTTCGTCAATCTCGCCGATATGTCGGGATTCGGCGACTGGACTCATATTGTGCCCGTGGATGGGCGGTTGTTCTTCTACAACCGTGCGAGCCGGACGGCCGCTTCGGGCGAACTCGACGGCAGCGGAAACTT